>NZ_BBWR01000009.1 GCF_001463905.1 Aureimonas frigidaquae
CCGCCACCGCCACAGCACATGGACCGCTTGCCGTGCCGCTCCATTTCCAGGACGTGCAGCCCCATCCGGTCGAGCAGGCGGCGCGGGGCCTCCACCTCCCCATTGTAGCGGCCGAGGTAACACGGGTCGTGATAGGTCACGTCCTGCCCGGCCAGGCTTGCGAAGGACAACCGCCCATCTGCCGCCAGCTCGTCCAGGAAGGCGGAGTGGTGGATGACCTCGTAGTGCCCGCCCAATGCGGGATACTCGTTGCGCAGGACATGCAGCGCATGCGGATCGGCCGTCAGGATGCGGTTGAAGGCGTAGCGCGACAGGGTGGCGATGTTGTCGACTGCCAGTTGCTGGAACGTCGCCTCGTCACCCAGCCGGCGCGCCGTATCCCCGCAATCGCGTTCCTCTGCGCCGAGGATGGCGTAGTCCACGCCGGCCAGGTCGAGAAGCCGCAGGAGCGCGCGCAGCGAGCGGCCATAGCGCAGATCATAGGCGCCTTCGCCGAGCCACAGCAGGATATCGGCCTGTCCACGCTCTGACATCAGGGGTAGAGGCAGGCCGGCGGCGAAGTCCGGCCGCGCGGCAAGCCGGCGTCCGCCGGGTTCGTCCTGCGTGCGGGTGCGCGCCAGGAGATCCTCCGCCTTGTCCGGTACCGCGCCGCGCTCCAGGACCTGGAATCGCCGCAGATCGACGATGGCGTCGACATGCTCGATCATCATCGGGCACTCTTCCACGCAGGCGCGGCAGGTCGTGCACGACCAGAGCGTATCGGGATGGATCAGCGCATCCTGCCCGATAATGGCAGTCTCCATGCCGCTGACCCCGGCGACGGCCGGAGCATTCGGATAGCCGCGCCCGCGATAGGCCGGGTTGCCGCCGGGCGTCATGGCGGCGGACAGGTCCTGGATCAGCCGCTTGGGGTTGAGCGGCTGGCCGGCGGCAAAGGCCGGGCAGGCCATTTCGCAGCGGCCGCACTGGATGCAGGCATCGAAGGACAGGAGCCGGTTCCAGGCAAAGTCGGACGGCGCAGCGACGCCGAGCCGCGACTGCGTAAGATCCAGCGGCACCAGGGCCGTATCGGCGCGTCCTGCAAAACGTTCGGGGCGCGGATGGGCGATCAGATGCAGCGCTCCGGTGACGGCATGGCGCATCGGGCCGCTGCCGGTCTGGACCGCCAGGCCGAGGCCACCCGCCACGGCCAGTGCAAAACCGGCCAGGTTGAGCGCCGGGCCGAGGGGCAGCGTCGCCAGCGCGCCGCCCGCGGCATAGGAGAGGAGCAGGAGGGGCAGGATCTGGAAAGCCCCGCGCGACAGGCGCGGCGGGGTCGGCGGCGCGCGGCGCAGGCCGACCATGAGCGCGCCGGCCAGCATGGCGGCAAAGGCCAGCCCGGTCAGCGCCGCCAGGATGGCGGATTCGCCCAGTCCCGGCAGCAGCGCCAGGAGGGCGAGCAGCGAGGCCGCGATCAGGCCGCCGGCCACCATGGCGTGCATGCGGGCCGTGAAGGGATCACGCGCGACGACGCCATGCACGTCCTTGAGATAGCGGCGGGGCAGGGCGGCGATCCCGGCCAGCCAGTCCACCGGCGCGGCGGTGCCCGCGTGCCAGAGCCGCAGGCGCGGAGCGAGCCGCGCCAGCGCCACGAACAGCATCAGGAGTACCAAAAGGCCGATGGCAGTGGTCATGGGGCGTGCCTGTCCGGTGGCCGGGCTAGAGGTCCTTGCAAAGGCGCAGCGCGTCGTAGATCGCCGCATGGATGTTGCGCCCCGCGACGGCATCGCCGATCCGGTAGAGCGCGAAGCCGTCGCGGTTATCGGGTTGCGGGCGGCCCGCGACCAGGGCTTCCTGATCGATCTGCCCATGATTGCGGGACTTGTCCTTCAGGTCGACATAGATGCCGTCATTGGGCAGCGTCCCGTAATCCACCACCACGCGGTCCACCACGCGCTCTTCCTCCGCATCCGTGTAGGTGTTGCGCAGGGCGGCCACCAGCCGGTTGCCTTCGGGGTAGATCTCGATCAGCTCCATATTGGGCGTCATGACGACGCCGAGCTTGTAGAGTTCGCGCAGGTGGATCGGCTGGTTGGTCGTGCCGATCTCCTCGCCGATCATGCGGTCATGCGTGGCCAGTTCCACCAGGCAGCCGCGCTTGGCCAGATGTTCGGCGGTCGAGGCCGCATTGTGCTGCCCCTGCTCGTCATAGAGGAGGATCGTCCCCGTGGGCTCGACCCGGCCGCTCAATATGTCGGCCGTCGAGACGGCGTGCTCCTGCGCGCCGCGCGCGTGGCCCAGGGCCGGCCGCCCGCCCGTGGCGACGATGACGACATCCGGCCGCTCGGCCAGGACCGCCTCGGCGCTCGCCTCCACTCCCAGGCGCCTGTCGACGCCGAGCTTGACGACCTGCGCGTCCAGCCAGCGGGAAATGCCGGTCAGCGCCTCGCGCCAGGTGGCCTTGGCGGCCAGGGTGATCTGGCCGCCGGTCGCCGGCTGGCGTTCGAACAGGACGACCTCATGGCCGCGCAGGGCCAGAACCCGGGCGGCTTCCAGGCCCGCCGGCCCGCCGCCGATCACCACCGCCTTGCGCCGTGAGGGGCCGGGGGTGACTTCGTGCGGCATGGTCGCCTCGCGCCCCGTGGCCGCGTTCTGGATGCAGAGCGCATCGCCGCCCACATAGATCCTGTCGATGCAGTAGCCCGCGCCGACGCATTGACGGATATCGTCGGCGCGGCCTTCCTGCAGCTTGCGCACGAGGTGCGGATCGGCGATGTGGGCCCGCGTCATCGCCACCATGTCGACATGGCCTTCGGCCACGGCGCGCGCGGCGCTGGCGATGTCCGTCACACGCTGGGCGTGGAACACCGGCACGTCGACCTCGCGCTTCAGGGCACTCGGCAGGTACAGGAACGGCGCGACGGGGAAGCTCATATTGGGCAGCGACACCGCATGGGCGATATGATCGCGCGCCTGGCCGCCGATGATGTTCAGGAAATCCACCAGGCCGCGCTCGGCATAGGTGGTGGCGATGGTCATGAGATCGTCCTGCGACAGGCCGCTGCCGAGCATCTCATCGCCCGACATGCGGATGCCGATAACGAAATCGTCGCCCACCTCGGTGCGCATGGCCTCCAGCACCTCGATGCCGAAGCGCATGCGGTTGTCGAGGCTGCCGCCATAGGCGTCGGTCCGCATGTTGCTGGAGGGGGACCAGAACTGATCGACCAGATGGCCATGCGCGGCCGAAATCTCGCAGCCGTCGAGCCCGCCGTCGCGCGCCCGCCGCGCCGCCGCGGCGAAGGATGCGACGACACGGTCGATATCCTCCTGTTCCATTTCCTTCGGAACCGAGCGCGAGGCCGGCTCGCGCAGGACGGACGGCGCGATGGTCGGCATCCAGTTGTCCGTATCGGAGCGCGTGCGCCGGCCCATATGGGTGAGCTGGATCATCAGCTTCGCCCCGTGCCGGTGGATGCGTTCGGAAAAGGACTGGAAGAAGGGGATGACGCTGTCGTCCGCCACCGAAATCTGCGCCCAGGGGGTGGCCGGGCTGTCGATGGCCACCGAGGACGAGCCGCCGAACATGGTCAGGCCGATGCCGCCCTTGGCCTTTTCCTCGTGATACAGCTGGTAGCGCTCCTGCGGCTTGCCGTCCTTGCCGTAGCCCGGCGCATGGCTGGTCGACATGACACGGTTGCGGATGGTCAGGCCCTTGATGGTCAAGGGTTTCAACAGCGCGTCGGCATGGGCGATCATGGGCGCAGATCCTCCAGGATGGCCTGCGTTGCGGCGGCGGGCGCGGCCGGGCGCAGCCGTTCGCTGCGCGGCGTATGCCCGTAGCGACGGCGGTAGGCGGCGGAAAAATGGGCGGGGGATACGAAGCCGCAGGCAATCCCCACGGCCGTGATGCTGAGTTCGGACTGGCGCAGCAGATCGCGCGCATGGGCAAGCCGCAGCGACAGGTAGTATTCGGCCGGGCCGACGCCCGTATGCTGGCGGAACAGGCGTTCGAGCTGGCGGGACGACAGGCTGGCCCGCGCGGCGATGGCGGTGACGCTCATGGGCGCATCCACCGTCTTGCGCATCAGGTCGGCCGCAAGGTCCAGCGCCGGGTGGCCCTGGCCCTGCCGCGACAGGGGCTGCTGCTGGCTTTCGCCCTGGCCGCGCAGCCGCTCCAGGATGAACTGGCGGGCGAGCTTGTTCTTGACGCTCCGGCCGAGCCGGGCTTCCACCAGCGCGGCCATGAGGTCCATCGGCGCCGTTCCGCCCGTGCAGGTGACCCGGTCCCTGTCGATGACGAAGATATCCTCGACGAAATGGACGTCCGGGAATTCCTCGGCGATGGCGGTGAGGTTCTCCCAGTGGATGGCGCAGCGGCGCCCGTCGAGAAGTCCGGCCTGCGCCAGGGCGAAACTGCCGGTGCACAGCGCGCCGAGCGTCTGGCCGCGCCGCGCCAGGCGGCGCAGTTCCTCGAGCAGGCGCTTGTCGATCGCATGGCGGATATCGAGCCCGCCGCAGACGAACAGGATATCGGCCCGTGCCGCATCGGCCAGCGCCACGGTGCGCGCCAGGGACAAGCCGTTCGACGCCTCGACCGGGGCGCCCGACAGGCTGACGACCTGCCACTCATAGACCGTCTCACCGGCCAGGTAATTGGCAATCCGGCACGCCTCGATGGCCGACATGGCGGCGACCATCGAATAGTTGGGCAGCGTCAGGAAGGCGAAGCTGCGCAATGCGGAAAGGTCGGGGGGCGCCGGCATGCCGCTGGGCTCTCAGCGGTCGATCACGACGTCGGACAAGGGCTTGGAGCAGCAGATCAGCACCATGCCCTGGTCGACCTCGCGCTGGCGGATGCCACCCTGATGGGTCATCTCCACCTCGCCCGAGAGCTTTTTGGACTTGCAGGTTCCGCACAGCCCCTTGGTGCAGCTCGACGGCAGGCGCATGCCGGCGCGGCGCGCCGCGTCCAGAATGGTCAGGTTGGAGGGGCACTCGACGACCCGCTTGGTCTTGGCGAACTCGATCCGGAAGGTGGCCGTATCGCTGGCCAGCTCTTCCGAGGCTTCCTCAACGGCCTCGCGCTCGGCGGCGGGCAGTTCCTCGAAGTTGAAGCTTTCCTCGAAGTGGCGGCTCATGTCGAAACCGGCCTCGGCCAGCATCGTGCGGACCGCAGCCATGAAGGGCGCAGGTCCGCAGACGAAGACGATCCGCTCGCGGAAATCGGGCGCGAGGGCATCCAGCATGGGCCGCGTGAGCCGCCCGCGCAGCCCTGTCCAGGATTCGTGCGGGGCATCGTCCTCGCAGATATGGGCCACGCGGATGGAGCGGTTGCGCCGGGCCATGAAGTCCAGCTCGTCCCGGTAGACGATGTCGGCCGGCGAGCGCGCGGCGTGGACGAAAAGCGTATCGCGGATTTCGGCCAGGTCGTAGGCGCTGCGCGCCATGGACATCATCGGGGTCACGCCGCTGCCGCCCGACAGGAGCAGGTATTTGGGCTGGGCGGGCGAGACGGCCCAGGAGAATTCGCCCATCGGGCCCGTGGCACGCAGCATCATGCCGGGGCGGAAATTGTCGTGCAGCCAGTTGGAGACCGGGCCGTTGCGCACGCGCTTGACGGTGATCGACACCGTGTCCGGCCGCGTGGGGGAGGAGGAGATCGTGTAGCAGCGATAGATCGTCTCTCCGCCGATCTCGAACTCGAAGGTCAGGAACTGGCCGGGAAGGTAGGTGAAGTGCCGCCCGCGGCGCGGCGCGAAGACGAAGGTCTTGACGTCATGCGTCTCGGCCCGCACCGCCCGGCAGATCAGGACGTCGTCCTCGTTCGGGTCCCACTCGTAGTAGCCCGTCGGCGCGGGCTTGGCGGCAATGTCCATCTGGCTCACGGGATCGCCCTCGGCGTTGATGTTGGCTTCAGGCGGCGTCGGCGCTGCGGCCCGGCTGGACATGGGCGCGCATGCGCTTGATGTACCAATTGCAGAACTTCTCCACGAGCATCTCGGTATGGGGGGAATAGGGGCCCGGCTGGTAGGCGCTGGACCTCGCGCCCTTCTGGCAATAGCCGACCAGATCGCTGTCCTGCTGGTTGGTCGCCATCCAGACGCCGATGAGATTTTCCAGGTCATAGTCCACGCCCTCGACGGCGTCCTTGTGGACGAGCCACTTGGTGCGCAGGAGGGAGTGGTTGGCGTCGATCGGGATGACCGAGAAGGTGACCGCGTGGTCCCCCATGAAGTGGTGCCAGCTATTGGGCTGTGTCCAGAAGTGCAGGGCGCCCATCTTGTCGCTCGGCAGGGTGCCGAGCCGCTTGCGGCTGGCCGCCTTGGTATCCAGCGTATGGCTTTCCCCGGCGCCGTCCAGCGGCAGCCGCTCGGTGCGGTAGCCGGTCACCATATCGTCCAGATGCTCCTGGCAACGCGACGGGATGCCCTGTGCTTCCCATGCGCTGTGGCTGTCGGTGACCATGCAGCCGTAGCGCTCGGCGTTCTGGCGCTCGACCTCGTCCAGTTCCTCCGGCGCGAAGCCGAAGCCATAGGCGAAGAGCGGCACGGTCAGCTCCGGATGGTTGGCACCGCAGTGGTAGCACTCGCGGTTGTTCTCCATCGTCAGCTTCCAGTTGCCCGGCTCGATAAGGTCGTGCTGATAGGCAACCTTCGTATCGCGCAGATTGTGAGGGGCGATATAGGGGCCCATCACCCGCGCCATCTCGTCGAAATCCTCCGGCGGATCCTCCGCCAGGCAGATGAAGATGAGCCCTTCCAGCGAGCGGACATGGACCGGCTTCAGCCCATGGCAGGAGCGGTCGAAGCCTTCGCCCATATGCTCGGCATGGATCAGGTCGCCATCCAGATTGTAGGTCCAGGAATGGTAGCGGCAGACGAGGTTGCCCACCGTCGCCTTTTCTTCCAGCACGAGGCGCGCGCCGCGGTGGCGGCAGACATTGTGGTAGGCGCGGATCTGCATGTCGTCGTCGCGCAGGATCAGGACGGAGTTGGTGCCGATCTCCACCGTCATGACGTCGCCCGGTTCGGGCACGTCCGGCTCGACGCCGACGAACAACCAGTGCTTCTCGAAGATCGCCTCCATGTCGGCGGCGAAAATCTCGTCGCTCGTATAGAAGGCCGCCTCCAGCGTGTAACCAGGCACCCGACGCTGCAGGAGGGCGGAGAGGGAGGTATCGTTGCTGCGGTCGAGCATGGGCTTCGTCTCCGAAAAAGCGCCCGGTGGATAATGGCAGTCTGGAGCCATTCTTATCCGGATACTTTACTCCATACGACGAAATCTGGCGCTTTCGCGACACGCTCAAAATTCGGGCATTGCTCCCGTATACTGCGTCTTCGCAGTGCAGCGTCAATGCTGCATTGCGCTGGCGGCCGGGAACTAGTCTGCTATCATACTCAACGGTTTAGCGGCTATGTCGCCGCAGGCGGCAAATGCCGGTCTGCGGCACGGGAATTGAGGGATAACGAGCCGCAAAAGGTGAGCGACCGGCCGCGCGAGGGCTAAGCTATGCTCAATCCCTGGGCACTCAACATTCCGGGTGATTGACCGCCAGCCCGCCCTGCGAGGTCTCCTTGTATTTGGTGGCCATGTCCCGCCCGGTTTCGCGCATGGTGACGATCACCTTATCGAGCGACACGATATGCTGCCCATCGCCCCGCATGGCGAGCGAGGCGGCCTGGACGGCGGCCACCGCACCGAAGGCGTTGCGCTCGATGCACGGAACCTGGACAAGGCCGGCGATGGGATCGCAGGTCATGCCGAGATGGTGCTCCATCCCGATCTCGGCGGCGTTCTCCACCTGTTCGTTGGTCGCGCCGAGTGCCGCGGCAAGGCCGGCCGCGGCCATGGAGCAGGCGACGCCCACCTCTCCCTGGCACCCGACCTCCGCGCCGGAAATGGATGCGTTCTGCTTGAAGAGGCCGCCGATGGCGGTGGCCGTCAGGAGGAAGGTTTCCATGCCGGCGCGGCTCGCGCCGTGACAATGGTCCCGGAAATAGCGCAGCGTGGCCGGCACGACGCCGGCCGCCCCGTTGGTCGGCGCGGTCACGACGCGGCCGCCGGCGGCGTTCTCCTCGTTCACGGCGATGGCGTAGAGGCTGACCCAATCCATGATCTCGTGCGGGTGGCGGGCGTTGCGCAGATGGTCCGCCTCGAGTTTGCCCTTCAGCGCGCGGGCGCGCCGGCGCACGGAGAGGCCGCCGGGCAGCTCGCCCTCGGCGCACAGGCCCCGGTCGATGCAGGCCATCATCACGTCGATGATGCGGGTCAGATGCGCCGATACTTCCGCCGGGTCGCGCATGGCGTGCTCGTTGGCGCGGACGATCTCGGCGATGGAAAGCCCCGTCCGCCGGCCGATATCGAGGAGGATGCGGCCACTGGTGAAGCTGAAGGGCACCGTTGCCTGCGCCTCGACCGGGCTGCCGACCTCCGCCTCCGGAACGACGAAGCCGCCGCCGATGGAGCACCACCGCTCCTCGAAAAGCGGAGCGTCGTTCGCATCATGGGCGGTGAACTTCAGCGTGTTGGGATGGGCCGGCGCTTCGGAGATGAAGTCGAAGAGAAGATCCCGCTCCTCGTCGAAACCGATCCGGCGGTCATGCTTGAGCGTCAGGCTGCGCGTGTCGCGGATCGCCGCGACGATGCCGCCGACGGCATCCGGCTCGACCGACTCCGGGCGCTCGCCGGAAAGGCCGAGCAGGATAGCCTCGGCCGTGCCGTGGCCCTTGCCCGTCCAGGCGAGGGAGCCATAGAGCGTGATGGTGACGCGCGCGACATCCGGGCAGGTTACCAGCCCTTCGGCAAAGGACGCAGCCGCACGCATGGGCCCGACCGTATGCGACGAGGATGGGCCGATTCCCACCTTGAACAGATCGTAAAGCGAGACCATCAGCACATCACCGTTCTTTCGCGCAGCGCCGTCAGCCGAGTTCGCGGCGCGCATCATCCAGGTAGGACCAGGCATAGGGCGCGAAGGAGCGCCACACATCGACCTGGAACTTGTCCTCCTGCGTTCGCAGAAGGACGATCTCCGTCTTGGCAAGGACCGTACGCGTGCACATGCCGACCGGGAAGGCGTTCAGCGACAGGTCCAGCGGGCAGCCGGCATTCAACACGTCCGCAGCCCTCGGGCCGCCGATGGTGAAGCTGACCGATCGATGGCTGACATCGACCAGCGCATGCGGCAGGCCGGCCAAAGCCCGTTCGAGCGCTTCTTGAATGTCTGGCCCGCTCGCCAAAGGCGCCACGAGGAGCCATTCGTCCGGCCCGAGCCAGAGGGCGCGGCGGTCCGGCCCTTCGGTGAAGCGGCAGGCCTCCTGCGGGAGGGGCGTGCCGAAGGCCTCGCCGGCCGCGGCAATGGCCCTGGCGTCCCGCGCCCGGAAGCTGAACCGCGCGCGCGCCTGCACCAGCTCCAGCGCAGCGGCCGGGATGGACCGCGCAGCGGCGGCCAGGGCGTCGAGGGGGGAGTTGAGGGTGAGGTCAGACATTCAGCCGCTCGTTTTCCTTGTCGTAGAACACCGGGTCCACGATCGTCACGCCGATCCGTCCGCCGGGCATGGGCACGTCCAGCCGCTCGCCGATCCGCGCCCGCCCGCCGCGCACCAGTGCGAGCGCGATGGAGCGCCCCAGCGTGGCGGAGGCATAGGACGAGGTCACATGGCCGAGGGCGGGTATCGTGGCGCGGGCGTTGCGATCCTCCGTCCGCTCGACCAGCTGGGCGCCTTCTTCCAGCACCGTGCCGGGATCATCGGTCAGAAGGCCGATGAGCTGCTTGCGATCCGCGCCCTGCAAGGCGGGGCGCATCAGCGAGCGCATGCCCACGAAGTCCTTCTTCTTCCTGGCGACGGCCCAGCCAAGATTGACATCGTCCGGGACGGCGGTGCCGTCCGTCTCCTGGCCGACGATGATGTAACCCTTCTCGGCCCGCAGGACGTGCATCGTCTCCGTCCCGTAGGGCGTGATGCCGTAAGGCTGCCCGGCCGCGAAGACCGCGTCCCAGACCGCGCGGCCGTAGCCGGCCGGCACGTTGATCTCGAAGCCGAGCTCGCCCGTGAAGGACACGCGCCAGATCCGCGCCGCGACCCCGGCCACCTTGCCCTCCCGCCAGGTCATGTGACCCATGGCCTCGCGCGACAGGTCGACCCCCTCCACCAGCGGGGCCAGGACATCGCGCGCCCTCGGGCCCTGGACGGCGATGGTCGCCCATTCTTCGGTGATGGAGGTCAGCCAGACGTCGAGATCGGGCCATTCGGTCTGGAGGTAGTCTTCCATCATATTCAGAACGCGCGGCGCGCCGCCCGTCGTGGTGGTCACGTGGAACCGGTCTTCCGCCATCCGCGCGATGACGCCGTCATCCAGCACGAAACCGTCTTCGCGCAGCATCACGCCGTAGCGCAACTGGCCGATGGCCAGCTTGGCGAAGGGGTTGGTGTAGATGCGGTTCATGAACTCGGCGGCATCCGGCCCGACGACCTCGATCTTGCCGAGGGTCGAGGCGTCGAAGATGCCCACCGAGCTGCGCACGGCGCGGCATTCGCGCGCCACGGCGGCGTGCATGTCCTCGCCCCCTTGCGGGAAGTAGTGGGCCCGCTTCCAGATGCCGACATCCTCGAAGGCCGCGCCGCGCGCGGCGGCCCAGTCGTGGATCGGGGTCTGGCGCACGGGGTCGAACAGGGCCCCGCGTGAAGGCCCCGCAAAGCTGCCGAAGCTCGTCGGCGTGTAGGGCGGGCGGAAGGTCGTCAGGCCCACGGCCGGCTCGGGCCGGCCGAGCGCATCGGCGACGATGGCGAGCGCGTTGATGTTGGAGATGCGCCCCTGATCCGTCGCCATGCCGGTCGTCGTGTAGCGCTTCACATGCTCGATGGACTGGAAGCCCTCCTGCGTGGCGAGCTTGATATCCTTGGTGGTCACATCGTTCTGGAAGTCGACGAAGGCCTTGACCGAGACCGGCTTGCGGCGGTGCGGGGTCGCCCCGCGATAGCTGTCGTTGCCGACCGGGATCGCGTCGACCGAAAAGTCACGCGTGGTGCCGCCGCCGGCCGCCCAGCCATCCGCCAGAACGGTGGCCAGGTCGAAGACGCCACGGCAGCTTCCGGCCGAGCGCTCGTTTTCCACCGACTGGGCGGGAATGTAGGCGCCGAGCCCGTCGTCCCATTTGAGCTTGCCGCGCGACTGGGAGAAGAGCGACACGGTCGGCGTGAAGCCGGCCGACATGATCAGCGTGTCGCAAGGCACAGTTTCGCCGCTCCGCCAGCCGAGCCGCCCCAGGATGGCACTGCCGAGCCGCAACCGGCCGCGCGTGCCGATCACCGCCGTCTCACCATAGATGGGCACGCCCGCTGCACGCAGCATCTCCACATAGGGGCCGGACGGGTTGGGCCGCAGGTCGGCCACCGCGGCGATCTCCACGCCGGCGGCGCGCAGCTCCAGCGCCGCACGATAGGCCGAATCATTGGCGGCGAAGACGGTGGCCGTCTCGCCCGGCTTGGCGCCGTAGCGGTTCAGGTACTGGCGCGCCGCCTCCGCCATCAGGATGCCGGGGCGATCGTTCTCCGGGAAGGCGAGGGGGCGTTCGATGCTGCCGGTGGCAAAGACGACGCGGCCGGCGCGCACCTGCCACATGCGCTCGCGCGGCAGGCCCGGCGCCGCCACGGCCAGATGCTCCGTCACGCGCTCCACGAGGCCGAGGAAGTTGTGCGGATAGAAGCCGAAGGCCGTCGTCCGCGAAAGGAGCGTGACATTGTCGCGGCTGCGCAGCTCATCGAGCACCGCCGCCGCCCATTGCGCGGCCGGCATGCCCTCGATCCGGGCGGCCGCCTCGTGCAGGAGCGAGCCGCCCATTTCCGACTGCTCGTCGCACAGGATCACCCGCTGGCCGGACTGTGCCGCAGCCAATGCAGCGGCCAGGCCGGCCGGGCCGGCGCCCACCACCAGCACCTCGCAATGGGCGAAGCGCTGGGTATAGCGGTCCGCGTCGGGGGCAGTCGGAACGCGACCAAGGCCGGCGGCGCGGCGGATGACAGGCTCATACAGCTTCTTCCAGGCCGCGCGCGGCCACATGAAGGTCTTGTAGTAGAAGCCTGCGCCGAAAAAGCGGCCGAGCCCGTCATTGACCTCGCCCACATCCCATTCCAGCGAGGGCCAGCGGTTCTGGCTTTCGGCCTTCAACCCGTCATAGAGCTCGACCTGGGTGGCCCGCAGGTTGGGCGTGTAATGTGCCTCGTCGCGGCCGACGCCGACCAGGGCGTTCGGCTCTTCGCTGCCGGCGGTCAGGATGCCGCGGGGGCGATGATACTTGAAGCTGCGCCCGACCAGGTGCACGCCATTGGCGATCAGCGCGGATGCGAGCGTGTCGCCCGCATAACCGGTGAAGCTCTTGCCGTCGAAACTGAAGGAGAGCGGCCGGGTGCGGTCGATCCGTCCGCCTTCGGCCGTGCGGAACGCGTTCATCGGCCACCCTCCGCCGGTGCTGCGTCCGGCCGCTCTTCGCCGACCTTGTAGGTGGCGGTGAACATGTCGGTCCGCGTGTCGCGCAGCGCGTTGAAGAAGCGTCCGCAGCCATGAATGTGCCGCCAGCGTTCGGCGTGCAGGCCGCGGGCGTTGCTACGCTCGTAAAGGTAGCTTCCCCAATCCTCGATCGTGGTGTCGGCCGGCGTTTCCGGGCGGGCGATATGCGCCTGCCCGGCATGCCGGAATTCGAGTTCGGGCCGGGGGCCGCAATAGGGGCAGTGGATCAGAAGCATGGTCGTTCGGCCTTGGGTCCGGGGTTCAGTGCGCCACGGCGGCGGCGGCGGCCTCGTCGATGAGGTAACCGTCGCGGAAACGTTCGATGGTGAAGGGCGCGTTGATCGGGTGGGGTTCGTCCCGCGCCATGGTGTAGGCCAACAAATGCCCCGCGCCCGGCGTGGCCTTGAAGCCGCCGGTGCCCCACCCGCAATTGACGTAGAGCCCCCGCACGGGCGTCTTGCCGAGGATCGGCGAGCGGTCCGGCGTCACGTCGACGATGCCGCCCCAGTTGCGCAGCATCCGCAGCCGCCGATATTGCGGCAACAGCTCGCAGATGGCGTCGAGCGTATGATTGGCGATGTGCAGGCCGCCGCGCTGCGTATAGGAGGTGTAGGCATCCGTGCCGGCGCCGATCACCATCTCGCCCTTGTCGGACTGGCTGATATAGGCGTGAATCGTGTTCGACATGACCACGCAGGGAAAGTCCGGCTTGACCGGCTCGGATACCAAAGCCTGCAGGGGGAAGCTTTCCAGCGGCATGCGCACGCCCGCCATGTCCATGACCACGGAGGAGTTGCCCGCAGCCGATACGCCGATGCGCCGGGCGCGGATCGGCCCGCGCGTCGTTTGCACCCCCGTCACAGCGCCCTCCGGCCCCCGGGTGATGGCGGTGACCTCGCAATTCTGGATGATGTCCACGCCGAGCGCCGATGCGGCGCGGGCATAGCCCCAGGCCACCGCATCGTGGCGCGCCGTGCCGCCACGCCGCTGCAGGGCGCCGCCCAGCACGGGGTAGCGCATGGTCGACGCGTCGATGTTGAGCGGCGGGCAGTATTCCTTGCACTCCTGCGGCGTCAGCCACTCATTGTCGACGCCGGCCAGCCGGTTGGCATGGACATGGCGCTTGAACACCTGCACGTCGTGGATGTTGTGCGCCAGCATGAGCACGCCGCGCGCCGAGTACATGACGTTGTAGTTCAGCTCCTGCGACAGGCCTTCCCAGAGCTTGACCGCATGATCGTAGAGTGCCGCCGATTCCTCGAAGAGGTAGTTGGAGCGGATGATGGTCGTGTTGCGGCCGGTATTGCCGCCGCCGATCCACCCCTTTTCCAGAACGGCGACATTGGTGATGCCATGCTCGCGCGCCAGGTAATAGGCACAGGCCAGCCCGTGGCCGCCCCCGCCCACGATGATCGCGTCATACTCGGCCTTGGGCTCCGGATTGCGCCATTGCGCTCCCCAGCCCTTGTTGCCGGCCAGCCCCTTGGCGAAGATCTGGAATCCGGAAAACTTCTGCATCGCGCCCATCCGTTCGTGTCGCCCGAACCATCGCACCGACGCTGCCCGGGGGCGATAAAAAATCCGGCCTGTCACTTGTATAAAAGCGACATGGCGCGATTTTGCGGCGGCGTCCGAACGCCGCCGCTGCGCAAGCTTCAGGCTTTCAGTTCCGGCCGGTCGCGGAACAGGTCCAGCGCTTGTGGATTGGCCAGCGCCTCGATGTTGCGGATGGGGCGGCCATGCACCACATCGCGCACGGCAAGCTCGACGATCTTGCCGCTCTTGGTACGGGGAATGTCGGCCACGGGCAGGATGCGCGCGGGCACGTGGCGGGGCGAGGCGCCGCTGCGCACCTCCGTGCGGATCTGCCGTTCCAGTTCCGGCGTGAAGGCGGCGCCGTCACGCAGCCGCACGAAGAGCACCACGCGCACGTCGCCATCGAACTCCTGCCCGATGGCGATGCATTCCAGAATGTCGGGTATCTTCTCGACCTGGGCGTAGATTTCCGCCGTTCCGATGCGCACGCCGCCGGGATTGAGCGTGGCGTCGGAGCGCCCGTGAATGATGAAGCCGCCGCTCTGCGTGGTTTCGGCAAAGTCGCCGTGGCACCAGACGTTCTGGAAGCGCTCGAAATAGGCGGCCTTGTACCGCCTGTCCTGCGGATCGTCCCAGAAGGCGAGCGGCATGGCCGTGAAGGGGCGCGCGCAGACGAGCTCTCCCTTGTCGCCGGCGGGCGCGACTGCGCCGTCTTCGGTCCACACCTCCACCGCCAGTCCGAGGCCAGGGCCCTGGATCTCCCCGCGCCGGACGGGGCGGGTCGGATCGCCGAGGACGAAGCAGGAGACGATGTCCGTGCCGCCGGAAATGGAGGCGAGGTGCAGATCGGCCCCGATCGCCTCGTAGACATAGTCGAAACTTTCAGCGACCAGCGGCGAACCGGTCGACATCATGGCGCGCAGCGCGGGCAGGGCGTGCGTATCGACCGGGCGAAGCCCGGCCTTCTTGATGGCGTCGATATATTTGGCCGAAGTTCCGAAATGCGTCATCCGCTCATCCTGCGCATAGTCGAACAGGACGCTCGGGGCCGGATGGAAGGGGGAGCCGTCATAGAGCAGGAGCGTCGCCCCGACGCCGAGGCCGGAGGCCAGCCAGTTCCACATCATCCAGCCAAGGGTGGTGAAGTAAAAGAGCCTGTCGCCCGCCCGCACATCCGAATGCAGCGCATGCTCCTTCAAATGCTGCAGCAACACGCCGCCCGCCCGGTGGACGATGCATTTGGGCACACCCGTCGTGCCGGACGAAAAGAGGATGTAGAGCGGGTGGTCGAAGGGCAGGCGCTCGAAATGCAGCGCCCGCGGTGCAAAGCCCGCCAGGAAATCGTCCGCCGTGACCCCGTCGGGCAGCGCCGCGGCCGTTGCTGCGGCCCTGCCGCACAGGTCCAGCACGATGACCCCTTCGACGCTCGGCAGCTCCGGCCGGATGGCCGCGAGCTTTTCGGCGAGGGGGTTCTCCTTGCCGGCATACCAGTAGCCATCGGCTGTCAGAAGCAGGCGCGGAGCGATCTGGCCGAAGCGGTCGAGCACCCCGCGCGGGCCGAAATCGGGCGAGGCCGAGGACCAGACGGCGCCGATGGAGGTTGCCGCCAGC
The DNA here is from genome assembly GCF_001463905.1 of Aureimonas frigidaquae. Taxonomy (GTDB): domain Bacteria; phylum Pseudomonadota; class Alphaproteobacteria; order Rhizobiales; family Rhizobiaceae; genus Aureimonas; species Aureimonas frigidaquae. The sequence continues at coordinate 15,637 of NZ_BBWR01000009.1, forward strand.
ATGGCCGCGATGGCGAAGGGCACGTTGGGCAGATAGGCGGCGATGCGGTCGCCCGGCACGATGCCGGCGGCCTGGAAGGCCTGCTGCAGGCGCGACACTTCCGCTTCCAGCCGGGCCCAGCTCCAGCGGTCCTGCAGCTTGTCCTCGGCACGGAAGACGATGGCGTCGGCATCGGGCGCGCCCGGCCGGGCCAAGAGGTTCTCCGCGAAGTTGAGCGTCGCATCGGGGAAGAAGCGGGCGCCGGGCATGGCCTCTGCATCCACGAGCACGCGCTCGCCCTTGTCGCCGACCACGTCGAAATGGTCCCAGATCGCGCTCCAGAAGGCTTCCGGCTCGCTGAGCGACCATTGGTGAAGGGCCGGCGTATCGTCCAGCGGCCTGCCGATACGATCGGCGACAGCGCGCCGGAACGCCGTCATGCCGGTGGCGGCCACCCGCTCAGCCGTGGGTTGCCAGACGATTGCGCCGCTCATAGATGCCCTCCCAGTCATCGCGTCGGGCGCAAACTAGATCATTTCTCGCATGCGCGAAAAGGGGCGGGGCTTGATTCCTAGGCCGTGAGACGATCTAGCCCGGTAAGGTTGGCAAAAGGGGCGTGTCGGGCATGCATTCCACAACGGGCCGGGCAAAGGCCGCGGCGGCCGGCGGCATCGCCGTGGCGCTTCTCTATCTCGGCTTCATCTCGCTCGGCCTGCCGGACGCTGCCTTCGGCGTCGCCTGGCCCTCGTTGCGCGACCTCTTAATGCTTCCCCAGGCGCAATTCGGCATTGCGCTCGCTTTCGTGGGCATCGGCTTCGTCGTGTCCAGCACGCTTGCCGGGCGCTTCCTGGCCGCGATGGGCGTCGGGCGGCTTCTGGCCGTGGCCACGACCATGGCCGGTCTCGGCCTTCTGGGGTTTGCGGTTGCCGGCCACTGGTGGGTCTTCCTCGGCTTCGCGCTCCTGGTGGGTTTTGGTGGCGGGGCCATCGATTCCGGGCTCAACGCCTATGCCGCCAGCCGCCTGTCCGCCCGCCAGATGAACTGGCTGCATGCCGCCTTCGGGCTTGGCGCCGGGCTCGGACCGCTCGTCATGACGGCGGCCGTCGGGCTCGCCTCCTGGCGGCTCGGCTATGTCGCCCTCGGCCTCATCATGCTGTGCCTGGCGACGCTCTTCACCGTGACACGCGGCATCTGGGCCCCGGCCAGTGGCGAGGCGGCTGCGCCGGAGCCGACACCCGTCACGGCCGCGCAGGCGCTGCGCATCCCGCTCGTCTGGCTGCAGGCGCTCGCCTTCTTCACCTATGCCGGCGCAGAGATCGCCGCCGGGCAATGGGCCTTCGCCATCCTGTCGCAGGATCGCGGCTATGCGGTGGAAAGCGCGGGCTTCTGGACCGGCGCCTTCTGGCTGGCCCTGTTCGCGGGCCGGATTCTCCTTGGAATGCTGGCCGAGCGGGTCGGCACGCCTTTGATGCTGCGCGCCGCGATCCTGGGGGCGATTTGCGGCTATGCCGTCTTCGCCTTCGATCCGGTCGGGGCGGGGCCGCTCGGCCTTGTTCTCGTGGGCTTTTCCCTGGCGCCGATCTTCCCTTTGCTGATGCACCGTACGCCGCAGGTTCTGCATGGCGCGGCAGGGCATGCCATTGGCTTCCAAGTGTCGGCCGCCATGCTGGGCGGCGTGGCGACGCCGGCCCTTGCGGGCATCCTGGCCGACCGGGCCGGACTGGGCGCCATTCCCTTCTTCCTGCTCGCTGTCGCCATGGCCACGGCGGTCATCATCGAGCTGTGCCTGGCGCGCCGCCTGCGCCCGCCCGCTTGACAACGGCGCGCCAACGTCTAGCCTGACCCGCGTCCAAGGGGAGTTCCGGCAGGGAACTGAGAGGCCGACCGGCTGCATGCAGCGCGCGGCGACCCTACGAACCTGATCCAGTTGACACTGGCGTAGGGATGGAGTGAGCCATTCTTCCGATCGTCATGTCGCAGGGCCCGAAGGCGCGCATCTTCACGCCACGGCCCTGCGCATCGATCGCAAGGCCCGGCTCGTTGCCGATCACTGCCCACCGGCTGGATCTCCTTGAACAACGGAGATTCATATGGATTTGCCCACCCCCAGCGTGACACACGGCGCCCTGCCGGCATCCACCAAGATCTATCGTGCGGGGCAGTTGCACCCGCAGATCCGCGTGCCCCTGCGGCAGATCGCGGTCCATCCGACGGCCAACGAGCCGCCCGTCACCGTCTACGACGCGTCCGGCCCCTATACCGACCCTTCCGTCCTGACCGACATTTCGGCCGGCCTGCCGCGCCACCGCCTGGCCTGGCTGGAAGAGGGCGACCGCGTCGAAACCTATGAGGGACGCCCGATTCGGCCGGAGGATAACGGCTTCGTGTCAGAAGCCAGGGCGACGCCCGTCTTCCCCGTCCACCACCGCCCGCGCCGCGCGCGCGCCGGCCAGGCGGTGACGCAGATCGCGCTCGCCCGGGCGGGCATCGTCACACCGGAGATGGAGTTCGTCGCGATCCGCGAGAATCTCGGGCGCGAGGCGATGGGCCGGGCCTTGCGGGACGGCAACCCGTACAGCGCCACGATCCCAGACCTCATCACGCCGGAATGGGTGCGTGAGGAAGTGGCATCCGGACGGGCCATCATCCCGGCCAACATCAACCATCCGGAACTGGAGCCGATGGCGATCGGGCGTAACTTCCTGGTCAAGATCAATGCCAATATCGGCAACTCGGCCGTCACGTCCTCGATGGCCGAAGAGGTCGAGAAGATGGTGTGGGCCATCCGCTGGGGCGCCGACACGGTGATGGACCTGTCGACGGGCCGCAACATCCACAACATCCGGGACTGGATCATCCGCAACGCGCCCGTGCCGATCGGCACCGTGCCGCTCTATCAGGCGCTGGAGAAGGTGGAGGGCATCGCCGAGAACCTGACCTGGGACGTCTACCGCGACACACTCATCGAACAGGCGGAGCAGGGCGTGGACTACTTCACCGTCCATGCCGGCGTGCGGTTGCAGCATATCCCGCTGACGGTCGACCGGGTGACGGGCATCGTCTCACGCGGGGGGTCCATCATGGCCAAGTGGTGCCTGCACCACCACCGCGAAAGCTTCCTCTATGAGCATTTCGAAGAAATCTGCGATATCTGCCGGACCTATGACGTGTCCTTCTCGCTCGGGGACGGCCTGCGGCCGGGCTCCATCGCCGATGCCAACGATGCCGCGCAGTTCGCCGAGCTCGATACGCTGGGCGAACTGACGGCCATTGCCTGGGCGCGCGATTGCCAGGTGATGATCGAAGGCCCGGGCCATGTGCCGATGCACAAGATCAAGGAGAATGTCGACAAGCAGATGGCCACTTGCGGGGAGGCGCCCTTCTATACGCTCGGGCCGCTCGTCACCGACATTGCCCCCGGCTACGACCACATCACCTCCGGGATTGGCGCGGCGATGATCGGCTGGTTCGGTACGGCGATGCTCTGCTACGTCACGCCGAAGGAACATCTCGGCCTGCCGGACCGCGACGACGTGAAGGTCGGCGTCATCACCTACAAGATCGCCGCCCATGCGGCCGATCTTGCCAAGGGCCATCCCGCGGCGCGGCTGCGGGACGACGCCTTGTCCCGCGCCCGTTTCGAGTTCCGTTGGGAAGACCAGTTCAACCTGTCGCTCGACCCGGAAACGGCGCGCTCCTACCATGACGAGACGCTGCCCAAGGAAGCGCACAAGCTTGCGCATTTCTGTTCCATGTGCGGCCCGAAATTCTGCTCCATGCGGATCAGCCACGACATACGGGCGGAAGCGCGCGCAGCCGGAATGGAGCAGATGGCGGAGCGGTACCGCGACGGGGGTGATTTGTACGTGCCGCAAAGCGAGCTTCTGGCCGAGGGGACGGCGCGGTAATGGATGTCGTCATTCTGGGGGGCGGGGTCTTCGGACTGGTCGTGGCAACACGGCTGGTCGAGGCGGGCATCGTCCCCCGGCTCTGCGAGCGGGGCGCGAGCCTCGGCGAAGGGGCAGCGTCCTGGCTGGCCGGCGGGATGCTGGCCCCCTTCTGCGAGGTGGCCACGACGGACCGGTCCATCGTGGCGCCGGGCCTGTCGGGGATCGACTGGTGGGACCATGCGGCAGGCTGCGTGGAGCGGCACGGCACGCTGGTGGTGCAGGCGGGGCGTGACGGCGCGCAGCTTCGCCAGTTCGCGGCCCGGGCAGAGACCCATGAATGGCTGGATGGCGCGGCGATCGATGCCCTGGAGCCGGGACTTGCCGGTCGCTTCCGGCAGGGGCTCTTCTTTGCACAGGAGGCGCATATGCGCCCCCGCCTTGCCATGGCGAGGCTCGCCGAAAGCCTGTCGGCCCGCGGCGTGCCGATCGCCTTCGGCCAGCCGGCCGAACCGGCGGATTTTGGCGGCGCATGGGTCCTCGACTGCCGGGGGGCGCGGGCGGACGTACCCGGCCTGCGCGCCGTGCGCGGCGAAATGCTGATCGTGCAATCCGACGAGATTGCCCTGACGCGCCCGGTGCGGATCCTGCATCCGCGCTGGCCCGTCTATGTCGTGCCGCATGGCGCGGGACGGTTCATGATCGGCGCCAGCATGATCGAAAGCGCGGATGCCCGCGGGGTGACGCTGCGCTCGGCGGTGGAGCTGATGAACGTCGCCTATGCGCTTCACCCCGCCTTCGCCGATGCGCAGATCGTCGAGATGCGATCGGGCCTCAGGCCGGCGCTGCCGGACAATCTCCCCCGCTATGTGGCGTCGGCCCGGGGCGGTGCCCTGGCGGGCGCCTATCGCCACGGCTTCCTGCTCGCGCCGGACATTGCGCGGCAGGCGGTGGAGGCGCTTCTTCAGGCAAGGAATGCGGCATGAAACTCAATGTGAACGGACAGGCCTACGAGACGGCGGCACAGGCGCTCGACGCGCTCGTCAGCGAGTTGGGCCACGACGCGGAGCTCGTCGCCACCGCGCTCAACGGCGATTTCGTCGCTCGCGCCGCGCGGGCCGCAAGCCGCCTCCAGCCGGGGGATAGTGTCGAGATTCTGGCCCCCATGCAGGGAGGGTGATGCCCCATGAACATCTACGGACGGACATTCGATTCGCGAATGATGATCGGCACGGCGCGCTACCCGTCGCCCGCCATCATGCAGGCGGCGCTGGCGGCCGCCCAGCCGGCGCTGGTGACGGTGAGCCTGCGCCGGGAAGCAGCGGGTGACAAGGCCGGCTCGGCCTTCTGGGCGCTGGTGCGGGAGGCGGGCTTTCCTGTCCTGCCCAATACGGCCGGTTGCCACAGCGTCGCGGAAGCGGTGACCACCGCGCATATGGCGCGCGAGGTCTTCGGAACGCCCCTGATCAAGCTGGAGGTGATCGCAGATTCCGATACGCTGCAGCCCGATGTCTTCGCGCTCGTCGAAGCGGCCCGGATCCTGTGCAACGAGGGCTTCGAGGTCCTGCCTTACACGACGGAGGATTTAAGCGTCTGCGAGCGCCTCGCAGAGGCGGGATGCAACGTCCTGATGCCATGGGGCGCCCCGATCGGCTCCGGCCTCGGCCTCAACAACCGCTACGGGCTAAAGGCGCTGCGGGCCCGCTTTCCGGACCACTGCCTGATCGTGGATGCCGGGTTGGGGGTGCCCTCACACGCTGCGGCTGCCATGGAGCTCGGCTATGACGGTGTGCTTCTGAACACCGCCATCGCCCTTGCCGGAGACCCGGTTTTGATGGCGCGGGCCTTCGCCGAAGCTGTCGCCGCCGGGCGCAGGGCCTTCGAGGCCGGCGCCATGGAGCCGCAGGAACTCGCCGTCCCGTCCACGCCCGTCCTTGGAAGGGGCTTTGCATGACACTGCGTCTCGACCGCTTCTACCTCATCGTCGACAGCACCGACTGGATCGCCCGCATGGCGCCGGTGGGCGTTCGCCTCTTCCAGCTTCGCATCAAGGATCTGGAGGCGGCGGCGCTGCGGGATGAAATCCGCCGTGCTGTGGACCTGTGCCGGCGCCATGGTGCCACGCTCGTGATCAACGATCATTGGCAGATGGCCATCGAGGAAGGCTGCGATGTCCTGCACCTCGGCCAGGAGGATCTGGCCGAGGCGGACCTGGCCGCAATACGCCGGAGCGGATTGCGCCTCGGTATTTCGACCCATGACGAGGCGGAGCTCGAAACGGCCTTGTCCGCGCAGCCGGACTATGTCGCCCTGGGGCCAATCTGGCCGACCATCCTGAAGGCGATGCCCTGGGCGCCGCAGACCCCGGCACGGCTCGCGACATGGCGGCGGCGGATCGGAACACTCCCTCTGGTGGCGATAGGCGGACTGACCGTCGAGCGTGCCCCGGATGTTTTTGCGGCAGGGGCCGATTGCGCCGCCGTGGTGACCGACGTGTTGCTGGCGCCGACGCCCGAGGAACGCGCCCGCCAATGGCTCCGTGTGACGGGGTCTCCCAGCGCGCTTTGAATCCCTGAATTCAGCCCCGACAACGGTTTGCGCGCGCCACCGGCAGCTTACGTAAAACGTTTCTCAAAACGCAACAAGTTTCAACGCGATGCCAATCTAGCCATACAATTAGACGTTGATTTTCTAACATCTATATGCTTACCTAGGGTTAAATTTCACCAGAGAAGCCCGAGGTTTTGAACCATGCCGGCCCTGAAGCAGTTCAACGTCAAGCCGCTGTATCAGCAGGTCGCTGACGAGTTTATCGCCCGGATCGTGTCGCGCCAGTGGGTACCGGGACAGATCATCGAGAACGAATCGGAGATCGCCCGGTCCCTCGGTATCAGCATCGGAACAGTGCGCAAAGCTTTCGACGTCCTTGCCGACTATGCGGTCCTGGAGCGTCAGCAGGGCCGGGGGACCATCGTCGCCGATCTCAGCTCCGACAATATGCAATCGCGCTTCTGCAACATCGTGGATGCCAGTGGCGAGCGCGTGCTCTTTTCGACCGAGGTGTCGGATGCCGAAGTCGTCTCCGCCACGGCAGAGGTGGCCCAGGCGCTCGCCGTGGGCGAAGACGCCCAGGTTCTGAAGTTCCGCCGCCTGCGGCGTTACGAGGAGCGGCCTGTCCTGTCGGAAACGGTTTACATGCGCTTCGACGGGGGGAAGAAGTCCTCGTCGGCCGACAAGCTGATGGCCCTTGCAGAAGCCGGGTGGTCTTCCACCGGCCTTGCCACGCGCAAGCAGGAGTTGGTGTCGTCCGGCAAAGCCTCGGCTGAAGATGCAAGCCGTTTGAAGGTCACCGCCGGCACGCCGATCCTCTTGCTGGCGCGCACCATCTATTCCTATGAGGGCACGCCGCTCGAGTACCGTACCGCCGCGTGCAATCTGGGCGACAAGCTGTCTTACGCCGCCAATCTCTGAGGCGGAGCGACCCTGCTCAGCCATGCGTCCAGCGCGGCGAGGGCGGGATCGCGTATGGCCGGTATCTCGTTCAGCGTTTCATGGCGAGCGGTGGGAATGACGAGGCTGTCGACCCGCGTCAGTCCGGCGGCGCGCAGGCGGTTCCCGAGTACATCGATCGCGCGGCCGCCCTGCGTGACGGGGTCGGCACCGCCTCCCAACAGGTGCACCGGCAGATCGGCCGGCCAGGCCGCCAGCGCCGTGCCATGGCCGGCGCGCTCGACAAGCGCCACGATGTCCATGGCCATGGAGTTTGTCGGCGTCCAACCGCAGAGCGGATCCCCGGCATAGGCCGCCACCTGTGCAGCGTCATGGCTGAGCCAGTCATAATCCGTTTGGCGGCCCGGCACGCTGGCCCGCCACAGATCGAATGTCGCGCGGCGGAAGGCCAGGCTCGCAACATCCGAACCCTTCAACCCGCGCTCGGCCCGAAGGATAAGCCGGGCGAGCCGGTTCTTCCAGCCAGCGGCGGGATCGCAGTTCCAAAGGGCAACGCCCGCCAGTTCGGCCCCGTCCTGGGCGGCGATGTCGGCTGCGATCAGGCCGCCCATCGAATGGCCGAACACGATGACGGGCAGGCGCCGTCCATCCGCCCGCTCGACCCGCTCGCGCATATGCAACCGCACCGCCCGTGCATCCGAAGCGCACAGCCGGTCACCGCCGGCATGGGCGAAACGGCGGGGCGCAAGGCCCGGCACGCGGGTCAGCCCGTGGCCGCGATGATCGTGCGCCACCGCGTGGAAGCCCTCATGCGCCAGCCACTGGGCGAACCTGTCGTAGCGCGCCGAATGCTCGGCCAGCCCATGCAGGATGAAGACGATGCCGCGCGCCGGTATGCGCGCAGGCTCGTGGCGCAAGGCCAGACGCGCGCCATCGGCAGTTGCAAGATGTTCCACCTGCATGAACATTGCCATTCGTCCCGTCCCGTTCCATCCCGGCCAGTTCCGGCCCCGCTTCAACTGGGCGGAGGTCTGCCCTATGGTCAAGCCATGCGATACATCACCCTCATCCTCGCCGCCTGTCTGCTGGCACCCGCTGCGGCCGGTGCGCAGGAGCCCATGACCGGGATCTTCCACGCGGAAGCGACCTGCGTCGCCACGCCGTCCTTGCGCAATCCGGACGACAATCCCGGCAACATCCGCACGCAATCGGGGCGCAGCTACACGCTGCTCGGCCGCAACGCAGTGCCGGGTAGCCATTATCTGATCCGCGTTCCGGGCGCAGAACCGGAACGCCGATGGGTCGCCTATGGCTGCGGGCGCATCGACGAACCATCCCAATCGGCACAGGTGGCCACGGACTGGATCCTGGCTGCGAGCTGGCCCTCGGCCTTCTGTGAAGACGTGCCCCAGGCGCGGGAATGCGCCCGGGGCGATACGCCCCTGGCCTTCACCCTGCACGGCCTCTGGCCGCAGACGCCCGACCGTGCCGCCTATTGCGGCGTGGCGGGCGGCGCGCGGGCGGCGGACGCGGCCGGCGGCTGGCGCAGATTGCCGCCCGTCACCTTGTCCGGGCGTGTGGAGAATGCGCTTGCCCGGGTGATGCCGGGCACGCAGTCGGCGCTCGATCGCCACCAGTGGCTCAAGCACGGGACCTGCTCGGGCCTGGATGCGGATGCGTATTTTGCGGCCGCGGTCCGACTGGTGGACCTTCTGAACGATTCGCCGGTCCGGGCGCTGTTCGCGGACCATGCAGGGCAGGAGCTCAGCGGCGCTGCGATCCGCCGCACATTCGATGCGGCCTTCGGGCCGGGTGCGGGCGACAGGGTGCTGGTGGACTGCGTGGAGGTCTCTGGCCGGCGGCTGATCCGCGAGCTGCGCATTGCGCTTGGCGGCCAGGTCGAGGACCGCTCCTTGGCAGCGCTCGTGGCGGAAGGGGAACGCCAGCCGCGCGGCTGCCGGACCGGAGAGGTCGATTTGCCGGGCTGAAGGCCCTAGGCCTGGCGGCCGGGATTGGGCACCTCGTAATCGGCCGACAGGCGCAGCTCACGCAAGGGGCGGACGGTGCGGGTCGATTCGGCGTAGATGGGATCGGCCTTGTAGGCGGCGAGGGCATCGGCATCGTCGAACTCGGCATAGACGATCACGTCGACATCGTTGCCCATGGGGTCGACCTTGCCGTTCAGCGCAACCTCGAAATGGCGGGCATGCTCGATCTTGCCGAGCTGCCCGAGGCCCTTCACGATGGCCGGCAGGTCGGCCTTGTCCCGCGCGCTGAAGAAAACGATGTGGCGTATCATGCGTCCTGTCCGATCGGTTTCCAATGCTCGTCTGCCGGATCGCTTCTAGCCATCGTGGAGGATGTTTTGCAATCCGGCTGCGGCTCCTCCATATAGGGCGCAATTCAACCGCACGCGTTTTGAGGATTTTGGGACGGCCCATGGCTCGCCAGTACATCTATCACATGTCGGACCTTACGAAGGCCTACGGGAACAAGAAGGTCCTGGAGAACATCAATCTCTCCTTCTACCCGAACGCCAAGATCGGGATCCTCGGACCCAACGGCGCGGGTAAGTCCACGCTGCTCAAGATCATGTCGGGTGTCGACAACGAGTTCACCGGAGAGGCCTGGGCTGCCGAAGGTGCGACGGTCGGCTACCTGGCGCAGGAACCCAAGCTCGACGAGACGAAGACCGTCTTCGAGAACGTGATGGAAGGCGTCGCCGACAAGAAGGCGATTCTCGACCGTTACAACGAACTGATGATGAACTATTCGGACGAGACGGCCGAAGAGGGCGCCAAGCTCCAGGACGTCATCGACAGCCAGAACCTCTGGGATCTGGAGAACCAGGTTGAGATGGCGATGGACGCCCTGCGCTGCCCGCCGGGCGATGCCGCGGTGGCGCCCCTGTCGGGCGGCGAAAAGCGGCGCGTCGCGCTGTGCAAGCTGCTGCTCGCCAAGCCCGATATCCTGCTTCTGGACGAGCCGACCAACCATCTGGACGCCGAAACGATCGCCTGGCTCGAAAAGCACCTTCGCGAATACGAAGGCGCCGTCCTGATGATCACCCACGATCGCTACTTCCTGGACAATGTGACGGGCTGGATCCTGGAGCTCGATCGTGGCCGCGGCATCCCCTATGAGGGCAACTACTCCACCTATCTGGAGAAGAAGGCCAAGCGCATGGAGCAGGACGGTCGGGAGACCGACAGCCGTGCCCGGGCCCTGCAGCGCGAGCGCGAATGGATGCAGCAGGGCGCGAAAGCCCGGCAGGCCAAGTCCAAGGCCCGCATCCGCGCCTATCACGAACTCGTCGAGCTGGCGGAAAACCGCAAGCCCGCCGATGGCCGGATCGTCATCCCGACCGGCGAGCGGCTCGGCAACAAGGTGATCGAGGTCGAGAACCTGACCAAGAGCTACGGCGACCGGGTGCTGATTGAGAACCTGACCTTCAAGCTGCCCCCCGGCGGCATCGTCGGCATCATCGGCCCGAACGGCGCTGGCAAGACCACGCTGTTCAAGATGCTGACCGGCAAGGAGCGGCCGGATTCGGGCAGCATCTCCATCGGTGACACGGTGGATATCGGCTATGTCGACCAGAGCCGCGACGCGCTCGACGCGTCCAAGAACGTCTGGGAAGAGATCACCGGCGCCGTCGATATCATGAAGCTCGGCAAGTACGAGATGAACTCGCGTGCCTATGTCGGCAATTTCAACTTCAAGGGCCCGGACCAGCAGCAGAAGGTCGGCACCCTGTCGGGCGGGCAGCGCAACCGCGTCCACCTTGCCAAGATGCTCAAGTCGGGCGCCAACGTCATCCTGCTCGACGAGCCGACCAACGATCTGGATACGGAAACGCTCGCCGCGCTGGAAGACGCGCTGGAGGAATATGCCGGCTGCGCGGTGGTGATCAGCCACGACCGCATGTTCCTGGACCGGCTCGCCACGCACATCCTCGCCTTCGAGGGCGACAGCCATGTCGAATGGTTCGAAGGCAACTTCGAGGATTACGAGAAGGACAAGATCCGGCGCCTCGGACCGGAATCCGTCAACCCGAAGCGGCCGACCTACAAGCGGCTGACGCGCTGACCGGTGCGCGCGAGTGGGGAGGGCCGACAGGGCCGGCGCTCCCTTCGCAACCGTCGGGCTCGCAGCCTGATGCGCCTGCACTAGATGCGGGGGGCGGCAGTGTCGGCAGAGAGTGTGCTCAGGCCATGAATCGATTTAGCTTCACGCAGCTCCTGACGGCCCTGCCGAGCCCCCACATGGTGCTCGACCTGAAGCTGAACTATGTGGCCGCCAATCCGGCCTATGTCGCGGCGGTCGGACGGGCAGAGACCGATCTCGTCGGGCGCAACCTGTTCGACCTCTTCCCCAACGAGGGGGCGGAAGGCCGCCGCCTGCGCGAATCCATCGCCCGGGTGATCGCGACCGGGCGGCCGGACACGCTGGCCTATATTCATTACCGCATTCCCGCAGCCGGCACGCAGGGTGGCTTCGAGGATCGGTACTGGAGCGCGGTCCATTCGCCGCTCCTGGACGAGGACGGACAGGTCGCCTTCGTGCTGCAGAATACGGTGGACATCACGGAGCTCGTCCGCCTGCGCGAGGTGGCGGCGCTTCCCTTCCAAGGCTCTGCGGCGGAGGTCGCGCTTGTCGAACGCGCGCGGGAGGCGGAGACGGCCTACAGCGCTTCGCTCTCCGGCTCGACCGATTTTCGCCGCCTGTTCCAGCAATCGCCCTCCATGGTGGCGGTGTTGCAAGGCGCGTCCCATATCGTGACCTTCGCCAACGATACGCTGCAGCGGTTCATGGACGGGCGCGAGCTCGTCGGCCTGCCGGCCCGTCAGATCCTGCCACAAGCCGAGCAGAGCGGGCTTTTCGCGGCGATGGATGAGGTCTGGCAAAGCGGCGAGGCCGTCGCCTTCGAAGCGCAAGCCCTGGTCCTGCCGAACGGGCGGTCCTCCTATGTCGATGTCTCGTTGCAGCCGATTCGCGATACGGCCGGGCGCACGCAGGGCATCTTCGTGCAGGCGGCCGACCGGACGGAGGCCGTGCGGGCGGGCGAACGTCAGCGGCTGCTGCTGGACGAACTCAACCACCGTGTGAAGAACACCCTGTCGGCCGTGCAATCCATCGCGCGGCAAAGCCTGTTCGGCGGCAAACCGCTTCACCTGGCGCGCGAAACCTTCGAAAACAGGATCCGCGCCCTGTCGCTGGCCCATAATGCCTTGAGCGCGCGGCACTGGGAGGCGGTCGATCTGTCGGTCATCCTGGAACAGGAACTGGCGATGCACGACAGCCCCGGGCGGATCGTCTGTCAGGGGCCCCACGTGCTTCTGGACTCAAAACCAGCCATAGCCATGGCGCTGGTGCTGCACGAATTGTCGTCCAATGCCGGGAAATACGGAGCCCTGTCCCGGTCGGACGGGCAACTCGTGGTGGAGTGGCGGCGGCCGACCGATGGAGGCCTCGAGCTGATCTGGCGCGAGACCGGGGGCATTGGCGGACAGGGTCAGATAGAGGACGGCTTCGGGATGCGCATGCTGCGGCGGATCGTCGAAGGGGAGCTTGACGGAACGCTGGAAATCAGCGCAACTGATGCGCAATACATATGCAGGATAAAGGTCCGTTCTATCTGAGCCACGCGCCGTCCGTTCCCGTCCAGGCACTATCCATCGACGACACACCCCGGATACGGCACCTCCTGGGCGAGTTGATCGCCCGCAAGGAGGGCCAGGAAGCCCTTTCCCTTGCCGACCGCGCCCTCCGGGCGGCCTTCGCCCGTAAGGCGCCTGCGGACGAGGTTGCCTATTGGCGCATCTTCCGCGGTGAAGCCCTGTTGATCCTGAACCGGCAGGACGAGGCCTGGCCCGAACTCTCCCTTGCCTCCAACGCCACACGACAGGATGTATTGGCGGAACTCGGTCGTGTCAGCGCGGATCATGGGCTCCTGGACGAGGCGGAGGCCGTCTTCCGGAAGGCATTGGAACTTGCGCCGGGGAGCGGCCACGCGCTGTTCAATCTGGGACGGATCCTGTCCATGCGCTGGAAGGTCAGCGAGGCCTCGGTGTATCTGGACAGGGCTGAAGCGGTGCTGCGTGCGGGCGGGGAGCGGGATCTCGTTCGCCGGATCGGCATTTTGCGGGCGGAGATGTTCTGGCGTGCGGGCCGGGCGGATGCCGCCATGGATGCCTATCAGGCCCTGCATGCGGAGCGTGCCGATCAGGCGTCCGCCCTGGCCATGACAAGCCTATACGATCCGCGTTTGCGGGCAAGGGACGTGCTGGCCTTCCATCGGCGCCTCTTCGCGAGCGCCATCGCCGGGGGCCCGCCAGAAGCGCGGAAGGCTATTTCGGCCCGGACCGGGCGGCGCTTGCGCGTTGGCATGCTCGGTGCCGACATGGTGCGCTACCATCCCGTGAACATCTTCCTGCAGCCCATCTTGCGCAACCTGGACACGGCGCGGATCGAACTCTTCTTCTACAACAATCGCAGCGCCCACGATCCCCAGACGGATCTTGCCCGCGGCCGGGTGGAGCATTGGGCGGAGGTGAGCCTTCTGGACGACGACGCCCTGGCCCGGCGCATCGCGCAGGACGGGCTGGACATCCTCGTGGACCTCTGCGGCCATACGGGGGGCGGACGGCCGGGTGTCTTCGCCCGGCGCGCCGCCCCCGTCCAGGCCCATTACATCGGTTACCCGGGCACGACCGGCATCGCCAACATGGACTGGCTGATCGCCGATCCCGTCGTGGCGCCGCCGGGCAGCGAGGCCTTCTATTCCGAGCGGCTCTGGCGCCTGCCCGACATCGTCTTCTGCTACGCGCCGGAAGACGAGTTCCCCCTGCCGGATTTCGCGGCGGAGGCATCCGCCCGGCCTGTGACCTTCGGATCGATCAACAACGCTCCGAAGCTCAATGATCGGACGCTGACGCTCTACGCCGAGGTGCTGCGACAGGTCCGCCAGGCCCGCATGGTGCTGCGCGCGCCGAGTTTTGCCGACCCGGCCGCGGTGGCCTGGTTCCGCGACGCGCTCGCTGCGCGCGGCGTCGAGCCGGCCCGGCTCGTCTTCGAGCCGCCTGTGGCCCTGCCGGAGATGATGGCATCGCTCCGCCAGATCGACGTGATGCTGGACAGCGTTCCCTATAATGGCGGCACGACCACGCATGAAGCGCTGTGGATGGGCGTTCCCGTTGTTACGCTGGCCGGGGAGGGGTTTGCGGCCCGCATGGGAGCCAGCTTGCTGACGGCGGCCGGGCTCGACGACTGCATCGCCGCCGACGAGGCGGGCTATGTCCGCGCTGCGGCGGCCCTGGTGGCGGACCGCCATGCGCTTGTCGCGCGCAAGTCGCGGCTACGCGCGGCGCTTCTGGAGCGGCCTGGCTGGGATCCTGTCCGCCAGACCCGCTCGTTCGAAACGGCACTCTTCGCCATGGTTGCCGCAGCATATGACGGATGACGCTATCATGATGGTTGTCTTTTCGCTGTGACGCGGCATTTGCCCGAGTGATGTGGAGAGTGGCAGGCGTGGAACGGCTGGACGTGCGGCAGGAACAGGACGGACATTCAACCCGCGGGCTCGAGGGCCTGCGCATATTCATGGTCGAGGACGAGGCGCTCGTCGCCATGCAGCTTGAAGACATGCTGGCCGATATCGGCTGCCAGGTCGTCGGCATGGCCATGCGGCTCGACCGCGCGGCGGCGCTTCTGGACCGCGTCGACACGCTCGACCTCGCCATTCTGGATGTGAACGTCAACGGAGAGAAGGTCTTTCCCTTGGCGCAATCGCTGCACGATCGGGGCGTGCCCCTCCTCTTCGCCACCGGCTACGGGCGTGACGGACTTGTGGACGGCTGGAAGGCTCACGAGGTGCTGCAGAAACCCTACACGCAGAAACAGCTCGTCGAGGCCTTGCAAACGGTCCTCGACCGGGCCGCATCCGGTCCCGCCGACACGTCGAACGGCTAAAACTTACAGTTGATATGATCTTTAGAATGCAACCTCGCATGCCAAGACGTGCGGGGTTGGCGGCGTCATAATCAGGCTTTCGGGATCATCGGAGGCCGCGGGCCACATGCAGCACACCGTGCAGGATTCGCCGCAACAGGGCGGTGACATCCGCCAAGCCGCCGCGGCACATTTCAATAGCGCGAATGCAGACTTCCGGGATGGTCGCTGGGAGGCCGCCTTGTCGGGCTTCGAAGCTGCCCTGGCGCTCGACGAAACGATGGAGCCCGCTGCGATCCAGGCCGCCCGCTGCCACGCCAATCGCGGCCAATGGCAGGCCGCGCGCGATGGGTTTGCGCGGGTGCTGATGATCAATCCCGCCAGCTACACCGCTTGGCTGGAAAGCGGCCATGCATGCCGCAGGCTCGGCCTGTTCGAGGATGCCGATCAGGCCTACCGACGCGCCGCAGGCCTTGCGCCGGAACGCCACGAAACCTTCGTCGCGCTGGCCCGGATCCTGGAGGAGTTCGGGCGCTTCCAGGACGCGGACGACGCCGTGGACAAGGCCGTGGCCGCGGCTGCCCGCACGTCGGCCCAGACGGTCGCCACGGTGCATCGCATGATGGCGCGCTACCGGCTGGAGCAGAAGCTGCCGGACCGCGCGCTCGCATCGCTGGAGGCCGGCATCCGCGTGGCGGCCGAGAGCGCCGCTACGCTGGAAGAGCTGTGCGACTGGCAGGTGGAGCGCGGCTACGCGTTGATGCTGATGGGCGAGCATGCACGCGCTCACAAGGCCTTCGGCGCGGCCTCCGTCTCCACCCGGGAGGGGACGCTTCTGCGGCTGGCCGAGGTCAGCTACATGAACAATCTCTGGGAAGAGGCGGGCGAGGTGCTGCGCCGCTGCGTGGCCTTGCACCCGACGAGCGTATCCTCCCTGATGGCGCTGGCGCGCCATTGCTCGCATTGCTGGGACGTGGCGGAAGCGGAGCGGCTGCTGCAGCAGGTCGAGGCGCTCGGCTCGCATCCTGAGGTTCCCGGCATTCGTGCCAATGCCCGTATCCGCGGGGGCGATGCCGAAGAAGGATTGCGCCTTCTGATCGACGAGGCCAAGGCGAACCACGATGGCGGGCGGGCCTGCTCGCGCGTGGCCATGACCTCCCTCTACAGCGACAGCTACTCCGCCGCCCAGATCCTGGATCTGCACACATGGCTTTTCGAGCCGCTCGGCGTCAAAGCGCGGGAGCGGGCGTCCTTCCGGCGGGAACCCCTGGCCGGCCGGCGTATCCGCCTTGGCTTCATCTCGGCGGATATGCACTATCAGCACCCGGTCAACATCTTCATGCAGCCCATCCTTCGGGAACTGGACCGATCCCGCTTCGAATGTTTCGTCTATGCCGCGGGTGGCCTGAACGACGACCAGACGCAACTGGCGCGCCAGCGTTCGGAACATTGGGTCGAGGTCGAGACCTGGACCGATGCGCAACTGGCTGCCCGGATCGAGCAGGACAAGATCGACATACTCGTCGATCTTCTCGGCCACACCGCCCATTCGCGCGGCATGATGCTGGGCCGTCGTGCCGCGCCCGTCCAGGTCAACTATCTCGGCTATCCCGGAACGACGGGCATTCCGAACATGGACTGGCTGATCAGTGACGCGGTCGTCACACCGGATGGCGCCGAGCGCTACTATAGCGAGCGGGTGGCGCGCCTGCCCGGCACGGTCTTCTGCTTTGCGCCGGAGGAAGACTATCCGCTGCCGCCCATCACGCAGGAGATGGCCGAACGCCCGCTGACATTCGGCAGCGTCAACAACATCGCGAAATACAGCACCCGGACGCTCGGCCTGTACAAGCGCGTCCTCGACAGCGTTGAAGGCTCGCGCCTGTCGCTGCGTACGGCGAGTTTCTCGGACCCGCAGGCGACGGGCTTCTTCCGCGCGCGCCTCCAGGACCTCGGCTTCGACACGGAGCGCGTCTCGTTGCAGCCGCCGCTGGCACTTCCCCAAATGATGCGCGCCTACCGCGATATCGACATCGTCCTGGACGCGCATCCGTATAATGGCGGCACGACATCCCTCCAGGCGCTCTGGATGGGCGTTCCGGTCATCACGCTGGAGGGGCAGCAGTTCGTATCGCGCATGGGGACGAGCTTCCTGACGGCAGCCGGCCTTGCGGACTGGATCGCACCCGACGACGACGCCTATGTCGCCCTGGCGCAGGAGAAGGCGCGCGACCGGGCGGCACTGGTGACGCTGCGGCGCGAGCTGCGCCAACGGCTGCTGGCGCGCGACGCCTGGAACCCGGTCATCCATACGCGCAACTTCGAAAAGGCGCTGATCGACATTTTGAAGGCCGAGGGCTACGCAACGGCCTGAGCGCCGGGGGGCATCCGGTGGCCCCCTGGGGGTCAGGCCCAAAGGCGGGTCGGTCGTCCGACTTCGCCGCCCTTGCAGGGCGATGACCTGGTGGTGATCATCCGGGCGCGCGACCTTTCGCAAAGCGGCTTGGCATTGCCGCACGCTTCGTCCATGGTGCGCCGCACCGCGGCGGATGGATCGTCAGGCGGGTAGGATCGGGAGCCGCGCGTGGACGAGTTCGTCAGGGGTTTGATGGAAAATTTCGGTGCCTTCGGCATCGGCCTGCTGATGTTCCTGGAGAACATCTTCCCCCCCATCCCCTCCGAGATCATCATGCCGCTCGCCGGCTACCAGGCGGCGATCGGCCAGATGTCGATCGCCACGGTCATCCTGGCCGGTACGATCGGCACGGTGCTCGGAATCCTGCCCTGGTACTATCTTGGCCGCGTCGTCGGCGAGCAGCGCATCATCCGCCTGGCGGAGCGCTTCGGGCGGTGGATGACCCTGTCGCCTTCGGACGTGATGGCGGCCGATCGCTGGTTCCGCCGCTACGGGACGCTTGCGGTGCTGTTCGGCCGGCTCGTCCCGACGGTGCGCACGCTCATTTCGATTCCGGCGGGACTGGCTGCCATGCCGATGCCGCTCTTCCTTCTGTTTTCGACCATTGGCAGCCTGCTCTGGACCACCTTCCTGGCCATGGCCGGCTACCTGCTCGGCCAGAATTACGAGATGGTGGATCAGTATGTTGGCCCGGTGTCCAACATCATCGTCATCGGCATCGTGATCCTCTATGTCTACCGGGTCGTCACATTCAAGCCCGACCATCTGCGCGCCGGCGCCAATCGGCCGACGGCCGAGTAGCCTGTCCCGTCAGGCGTCCGTTTCCGCCTCCGGCGGCTCGGCCTCCGCTGCGGAGGTCAGGCGCCGCGTGGCGCCCCATCTGTCCAGCACGGCGTTGATATCGTCCAGGATGAAGAAGAAGGCCGAGTCCCTGTCATAGCCATCGTCACGCAGGGCGTCGTATTCGGTATGCTGGTGGCGGATATGCGCGATGGCGGCCAGCCAGAATGCCTGTTCGGCCGGAACGGAGCGCAGGTGCCGTGCCCGCGCATCCGCACGGATGGCGGCGGCGTCGAGATAGGGTATCCGGGGCAGGGTGGTGCGCAAAGCCCGGTCGATCACCCGTTGCCGCTCCGTCGCCATGGCACCGCCTCTCTGCCCTTGCCGTGCCCGCAACGCTGCAGAATCACGGATCCCTTCCAGGGCATGATCGGCGAACGCGCCGGTGATGCAAGACGCATGGCATGGCTTGCACCGAACCCGGAACGCATATAAGGAAATCCTTATATAAGTTCACGGGGTGGGTAGGGCACTGTCGCGCTCGTTCGACGATACGGTGGAATTTCTGAAGGCGCTGGCCGAGCCGACGCGGCTGCGGCTCGGGCTTCTGCTTCTGCACGGCGATCTGACCGTCAGCGACTTCGTCACCATACTCGGCCAGTCCCAGCCGCGCATCTCGCGCCACCTGAAGCTGATGGCAGAGGCCGGCGTCGTGTCCCGCGTGCAGGAGGGAACCTGGGCCTATTTCCGGCTGAACGCTTCCGCATCCGCCTTTCTGCGCACGCTGTTGCCGATGCTGGACGTTGCCACCGGCGCGCCGCGCGAGGATCTCGAAAAGCTGGATGTGGTGCGGGCCGGGCGCGCCGAGCGCGCCGCCGCCTATTTTTCCCGCAATGCCGCCCGGTGGGACGAGATCCGTTCGCTGCATGTGCCCGATGCCGATGTGGAGGCCGTGCTCAGCGAGATCGTGGGTGAGGGCCGGCCGCGCCGGTTCCTGGATGTCGGCACGGGCACTGGGCGCATGCTCGAGCTCCTCGGCCCGCGCGCTGATTGGGCGCTCGGGGTCGATGCATCGCGGGAAATGCTGGCCATCGCGCGGGCCAAGCTGGATTGCGCCGAGCTGACGCATGTCTCCGTTCGCCTGGGCGATGCCTACCGCCTGCCGGTCGACCGCGCGAGCTGCGACCTGATCTGCCTGCACCATATTCTGCACTTCCTGGACGACCCCGCCGCAGCGATTGCAGAAGCCGCCGCCGCGCTGGCGCCCGGTGGCCGGATCATCGTCGTCGATTTCGATGCGCATGATCGTGAGTTTCTGCGCACCGACCACGCGCATGTGCGCCTCGGCTTCTCGGCGGAAAGCCTGACGCGCTACTTCACCGCGGCGGGGCTGGCCTTCGAAACGGTGCGGGCCTTGCGCCCGGCCCGGGACGACCAGCTCACCGTTCTCGTTACAGCCGCGCGCAAGCCGGGTGTTCCCGTTCAGGACACGCCCGGACGCACCGTCCAGTTTGCATGATAGGGAAGATCATGTCCGAGACCGTTCATCATTCCTCGCCCTTGCGGGTTTCCTTCGAGTTCTTCCCGCCCAAGACCCCGGCCATGGAAGAGACGCTCTGGTCGTCGATCCAGCGGCTCGCGCCGCTGCGGCCGGATTTCGTATCGGTGACCTACGGGGCCGGCGGATCGACGCGTGAGCGCACGCACCACACGGTGCGCCGGATCCTGACGGAGACGGCCCTGGCGCCCGCCGCACACCTGACCTGCGTCGATGCCTCGCGCGAGGATGTCGACGCGGTGATCCGCCAGTACCGCCAGACCGGCGTGCGGCATTTCGTGGCGCTACGCGGCGATAGCCAGGGCGGGGTCGGGGATAAGTTCGTCGCCCGGGAGGATGGTTACCGCAACGGCGCCGAGCTGACCGCCGGGTTGAAGGCCATCGATCCCGATGTCGAGGTTTCCGTGTCCGCCTATCCGGAGAAGCACCCGGAAAGCCCGGATTTTGCGACCGATATCGACATGCTCAAGCGCAAGGTGGACAACGGGGCCACACGGGCCATCACCCAGTTCTTCTTCGACAACGATATCTATGAACGCTACGTGGAGCGGGTGCGCCGGGCGGGCATCTATATTCCGGTGGTGCCCGGCATCGTCCCGATCCACGATTTCACGAAGATCCAGCGCTTCTGTTCGGCGGTCGGCGCATCCATTCCGGCCTGGCTGGCCGAGCGCTTCGACGGGCTGGAGAACGATCCGCAGACGCGCTCCCATGTGGCGGCGGCCGTCTGCGCCGAGCAGGTGCTCGACCTGACCCGCCGCGGCTTGTCGGACTTCCACTTCTATACGATGAACCGGGCCGATCTCTGCTATTCGATCTGCCATATATTGGGCATGCGCCCGGCGCGGGGCGATGCGGCGGCCGAGAAGGCCGCCTGACGGGCATTACCCCCCGGCATCGATGCGCTGCATCAATTCGGCATGCAGCGCGCGATAGGCGCGCGCCGAGGCGCTGTTCGGCGCAGTCGCCAGAACCGGGGCCCGATGGACGCCCATCCGCTCGACATCCGAGGCGAAGGGGATCACCGTCTCCAGGATGCGCTCGGGATAGCTGCGGCGCAGCGCCTCCATCGTCTCGTTGTGCAGGCTCTTGACGCTCTGTGCCATGGAGAAGAAGCCGTGCAGCGTCTTGAGCGGCAGATCGCTGTCCTTGAACAGGTCGACCAGCTGCTCGAAGGTGCGCTCGGACAGCGTCGTCGGGATGATCGGCACCAGAACCGCATCCGATGCGGCAAAGACGTTTTGTGACAGGAGCGAGATGTTGGGCGGGCAGTCGAGCAGGATGACGTCATAATCGCTGCCGGCCGCCTTCAGTGTCTTCTTCAGCCGCGAGCGGCTGTTGCCGACACCCGCCAGAAACGTATCGAAATCCTTGAAGCTCGTATTGGACGGCAGGACGTCGAGCCCGGGATAGTCGCTTTCCCGGATGGCTTTCGCGAACTTCTCTTCCTTCTTGAAGAAGCTTTCTTCCGTGAGCTTTCCGGACGGCTTGATGCGAAAATAAAAGCTGGAGGCCCCCTGCGGGTCGAGATCGCACAGGAGGACACGCTGGCCCGCCGCGGCAACGGCATAGGCCAGGTTGACCGATACGGCCGTCTTGCCGACGCCGCCCTTGTTGGAATAGCAGGCGATGATCGTCATGGGTGTGGCGAACCTTCCGGAAAGAGGCGGCGGATGCGTCGGGCGACGTCCGCATGGTCGAATGCCGCCAGGGCATCGGTCAATGCCCTGCGCTCGGTTGCTTGCCGGATGGCAAGCGCGGCATGCAGCGCGCCGGCGGCGGCGGCCATCTCCACCGCACCCTCCATGCGCGCAGGATCGATGGCTTGCGTGAAGGCGGACAGGTCCTCGGCCTGGACGGATGCGTCGTTGAAGCGGCCCAGAATATCCTGCAACTGCTTGAGCGGTCGCAGAAGACCCGCAAGCTCCTGCCGGTCACAGAGCGGTGCGAAGAATTCCAGAAGGTAGCGCAGCTTCTTGCCTTCGATCCGCAGGGCATGCACCGCCACATCGGGCGTCTGCGGCTCGATGGCGCGGGCAAGGCGGGCAAACCGCTTTCGCCGCTTGTCGATCAGCCTGGTGGCAAGCAGGCCGATGGGGTCGCCCCCGTTCGGGCCCGGCCGCAACCCGTCTTGCGGGGCGAAGAGCCGTTCCAGGACGCGCATTTCGCGACGATAGGTGGCTGTGCGCAAATGCTCGGCCAGTTCGGCCTGGGCATCTGCGCGCCGGGCGGCGATCAACTCCTCCATGGCATCGAGGCCACGATGGAGGGCAGGCGGCACCATGGCCCGAAAGCGGGCCGCATCGATCAGGCGCACATCCAGATCCCGGAGCGGACCGGTCGGCCGCATCAGTGCTGCAAAGCGAAGCTTGAGGGCCGCCGCCCTTTGCGGTGCGATGACACCGGAGAACAACCCGGCAATGGAGCGCATGCGGCGCAGCGCAACGCGGTAGTCGTGCAGAAACTCCGTATCGACGTCGGCGATGATGCCGGCCTCGTTCTGGCGCAGGGTGGCGATCTGCGCCGCGATGAGCCGGCGCGCCACCGACAGCGCAGGTTCGTCCGCCGCGAACTCTACCGGTGTATCGGCCGGCAGGATCGGAGCCTTGGGAAACAGCCTTGCGACGAGCGCGCCGGCATCGAGCGGCGCGGCTCCCAGCGCCACGATCCCTTCTTCGATCCGCCGGGCCGTCCTGTCATAGCCCCGCAGCGGACGAAGCTGTACGACGAGCGCCCTGCCGCCGCCATCCGCCGTCAGGCACCACGCAGACAGGCGGGCATGGGTCTTGCGATCATCATCCACGAAGCGGAGCGTCTGGTGGCTGACCATGCCGCCGCCGATCGGAAGGAGGCGCCTGAGGGACGAGACATTCCCCGCCGCCCGGCGCAGAGTACTGTCCAACGCGTCCGGAAAATCGGGGGTATGAGCGTTCGGCGCGCAGCTTACGATGCCGGTCGCGTCAAAGCATTCGATGCGCCCGTCACGCCATAGCAGCAGCCGGTCGCCCTGGGTGATCTCGCCATCGGCATTGTCGATCAGATGGAACGGCGCCGTCATGTCGTCGCCGTCGGGCAAGACACGGAGCCCGCCGGTCGCGATCCTGCGCAGGGCGCGCATTCTGGTCGAAGGCAGGATGAACAATCGGCCGGGGGCAGGGGAGGCGCTCATGCGGAAGTGTCTGAACCCGTGATGGCATGCCGCCGTAAACAGGACGCCGCCTCGACCACTCCCGCACACCGCATCACGACAAGACCCACACCGCCGATCTAAGACGCTTAGTCCTACTTTCCATCTCAGGTTGTAGACAAGTGGATCGTAAAAAAGAACCGGAGTTCGAACAGAACTCCGGTTCCCTCAATGCATTCTTTAAGAGAGCGTCGGCAACAGCCGCGGGTTCGTCAGGAGATGACGCCCGTGACCAACGCACCGATAAAAACGAAGGCGGCGCCAATCATAAGCACATTCAGCGATCGCGTGATTTCCATCGGATGTAACTCCCTTCTCACGGTATGTTACGATCTTAATGATCCTTAAAGGCGCGTAAAGGCGATTTCGTTGCGGCGGGGCGGGAGGCCTGTGCGTAAATGTCGCAAAACCCTCAATTCAAACGATAAAACCCGTCATATTTTTTACGGGGTCTGCGGTGTATCCGGCGCCTTTGGTGCGCTGCGGCAGGCTCTTGCGTGTGAGGCCGCGGGGTTTTCATGACGGCGGGAGCGCCTAGCTTTGGGCCCGACAGCGAGAATGCAGGAGTGGACGTGCAGACCTTTTCGACCGCGATTGAAGCCGCCCATGCCCTGCGCCCGGACGTTCCCGTCTACTGCTTTCGCCCGGAGGTGCTGACGGCCGACGCCAAGGCCTTCATCGACGCTTTCCCGGGCGAAACCGCCTATGCCGTGAAGACCAATGGCGAACCCATGGTTCTGGAAACTCTGGCGAAGGCGGGGGTCAGCCTGTTCGACGTCGCCTCCCCCGGGGAGTTCGCCGCCGTGCGCGCGGTCGCGCCGCAGGCCGGCATGCTCTACATGCACCCGATCAAGGCGCAGTCCGATATCCGCCTGGCGCTGGAAACTTACGGCATCCGCACGCTGTCGCTGGACCATGAGGACGAGGTCGCCAAGATCCTGCGGGTCGTGCGCGCGCTCGATATCGACCCCGGCACGGTGACGCTCTTCGTTCGGCTGCAAACCAAGGGACATGCGGCCTACGAATTGTCGCGCAAGTTCGGCGCGGCTCCGGCGCATGCGGTGGAACTGCTCCAGCGCTGCCACGGAATTGGGTTCAAGACCGGGCTCTGCTTCCATGTCGGCTCGCAGATCGAGGATCCGGAAACCTATGAGCGGGCGCTCGCCTCCGCCGACTGGGTGCGCAACCGCGCCGACGTGCCGCTGGCGGGGCTGGATGTCGGCGGCGGCTTCCCGGCCGAATACGGCTACGATCCCAAGCGCCGCAAGCCGGATATGCCAGGCTTTTCGGAGATCATGGAGCGCCTGCGGGGCGATCTTGCCGAGTGGGGCTTTGCGGACGTACCGCTGGTCGCCGAGCCTGGGCGGGTCATCGTGGCGCGCGCCTTCTCGCTGATCGTCCGGGTGCTCCTGCGCAAGGGGCGGCGCCTCTACATCAATGACGGCATCTGGGCGTCCCTGTCCGATTCATGGACGGGCAAGATCACCCTGCCGGCGCGGTTCATCCCCGATCCGGCGCGCAAGCGGCGCACCGGGGATCCCGACAAGATCGCCGCTTTCAAGGTGTGCGGGGCAACATGCGACAGCGTCGATATCCTGTCACGGCCCTTCTGGCTGCCCGAAACGGTGGATACGGGCGACTGGATCGAGATCGGCCATATTGGGGCCTATTCCCTGTCGCTCCGCACGCGCTTCAACGGCTTCTACCCGGACACTTTCGTCCATGTGACGACGCCCTTCCACGAGGGCGGCGGAGCGGACGGCTATGCCAGCCTGGAAACAATGGCGGACTGACCGGTCGCCAGGCGCTAGCGCAGATCGGCCAGATCGGGATCCAGGGCGAAGTGGTCCAGGATCACGCGCAGATTGCGGCGATGCGCCTTGTAGTAAATGTCGAAGGCATCGCCCACCACAGGCACGGCGCCGAAGACGGTGTCGACGCCGAGATGATAGAGCATGGTGCCGAGCTTGGAGGCGGGCAGGCCCAGTCGACGCGCCTCGTTCACGATAACAAGGCCGATCAGCGCGCCGCCGGCATCCCCGACCAGGGGGACCATGCCCATGACCGAGTCGGCGCCGAAGCGGATGCGGGTGCCCGGAATGCGGATGGCCGTATCCATGATCCGCGCCACCAGCGCCAGGCGCCGGATGCGGCGCAGCTTTTCCGCGCGGCTGAGGACCTTGCCGGATGTCATGCCGAGTGTGAATTCCGCCGTCGCCATCTGCCATCGCCTCCACGCCGCGCAAAACGCGCGTCGACAATGATCTGGTGACGGTGCCCGGGCCGCAAAAGCGGCCCGGCTATGACAATGTGTCGCGGGCGCGGGGTCAGAGCGCGGTCAAAAGTTGCGCCGTTGGCCAGCCGTCGGCCGGCAGGCCGAGCCGCAGTTGCTCGGAACGCACGGCTGCACGGGTGTTGGCGCCGAGAATGCCGTCCACCTTGCCGACATCGTATCCGCGCTGGACCAGCCGCTGCTGCAGCTGCTTCATCTGCTCCCCGTCCAGGCCCGGCTGCGGATTGCCCGGATGAACCGCCGGCGCGCCGGCCAGGCGCGTGGCGAAGTAGCCGGATGTCAGCGCATAGACGAGGGAGTTGTTCCAGGACAGGTAGACGTCGAAATTGGGGAAGGCCAGGAAGGCCGGTCCGCCGCGACCTTGCGGCAGGACGATGGATGCCGGCATCTGGTCACGCTCCAGCGGGCTGCCATCCGCCTTGGTCACGCCGAGCGCAGCGAACTGGGCGCGCGGCTCCTTGGCGACGAGCGCGGCACGATCATAGGGGAAGTTGTCCGGCAGGCGGATTTCCTCGAGCCAGGGCTCGCCGCGGCGCCAGCCCATGGACTGGATGAACTTGCCCGTCGTCATGAGCACGTCCGGCACGTCCCGCAACAGATCGATCCGGCCGTTGCCGTCGGCATCGGTCCCATAGGCGAGGTAGTCTTCCGGCAGGAGCTGCGTCTGGCCGAGTTCCCCCGCCCAGGCGCCCCGCATTTCTTCCGGTGTCAGGTAGCCGCGATCCACCAGCTCGATGGCGCCCATCAGATGGGGGCGGAACAGTTCCGGCCGGCGGCAGTCATGGGCGAGCGTCGCCAGTGCGTTCAGCGTATCGAAATCGCCCAGGACGGCGCCATAGTCGGTCTCCAGCCCCCAGAAGCTGGTGATGACGGCGGCCGGAACACCGGTCTGCGCCTCGACCTGGCGGAAGATGGATGCGTATTTCTGCATCCGCTGCTGGCCGCTGGCGAGCCGGTTCTTGTTGACCATGCGCCCCTGGAACTGCATCCAGGCCTGCTGGAAGACGCCTTGGGCGCGGTCACGCTGAAGCACCTTCGGATCCTGCCGCACGCCGGCAAGCGCCCTGTCGATGCCCTGCTGGCTGATGCCGCGGGACTGGGCTTCGGCCCGAACGCCGTTCAGGAAGGCGTTGAAATCGCCCCCGCAGGCCGTGGCCTGCGCCATGGCGGCCGTCGAGCCGCCGAGAAGGAGTGCCAGGCCAAGCCCAAGGCGTCGTGCTGCCGTTATCATGTCGCGTACCGATCGAAAGCTGTGTTCCAGGGGCATGGGGTTACGCCAAGGAAAATGGCGGTTTGAAGGACAGGATGTCGCGGCGCTGAACTTTCAACGGCGTTTGTGGGATGCGAGCCACCGGCGCCATTCCTCGCGGCTGCCGGCAAAGGCGTTCCTGTCGACATTGCCGGAGATGCCGTCCACCGTGCCCGTCGCCGTATATTGCCAGAAGTGGAAATCGCGCCCCTCATAGACGTTGCGGGGATGATCGGCGACGGCGCGCAGCCAGAAATCATGCGTCGGGAAGGTGCCGACGAGCCGCTCGCGGTGAATGTCGATCGGCGCATAGATGATGGGGCGCATGCCGTAATGGCGCTCCAGCGCGTTCATGAAGGCCGACATTTCGCGCATCATCTCGGCCTGGTCGGGCCGCCGGGTGCAGGTGGGCGAATCGGGCGTCCACTCGACATCGAGCACCGGCGGCAGGGACAGCGCATCCTGCGGCACATTGGCGATGAACCAGCGGGCCTGCTCGATTCCGGGCCGGCACCAGTAGAAGAAGTGGTAGGCGCCGTGCGGTATGCCGGCATCGCGCGCGCCGCGCCAGTTTTCGTGGAAGCGGTCGTCGATCCGGTCCCCGCCCTCCGTCGCCTTGATATAGACGAACTCGACGCCGGCCCGGCGCGCGGCCTGCCAGTCGACGGTGCCTTGATACTTGGAAATGTCGATGCCGTGCACCGGGTAGTGGTCGGGCACGTCACCGCCGATGCGCGTCAACCCCAGCGAGACGGGGTCGAGCGTTGCCGTCCGGCAGCCGCTCAGGGCCATGAGCCCCGCCAGGACGGTGGCTGCGACCGCTGCGCCCGCCCGTTTGTTCCATGCTGCGCGCGCCCGCCGTGCCATCATCCACCTCTCACTCTCAACGCCGGACAGTCCTATCCTTTGCTTTCGCGAGCCTAGCGTCGGCCAGAAACGCGGGTTCACGCGCGTTTTCGCGCAGCATTGCATCTGTACGCCCATGGCCGGTCGGCGTTATGACGGGGTTGCGAAGCCGCCCGGCGTCGGCCGTCGGGGGTTCGGAAAAAGGGGGTGTCCGCATGCTCGCCGTCCTGAAGCACCCAACCTACCGACGCCTTTTTGCCGCGCAGGTCCTGTCGCTTCTCGGAACCGGGCTGACGACGGTGGCGCTCGGCCTCCTGGCCTTCGAGCTTGCGGGCGCAGAAGCTGGCGCCGTGCTCGGTACGGCACTGGCCATCAAGATGGTCGCCTATGTGGGCGTTTCGCAATTTGCCGGCGTCCTGACCGGCATCTTCCCGCGCCGGCCCTTTCTGGTGGGCCTCGATCTGATCCGCGCAGGCTTCGTGCTCGTCCTGCCTTTCGTCACGCAGGTCTGGCAGGTCTATGCCCTCGTCTTCGCGTCTCAGTCCATGTCGGCGCTCTTCACTCCGACCTTCCAGGGGACGATCCCGGACATATTGGAGGATGAGCGCAGCTACACGAGCGCCCTGTCGCTGTCGCGGCTCGCCTACGATCTGGAATCGCTCATCAGCCCGCTCCTCGCCGGATTGCTCCTGGCCGTCATCTCGTTCCACTGGCTGTTCGCGGGAACCGCTGTCGGCTTCCTTGGTTCCGCCATCCTGGTCGGCGGGGTGGCCCTGCCGGCAGCGCGCAGCGCGGCCGGCACCCGCTTCGTCGACCGGTTGACGCGCGGCGTGCGCATCTACATGGCAACGCCGCGCCTGCGGGGCTTGCTGGCCCTGTCCTTCGCGGCGGCGGCCGGCGGGTCCATGGTCATCGTCAACACGGTGGTTCAGGTTCGCGCCGGCCTTGGCGGCAGCAATGATGACGTCGCCCTTCTGTTCGCATGCTATGGGGCGGGCTCGATGCTCGTGGCAATGACCCTGCCGCGGGTTCTGGGCCGCGTGCCGGCGCGCTCTTTCATGATGGCCGGCGCGTTCGCCATGGCCGCGCTCCTGCCCTTCGGCGCCATGGGGCTGGGATGGACAGGCAGCGCCACGCTCTGGTTCGCCATGGGCATGGCATCTTCCGCGATCGGGGCCCCGGCCGGCCTGCCACTGCGCCGCTCCTGCGATGCGGACAGCCGTCCGGCGGTCTATGCCGCGCAATTCGCCCTGTCGCATGCCTGCTGGCTGGTCACGTATCCGCTGGCCGGCTGGCTCGGCGCCAAGGCCGGGCTCGGCGTCACCTTCATCACCCTCGGCGTTCTGGCGGGACTTGCCGCCTGCCTGGCGATGCGGCTGTGGCCGGCTGTCGATCCGGACGAGATCGAGCACGAGCACCACGCCTTCGAGCACGATACGCTGCACGTCCACGATGCCTTCCATGATCACGGGCACGAAGGCTGGGAAGGCCCGGAGCCCCACCGCCATCCGCACCGTCATGCGCCGGTCCGGCACCGCCATGCCTTCGTGATCGACGATCATCACCTGGCCTGGCCGATCCCGAACGGGCGGGCCTGACGCGGCCCGTCAGCCGAGTTCGGCCAGGACGATATCGGCTCGCGCCTCCACCGGCAGCCTCGGCAGGACGGTGACCCGGTAGCCGAAGCGCCGATAGGCCTGGTGCAGCCTTTCATACTCCGCCACGGCATCGGCATAGCCATGCCGGCGCGCATCGTCCCCGTGGTAAATTTCAGGCCAGGGCGGGGTCAGGAAGACACGGTTCCAGTAGCGTGGATGGGCGCCGAGGATGCGGCCTGCTTGCGTCCCGCAGGCGTGTTCCAGCGCCACGGCGGCATCGACCAGCCCCCGGTCGAAGAAGGTCCAGCCCGGCCCCGGCGCGGCCGTCCGCCGGTCCTGCGCAGCCAGTTCCAGGGCGCGCCGTGCAAAGGCGGCCATGTCGATCCAGGGCAGAGCAGTGCCGTCGCCGGCCAGTTCCTGCGCAACGATCCGGCGCCCGGGCTCCTCGACGGTGGCATGGCCGCGCCGGGCCAGAGCCTCCAGAAGAGTCGACTTGCCACCCCCCGAACAGCCGGACAGGACGACATGGCGCGGGGCCGTGCCCTTCATTGCATATCCTTTCGCGCCCGCACCGCGGCGCAGCTATCTGTTCGCGACGCGATGTTGCGGAACCATCGGCGGGCGGCGAACGCTGTCCAAGGGTTACGCGAGCGCACGGCACGGTGCCTTCCCATCTTGCACTGCGCAAGGCTATGATCGCGCCACGGCATCGACCGAACCCGAACAGACGAGCGGGCACCGCCCGAAGAATGTAATATGTCGATCATCTCCACACTCGGCACCCTGATGCGCGATATTGCGGCGCAGGGTCTGTCCGCCCTGGAAACGCTCTTCGAGCGGCTGCGCGCCCTGTATGACCGCGATGCGGAAACGCGGCGCAAAGTGGCCTTCTCCGTTGCCATGATCGCCCTGGCGGCCAAGATGGCCAAGGCCGATGGCGTCGTCAGCCAGAACGAGATTACCGCCTTCCGCAGGGTCTTCACCTTCCCGCCGGACGAGGAGCGGAACGTATTCCGCCTCTATGACCTGGCGCGCCAGGACACGGCCGGTTTCGAAGCCTATGCCAGCAAGCTGCGCGGCCTGTGCAGCCACTCCTGCGACGGCGATTGCGGCATGCTGACGGAAGTCCTGGACGGACTTTTCTTCATCGCTGCAGCGGACGGCTTCGTGCATGAGCGCGAGCTGACCTTCCTCCACCGCGTCGGCGAGATCTTCGGATTGAGCGAGGCGGAGTTCGAGCGCATCAAGGCGCGCCATGTCCATGGCGGGCAAGGGGGTGATTACGCGGTGCTCGGCGTCGCGCCGACCGACCCCATCCCGGTCATCCGGCGCCGCTACCTGGAACTCGTGCGGGAGAATCATCCCGACCGGCTCGCCGCGCGCGGCGTTCCCCAGGAGTTCATGTCCATCGCAGTGGAGCGCATGAAGGCCATCAACGTGGCGTGGGACAATATTTCAAGGGTGCAGGCGGCGTGACCTTCGACGCGGACAGTGCCGTCGTGGATGCCGTCGTTCCATCGCCCAATTTCGGGGAGCGGCGGGGTGCGGTCCGGCCGGACATGCTGATCCTGCATTATACCGGCATGCGGGAGGGGGACAGCCCGCTCGCCCGGCTGACCGATCCGGACAGCGGCGTGTCAGCGCATTACCTGGTGGAAGAAGACGGACGTATCCTACAGATGGTGCCCGAAGGGGCGCGCGCCTGGCACGCCGGCGAAAGCTACTGGCAGGGCGAGCGGGACATCAATTCCCGCTCCATCGGCATCGAAATCGTCAATCCCGGCCATCGGCACGGCTTGCGGCCTTACCCGCCCCGGCAGATCCAACGGCTGATCGAATTGTGCCGGGACTGTGTCGAACGCTGGGCGATCGCACCGCAAAACGTGCTGGCCCACTCCGATGTCGCGCCTTCCCGCAAAGAGGATCCCGGCGAACTCTTCCCCTGGGATCAACTCTCCCGGGCCGGTATCGGCACCGTCGTGGACGCCCCGCCCATGGGGGGCGGACGGTTCCTGACGATCGGCGATCGCGGCGCGCCCGTTACCGCCTGGCAGACCATGCTGGCCGGCTACGGCTTCGAGCTGGAAGCCACCGGAACCTTCGACGAAACAACGCGTCTGGCGACCATCGCGCTCCAGCGGCACCATCGGCAGACCCGGGTCGACGGGGTCGCCGATGCCAGCACGGTCGGCGTTCTGCACCGGCTGCTTTCGCTGCGGGCGGCAACACGTTGATCCGAAGGCGGTGCATGCCGGTTTGTTACGAACGTTAACAATCCGTGAAGCTGCCGACACATTGACGTTTCTTTTGCTTCGCACAAAGCGGCCACCGACGCCGCAGCGTTCCTTCCGCGGGTCGATCTTCACATCATGAACATGCCGGTGTTCCGCGCGTATCGGCGGCCGGTGCCATCGACAGGAATGAAATGACGCGACTGCCCGCTTTGGCCGGGGCCGTGATGCTTTCGCTCGGCCTCGTTTCCCTGACGCATGCCGATACGGCCTCCTCCACCTCCACAGCCAGCCTAGCCGAAACGGCGCCGGCCCCGACCCTTCAGACACCCTACGAGGACATGCCCTATGCCGAGCTCATCGCCGGCGAGGCGGAGCGCGCCGGCGTTCGGCTGGAACTGGCGCATGCCGTGATCTTCGTGGAAAGCAATTACCGCCCGGACGTGACCGGTTCGGCCGGGGAGATCGGGCTGATGCAGATCAAGCTCGCCACGGCGCGCGACATGGGCTTCACCGGCACGCGCAAGGAACTCTACGATCCGGCGACGAACCTGCGCTACGGGCTGAAATATCTGGCCGGTGCCAAGGAGCGGGGCGGCGGCACCTTGTGCGGCACGATCCTGAAATACAATGCCGGCCACTTCGCCAAGCGCTCCAACCCGACATCGCGGCAATATTGCCAGAAGGTGCGCGTGCGCATGGCGAGCTTCTGAGCATTCGCCATATTGGCGGCCGGCGCCGCGCTTGACTTTCGCCGTGGCGCCACGCAAGGGTCCGCCCGCCAGCCGGCCGGGCGGCCGCTCCCGCAATCGTCGAAAGGCGGCGGGGGAGGAAAGTCCGGGCTTCACGGAGAAACGGTGCCGGGTAACGCCCGGCGGGGGTAACCCCAGGGACAGTGCCACAGAAAGGAAACCGCCGGCTCAACCCTTCGGGGCGCCGGTAAGGGTGAAAGGGTGGGGTAAGAGCCCACCGCGCCGCTGGCAACAGGGGCGGCATGGTAAACCCCACCGGAAGCAAGACCGAATAGGAACGACAGGGGCGGCTCGCCGCCCGCCATCTCCGTGGTCGTCGTTCGGGTAGGTTGCTCGAGGCGTGGCGCAAGCCACGTCCCAGATGAATGGTCGCCGCACGGCTTGTCCGTCGCACAGAACCCGGCTTACAGGCCGGCTGGCATCTCGACCCAAATTTCCCGCCTTCAGCGCCACTGGAGCCGCCATGGGAATGGTTGGGCAAATGGTCCGGCCCACGGTCCAGCCCCTTGGATTGTTTCGACTTTTAACATTTGCGATTGGTCTGGCCACGACCGGGCAGTGCGCTGCTGCGCAACGCGCAGTATTTCCAATACTCGATTGTAATCGTTCTATTATATCAGGTTTTGACAGAGGGGTCGGCGGCCGATGGAGGGCATCGGTGGGGGCATTTCCCATTGACGCCCACGTGATCCCATGGTAAACCAAATGACAATTCGGGGTGCCCGTTCAGACGGGCGGAAATTCAATTGCTTGTCAGGTTTGCAGCCGCGCTTCGCGCGGTGGGATCGGCTCGTTCCTACGGGCGGGTGACGGCTGCGGCTTGCCTGGCGCCATCGGGGTGGGGCCGAATGGTATGCGACCGGTCGAAAGGGCAAGTGTGACGCTTGATGGACCGGTTCCTGTCCAACGCCGTCAACCGCATCGACTCGAAGGGGCGCGTGTCCGTTCCGGCGAACTTCCGCCAGGTCCTGGCTGCAAAAGGCTTTTCCGAACTCTATGCGCTGCAGTCGATCAACCATCCGGCGATCGACGTGGGCGGAATGGACCTCCTCGAGCGCTACGAGGCGCGGATGGCGCAGGAGGATCCCTTCGGGGAAACCTTCGCCGACATGTCGCTCTTCACCTATGGCGATGGCGCCTTCCTGAAATTCGACGCCGAGGGGCGCATAGCCGTGACGGACTTCATCCGGTCGCATACGGGGATCGACGACAAGGTCGTCTTCGTGGGGCGCAACGATTTCTTCCAGCTTTGGGAACCCTCCCGGTTCGAGGCGCACCGTGCCGAAGCGCGTCAGCGCCTTCAGTCCATGCGGGGTGCGGCGCGATGAGTGACGAACGGCATCTTCCGGTTCTGTTGTCCGAGGTGATGGCGGCCATGGCCCCCGCGCCCGGAGAGGTGATCCTGGACGGGACGTTCGGTGCCGGCGGCTACAGCCGCGCCCTGTTGGGTGCGGGTGCCCGGGTGATCGGCATGGACCGCGATCCGACCGCCATTGCCGCAGCAGAGGCCATGGTCCGCGATTCTGCGGGGGCGCTGCGCCTTGTGGGCGACCGCTTTTCCACCATGGCCGACCATGTGGACGGCAGGATCGACGGGGTCGTCCTCGATATCGGCGTGTCCTCCATGCAGATCGACACGCCCGAGCGCGGCTTTTCCTTCCAGAAGAACGGCCCCCTGGACATGCGGATGGGGTCCGACGGGCCGACGGCCGCCGACGTCGTCAACCGGTTGAAGGTCGGCGATCTCGCACGGGTCCTGTCCTTTCTGGGCGAGGAGCGGCAGGCCGGGCGCATCGCGCGGGCCATCGATGCGCGGCGGGCGACGCACCCGTTCGAAACCACGTCCGACCTGGCGGAACTGGTCGGCCGCGTGCTGGGCCGCCGGCCACAGGACCGGATCGACCCCGCCACCCGGACCTTCCAGGCGCTGCGCATCTACGTGAACGACGAGCTGGGGGAGCTCATGCGTGCGCTGGTGGCGGCAGAGGCCATTTTGAAGCCCGGTGGCCGGCTCGTGGTCGTCACCTTCCACTCGCTCGAGGATCGGATCGTGAAGCGCTTCCTGCGTGATCGGTCCCAGGCAGCGTCGCAATCCCGGCATTTACCGGATCTTAGCCATGAAGAGGCGACATTCGCCACGCGCAACAAGGCCGAGGGCGGCTCGGCAGAGGAAATCGCAGCCAATCCACGGGCGCGTTCGGCCAAGCTGCGCGCGGCAGTGCGTACGACGGCCCCCGCGCCGACCGGTCCGCAGGCCTTTCGCTTCTTCGATCTTCCCGCCCTGGCGGAACTGCCGCAATCCGGAGCCCGACGCTGATGCACAAGACACTGGACATCATTCTCGTCGTCATCATGCTCGCGGCCGCGACATGGACCTTCGGCGTCAAGCACGAGGCGGAATCGATCGAGGAGCGCCTGCGCGTCGTCGAGCGCGATATCGCCATGGAGCGGGATACGATCTCGCTGCTGGAAGCCGACTGGAGCCTGTTGAACCAGCCCTATCGTCTGCAGCGTCTGGCCGACACTTTCGCTGAAGAGCTGCAGCTCAAGCCGATCGTTCCCCGCCAGATCGTCACGCCCGCGGATCTGCCGTCCGAGCCGGTCCCGGTTGTGCCGGAAGAGCCGCTCGCCACCGGCAACCTTGCCGCCAATGCGGCGGGCGTGTTGAGATGAGCGGCACCCCGCACCATCCCCTGCCAGAGAAGGAAGGCTCCCGCCTGCGCCGCGGCGCCCGGCGCGTCGCAAGACTCCGCCGCCATCCGGCGGGCGAGGCGCCGCCAAGCAACAAGCCGCGCTTCGCCATCGCCATGCTGGCCTTTTGCGGCGTCTATGCCGTGATCGGCGGCCGCCTCGTCACCTGGGGTGCGGTGGAGGGGGCAGAGCCTTCTGCGGCGCGCCCGGCGCAGGAAGCGGCCGCGCCGCGGCCGACGCTTCTGGATCGGAACGGGCGGCTTCTGGCCACCGACATCCGCACCGCATCGCTCTATGCGCAGCCGGCCCGGATCGGCGATCCGGCCCGCGCGGCGGAGCTCATCGCCAGCGTCCTGCCGGAAGTCGATCCGGCGAGGCTTGCGGCGCAATTGTCGAAGGGCGGGGACCTCATCTGGCTGAAGCGCAACGTGGCGCCGGCGCAGATGCAGGCCATCCTGGCACTGAACGTCGAGGGTGTCGGGGTGGATACCGACCGCAGCCGCTACTATCCGGGCGGCAGCACCGCGGCGCATGTGGTCGGCCATGTGGACGATACCAATCGCGGCATGGCGGGCATGGAGCAATATGTCGATGCCGCCATCGGCCATGCGCAGGCCGTTGGCCGCAGCGCGCCGCAGGATATCCGCCTGTCGCTGGACCTTCGGGTCCAGCACGCGCTGCGGGACGAACTCGCCGGTGCCATGCGGCGCTACGAGGCGGCGGCAGCCGGCGGCATCGTGCTCGATGCGACGACGGGCGAAGTCGTCGCCATGGCGTCGCTGCCGGACTACGATCCCAACCATCCGGTCCAGGCGCGGCAGCCCGATCGGTACAATCGCATGACGGCAGAGGCCACGGAGCTGGGCACCACGGCCACCACCTTCACCACGGCCATGGCGCTCGACAGCGGCAAGGTGGACCTGTCCGACGCCTTCGATGCGCAGGGGCCGGTCAGCCTCGGCAACATGATGCTCACCGCAAGCCATGGCGCAAGTGCGGTCCGCAGCCGGGCCATGACGGTGCCCGAAATCTTCGTCTATTCTTCCGCGGCCGGTGCGGCGCAGGAGGCCAAGGCCGTTGGGCCGGCCGGGCATGGCGCCTTCCTGGCCAAGCTCGGCCTGACGACGCAGCTGCGCACCGAACTGCCCGAACTCGCCGCGCCGCGGGCGCCGTCGCAGTGGACGGAACTGTCCTCGCTCACGGCCTCGATCGGGCGGGGCATTGCGACCACACCGTTGCAGACGGCCGCCGCCGCTGCCGCCCTGTTGAATGGCGGCTACCTGGTAACGCCGACTTTCCTGCCGCGCTCCGAACGCACGGCAGAGGTGCTGAAGCGCCGCGTGGTCAGCGCGGAAACCTCGGCGCGCATGCGCTACCTCTTTGCGACCAACGCCGCCCATGGCTCGGGCAAGGCTTCGCTGGTCGAGGGGCTCGACGTCGGCGGTCAGACGGGAACGCTGGCCGACGGTGCGTCCGCGACCGGCAAGGCGCAAAGCACCTCCTATCTGGCGGCCTTCCCCATGCACGATCCGCGCTACGTGGTGCTCGTCATGCTGGACGCGCCCAAGCCCGCAGCCGGAGAGGCGCATGCCACGGCGGCCTGGAACGCGGCCCCGACGGCCGGCGCCATCATCGCGCGGACAGCCGGCTTCCTGGGCGTCGAGCCGGAAACGCCGAAGGACAAAAAACAGCTTCTGGTGAGTTACTGAGTGTATGGTCCTGGCGAAATACGCGGCGCCGACCTTGCAGGATGGGTCGGCCCCGTGAAAAAGCAACCAGCGATGCCGACACGGACTAAGACATGAAACTCGCAGATCTTGCCAGCGGGCTGGCCGAAATGCCCGCGCATGCGAAAGACCTCGATGTCGATGGCCTGACGGCCGATTCGCGAGTGGTCCAGCCGGGCTTCCTCTTCGCCGCCCTGTCGGGCAGCCGGCG
The DNA here is from genome assembly GCF_001463905.1 of Aureimonas frigidaquae. Lineage (GTDB taxonomy): Bacteria > Pseudomonadota > Alphaproteobacteria > Rhizobiales > Rhizobiaceae > Aureimonas > Aureimonas frigidaquae. Next base: position 52,442 of record NZ_BBWR01000009.1, read on the forward strand.
TGACGGCGCAAGCTTCGTCGAGGATGCCAGGGCGCGCGGGGCCGTGGCCGTGCTGGCGGGCGCGGACGCACCGGCCGACGGCGCCCTTCCGGTGCTGCGGGCGGACGATCCCCGCCATGCGCTGGCCGTGATGGCCGCACGCTTTTATGGCCGCCAGCCCGAAACGGTGGTGGCCGTCACGGGAACCAGCGGCAAGACCTCGATCGCCACCTTTACCCGGCAGATCTGGACGCGGGCGGGCCTGCCGGCCGCGTCCATCGGCACGACGGGCGTGGTCAGCCCGACGCGGGACGATTACGGCACCCTGACAACGCCCGATCCGGTCGCCCTGGCGCGTCTGATGGCCGAGCTCGCCGATGAAGGCGTTACCCATGCATCGATGGAGGCTTCCAGCCATGGCTTGTCGCAGCGCCGGCTGGACGGGGTCCGCCTTGCGGCGGCCGGCTTCAGCAATCTCGGCCGCGACCACATGGACTACCACCCGACGGTCGAACATTACTTCGCATCCAAGATGCGGCTCTTCGATACGCTTCTTTCGCCCGGCCGCCCGGCCGTGATCTTTTCCGACGATGCCTGGTCCGCCCAGGCGGTGGCGGCCGCGACCGCTGCGGGGCTCGACGTGCGACGCGTCGGGCGGAGCGGGGATATGCTGCGGCTCAAGCGCCTCGAGCACGAGCGCGCCCGCCAGAATGCCGAGATCGAGGCGGATGGCCGGCTCTACCGGATCGTCCTGCCGCTCGCCGGCGAATTCCAGATGGCCAACGCGCTGGTTGCCGCGGGGCTCGCCATCGCCACCGGAACGCCGGTGGAGGCCGCGCTCGGCGCGCTGGAACATCTGCGGGGCGCATCGGGCCGCCTCGACCTTGCCGGCACGCGCGCCGACGGCGTGCCCGTCTTCGTGGACTATGCTCACAAGCCGGAGGCTTTGGAAAACGTCCTTGCGGCCGTGCGTCCCTTCACGACGGGGCGGGTCATCGTTGTCTTCGGCTGCGGCGGCGACAGGGACCGCCTCAAGCGCCCCATCATGGGAGAGATCGCGACCCGCCTTGCGGATGTCGTGATCGTCACCGATGACAATCCGCGCTCCGAAGTACCTGCCTCCATCCGGGCCGAGATCATGGCGGCGGCGCCCGGCGCCACCGAAATCGGTGACCGCCGCGAGGCGATCCGCACGGCGGTTGGTATGGCGGAGCGTGGGGATACGGTCGTGGTGGCCGGCAAGGGGCACGAGATCGGCCAGACCGTGGGCGATACGACGCATCATTTCAGCGACCACGAGGAAGTGGCCAAGGCCGTTGCGGAGGTGAATGGATGACGGAACCGCTCTGGACCGGCGAGGCATTGCTGGCGGCGACCGGCGGGCGGCCGGTGGGAACGCTGCCCCCTTCGGTGAACGGACTGTCGATCGATTCGCGCAGCGTGGCGCCGGGCGAAGCCTTCTTCGCCATCAAGGGCGACCGCTTCGACGGGCATGACTTCCTGACCGCGGCGGCGGCGGCGGGCGCCGGCCTGCTGGTCGTATCGGAGCGCAAGCTGCCGGCGCTGCAACGCCTGACCCGGCCGCTCCTGGTGGTGGACGATGTCCTGAAGGCGCTGGAGCGCCTTGCCGCCGTGGCGCGCATGCGCAGCCGCGCCAAGGTCGTGGCCGTTACCGGAAGTGTCGGCAAGACCACGACCAAGGAAGCGCTGCGCCATGCACTTTCGGCCTGTGGCGAAGTTCATGCATCGGCCGCTTCCTTCAACAATCACTGGGGTGTGCCGCTGTCGCTCGCCCGCCTGCCGGAGACGGCCGATTACGCCGTCTTCGAAATCGGCATGAACCATCCGGGCGAGATCCGGCCCTTGACGCGGCTGGTGCAGCCGCATGTCGCCATCGTCACCCTGATCGCACCGGCGCATCTGGGCCATTTCCGCGACCTCGAGGAGATCGCCGATGCCAAGGCCGAGATCTTCGAGGGGGTCGTCGCCGGCGGTACGGCGGTCCTCAACGCGGACGATCCCTACGCCCCGCATCTGGCCGACCGCGCCCGGGAGGCCGGGGTGACGCGCATTGCTCATTTCGGCGAAGCGGGGATGGCCGACTACCGGCTGATCCGCTTCCAGAAGCTCGACGACAGCGCCAATATGGAAGCGCGCATCGACGGGACCAATGTCGATATTCGCCTGTTCAACGCCGGCCGGCATCTGGCACAGAACCTTCTGGCGGTACTGGGTGCGGTCGATCTGGTCGGGGCCGATCTTGCCACGGCGGCCGACGCCCTGTCCGACTGGCGCGTCGGCAAGGGGCGTGGCGCGCGTCACGATGTATCCCTGCCGCAGGGCGGCACCTTGCGCGTCATCGACGAAAGCTACAACGCCAACCCGGCATCCATGCGCGCGGCCATCGCCGTCCTGGGCGGAACCGAGCCACGCGGCGGCCGGCGCATCGCCGTGCTGGGCGATATGCTGGAACTGGGCGAAGACAGCGCCGCTTTGCACGCCGCGCTTGCCGAACCGCTTCTCGCCGCCGGCGTCGAGGCGGTCTTCCTGACCGGGCCTCAGTCACGCCCGCTGCTCGATGCCTTGGCCGGGCGGGCAGAGGTGCAATGGCTGCCCGACCTTGCCACCTTGCGCAAGGCCATCCTCGATGCCGTGCGCCCCGGCGACGTGGTCATGTTCAAGGCCTCGAACGGCATCGGCCTGTCGCGGCTGGTGGACGAACTCGTCGGTCCGCAGCAATCCCCGAACCATGGACCGGCGGCGCCCCATGGCGCCACCGTCAGCGGAGACGCCTAACCGTGCTGACCTATCTTGCCGCCCTGACGCCGGAGGCGCAGGTCTTCAACGTCTTCCGTTACATTACTTTCCGCACCGGCTCGGCGATGATCACCTCGTTCATCTTCGTCTTCCTGTTCGGCCCCTACATCATCGCCAATCTGCGCATACGCCAGGGGCGCGGCCAGCCGATCCGAGCGGACGGACCGCAGACGCATTTCAAGAAGGCCGGAACGCCCACCATGGGCGGGCTGATGATCCTGTCGGGGGTGATCGCGGCCACGCTGCTCTGGGCGGACCTGTCCAACCTTTATGTCTGGGCCGTGCTTCTGGTGACAGTCGGCTTCGGCGCCATCGGCTTCTACGACGACTACCTGAAGGTCACCAAACAGAGCCATAAGGGATTTTCGGGCAAGGCGCGGCTGACGCTCGAGTTCGTGATTGCGGGCATTGCCTCCGGGATCATCGTCTATGCCGGGACGGACCCGCTGGCGACATCCATCCCCGTGCCCTTCTTCAAGCAGTTTCTGCTCGATATCGGTATTTTCTACGTCGGTTTCGCGGCCTTCGTGATGGTCGGTGCCGGCAATGCAGTCAACCTGACGGACGGGCTCGACGGGCTCGCCATCGTGCCGATCATGATCGCAGCGGCGGCCTTAGGCCTCATCGCCTATCTGGCCGGCAACGCCAATTTCGCGAATTATCTGCAGATCCACTTCGTCCTCGGAACGGGCGAACTCGCCGTCCTGTGCGGGGCGGTCATCGGGGCCGGGCTCGGCTTCCTGTGGTTCAACGCGCCACCGGCCGCCATCTTCATGGGGGATACCGGCTCGCTCGCCCTCGGCGGCCTGACGGGCGCGGTCGCCGTGGCCACCAAGCACGAACTGGTGCTGGCGATCATCGGCGGGCTCTTCGTGATCGAGGCCTTGTCGGTCATCATTCAGGTCGCGAGCTTCAAGCTGACGGGCAAGCGCGTCTTCCTGATGGCGCCGATCCACCATCATTTCGAGAAGCTGGGCTGGACCGAAAGCCAGGTCGTCGTGCGCTTCTGGATCATCGCCTTCCTTCTGGCCTTTATCGGCCTGTCCACCCTGAAGCTGCGGTAAGCCCATGATCGCGGCGTCCTCCTTTCACGGTCTGCGGGTGGCCCTGTTCGGTCTGGGCGGATCCGGCCTTGCCACTGCACGCGCGCTGCAGGCCGGCGGCGCCGTCCTGACCGCCTATGACGACAACCCCTCCGCCGTCGAGGCTGCGGCGGGCGAGGGGATCGCCACGGGCGATCTGAAAGCGCTCGACTGGTCCGGCCTTTCGGCCCTGGTCCTGGCGCCCGGCGTTCCGCTGACCCATCCGCATCCGCACTGGACGGTGGAACGGGCACAGGCAGACAATGTGCCGGTGATCGGCGATATCGAGATCTTCTGCCGCGAGCGGGCGCGCCGCGCGCCACACGCACCCTTCATCGCCATCACCGGCACCAACGGCAAGTCGACGACGACGGCGCTGATCGCACATTGCCTGGCGGCGAGCGGGCGCGATACGCAGCTCGGTGGCAATATCGGTGTTCCGGTCCTGTCGCTGGAGCCCCCGCATGACGACCGCTTCCACGTGGTGGAATGCTCCTCCTACCAGATCGATCTGGCACCCGGACTCGCCCCCTCGGTGGGTCTTCTCCTGAACCTGTCGCCCGATCATCTGGACCGGCACGGGACGATGGAGCACTACGCGGCCGTCAAGGAGCGTCTGGTCGCCGGGGCGGAGACCGCCGTGATCGGCATGGACGATCCGGCCAGCGCGGCCATCGCCGACCGGCTTAAGGCGGCGGGGCGTCATGTCCTGCGCATATCCCATACGGTGCAGCCGGGCGCCGATTTCTGCTTCGACGGCACGGATGTTCTGCGGCGGGAGGGCGGCCTTCTGTCCGGCCGGTTCCGCATTGCCGGGATCGGCTCGCTGCGCGGCCGGCACAACGGCCAGAATGCGGCGGCCGCCATCGCCGCCCTGTCGGCAGCCGGCATGTCGGACGATGACATCCAGTCCGGCCTCGAAAGCTTTCCGGGCCTGGCGCACCGCATGGAACAGGTGGGCCATATGGGCGAGGTCCTGTTCATCAACGATTCCAAGGCGACCAATGCGGATGCGGCAGCACCGGGGCTGGCAAGCTTCGACAGGATCCACTGGATCGCCGGCGGCCTGCCGAAGGCAGGCGGCATCGAACCGCTGCAGCCGCTCTTCGACCGTATTGCCAAGGCCTATCTGATCGGTGAGGCCGCGCCCGCTTTCGCGGCGACTCTTGGTAAACGAATTCCTTACGAAATCTCCGGTACATTGGATCAGGCCGTGCAAAGCGCGGCCCGCGATGCGTCTGGCACCGGTGGGGAGGAGGTCGTCCTCCTGTCTCCCGCCTGTGCGAGTTTCGATCAGTTCCGCAATTTCGAGGTAAGGGGGGCGGCCTTCCGCGATGCGGTCGCCGCCTTGCCCGGGTTCAAACCCGTTCCGAAAGGGTAAGGCCATGGCCGTGAGCCGCGCAAAGAAGGGGCTGATCGCCGACTGGTGGTGGTCGATCGACCGCTGGTTGCTCGCTGCCTTCCTCATCCTGATGCTGGGGGGCATGATGCTGTCCTTCGCGGCCAGCCCGCCCGTGGCCGAGCGCATCGGGCTGGAGCCGTTCCACTTCGTCAAGCGGCATGCCGTCTTCCTGATTCCCTCCATCGCGGCCATGCTCGCCACCTCGCTGCTCACGCCGCATGGCATCCGCCGCATGTCGCTGATCATGCTCGTCATGGCGCTGGTGACCATGGTCCTGGCGCTCTTCTTCGGCATGGAGGTCAAGGGCGCCCGCCGCTGGATGTATTTCGGCCCCTTCGGCGTGCAGCCGTCCGAATTCATGAAGCCGGCCTTCGTCGTGGTCTGCGCCTGGCTCTTCGCCGAGCGGGCGCGCCGGCCCGACGTGCCCGGCAATCTGCTTTCGCTGATCCTTCTGATCGTGGTGGCGGCGCTGCTCGTGGCCCAGCCAGACCTTGGCCAGACGATCCTGACGGCCGGCGCCTGGGGCGGCCTGTTCTTCATGGCCGGCATGCCCTGGCTGTGGATCGTGGCGCTCGGCTCGGTGGCCGGCGTCGGCTTCTTCGGCGCCTACCTGACCTTCAGCCACGTGGCGAGCCGCATCGACCGCTTCCTGACCGGAGAGGGCGATACGTTCCAGACCGATACGGCGCGCGAGGCGATCATGCGTGGCGGCTGGTTCGGGCAGGGGCCGGGCGAGGGCACCGTCAAGCGCATCCTGCCGGACAGCCACACCGACTTCGCCTTCTCGGTCATTGCCGAGGAGTTCGGCATCGTCACCTGCATGCTGCTCGCGGCGGTGTTCTGCTTCGTGGTCGTGCGCGGGCTGCAGGTCGCCTTCCAGCAGCGCGATGCCTTCACGCGGCTTGCCATTTCCGGCCTCGTCATGATGTTCGGCATGCAATCCATCATCAACATGGCGGTGAACCTGCAGCTCATGCCGGCCAAGGGCATGACGCTGCCCTTCATCTCCTATGGCGGGTCGTCCATGCTGGCCGTCGCGATCTCGGCAGGTTTCGTCCTGGCGCTGACGCGCAAGCGGGCCGAGAACTCGTCCCAGACCGACCGGCTCATGACGCGCACGCTCGCGCTCAACACCGCGCTCGATGCGCGCTGAAGGAACAGGCGGGGGCATGGCGAAGACTGTACTCATCGCGGCCGGCGGCACGGGCGGGCATCTCTTTCCGGCCGAAGCGCTGGCGCACGAGCTGACCCGCCGGGGCCATACGGTGCATCTGGCGACGGACGCGCGGGCCAACCGCTTCGCCGGCCGTTTCCCGGCGGCGGAGGTCCATGTCGTGCCGTCGGCCACCTTCGGCTCGCGCAATCCGGTTGCTGTCCTGCGCACGCTCGTCAAGCTGTGGACGGGCCTGCGCACGGCCAGCGCGCTTCTGCGGGCGCTCAAGCCCGATGTGACGATCGGCTTCGGCGGCTACCCTTCCGTGCCGCCGGTCCTGGCCGCCACGCAGGCCGGCTGGCCGTCGATGATCCATGAACAGAACGCCGTCATGGGCCGCGCCAACCGGTTCCTCGCCAAGCGCGTCAGGACCATCGCGGCCGGCATTCCGCTGGATAGCGCGCCGGCCGAACTCGCCGCCAAGATCGTCGTGACAGGCAATCCCGTGCGGCCGGCCGTCCTGTCCGCCGCGCAGGCGCCCTATGCACCGAGCGGGCCCGGCGATCCCTTCCATCTGGTGGTGTTCGGCGGCAGCCAGGGCGCATCCTTCTTTTCGCAGGCCCTGCCGGCTGCCATAGGGCAACTGCCGGAGGCGCTCCGGCAGCGCCTTGTCGTGACCCAGCAGGCCCGCACGGACGACGAGACCGCCGTGCGCGAGGCCTATGCCGCCATGGGCATTCCGGCCGAGGTATCGCCCTTCTTCGGCGACATGGCGGAGCGGATCGGCCGTGCGCATCTCGTAATCAGCCGTTCCGGCGCGTCCACCGTCTCGGAGCTGGCCGTCATCGGCCGGCCGTCCATCCTGGTGCCCTATCCCTATGCGCTGGATCACGACCAGGCCGCCAATGCGGCGCGGCTGGAGCGCCAGGGCGGAACCATCGTCGCCCGCCAGGCCGATCTGTCGCCCGAGCGGCTGGCCGGCATGATCGGCGCTATCGCGTCCGATCCGCAGGACGCGGCCCGCATGGCGGCCGCGGCGCAGGCCACCGGCATTCCCGATGCTGCGGCATTGCTGGCAGACCTCGTTGAGGCTATGCCCTCGCGCAGAACCAGCCGTTGAAGATCGACGGAATGAAAGGACATGCCTCATGAAGATGCCGCGCAATATCGGACCGGTTCACTTCATCGGAATCGGCGGCATCGGCATGAGCGGCATCGCCGAGGTGCTGGTCACCCTCGGCTACACGGTCCAGGGCTCTGACCAGAGCGAGAACGCCAATGTCCAACGGCTGCGCGACAAGGGCGTGACGGTGCATATCGGCCATGATGCGGCCAATCTCGGCCAGGCCGAAGTGGTCGTGGTGTCGACGGCGATCCGCCGGGACAACCCCGAACTCGCCGCGGCGCGGGGCCGGCTCCTGCCCATCGTGCGGCGCGCCGAAATGCTGGCCGAGCTGATGCGTTTCCGCCAGGCCATCGCCATCGGCGGCACGCACGGCAAGACGACGACCACCTCCATGGTGGCGACGCTGCTCGATGCCGGCGGCATGGACCCGACCGTCGTCAATGGCGGCATCATCAACGCCTACGGCACCAATGCGCGCATGGGCGCGGGCGACTGGATGGTGGTGGAGGCGGACGAGTCCGACGGAACCTTCCTCAAGCTGCCGGCCGATGTGGCGGTCGTCACCAATATCGATCCCGAGCATCTCGACCATTACGGCAGCTTCGACAAGGTGCGTGAAGCGTTCCGGGCCTTTGTCGAGAACGTGCCCTTCTACGGCTTCGCCGTCATGTGCCTGGACCATCCGGAGGTGCAGAAGCTCGTCGCGCAGATCGAGGATCGGCGTGTGATCACCTATGGTGAAAACCCGCAGGCCGATGCGCGCTTCTTCAACGTGCGTTCCGTGGGTGGCAAGTCCACCTTCGACGTGGAACTGCGCGATCGTATCACCGACGCATCGGAGACGATGCGCGACCTGGTGCTTCCCATGCCGGGCCGCCACAACATCTCCAACGCCACGGCGGCCATTGCCACGGCGCATCAGCTGGGGATGACGCAGGCCGATATCCGCAAGGGGCTGGGCGCCTTCGGCGGGGTCAAGCGGCGCTTCACCCATACGGGCACCGTCAACGGGATCGAGATCTTCGACGATTACGGCCACCACCCGGTCGAGATCCGCGCCGTCCTATCGGCCGCCCGATCGGCGGCGACGGGCCGGGTGATCGCCGTCGTCCAGCCGCACCGCTTCACGCGGTTGCAGAGCCTGTTCAACGATTTCGCGGCCTGTTTCAACGATGCCGATACGGTGGTGCTCGCGCCCGTTTACGCGGCGGGGGAAGACCCCATTCCCGGCATCAACTCCGAAACGCTGGTCGATACGCTCAAGCTCGGCGGCCACCGCGATGCGCGCCTGATCGGCGGCCCGGCCGAACTGGCGCCGCTCATCGCCTCCATCGCCGCGCCGGGTGACATGGTCGTGTGCCTTGGCGCCGGCTCCGTGACGCAATGGGCCTATGCGCTCCCCAAAGAACTGGAAGCCCTGGCCGCGGAACGGGCATGATGGACGGCGCACGGCTTTTGACGGCCCTGGACCTGCCGCCGCTGCGCGGCAAGCTGTCCGCCGATGCGCCGATGGACAAGGTAACCTGGTTCCGCACCGGTGGCCCGGCCGAACTCCTGTTCCAGCCCGCGGATGAAGAGGACCTCGCCGCATTCCTGGCTGCCGTTCCGGACGAGATCGCCGTAACGGTGGTGGGGATCGGCTCCAACCTGATGGTGCGCGATGGCGGAATCCCCGGCATCGTCATCCGGCTGCCGCCCAAGGGCTTCGGCACCGTCGCGCCGGAGGGCCCGGGGCTCCTGCGTGCCGGGGCCGGCGCCTCGGACAAGCGGGTCGCCGCCGTGGCGCTGGAACTTGGCCTTGGCGGTTTCCACTTCCTGCACGGCATACCGGGATCGATCGGCGGCGCCCTGCGCATGAATGCCGGGGCGAACGGGGTCGAGACCGCCGAGCGGTTCATTTCTGCCCGGGCGATCGACCGCCGGGGACGGCTGGTCGATCTGACCGCCGCCGACATGGCCTTTCGCTACCGCCATTGCGATGCCGATGCGGGGCTTATCTTCACCTCTGCGCTCTTTAGCGGGCCACAGACCGCGCCGGAGACGATCCGCCAGGCCATGGACGATGTGCAGGCCCACCGCGAAGCGGCGCAGCCCGTGCGCGAGAAGACGGGCGGATCGACCTTCAAGAACCCGCCTGGTACCTCCGCCTGGGCAGAGGTCGACAAGGCCGGCTGCCGGGGCCTCAGCATCGGCGATGCGCAGATGTCTCAGATGCATTGCAACTTCATGATCAATCGCGGCGCGGCATCGGCCCATGACCTGGAGCTGCTGGGAGAGACGGTGCGCCGCCGCGTCTACGAGGCGTCGGGCATCGTTCTGGAATGGGAGATCCAAAGGATCGGCCTGCCGTTGGACGGGCGGGACGTGGCCCCGTTCCAACCTCCGCGTTGACGGCGGGCCCGCATATGACCTTACGATTTTCTTAGCTTCGCCACACTCGGTTAACCAGCGCTTAACCATCCGCACAGCATGAATGGGCTCTGTAACCTTTGGTGAAGGAGTTCGGTTTCGATGCAGCGGCATGTGGCGGTCCTGATGGGCGGGATGTCGAGCGAAAGGCCGGTGAGCCTTTCCTCCGGCAATGCCTGTGCCGATGCGCTGGAGGCGGAAGGCTATCGCGTCACGCGTGTCGACGTGGGCCGCGATATCGCCTCGGTCCTGTCGGAACTGAAGCCCGACGTCGCCTTCAATGCCCTGCATGGCCCCTTCGGAGAAGACGGCACCATCCAGGGCATTCTGGAGTTTCTGGAAATTCCCTACACGCATTCGGGCGTGCTGGCCTCGGCCCTGGCGATGAACAAGGTCAAGGCCAAGACGGTTGCCGTGGCGGCGGGCGTCGGCGTTGCCGAGCAGCTCCTGGTGGACCGGCTGGAGATCGCCCGCCGGCACGTCATGCAGCCGCCCTATGTGGTCAAGCCCATCTGCGAAGGGTCGAGCTTCGGCGTGGTGATCGTGCGGGACGGGCAGGAGCACCCTCCGCAGCAGCTTTCCGACCCGGCATGGGGCTTCGGTGACATGGTCCTTGTGGAGCGCTTCGTGCCCGGCCGGGAACTGACCTGCGCCGTGATGGGCGATGAAGTCCTCGGCGTCTGCGAGATCGTGTCCAACGACCATGCCTTCTACGACTACGATGCCAAATACGCGCCCGGCGGCTCGTCCCACATCATTCCGGCCGAGCTGGATGCAGAGGTGACGGCGCGGGTCCAGGACTGGTCGCTGGCGGCGCATCGCGCCATCGGGTGCCGGGGCGTCTCGCGCTCGGACTTCCGCTACGATCCTTCGGCCGGCAGCGACGGCGTCGTCTGGCTGGAGATCAATACCCAGCCCGGCATGACCTCCACCTCTCTCGTGCCCGATATCGCGGCTGCCGGCGGACTGCCCTTTGGCAAGCTGCTCGACTGGATGGTGAGGGACGCATCATGCCGCCGGTAAGGGGAATCGGCCGGGCCGACCATTCCGACATGCGGCCGACCGGCCGCCTCGCCATGCGCACGCAGATCGCCATGCGCCGGTTGGCCGGTTATGCGCGCGTCTGCCAGGCGCTGCCGCTGCCGCGCTTTTCGGTTCTGGCCACGCTGGTGCTGGGCTCTTCGGCGCTCTACGGCATGTCGAGCGGCGGCCACACGACGCAGGTCATCGATGCTTTGGCCGAACCGGTCGGCTTCGCCATCGAGCAGGTGGATGTGACCGGCGCGTCGGAAACATCGCAGATCGATATTCTGCAGACCATCTACGGCGTCGGCGCGCAGACCCTGCCGGGGCTGGATGTCGATGCGGCGCGCATGGCGCTGGAAGCCATGCCCTGGATCGCCTCGGCCAGCGTGACGAAGGTCTATCCCGGCCAACTCCTCGTGGAGGTGACCGAGAAGCAGCCCTTCGCCATCTGGCAGCGTGGACAGGACCTGACCATCATCGACCGCAACGGCGTGGCGATCGTGCCCTTTGCGACGACGCGCTTCACCGAACTGCCGCTGGTGGTGGGTGAGGGCGCTGATACCACGGCTGCGGCGTTCCTGGACAATATTGAACTCGTGCCGGAGCTCAAGCCGCGGGTGCGTGCCTATGTGCGCGTTGGCTCGCGCCGCTGGGACCTGCGGCTCGACAATGGCGTGACGGTGCGCCTGCCCGAGGAAGACGCCATCGAGGCGGCGGCCGAAGTGGTGCGCATGGACCGCAGCTACGGTCTTCTGTCGCGCGACATCGCCGCCGTGGACATGCGCCTGACCGACAGGGTCACCGTCAAGCTGACGCCCGAGGCCAAGGCCCGGCGCGATGCGATGCTGGCGGAACGCGAAAAGCTTGCCAAGCAGGCCAAGAGGGGGAATCCGGCATGAGCCTTTTCCTGGGCAGGAAAGATGCCCTGCCGCGCATTGAGAAACTGTCGCAGCGGCGCACGCATCTCTTCTCCATCCTCGATGTCGGATCGTCGAAGGTCACGTGCCTGATCGCCCGGCTGAAGCCCCGGCCGGAAAGCGAAGTCCTGCCGAACCGGACGCATGTGGCGGAAGTCATCGGCATCGGCCACCAGCGCTCGCGGGGCATCAAGTCCGGCGTGGTGGTGGATATCTCGGCTGCCGAACAGTCGATCCGCGCCTGCGTCGACGCGGCCGAACGGCAGGCCGGGCTGACCATCGAGAGCCTCATCGTCTCGGTCACCGCCGGCCGGCTGAAGAGCCTGCGCGGCAAGGCGGAGCTGACCATTGCGGGCAACGAGGTGGGGCCGTCCGATCTGCGCCGCGTCCTGAACCAGGCCGCCCGCACCCAGATGGCGCCGGGCCGCGTCGCCTTGCATTCGGTGCCCTTCGACATGGCGCTCGACGGAGAGGCCGGGCTGGACGATCCGCTCGGCATGGTCGGGGAAGTGCTGGGCGCCGAACTGCATGTGTTGACGGCGGAGGAAACCCCGCTGCGCAACCTCGAAGCGGCGATCAACCGCGCGCATCTGGTGGTCGAGGCCTTCGTCGCCGCGCCCTATGCATCGGGCCTGGCGACCCTGGTGGAGGACGAGGCCAAGATGGGCTCGGCCTGCATCGACATGGGCGCCGGCACGACGACGATCTCGATCTTCCAGAACGGCCATTTCGCCTATGCGGATGCGGTCGCCATGGGTGGGCAGCACATCACCATGGATTTGGCCCGCGGCCTGTCCATCCGCCCCGAACAGGCCGAGCGCCTCAAGGTCATGCACGGCAACGCGCTGACCGAGTTGATGGAAGACGGCGAGCCGGTGACGGTCGAGCCCCTCAGCGACGATGACGGAGAGGGCGAGATCCACGTCTCGCGCTCGCTCATCGCCCGCATCGTGCGGCCGCGTGTCGAGGAAACGCTGGAGCTGATCCGCGACCGGCTGGCCAATTCCGGGCTCGGCCACGTGATCGGCAAGCGCGTCGTTCTGACCGGCGGGGCCAGCCAGCTTTCGGGCATGGCCGGCGCGGCGCATGACATCCTCCAGCGCAATGTGCGCCTGGGGCGGCCGGTCGGTGTCGCCGGCCTGTCGACCACCAACAAGAGCCCGATCTTCTCCACCTCCGTCGGGCTTCTGATCTACCCGCAGATCGCCTGGCAGGAATATGTGGCCGAGAATTCGCCCCTCGATTTCGCCTTCGACGAGACGACGCGCGTCGGGCGCATCGGCTCATGGCTGCGGCGAAGTTTTTGATGATTTGAAGCAGGGGCCGCAAGTTTCAGGCGGGCCTTGCGGGATACGGTGCCTTCACACGCACTGGCAGACTTTAGCAACGAATTTGGGCCGGCGCGCCGAGGCGGCCAACTGCGAAAAGGGAAACTGGATATGAGCATCAACCTGCAGAAGCCGGATATCACGGAACTCAAGCCCCGCATCACGGTGTTCGGTGTCGGCGGCGGTGGCTGCAACGCCGTCAACAACATGATCAATGCCGGCCTGGAAGGCGTCGAGTTCGTCATCGCCAACACCGATGCGCAGGCTCTGCGGTCCTCCCGCGCGGAGCGTGTCATCCAGATGGGCGTCGCCGTGACCGAGGGTCTAGGCGCCGGCTCGCAGCCGGAAGTCGGCCGCGCCGCCGCCGAGGAATCACTGGACGAAATCTGCGACCATCTCCTCGGCTCGCATATGTGCTTCGTCACCGCCGGCATGGGCGGCGGCACCGGCACGGGAGCGGCCCCGGTGGTTGCCCGCGCCGCGCGTGAAAAGGGCATCCTGACGGTCGGCGTCGTGACCAAGCCCTTCCACTTCGAAGGCCAGCGCCGCCTGCGCATCGCCGAACAGGGCATCGAGGAACTGCAGAAGAACGTCGATACGCTCATCGTCATTCCGAACCAGAACCTGTTCCGCATCGCCAACGACAAGACCACCTTCGCCGATGCCTTCGGCATGGCGGACCAGGTCCTCTATTCCGGCGTCGCCTGCATCACCGACCTGATGGTCAAGGAAGGCCTCATCAACCTCGACTTCGCGGACGTTCGCTCCGTGATGCGCGAAATGGGCAAGGCCATGATGGGCACCGGCGAAGCCTCCGGCGAAGGCCGTGCCATGGCCGCGGCGGAAGCCGCCATCGCCAACCCGCTGCTGGACGAAACCTCGATGAAGGGCGCCAAGGGCCTGCTCATCTCCATCACCGGCGGTCGTGACCTGACGCTGTTCGAGGTCGACGAAGCCGCGACCCGCATCCGCGAAGAAGTCGACCAGGACGCCAACATCATCCTGGGCGCCACCTTCGACGAGAACCTGGAAGGCGTGATCCGCGTGTCGGTCGTGGCCACCGGCATCGACAAGACAGCCGCCGAGGCCTTCGACCGCGAGCCGCACGTCAAGCAGACGCCGGCCGTGGCCCGTCCGGCCGCCGCTGCTCCCGCTGCTCCGGCTCCGCGTCCCGCTCATGAGATTCCGTCCTTCCATCAGGGTGCACCGGCGCCGGCCGCCGCTGCGCCGCTCGAGCTGGAGGACGATTTCACCAATGCGCTGGAGCAGGAATTGTCGCAGGTCGCCGCGCCGACCCCGCAGCGTGCACATGCCCCGCAGCAGACCCGCATGCCCCGCGTCGACGAGTTTCCGCCGATGGTGCAGTCGGAGATGGAGCGCCGCGGCGGTGTCGAGCACGAGCCGGTCGAAGAGCGCGGTGCGCTCGGACTGATCCGCAAGCTGACCAGCGGCCTGTCGCGCCGCGAGGAAGAGCCGGAAGCCTATGCCGAGCGCCGTGCGCAGCCGGAGCACAACCCCTACGCGCCGCGCCGCGTGGCGGCTGACTCGGCGGCCCGTCCGGTGAGCCAGGTTCGGCCCCAATCCGACGACGAGCAGCTCGAAATCCCCGCTTTCCTGCGCCGCCAGTCCAGCTAAGCGGTTCGCGACTTCACAAAATCGTCGCAAGCTTTGACCGGGTCCGCCTCTCACGAGGCGGGCCCGTTCTACTTAAGGTATTGCAAAGTAACGCTTTTACCCCCGGTTAAGCTTGTGCCCGGTAACATGGGGAAAAGAAGCGTGATTTGGCCCTAAGGGCCTCAAATCCTAGTTTCCCGGCAACGTGATGGTTTCGCTCCGCCTTTATGCGTGGAGCGGCGCCCGGGCTCCGCCCGACATGCTTCTTGCAGCGCATGGCATGGCAGTGGACAACCCGCGGGTGTGATCAAGGATTTGAGTGTGGCCAGGCAGCAGCAAACGATCGGAGCCAGCATCGGCTTTCGTGGGGTCGGCGTTCACAGCGGCGAAGCGGTCGAGATGACGCTGCATCCCGCCGACGCCGGGACCGGCGTGGTCTTCCACCTGGCGGGGCCGTCCGGACGCGTCCGTGAGATCGCCGCCGTATCGGCCAATGTTTCCTCCACCGATCTCGCCACCGTGGTCGGCGAGCCGGGCGGACCGCATGTCGCCACGATCGAGCACCTGATGGCCGCGCTCTACGCCATGGATGTCGACAATGTCGTCATCGAAATGGATGGCGGCGAAATCCCGATCATGGATGGCTGTTCGCATGCCTTCGTCCAGGCCATGGAAGAGGCGGGAATCGTGCAGCAGCGCGTCGCGCGCCGCTATGTCCGTGTTCTGCGCCCGATCCGGGTGGAGATGGGTGGAGCCTTCGGGGAGTATCGCCCGCACGACGGAACGCGCTTCGAGATCGAGATCGATTTTGCCTCCGGCGCAATCGGCCGGCAGAGCTTTGCGGGCGACCTGACCCCTGCCATGTTCCGCGACGAGATTTCCCGTGCGCGCACCTTCGGCTTCATGAAGGATGTCGAGCGGCTCTGGGCCTCCGGCCATGCGCTCGGCTCCTCGCTCGAGAATTCGGTGGTGATCGGCGATGACGACCGCATCATCAATCCAGGTGGCCTGCGCTACAAGGACGAGTTCGTGCGCCACAAGACGCTCGACGCGATCGGCGATCAGGCGCTGGCTGGCGCGCGTATCCTGGGTTGCTACCATTCCTATCGCGGCGGGCATCGGCTGAACGCCATGGCCTTGCAGGCCCTCCTGTCCGATCCCACGGCCTACGAGATCGTCGAGCTGCCGATGCGGACGGGCACGCGGGCGCGCCCGGAGCCGGCCGTCGCCGTTGCCGCGCCGGCCTACGAAGCGCAGAAGCTTTAGGCGCACGGATCGCGGTGCCGCCGGTCCGCCTCAAAAAAGGCGCGTTGGAAAGGCCTTGAAACATTGTCGGCTGCCGTCCTGACAAGTAGAAGGGCGTTGGCGGATCATCCGCCGCCGGAATGCAGCAGGGGAAACGTTTCTATGCGCCAGTTCTTGCCCAATCATGGCCGGTTCGCCGTCACGCGGTCGCTGGCTGCGGTCTTGCTCGCGGGTTCCGTGGTCGGACTGTCCGGCTGCATGTCCGGCAAGGACACCGATATCGATGCGCTCGCCCTGGCATCGCAGACCGAGCCGGCCGATGTCCTGTACAATCAGGGCCTGGCCAATCTGGAAGCCGGCCGCCTGGGCGAAGCCGCCGCCAAGTTCGAAGCGATCGACCGGCAGCACCCCTATTCGGAATGGGCGCGCAAGGCGCTCGTGATGCGCGCCTTCACCTCCTACCGCAATGGCGATTACGACGAGGCCGTCTCCTCCGCACGGCGTTACCTGTCATTGTATCCCGGCTCGGACGAGGCAGCCTACGCGCAGTATATCATCGGCCTGTCCTATTACCGGCAGATCCCGGAAGTCACCCGCGACCAGACCGACACGATCCGCGCCGCCGCCGCCATGCAGGAGGTCGTCGATCGCTACCCCGATTCCGAATATGCCCCCGATGCCCGCGTCAAGCTGCGCGAAGCGCGCGACCAGCTCGCCGGCAAGGAAATGCAGGTCGGCCGCTACTACCTGGAGCGGCGCAACTACATCGGCGCGGTGAACCGCTTCAAGACCGTGGTCGATACGTTCGGCCAGACCCGCCATGTCGAGGAAGCGCTCTACCGCCTGGTCGAGGCGAATTTGGCCATGGGCATCCGCCCGGAGGCACAGGCCGCGGCATCGGTGCTCGGCCAGAACTTCCCCGAATCGGAGTGGTACAAGAATGCCTATGCGCTCCTGCAGCGCGAAGGGCTCGAGCCGCAGGCCGCCAACCAGGGCTCCTGGTTCGGCAATGCCACGCGGCGCCTGGCCGGCGGCGGCGCGGCTCCTCAGGGCTGACGCCGCCAGGAGCCGGGTCTGACCCATGCTCGTACATCTGGCCATCCGCGACATCGTACTCATCGAAAAGCTGGATCTGACGCTCGGCGCCGGTCTGTCCGTCCTGACGGGCGAGACCGGCGCCGGCAAGTCGATCCTCCTGGATGCCCTGTCGCTCGCCCTCGGAGGGCGCGGCGACGGCTCGCTGGTGCGCCATGGCGCCACCCAGGGCGAGGTAACGGCCGTGTTCGACGTTCCGGGCGCGCACGCCGCACGCCAGCTCCTGCGTGACAACGGGCTGGACGATGATGGCGACGTCATCCTGCGGCGGGTCCAGGGCGCGGACGGGCGCACGCGGGTCTTCGTCAATGACAGGCCTTCCAGCGTGGCGCTGATGCGGGCCTTCGGCGAAACGCTCGTCGAAATCCATGGCCAGCATGACGACCGGGCGCTTGTCGACGCCGCCGCCCACCGCACGCTGCTCGATGCCTTTGGCGGCCTGACCGCGCAGGCCGCGAAGGTGGAAGCCGCCTATACCACCTGGCGCGCCGCCGAGGCCGCGCTGCGCCAGCAGCGGGAGCGCATCGAGGCCGCCGCCCGCGAAGGCGAATATCTGCGCGCGGTGGTGGATGAACTCACCATCCTGGCGCCGCAGCCGGGCGAGGAAGAGGAGCTGGCCGCGCGGCGCCAGACCATGATGCGATCGGAAAAGATCGCGGGCGATGTGAACGAAGCCAATGAGGAACTGTCCGGCCCCGGCTCCCCCGTGCCGGGGCTCGCCAGCCTGTTGCGCCGGCTGGACCGCCGCCGCGAGGAGATCCCCGGCTTGCTCGATGGCGTGCTGGAGCGCCTGGGCGAGGCGCTGGACGCGCTGTCCGATGCGCAGGTCGGCCTTGAACAGGCGCTGGCGCGGATCGAATTCGACCCCCGCGCCCTGGAATCTACCGAAGAGCGCCTCTTTGCGCTGCGCGCGGCCGGTCGAAAGCACAATGTGCTGGTCGACGATCTGCCGGCGCTGGCGGCCCGCATGGCCGGGGAACTGGCGGAGATCGACGCCGGAGAGGAACGCGTGGCGCAGCTCGAAGGGGCCGCAAATGAAACGCGGGAAGCCTTCGTCACCGCCGCCCGCGCTTTGTCGGCCCGGCGCCAGGCGGCAGCGGGGCAGCTCGAAGCGGCCGTAATGGCCGAGCTGCCCGATCTCAAGCTGGAGCGCGCCCGCTTCATCATACGCCAGGACACGCACGAAGATGCGCCGAGCGCGGCCGGGTTCGACACGGTCGAGTTCTGGGTGCAGACCAATCCCGGCACCCGCGCGGGCCCGATGATGAAGGTGGCGTCGGGCGGTGAGTTGTCGCGATTTCTCCTGGCGCTCAAGGTTGCGCTGGCCGATCGCGGTTCGGCGCCGACGCTCGTCTTCGACGAGATCGACACCGGCGTGGGCGGTGCCGTGGCCGATGCGATCGGGCGCCGTCTGGCGCGCTTGTCGGCCAATGTGCAGGTCCTGTCGGTCACGCATGCGCCGCAGGTCGCCGCGCGTGCCGATACGCACCTTCTGATATCCAAATCCGGCGAGGAGCGCGTCTCCACGCGTGTCGCGCAGATGGACACGGCCGCCCGGCGCGAGGAAATTGCCCGGATGCTGGCCGGCGAGCACATCACCGAGGCTGCCCGCGCCGCGGCGGTGCAATTGATGGGCCAGGGGAGCTGATCCGATCCATGTTGCGGGAGAAGCCAGTCGACGCGTTGACGCTCGAGGACGCCGCCGAGGAACTGGCGGCGCTCGCCGGCGAAATCGCCCACCACGACAACCTCTACTACCAGAACGACGCGCCCGAAATCGACGATGCCGCCTATGACGCGCTGCGCCAACGCAACCTGGCCATCGAGGCCCGTTTCCCGGAACTGCAGCGCGCCGATACGCCCTCGCAGACCGTCGGTGCCGGCGTGTCGGAAAAGTTCGGCAAGATCACCCATTCGGTGCCGATGCTGTCGCTCGACAACGCCTTCTCCGACGAGGACGTGGCGGACTTTGCCAGGCGCGTGCGGCGCTTCCTGAAACTGTCGGACGACGCGCCGCTCGCCATCACGGCCGAGCCGAAGATCGACGGTCTTTCGCTCTCCTTACGCTACGAAAAGGGCAAGCTCGTCAGCGCTGCGACGCGTGGCGACGGCAGCGTGGGAGAGGACGTCACCGCCAATGCCCGCGTGGTGGACGACATACCGCACGCGTTGACGGGCGATGCTCCGGACATCTTCGAGGTCCGGGGCGAGGTCTATATGAGCCATGCCGACTTTGCCGCGCTGAATGCCGGCAGGACGGAGGCGGGATTGCCTCTGTTCGCCAATCCGCGCAATGCGGCGGCCGGGTCGCTCCGCCAGCTCGATCCCGCCGTCACACGGGCGCGCCCCTTACGCTTCTTTGCCTATGCCTGGGGAGAGGCGAGCGCCGTTCCGGGGCAAACGCAGTCGGAGGTGGTGGAGGCGATCGGCCGGTTCGGATTTCCGGTCAACGACCTGATGCGGCGCTTCGACACGATCGAGGGCCTGATCGGGCATTACCACCATATCGAACTGATCCGGGCCGAGCTCGGCTACGATATCGACGGCGTGGTCTACAAGGTCGACTCGCTTGCCTTGCAGAAGCGGCTCGGCTTCGTCTCTCGCTTCCCACGCTGGGCCATCGCCCACAAGTTCGCAGCCGAAAAGGCCATGACAGTGCTGCGCGCCATCGAAATCCAGGTCGGCCGGACGGGCGCGCTCACGCCCGTCGCCAAGCTGGACCCGGTCACGGTGGGCGGCGTCGTCGTGTCCAATGCCACGCTCCACAACGAAGATTACATCAAGGGCATCGGGCAGGGCGGGGCCATCCTGCGCGAGGGCCGCGACATTCGTGTCGGCGATACGGTCATCGTCCAGCGGGCGGGCGACGTGATCCCCCAGGTGCTGGACATCGTCGCCGAGCGGCGGCCTGCCGATGCCGAGCCTTTTGCCTTCCCCACGACCTGTCCGGCCTGCGGCAGCCATGCCGTACGCGAGGACGGCGAGGTGGTGACGCGCTGCACGGGCGGCCTGATCTGCCCCGCACAGGCGGTGGAACGCCTGCGCCATTTCGTATCGCGCAACGCGCTGGACATCGAGGGTCTGGGCGACAAGCAGGTCGAGTTCTTCTTCGAGCAGACGGACCCGTCCTTACGGATCGCAAGTCCGGCGGATATCTTCACGCTGGAAAAGCGGCAGGCATCCTCCCTGACGCGGCTGGAGAATTTCGACGGTTTCGGCGCGCGTTCGGTGAAGAACCTTTTCGATGCCATCAATGCGCGGCGCCGGCCGAGTTTCTCCCGCTTCCTCTATGCGCTCGGTATCCGGCATGTGGGCGAGACCAACGCCAGGCGGCTCGCCCGCCATTACCTGCGCTTCGACGATTTGCGAGCGGCGGCGGAAGCAGCCGAGCCGCCGGTCGAACGCAAGGACCGCGGCAACGAAGAATGGCAGGCCTTGAACGCGGTGGACGGCATCGGCGCCATCGTGGCGGGCGCCGTGGTGGAGTTCTTCCACGAAGCGCACAACCGCGAGGCGGTGGACGCCCTCCTGCGCGAGGTCCGGCCGGAGGAGGAAATCCCCCCGGTGGCCGATACCGCATCGCCCGTGTCGGGCCGCACCATCGTCTTCACCGGCGCGCTGGAGCGCATGTCGCGGCACGAAGCCAAGGCCATGGCCGAGGAGTTCGGGGCCAAATCGGTCGATTCCGTTTCGCGCAAGACCGACCTCGTCGTGGCCGGTCCGGGCGCCGGCTCCAAGCTGAAGAAGGCGCAGGAACTCGGCATCGAAGTCATCGACGAAGACGCCTGGTTTAAACTGATCGGCCGCTGATGCGGCGCATGCAAAAGGGCCGCCGGCTCGCGCCGGCGGCCCTTCCATCGAAGGATGACGGGGTGCCGTCAGGCTTCCTGGATCGCGGTGAGCTTCCACTCGTCCTGATGATCGCGCAGGAAGGTCCAGACCTCGGTCGACTCTACCGGCTCGGTCTCAGAACCCTCGACGATGGCGCCGGTCTGCCGGTCGCGCAGGACCATGATCATGGAATAGCGCATGGCCACCGTGGCGAACTCGCGCGAGCCTTCCTTCCAGCTTTCCGCAATATCGCCCTGCAGTAGCTTCACGTCGCGCACGTCGCTCTTCTGGCCGCGGGTCGCATTCTGCGACAGCTCTTCCGACAGGTAGGACATGATCTCCGGCGTGGTGATCTCACGCAGGGCGGCATAGTCCTCGCGCCCGAAGGCGTCCTGGAGCTGGTACAGCCTTTGTTCGAAGACGCCGAGATCATCGGGCGTGATGCCGAGTTCGTCGGGCTGGGCGAGGTTGGTCCGGTTGGTCGGGGCGGTCCCGCCGACGCCTGCGCCCAGATGGCTGAAATCGCGTCTGCCGCCGGCATTGCTGCCGCCCATCGGCCGTTCGGGCTGCGCCTGGAAGTGCGTGGCATTGGGGCGCCCGCCCGCGGCTGCCGGCTGGGACCTCGACCGGAACAGGCGCATGGCCAGCCAGATGAGCCCACCGATGATCGCCACCTGGACCAGCATGGCCAGAAGCCCACCCATGCCGCCGAAGCCGGCGCCCATCAAAAGGCCGAAGAGGCCGCCCAGCATCAGGCCGCGCATCAGACCGCCGCCGAGAAAGCCACGGCTGGCCGCCGCACCGGCGGCGGCGCCGGTAGCGCGCCCGGCGGTTCCCTGCGCCGGCGTGCCCGGTGTCATGGAACGCTGCACGGGTGCCGCGGAGGGCGCCGTGTTGGTGGCCGGTGCAGACTGGAAGGTGCGTCCGCCACGGCTGCCGAAGCTGCCGCCACGCCGCGCCTCGGCGTAGTCCACCGCCACCACCGAGAAGATCAGTGTGAAGACAGCGAACAGAACGCCGAAGCGCATTCTGTGAAATAGAGCCATGGGGAGCCTTCCTCCGGAATCATCATGTGCCCCGATATAGGGGGTGCGTCCGGGCAGATTGAAGGGTCTGCGCAAGCCAAGGCACCGCCTGATGATCAAATTTGCGGCAACATGCGATCAAATCGGCGTTTGGCGCGTTAACCATTCGATGCACCTGGATCTTCGATCGGGCACTCTCCCATTCAGCGACCATTCAGGTGGACAATGGTTAATCGGGGCATAGGATCTCCGAGGAGACGTGACATGTCATTCTTCAACAGACTGAGCGGCAAAGCGCTGATCGTGGCGCTGGGTATGGCCATGGTGCCGGCCAGCGTGGCTGTGCCGCAGAACACCACCGGGCCGGTCGGCGCGGCCGTTTCCAACCTTCTGGGCGCAACCTCGGCCAAGGCCGATCCGTGGGGTGGACCTCCGGGGTGGGGTGGCGGCCGGCGCTGGGACCGTGGTCCGGGCTGGAACCGTGGCCCGGGCTGGAATGGCGGCCCCGGCTATTACCGTGGGCGCGGCTGGGACGATCGGCGCTACTATCGCCGCCATCGCGGCAACGACGCAGCGGCGGCCGCCATCATCGGCGGCATTGTCGGCCTTGGCGTCGGCGCGGCCATCGCCAACAACAATCAGCCCCGCTATGTCCAGCCGGCACCGCGCCGCTACTACGCGCAGCCCGCCTATGCGCCGCAGCCCTGGACGCGGGAATGGTATCAGTACTGCTCGCAGCGCTACCGCAGCTTCGATCCGGGCAGCGGGACGTTCCAGCCCTATAACGGCCCCCGGCGCTTCTGCCAGTAGGCTTGGCGCATCGTAGCAATAAGGCCCCGCCGATCCCGGCGGGGCCTTTTCGTTTGTGCTGTCCTCAGCCGCAGCGCGCCTCCACGATCCGGCCGGAGGCCGGGTCGGTCTCCACCGTTACGCGCTCGGCACGATAATCCATGGTGACGGGGGAGCCCGGCGTGATCTGGCGCACCGATGCCGCGCCCGTTGCGGCCATAAGCTGTGCATCGGTCATTCTGTCGCGGCCCGCCAGCGCGGCGGCGCCATCGGCACGGCACAGGCCGGCCGCCTGCTCCGGCGCAGGTTCGGTTTGCCCGCCGGACTGGCAGCCTGCCAGAAGGGCGAGGGCAACCGGCACTGCGGCAAAGGCGAGGTTCCGTCTGAAGTTCATGGGATGGCTCCTTTTGCGTCCGGGGTGGGGCTCAATCGCCCAGCGGCGCTGTCGCACGGGCCAGCCAGGCGCGGTCGGCATCGTCCGGCAGGTGCGGGGCAAGCTTGTTTCGCACATCCTCGTGGTAGGCATCCAGCCAGGCCCGCTCCCATGACTCCAACAGATCGGGCAGGACGAGCCTGCGGTCGATCGGCGCGAAGGTGAGTGTCTCGAAGCCATGCATGGGCAGATCGCCGCCCTCGATCGGCTCGGGCGGGGTCACGAGAATGAGGTTCTCGATCCGGATGCCGAAATGGCCCTCGCGGTAGTAGCCGGGCTCGTTGGACAGGATCATCCCGCTTTCCAGGACCGTCGCGCCGCGGCGGGATATGGATTGCGGCCCTTCATGAACGGCGAGGTAGGAGCCGATGCCGTGGCCCGTGCCATGGGCGTAGTCGCATCCGGCCTTCCACAGGGCCACGCGCGCCAGAGGATCGAGGTCCAGTCCGCGCGTGCCGACCGGGAAGCGGATGGTGGAAATGGCGATCATGCCCTTGAGCACGAGCGTGAACTTGCGGCGGCGCTCCTCGTCCACGGTGCCGATGGCCACGGTGCGGGTAATGTCCGTCGTGCCATCGCGATACTGGGCGCCGGAATCGATCAGGAAGATCGATCCATCCTCGATGGCGATATTGGAGTTCTGGTTGACCCGGTAATGCGGCAGAGCCGCATGCGGCCCGGCACCCGCGATCGTATCGAAGGAAATGTCGAGGAGCGGGCTCCCCGCGCGCGAGGCGGTCTCCGCGCGCAGGCGCTCCAGCATGGTGGCGGCATCGATCTCCGTCACCTGGCCGGGCGTCTGCGAATCGAGCCAGCGCAGGAAGCGGACCATTGCCGCGCCATCGCGCAGATGGGCCGCCCGGCAGCCGGCAACCTCCGTCATGTTCTTGCGGGCGCGCGGAAGCCGGGCGGGGTCGGGCTTGGCGATCACCTTGGCGCCGCCTTCGGCCACGAGATTGCCGATGCGCTCGGCGCAGAGGGAATCGTCCAGGAGCACCCGCTCGGCCGGCCCGAGGGCCGCCAGCGCCGGCTCGAAGCGTGCCGGGGGCAGAAGCTGCGACACCGCCTCCAGATGGGCCTGCGCCGCGCGGTCGAGCTTGTCCGGATCGATGAAGAGGCTCGGCTTGCCATCGGTGCGCAGGATGGCGAAGGAGAGGGGCAGCGGCGTGTGCGGAACGTCTTCCCCGCGAATGTTGAAGGCCCAGGCGATCGAGGACGGATCGGTCAGGACGCTTGCCGTGCCGCCATCGGCGCGGATCGATTCGGACAGCTCGGCGAGCTTGTCGGCCACCGAACGCCCGGCCAGTGTTTCGGGGTGGACGGTGACTTGGCCCTTCGGCGCGGCGGGGCGATCCTGCCATATGCGGTCGATCGGGTTGTGCGGAAGGGATACGAGCTTGAAGCCATGCTCGGCGCCCGCCCGCCGCAGGCGCTCGACCTCCCCGCGCGTGTGGAGCCAAGGGTCGAAGCCGATCGTCAGGCCGGCGGCGTTGCGGGCAAGCCAGCTATCCAGCGGTTGCTCGATGGAACTGCCCGTGGCCATGGCGGCCGGGTCGACCTGTTCGCGCGCCTGGGTCGTGTAGCGCCCGTCGACGAAGAGCGTCGCCTGGTTCGGCAGGATGACGGCGTAGCCGGCCGAGCCGGAAAAGCCCGTCAGCCAGGCAAGGCGGGCCGAGGCGTCGGGAATGTACTCGCCCTGGTGCTCGTCGGCGCGCGGAACGATGAAACCGTCCACGCCAAGATGGCGCAGTTCGGAGCGCAGGTTTTCCAGCCGGCTGGCGCTGGCGGCAGAACTCGCGGTTTCTTCGAAAGACTGGAACACCATCAGTGCCTCTCATGAATCATGAACGAAGTGTGAAAACATCCGGCTCTTTGCCGTGCGCTTCGCGAAACGGACCTATGCGTTTGCCCGTATAGCTCAATAGGCTCGTATGGAGCATAACGGTGCTGGGAGAGGTGCTAAGGACCACCCATCAGAGGCTTTATCATGTTGACGCTGAACAACCACCGTACCGCACCCGTTTCGCCCCGTCAGGGCTTCCCGTCCCGCCGCATCGGCAGTGCGGAAGGCCGTCGACTGCCGTCGCGGCTGCAGGTCGCCAGCGCGCGCGGCATGTTGCAGGACGAAATGACGAGCCTTGTCGGACGCCGCGGCTCCTTCTTCGAGGTATGCAGCCCCGAGCGTCACTGACGCTTCGCTACACGCCCCATCGGGGGCATGATCGGGAAGGCGGCCTCGGCCGCCTTTTGCGTTTCTGGCACGCCGTGCCTACCGGGTCAGATGGAGAGTGACCCAGTCCCCCATCTGCAAGGTGCGGCGGTGATAGAGCCCCTGGTCGCGATAGGCGGCCAGCACGGCGCGGCGCTGACGTGCCAGGATGCCCGACAGGATGATATCGCCGCCGCGTTGCAGCCGGCGCTCCATCTGCGGCGCAAGGCGCATGAGCGGGCCGGCCAGGATATTGGCGACGATCAGGTCGAAGCGTGCGCCATCTGCAAAGGCAGGGCCGGCAAATCCCGTCGCGACCGCGCCGGTGACAAGGCCCGCGACCCCGTTGGCGCGCACATTGTCCACCGCGACCCGCACGGCGACCGGATCGATATCCGTCGCCAGAACGGGGATGCGGCCGAGCCTGGCGATGGCGATGGCCAGGACCGCGCTTCCGGTGCCGAGGTCGAGGGCGGTCTGCGGGGCCTTGCGGCGCAGCACATCCCCGATCAGCTGGAGGCAGCCTGCCGTCGTGCCATGATGGCCGGTGCCGAAGGCCTGGCCCGCCTCGATCTCGATGCCGATATCGTTGGCCTTGACGCGCCCCCGGTCATGGGCGCCATGCACCAGAAACCGGCCGGCCCGCACGGGCTTGAGCTCCGCCAGGACGCTCTGCATCCAGTCCACATCCGGCAGGTCCTCACGCTCGGGAGTGAGCGGTGCAAAGGCCGCTATGGCCGCATCCTGCGCCGGCTCCTGCGAGACGTCGAAATAGACCGCCACCTCGAAAATGCCTGCCGCCTCGTCCCATTCGAAGATGGAGACGGGCAGGCCTTCATCGCCGAAGGCCGCATCGAGTGCGGCATAGGCGCGGTCGGCCGCGGGCTGGGTACCGCGTGCAAAGTAACGTGCTTGGCCCAATCTCGTCTGCCGCCTGCGCTAGAGTGTCGTCAGGCGATCGAGCTTCTCGAGCGCCGTATCGGAGTTTTCCTGGTATGCGATCGTGCCGACGAACTGCCCGGCCGAGCCCAGAAGAATGACCGAGGCAGTATGATCCATCGTGTAGCCATCGCCCGTCTGGACGCGCTCATGATGGACACCGAAGCCGTCCAGCATCTGATTCACCGCTTCCGGCGTGCCGGTGACACCGGTGATGCCGGGGCCGAAGGCGGCGACATAGGTCTTCAGGACATCGGGCGTGTCGCGTGCCGGATCGACGGTGACGAAGACGACGTTCAGCGACTTGCCTTCATCGGCAAGCTGCTTCTGGAAGCCCGCCAGTTCGTAGAGCGTCGTGGGGCAGACATCCGGGCAATGGGTGAAGCCGAAGAAGAGCGCGGTCGCTCCGCCACGCAGGATGCTTTCCGTGACGGGCGCGTTGTCCTGATCGACGAGTTGGAACGGCACGCCGTAGGGCTCGGCGACGTCCTCGGCGGTGCGGAACTGCCGCAGCCCGACCGCCCAGACCAGCACCAGCAGCGCCGCGACCAGCGCGACGAGGACCCAGAGTGCGATGCGCAGGCTGGCGCGACGGCGCCGTGGCGTGTTCGTCGGTTCGTTCGACATGGCGCTTCTCCAATCTCTGGCATCGCGATACATGAAGCCGCAGGGACGGGAAAGGGGGCGGAGCGTGGCGCGGCCCCGGATCGGGAACAGGCATGACGGCGGGTGATGACGGCATGGCGCCGGACGAGGACACGGAACTGCGGTTCCGGGCAGAGACGCCGAAGGTCCATGGCAGCGCCGAAGTGAAGCAGTCGACGCTGGGGCGCTATTGCGAGGTCGGTCCCCGCTGCGTCCTGCGCGAGGTCGCGCTCGGGGATTTCTCCTATGTCGAGCGCGGCGGGGAGGCGATCTACGCGACGATCGGACGGTTCGTATCCATTGCGGCCAATGCGCGGATCAACGCGCTGGAACATCCCATGGAGCGGGTCACCACCCATAAGATCAGCTACCGCCCCAACGAGTATTTCCGCTTTCTGCCCGTCGATGGCGATTTTCGGGCGCGGCGCCGGGCAGCGCATGTGACGATCGGCCACGATGTGTGGATCGGTCATGGCGCGGTGATCCTGCCCGGGGTCACGGTGGGCCATGGCGCGGTGATTGGCGCCAATGCCGTGATCCGCCAGGATGTGGCGCCGTACATGATCGTGGCCGGGGTGCCGGGCCGCACCTTGCGGCCGCGCTTTCCGCAGCATGTCGTGGACAGGCTCCTGGCGCTGCAATGGTGGGACTGGCCGCTGGAGACGCTCTACAGTTCCATTCCAGACATGCAGTCCCTGCCGATCGAAGCGTTTCTGGACCGCTGGGAGGCTGGCGCCCGTTCTGGCGCAGGCTCAGGCGCCGGTTGAGCGCCGCTCGGTGGCCACGAAGACGAGCGCGATGCCCGGCAGGGCCGCCGCCAGAAGAGCGACCGCCGGCCAGCCGAAGCCCTGCAGGACGGGACTGGTGATGGCGGATCCGAAGGCCCCGCCCAGGAAGAACACCGCCATATAGACCGCGTTCAGGCGGCTGCGGATGGAATCGTCGAGCGCGAAGATTTCCCGCTGGCCGAAGACGAGGTTGGCCTGGACGCCCAGGTCGATCAGGATTCCCGACAGGATGAACAGCGCCATGGACCCGCCGGCAACAGCCGCCACGAGCATCGCGGCGACGGCAAGTCCCATGGCCGCTGCCGTGCCGACGCGCGTATAGCCCCGATCCGCAAGCCGGCCCGCCAGCGGTGCGGCGAAGACACCGAAAACGCCGCTCAAGGTGAAGAGGGCGACGGCATGGCCGCTATAGCCATAGGGCGGGCTCAACAGGACGATGGGCGCTCCGGTCCAGAACATGGCGAAGGCGCCGAACATGGTCGCGTGATAGAGCGCACGTCGGCGCAAGGTCGGCTGCTCCAGGAAGAGCCAGCCGAGCGAGCGGATCAGCGCCCCATAGCGGGCCCGCGCCGGCGGGCTGCGCTCGGGGATGATGCGAAGGCAGACCAGCCAGAGGATGCAGAGAAGCCCGGCCGACAGGACGAAGATGCCTTGCCAGCCGAAATACTCGGCGCTCAGGCTGGAAACGGGCCGGGCCAGGAGGATGCCGCCGAGCAGACCCGCCATGACATTGCCGACGACGGCGCCGCGCCGCTCGGGCGGCGCCAGATGCGCGGCAAGCGGAACCAGCATCTGCGCCGCGCAGGATGCCGCGCCCACCAGGATCATGGCGCCGAAGAGCCAGCCGAGCCCGGGCGCCAGCGCCAGGGCCACGAGCCCGAGAATGCAGGCCAGGATCGTTGCGAGGATCAGCCGCCGGTTGTCGACGATGTCGCCGAGCGGCACCAGGAGCACGAGGCCGAGCGCGTAACCGAGCTGCGTGGCCGTAACCAGCAGGCTTTCCAGCGCGGGCGCCATGTCGAAACTCGCGCCGATCAGCGTGAGGACGGGCTGCGCATAATAGAGGTTGGCGGCAAGGACGCCGCATGTCACAGCCATGACGAATGTCATGGTGCGGCTGATCGTCGGCATGGGACTCATGATGCAAGGCCTTTGTGCAGTGCGAAAAGTCTAGCGGATGAGGGCTGTCCTTGGCTACTGGTTCACCAGCCGAAGGAGTTCGAATATGTCGCAAAGGCCTATCTTCCAGGTGGACGCCTTCACCAACCGCCGATTTGCGGGCAACCCGGCCGCCGTGGTGCTTCTGGAAAGCTGGCCGGCGGACCGTCTGCTGCAGGCGATTGGGGCCGAGAACAACCTGGCTGAAACGGCCTTCCTGGTTCCGCAAGCCGATGGAAGCCACGAGCTGCGCTGGTTCACCCCGACGGTCGAGGTGCCGCTCTGCGGGCACGCCACCCTGGCGAGCGCACTTGTCCTTGCGCAGGAATACGGCCTGGAGCCGCCATTCCGGTTCCGGACGCGCAAGTCCGGCGTCCTGACGGTGACGCGGGAGGGCAGCCTCTATACGCTCGATCTGCCGCGGCGTCGGGTCGACGCCGGCGGCGATGCCGATGCCGTGTCCCGCGCCATCGGCGCGAAGGTCGTTGAGACGCGCCTCGTTCCGGTGGACGGCGACGAGACGGTCCTCGCCGTCCTGGCCGATGCCGGCGCCGTCCTGTCGCTGCGGCCCGATATCGGCGCCATTGCCGCACTGGACGCGCGCAGCCTGATCGTCACCGCGCGCGGGGACGATGTGGATTTCGTGTCCCGCTATTTCGCGCCGCGCCACGGCATCGACGAGGATCCCGTGACCGGCTCCACCCATTGCGCATTGGTGCCGTACTGGGCCGAGCAGCTCGGCGGCACGCAGTTCACCGCCCGGCAGGTTTCTCCACGGGGCGGCATCCTGCACTGCCGTCTGGCGGGTGACAGGGTGATCGTCGCGGGAGAGGGCGTCATCTATCTGCGCGGCAGCATCGTCCTGGACGGGGACGACTGATCGACCCCCGTCAGACCGGCTGGACGAAACCGTCCAGGACCCGCTTTCGCCCGGCCTTGTCGAAATCGATCGTCAGCTTGTTGCCTTCCACCAGGAAGACGGTGCCATTGCCGAATTTCAGGTGGAAGACCCTGTCGCCGGCCGCAAAACGGCTTTCCTCCACCGCCACGGACTTGGCGACGAGTTCGCCGGCAATCTCCCGCGGGCCGCCGCCGAGGGCGGAGCTGTAAAGCCCCGCGCCCTTGCGCGGCGGCTGGTTCGAGCCGCGCCCGTGCTGGGCCGTATGGGCTTCCTCCATGCGGCCGGCAAAGCCGGGCGCCCCCTCGTCGCGCAGCGTGCCGTCCCGGCCGATATAGCGGTCGGCCTGGGCGGCGGCACGGTCACGGGCGCTGGTGGCGCCGCCTTCGCCATAGGCGATCCGGCCATCGCGGCCTCCGGCATAGCCGCCTGCATTGGCGCCGGCCGCCTGTGCGCGGCGCCAGCCCGGCGTCTGGTAGGAACCGGTCGAAAAGCTCCCCTGATCCCATCGGCTCGCGCCGTAGCCGCCATAGGAGGACGGCGCCTCGATCACCTCGACATGGTCCTCGGGCAGTTCGTCCAGGAAGCGGGACGGGATGGTGCTCTGCCACAGGCCGTGGATCCGGCGGTTCGAGACGAACCAGATCTTCACCCGCTTCTTGCCGCGGGTGATTCCGACATAGGCCAGGCGCCGTTCCTCCTCCAGCCCCGAGCGTCCGCCCTGGTCGAGCGCGCGCTGGTGCGGGAAAAGACCTTCCTCCCAGCCCGGCAGGAAGACCGTTTCGAACTCCAGCCCCTTTGCGGAATGCAGGGTCATGATGGAAACGGCGTCCATCTCTGCATTCTGCTCATTGTCCATGACGAGCGCGATATGCTCCAGAAAGCCGGGCAGGCTCTCGTAATCGTCCATGGAGCGGATCAGCTCCTTCAGGTTCTCCAGCCGGCCCGGCGCCTCGGCCGAGCGGTCGTTCTGCCACATGGCGGTGTAGCCGGATTCCTCCAGGATCATCTCGGCAAGATCGGTGTGGCGCATGGAGGGCAGGAGATCCCGCCAGCGGGTGAAGTTCGCCACCACCTCGGCCAGCGCGGCGCGCGGCTTCGGCTTCATCTCGTCGCCCTGCACCAGCTCCGCAGCGGCCGCCAGAAGGGGGATGGCCTTGGCGCGGGCATAGTCGCGCAGGAGCCGGATGGCGGTATCGCCCAGCCCGCGCTTGGGCGTGTTCACGATACGCTCGAAGGCGAGGTCGTCCGCTGGCTGCACGGTGGCGCGGAAATAGGCGAGGGCGTCGCGCACCTCCAGCCGCTCGTAGAAGCGGGGCCCGCCAATGACGCGGTAGTTCAGCCCGAGCGTGACGAAACGATCCTCGAAGCCGCGCATCTGGAACGAGGCGCGGACAAGGATCGCCATATCGTTCAGATTGTGGCCCTTGCGCTGGAGTTGCTCGATCTCTTCTCCGATCGCGCGGGCTTCCTCTTCCGAATCCCAGGCCGCATGGACGGTGACACGCTCGTCTTCCGGGTCGGCCATGTCGGTGAAGAGCGTCTTGCCGAGCCGGTCTTCGTTATGGGCGATCAGGTGGCCGGCCGTGCCGAGGATATGCGCCGTGGAGCGGTAGTTGCGCTCCAGCCGGATCACCGTGGCGCCGGGAAAATCCTTTTCGAAGCGCAGGATGTTGTCCACCTCCGCGCCCCGCCAGCCATAGATGGACTGGTCGTCATCGCCCACGCAACAGACATTGCGGGCGCCCTCGGCGCCGGTCTGCTGGGCGAGCAGGCGCAGCCACATATATTGGGCGACGTTGGTGTCCTGGTACTCGTCCACCAGGATGTAGCGGAAGCGGCGGTGATACTCGGCCAGAACGCCGGCATTGTTCCGGAAAATCTCGATGGGATGGAGCAGGAGATCGCCGAAATCGGCCGCGTTGAGCTGCTGCAACCGAAGCTGGTAGGCCTTGTAGAGCTGCCGCCCGCGCCCGTCGCCGAAGGCGCGTGCATCCCCTTCCGGGATCTTGTCCGGGGTCAAGGCCCGATTCTTCCAGCCATCCATGAGATTGGCGAAATCGCGGGCCGGCCAGCGCTTGTCGTCCAGGTTTTCGGCCTGGATGAGTTGCTTGATCAGGCGGATCTGGTCGTCCGTGTCGAGGATGGTGAAATTGGGCTTCAGGCCGACCAGTTCGGCATGTTTGCGCAGCATGCGCACGCCGATGGAGTGGAAGGTGCCGAGCCAGGGCATGCCCTCGACCTCTTCGCCGACGAGCAGGCCGATGCGCGTCTTCATTTCACGCGCGGCCTTGTTGGTGAAGGTGACGGCCAGGATCTGCGACGGATAGGCCCGCCCCGTCGCCAGGATATGGGCGATGCGCGTGGTCAGGACGCGGGTCTTGCCGGTTCCCGCGCCCGCAAGCACCAGGACCGGACCTTCCGTCGTTTCGACCGCAGCCCTTTGTTCCGGGTTCAGGCCGGCCAGGTATGCCGCCTGCGGCGCGGCCGGCGCGCGGCCACGCATTCCCGCCAGGGCCCGCGCCGCGATGCCGCCAGGCTTGCCCGCGCCAGCGCCGCCCTGCATGTCTTTCGGATCGTTCATGGCCCTCTTATCCACGAATTTTCCGGAGAACACTAGGGGAACACATTTCGTAAAGACCCGTCTTCACCCTCGACAAGCCAGCTTTTGCATGGCCTATCCTGCCGGACGGCCGTCGCGGCCGGGATGTCGAGGGAGCGATCATAGGGTGCGACTGTTCATTGCCATAGGCGGGCTTGTCCTGGCACTGCTGGTCGCCGCGCTGGTCGCGCCGTTCTTCATCGACTGGACAGCCTGGCGCGCTTCCTTCGAAAGCGAGGCCAGCCGGCTCGTCGGCCAGCGCGTGCAGGTGCGCGGCCAGGCGCAGGCGCGCCTCCTGCCATTCCCCAGCCTGACCTTCACCGATGTGCAGGTGGGTGAGGAGGGGACCGGGCAACCGTCCATGACGCTGGAAAGCTTCCGCATGGATGCGGAACTAGCGCCCTATCTGACGGGCGAAATCCGCATTTTCCAGATGGAACTGGCCGGCCCGCACCTGATCCTTCCCTATGGGGCGGGCTCCAGCGCGCCCGTGATCGGCGATGGGCTGGATCGCCAGGGCAGCAACATCGTTTTGGAAAACGTGGTCGTCACCGACGGTACGATCAGCCTGCGGAACGGGAGCAACGGCCAGCGGCGCGAGCTGCACGATGTCGATGCGCGCCTGTCGGCCTCCACGCTGCGCGGCCCCTTCCGGGGCGGCGGCACCTTCAGGAGCGGTGGGCAGGCGCTGGACTTCACCCTGTCCTCCGGCACGATCGAGGGTGGTGGCCATTTTCCGTTCCGCATCAACGTCGTCGCGCCTGCCATCGCCACCGCCTTCGGCTTCGACGGCTCGACCGAGCTCGGCGACGAGGCCGCCGATTTCACCGGGCGGGTGGACATCACCTCGCCCGCGCCCGGCATGGAGCGGGTGGACGCCATTCCCGAGCTGCGCGCCTCGGCCGACATGGTGGCGACGGGCGGCAATGCGGCACTCACGAAGCTGCGGATGGAGCTCGGCAAAGCGGAAGCCCCCTATGTGCTGACGGGCGACGGAGAACTGGCATCCGGGCCGATCCCGCATTTTCGGCTGAAGCTCCAGGGCGAGCAGGTCGATCTGGATGCGCTGGCCGCCGATACGCTGGAGGCGGGCGGGCACATCACCTTTGCGGCCAGGGCGGAAGCGATGCGCCGGGCCATCGCCGGCATCCCCGCTTTGCCCATCGCGGGGGAGGTCGAGCTCGGCCTTCCCGTCTTCACGGTGGGCGATACGACCGTCCGGGGGCTTCAACTTACGGCCTCTCCCAATGCCGATGGTTGGGCGCTGCGGCAGTTGCGCGCAGAACTGCCAGGCCGCACCCTCGTCGAGGCGTCGGGCCTTCTGGCCATACAGACGGCACTGGGCTTTCGGGGCGATGTGCTCCTGGCATCGCGCCAGCCGGCCGGCCTCGTCACCTGGCTTGGCGGCAGCACGGGGACAGGACTTGCCGAGCTTGCCCGCGCAGGTTTTTCCGCGCGGGTGGACCTGTCGGCCGAGCGGCAGACCCTCGACAATCTGGAAGTGGATGTTGGCGGCCAGACGCTGGCCGGGCGGATCGAGCGCGGCACCGGCGCAGCCGGCACGTCGCTGACAGCCGATCTGGACGGCGCGGCGCTCGACATCGAGAACTTCCTGGAATTTGCCCGGCTCTTCATGGGCGACTCCGTCCTGGTCGATGCCCCCAACCAGCTGGACCTGCGCCTGGCCGGCGGGCCAATTGCCTATGGCGGCGTGCAGGCCGCCGCTGGCGAGGTCGATCTGGCCCTGTCCGAGGGCGCGCTGGACTTACGCAATTTGAGCCTGACGGATTTGGCCGGCGCCAATATCGAAGCGCGGGGGACATTGTCCGGCGCCTCCGACGCATACCGCCCCGACCTCGCCTTCGACCTCGACACGCCGGATGCCGGCCGGCTCATCGACGCCGCCACGACGCTTCTGCCCGCGCTGCGCCCGTCCCTGTCTGCCGGATTGCCCGCCAGGGCAAGCGCCTTCGGCCGCCTGACATTGAGCGGCAGCCTGACCGGGGCCGAGGATGCGCAGATGGTGACGCTGCGCGGTGAAGGGGCGGCCGACGCAACGCGGCTCGATGCCAGCGTGACCTTTCCGGCCGCAGCCCTTGCCGACGCGGCGGCCGCGGATGCCATCCAGGCCGATCTGGCCCTGACATCCGATGCGCCGCTCGATCTTCTGCGCCAGTTCGGGCTGGTGGGGATCGACCTTGGCGTTGTGGGACCGCTCCGCCTGTCCGCCACGATCGACGGCACCGCCGCCGAGGCGGCGACACGCCTTGCGGCCTCGGCCCCCGGCCTGGAGCTGACGGGCGAGGGCACCACGCAGTGGGGCGCGGGCGGGCTGACGGATGGCAGCCTTGCCATGCGCCTGTCGACTGAGGATGCCGGACCCTGGTTGTCCGGCATGGGGCTTGCCCTTGCCCAAGGGTTGGACGCGCTCCCGGTGGACGGTCAGGGGGGCCTTACCTTCGGTCTCGATGGTGGTTGGGCGCTCGCCGACCTGTCCGGTTCGATCGGGGAGGTCACCGTCGCGTCCGGCAACATTGCCCGCGCGCCGGGGCAGGCCGTCAGCGGCGGTCTCGCTCTGTCGTCCCTGTCGCTGCCCTGGCTGTCCACCATGGTGTTCGGAACGGAGCCCAATCCTTCGGGCGCTGCGACGGTGCCCTGGCCCGATACGGCCTTTACCGGCGCCTTCATCGCCCAGGCGCCGCCCTTCGCGCTGGATCTTTCGGCGGAGCGGATCGACCTTGGCGGCGATGCGATGCTCGGGGCATCGCGCCTGCGCCTGACGGGCAATGGGGAAGGGCTGACTGCGAGCGATCTGGACGCCGAACTTTCCGGCGGCCGCCTGGCCGGGCAGGCCCGCCTTGCCAATGGCAGCGGCTATGCGCAGGCGCAGGCGGAACTGCGCTTTACCGATGTTGCGCTGGATGCCGCTCAGAGCCCCGCGCGCGGAACGGCTTCGGGTCGTTTGACCGTCCAGGCCAGCGGCCAATCCTATGGCGAACTTGCCGCATCGGCGAGCGGTGAGGGCCGGGTGCAACTGTCGTCGCTTGATGTCCAGGGCTATACGCCGCCGGCCTTCGAGGCCCTCCTCATGGGGGCGGACATCGATGGTTTCACAGCCGAGCCGGCGCCTGTGGCCGCACTGGTCGAAACGCTTGCCGGCGGGTCGGCGCGCCTCGACCCCGTGGACATGCCGGTGGAGATCGGCCTTGGCCGCCTGCGCGCCGGGCCCGTGACACAGCCGCTTGCCGATGGCACGCTCGTCCTGGAAGGCGGGTTCAACCTCGTCGACTGGCGGGGCTTTGCGCGCCTGCAGCGGCGCTATGCGCCGCCGGAGGCGGAGGCCATCTCGGACACGGCGCCCGCCGCAACCTACGAATGGACCTGGCCCGGCCAGGATGCGGTCACGCTCGCCGATGTGGAGCCGCTGACATCCTACCTGTCGCTGCGCGCCTATCGTAAGGAACAGGACCGCCTCCAGGCAATGCGCGACGATCTGCAGGAAACGCTGCGGCTGCGGCGGGAAGCCCGCTACTTCGTCGCGCAGGAGCGGGAACGCCGCTTGCGCCAGGAAGAGGCAGCCCGTCAGGCGGAGGAAGCGCGCCAGGCGGAGGAAGCGCGACAGGCCGAGGCGGCGCGCCAGGCGGAGGCCCTGCGCCAGCAGTTGATCGAAGCAGCGGCGGCCGAGGCCCGTGCCGCACAGGAGCGTGCCGATGCTGCCGCGCAATCGGCGCCGACGGACGCGCCCCTTCCCGGTGGCACGCTCCCGGTGCCCGAACTTCGCCTGCCGGTGCCGAGCGCTCCTTCGGCCCCGTTCCGCTATGATGTTGAACCGCTTCCGGTGCCGGCCCAGCCCGCACCGCTGCCGGACCTGCCGGGCGTTGATCCGAGCCTGCGCTAGAGCGCAACCCGGCTCATGCTGCGCGGCATCAAGCTTGCGGCGGGGCGGACGTATCCGAACTCGCCCGGGCGAGGGCGTCTTTGAGGACCGCCACACGCAAGCTGGAGGAAAGATTGTCGTCCATGCCGCGCGTGGCGTCGATCTGCGCCACAAGCTGCGCCAGCGACAGGCCACGGACCTCCGCCATACGCCGCAGCTCTTCCCAGAACGCGTCTTCCAGGCTGATGGAGGTCCGGTGCCCGCGGATCGACAGCGAGCGTTTGACGATCATTCGTCCGGGTCCGGCGCCGTTGCCGGCTTGTCGAGGCGCGCGCCATCGAGCTGCTTGAGAAGGGTTTCCCGTTCGCTGCCGGCCTTGGCCCGCTCCTTGCGGCTGAGGCCATAGGTCACGCGGTTCTGTTCCGCGTCCTGCGCAGCTTGCTGGCGCTGCCGGTTTTTGCGGGCCATGCGCAGATTGACGACATCACCCATGCGCCAGGCCCTCCCGTCAGGGCTTCTTGCGGAAAGCATCCAGGGATACGACGTCGGCGGACGGCTTGGCCGCTTCCGCTTCGGCGGCATCGTCTTCCTGCGCCTCGACGACCGGCTCCGGCTTGTCCTCATCGACCAGAGCCGGCCGGCGGGTCGGAACTTCCGTGACGGTGGCGGCGATGGGCGAGGGGGCGGATTCGGGCTGGATGTTGGCGGCCTCGACCTCCCGCACATCGAACTCCAGCTCGAAATTCACCGCCGGATCGTAGAAGCCGCGCACCGCGCTGAAGGGGATGAGAAGGCGCTCCGGAATGTCCGAGAAGGACAGGCCGATCTCGAAGGCCGTGTCGGTGACCGAGAGATCCCAGTACTGATGCTGGATGACGATCGTCATCAACTCCGGGTACTTTTCCCGGAGCCGGGACGAGATGCGCACGCCGGGGGCGGAGGTGAGGAAGGTGATGAAGAAGTGGTGTTCGCCCGGAAGGCCCGTCTTGACCACTTCGGACAGGACCTTGCGTATCACGCCGCGAAGCGCGTCCTGCGCCAGAATGTCGTAGCGGATAAGATCCTGACCCATTGGCCACCCGTTCCTGATCATGTTTGCCCGCATGGTGCGGACCCCTCGTCGAAAGGCCCGATGCTGCGCTGCAGACTATCGCCGTTTCATAGCCGGACTTTGCCGGGCATGAAAGACCCGACGCGAGAAGCGAGGCGAATTGTATCGAATACAAAGGGAAAGTGGAGGCTTCTGTTGCCAGGCGCCTCCGGGCCCCGCCTAGAGGTGCGAACCCCCAGGGCTTGAATCGAA
Source organism: Aureimonas frigidaquae (assembly GCF_001463905.1). Lineage (GTDB taxonomy): Bacteria > Pseudomonadota > Alphaproteobacteria > Rhizobiales > Rhizobiaceae > Aureimonas > Aureimonas frigidaquae. Next base: position 90,132 of record NZ_BBWR01000009.1, read on the forward strand.
GCTATCGCACCGCGTTAAGCGGCGAGACGTGCTTCCGCATAGTTGTCGTTGGCAACTATTTTAATAGCCCGATAACGGCGGTACCATGCCGAGCAAAAGTCCGATCTTTACACCCTCGTCGATCCTATTTCGCCCCCACCTGAACCCTGCGTAGCAGGGCTCAGGTGGAGGCGCCGGGTACCGCCCCCGGGTCCGAATGGCTTATTACATCGGCCGTTTATCGCCATAGTCGGGGCAAGCCCGACGCAACGGAATATAGGGGTGCCGTGGGCTTTTGAAAAGAGCGAATGCTCTAAGCGCTCGTGCCCAGGACAGCGCAGAGCTCGGTCCACTCGCGCTTGCTCATGCCGCTCGTCTCCTGCGTCACCTCTTCCCCACCGATCATCCGGCGGACAGCGGCGATGGCCGATGCGGAAAGCTGCGCCGCCCCCATGCGATGCTCCATGAAGGCTTCGTGCGTCAGCGGCGCCCACCGTGCGAGAATGCCCACCATTACGTCGGCATAGGCGCGGATCTCATACTGCGCATGCGGATCGGCGCGCAGGCGCAGGAAGCTCATGAAGTTGTGAAGGTCCGCCTTCCAGTACCACTGCGTGTAGAAGTTGAGCGGCAGGTTCATGCGGGCCAGTTCGCGCGCCAGCCCCTGCCGGTCCTCACGCGCAGCGCCGTCCGGGCCATCGCCCTCGTTCAGCATGAGCGCGTAGTGATCGTAGCATTGCGTGGCATCGCGGCGCAGCATGTCCAGCACCTCGGCCGCTTCCTCGCCCTCCAGCACCGCGCCCCGGCCCTGGCGGTTGATGGCGGACTGGGCGGCCAGATGCTCCGGCTCGGGAATGTAGAACTCACGGTCGAGCACGGAATAACGGGCGGAATACTCGTTCACGCTGGCCATGCGATGGCGGATCCACTGCCGCGCCACGAAGATCGGCAGCTTCACATGCAGCTTGATCTCCGCCATCTCGAAGGGCGTCGTGTGCCAGTGGCGCAGCAGGTAGTTGATGAGGCCCCGGTCTTCCTGCACCCGCTTGGTGCCGCGGCCATAGGACACGCGCGCGGCCTGAACGACGGCGTCGTCCGAACCCATATAGTCGATCACGCGCACGAAGCCGTGGTCGAGCACGGGGAGCGCCTCATACAGAATCGCCTCGAGCTCGGGCGCAACCGGGCGCACCGTCTCGGCCCGCCGCTGGCGCGCCGCGGAGATTTCGTCCTGCTGCGTATCCGTCAGCCGCGGCTTGCCGGTGCCTTCCATGGAACGTCCCCTCATTCTTGCGATCCGATGCCTTGCGTCTCCTATAGGGACTTACCCCCAAAGTGAAGGATCAGGCGGGGAGACGAGCGAAGACGTATAGGAAAGCCCGTTCGGCCGATCCCGCGCGAGGAGCAGCGGCCCGTCCAGATCCACGAGGTCGGCCGACTGCGCCAGGAGCACGGCCGGCGCCATGGCAAGCGAGGTGCCGACCATGCAGCCGACCATGACGCCGAAGCCGAGCCGACGCGCCTCCCGCAGGAAGGCGACGCCTTCCGTCAGGCCGCCCGTCTTGTCGAGTTTCAGGTTCACGTAATCGTATCGCCCGCACAGCCGGGCAAGATCGGCCGTGGCGTGAACGGATTCATCGGCGCAGATCGGGACCGGGTGGGGAATGGCGCCGAGCATCTCGTCCGCGCCGTCGGGCAGGGGCTGTTCGACGAGGGTGGCGCGGATCGCGGCGGCGGCCAAAAGGTTCTGGCGGATATTGTCCTGCGTCCAGCCTTCATTGGCATCGACGATGATGCGCGCATTCGGCGCGGCCGCCCGCACCGCACGCATGCGGTCGGCATCCCCGTCCCGACCAAGCTTGATCTTCAACAGGCTGCGGTTCGAGACCCGGGCCGCAGCCGCGGCCATTTCGTCCGGCGTGCCGAGCGAGATCGTGTAGGCGGTTTCGGCGGGCCGCGCCGGAAGGCGGCAGATCATGTCCTCCACCCGCCGGCCGGTGGACTTGGCCTCCAGGTCCCACAGGGCACAGTCGAGCGCGTTGCGCGCAGCGCCGGGCGCAAGAGCCTCTCCCAGGCTGCGCCGCGAGCCGCCGCCTTCGATCAGCGCCCGCACGGTCTCGATCGTGGCGACGACGCCTTCGACGGTTTCGCCATAGCGCTGATAGGGAACGCACTCGCCCCAGCCTGCGCCGAACTCATCCTCGATGCGCGCGCTCACCACGACGGCCTCGGTCTTCGAGCCACGGGAGATGGTGAAGGCGGATGCAAGTCGAAACCGCTCGACTGTGACCGAAAGACGACGGGCCATCCAAAACCTCCGCAGGAAATGATTGGTACGATTGAAGCTTCGGTGACAAGAACGACTACCTCCGCTAGCTTCCTGCCAGGATAGGGGAGAATCGGCTCGTCGTGCCGCATGGCGACCCGCTTATCGCTTTACGGCAGAAGCACAAGGTTGCAGCAGGATTTTCCGCACCAGTATGTTGGACACGACCAGGACCGACCAGCGCAACGAGAATGCGCCTGCCTTGTCCGCCGACAAGGCGGGCGACGGCGTGGCCATCGTGTTGACGGGTGACTGGATCGTCCGCTCTGTCGGCGCTGTCGAGCAGACGATCGAAAAGACGCTCGCCTCGGACCTCGGCGCGCGCATCAGCCTGGACTGCAGCGGTGTGGGCCGCGTGGATACGGCCGGTGCGCTGCTGATCGAAAAGCTGAAGCGCGGCCTGTCGGACAAGGGCTCGGAGGTCCGGATCGACGGGCTGACGGCCGGCAACGACCCGCTGTTCGAGGCGGTCCGCCGCTCGCTGGATGCCGAGCATGACACTCAGCCCCGCAAACGCGGCAACCCCGTCCTCGACATGCTCGAAGGGCTCGGGCGTTGGGTGGTGGGAACGGCCGGCGAGGTGGTGGACGGGCTCAACATCGTCGGCGCTTCTCTCTATGGCGCCGGGCGCAGGCTGACGGGCAAGACGCAGTTCCGTCCGGCCGCGATCGTCGCCCAGATCGATCACATGGGCGTGCGCGCCCTGCCGATCATCACCTTGATGAGTTTTCTGATCGGCGGCGTGATCGCCCAGCAGGGCGCCTTCCAGCTGCGCTACTTCGGCGCCGAGATCTTCGTGGTCGATCTAGTCGGCATCCTGCAGCTGCGCGAGATCGGCGTTCTTCTGACGGCCATCATGATCGCCGGCCGCTCCGGCAGCGCGATCACCGCGGAAATCGGTTCGATGAAGATGCGCGAGGAGGTGGATGCCCTCCAGGTCATCGGCCTCAACCCCATCGGCGTCCTCGTCTTTCCGCGGCTGGTGGCGCTCACCATCATCCTGCCGCTGCTGACCATCGTGGCCGATATCGCCGGCATCTTCGGGGCGATGGTCGTGACCTTCCTCTATTCCGGCATTACGCCGGAAGCGTTCCTGATGCGCCTGCGCGGGGCTATCGATGTCGCGACAATCTTCGCCGGCCTGATCAAGGCGCCGTTCATGGCCATCGTCATCGGGGTCGTCGCCGCCTCCGAGGGGCTGAAGGTTGGCGGCAGCGCCGAAAGCCTTGGCCTCCACGTGACCGCATCCGTCGTGAAGGCGATCTTCCTCGTCATCCTGATGGATGCCATGTTTGCGATCTTCTATGCCTCCATCGGATACTGAGACACCGCCTGAGAGCGGCCGCGCACCGGCCGCGCAAACGCCCAGCCGCTCCGGCGGGGGCGACGACCGCGAGGTGATCATCACCTGCCGCGACGTGACCGTGCGCTTCGGCTCCAAGACCATCCTGGAAAACCTGTCCATGGACGTGCGGCGCGGCGAGATTTTGGGCTTCGTCGGCGCCTCGGGCACGGGCAAGTCGGTGCTGCTGCGCACTATTCTGGGGCTGAACGCTAAGCAGAGCGGGACCATCGAAGTCTTCGGCATTGATTACGAGCGGGCAAGCGACGAAGAGCGCCTGGCCGTGGAACAGCGTTGGGGCGTGTTGTTCCAGCAAGGGGCTCTGTTTTCATCCTTGACGGTGCTGGAGAACATCCAGGTGCCGATGCGCGAATATCTCGACATTTCGCCCAAGCTGATGGGGGAACTCGCCCGCCTGAAGATCGATCTGGTCGGCCTGGCCGCCGATGCGGCGGACAAGTACCCGTCCGAACTATCGGGCGGCATGATCAAGCGCGCAGCTTTGGCCCGGGCGCTGGCGCTCGATCCCGATATCGTCTTCCTGGACGAGCCGACATCCGGCCTCGACCCCATCGGCGCGGCCGATTTCGACGATCTCGTCATGACGCTGCGCGACACGCTGGGCCTGACCGTCTACCAGGTGACGCACGATCTCGACAGCCTGTTCCGGGCCTGCGATCGCATCGCGGTGCTCGGCCAGAAACGTGTCTTGGTGGAAGGCGATATTCAGACCATGCTCGACAGTGACGACCCCTGGGTGCGCAGCTATTTCCACGGCAAGCGCGCCCGCAGCATCGTGACTGACGAAGCCGAGCCGGCCGATGATGTCCGGCCGAAGGCGGAACGTTCCGCGGACGGGGAGGCCTGAGGCTCATGGAAAATCGCGCGAATTACATTCTGGTGGGCGTCTTCACGCTGGCGATCCTCGCCTTGAGCTTCGGCTTCATCTACTGGTCGGCCAATGTGTCGGATGCCAATAAGCGGGTGCCGCTGATCGTCCGGATCGAGGGCTCCGTATCCGGCCTGTCCGTCGGCAGCCAGGTGCTCTTCAACGGCCTGGCCGTCGGCGCCGTCACCAATCTGCGGATCGATCCGAACAATCCGCGCGTCGTGATCGCCACGACGCAGGTGGATCGCACCACCCCCATCACCACGTCCACCGCCGCCACGCTCGGATCGCAGGGGCTGACCGGCGTCAGCTTCATCGGACTGACGGGCGGCAATGTGAACGACCGCAACATCATCGAATCCGCCATGGCCGAAGGCGCGACGCCCGTCATCCGCGCCAGCCCGTCCGATGTGACCGACATTCTGGCCACGGCGCGCGATATTTCCGAACGCGCCAACAATATTCTGGGTGAATTCGAGCGGCTGGTGCAGGAGATCGGCCCGGCCGTCCGCACGACAGCCAACAACATCGCCGCAACGTCCGACCACGTGGAAGTCTTCACCGCGAGCCTGGCGCAGAATGCCGACCAGATTCCGGACTTCGTGGCGAGCCTCGGCCGCCTGGCCGAAAGCGCCAACTCGGTGGCGCTGCGCCTGCCGACCTTGATCGACCGCGCATCGGAATTTATCACGGCGCTGAACGTGGAGTCGGTGAACAGCTCGATCGAGAATGTCGCCGCCATCACCCAGTCGGTGCGGGACCAGACCGGCAACATCACCGCCACGGTGGAGCAGGTGGCCACGGCCGCCCGCAGCTTCGGCGCCGTCGGGGAGACGATCAACCGCAACCTGTCCTCGGTCGACCAGTTCGTGGCCAATCTCGGCCCGATCTCCGAGCAGGCGCAGAGCGTCGCCGGGCGGCTGGACACGACGCTCCAGTCGGCGGAGGGGCTCGTCGCCTCCATCGACCCGGCACAGGTCCGCGCCACGCTGGACGGCGTGCGCGGTTTTGCCGACGCCTTGAACGCCCAGTCCGGGGCGCTCGGCTCCATCTTCGGCGGCACGCAGACGGTCCTGTCGTCGCTCGCAACCGCCCTGAACGGCCTGAACGGCACGCGCGCGCAGATCGACGAGATCATCGCGGGGATCGACGCCGACGACGTGACGCAGGTGATGAACAACATCTCGGCCGCCAGCGCCAACATCGCCAGCGCAGCGGATTCGGTCGGCGGCGTCGCGCGGGACATCGGCAACCGCCGCGAGGATATCGACCGCATCATCACCAATGCGGAAGACATCAGCACCAACCTGCGCTCGGCCTCGGTTCAGGTGCAGACCATACTGGACTCGGTCAACGGCCTCGTGAACAGCCCGGACGGGCAGGGCCTGACGGCCGAAGCGCGCGCCACGCTGCAGTCCATCCGGCAGACGGCCGATATCGTCCGCGCCAATATCGGGCCGATCGCCGCCAATCTGCAGAGCTTCTCGGGCCAGGGGCTGAACGATGTCCGCTCGCTGATCCGTGAAGCATCCGGGGCCATATCGCGCATCGAACGTGCCATCATCGGACTGGCCGACAATCCAAGCCGCATCATCTATGGCGGGACCGGCTCCGGCCAGGTCCGTGAGTTCGATGGTCGGACACGGCGATGAAGCCGCTGTCGACCACCGCCATGACGCTGAGCGGCACGAGGGGGAGTAACAGGATGACCATGATGATGAAGCCCGTGCTCATGGCCGGCCTGGCTGCCCTTCTGGCAGGCTGCGCGTCGCTGTCGAAGCCGCCGCAGACCTTCGACCTCGATGCGCCGCAAACGGCCGGCAACGCCCCCGCTTCGCGCACGCAGGTCCTGGTGCCGGAGCCCACGACGACCGGGACGCTGGACAGCCAGCAGATCGTCGTCATGCCGACGCCGCTGACCATCGAGTATCTGGGCGCGAGCCAGTGGAGCGACCGCCTGCCGAGGCTGGTGCAGCTTCGGCTCGTCCAGGCGCTGCAGAATTCCGGGCGCTTCGGCGCGGTCGGCCTGCCGGGCCAGGGCCTGGCGATCGACTACCAGGCCGTCAGCGAGATCCGCCGCTTCGACATTTCCTATACGACGGGCCAGCCCGTCGCCACGATCGAGATTGCCGTCAAGGCGCTGGACGACCGAAGCGGGGTCGTCCGCGCCACGCGTGTCTTCCGTGTCAGCGAACCGCTCGCAGGCGGTGACAACCCCAGTCTGGTCGCAGGCCTGAACGGCGCCTTCGAGCGGATTGCGGCAGAAATTGCCGGATGGTTCGCCAGGGTCACCTGACGCGCCGGCCGGCCGCACCGGGAGGACGCATGATGACGACGCAGGACGCAAAGCCCACAGTGGGCTTTATCGGCCTTGGCTATATGGGCCACGGCATGGCCCGCAACATCCTGAAAGGCGGATACCGCCTGATGGGGCTGGCCAATCGGCGGCGGGAGGCGATGGACGATCTCCTGGCCCATGGGGCGGCCGAAGGGCGCTCCGTCCAGGACATTGCGCAAGGCTGCGACATCGTCGTCCTGTGCCTGCCGGGATCGCCGGAGGTGGAAGCCGTCGTCGCCGGGGCTGATGGTTTGCTGGCCCATGCAAGGCCCGGCCTCGTCATCATCGACTCTTCCACCTCCAACCCCGTCTCGACCCGCGGCCTGGCCGCGTTGGCGGCGGAAAAGGGCGTCACCCTTATCGATGCGCCGCTGAGCCGCACGCCCGTCGAGGCCATGGCCGGAACGCTCGACACGATGGTGGGCGCGGACGATGCGAGCTACGCCATCGTGCAGCCGGTCATCGATTGCTGGTCCGGCCGCATCGTGCGCACGGGCGTGGTCGGCTCCGGCCACACGATGAAGCTTCTGAACAACTTCCTGTCGCTCGGCTATGCCGCGCTTTACGCGGAAGCCCTCGCCATCGGCGCGAAGTCCGGCGTGTCCCCAGAGACGCTGCATAAGGTGATCAGCGGCGGCCGGATGGATTGCGGCTTCTACCAGACCTTCATGAAATACGTGGTCGGCAAGGACCCGCAGGCGCATAAGTTCACACTGCGCAACGCCCACAAGGACACGCGCTACCTCGTGTCATTGGCCAACGAAGCCGGGATCGCCAGCCATATGTCGAGCGCGGTCAAGAACGGCTATGCCACGGCCGAAGGCATCGGGCGCGGCGACGATTTCGTGCCCGTCCTCGCCGATATCGTGCGGGAGCTGAACGGCTTGCCCAAAGCCGACTGATACCGCCGACCGGGCGATGCAGCAAACGAAAGGGCCGCGGCGATGCCGCGGCCCTTTCGTTTGTGATCGGGCGGCCCGAACGGGCCGCCGGGGGGCTGTGAGCCTTCAGGCCTGGCCGAAGCGGCCGGAGGCGTGGGCGAGCATGGTGTAGACCTTGCCCGTATCGGAGACGAGGTACTCCTGCACGCGCTTGCCATCGGGCTCGCGGCGCTTGAGGTCGTTCATCATGGCCTCGAAGTCGCCGATGTAGCGATCCACCGCATGGCGGAAATCCTGCTCGCGGTGGTAGCGGCGGCGGATTTCGTCAAAGGTCTGCTGGCCCTTCATCGTGTAGAGCCTGCGCGTGAAGACATTGCGCTCGCCCTGGCGGTAACGGTCCCACAGCTCGACCGAGGCGTCATGATCAATGGCGCGGACGATCTCGACCGAGAGCGAGTTGAGCGAGTCCACCACATGGGCCGGCGTTCGCGCGGGCTGGGCCTGCGGCCGATCGGTCGCGAAGGCGGCGTTCAGCGCGGATTCCAGCTCGTCATCCTCCGGACGCTCGTCCTCGTCGCTCGAGGCGCGGCGGATCAGGTCGGAAACCCAGCTCCGCCCCTTGGCCTGCCCGCCGGCGGCCGCGCCGCCCTGCGGCGGCGTCGGCGCGACGGGCCGGGCCGCATAGACCGATGGCTGCGGCCGGGGCTCGACCGTGCCGCGCATGTCGCGGGCAAGGTTGCCCTCCGCCTGGATCGACCCCATGGCGCGGCGCTCGAACTCGTCGGCCGCGCGCAGCTGTTCCTGCTCGTCGGCAACGGCCTGGCGCGGCGCGGGCGCCGGGGCCGGGGCCGGGCGCTGTTCCCGCGGCGCGGCGGCCTGCTGCACCACGGGGGCCGCCGGCTGCGGAGCGGTGGCACGTGCGGCCCGGACATCCAGCGTGCGGCCGGACTGGGTCACGATCTCTCCCAGCTCCTTGAGGGCGCGGATCTGGTCGGACACGGCCCGACGCATGGCATCGGTGCTCTGGCGTGCTTCTTCCGGAAGGTCGAAGACACCGCGCTTGATCTCCTGGCGCGTGGCGTCGAGGTCGGTCCGCAGCGTCGCAGCGGTCTGCCGCATTTCCTCGGTCGCCTGCAGGAAGCGGCGATTGGCATCGTCGAGGGCGGAGGCGAGCGCCTCGCGAACCTTGTCGACAGCGGTCGCCGAGTTGCGCTGCGTCGCCTCGATCCGGCGGCTGACGACTTCCTCCAGCGAGCGCACCGTCTGGGCGATGTCGGTCGAGCTTTGCGACAGGCCGGCGGCCAGCGTCTCCAGCCCGGCCCGGCGCTCTTCGAGCGTATGGCCCATGCCCGACTGGACATTGTCCAGGAGCTGGGCGGCCTGCGCCAGCGCCTCGCTTTGCTCCGCAAGCCGCTGAGCGATGCTGTCGCCCCGCGTGGCAGCCTCTGCGCTGAGCGTGTCGAGGCGGTCGATCTGGCCGTCGAAGCGGCTGCCCGACTGCTCGATGACCGAAACGGCCTTGTCGGTGCCGTCGGAGAAGCGCTCGGCTGTCTGCGTGAAGCGCTCTTCCAGGCTTCCGAGGTCGCCCGTGGCGTCCGCGACCAGCTTGCCGAGCACGCCGCTGACCTGGCCGATCCGCTGGACGAGCTGAGCCGCTTCCTGCGTCAGGCTGCGCTGCGCCGTCGCCACGATGTCCGCCGCCTCACGCGAGCTACGTTCGAGCTGGCTTCCGAGCTCCGACGAGGAACCGGAGATTTCCTCGACAAGCTGGCGGGCATGGGTGCGGAAGCTTTCCAGAAGGGCGGCGTTCTCGCTGCGCAGCCGGTCGGCGGCATCCTGGGCGCTCTCGCCGATGGCGGAGGCGATGGCGTTGCCTTCGTCCGACAGGCGGGACAGCAGCGGCCGGGCCTCTTCGTCCAGCAGGCGGGCGATCTCGGCATTGCGGCGGCCGAGCATTTCCTCCAACTCCTGGACGCGTTCGGCAAAGGCCGCACCAAGGGCCGCGGCACGGCCGGCCAGGCTGTTCTCGTTGGCTTCCACGCGGCGCGCCAGCTCGTTGGCAAAGGCGCTCGTGGCTTCCAGAACCTGATCGCGGGCGCGGTCGGCCTCCAGCCGGATGGCGGTGGACACGCCGGCCAGCGCGTTGGAGATATCGCCCGTATCGCGCAGGAGGATTTCGCGCGCTTCCCTTGCATCGTCGATCATGCGGCCGGATACGGCACGGGAGGTTTCCTCCGCCTCGCCGCGCAGCTTGTCGCCGGCCTGGCCGATCTCCTGGCCGATCGACGCGGCGACCCCGTCCAGAATGTCGGCAAAGCCCTGTGTGCGCTGGTCCAGATCGCCGCGCAGCGTGGCAGCCCGCTGGTCCATCTGCCGCAGGGCCTCGGCAATGCCGTCCAGCATCTGCGAGGCGCCGTCGCCGAGCGTGGAGCGGGCTTCCTCGGCCACCTGACGCACACGGTCGGCCACCTTATCGAGATCGGAGCCGACATCGAAGGACCGGTCCGCAAGCTCCGCGCGGATGATGTCGACGCGCTCGGTCAGGACACGCGCTGCCTCTTCGACGCCGCGGGCCATGGTCTCGGCATTGCTGGTCACGGTCTGGCGCGAGCTTTCGCCGACGCTCGACAGCATGGTGCCGGCGCCCTGGATCGCCTCGGCCAGAGCACGGGCCTCTTCGGCCAGGCGACCGCGTGCGCCGTCGGTATCGGCGCGGAAGCGCTCCGACAGGGTTTCGAGGTTCTCGACGAAAGCGCTGGCCATTTCCGCCAGGCGCTCACGCGCCGCCTCGGACTCCTTGCGCATGGCGAGCGAGGCGCCGGACAGGTGCGTGACGAACTGCGCATTGTCGGATTGCAGCGACTGGCGTGTCTCGTCCGCCGCGACCTGCAGGCGGGCCACCGTCTGGTCGACTTCTGCCGTGAGGCGCTTGATATCGTCCTCGAAACGCTGGCGGGCTTCTTCGCCCGAACCGTCCAGGGCCGAGCCGATCCGGGCGATGCTCGCCGTGAAGCGTTCTGCCTGCTGGTCGAGCTCGGTGCGGGCGGCCGTCGCCTCGCGGACCATATCGCCCGTCGCGCCAAGGACAGCCTCGCGAACCGCATCCGCCACCTGGGCCGTGCGGCCGGCGAGGGTGCGTTCCACGCTGGCGAGGCCGCGCTCCAAAGTCTGCGAAATGGCCGTGGTGCGGCTTTCGAAGGACTGGTTGATCGCGTCGGTGCCGGCCGACAGGGTCGCCTCGAAATCCTGCTGGCGGTTTTCGAGCGCCTTGGCCAGGCGGTCATCCGCCTCCACGAAGGCGGCGCGCAATTCGGCCACGCGGTCGTCGAGTGTCTGGGCAAGGTCCGCATTGCTGCGCGACAGAGCCGTGCCGAGCAGGCCGGCCTTTTCGTCGAAGTCCGACAGGAAGGAGGAGCTCGTGCCGTCGAACAGGCCGCGCACGGAGTCGAGGCGCTGGTCCAGCGCCTGCAGAAGGCCGCCCTTGAGGTCCCCGCCGGCGCCCTGGATCTGCATTGTGCGGGTTTCGAGGCCGGCCATCAGGCCGCGGAGCGTTTCGTCCATGGACTGGATGACAGAGGCTGCCGAGGATTCCACACCGGCGGAGAACTCGCGGTTGCCCGTTTCCAGCGTCTTGGCGAGCACCGCGGCGGAGCTGTCCATGCCGGACAGGAGCCGGCTGCGGCTTTCGTCCACGACCGCCCGCAGCGCATCGACCTTGGCCGCCAGTTCGGCGGTGATGTCGTCCAGCGTGCCGCTGATGCCGGCTTCCAGCCGCGCGGCATGTTCGCTGATGTGCCGGGCCAGCTCCTGGCGCTGGGCGTCGGCAGCAGTGAGCGCCTTTTCCAGGCGGCGGATGGAATCGGTATCGATGGCGCTGTTCTGGGCTTCCAGCGCCTCGACGATACGGCGACCGGCCGAGACGAGGGCCTCTTCGCCGCCGGACATGCGCAGCGTGATCTCCTGCGAGATCGCCTTGGCGCGGCTGTCCATGTTTTCGAGGAGCTGGCTCGACTGGCCTTCCAGCGTATCGGACAGGGATTTGGTGCCTTCCTCTAGGAAGAGCGCCATGGCGTTGCGCCGCTCTTCCAGGAGCGAGGCGATCAGGCCCATCCGCTGCTCGAGGCTCGTTTCGAGCATTTCGCGATTGTCTTCAACAAGTTCGATGATCTGCCGCGAACGATCGCCGATCTTGTCGGCCAGGAGTTCCGTCTTGCCCTCGAAGCCTCGCAGAAGGCGTCCGTCGACATCTTCCAGGAGCGCGGCGAGGCGCTCCACATTGCGGTCGATCGCCTTGTTGATGGCTTCGCCATGATGATCGAGCGTCCCGACCATGGCTTCGCGCACCTCTGCAAGGGAGACGTCGAGGCCCGTGACGCGTTCCGACAGGGTCGCCGTGATGTCCTCGACCCGCTCGCCGATGCGGCCCGCCAGCGTGCGGGAGCGTTCGTCGAAATCGGACAGGAGACGTTCGTCCACGCCCTGCATCAGACGGTTCAGATCGGCCACGCCCTTTTCGATGGAGGTGGTGACGGCCTGGCCCCGCTCTTCCATGGTGGAGGCGATGGTCTGCTGTGCCAGGGCGAGGGAGGTTTCGATATCGCCCAGCCGGTCGCCGGCGACCGTGTCGAACGCGCGGGTGCGCGCTTCCAGCACGGACTGAATCTCCGCGATCTGGCGGGTGAAGGCCTCCTGCGCGGCTGCCAGCGCCTCTGCGGCGCGCTCGGCAAGGTTGGACTGCCCGTCCGCGAAGGACTGGCCGATCCGGTCGCCGTGGCTGCGCATATCGGCGCTGATGCGCTCGGCGCCCGCGTCCAGCGAAGCGCCGATCCGGGTGAAATTGCCCTCGATAGCGTCGGCGTGGCGGCCGAGCGTGGCGGCGAGGGGCGCGCCCTTGGAATCCAGCGTCTGCTCGAGCTGGTTAATGCGCTGTTCCAGGCGCTCCAGAACGTCCTCTCCCTTGCCTTCCAGCAGGAGCGAGGTGCGCAGCAGCTTCTCGTCGAACTGCTCGTCGATGAGGCCGAGGAAACGGTCGGCCTCGGCGCTGAGCGCCTTGAGCCGGTCTTCCAGCGTGCCGGCCACCGTTTCGGTGAGCCGCGTGCCTTCGGCCCCGATCCGGTCGGCACGCTCGCTCAGCATGCTGTCCAGCGTGGTCAGGAACAGCGTGTTGTCGACGCTCCAACTTTCCGTGCCGGTGCGCAGCGCTTCCCCGATACGCTCGTTGGCGCTGGCGATCGCATCGTGGATGCGCTCGCTGAGTTCGGTCGCCCCGCGGGTCAACTCCTCCGCCTTGCGCTCCAGCTCGCCCGAACGCTCCTCGATCAGGCGGTTCACCGCAGAGGTGGCCTCCTGCAGGCGGGTGCCGGCCTCGTCCGCCGTGCGGGCGATTCGCTCGGCCAGTTCCTCGCCGGTCGCGTTGAGCGTGGTCTGCGTGGACTGGCTCTGCTCGGCGAAGAACTGCGCGAGCTGGCGGCTCTGCTCCTCGTAGCGGCGGGTGATCTCGTTCGTTCGATCGTCCAGCAGCTCGGAGAAGCCGCGCGCCGCCGTCTCGATCCGCTCGGCGGCGCTTTCGGAAGCGCCCTCTACATCGTTGGACAGGCGTTGATGCGAACCCATCAGGAGCGAACGGACCTGTTCGGCATGGCTCAGCATGGCCTCGCGCTCGGTGCTGAGTTCTCCGACCAGGCCGCGAATGCGGACCTCGTTATCGGCAAAGGCCCGTTCCAGGGCGGCGACTTCCGTCGAAATGCGCTCTTCCAGGGCTGCGACCTGATCGCTCGGCAGGGCAGCGGCGGGCAGCGCGACGGGGTCACTCGCGCGTGCCGGCTGCGACTCGTTCAGGCGCAGCGCTACTTCGGCGAGCGAACGGCTCATCAGCCGCAGATCCTGCATGCGGCGCACCATCACGCCGAAGCCGAAGATCATCAGGGCCGGCAGGACGCCGCCGGCCACCATGGCGGCGCTCGCCGTCAGGAGATCGACCCCTTCCATCGCACGCCCGCCGAACAGGCCGTAGACGGAAACGCTGGCAAGACCCAGCCAGGCAATGCCGCCGAGCCCGCCCAGGACCACCGGGCGTGCGGAGGCGCGGCGGCTCAGGAGCCCGTCGGCCATGACGGTGGCCGAACGGCGCTCGTCATTGGCCGCATTCTGTTGGTAGGGCGTGGCCCCGAACGGCTGGGGCGAGGGGATATCGGCACGCGGACGGCCGGCATCGCCGCGCGTGGCAGCATAGGCTCCCGCGGCGGCGCCGGCGGCCAGTCCCGCGGCGGCAGGCTCGGGGATCAGATCCGGGGCGTCGGGACGGGCGGCCTGCAGCGTATCGGCATCGCGGTCCCAGCCGAAATCGGCCAGTTCCTCATCGAACAGACCGGGCGCTTCGTCCTGCGGCTCGATGGCCGGTTCCGCGCCGAGCGAAGGGGCCTGCGTTGCCGCGGCGTCGCCCGTCTCGGAGAAGGCGTTGCGCGCTTCGTTCAGGTTTCTGTCGAACTCGTCGAAGACGAAGTCGAAATCCCCTTCGTCGTCGGGAAGGTGATCGCCGCGCGGCGGGGTGCCGGCCTGCGTGCCGGCTGGGGTGGACGTCTCGAAATCGGCTTCGCGGAAGGCTTCCTCGAGCTCCATCTCGATCATCGCTTCGTCTGAAAGCTCGACCGTTCTGATCTTCGACATCTGCGCCGCCTTGTTCGTTTCCTGTCCAGCCGCCGCTCACGATCGAACAGCGGCCGGCGCGAGCCCTTCGTCACGTCCTGCGTGCTAGAGGGGCATTCCCGCCAAACTATGGTAGAGGCGGTGCCGGGGGTTGGGAACCGCTAAACCCTTGGCCCGCCCCAAAGTTTAAACATAAGGTTAACGCGCCTTAACAAATGCCACCGACCAGCCGGCATAGGCCTTTGCCACCAGTGGGTTACGCGTTTTCCTTCTGTTTACCATATAGGCAGATGCTGTGCCGAGGGGAGGATCCCGTCGCAAATTGGGCCGTTTCCTCCCCGCAGGATGCGCAGAGCAGTTCGACACCGGTGGGGGAGCCGGTCCGATCGCTCCGCCGACCGCCGCCGAGGGGAAACATGCCATGACACGCACTGCCGCTGCCGCCACTTTCGTGAACGCCCTGCCGGAGGCTTTCGGTGAGCCGCCGTCCCGCGGGCGGGCGATCGATCTCGTCTTCCTGTCGCGCAAGACGGGCGGTGATCGCAAGGTGGAGCGCGATGTCCTGGCCCTCTTACGCTCCCAGATCGCGCTCATCCTGCAGCGTGCCCCGCACGGCACGCGGGATGAAGTCCGGCAGATGGCCAATGCCATCCGGGGTGCGGGCCGGCATGTCGGCGCCTTTGCGGTGGCCGACAGCGCGGCGGCGCTGTCGCTGGCAACGACCGAGAGCTTCCCCATGGCCTACGACGCCTTCATCGACGAACTGGAGCGTGCGGCAAGCTTCCTGCGCTCACTCGATTGACAGGCGCGGCCCATCGGGCCAAAGCCTCTGCCATGACCGAGATCATCTTCGTTTCGCCTGATGGCACGCGCTATCCCGTCGAGGCAGCCGACGGCGCCAGCGCCATGCAGGCGGCCATCCGCGCCGACATTCCGGGCATCGACGCCGATTGCGGCGGCGCCTGCGCCTGCGCCACCTGCCACATCTATGTGGACGGTGCCTTTGCCGACGCGCTGCCGCAGCCCGAAACCATGGAAGAGGACATGCTGGACTTCGCCTTCGACGTTCGGCCCACCTCGCGCCTGTCGTGCCAGATCCGCATCACGCCGGACTTGCGCGGCCTGACGCTGCATATCCCCACCCGTCAGGGCTGAGCCTTCAGTCCGCCGCCTGCGCGGGGGAATCGGCTCTCAGCCTGTCGCGCAACAGGCGCCGCAGCCGCAGCGACATCTCGTGCGATTCCTGCCGGTCGAATTCATGCTGGGCACGTTCATGCCCGTCCAGATAGCGGTTCGTCGTCCGCGCAACGAGCGTCTCCATGGCATGGCAATCGCGCTGCGGCGCAAGGTTGCGCACCGCCATCTCCATGCGGGTAACCCAGTTGCGCGCAATGTCTGCATGTTGCTGCTCGTGCCGCGCGACGTCCCGCTCCAGCGTCTCCCACAGGAGCACCACGACCGGGTCGGGCTTGCGCGGGCGCTTCCAGCGCGGAAGGATGATCTCGGTCCGAAGCTGGAAGTTGGCAACCGCGACACGGCAGCGGGTGCCATCCGGGCGGTAGTTCACCTGGCCGTCGAAGGTGACGGAAGTCGCGCCCGGATGCCCGGCATCGCCGCCGCCTGTCATGGGCCCGTTGCGTGCCAAGGATCGGTCCAGCTCCTCCAGGGTGGCGCCGGTGACGGTGAAATGTCGGGTCCGCTCGGCAATGTCGGCGGCACTTGCGGCCTGGGACGCGCAGGCGCCGAGGACAAGGGCAAGGATCACATTTCGCATCTATCGACTCCCGCCCCCGCTTGCTGCATCAGCGTATGATCAGGCTAACGCATCCTGGGCGGTGAGGCGAAGAAACAGGCCCGGATGCGCCATTGGATTGCAGAGAGCGTTAATGCGAGGTGTGTTGTGGCGGGCGATCCGGCAGATAACTCAAAGTTGTGGCAGCTCGGGCACGGCCGGCACCTCGACCTGGCCGGCCCGGCCCGGCTGATGGGCATCCTCAACGTCACGCCGGACAGTTTCTCGGATGGCGGGCGTTTCGAGGGGAATGTGGACCTGGCCGTCGCGGCTGCGCTGCGCATGGTGGAGGAGGGCGCCGACATCATCGATATTGGCGGGGAATCGACCCGCCCCGGCGCAACGCCCGTATCGCCGCAGGAAGAGCAGGACAGGGTGCTTCCGGTCATCGAGCGCCTGTGTGCATGCTCCGACGTGCTCATCTCGGTCGATACCTATCGTGCGGAGACGGCCGAGCGCGCCGTCGCTGCCGGCGCCCATATCGTCAACGACGTCTATGGCGCGCAGAAGGACCCTGCCATGGCAGAGGTCGCCGCGCGCACCGGCGCCGGTCTCTGCCTCATGCATACGGGCCGCGAGCGCACGAAGCTGCCGGACGTGATCGACGACCAGTTCCATTTCTTCGAGCGCTCCATGGAGATCGTGGCGAAGGCCGGCATCCCGCGCGACCGCCTGGTCTGGGACCCGGGCTTCGGCTTTGCCAAGGAGCGCGATGAAAACCTCGCCCTCATGGCCCGCCTGCCGGAGCTGCGCGCCATGGGGCTGCCGATCCTGGTCGGCACATCGCGCAAGCGCTTCGTCAGGGGCGCCATCGGCCGCGAGGAGCCGGAGCCCGATGTCGCCACGGCGGCGACCAGCGTGTTGCTGCGGGAGCGCGGCGCCCACATCTTCAGGGTGCACGCCATCCTGCCCAACCGCGATGCGCTGCGCGTGGCGGACGCCGTCCTTGCCGCCGGAGTGCGCGCGTGACCCGCGCCTTCATCGGCCTTGGCGGCAATATGGGCGACCCCGCGGCCAGCATGGCACAGGCGCTACGCCTGCTCGACAGCTCGGCCGGGGTGCGCGTATCCAAGGTGTCGCGCCTCTACCGCACGCCGCCCTGGGGCAAGCTGGACCAGGCGGAGTTCCGCAATGCCTGCGCCGAGTTGGAAACCGACCTCGCCCCGGCGGCCCTCCTGGATCTCGCGCTCGCGCTCGAACAACGCCTGAAGCGGGTTCGGCTGGAGCGCTGGGGGCCGCGGACGATCGACATCGACGTCCTGGCCTATGGAGAAGCGCGCGTCGAAACCGACCGCCTCACCCTGCCACACCCGCGTATCCGCGAACGGGCCTTCGTCCTGATCCCTTTGGCCGAACTGAACCCGGACCTGAACATCGAAGGCCACCCGGTTCGCCACTGGCTAAAAGGGCTCGACGCAGCCTGCATCGAGGCCGTGACGGCCGATGGTGGTTGGTGGACTGAGGTCTGACAGAAGGCGGGCAGTGCCCTTCTTCCTGATCGAACTTGCTTCGCGTCAGTCCTGCAAAGCAGTATGGCGGACGGTTCCGTCGTCGCATTCCATCTTCATCCCGATCGCTAGGACGAGCGCCTCGCCGACCGCAAAGGAAATGGTAATATTCAGCTCCGTCAGATGTTCCTCCCTGGCACCCTTGGCGCCGTCCGGGAAGGCGCCGGTGTGAGTTCGCCTGCCGTGAGAGGGGCTAGCCGACATCCTCAAGGTACAGGACGAAGCGGCATCAACTACCGAGTCGGATTGAGGATATAAGCTAGCCTGTGCTTACTGTAAGGCCCGAGTTGAAGCGCTGGACATGTATCGGCGGGAAATCCGTCTACCAAGCATATACCTACAAAATGACTATCTAAGAATTAATCTGTGTGAAAACTAAGCCGAATATATTTTATTGCCTGCTCTGCGGATTCATTTCTGTTGCAGCGGAACCATTCATCCTTCCTGGCTGGGCTTGTATCAGGATGCCGGTTCACCTCGTGGGCGCACCTGACCACCACATTGTCGGACCATTGCTTGTCATCGGCGTACAGCAGATCCCGTTCTGCGTTGCTTACCGACTTCCCGTCGAATATGAGGCGGAAGTACCTATACTTCACATCTTCCCATAACCGTCGTTCTCTGTCATCGCACAGGTGGTCCTCGATCGGGAGGTTCAGGGATAAGCACCGTTCGGCAACGAGGCCTATGCAGACATAGCGCCCATAACGCTCAGGCTGGCTATGCGCCTTTAGGCAGCTTTCTACAATATTGAAGTCTTCCGTATCTGGAAACAGATAACCGTTCGCATCGCCCGCCAAGCAGGCATGTGTCAGAATAGCCGACGATATGTAAGTCAGGAATGCAAAGCGCTTAAGCATGAGTATCGCGGTTTGGTTGGTGTTGTGCAGACGAACAGAATGCACAATCTTCGGATGGGCAGCGCTTCATTACGACACATGACACGGAGATTCGCAGAATGATCCGCTTCGATGGTTTCCCTCCCTCTCTTCTGTGCGTACGGGGATATCTAGCGCGTCCTTCGAACGCGCTAGAACGTAGTCCTCCGGCTTCGGGAGCGATGATGACGCTGTCCAATGAAAGGGCATACCCGGCCTGTCTGCACTAAGACGGAGCAGGCCATCATGACCGATAATACCGTCTGCTTGGAGGATGGTCTCCAAGATCGAGCAATCCATGCCGTCGGCAGTGATGAACCGCGTGCCAAGCCTTAACTGCGCCCGCTCCTTCACGCGCGTAAGGCCGGAGGGAAGCAGCTCCCCGCATACTGCCCAAACGAACTGATCACCGATTGATCCAACCGGGCAATTGGTCGCGGCGCGCACGCAAGATCCGTCTTGAAGCACGATCGCGCCGTCCGCGCGCAGAATATCTATTATTGGAACGTGCTGGCCCTTCAGTGGGCCGTCGGCACAGTAGGTTAGATGACCTGGGGTGATGCCGACGCCGAATAGGTCCAAAACCTTGCGAGAGTGATTTCGGAATAACCTACTGACGCGTCCCGGATGCAGGAACCCATTCTCATCGTATGCAAGCACGACATCGCCAGGTTGGATCTCTTGAATGGGCTTATCCGGGCCATTCCACATGGCGATCTGTGTGTCAGCTATGAAGCAATGTGCAATGATTGCAGCCGCCCCTTTGACCACCAATTCCCATTCATTTGCATCGCCGTTAAAGGCCGCCTTAACGGCGGCGATCGTCTTAGGTCGAGTATCGGAGAGGGCGGATGCTAAATCATTCAGACCATTGGAGCGATTTGCTACCGATAGAGCAGCAGCGATTGCAATGGCCGAATCATCGTGAGAACGGTTGAATACCGTGTCGTCGCCCCACCTTTCTTTGATTGCGTCGAAGAATGAATTTATTTTCTTTAAAAGTACTCCATTCAGATATTCATCTGAATATTTATCGACTATATCTTTGGCATACTGATGATTGCTGATAAGTTCTGATAAGAACGCTTTATCTTCCTTGTATCGCGTCTGCAGATTGCGATCAAGATCGGGTCTTTTGACACCCATGTAGTCGTACAGTCTTATAAACTGTTTGAGATCGATGTCACCGTTGGCTACGGCAGCGTCTAGGATTTCGCCGTAAGCCATTATTCCTTGATCGTTACTCCCGATGTCTAACTGCGGCAGGCCAAACGTAAAGCCTGATGAGTTCCCATGTCTCTCTTTTTCTAGAATGCTATCCTTCACTGCAAGTGTGACACGATACATCTTAGATGTATCGCCACCATGCTCTGTATGAGTCAGAACCAGGCGTATATCTGAAGAACTTATATAATTATTAGACATACTTATATCCCGGTAAGCCATATATATTTTAGTGCCTGCTCGGCATGCTCATTTCTGTAGCACCTGAATGACGCATAGCTTTGACCGATCGATCCCTCTTCCTCTCTTTCAATCTCGTATGCACAATCATCATCGGCCCTGTCATGCAGGTGTTTGTCGTATGAAAGTAGCAAACGACGAGTTTCTTCCGTGTTTGTTTCTCTGTCATAAAGGAGCCGGAAGTATCGAGCCTTCAATGAGGTCCAAACGGTGTCCTCTCTCTCATCACACCAATAGTGCTGCATAGGTAGACTAAGGCTCAGGCAGCGGCTGAAAACCAGGCCGATGCATTGGTAGCGGCCGTAGAGCTCTGGATGGCGGTTCGCGGCAATGCAGCTTTCGATGATCCTGAAGTCCTCGGCGTCAGGCTTATGGAGCTCGTCATCATCGTCAGCCAGGCAACAGGATATCGACATGGCCGATGCCAGAAGCATGTAAAGGATAAAACGCATTGCGAAGCGATACTCACCTTGAACCGGAATATATGTAAGATACATAAATTCATATATCATGTAACTGATTTTTTGCTGGCTTGAGTCGTTTGTTGGGAGCGCAAAAAAGCCCGCCCTACTGGGTAGGGCGGGCGCGAAACGGTCTGATTGTGTTGGGGGCTTTGCGTCAGTCCTGCAAAGCGGTCTGGCGGACGGTGCCGCCGTCGCGTTTGAGCTTCATGCCGATGACGGGGACGAGGTCTTCGCCGACCTTGACGGAAATGGTGACGTTCAGCTCGTCGCGGTCTTCCAGCCGGGCGACCATGGCGCCATTGAGCTGCTTGCGGTCGAGGCCGAAGACCATGCGGTCGCCCTCCACCACGCCGGAGACGATGTCCAGCCCTGCGCCTTTGGCGCCGTCCAGGAAGGCGCCGGTGTAGGTTCGTCCGTCATGAGAGACCCGGGCCGACATCTTCTGCGAGAACAGGCCGACGCGGCAGGAGCCTTCGAGTTGCATGGCGGAGGGGGCCTGGTCCGTGCCGCCCGCCAGATCGCAGGTGAAGCGGGTGCCCTTGTATTTGCCGGCGACGATTTCGCCGGGGCCGACCCAGCGGCCGTTGATGGTCTGCAGGAAGGTGTCGGACGAGCCGGCCATGACGGGGCCGGCGCCGGCGGACAGCGCGGCTGCGAAGGAAAGTCCGGCGGCGAGCTGGCGCAACATGGGCAAAGATCCTCGGGGCGAAAATGCGTAGGCCGATAATCTCGCGGAAGGGTTAATCCTTCCTTTCGCCAGGCTGCGGGTCGTTCACCGTCAGCGCCTTCAGGATGCTTCCGATCCCCGGTCGCTCCACCTGGATGAAGGGCATGGGCCGGCACATATCCATGGCCGCAAGACCGATCCGGGCGGTCAGAAGCCCGTTGACAACGCCCTCTCCGAGCCTTGCGGACAGGCGTTGCGCCAGCCCCTGGCCGACGACCTGCTGGATCAGGCTGTCGCCGATCGCGATCGAGCCGGTTACGGCCAGGTGCGCCAAGACGTCACGGGTCAAACGCACGAGCCCGAGCGTGCCCGGACGCGCGCCGTAGAGCTCGGACATGCGACGGATCAGCCCGACGGTTTCGAACAGGACGAAGGCGAGGTCGACGATCGCCCGCGGACTGACGGCTGTCACCACCGAAACGCGCTTGGCCGAGGCCATGAGCAGGGCTCGAGCCTGGGCATCCAGGGGAACCAGGAGTTCGCGCTCGGCCAAGGTGATCCGATCCCGCCCGTCCATTACATCGTCGCGCGCCTGCGCCAGGCGCTCGCGGCCCGCGAAGGTGGCGGGCTGGTGGGCCAGCATCGATACGAGCTGCGCGGTGACCCGTTCGGCGGCGCGGTCGTCATTGGCGTCGAAGGCGGCTTTTGCGGCGATGCGCTCTTCTTCGACCCGGCGCAGCTTGAGGATGGCGGACAGTTCCCGCCAGACGACACCGACCGCGCCCGTCACCAGTATGGCGGAGGCTGCCGCCGCGGCCCAGCCGAGCCATTCCGCCCGCGCGAAAAAGTCCCGGATCAGGCTGTCCAGGGCAAGACCGGTGGCAAGCGAGACCACCAGGCCGAGGCCCGCCATGAAGAGCTTGCCGAATGTCAGCCTGTGGCGGCGGGGGCGCAGGGCGCCCGGGGCTGCATCGAGGGCGTCGAGCGCCTCACGCTCCAGAGCGTCGTCCGGCTCGATGGACAGGCGCGACAGTTCCCGCACGGCACGCGGCGCGCGGGCCGGGACCGGCTGCGTCACGGCGGTTGCCTCCGGGGGCCGGAAGCTGCGGGGGCCGCGATACGGCATGTCGGGATCGTCGCTCATCGAAGCCTGTCTCCGATCAGGAATTGCAGCGCACGGTCGAGCCGGATATGCGGCAGGGACAGGGTCAGGCCCCGATCGTCGCGCTCCAGGACCGGCGGCCGAAAGCGGACGAAGTTCAACGGATCGAGCCCCTTGCCGTCCGCGCCCTCGGCGAAGAGGCGGGCCGGGTCCTTCGGCAGATCGCCCGGGAAGATCGCCGTCTCGGTTGCCCCGTCGAAAATCTCGCCGGCGATGCGCTCGCCCGCCAGCGGCGTGCCGACGATCACCGGAAGCGTTTCCCGGCCTTCCGTCACCTGGGCTTCACGCGTGGCGCGCACGGCCGCCATGGCCACCACATCGGTCTGTGCGCCCGAGAACTGCGCGCGTTCCGTTGCGCGGGCGACGATTTGCCGGACGACCGCCTCCAGCCGTTTGTGGCTGTCGCGGTGGAGATGGTCGGCCTTGGTGGCTGCGACGAGAAGCCGGTCGATCCGACGGGACAGGAGGCCGCCGAGCCAGGTCGCGCGGCCGGGACGGAAGCAGGCTAGGATGTCCGTCAGCGCGGCTTCCAGGTCCCGGACGGCATCCGGCCCGGCATTGATGGCCTGCAGCGCGTCGATCAGGATGATCTGCCGGTCGAGCCGGGCGAAATGGTCCCGGAAGAAGGGTTTGACGACCACCGTCTTATAGGCTTCGAAGCGGCGGGCATGCACGGCGGCGAAACTGTTGCGCGGCGGAGCTGCGGTGCCGGACGAACCGCCAAGCGGCGCGAAGGTGAGGGCGGGGGAGCCTTCCAGATCCCCCGGCATCAGGAAGCGGCCGGGGGGCAGCGTGGACAAGGCCTTGTCGTCCGCGCGGCAGCGGCGCAGGTATTCGGTGAACAGCGCCGCCAGGCGCTGGCTCGTCGGCTCGTCGGCCGGCGCCATCGGATCGAGTGCGTCGATGGCAGCGAGGAAAGGCCCCGCCAGCGCCGCGCGGCCGGGCAGCCGCGCGCGTTGAAGGGATTCAGCACTGAATGTCTGGAAATCCTTGTCGAGCAGCGGCAGATCGAGCAGCCACTCGCCCGGATAATCGACGATGTCCAGCGACAGGCGGCCCGCGGAGAACAGGCGGGACCAGCCGGAGGCCGACTGGAACTCGATCGTCAGCCGCAGTTCCGAGATGGCGCGCGTCGATTGCGGCCACAGCCGCTCTTCCACCATGGTGCGGACATGGTCCTCGTACTGGAAGCGCGGGACGGCGTCGTCCGGCTGCTCCTCCAGATAGGTCTTGCCGATCCGGCCCGATGCGTAAGCCTCCAGCAGCGGCAGCCGGCCGCCATGCAGGAGGTTGTGGACCAGCGCGCTGATGAAGACCGTCTTGCCGGCGCGCGACAGGCCGGCAACGCCGATGCGCAGGGTCGGATGGAACAGTTCGGTCGCGCGATCGGTCAGAGTGTCGAGCGCGTAGCGCGCTTCATCCGCAAGACTGGGCATGAACCTTCGCAAAACCTTTTGGAGTGTCGACGCGTTGGATCGACCTGGAGGGGCAGATAGGGTGCACGCGCCCGTGCTCACAGTGCCTTGGGTGAAATCAGCTCCACAAGCCGGCCATTGCCGGTGCGCACGCCGCCTTGCCCGATCTCGACAATGGCAAGCGCGCCCGTTCCCAACCCGGCGGCGAGCGGCGCCGGCGTATCGGGGCCGCAGAGCTGCACCAGGAACTCTTCCATGCCGGGATTGTGACCGACGACAAGCGTCGCGTCCCCAGGGCCATCCTGGCCGAGATGGCGCAGATACACCTCCGGCTCGGCCTCGTAGAGGTTCGGCAGCCAGACGATTCGTTCATCCGCAGATGGCAGGCCGATGGCGGCGACCGTCTGGCGGGTGCGTTGTGCGGGAGACGCCAGAACTGTGGAAAAGACGAGCGCCCGCTGCGTAATCCAGTCGCGGATGCGCTCAGATTGCGCCATTCCCTTGGCATCCAGAGGTCGGTCATAATCGCGCTGGCCCGGAACGGGCCTTGCGGCGTGGAAGTGTCTGAGACAATAAAGGCGCATCGATCGGCCGCTCTGCATGCTGCCATCTTGCCGGAAATATGCGTGCTCGCAAGTCGCCAGCGCGCGACACATTTCCTTTGTGATTCCTGATTATAAAAAATTCAACTGGTGCCTAGGTTTAGGGCACTTACTTCATTCGGCTGGGCAGCCGCATTTGAACTTGTAGGCCTTCTCGACGGAAGCTATAAGCCAGTCCTCGACGGTGATAGAGGAAGCGAAATGAGCGAAACTCTGCAGATCGGAGGCGAGCTTCGGGAGGGCGAGCCTTTCATGAACGACCGTCAGCGGGACTATTTCCGGAAGAAGCTCATGGCCTGGAAAGGCGAGATCCTCCGCGAATCCCGTGAAACGCTCGAAGCTCTCGCCAGCGACAACCCGAACCTGGCCGACGCCGCGGATCGCGCCTCGTCGGAGACGGACAGGGCCATCGAGCTGCGCGCGCGCGACCGTCAGCGCAAGCTGATCTCCAAGATC
Organism: Aureimonas frigidaquae; assembly: GCF_001463905.1. Taxonomy (GTDB): domain Bacteria; phylum Pseudomonadota; class Alphaproteobacteria; order Rhizobiales; family Rhizobiaceae; genus Aureimonas; species Aureimonas frigidaquae. The sequence goes on from NZ_BBWR01000009.1 coordinate 114,940, forward strand.
GATGCGGCGCTGATGCGCATCGAAGATGGAACCTATGGTTACTGCGAGGAAACGGGCGAACCGATCAGCCTGAAGCGGCTGGATGCGCGGCCGATCGCCACCCTGTCCCTCGAAGCCCAGGAGCGCCATGAGCGCCGCGAGAAGGTCTATCGCGACGAATAGACGGCCAACCGGCCATCCCGACGCAAGAACTCAAAAGGGCCGGCGCAAGCCGGCCCTTCGTCATTGTGGCAGGCGCGTCAGCGCCGCTCCGGCGGATCGAGGGTGAAGTCCTTCAAGAGCGCGTCCATTTCTTCTTCCAGGCTCATCATGCGCGGCTTGGCAGCGGGCGCATCCTGGGTCCTGTCATCCGCGGCCGGGCGCAGGGCCGCCTCGCCGGGCTCCTTGCGGTCCGATGCGGGCAGCGGAGCCTGGACCGGCGCCGGAGCCATGGGACGCGGCGGGAAGACCGGGCTCGTATCGGGGCCCGTCTGGCGGCCTTCGGCGCTCAGTTCCGCCATCAGAAGCGCATCGATATTGGCATCGTCCTGCGCGGGCTTGGCGGCCGCCGCCTCGGCCGGCCGAGATGCCGGGGCCGCCGGAGCCGTCTGTGCCGCTGGGGCCGCCGGAGCCGCCTGTGCGGCCGGGGCGGATGGTGCTGCAGGGGCCGCCGGTGCCGATGGGACGACATCGGCCGGAGCGTTTACAGGCGCCGCCGTTGGCGACGGCCGGGCCGGGGAGGCAGATGCCGGCTGCGCAGGCTGAGCGGGGGAAGGCTGGGCGGGGGAAGGCTGGGCCGGGGACGCCTGGGGCGCCGGGAAGCGATGCTCGGACTTATGGTTCTGCACGCTCGTGGCGAAGCTCTTCACCTGAAGAGGGCCGGATGCGGAAGCCGGCGCAGCGGGGGCGCTTGGCTCCGCGCGCGGCGGCTCCTGGCGCGCCGGCTCCGCCCGAACCCCGGCTTGAGCCGGGATGGCGGGGTCCGCACGCTTGAGCGCCTCGTTCGGGCCAGGCTTTGGCGCATCGGCCGTCACGGCAGGCGCTGCATCCGCCGGGGCCTGAGAAGGCTTGTCCGCCGGGCCGGACGACGCCGCTTCGGCGACGACCGGCTCCGTGCGGGTTGCGGGCAGGGTCGGCGTTGCCATGCTGCGGGGCTGAACCGGGGCGGGACGCGGCACGGGCGGTTGCACCGGTACCGGCGCCGCGGTGGGCGCGGCAGCCTGAGCGGGCGCCTGAGCGGACGCCTGCGCGGGGCGTGACAGGGGCGGCTCGCTCCGGCGGGGCGCCTCGGCCGCGGGGGCGGATCGGGCAGGGCGCAGCGGAGCCTGTCCGGCGCTCACCGCAGGAGCAGCGGCAGCCGGTGCGGGTTGTGAGGGGGCCTCTCGGGGCGCATCCACGCGCGCGGTGACGACCGGCGGCGGGGTGCGCGCTTCGACGGGCCGGGGCGCGGGTTCGGCTGCGTGCTGCTGGGGCTCAGGCTGGAAGCTCGGCTCCACGCGGCGCTGACGTACGGGTAGGCGGGTGATCCCGGCTTCGACGACCAGATCGTTCGGGCCGCCGATCATGACGAGATGTTCGATCTCGTCGCGGCGCACCAGGACCAGCTGGCGCTTCTGGTCCACCTGGGCGACATCCAGCACCGCAAGGCGGGGCGCACCGGCGCCGCGCCCGCCGAGCCGGCCGCCGCCCACCATGCCGCGGATGAGCGCGACGAGAAAGTAGAGAATGATCACCGCAGCGGCGATCGTCAGGATGGCGACGACGACCGTCGCGATTCCTTCTCCGCCCAAAGCGTTCGCAAGCCCTTCGAACATTGTGCCAGTCTCCCTGGTCCTGGATTGTCGCCGGGTTGCAGATGCCCGTCGTCAACCTTTACAGCATAGTCGGCAGGCAGGATCGCCGAAGGGCTGTCCTTTCGCCTGTTCCCGGTTCATGTGACGAAATTGCCGCCGCTTCAAGGGCTACGACAGTTTCATCGCGTATAATACCGGGAAGTGCTGAACAATATCTTTTAGAGCACAGGGGTGCTCCACCGAAGGCGGCTGGCGAGGACGATGACTGCTGACGCGCGATCCCAGACCCGCAAGCCGCTGATCGACCGCAGCGCCGGCCGTGCCGGCGTGTGGCGGATCCTGGCGCTGTTCGCCTTCGTGCTTGTGGTGGCGGCGGCCCTGGCGCTGGCCGGGCATGTATCGGGCGGAATCGCGGTCCTCGGCATTTTTGCGGTTCTAGCCGGCATCGGCATCGTGGCCTGCTTTGCGCTGGCGCTCGGCTTCCTGCAACTGTCCAACCGCGTGTCGGACGGCGAGCTGGGACGCGACTTCCTGGACGATTTCCCGGTCGGCACCTTGATGACGGATGCCAAGGGGCGAATCGTCTATGCCAATCGCGCCTATGCGGCCGTGACCGGCATGCGCGGCCTGCGCGATGCGCAAACGCTGGAGCAACTCCTCTCGCGCGAGGCGGAGGCGGCCGAGGCCGTCTACCGGCTGGCCAATGCGGCCCGCGACGGCAATCCCCTTCAGGAAGAGTTCCGCCTGTCGCGCACCTTGAGCGATGGCGAGGGGGCGGGCTGGTACCGCGTCGGCGTGCGGCCGCTTGAGCGCGGCGGCCGGGCGTTGAATGTCTGGCAGGTCGCCGACATCACCGAGGAGCGCGCCGAGCAGGAAAGCTTCTTCCAGGAGCTGCAGAACGCCATCGACTATCTCGACCATGCGCCGGTCGGCTTCTTCGCCTCCTCCGCTTCGGGGTCGATCGTCTATCTGAACGCGACGCTCGCCGGATGGCTCGGCTTCGATCTCGCGAGCTTCGACCCCGGGAGCATGTCGGCCGCCGATCTGGTGGGGGAGGAAGGCCGCGCCTTCCTGGCCGCCACCGCCGAGGGCGAGCCCGGGCGAATCCATGTCCTCGACGGCGATCTGGTGACGCGCAAGGGGCAGCGCCTGCCGGTGCGCCTGTTGCGCCAGGCGCGCGCAGCGGGAGAGGATCGGCTGGGGCATATGCGCACGGTCGTCCTGAACCGGTCTTTGCGCAGCGACAGTGATGGGGACGCTCCGGAAAAGGTGCTCGTCCGCTTCAACCGGTTCTTCAATTCCTCTCCCATGGCCATTGCATCCCTGAACCGGAAGGGCCAGGCGACCCGCGCCAACGCTGCCTTCGCACGGCTGTTCGGCGCCCCGGTGGCGGCCGGCGGCGCGCCGCTGGAGGACGCGCTGCGCGCGGAATACCACGATGCCTTCCGGAACAGCCTGGAAGCGGCCTGCGGCGGACAGGCCGGAATCCCCTCGCTCGATGTCGAGATTGCCGGGGATGCCACCCGCTCGGTGCGGCTTTACTTCAGTGCGGTCTCGGACGTGACGGACGATTCCGACGAGGCGGCCCTTGTCTACGGGATCGACTTTACCGACCAGCGGGCGCTCGAGGAACAGTTCGCCAAGGCGCAGCGCATGCAGGCGATCGGCAATCTGGCCGGCGGCATCGCGCATGATTTCAACAACGTGCTCACCATCATCACCGCCTCGGTCGACTTCCTGCTCTTGAACCATCGCACGGGCGATCCGTCCTTCCAGGATCTTCTGCTCATCAAGCAGAGTGCGAACCGCGCGGCCTCGCTGGTGCGGCAGCTTCTGGCCTATTCGCGCCGTCAGACCATGCGCCCCAAGATGCTGAACCTGACCGACGTCGTCGCGGACATGCATCTTCTTTTGAAGCGCATCTCGGGCGATCTGGTGAAGCTGGAACGCCACCACGCCCGCGACCTCTGGCCCGTCATGGCCGATATCGGCCAGTTCGAGCAGGTCATCACCAATCTGGTCCAGAACGCGCGGGACGCCATGAGCGATGGCGGGCGGATCGATATTTCCACCCGCAATGTCGCGGCAGGCGAGGTGGCGGGCTTCGCCTATCCGGAATTGACGCTGGGCGACTACGTGCTGGTGGAGGTGGCCGATACGGGGTCCGGCATGCCGCCGGAGGTCGCGGAGCGGATCTTCGAGCCCTTCTTCACCACGAAGGATATCGGCAAGGGGACCGGGCTCGGCCTCTCGATGGTCTATGGCATCATCAAGCAGTCCGGCGGCTACATCTTCGTGGAGTCGCGGCCGGGCGAGGGAACCGTTTTCCGCATCTTCCTGCCGCGGCATATTCCGGCGGAGCCGGCCCTGGCCGCCCCGGAAACGGCGGCCACGGTGCAGCAGCCGGGCAAGATGGACCTGTCCGGAACCGCGACGATCCTGCTCGTGGAGGACGAGGATCACGTGCGCGCCGGCAATGTGCGCGCGCTGAAGATGCGCGGCTACGATGTCCATGAGGCATCGTCCGGCGTGGAGGCGCTGGCCGTCATGGAGGATCTCGGCGGACGTATCGACCTCGTCGTGTCGGACGTCATGATGCCGGAGATGGACGGGCCGACGCTCCTGCGGGAAATGCGCAAGCTGCGGCCGGAACTGAAGTTCATCTTCGTTTCGGGCTATGCCGAGGACGCCTTCGCCAAGAACCTGCCGGAGGGGGCGCAGTTCGGCTTCCTGGCCAAGCCCTTCTCGCTCCGCGACCTTGCCGTGGTGGTCAAGCAGATCCTCGACGAATAGGCCGGCGGCGCGGCGATTCGCCCGCCCTCCGCCTTTACCCTTTCTTATGGATCGATCGGGTCGGACTTGCGCGAATCACAACCGCAAATCTTAGAACAAATCGGGATCATCCATTGTAAAACCGGAACAAAAAGAGTACATCTGAGCCATGGCGGAAGCGTTGCGCGTCCAGACGCCGCGTGAAATAAGGACCGAAGGCCAATGGCTCAGAATTCACTTCGTCTCGTTGAGGATGCTTCCGTGGACAAGAACAAGGCGCTCGACGCCGCGCTTTCGCAGATCGAACGCGCGTTCGGCAAGGGTTCGATCATGCGGCTCGGCGCGACCGAGAAGCTGGATGTCGAAACCGTGTCGACCGGCTCGCTCGGGCTCGACATCGCGCTCGGTATTGGTGGCCTGCCCAAGGGGCGCATCGTCGAGATTTACGGCCCGGAAAGCTCGGGCAAGACCACGCTGGCGCTCCACACCGTGGCGGAAGCGCAGAAGGCCGGCGGCATCAGTGCCTTCGTGGACGCCGAACATGCGCTCGATCCGGTCTATGCACGCAAGCTCGGCGTCAATCTGGACGATCTCCTGATCTCGCAGCCCGATACGGGCGAACAGGCGCTGGAAATTGCCGATACACTGGTGCGCTCCGGCGCGATCGACGTTCTGGTGATCGATTCCGTGGCCGCCCTGACGCCCCGCGCCGAGATCGAGGGAGAGATGGGCGACGCGCTGCCGGGCCTGCAGGCGCGCCTGATGAGCCAGGCGCTGCGCAAGCTGACCGGCTCCATCTCCAAGTCCAAGTGCATGGTTATCTTCATCAACCAGATCCGCATGAAGATCGGCGTCGTCTACGGTTCTCCCGAAACGACGACCGGCGGCAACGCACTGAAGTTCTACGCCTCCGTGCGGTTGGATATCCGCCGCACCGGCGCGATCAAGGACCGCGAGGAGATTACCGGCAACCAGACCCGCGTGAAGGTGGTCAAGAACAAGCTGGCCCCGCCCTTCAAGCAGGTCGAGTTCGACATCATGTATGGCGAAGGCGTATCCAAGATGGGCGAACTCGTCGATCTGGGCGTCAAGTCCGGCATCGTCGACAAGTCTGGGGCCTGGTTCTCCTACAACAGCCAGCGGCTCGGCCAGGGGCGCGAGAATGCCAAGAGTTTCCTGCGCGACAATCCAGCCATCGCGGCCGAGATCGAGAGCGCGATTCGCCAGAATTCCGGCCTGATCGCCGAAAAGCTGCTGGAGATCGGCGAGCCGGAAGAAGATTGATCTTCGATCCGCACGACGTGCTGGTAAAAGACCAGACCCGCCCGGACCTCCGGGCGGGTTTTGCGTTTTGAGGTGGCGGGCGCGCGCCAACGGCCGGGCGTCGGCGCACGGTCCCGGTGGGTGGCGGGCGGGCGGAACACGATCTGCGGCCGCGCCGTGCGGTGAAGGAACAGGCGCGAAGCGCAGGCCGCGCAACGCGCCATCCTCCCGGACTATTGCCGTTCGATGGCCCAGTGGCTTGCCCGGGGTTCGGCCGGCAGGCGCTCCGTCCGGCGGGCGAGCGGGCAGTGGTTTGCCGCGCACCAAGCATCCGCGATGCGGCAGCACGGGCGATTTCAGTTGAGCCCGGACCGCGTGAGCGTGTATCGCTCTCCGGGCAATGGAACAGCCATTCAGGGACCAATTGTATGAACGGCGTGAACGATATCCGGTCGACCTTCCTGAACACGTTCGGGAAGCATGGGCATGAGCAGGTCGCATCCTCGCCGCTCGTGCCGCGCAACGACCCGACCCTGATGTTCACCAATGCCGGCATGGTGCAGTTCAAGAACGTCTTCACCGGGCTGGAGAAGCGGCCCTACAGCCGTGCCGTCACATCCCAGAAATGCGTGCGCGCCGGCGGCAAGCACAACGATCTCGACAATGTCGGCTACACGGCCCGGCACCACACCTTCTTCGAGATGCTGGGCAACTTTTCCTTCGGCGACTATTTTAAGGAAACGGCGATCGAGCTGGCCTGGAACCTGATCACCAAGGAATTCGGCCTGCCCAAGGACAAGCTGCTCGTCACCGTCTACCACACGGACGACGACGCAGCCGATTACTGGAAGCGTGTGGCGGGCCTGTCGGAAGACAGGATCATCCGCATCGCCACCAGCGACAATTTCTGGGCCATGGGCGATACGGGCCCCTGCGGCCCCTGTTCGGAAATCTTCTTCGACCACGGACCCGGCATCTGGGGTGGCCCTCCCGGCAGCCCGGAGGAAGACGGCGACCGTTTCATCGAGATCTGGAATCTCGTCTTCATGCAGTTCGAGCAGCTGGCAGGCGGCGAGCGCATCGCGCTGCCGCGTCCCTCCATCGATACGGGGATGGGGCTGGAGCGTGTCGCCGCGGTGCTGCAGGGCAAGCACAACAATTACGACACGGACCTGTTCCGCGAACTGATCCGCGCCAGCGTGGACATTATCGGCGCGCCGGCGACGGACGCCGCCGTGGCGAGCCACCGTGTCATTGCCGATCACCTGCGCGCGACGGCCTTCCTGATCGCCGACGGCGTGCTGCCGTCCAATGAGGGGCGCGGCTATGTGCTCCGCCGTATCATGCGCCGCGCCATGCGGCACGCCAAGCTTCTCGGCGCGCGTGAGCCTGTGCTCTACCGCCTGCTGCCGACGCTGGTGGCCGAGATGGGCCGCGCCTACCCCGAGCTCGTGCGGGCCGAAGCGCTCATTTCCGAAACGCTGAAGCTCGAGGAAAAGCGCTTCCTGGCAACGCTGGATCGTGGCCTTGCCCTGTTGAACGACGCGACGGACAATCTCCATGCCGGCGACATGCTGGACGGCGAGACGGCCTTCAAGCTGTACGACACCTATGGCTTCCCGTTGGACCTGACGCAGGACGCGCTGCGTGCCCGCAGCATCCATGTGGACATAGCGGGATTTGAAGATGCGATGGCCCGCCAGAAGGCGGAGGCCCGCGCAAGCTGGGCCGGCTCCGGCGAAGTGTCGGACGAGGGGGTCTATTTCGGCCTGCGCGAGCGCTTCGGCGCGACGGAGTTCCTCGGCTACGATACGGAAGCTGCCGAGGGGCAGGTGCTGGCCATCGTCGAAGCCGGGAAGGAGGTCGCGCAGGCGGCCGCCGGCCAGGACGTGGCGGTCATCCTGAACCAGACGCCCTTCTATGCGGAATCCGGCGGGCAGGTCGGCGATACCGGCGTCCTGCGCGCGGATGGCCTGCGCTTCGAGGTGTCGGACACGCAGAAGGTCGCGGGCGGGCTCTTCATCCATCGTGGCCGCGTGACCGAGGGCACGCTCAAGCCCGGCCTTGCCGTGGAGCTCGACGTGGATCACGGCCGACGCGGCAGCATCCGTGCCAACCATTCGGCCACGCATCTCCTGCATGAAGGCCTGCGCGAAGTGCTGGGCACCCATGTGGCGCAGAAGGGATCGCTCGTCTCGCCCGACCGGTTGCGTTTCGACTTCTCCCATCCAAAGCCCTTGGATACCGAGGAACTGGCCAGGGTCGAGAGCCTTGCCAATGCCGTCGTGCGACAGAACGGCTCCGTCGAAACGCGGCTCATGGCCGTGGACGATGCCATCGCGCTGGGCGCCATGGCGCTCTTCGGTGAAAAATACGGCGACGAGGTCCGCGTGGTGTCGATGGGCACCGCCGAGCGCGAGGACGGTAGCACCAAACCCTATTCGATCGAACTGTGCGGCGGCACCCATGTGCGTGCGACAGGCGATATCGGCTTGGTCCACGTGCTGGGCGAAAGCGCCGTCGGCGCCGGCGTGCGCCGCATCGAGGCGCTGACGGGTGATGCCGCACGGGCCTATCTCCAGGAGCAGGATCTGCGCGTCCGCCGGCTCGCCGGCGCCCTGAAGGTCGGCGCCGCAGAGGTGGTGGAGCGGGTCGAGGTGCTGGTCGAGGAGCGGCGCAAGCTCGAGCGCGAACTCGCCGATGCGCGGCGCAAGCTCGCCCTTGCCGGCGACGGCGCCGCATCCGCAACCGCCCCGCGCGACGTGAACGGCATCGCTTTCCTGGGCCGGGTTCTGGACGGCGTGCCGGCCAAGGACCTGAAAGGCATCGTGGATGGCATGAAGCAGTCCCTGACCTCCGGCGTGGTGGCCGTGGTCAGCGTCACGGACGGCAAGGCGAGCATCGTGATCGGCGTGACCGAGGATTTGACGTCCAAGGTCAGCGCCGTGGAACTCGTGCGCGCAGCCTCTGCCGCCGTGGGCGGCAAGGGCGGCGGCGGCCGTGCCGACATGGCACAGGCCGGCGGGCCGGATGGCGACAAGGGGCAGGACGCTGTCGAGGCCGTTGCGGCGGCCCTTCAGGGCTGAGCGCAGGCTGTCAGGAAGACCGGCTGCGCGGCTCAGCGCGGCCACACTGCCGACGAAGGATGCAACGCTTGGAGCGCGCGGTGCCCGACTGTGCGGGGCATTGCTAGGCGGCTACCGTGCGGGGGTGGTCAGAACCAGGTTTCCAGGAGTTCGGTGACGCGCGCGTCCCGCGCGCGGCCGGTTTCCCCGCCCATCACCACGACGATGAGGCGCTTGCCGCCGCGTTCGGCGGTGGCCACGAGGTGGAAGCCGGATGCCCGTATATAGCCGGTCTTCATGCCGTCGACGCCGCGGACCTTGCCGAGCAGCTTGTTGGTCGCCTCGTAGCGGCGGCCGTTGAAGGTGAACTCGCTGAGGCGGAAGAAGCCCTGATAGGCCGGGAAGCGCTGACGCACGGCGAGTGCCAGAAGGGCCATGTCGCGCGCGGTGGAGATCTGCGCCTCGTCCGGCAGGCCGGACGCGTTTGCGAAATGGGTGCGGGACAGGCCGAGCGCGCGAGCGCGCTGGTTCATGCGCTGGACGAAAGCCTCTTCCGATCCGCCGAGATTTTCAGCGATCACGGCGGCCACGTCGTTGGCCGACCGCACCGCAAGGGCCGTCGCCGCCTCACGTGCGCTGATGCTGCTGCCGGCGGGCAGGCCGAGCCGGGCCGGCGGCTTCATCGCCGCGGCCGCGGACACGGTGAAGGGCGTTTCCAGAGAGACTTGACCGCTGTCGATCGCTTCGAACAGGAGATAAAGCGTCATCAGCTTGGTCAGCGAAGCCGGATAGCGCAGTTCATTGGCGTTCTGCTGCCACAGAATGCGCCCTGTCGCAGCGTCCAGCACAAGCTCCGACCGTCCACGTTCCTCCACCGGGCCGAGCGATACGGGCGTGGCGAGGGGGCGGCCCGTCGACGGTTCGACGTTGAGCACTTCCGTGCTTCGGCAGGCGCTGAGCGCAAGCCCGATCGCAAGGACGATGGCAACGCGGCTGAAGAACCGGGACCGGGCGGCTTGGAACATGGCTGACTTTCGCGGGCAATTCGAGCTGTGGCCGTTCAAGCTCTTGTGCCAGAGCTTGCCTAAGAAGGCACTAAGACAAGGCCGCTTTCGGTCAGAAGCGGTAGCTCGCATCCACCATGCCGCCATGCCGGTCGACGCCATCGCCCAAGCTCCCGAAATAGGATACGCCGAAGCGCAGGCTGCGCGTTATGTCGACCGCGATCCCGGCCTTCAGGCTGACGCTGTCCTCTCCCACCGGGGTGCCCTGCGCCTCGAAGGGAAGCCCGCCCAGGAAGGCAAGCTGCGCTGCAGGCACGCTATCCCCGAAGGCGTGGTTCCAGGCCGCTTCCGCATAGACTTCCCCGGCAAGTCTGCCGAGCGGTGCGCGCAATCTTGCACCGAGAGACGAGAAGGTGACGTTCTCGCGTCCGCTGGCGACGCTCAAGGCGGCATCGCCCCCGCTTTCCGCGAAGGCATCGGTATCGACCATGACGTGCGTCACCCCGACGAAGGGTTCGAGCAGCATGATCGAAACGGGCAGGGCGTAGGCAAGTTCGGCAAAGGCTGAGGCCGTGCTGGCATCGTAATCGGCGTTGAGCGTATCCCCGAAGAGCGGGAAGGCGATGCTGCGCTGCGTCGCCACGCTGTGCCAGCCATAGGTGCCGCCAGCGCTCAGGCGAAAGCCGTTCCACTGCGCACCGCCATACAGGCCGAGGAGGAGACTGTCGGTATCGGCCGTGGAGCCGCGGGCCGCGACATCGAAGGAGGAGCGGCCATACAGGGCCGCAGCGCCCAGAAAGGCCCGTTCGCCAATGGCCGCGTCCAGCCCCGCCATAACCCCGCCCTTACGCACATCGCCCTCAGCGGCATTGCCGTCGCCCGCGCGTGTGCCGCCATCGCCGAAGCCGGCGGCCCAGGCGCCAAGGTCGTGGACGCGCGTGGCCTCACCCTGCAGCGGTGCCGCCAGGCCAGGCTCCATGCGCTGCGCGCGGGCCAGCATGCCCTGCTGCAGCATTCGGTTGGTTTCCATCAGCTCGGTGCGAAGGCTGGCATGGACTTCGCCCGACAGAAGATCGAAAGCCTGCCGGGCATTGTCGGCGTTGCCGGACAGGACGGCCCGCTGCGCAAGATTGGCGGCCGGCGCACTGTCGAGACCCGCGCCCGCATTGCGCTGGTTGAAGGTGGCGCCCACCGCCGCGAAGGGCAGGCTGTTGCGTGTGAGCCCGAGCAGCGCCGTCGTGCCCGTATAGGCCAGGACGGGATCCAGGAAGGCATAGTCGGACTGGACCGTGCCGAAGGTTCCGGTGAGCCCGCCATCGGCGGACAGGATCGCCGTTGCCGGTCCCGGCGTATAGAGGCCGAACTGGGTGATCCTCAGCCCGGCGCCGTCGATGCTCGCCGCGCCTGTCACGGCAAGGGAATCGGCCGCGGAGCCGGTCGTCTCGACCAGGTAGACGCTGCCGGGCGACAGGGTCAGATCCCCGGCGACGGACAAGGTGCCGATGCCGGGGCCGGGCGCGACGAAGGCGCCGGACAAAAGAGTGATCGGACCGGCGGTGCCCGTGCCGGTCAGGCCGGCGCCACCCTCTACCGTGAGGGCCGAGAGTGGCAGCGCGCCGTCGAGCTGCAAAATGCCGGCCGCGACCCGCGTCGGCCCGAAGATGGCGCTGTCCCCGGCAATGACGAAAGTGCCGGTGCCGATCTTCACGATGCCACCTGCACCGGTGAAGAGCCCTGAGAAAACGCTGGACGCGTTACTGCCGCCCAGCGTCAGGATGTTGGCTGCCAGATCCACCTGGCCGCCGCCGGCGAGCGAGCCGATCGTCTGATCGAACCCGGCAATGTCCAGGAGCGCGCCGGGCGCGACGGTCACATCGGACAAGGGTGCGAAGGCGCCGGCATTGGCCGCCTGCAGCGTGCCGGCTGCAACGATGGTCGGCCCCGTATAGAGGTTCACGCCAAGAAGGCGCAGGGTCCCCGGCCCGACCTTCTGCAGGGAGCCTCCGACGCCACCGGCCACGCCGCCATCGGCAAAGCCGCCGACCGTGGTGTCCAGCCCGTTGCTGCCGACCGTGACACGGTTGGCGCCCAGGAAGATCTGCCCCGTGCCGAGCAGGGAGCCGAAGCTCGTGCCGCCATTGGCGAGCGCCGAGATGTCCAGGATGGCCCCGTCGTCGAGCCGCATTTCGGCCGCCCCGCCCGAGGCATTGCCGGCGAAGCTGGTGCGCCCGCCGGTCTGGGTCTGGATCAGCGCATCCGCTGCCGTGGCGCTGCCCGAAAAGGCGAGCGTGCCGCCATTGGTGATGTCGGCCGTCCCGGCGCTGGCATTGCCGCTCAGGGCGATGCTGCCGGAGGCGTTGTTGGTGATGGTGGCGCCGGCAAGGCTGGCGGTGTCGGTTGCGGTCAGGGCACCATTATTGGCGATGAAGGCTGCACCGGCATTGCTGTTGCCGGACAGGGCGATGCTGCCGGATGCATTGTTCGTGATGCTGCGGCCGGATGCCGTGCTGGAGCCCATGAAGGCGACGACACCGCTATTGTCCAGGAGGTTCTCGCCGGCGACGGCGGCGCCGTCGAACTCGATCCGGCCGGTCTGGTTGTTGGTGATGACCGCATTGCCCGCCGTGGCATTGCCCCGGAAGGCCGCAAACCCACTATTGGCGATGACGGCGCTGCCCGCAGAGGCCCCGTTGTCGAAGGTCAGCGTGCCGGCACCGTTGTTGACGATGGTCGCATCACCGGCCGTTGCTGTATCGACAAAGGCAGTTGTGCCGTTGTTGGTCAGCGCGGCAGAGCCGGCCGTGCTGGCGCCGGAGAACTGTGCCGACCCACCGCTGTTGGTGATGATCTGCGCGTCCCCCGCGCTCGCACTGTCCTGGAAGCTGACGGACTGCCCTTCATTGCGCGTAATCTGTGCATCGCCGGCATTCTCGGTGCCCGAATAGACGATGACGTCACTGTCCGTGATGGCGAAGGGGGCAGCGCCGGATTCGGGCGACATATCGAAGGGCGCAGTTTGCGCAAAGGCCGCCGGGGCGATCGCCACCAAAGCCGAAGCCTGAAGCGCCAGCCGCATGCCGCACCGTGTCGCACGTCGAATCATGCGGACCCCTCCACCGATCGTTAACTACTATGGGTAGCAGGTAACGCTTTAGGCTACGATGCTGGAACGAGGCGTGAGGACGCCACGGTGTCCGTTTTGGGTCAGGCCGTTGCCACACGGTTACGGCCGGCAGTCTTGGCGGCATACATGGCGCGGTCGGCGCGTTCGAGCCACGCTTCCAATGTTTCGCCATCCTGCAGCGTGGCGATGCCGAAGCTTGCGGTGAAGGTGAGCTGCGGCAGATCGACAAGCCGCGCTGCCTCGATCGCCGCGCGCAGTCGTTCCGCCCCGATGGAAGCGCTGGCGGCATCGGTATCGTGCATCAGGACGGCGAATTCCTCGCCGCCGAGCCGCCCCAGGGCTTCGTCGCGGCGCATGCTGTCGGACACGGCCCGCGCGGTGGCCTTGAGCACCGCGTCCCCGGCTGCATGGCCATAGGTGTCGTTGATCGATTTGAACCGGTCGAGATCGAAGGTCACGATGGAGAGCGGACGGTGATTGCGCGCATGGGCGGACACGGCCTGATCGAGAAGTTCCCGAAAGGCGCGGCGCGACCATGTGTCCGTGAGCTGGTCCCGCGCCGCGATCTGACGCAGCTCGAAATTGGCCATGGCCAGGCGCGAGAAGCGCTTGAGCAGCTCGATGTCACGCGCGGTAAAGGCGCGTGGCGCGGTATCGGCAATACAGATCGTGCCGATATTGTATCCGTCCGGCGTCGTCAGCGGCGCGCCGAGATAGGAACGCACCGCCATGGGACCGGTCACCAGCGGGTGGTTGCGAAAGCGCTCGTCCTGAAGCGTATCGTCGACGGCCACGATGCTGTCCTGCCGGATCGTGTACTGGCAAAAGGTCATCTCGACCGGCAGTTCCGATATGTCCGCGCCCTGAATGGATTTCAGCCAGGCCCGCCGGTCGTCCAGCAGGGCGATGTAGGCCATGCTCGCGCCATAGACGCCGGACGCCAGCTCCGTCAGATGGTCGGATTCCGCATCCGGCTGCGAGCCGATGAGCCCGGTGCGCTCCAGCGCGGCAAGCCGGCCGGGCTCGTCGTGAAGCTTGACATCGTGCTGCATGCCGCATCCTTCCCACGTGGCAGGTTGCAGAGCAAATTAGGGCGGCTCCCGGGTTTGTGCAGGCCTATGGGCCTTGGGCCGGCCTTGAGGACCTAGCTTGCAACCTGCAGAAAATCCGCCGTGTCGCCCTGGGCCGCGTTCAGGCGGGCATAGGCGCCACCCCGCGCGACAAGCTCTGCGTGACTTCCGGTCTCGATCACCCGGCCGCCATCGATGACGACGATCCGGTCCGCATGGCGGATCGTGGACAGGCGGTGGGCGATGATCAGGGATGTCCGGCCAACGGACAGTTCGGCCAGTGCACCCTGGATGGCGCGCTCGGTTTCCGTGTCGAGCGCGGAGGTCGCCTCGTCGAGGACCAGGATCGCCGGATCCTTCAGGAACATGCGGGCGATGGAGAGGCGCTGCTTCTGCCCGCCGGACAGCTTCACACCGCGTTCGCCGACGATCGTATCGAGGCCGTCGGGCAGGGATGCCACGGTTTCCGTAAGGTTCGCGCGCTCCACGGCAGCGATGATATCCTGTTCGGACGCGTCGAGCCGGCCATAGGCGATGTTTTCCCGCACCGTTCCGGCAAACAGGAAGACGTCCTGCTGCACGACCCCGATATGGCTGCGCAGGGAGGTGAGGGTCATGTCACGGATATCGACATCGTCGATCGCGATCCGCCCGCGCGAGACATCGTAGAAGCGCGGAACCAGCGAGCAGATCGTCGTCTTGCCCGCGCCGGAGGGGCCGACGAAGGCCACCGTTTCGCCGGGAGCGATGAAGAGGTCGATCCCGTTCAGGACGGGCCGCCCCTCGACATAGGAAAAATGCACGTCCTCGAAGCGGATGGCGCCACGCAGCCGGCCCATGTCCCGCGCGCCGGGCCTGTCGACGATATCGGGCATGGTGTCGAGGAATTCGAGGTAACGGCGAAAGCCCGCAATGCCCTTGGGGTAGGTTTCCAGGACGGCGGCGATCTTTTCGACGGGGCGGAAGAAGACATTGACGAGCAGGAGGAAGCTGACGAAGCCGCCGATCGTCAGGTTGCCGGCCATGACGTACCAGGTGCCCGCCACCATGACGATAACCTGCGTCAGCCGCATGGACATGTAGTTCAGCGACTGGCTGGCCGCCATGATGCGGTAGGCATCGAGCTTGCGGGCCCGATACTGGAGATTGTCCTGCCGGAACAGAGTGCGTTCGTGATCCTCGTTGGTGAAGGATTTCACCACGCGGATACCGCCGACATTCTCCTCGATCCGGGCGTTGAAATCACCCACGCTGCGGTAGATGCCGCGCCACGTATCGGCCATGCGCGCGCCATAGCGCACGGTCAGCCATGTGCCGATGGGCACGATGGCGGCCGTGATCAGCGCAAGTTCGACATGGATGTAGAGCATCAACACGAAGGCGCCGATGAAGGTCATGATGGCGATGAACAGATCTTCGGGCCCGTGATGGGCGATCTCGCCGATTTCCTCCAGGTCTTTCGTCAAACGTCCGACGAGATGCCCCGTCTTGTTGTTGTCGAAATAGCTGAAGGACAGTTTCTGCAGGTGGTCGAAGGCGCGCGCCCGCATCTCGGTTTCGATGTTGATGCCGAGCATGTGACCGAAATAGGTGACAACCGCCATCAGCCCCGTATTGGCGACATAAAGGATCAGAAGCCCAGCCGATGCTGCCAGCACCATGCCCCATTGCAGCGACGGCAAGAGATCGTCCACGAAAAGTTTCACCGCCAGCGGAAAACCCAGTTCCAGTAGGCCGGCCACCACGGCGCAACCGAAATCCAGCGCGAAGAGACCCTTCCAGGGTGCGTAATAGGCGAAGAATCTTTTCAGCATGGCATGTCTTCCGGATACGAGCCCCGTGGCTAGTATTCTGGATAGGTGATGTCAACTTTAGCGGCAGGTGAACGGCTTACACCTCGTGGCCCAGCGTATCGGCCATGCGTGCGCCACGCAGCCCCATGGGGCGCGGGCGTTTGACGGTGGTATCGATCTCGGTCTGATGCTCCATCTCGGCGTTCAATTCGGCGCCCAGAAGAATGACCATGGAGGAAATCCAGATCCAGGTCATGAAGCCGATGACGGCGCCGAGCGAGCCATAGGTTTCGTCATAGGAGCCGAAGTTCTGGGCGTACCAGGAAAAGGCGATCGAGAAGATAACCCAGAGAAGCGCAGCGAGCGCCGCGCCCCAGGACACCCAGCGCCAGCGCGCACGGGTGCGGCTGGGTCCGAAGCGGTAGATGATCGACAGGCCGCCCGCGACGACGACCAGGAAGATCGGCCAGCGCAGGAGCAGAAGCCAACCTTCGAGAACGCCGAAGTGCAGAAACTCCATGACGATGGGCAGAAGGATGACGCCCGCCACCGCCAGGATGAGGAACAGGATCGCGGCCAGGGTGAAGCCCAGCGTCACGAGCGTCAGCACGATGAAGCTGCGTTTCTCCTCTTCCTCATAGACGATGTTCATGGCGTCGAAGAGGGTTTTCATGCCGGCATTGGCGCTCCACAGCGCTACGCCGAGGCCGAAGACCATGCCGAAGCCGAGCTGGCTCGCCCCCTTGCTGGCGACCCGCTCCATCTGCTCGCCCAATATGCTGACGGCGCCGCTCGGCAGGAAGTCACCCATGAGGTTGAGTTGCTGCGACAGGCTCGCCGCATCGGTGAACAGGCCGTAGATGGAGATGAGCGCGGTGATGGCCGGAAACAGGGCCAGGAGGGCATAGAAGGTCATACCCGCGGCGACGAGCATCAGCCGGTCGTGCGAGAATTCCTGGATCGTGCGCCAGAGAATATCCTTCCAGCCCCGCGCCGGGATTTGCGAGGGTGTTTCGACCCCGCGTCCATGCGGGTCGGCCAGGGGATCGTGGTCGGGGACTGCGCGTGTCTGCGAGCGTGCGTCATCGAGATCGCGGGCTGTCAGCCATGCGAAGGCGCCGAGCGCCGCCGCGGACACGATGCCTGTCGTAATGCCTGCCCAGTCGGGCCCTGTCCGACGCACCGTCGCACCCTTTTGCGCAAATCTGGCCATGCTTCCCCTCGCAACGCCATCTTGATCGTTGCACAGGCAACGCATGACGCGCCGCTTCGATCCCGAGTTCGTGAGCCGTGACCGAAGCCTTGGCGCAAACCAGCAGCACCCAACGGGTCAGGGCCGGGCGCGCAGCCGGGACAGAAGACGTATGGCGACCACGCCGAGGCCTGCGCCCAGGACCGCTCCGCCCGCCTTGAACAGGAAATCCTCCACGCGCCCGTGCCGCCCCGGCACGAGGTTCTGCGACAGTTCCAGCCCGGCGCCGCCGGCGATGAGGAGCAAGAGTACCAGTGGCCAGCGGCGCGGATAGCCTGCGCCGAACAACCCGCCCAGAACCACGAAGGCGGCCAGCCGCTCGATATCGACATCCGCGGACGATACCGGGCGCATCGAGATGGGACTCAGCGTCACGAAGATGACGGCGCCAAGCGCCAGCCAGGCAGCCAATCGGATCAGGCTCAACACTCAGGCGCTCTCCCGGACATGAGACCCATCGGACATAGAGCTAGGATGGCGTATCTGTAAATCACCCCTGGTTCAGATCGTCATCCGGGGCAGCGCCGCAACTGCGCTTCGTAGCGTGTGGCCATATTGGCCGTTCGCCGCGCAGCGCCCTGGATCGCCGTATTGCTGCGCCAGTTCCCGCGCGCATAGCCCGCATGCCCGGAATAATAGGCAAGGTACAGATTGTACGGATCGGTGCGGCTGATGCCGTTCCGTCGATGGCTCGTATGGTGATACCACCCGACGAAGCGGATCGCGTCCTCGAAGTTGGAGCGGCGCGCCATGCTGCGCCCCGTAACGCGCTGATACTCCTCCCAGGTGCCGTTCAGCGCCTGGGCATAGCCATAGGCGGTGGAGCGGCGCTTCCACGGAATGACACCCAGGAGCTTGGTGCGCGGCGGTCGTGCCCGCGCCTCGAAATTGGACTCCGCCTGAATCGTGGCAAGGAGGATCGGGACGGGAACGCCATATTCGCGTTGGGTCCGCTCGGCCGCGCCGCGCCAATCGGTGAACAGGCCATCATTCTGTTGGAAGATCGCGCAACTGTTGGCCGTGTTCGTCGGCTTGGACGCACAGGCTGCCAGCGGCAGGAGAAGGGCGAGCATCAGATAACGCATGGCAGGTCCTCTCATGGGCAAGACCTACAATTTGAAGGGTTAAGGCTCCCTTGCTTCCGTCAACGCAATTGCAGCTATGCGCCGTGCGCTCGCTTTCATCTTATCGTGAAAAGCATTAAAGCCGCGCGATGAACGCCCCTTCGCTCACTCTACGGCATTTCTTCCTGGCGCTTCTGGTTGTCGCCGTCTGGGGCACGAACTTCGTCGTCATCCGCGTGGCGCTCGATCACCTGCCGCCGCTTCTTTTTGCCGGGCTGCGCTTCACGCTGGCCTTTCTGCCGCTGGCCTTCGTCCTGAAGCGGCCTGCGGTTCCGTGGTGCCACCTCGTTGCTTATGGGCTGCTGATCGGGTCGGGTCAGTTCGGTCTGCTTTTCATCGCCATGAAGGGCTCGATCTCGCCCGGGCTCGCCTCCCTGGTCATCCAGTGCCAGGTGTTCTTCACGATCGGGCTGGCCATGTGGCTCGGCGCAGAGCGGGTCCGCGGCTTCCAATGGGCGGCCTTGATGCTGGCCGGCGGCGGGCTCGGCGTCATCATGCTCAACACGGGCGGCGATACGAGCGTTTATGGCGTCCTCATGGTGCTGGCCGCGGCGATGAGCTGGGCGCTCGGCAACATGGTCGCCAAACGCAGCGCAGTGCAAAACATGCTGCCCTATGTGGTCTGGGCGAGCCTCTTCTCGGCCCCGCCGCTTCTGATCCTGTCCCTCGCGCTGGAGGGCTGGCCGGCCATCCGCCATGGAATCTTCACCGCCGATCTGGCCACCTGGGGTGCCGTCCTGTGGCAGACGGTCGGCAATACGCTGTTCGGATACGGCGCCTGGGGCTATCTCCTGAACCGCTACCCGGCCGCGACGGTGACGCCCATGGCGCTTCTCGTTCCCGTTTTCGGAATGGGCGCATCGGCGCTGTGGTTGGGTGAAGCGTTGCCGGGCTGGAAGCTTGCGGCGGCGGGACTCGTCATCAGCGGTCTGGCGCTCGGGATCCTGTATCCGCGGTGGCGGGCGCTGCGCGCCCGCCAGGCCTGACGGTTCATGCCGTGCCGGGCGCCTCGTCCGGCATGATGCGCACGAGGCCGACGCTGCGCCGGTCGAGCGACAGGACCTGCAGCACCAGCCCGTCGGCCGCCAGCTCTTCGCCATGCGTGGGCAAATGGCCCAGGCGGCTGAGTATGTAGCCGCCGAGGGTGGCGTAGCGGTTGGCGGGATCGACCAGATCGCGCCCGATCGCGCCGGAGAACTGGCGGATGTCGACCGCGCCGTCGGCCAGCCAGCTTCCATCCTCCTGCATATCCAGCCGTGCCGGCTTTTCGTCCATGTCCGGGAACTCTCCCGCGATGGCTTCCAGCACGTCGGTCGGTGTGGCGATGCCTTCCAGTGAGCCATGTTCGTCGACGATCATGGCCATCTGCACCGGGGAGCCGCGAAGCTGCTCCATGACCTTCAGGACATTGGTGCTTTCATGCAGGATGAGGGGCTGCCGGGTGACACTCGACCAGTCGATCGTGCGCCCGGCAAGCATCAGGTCCAGAAGCTCCTTGGTAATGGCGACACCGACGAACTCGTCGACCTGACCGCGCGCCAGGACGACCCGCCCGTGCGTCAGCTCGGTGATGGCCTTGCGGATGGTGGTGATGTCCCGGTCGAGGTCGATCCACTCCACCTCGTTGCGGGGGGACATGATGGAGCTGACGGGACGCTCGGCCAGATCGAGGACGGCGCGGATCATCTCCTTTTCTTCCGGCCGGAACACCATGCCCTGCGCGGTCTGCTCGGCGATGACATCGATCGTGTCGGACAGCCGTTCCTCTCCCACGCGGCCGCCGACCATTCGCAGCACGGCCTCGGAGGTCCGCTGGCGCAGATCGGAGGTCGTGACGCGCCGCTCCCGATTGTGCCGCCCGAACTGGTTGGCCGCCTCGATCAGCACCGAGAAGCCGATGGCCGCGTAGAGATAGCCCTTCGGAATGTGGAAACCGAACCCTTCGACGATCAGGCTGAAGCCGATCATCATGAGGAAGCCGAGGCACAGGATCACCACGGTCGGGTGGCGCGACACGAAGGCCATGAGCGGCTTGGACGCCACCAGCATGACGCCGATCGCCACCACCACCGCGGTGATCATCACCCAGAGCTGATCCACCATGCCGACGGCGGTGATGACACTGTCGAGGCTGAAGACCGCGTCCAGAACGACGATCTGGACGATCACCTGCCAGAACACGGCATGGACGACCTTCCCTTCCTTGGGCTTGTGGTCGCCTTCGAGCCGCTCGTGCAGTTCCATCGTGCCCTTGGCCAGAAGGAACGCGCCGCCCAGGATGAGGATGAGATCACGTCCCGAGAAGGGCATCCCGGCCAGATGGAAGAGCGGCTGCGTGAGCGTGACGATCCAGGAGATGGAGAAGAGGAGGATAATGCGCATGACCAGCGCCAGCGACAGGCCGATCAGCCGTGCGCGGTTACGCTGATGCGGCGGCAGCTTGTCGGCCAGGATGGCGATGAAGACGAGGTTGTCGATGCCCAGGACGATTTCCAGGACGATCAGCGTGGCCAGTCCGATCCAGATGTTCGGGTCGGCAAGGAAGTCCATCGTTCAGTTACCCGTTCGGAAATGTGGACGCGCAAACGCCGCCTCGGAAGCTTTTCCAAAGCGGTTGCACAGTGTCGTTGAATGAATCATCGTGACGGACGTGCTGACAGGCCGAGTGGACTGTCAGCCAGGATCGGTGTCGACTGTCGCTGTTACTGTCGCCTTCGTCCGGCATGCCGGGGAATGAACCCATCTGGTTGTCGATGAAGCCGAGGGGATATCATGTCCCCACGCTTTAAACCAGACGTTGCATTTTGGGCCTATCCTGCACAGTCACTGCAAAGGGTTTGCCGAGCGGCGAGGGGACGGCGGCATATCGCTGCCGCAGGTCCGAGGAACCAGGCGCGATCAAATCGACTGACATGGAAAGAGAGTGGTACGCCCAAGGGGAATCGAACCCCTGTTTGCGCCGTGAAAGGGCGCCGTCCTAACCGCTAGACGATGGGCGCGGCACGGCGGTGTATAGGGTGAGTCGTTGGCGGACGCAACCCTTCAGGGCGACAATTTCGAACCCGTTCCGATGATGGGATGATGCAGCCGATCGCCGACCTCTGCGCCATAGGTTCGCGCCGCGCCACCGTTGATTTCCAGCACGTAGCGGACGGGTTCGCCGGACGGGATGGACTGGAGGGACAAGGGCGTCGTGTTGCGGGAAATGCGGGCGATGGTTCCGTCGGCGCGGATGAAAAGCATGTCCAGCGGGATGAGAGTGTTCTTCATCCACATGGCGACATCGCGCGATGTGCCGAAATCGAAGAGCATGCCGTGATCCTCCGGCAGGCTTTCGCGGTTCATCAATCCGGTGGCCCGCGTGTCGTCCGTATCGGCGACTTCGACCGAGATGCGATGGGCGCCGGTCCCGGTCAGGAGCGTCGCCGTATTGCCGATGGACCCGGAGGTGAAGACGAAGTAGCCGACGACGGCCAGTACGACGATGAAGGCTGCCGCCATGAAGCGGCTGCGCTGCCTGGCGGCGGTCTCTGCCATCTAGTGTTCTGTCCTGTTTCCCGCCCCCTCGACCGGCCGGATTTCGGCGGCCATGAGGCCCTTCGTGCCATTGCCGAACCGCACGAAGACTTCCTGTCCCGGTCGCAGCTCGGTCATCCCATAGCGGCGCAGCGTTTCCATGTGAACGAAAATATCTTCGGTATCGGTTCCGCGCGACAGGAAGCCGTAGCCCTTGGTCCGGTTGAACCATTTGACGGTGGCCCGCTCCAGCCCGCTGGTGGGCTCGACCTTCACCCGGGTTCTGGCAGGCGGCATCTGCGACGGGTGGATCGCGGTGGACTGATCCATGGACAGGACGCGGAAGGCCTGCAGCCCACGCTCGCCACGCTGAACTTCGCAGACGATTTCCGCGCCCTCGCTGACCGTGTTGAAACCATCGCGGCGCAGGCACGTCACGTGCAGAAGGATATCCTCACCGCCGTCGTCAGGCACGACAAAGCCGAAGCCCTTGGCGATGTCGAACCATTTGATCCGGCCCGTGACGACTGAGCTGTCCAAGCCACCGGCCTCCGCTCGCCGTTCCGCTTCGATGAAAGGTAAGCGTTCCGTCATCAAATGTCCGCCTTCCTGTCAGCCCCGAATCAAGCATGAATGCAGCCGAGCGCCAAGCCGTTTTCTGTCGCAGAGCCGTGGCTTGATCTTGTGCCGCCACATATCGGTAATTTGTGGCAAGGCAAGTGGAGCGGGACGCTTGGGCGCACCTCTGCGCAGGCTTCGCTAAAGCCTCGCGCAGGTGAGGCGGGCCATCGGGCTTTCTCTGCAGGGCGGCTTGCCCTACCTGTCGGTTGCCCAGCGCCCGGCGCGGGCCCAAGACAAGGAAGGGCAGGATCATGCGTTATCTTCATACCATGGTGCGCGTGTCGGATATCGACGCGGCGCTCGGCTTCTACCGCGATGCGTTGGGCATGGAAGTGGTCCGGCGGAGCGACAATGAGGCAGGGCGGTACACGCTCGTCTTCCTGGCGGCGCCGGACGATGTCGAAGCGGCGCGTGACGCCAAGGCGCCGCTGATCGAGCTGACCTACAACTGGGATCCGGAAGACTATACGGGCGGCCGCAACTTCGGGCATCTCGCCTATGAGGTGGACGATATCTACGCCACCTGCGCCCGGTTGCAGAAGGCCGGCATCACGATCAACCGTCCCCCGCGTGATGGCAACATGGCCTTCGTCCGTTCGCCGGAAGGCATCTCGATCGAGCTTCTCCAAAAGGGCGAGCGCAAGGCGCCCGAGGAGCCATGGGCGTCCATGCCCAATACCGGAACCTGGTAACGGGATTGTTTTATACCTTTGTTTTCGGTTAACCTTTGATTGAGAGCCCTTTGGGCTCCTGACTGTGAGGGGGTCCCGTGATCGACGATCGCGCCTTTCGCAGGCGGCTTTGCCGCCCTGCGAACCGTGCGCGATCGCGTTGTTCGGCGGGGTCAATGAAGCGCAGCGCCTTTCCGTTGCGCTCCGCAAGAGGGTGGAACGATCTTGAAAGCGGCGACAGGAAGCAAGGTGCCCGCGCTGTTGCGCAACAGCGTGTTCCTTGCCGGTATGCTGGCCTTTCCCGGCCTGTCCGGCTGCATGTCGGCCATCGACGAATCTTCCGCCTTCGGCTTTGCGCAGAACGCGCCGGCAGCGCCCGCCGAGGGGGCGGCCCCCGCAGCCGCTGATGCGGCGCAGACGGCTGCCGCCGGACCCGCCGCGCAGAATGCAGAGGGCAGCGCTGTGGCCGAGCTTGCCGAGGCGGCGCCGCAAACGCCACCGGCTGCAGCCGCCGTGCCGGCAGACGGGCTGAGCACGCAAGCCGCCGCCACCTTCGGCGCGCCCCGGCGAAGCGATGCGCTTGCCGCCTTCGCCACCCCGCGCCGCCAGGCCGATACGTCGCTGTTCGCTTCCCTGTCGCAGCGTGCGGAAGCCGAGCAGCCCGAGCCCGCGGCCGTTGCGGAGGAGGTGTCCAGCCGCGTCGTCGTCACCCACACGGACGGTATGGGGAAGCCGTCCCCCAGCGCAGAGCTTCCCGGGGTCGATCCGTCCTCGCTCTTCAAGATCGGCCGGCGTGCATCGGTGGACGATGAGGAACTGCTGGACGATATTGGCGGCTCCTACCAGATCGCATCGCTGGGCGGCATGGCGCGGCTGGCGCCGAACGGCCTGATGGTCGCGCGGGACGACGTCAATACGAGCTGCTTCGGCAGCGACCTCGTCCGCATGCTGCGGCAGATCGAACAGCGTTTCGGTAAGAAGGTGGTCATCACCTCCGGCTTCCGCTCGCCATCGCACAACCGGCGCGTCCGGGGTGCCAAGGCGTCGCTGCATATGGCCTGCAAGGCTGCCGATCTTCATGTTCCCGGCGTCAGCGGGCTGGAGGTCGCACGCTATGTGCGCGCCCTGCCCAATCGTGGCGGCGTCGGCACCTACTGCCATACGGCGGCCATCCATGTGGATGTCGGCAAGCAGCGGGACTGGAACTGGCCCTGCCGCCGCCGCGGCTGACGGTTCAGGCTTCGAGGTAACGCGGCCTGGCCCATGGAACCGGCACTCGGCGATCACCGTTTTCAAGGCGAGGTTTTCACCGGGAGCGTAGCATGGCACAGGACGAGCATGACGACAGCATCAAGCATAAGCCGGAGGACGGACCCGGCCCGGTCGCCGAGGGCGATGTCCTGACCAATGCCGTCCGCCGCCTGGACAATCGCTTTAAGGGCGTCCCGAACGACCCGTCGCTGATCGGCGAAGACCTGCCGGACGAGGACGAGGATGAGGACGATCCCGAGCGGGACGCCGATCCCGAAGACGGTGACGCCGATCCGGACGTCGAGCGTCGCAACCGGCTCTGGTGATGCAGGCTCAGGCCGACGTTTTTGCGCGCGGCGGCGCTGCCCGCCGTCCGCGTTCATAGGCATAGCCATCAGCCCATAATTTATGGTCTGCGGAGCCCGGCGGGTTCGGGTTCATGGCGATCTCGCCCTTCTCGCGGAAGGCGAAGCGGCCGCCATTGAAGGCGCGCTTCTCCGCCTCGGCCGATTGCATGGCCTGGGCAAGACGCAGGATTGGATTTTCCGACATAAGCAACTCCGTCCGCTACCGGGACGGGATCATGGCGCCGCCTTGGTTAAGGCCGCGTATGGACCGCACCCTGTTCCTTGCGCGCGGCGCGCCTGCCTTGCGGCGTGATGGTGAAGATGATGCACTGGCGGGTATCGTCGAAGCTGAAGCGGCAGAAGCCGGCCTGCGCCAATTGCTCGAGCGTGCGCAAGGACCGGACTCCCTCCGGCAGTCCCCGCCAGCGTTGCGCTTCGCGGGAAATCTGGATCGAACGCTCCGCCATATGTTCCAAGGCCTGGCGCTGGGACGTGGAAAGCCGCTTCATGATCGCAGCGTAGCGGCCTATCGCCTCGCTGGCCCATCATCCTGAGGTGGAGGCGGTCTACTTCATTGGTCATAGGGCAGCGCCTGACGGCGCCGCCCGGCGGCAGATCAGCCGCGCTCTTCTTCCTCGAAGGTCACGGCCACGTCGCCATTGGCCGACAACCGAACCTTGTCGCCTTCCACATCGGCGAACAGTGCGAGAGAAATGTAATGATGGTGGCCCTTGTGATGGCCTTCGCCGCTATCGGCCTTTGTCAGCTTGATCCGGTCGCCCTCGACGCGATCCACGGTGCCGACATGAACGCCATCGGCGCCGATGACATCCATATGTTCCCTGATTGATTCGATTCCACTCATGTGACGCTCCGTTCCAGCCACTCTGGGTAACGCAGCATTAGATGCTTCAGGCTGCGTGGCCGCCAAGTCCTCGGGCAGACTTTTCCTTGTCGAGGTAGGCCAGCTTGGACCGGCAGTTTTTCCAGGCAACGGGATCGAAGCTGCGGGCGCGAATTTGATCGAGGACGATTTCCGATTCCTCGAAGGTCAGTCCATCGAGCTCATAAAAGCTCCAGCGCAGCGTGTAGCGGCCATCGACATCGATGATATCTACTTTCGGACTGAGCGTCCTGATCATATCGACCTCCCGTGGAATTCCACTTGGAGAAACGTGCGGGGTGGCCCTAGGTTCCGGTTCACCGGGACGAGATTTCAGTCCCGGCTATGCATGTGCGGGGCAAGGCATCAGGTATGGAACTCTTCTTCGACACTCGGCAACTCAACCACCGGCCGACACAGTATCTCGTGCATGGTCGCATCGTC
The DNA here is from genome assembly GCF_001463905.1 of Aureimonas frigidaquae. Classification (GTDB taxonomy): domain Bacteria; phylum Pseudomonadota; class Alphaproteobacteria; order Rhizobiales; family Rhizobiaceae; genus Aureimonas; species Aureimonas frigidaquae. Next base: position 140,912 of record NZ_BBWR01000009.1, read on the forward strand.
GCGCCGCTGGAAAAGCCTGAGCGTTTCGAGGTGATGCGCGATGCGCTCCTGGCCGCCGGGCTTCTGGAGGGCAAGGTGCAGGACAGCGGCTCGGACCCAATCCGAAACGTGCATGCTCCCCATTACGTCGCATTCCTGGAAACCGCCGTCGAAGCCTTCGCGGCCCTGCCCAATGCCGGGCCGGAGCTCTTGCCCAACGTGCATCCCTACGCAGCCGGTACACCGGGTCTGCGGCAGAGGCCGGCGCCGCGCACCACCGGCATACTCGGGCGGGCGGGCTGGTACATCGGCGATATGTCCTGCGCCATGATGGCCGGCACTTTCGAAGCGGCCTACTGGTCCGCGCAGTCGGCGTTGAGCGCGGCGACCGCTGTCGCCGAAGGGGCCGATTGCGCCTTTGCCCTGTGTCGGCCGCCTGGCCATCATGCCTATGCGGATCGCGCCTCCGGCTTCTGCTTTTTCAACAATGCGGCGCTGGCGGCCGAGCGGCTCCGGCGGGTCCATGACCGCGTCGCAATCCTGGATTTCGATACGCATCACGGCGACGGGACGCAGGCCATCTTCTATGAGCGGGCGGACGTGCTCTTCGCCTCCACCCATACCGACCCGCAAGCCTATTACCCGCATTATTTCGGCTATGCGGACGAGACGGGAGAAGGCGAGGGACGCGGATTCAATCTGAACATTCCGCTGGCACCCGGCAGCGACGACGACCATTTCGTCGGGGCTGTCGAACGCCTGGCCGAGCGGGTCCTGCGCCACGCACCCGGCGCGCTCGTCCTGTCGGCTGGGTGGGACGCGCATCGCAACGATCCGCTGTCACGCCTCGATGTTGGAACGCAGGCCTTTTCGCGCATCGGCAAGCTGCTCGGTGGCCTCAACCTGCCGACGGTCATCGTCCAGGAAGGCGGCTACTCCCTGGATGCCGTCGCAGAGGCCGCGCCCGCCTTCATGACGGCGTTCCGCTCGGCGCGCTGACGCCTTGCGCGTAGAGGCTACGCAAAGCGGCGGTAGGACCGGCGCTCCGGCAAGAGGCCGCGCCACCCCCGGCCGCTGGCGACAGGCCGGTAGCCGATCCCGCGGCCGGCCATCCAGCGCGCCACGAGGATGGCCGTGAGCGCCCCGATCGTGAAACCGGCCACGACATCGCTCGGAAAATGGGCGCGCACGACGATGCGGCTGAGCGCGAGGCACACACCCACGATGAAGAGCGGGACCCGCGCCTGCGGAATGAGGATCATGAGGGTGAGCGTCACGGCCCCCATGGTGGTCGAATGTCCGGAGGGGAAGCTCGCGAAATCGTTGCCGAAGCGCACGAGGTGGAAATCGAACTGTCCCAGATCGTCGAGGAAAGCCGGCCGCGCCCGACCGAAAATCACTTTCAGGATGTTCGTCACGATGCCGGCGATGGCGACGCTGCAGAAGAGCTGCGCGGCATAGGCAAGGCTCGGCGCCAGCCTGAGCTGCCCCTCCCGGTCGAGGCGGGACCAGTCGATCAGCGTGAGGACGCCCACTATGGCGAGTGTCGGCCAGAGATACCAGCGCACCAGGCCGATATCCGTTGCGATGGACAGAAAGGCGAGGACACCCTGCGGCTCATCCAGCATGGCCAGGCTGACGCGACGGTCGATCAGGAAACAGGCGACAGCGCCGATAAGGCCGGCCACGGCCAGCAGGAGAATCGGCCGTGTCACCAAGGGGGCCACGCCGTGGTGCGGCGCTTGCCGCAGGCGGGTCCGCAGGCGGCGGACCTGCAAGGGAACGTGTCGCACCTGTCGCCTTTCTCATCCGGGTTCGATGCGTAGCGGGGGCGCGACGCTGAGCTATCCAAGAATGGCATCTTCCCGCGTCTTGCCAAGGGTGCGATGCGCGGGTAGTAACGCCGGAGCCCACCGACGCGTGGTTTGGGCGGAGCGTAGCGCAGTCTGGTAGCGCATCTGGTTTGGGACCAGAGGGTCGCAGGTTCGAATCCTGCCGCTCCGACCATCTCGTCGCGGCGAGGGGGCGGAATTCCACGAGGATGCCGATCATGGTTGCCCGTATCTATCGTCCCGCCCGCAGCGCAATGCAGTCCGGCAAGGCGAAGACCCGTCATTGGGTTCTCGATTACGAGCCGTCCAAGCCCAAGGTCGTCGAGCCCCTGATGGGATACACGTCCAGCGGGGATATGCGCCAACAGGTGCGCCTGACCTTCGAGACCCGCGAAGAAGCGGTGGAATATGCCGAGCGCAACGGCATCGCCTACGAGGTCGAGGAAACCCCCCGCATCGTCCGCAGCCGCGTTTCCTACTCCGACAATTTCCGCTACGACCGCATCCAGCCCTGGACCCACTGACCCGGACCGGCCCGCCCAGCCAGGCCACCGGCCCCGTAGCTCAGTGGATAGAGCACCGGCCTTCTAAGCCGATGGTCGCAGGTTCGAATCCTGCCGGGGTCGCCAATAAATACAATGACTTAAGTTTTTGGATCGGTGTCCGTTCCGGCCCGCCGAACGGCCTTTCCAACTCTTGCTCACGTTCTCGTCGCGGCAGAGTGTTCAGGACGTCGTTCGCGCGAAGTGGGCGTTCGTCTTCCGCGCGGTCATTCCCACGGCTCGAACTTGTGGAACAGCGCCCGGCAGGCCAGGGCGACATGCTTGGGGATGATGACGGGCCTTCCGTCCTCCCGGCGCGCGCCCCGCTCGTAGTTTTCGATGGTGGGCTTCGACATACCGAGCGCCTCTGCGGCCCTTGCCTGCGTGAAGCCCATAGTGGTGCGCCATTCCTTGAAACTGTCCGGCGTCATGGTATTATCTCCAACAAGGAGGTGAGGCAGCTTCCCCTTCGGTGGGACCGGCATTCGCGCCGGCCCCTTTGGGTTACTTCCAGATCAGTGTCAGGGTGCAACCGAACAGTCTGATCCGAAGTACGACCTTCCGAAGTTTCACATGCCTCACCTCCTTTCGTTTGCGGCAGGCAAAAGCGCCATCCGCCCGGTCCATGTATCGTACATTGTACAATCATACAAACTATATAGTTTCATAATCTTATGTGCCGGCACGAGGCTCGTCCGCCGCGCTTCTATCGGCAAGCCTCGTGTGTCGCGACGGCAGCGCTGAAGCATCAAGCCCCTGGGACCGTCTAATCGTTAGGCTGGGGCCGGTCCATGATGGGGTTAGGCTTGCCCTTAAAGCCCTACAGCAACGGCGACGACTGGCCTGTCATCGCATTATGAACTGGTGCTAGTCGCCGGCTCAGGATTGTACAAACGGCTGTCTGTTGCAGGCCGTCTCAACCGCTTACTGCCGCCGCGTGATACTGGCTGCCGGCCCGCTCCTTTATCAGCTTATCAGAATCACGCTGGCTCAGTTGTTACGACGACGCGGCGCCCGACAGCCTGTAGGGCGTGCTCCATATGGTCGATCTTGCTGATGTGGTGGAAGTCCAGAAGGCGATCCACCTGGGGTGCATGAACGCTCAAGCGGCGGGTAAGATCGGCCTTACGAAGAGCGGCCGCCACCATAGCGTTGTGAAGCTCGATCTTGAGCGCGACGTTCAGACTGAGTTCTACGAATGGCCCGGAGAAAGGACCTGGAACGGGAATTGGCTCACGGTCCGACACCCGGCCATCGAAAGCGGTCAACAAGGCGTCGAGCGCCATAACCCTTGCTTCGGCCTCTTCGGAACCGACTGTCGCGACCTCCCGCACCAGCGGGCAAGTCACGAGAAACGTATCGTTGTCGTCTGGGTTCAGTGTGATCGGGTACTTCATCGCTTGGCGGTTCTAAGGTTCAAGCCCGAGGCTTTGCAACAGAGGCCGCGGAAGCTGCGCGGCTCTGTGGCGGTCTTATGGGGTTACCGCGTGGTCGATGTGTTCATGATCTGCCGGTCCCGGTCTTCCGAAGAGATAGCCCTGCAACGAGTCGCAGCCCTTGGCTGTCAGTATGTATCGCTGGTTGGAGTTTTCCACGCCCTCCGCGGTCGTGGACAATCCATATCCGTCGCAAAGCGCCAGCACGGCATCGATGACCGCCGTCGATTGGCTGTCGTCACTGATCTGGTCGACGAAGGACTTGTCGATTTTGATGCGGGTGAGGGGAAGCTTTTTAACAAGGGAAAGGGAAGAGAAGCCGGTTCCGAAATCATCCAGCGCGACGCCGATCCCGCGGTTTCTCAGGTTCCTCAAAATTCCCTCGGCGGTTTCCACGCTGTCCAGGACGGTCGACTCCGTGATCTCCAGCTCCAGACGCTCCGGTGACAGGCCCGTATCCGCCAGAATCCGATCGACGACGCCGATCAACTCCGCATCGCGGAGCTGCGCAGCGGAGACGTTCACCGAGACGTAGATATTGTGGGACCAGCGCATTGCCTCCGAGCAGGCGGATCTCAGCACCCATTCTCCAAGGCTGGATATGAGGCCGAGATCTTCCACGACAGGTATGAACACCGAAGGCGGAACGATCTGTCCGCTGCTGGCCCGCCAACGGAGCAGGGCTTCGTAGCCTGCAACCTCGCCATCGGCGGCTTTGACGATCGGCTGATAGTCCAGAGAGAAGCGGCGCTGATCGACGGCCTCCCGCACCTCCAGCTCCAGTGCAGTCCGTGCGCGTGCGAGGGAATCCATCTCGTCACTGTACTGGCGAGCACAGCCGCGCCCGTCCCGCTTGGCCTGATAGAGCGCCAGGTCGGCGCAGCGCAGGATGGATTCGGTATCATACCCGTTGGATGGCGCGATGGCGGTTCCGACGCTGACGCCCACCCGTGCAAGCTTGCCCGCCACGGGAACGGGCTCGTTCATAGCCTCCACCAGTGATCGCGCCGTTGCCTGGATCGCGTCGAGCGTGGGAGAACCGAACTGCAGGGCGACGAACTCGTCGCCGCCCAGCCGACCCACAATGCCGTTCTGCCCCAGGACGGCCTGAAACCTTCGCGTGGCGGATCGCAGAACCTCGTCGCCCATCTCATGGCCGAGATTGTCGTTGACGGCCTTGAAGCGATCGAGATCCAGGTAATGGACGGCGATCCTCGACCCATAGGCAACCTGCGGCAGCTGCTCTTCAAGTTTCTCGTGGATGCCGCGACGATTGGCGACCCCCGTCAGCGCATCATGACGGGCCTGATGCTCGAAACGACGCGTCGCGGCCTGCTGCTCGGACAGGTCCCGCGTAACCTTTGCAAAGCCCAGGAGCGACCCTTGCGGATCATAGACGGGGTCGATCACGACACTCGCCCAGAAGGCCGTCCCATCCTTTCTATACCGCCACCCTTCGTCCGCGAAGTGACCTAAACGCCGCGCCATTTCAAGATTATCCCAGGGAACGCCGCGTCGTCGATCGTCATCCGAGAAGAAGCATGAGTAGTTCTTGCCCACAATATCATCGACGCTGTAGCCTTTGATGTGCGCCGCTCCGGCGTTCCAGTTCAGGACCGTTCCCTCTTCATCGAGCATATAGATCGCGTAGTCTTTTACGCTCGATACGAGCAGGCGGTACATCAGATCATCACTGATATTCGTGCGGCTCATGTTGATTGCTAACCCTATATTACGGCTCTGATGGCCGCCTCCTGCGTGGGGAGATTGTCTCCAACTGCGTCATGGCCAGTGCGTCAAAGCGACAATCAATGATCCAGCCCGAAGATTTTGCAGCAGGGGAGACATTGCAGCCGCAAGACACGTCAACCGGCAGGTTCGATGCCGGATTGTTTGGAACATGTCGGACGTTGGAAGGCTTCCACTCCAAAGAAAGGCGTCCCAATGCATCTCAAGATCATGATCGTGGAGGATGAACGGCTGATTGCCATGGACCTCGAAGACATTCTCGAGGGCGAAGGCCATGTGGTCGTCGGGGTTGCGGCGGATATGTATGGGGCGCTCGAGATCGCTGCCGAGAATCCGGGCATGGATCTCGCAATCATGGACATCGACCTGGCACGGGGCACCAGCGGGATCGACACGGCAAGGCTCTTGCGCGAAGACTACGATGTCGGCTCGCTCTTCGTGTCCGGGCGCATCTCCGAGGAGACGCATGCCATGGCGCTCGAATGGAAGCCGATCGGCTTCGTGGGTAAGCCCTTTGCGGGGACACAGATCATCAAAGCCTTGTCCGGCGTTCGGACACGGTAGCTTTCAACTTCTGCTGAAACAGACTACTCGATAGGAGGCACGCCTCCGTGCTCCTGACGACCGGCTTTTCCACGGATTCTGACGCGTGCCGACTGAGAACCTGAACGAAGCAGCGCGGCTCCGCGCACTCCACCGATCCGGCCTCCTGGAGGCACACTCCCAGAAGCAGTTCGAGCACATCACGGAACTCGTCCGTGACATGCTGGACGTGCCGACGGCGATCGTTTCGATCGTCTCAGACGACAAGCAGGTCTTTGCGGGACATTGCGGCCTGCCGGAGATATGGGCCGAGAAGGGCGAAACACCGCTGACCCATTCGTTCTGCAAGCATGTCGTCGAGCGCGGAGCGCCGATGGCCGTGGCAGATGCGCTTGCCGACCCGACCTTGCGAGACAACCGCGCGATCGAGGATCTGGGTGTCGTCGCCTATCTGGGCGTTCCGCTCTTCCTGCCGTCCGGCGAGGTCATCGGCGCACTCGCCGCCATCTCGTCGTCACCGCGGGAATGGGGCGCCGGCGATGTTCGGCGTCTTCAGAACCTTGCAAGGATTGCGACGAACGAGATCGAGGTCCGGGTTTCCGAACTGCGCTGGCGAACATTGTTCCAATCACTCCAGGAGGGCATCGTCCTCGGGGAGGCGATCCGCGGCACATCCGGCATGATCGATGATTGGCGCTACCTCGACGTCAATCCGGCATGGGGGGAACTCCTCGGGATCGATCCGGGAAGCGTCAGAGGGCAGACGATCAGAACTATCATGCCGGACCTCGAAGAGGATTGGATCGATGACGTTGCGACCGTCGTGAATGGCGGCGAATCCGTCTCGTTCACGCGTGCGGTCGGTCACCTCGGGCGCTGGTACGACGGCGTCATTCAGCCGCTCGAAGGCCAGCGTTTCGCCATCGTCTTCTCCGAGGCGACGGAAAGGGTCAATGAGGAGGCGCGGGTCGCGGCGACGCTCGAACTCGGTGACAGGCTCCGCGACCTTCGCACCGTGCCCGAACTCAGCGTCACCGCGGCGGCAATCATGGGCCGGGCGCTTGGCGCCAGTCGTGCGGGCTTCGGCTTCCTCGATCACTCGAGAGAGTTCGTCGATTTCGAGGATTGGTGCGCGCCGGGCATACCCAGCATCGCCGGTCGGCACCGCATGCGCGACTACGGTTCGTATATCGACGATCTGACCGCCGGCCGGGATGTGGTCATTGCAGATGTCGAGGCGGACGAACGTACGAAGGACAATGCCGACACCTTCCTTGCCCTGTCGATCAGGGTGCTGATCAACCTGCCCATCCTGGAAAAGGGCAAGCTCGTAGCGATCGCGATCGTGCAGTTCGATCGGCCGAGGATCTGGAGCGAGATCGAGACAATGTTCGTCCGCGACGTTGCCGATCGCGTCGTTCTGGCAACATCGCGTGTGGAAGCTTCGGAGCGACGGTCCGTTCTGGGCCAGGAACTCGCCCACCGTTTGAAGAACACGCTCGCCGTCGTCTCCGCGATCACGACGCAGACGCTTCGCTCTTCGCAGGATCTGGACATAGCCCGACGTTCGCTCACAGCACGCATCCAGGCGCTCTCGAAAGCGCACGACATCCTTCTAACGGGACAGCGCGATGCCGCGACGATCGCCACGGTCATTCAATCCGCGGTCGCACTTCACGACGAGGGAAAGCGCGTTCACCTCGAGGGGCCGACCCTGCCGATGGGGCCGAAGGCATCGATGACGCTGGCGCTCATCGTGCACGAGCTCGCGACGAACTCCGGCAAGTACGGAGCGCTCTCCGTGCCGGAGGGTGTCGTGAACGTTTCGTGGACGGTCAGCCGGGAGGACGGATCGAGGCGACCGGTCATGACCCTGGACTGGACCGAGCGGGACGGACCACCAGTCGTTGCGCCGACGCGCAAGGGCTTCGGCACACGCATGATCGAGATGGGGCTTTCCGGGGCGTCCGGCGCGTCGTCGCGCATCGACTATGCTCCGGACGGGCTGCGCTGCCGCATCCTTGCCCCTCTGGCCGAACTCATGACAGCGGAAGAAGCGGATATGTCGGCTTAATCGGTGCGCAACGCGAATGTTTCGCAACCGCTTCAGCGCGGAGGAATGCCCAGCTTCTCAACGCCGCCGCTCTTGTCGAGATCGGCCAGGAGGCCCTTGTCGGAGAGGTCCAGCGGGTGCGAATTCTTCCAGTCCTTCTGAAAGACGTCGGATAGCCGTTCCACGATGTGCTTCGCATCGGTTTCGATGGCGAGTTCGCGGCGGCTGTCGAAGCTGCCGGGTGTCAGGTTTATCGAGCCGACGATAGCCCGCTTTTCGTCGGACAGGAGCATCTTGCCGTGCAGCTTCAGGTGGCGGAGCCGCCGGACCTTGGCGCCGACATCGTTCAGGATGCGCAGGCCCCCCACGCCTTCGACGAGCTTCTCGATCTTCAGCTTGTGCGGTTGCCGCGCCATGATGTGCACATGCACGCCCCGTTTCATCGCTCGGACCAGCCGCTCGATGATGACCGTATCCTGGTAGCGCTCGTTCTGGATCCAGAGCGAGTGATGCGTGTTGTCGATGAAGGATGCAATGCGCGCGCGCCCGTTATCGGGGCACCAGATCAGCTTGGAGGCCGGGTCCGGCGTAAAGGGTTCGCGTGCCCAGTCGCAGTCGAAGCAGCGGATCATCTCCGACACTTCGAGCGCGTTCGTGGTCACGACGGCATAATCGCGCGTTTCCGACAGGTCGCGATCTTCCCAGTTGAGGGATTCCACGAAGCCGATCCGGTCATCGATCACCATGGATTTCTGATGGGTCAGCGCAAAGGCGGGGCTGCTGTCGCGCACCTCGACGCCACCGGCCACAAGGGCCTCGCGCGTCGTCTCGTTCTCGTTCAGCCCGCTGCGACGCGCAGGGTTCAGCATGACCCGCACGGCCACGCCGCGTTTGCACGCCGCCACGACCGCCTCGACAAGCGCCTCGCTGGTGAACAGGAACATGCGGATGTTGACGCTTTTCGTAGCGGCATTGATGGGGCCGATGATGGCTTCCGCCGTGTCGTCGGGCAGAACGATCAGGCTGCGGGACAAAGGGTTCACTCCTGCTTTAGCGGGATAGGTTTTCGCGGCGTTCCTTTGCCGGCTCATTCTGTATGCGATGCAACTCGGCGTAGATGCCGCCATGCGTCAGAAGCTCCGAGCCGGACCCTTCCTCTGCGACGACGCCGTCCTTCAGGACAACGATCTTGTCCGCATTGCCGACCGTGCTGAGCCGGTGGGCGATCATGATGACGGTGCGCCCTTCCATCAGACGGGCGAGGGCTTCCATGACCAGATGCTCGGATTCGGTGTCCAGAGCCGCCGTCGGTTCGTCCAGGATCATGATCGGACTGTTACGGACCACGGCGCGCGCAATGCCGATGCGCTGGCGCTGGCCGCCAGACAAGGTGTCGCCACGCTCGCCGACCGGGCTGTCATAGCCGTTAGGCATGCGCATGATGAACTCGTGCGCATTGGCCACCTTGGCCGCCTCGATCACCTCTTCCGGGGTGGCGTCGGGCCGCCCATAGGCGATATTCTCGCGGATCGTTCCCTGGAACAGGACCGTTTCCTGCAGGACGAAGCCGATCTGCGCGCGCAGCCCGGCCAGCTTGTACTGCGTCACATCCACGCCATCGATCATCACCTGGCCGCTGGCTGCATCGTAGAAGCGCGGAATCAGGCTGAGCACGGTGGATTTGCCAGAACCCGTCGGCCCGACGATGCCGACGACCTGGCCGGGCTCCACAGAGAAGCTGACGCCGCGCAGGACCGGTTCCTTCGGATCGTAGCCGAAGGTCACGTCGCGCAGTTCGATCGCGCCGCGGATCTGGCCGGGCTCGCGGGCATCCGGCCGCTCGTCGATGATGTCGTCCGCCGACAGGATGGCCTGGATCCGCTCCATCGACACCATGGTCTGGGCGATGGTCGTCGTCATGCTTGCAAGGTCCTGCACCGGTTTGAAGAACTTGGACAGATAGGCCAGGTAGACGGTAAGGGCACCTGCCGTCATCGTGCCCGCCACGATGAGCGCCGTGCCCTTCCACAGGACGATCGCGGTGCAGAAGGCGACGACCAGGCCGACCAGCGGCGACATCAGCGATTTGACGCGCCGCGCCCGCAGCGCTGCCTCGACCGTGGCCTGGCTGGCGACCTGCAGATGAGCGAGTTCCATATCCTGGCGGCCGAACGCGGTGATGGCGCGGACCGAGCCAAGGCCCTGCTGCACGACGGACAGGACCTCGGCCTGGCGCACCCGCACGACGCGCGTGATCTGCTTGATCGCCTTGCGGAAGCGCGACAGGAAAATCAGCATAAAGGGCGTTATGCCGACGGCGATCAGCGTGAAATCCCAGTCCAGCCAGAACATGATCGCGACCATGAAGATGATGGTCAGAAGGTCGACCAGTATGTCGAGCGTCGAGGACGAGGCGAAATCCTGGACCGTATCCACATCGGCCGTGATGGTGGAGATGAGGGCGCCCGTCTTGGCCGTATCGTAATAGCGCAGCGACAGGCGGTGCAGATGCTCATAGATGCGGATGCGCAGGTCATTGGCGACCCACTGGCCGACGCTGGTTGTGTAATAGCTGTCAATATAGGTCGCGATGGCGCCGAGAAGCGCGATAACGATGGTCGCGCCGGCCGCAAAGAGCGCCACGCCGATCGCATCGCGCGTGACGCCCAGATCATGCGCCCAGCTCAACCACTCCGGCAGCGCATGATTGCCGAGCGCGTCGTCGATGACGATCTTCAACGGCCATGGCGCTGCCAGGCTCATCGCGATTTCGACCAGCATGGCCAGGAAGACGATCAGGAGCCGCCAGCGATACGGATAAAGAAGATCGCGCAGGAGGCGTGTCACGGACGGCCTCCGAGGGCTAGACGCCGGACCCCGCAGGAATACTGCGCGCAGTCCCGATATGCCGTGCATGACCACAGGCTCAAAACGGCCCTGGCGGCCGAAACACACGACATCCTGCAACCCCCAGTTTCACGCCACGATATCGGGAAGTTAGCCGGATGCAAGTGCGTGCATGACGCGGACTGTCTGGACCTGCGGCGGCGCTCCCATCCCCTCGTTGCCGGCCCGATCTTCTGCCGGGTTGAACGAATGAAGCACCTTCTGCGTTATGAGTGCGTGATCAACCACAGGAGGTCGTCATGCCGAACACGCCGCAGGACCGAGCCAAGGTGGCCGGCAAGCAGGATCATGAGGTCCGCTACGAGGCCGAGAAGACGGGCAAGAGCAAGGACGAGGTGAAACAAGCCGTAGAGGACGTCGGCAACAGCCGCAAGAAGGTGGAAAAGAAACTGGACTCCTGACGCGTCCTTGCAGTCCAATGCCATAGGCCGACAGGTCCGACGGCAGCGGACGGGAAGGGCGATCGATAGATGTGCAACCTCTACTCCCTGACCAAGGGACAAGCGGCGATCCGCGCATTGACCGGGGCGATGCGGGACCTGTCCGGCAATCTCGCGCCGATGCCCTCGATCTTCCCGGACACGGCCGCACCGATCGTCCGGCTGGATGGCGACGGCGCCACGACCATCGCCATGGCGCGGTGGGGCATGCCGTCACCGGCTTTTGCCCTGGCCGGACGCAACGCGGATGGCGGGGTCACCAATATTCGCAACACCGCTTCGCCCCATTGGCGCCGCTGGCTTACGCCGGTGAGCCGCTGCCTCGTCCCAGTGACGAGCTTTTCGGAGTACGACACGATCGAGGGGCGTAAGGTGCCGACATGGTTCGCTCTGTCGCCCGCCCGGGACCTTTGCGTCTTCGCCGGGATATGGACACCGTGGAATGGCGTGCGCAAAGTGAAAGAGGGCCCGGTGCAGACCGACCTTTTCGGGTTCCTGACGTGCGAGCCCAATGACGTCGTCCGGCGGGTCCATCCCAAGGCCATGCCCGTCATCCTGACCGGGCGGGAAGAGATGGACGTCTGGCTGCGCGCGCCCTGGAGCGAGGCATCCGCACTCCAGCGTCCGCTCCCGGACGGCGTGCTGACGGTCGTGTCGGTTGGGCCGAGGGAAGATGGCGCCCCGGGTCAGGAGACTGGCAGCCTATTCTAAGGAGATGGCAGGGTCTGAAGGGGTGGCGCGGGCGGGCTGCTGTGCAGCGCCGCATTTCGTGATAAGCACGCTGGCCTTCAATCCGGAACACGGCCTTGGTTCAGTTCGTCCCCGCCTGGCTTCTGCCCATCATTCTTCTGGTCTGCTCGAATGTCTTCATGACATTCGCCTGGTATGGCCATCTCAAATACGAGAACAAGCCGCTCCTGGCCGTCATCATCGTCAGCTGGGGCATTGCCTTCTTCGAGTATTGCCTGGCCGTGCCCGCCAATCGCTTCGGCTCCCACATCTACTCGGCCGCGGAATTGAAGACGATGCAGGAGGTCATCACCCTCCTGGTCTTCTCCGTATTCTCGGTCACCTATCTGGGGGAAAAGCTGACGGTGAACCATGTCGTCGGCTTCGCCTTCATCTGCCTCGGCGCCTTCTTCATCTTCAAGGGGCCGCTCAAGTTCTGAACGGCTGGACCTTCGCATTCTCCAGGAAGAGGTAGAGGTCCGTCGTCGGCCGGCGGACCATGCGCCAACCCGGAAACAGCCGTTTTTGCCGCTCCTGCCGATGCAGGAGCACGATGCCCTCGTGCCGCGGATCTGCGCGGATCACCTCGAACAACGCCTCGACGGCCGCGGGCGGCCCTTCGATGATCTGGATGATGTTGCGGCCCTCGATGCCGAGGCATCCGGTGATGTCCTGCGCATCATTGTTGCGCTGGGACGTCGTCAGGATCTGATCCAGGAGGGTCGTGTCGCCGCCCGGCTTCAACGTGCTGGCATAGGCGATGAGCAGCAAGGAAGGCTGCGGCAGGTCCGTATCGTTCATCAGCGATTGCTAGAATTTTGCGCGCGCCCACACAAGAGGGCAGTCAGCGACAGCCCCGCGCCGGAACATCGGTAGCACCCGGCGGCAGCGTGCCCGACCTGCCACAGAATGCAGCAGACTGGTTTGCCGTGCACTGATTCCGGCACGCCGGTCTTTGGCCGAAAAGCCGTTTTCAGAGGCATTTCCTCATCCAAAAGTCGTGCATTCTATCGGCACAAATTGTTCGGCTTCGCTTTTCGCGTGATGCCCCACTGCCGGAACGTTCACCCGATGCACCTTTCGAAGCGGTTTTGCCTGTCCCGGTGAAGACCTAGTTTGCGGCCAAGTGCTCGTTTTTTGGGCCGACGTGTCGTTTCTTCCATTCATTGATGATCAGGCCAAGTATATGTTGCGTTGTTTTCTGAGGGCAGGTGCCGCCTCGACGTGCCTTGTCGTTCTACTTCCCGTGAGTGCATCGGCTCAGCTCTTCCCCGACTATCAGGTGGGCGGCGGTGCTGAAGAAACCTTGACCGGCCGGCGTGATGCCAACAGGGCCGAGATCGGTGCCGAGGCTCCCGGCAGCAGCCCTTCCACCGGAACGCTCATTCTGTCCGATGGCGGGCAGCTGAACGTCACCGATGAGGTGATCGTCGCGCCGTCGGCCGGTTCCATCGGCCATCTCGCCTTCGGCGGCCTGAAGCAAGACCTTGCGACCGACCAGCAGTTCCTGCCCGGCCTTGTGACCGGCGGGCCAATCCGTTTTGGTTCGGGCGATGGTCTGGTCAGCTTCTATCATGCCAGCCCCGATTTCGAACTCGATACGCAGATCATCGGCGGGCCCACGGCGCGTATGGAGTTTCTGGCGGGCCGCACCATCATCAACGGCGACCAGTCGGCATTCCAGGGCACGACGCAGGTCGTCGGCAGCTTCGGCTCGGCATCCGGCGTCGGCACGATACTTCAGGTCAACGGGCAGTTGGGCGGTACGATCGACCTGCGCGATGCAAGCTGGCTCGAGGGCACCGGAACGGTCGGGACCGTCATCCACCGCGGCGATATTTCGCCGGGAACGCCGTTGGACCCATTCGGAACGCTGACCATTGCCGGGGATCATGAGGGCCACGGCGGCTGGCTGACCATGGATGTTGTGCTCGGCGGCGACGATTCGCGCGCCGACCGCCTGATCGTCAACGGCGATACGCGCGGGGTGACCGGGGTCAATCTGCAGAACCGCGGCGGGATCGGGGCTCCGACCACGCAGGGCATATTGCTTATCCAGGTCGACGGCGCATCCAACGGCGTGTTCGATCTGACCAATGACGAGCGTACGCCGGACGGGCGACGGACCATTTATGCGGGCGCCTACGCCTACTCCCTGTACAAGGGCAGTGTCGGCAACCCGGCCGACGGTAACTGGTACCTGCGCTCGACCGCCAAGGTCGACCTGTTGCCGGCTCCCACCGATCCCGACGGGTCGGACGACCCCACGGACGGAACCGATCCGGACCTGCCGACGCTACCGATCTCTCCCGTTGTGCCGGGCGCACCGTCCGTCCCGGGTGATCCCTCCGCTCCGGTCGAACTCGAGCCCGATCCGCTCTTCCAGCCGGGCGTTCCCTTGTATGAGGCCTATCCCTCGCTGCTGCTCGACATGAACCGCCTCTCCACGCTGCGCCAGCGCGTCGGCAACCGCGTCTGGTCCGGCACGGCCGATCCGCAGCCCTTCCGAAAGGGCGCGGTGTCTTCCGAGGCGCCGCTCGATCTTTTCGACGGGCGTGCCGCCTGGGGCCGGATCGAAGGCCGCGGCTTCAAGACAACTCCCGACGCTTCCGGCAGCGGATGGCAGGCGGACGGCGCAAGCTGGCGGCTACAGGCCGGTATCGACGCACCGGTCCATACATTCGATACGGGCAGCGTCCTGGTGGGCGGCGTCTGGCTGAGCCACGGGCGCGGAACCGCCGATGTCAGCTCGGCATCGGGCGGCGGGACCATCGACACGGTGGGAACGGGCGTCGGCGCTTCGCTGACCATGTACACGCAGTCGGGCTTCTATACGGACGTTCAGCTGCAGGGCACGTGGTACAGTTCGGACCTCTATTCCGATGTGCTCGACCAGACCATCCTGGCCGATCATGACGGCTTCGGCTGGGGTGCGAGCGTTGAGATCGGCCGCAGCTTCGACATCGCCTATGCCTGGTCGGTCACGCCGCAGGCGCAGCTCATGTGGAACAGCGTCGACATCGACGGCTTCACCGACTTCAGCGGGGCGGATGTGCGGCTGTTGCGCGGCGACAGCCTGGCAGGTCGCATCGGCGTTTCGCTCGACCGCGAGACGGCATGGGAAACCGCCTCCGGCGAGACCCGGAGGCTGCAACTCTACGGCATCGTGGACCTGACGCAGGAGTTCCTGGACGGTACGCGGATCGACGTCGCCGGGACCGTCCTGACATCTGAACCGCGCGACACGACACTGGGTATCGGCATCGGCGGAACCTACAACTGGAAGGACGATGCCTATTCGCTGTTCGGCCAGGTCGGCGTCAACGCGCCGCTGGACAGGATCGGCGACGACTACGAGGTTTCGGCCACGGCAGGATTGCGGCTGGCCTTCTGACCGACGCGGCGTGGCGCTCAGCCGAGGATCGCCACGCCGAACAGGCAGATGAGTGCGGCGACGGTCACGAAAGCGGATGGGAGCTGAAACGACACGTCGGTTCGCCTTTTGCTGACGGTGGAATGCGAAGAGACCGTAGCCCGGCTTTGTGACGG
The DNA here is from genome assembly GCF_001463905.1 of Aureimonas frigidaquae. Taxonomy (GTDB): domain Bacteria; phylum Pseudomonadota; class Alphaproteobacteria; order Rhizobiales; family Rhizobiaceae; genus Aureimonas; species Aureimonas frigidaquae. The sequence goes on from NZ_BBWR01000009.1 coordinate 156,671, forward strand.
GCACCTTGCAGCTTCCTAACGCTTTGGTAACCACGAAGCCCGATGCGGCGGGATGTCGCATTCAGATGCGCTAAAAGATAGAGGATCATGGACACGAGATCCGGTCTCGCTCGTCCAACAGGATCACCTCTATGACCCGCATCGATTCGCCCGCAGCGCATAGCCTGCCGTCGCAGCTCAGCCCGATCGAGCGTGCGATCCGCAAAACGGCGGCGACGGCCGGCGAGGGGTCTGTCCTGCGTTCCGGCAGGGCGGAGTCGGTCGCTCCAAGGGCCGAGCATCCGCTCGGTCATGGCAGCACGGCCGGCCTGATCTGACGCCTGTCAGACAGGTCCCTGCAACCAATTTGTAAACATGGCATCGCGTTCGCCAGACTGTTCGTGAAATTGCCACGGACCTGTTCTGAATAGGGCCCGTCACGGGAGAGACGTGCTCTTGAAACTTTATGCGGTTACCCAATCCCTGCCTTGGCCGAGAACCTATGTCGGCCGCATCCTGCTCATCTGTTTCGTGGGGACCCATGTGCCGCTTCTGGTGCTGGTCGCCGTTGCGCTGACCGCCAGCATCGAGCCTGTTCCCCTGTCGGTGCTCGCCGTCGTGCTGGCCGCCACGCTGGCGGGCACGGCGCTGACCATCTGGGCCGTCAACGCCATGCTGAAACCGGTGACGCGTTCGGTCGATGCGCTCAATGCCTATGCGAGCCGGCGTGAGCGTCCGCTGTTGCCGACGGGCTACCGCGACGAAGCGGGTCAACTCATGGCGAGCGTCCAGGCGACCCTCGATCATGTCGATACGCGGTTCGATACAATGTCGCGGATTGCATCGACCGATCCGCTGACCGGGGCCTTCAACCGACGGTGGATGAACGAAGCCGGCATTCCGTCGTTCGAGCGGCTGCGCCGCGCCCGCCACGCCATCTCGCTTCTCGTCATCGACCTCGACGACTTCAAGGCCATCAACGATGCCCTGGGTCATGGTTTCGGCGACCGCGCGCTTGGCGCCGTAGCTTCCGCCATCCGCACCACGCTGCGCGAGGACGACCAACTCGTGCGGGTCGGCGGCGATGAGTTCTGCGTATTCCTGCCCGGCGCCGACGCGGCGACCTCCGCCGGCATTGCCGAGGCGATCCGCCAGGAGGTCACCCGCAGCACGGCGAAGCTGCAGGCAAGCCGCGTCATGACGGTGAGCATCGGAGCGGCCACGGCATCGCTGGGCGATCGCTCCTTCACCGATGTCTATCGCCGGGCCGACCGGCACCTTTACGCCGTCAAACATGGCGGACGCGATGGTGTATCCACGGATCATACCGGGCGTCTTACCTGAGCCCTACCGCGCGTCGCCGCGCTCCAACTGGCACTAACGCTATTTGCGTCTGGCTATAAGGCCAGTGCCTTGCTTTGGCTAGTTTGGGCCATGGCAGGCGCGTCGGCCACCGGCTCCATGGAGCCGCAGCTCCGGGGCGACCTGTTTTCCGACAGCCTAGGGGAATGATCGATGTCCAGCGCCACCGCGTCTGCGCAGCTAACGGCCGACGACCTGAGCAGCCTGTTCGATGCCTTCAACCGGCACGATATAGACGGCGTGATGCGGTATTTCGCGCCGGATGCCGAATTCGATGCGGTCGGCGGGGCCGAGGTTCATGGGACTCGCTTTTCCGGCCGGGACGCCATCGCCGCGGCCTTCGTCAATGTCTGGACCGCCATGCCCGACGCCCATTGGGCGCATCGCGACCATCTCGTGGCCGGGGATCGTGCCGTTTCGGAATGGACCTTTTCGGGCACCGCGGCGGATGGCAGCCGGGTCGAGGCGCAGGGCGCCGACCTGTTCCGGCTGCGCGACGGCAAGATCGTCCACAAGCAGGCCTTTCGCAAGCAGCGTCCGGCCTTGGCCGCGAAGTAACGGCGACACCTGCGGCAGAGACGGTTGGCTGACATGCAGAAGCATCTTGAACGGCCCTTCGCGGCCTACGATCCCGCGCATGACCCAGTCCGCGACAGCGGGCCGGGCACGAACCGCAACTATGCGCCGACCTACTGGATCGGCACGGCCGGCGCACCGCCAGCCGATGATGGGCCCGTCTCGGCCGATATGGAATGCGACGTCGCGATCGTCGGTTCCGGCTATACGGGGCTCTCGACGGCCATTCACCTGGCCCGCGATCATGGCTTGTCCTCGGTCGTGCTGGAGGCGAACCGCGTCGCCTGGGGATGTTCGACCCGCAATGGCGGGCAGGCGCAGATTTCGTCCGGGCGGCTGAAACGGTCGCAATGGATCGAACGCTGGGGGCTTGATGTCGCCCGGCGGCTGCATGCGGAGGTGGCGGAAGGCTTCGACCTGTTCCGGGATCTGGTCCGGGAGATCGATTGCGATCCGCAGGATGGCGGGCACCTCTACATCGCGCACAAGCCGAGCGTCATGCCGGCGCTGGAGGCGGAATCGCGGCTTCTGAACGACAGCTTCGGCTATCGCAGCCGGATCGTCTCCGCAGCGGAGGTCAAGGCGGACTTCGTCAATGATGCGGAGGCGGCCGGCGCCATGTACGAGCCGGACGGCATGGGCATCCATGCGGCCAAGCTTGCCTTCGGCTACCAGGCGCTCGCCCGGCGGCTCGGCGCCAGGGTGCATCCCGGCAGTCCGGTGATCGGTTGGGAGAGCAGCGGCGGCGTCCATCGGCTGCGAACGCCGGGCGGCACGGTGCGTGCCCGCACGGTGGCGCTTGCCACGGCAGGTTACACCCCGCCGGGACTGAACGCGCTGACACGCCACCGCCTCATGCCGGTCCTGTCCAACTCGATCGTCACGCGGCCGCTCGACGCAGGCGAGATCGAGGCCTGCGGCCTCAAGGCGCGCTTTCCGCTGACCGACACCCGAACCCTGCGGCACTATTACCGCTTCCTGCCGGACGGCCGCCTGCAGATCGGCAGCCGCAGCGCCATTACGGGGCGGGACGCGTCCAATCCCGTCCACCTGGAGCGGCTGATTGCCGGGATGACGCGCAAGTTCCCGGCGCTCAGCGGGATCACGCTCGACTATTCCTGGTGGGGCTGGGTCGATGTCAGCCACGATATGATGCCGCGCATCGCGCAGCCCGATCCGGCGCAATCGATTTTCTATGCGATGGGCTATGGCGGCAACGGCGTCATGTACTCGGCCCAGGCCGGCCGGCGCATGGCCCAGATGATCGCCGGCAAGGGCGCCGGGCTGGACCTGCCGATCTTTACCTCACCGCTGCCCCATCATGGCCTTCTGACGCCGTTCCGGCGCATCGGCCAACGCGTCATGTACCGCTGGTACCAACACAAGGACGAACGCCCATGAATGCTCAGGCCCCCGGCATGACCGTGACGCAAACGCGCACCGGCCCCATGAAGATGACGACGGAAGAAGCGTTTGTGAAGGTTCTGCAGAAGCATGGGATCGACCAGGCTTTTGGGATCATCGGCTCTGCGATGATGCCTGTATCGGACCTGTTTCCGCGTGCGGGGATCACCTTCTGGGACTGCGCGCACGAGACGAATGCGGGGCTGATGTGCGAC
>NZ_BBWR01000010.1 GCF_001463905.1 Aureimonas frigidaquae
CTTATAGGTCCCACAAACCCAAAACGTCAACTGGAAAAAATCGGGCTCTGTCAAAAAACTTTCAAACGCTAGATTTTCCAATGACTTGTCACAGGGCTCATATGGGTGTGCCCAGCCCCGTCCGCAAGAGGTTCTGGCCGCAAACCCCTGCAACAGCGGCGAATCGTGCGCCAAATGCCCGTCTGCGGCCGGGAATCGCGGTTCGCTGACGGGCCGATGGCCTGCCCGTGCGCATTGACAAGAGCGACCCAAAGCAGCCAATCGTTGCGCCGACAGTCCGCCTCACGGAAGACGCTTTCCATCCATAGACGGGAATGCGCGCCATACAGAGGCATAGGCCCCGGGATTGCGCCTTTGCGCAGTGCTGCCGGTATGGCCAGACGACAAGGATGTGGATGAAGCAGGAGCGGCAGGTGCTGGAGGAGCTGGGCGACGCGCCTGCGCTGATCGCGGATCGGCGTCGCCGGCCCGACCGTCGGCAGGTGTCCGCCCGCTGGCTGGCTGGCACGCTCCTGACCGGCGTGACCTCGGTCACGCTGATGGGCATTGCCCTGTCGGCCGCGCATGAGGGCCATCCGCTGCTGACGCGTCCTGTCGTGCAGGGCCTGCCGCAGGCCATGGCTGCGCCTGACGCGCCGGTCGTGCGTGGCGAGCGGGTTTTTGCGACGGCCATTCCGCTAAGCCGGAGCAAGCGCATCCTGGAAGTGCCGACCATGATCAGCGAGGGGAGCCGCGATGTCATACGATCGCTGCCCTTCGCCTATGTGTCGATGACGCTGGGCGCCCGCCACACCGCGACGGATGATTATCCGGGCTTCGATCCCATGAACGTCTTTGCCGAGGACGACGAGGACGGCGGCGGCAAGAACACCGAGCAGGGCCAGATCTACGGGGCGCGGGTCGAATCCGATGTGCGCCTGGCGGTCGAGCCATTCAATCCGGCCGATCCGAAGCTCGACACCTTCGACGACATCGGCACCGAGGAGGCCGAGGCGCTTCTGCGCCAGACCGAGCAGGACCTGGAGACGACCCCCGTCCAGGTGGCCGCCTTCCTGCCCTTCGATCCCGGCCGCTTCGACCCGATGAGCGATGTGCAGGCCTATGTGCCCGGCTCCGCCTTCCGCGTGATCCAGGAGAATGTCTCCGTCGCCGAGGCGGACCAGGGCCTGGAATCCTCGCCGCGCTACTCGGAAGAGATCATTCCGCTGCGCGAGACCGAGAGCATCGAGGAAGCCCTGACCGAAAACGGTTATGGCGTCGAGGAATCGAAGCACGCCGCCAGCGCCCTGTCACAGTTGCTCGACCGCGACGAGGTGCGCGCCGGCGAGGTGCTGCGTCTCGGCCTTCTGGCGCATGATGGCGGGCCGGCGCTGGTGCGCCTGTCGGCCTATCGCGGCACGTCGCATCTGGCGACCGTGGGCGTGTCGGATACGGGGCGCTTCGTCGAGGGTCCGGAGCCCAGGCTGAGCAAATCCGTGGCCCAGGCTTTCGACGAGAACGCCACCGAAGAGCCGATGCGCTCGAGCATGCCCACCGTCTATGACGGCATCTACCAGGCCTCCCTATCCTACGGGCTGGACGACCGGCTCGTGCGCAGGCTGATCCGGCTTCTGGCCTCCGACCTGGATTTCCAGGCGCGGCTGGAGCCCACCGACAGGCTGACAGTTCTCTACTCACTGTCGGAAGGCAAGACCGAAGCCGACGCTTCGTCCGATCTGCTCTTCGTCGAGGCGCGTTTCGGCAGCATCGAAAAGCGCTACTACCGCTATTGGGATTCCGACTCGGAAACGCTCGACTACTACGACGCGGAAGGGCGCAGCTCGCGCCAGTTCATGCTGCGCAATCCGGTGCCGAACGGGCGCTTCACCTCGCCCTTCGGATCCCGCCGGCACCCGGTGCTCGGCTATTCGCGCATGCATTGGGGCGTCGACTGGGCGGCGCCGCGCGGCACGCCGATCCTGGCTTCGGCCAGCGGCGTCGTCACCCATGCGGGATGGACGAGCGGTTACGGCCGCCAGACCGTAATCAAGCATGCGAACGGCTATGAGACCTCCTATTCGCACCAGAACAGCATTGCCAAGGATGTGACGGTGGGTGCCAAGGTTCGCCAGGGCCAGGTGATCGGTGCCGTCGGCTCGACCGGCCTGTCGACGGGCAACCACCTGCATTACGAAGTCTCGGTCAACGGCCAGCGCGTCGATCCCATGCGCATTCGCCTTCCGGCCAGCCGTTCGCTCAAGGGTGAACAGTTGCAGGCCTTCCATGAGGAGCGCGAGCGCATCGACAAGCTGATCGAGGACAGCACCGGCGACATGCGCCTGGCCGGCCGGTAATGCGAACGCCCCGGCACGAGGGCCGGGGCGCTGTCTGCCATTCACCTGCCGGAAGCCCGAGCTGTCAGGCCGGGCGGATGCGCGACTGGGCGCGCCACAGATCGATCCCACCATCGGTGGCGTAACCGTCGATCTCTGCCAGCTCCTCGACGGAAAACTCCAGGACATCGAGCGCATCGATCGAATTGTCGAGCTGCTCCACGCTGCGCGCGCCGATCAGCGCCGAGGTGACGGCCGGCTGGCGCAGGACCCAGGCAATGGCCATCTGCGCCAGGGACTGGCCGCGCCGTTGCGCGATCGCCGACAGGGAGCGGATGCGCGCCAGGTTGTCGTCCGAGATCAGGTCACGCTTGAAGGACACGCCCTTCGTTGCGCGGGAGCCCTCCGGCACGCCGTTCAGATATTTGGCCGTGAGCAACCCCTGCGCGAGCGGCGAGAAGGCGATGCAGCCCAGCCCGAGCTCTCCCAGCGTGTCCAGCAGCCCATCCTCGACCCAGCGATTGAGCATGGAATAGGAAGGCTGGTGGATCACGAAGGGTGTGCCCTGGGCCTTGAGGATGCGGTAGGCCTCTCGCGTCAGTTCGGGCGAGTAGGAGGACACGCCCACATACAGCGCTTTCCCGGAGCGGACGGCCTGGTCGAGCGCCCCCATGCTTTCCTCCAGCGGCGTGTCGGGATCGGGCCGGTGGTGGTAGAAGATGTCGACATAGTCGAGCCCCATCCGGGCAAGGCTCTGGTCCAGGCTCGCCAAAATGTACTTGCGCGAACCGGCATTGCCGTAGGGGCCCGGCCACATGGGGTAACCGGCCTTGGTGGAGATGATCAGCTCATCGCGGTAGGGGCGGAAATCGAGGTTCAGCCAGCGCCCGAAATGTTCTTCCGACGACCCGGGAGGCGGGCCGTAATTGTTGGCCAGGTCGAAATGGGTCACGCCCCGGTCGAAGGCGCGCCGCAGCACGGCGCGGCCGGTTTCGAAGGAGTCCACCCCGCCGAAATTCTGCCAGAGGCCGAGCGATATGGCCGGGAGTTGCAGCCCCGATCGGCCGCTTCGCCGGTAGGGCATGGTTTCGTAGCGGCCATCCGAGGCACTGTACGGCATGGGGGTTCCTCCCTTGAGCCCCGGGCAGATCCGGGGCTGGTCGGAACCTTGTAACAAATCACGGGCCGGTTTGAAGGTCGAAGGCGGCGCGGGCGGCCGCCATAGTCCCGTGCCGGCTACACGACACGGTGAGCCAGGCTCAGCGGCAATATGTGGAATCGTTGTTGCGCGCCGCGATGTCGAGATGGAAGTGCGTATCGTGATCCGCATCCGTGCCGGGGCCGAGAACGGTCCGGAACGGCCCGCACGCCGTGCGCCGCGCCTTGGCCAGGAACTTGTCATCCGCCGAAGACGGCGTCTGGGCCTTCACCTCGACGGTGCGCCCCCCATCGAAGCCGAAGGCGGATATATCGATGGCACTGCCGCGCGAATGCTCCGAAATGCGGCTTTCGCTGGCCCGCGCACGGCAGACATAGGTCGACGCCTGCGACAGGCTTTCCAGCTTCGCCCCATCCAGGAGCTCGCTTCCAGCCGCCACGACACCGTCCGATACCCAGATATCCAGAGCGAGCGCCGTGCGGCACAGCATCTGCGTCGGGGGCGCGACGGTGACGCCGCTCGACAGGGCCTCGATGCGCACCGGTCGCAGGACGCCGCAGTCCCCGTCGGAGATCGTATCCTCGATCGAAAAGCGCACCCCGCGCTCCGTCAGTTCGGCCTCGCAATCTTCGGCATCCTTCAAGGCGGCGGCCGCTTCGACCGCCTGTTCCGGGGTTACGGCAGCGTCCGGGGTTTGCGGGGCGTCGGGCTCGGGCTTGGTGCGGGCCTTGTCGGGGGAAATATAGGCAGGTTGCGGCGCGGGCGCCGGCTCGGCCGCTTCGGATGGCGCTTGCGAAGGCCCGGCTGCAGCGTCCGGCGGCGTCTCCGGCACAGGGACCACCGGCGGTACGGTCGCCTCGCCGTTGGCCTCCGGCGCGGTGTCCGGGGTTGCCTCAGGCGCAGCTTCCGCGGGCCGGTCGTCCGGAACGGGCAGTTCCTCCACCGGCCGGTTCTGCGGCTCGGGCGTCGGCGCCGATGGTTCGGCGCCCTCGGCGCCCGGCGCGGGCGTTGGCACCGGTGCGTTCTGATCCTGCGCCAGCGCCGGCAGCGTAAGCGCTACCCATACCATCGCGGCCGCTCCGGCCATCCCCGCTCGGCGCATGGTCACTCCACAAATTCGACGGTGACCCCGGATTTGACCAGCTTGGCCAGTTCACGGGCATCCCAATTGGTCAGGCGGATACAGCCATGGCTGTTGGTCTTGCCGATCTGCGAGGGCTCTGGCGTCCCGTGAATGCCATAGGTCGGCTTGGAAAGAGCGATCCAGACCGAGCCGACCGGGCCGTTCGGCCCCGGCGGGATGGTGAGCACGCTCGTATTCTGGCCCTGCTGGAAGTTGATCTTCGGATTGTAGGTGTAGTTCGGATCGAGCGCCACCCGCGCGACGGTGTGCACCCCGCTCGGCGATGGCGTCGCGGACGATCCGATGGTTGCCGGATAGGCCACGACGAGACGGCCGGCCTCGTCATAGGCGCGGACCTGCTCACGCCCCTTGTCGGCGATGATCCGCGTCACGGGCGTGGTGACGTTGCGCCCCACGTCCATTACTTTCAGGATCGTCCCCGGGCGCGAGAAATCGGCGCCGGGATTGATCTCCTTCAGGTAGCCCTCGTCCATATGGAAGCGCTCGGCCAGCATTTCCGAGACGCGCTGATAGGACATTGCGGGCAGGAGTGCCTTTTCCGCGTAATCGCTTGGAATGGAGGCGACGAAGGGCCCGGAGACATCCTCATTGGTGATTTCGTACTGGATGACCGCGGGCCCGCCCGTCGCGTAGAGCTCTTCCAGGAGCGCCTGCGGATTGGTGGCGTCGATCTGCCGCCCGGTCATCTCGTAATAGGCGGCGACCGCTTTGTTCACGTTGGAGCCCAGGCGCCCGTCGATGACGCCCGGCGAAATGCCGGCGCGGTCCAGAATGACCTGCAGCGCCGCGGTCTCCGCCTTGGCGTTGCGGCCCGACGGTCCGGCCACCGGAGGCGCCGGGTTGGTTTCGATCATCGGCTGCCCGGGGGCCGGCATGGCCGGCTGCGGCTGCTGCACCGAGCCCGTATAGGTATCGTCGATGGGCGGCAGGCCCGCGCGCTGCGAGGCGCCGGCCGGCGGGCGCGGCATGGAGTCGATCGCCGCGGGGCTGCGTCCGCCGCCGGCCCCGCCATACTGTCCGTAAGGATCGTACTCGGCGCGCCCCTCGAGCACGGCGCCGGGGGGCGGTGCGCCACGCGCCGGCTCCTCGATCGATACGACGCGGCCATAGGGATCGACCGTGACGATACGCCCCTCCTCGTCGATGAAGCGGCGGACCTCTCCGATATCCTGCGATTCGTAATAGGGATCGTTCTGCGGGTAGGCGCGCTCGGGCGCCCATTGCGCCGAAGCCGGAACGGCGCCGCACAAAGCGGCGAGACATACGACATGGGTGAGCGGGCGCAGACGCATCATGACCAATCCTTCGATGCCCCCGCCGCACCGGCGGAGGGCACAGCCATCCACGGACGGAGGTCCGTCCATAAGCTATTGCAAGATATGGTTACCGAAAGGCAAAAATATACGGCGCAATTGCGCCCGACATGGCCGAACCTCTCCAACGTATGGCCGATGGGGTCGGCGTATGCCATCACAGGCCCGGCCGCGCCGGCCCCTGCTCCGAGCGCCGCAGGCGGAAGCGGACCGGGTTCGGCTCGTGATCGTAGATCGCCCCGGTATAGACATCGACGCCAGCACCGACGGCACCGACGCCGGTCATCAGGTTGCGCGCCGCGCCGGTGGCGCCCGCCAGGGTGATCTTCGGCTGCACCTCGATTGTCTGGCTCGTGAAGCCGGGCTTTTCCGCCGTCACGGTGAAGGCCTCGCCGCGCGGGGCGCGGATGGTGCAAGGCCCCCGGCAGACCCGCCCGTAGCTGGTCCGCACCAGGGCGTCGGCAGGATCCACCTCGATGGACACCTGGTCCGACGTGCCGCGCGTGATGGTTCCGCACCCCGCCAGCACCAGGACAAGGGAAAGGCTGACAGCAATTCGGTACATGGGCGATGGGTCCGTTGACACTCTCATATGATGGCAAGCGGAACCTTGTGCGACGGTGGCGCGAAGGCTTCGTCCATCTCGGCCAGGTCGGCCGGTGACAGCTCCAGCCGCAAAGCGGCGGCATTCTCGGCCGCATGGGCGGGATCGCCGGCCTTCGGGATCGCGAGCGTGTTTCCGTCACGGATTGCGAAGGCGAGAGCAACCTGCGCGGGCGTTGCGCCATGCCGTTCGGCGATGCGCCGCAGGCCGGACCGGCTCAGAAGCTTGCCGCCCTGTCCCACTGGGGAATAGGCCATGGCGGGCATCCCCTTCTCCCGCATCCAGGGCAGGAGGTCGAACTCGGCCCCCCGCTCCTCCGGGTTGTAGAGGATCTGGTTTGTCGCACAGGCACGCCCGCCGGCAACGCTCATGAGTTCTTCCATATCGTCCGTGTCGAAGTTGGACACGCCCCACAGCCCGATCTTGCCATCCTTCTGCAGCCGCTCGAAACCACGCAATGTCGCCTCCAGCGGGTGGCCACCGCGCCAGTGCAACAGGTACAGATCCACCCTGTCCGTTCGCAACCGTCGCAGACTGTCCTCCAGGGCGCGTATCGTGCCCGCTTCCGATGCGTGCGACGGCGCCACCTTGGACACGAGGAACAGATCGTCCCGCCGCCCCGCTATGGCCTCTCCCACCAGTTCCTCCGATGCGCCGTCGCCGTAGATCTCTGCCGTATCGACCACCGTCAGCCCATCGTCGAAGCCGATCCGCAAGGCCCGGATCTCCGTCCCGCGGTCGGCCCGCCCTTCGGCCATCATCCAGGTCCCTTGGCCGATGGCTGGCACCGTGCGGCCGTTGGGAAAGCTGATCGTGCGCATGCTAGAATCCTTGTCCGACATTTCCATCAATTGCGGTTCGGGGAGGAACGGCAGCGCCGAAGCCTCGTTGTGGAAGAGACGCTGAGACAAGAAGGGAGGTTCCCAATGTCCATCGACAATGAAGCACTGCGCAGTGGCGAGGTCGCCATCGGCGCCGACGCGATCGAGGCCAGCCGGGTCAACGGAACGCGGGTCTACAACACCGAGGGCGACCATCTCGGGCATATTTACGACCTCGTCATCGGCAAGCGGGACGGCAAGGTCAAATACGCCATCATGTCCTTCGGTGGCTTCCTCGGCATCGGCGAGGAGTACCACCCGCTGCCGTGGGAAGTCCTGAAATACGACGAACGGCAAGGCGGCTACGTAGTCGGCCTGACGGTCGAGCAGTTGCAGGGTGCGCCCCGCTATGCGGACAGCGAGCGCCCGGACTGGGTCGATCCGGCCTATGGCCGCCGCATCGACGATTATTACGGCATCGCCTCCTACTGACGGGGCCCGACATATCGAACGACGAAGGGGCGGCCCATGGGCCGCCCCTTCGCTTATCTGTGCACCGCGGACCGGCGTGGCTCAGGCGGCCACGCGCTCCCCGGAACTGCCGTCTTTCGAGCCGACGACATAGAATTGCAGCCTGTCGTTGCCGGCAGAGATCTTGACGATATCCTCGTCCTTGATCTCGCCCAGGAGCAGGCGTTCGGCGAGCGGATCCTGCACCTCGCGCTGGATGACGCGCTTGAGCGGGCGGGCGCCGTAAGCCGGGTCGTAACCCTTGTCGGCCAGCCACTCGCGGGCGCTCTCTTCCAGTTTGAGGGCGATCTGCCGCTCCCGGAGCAATCCTTCGAGCCGCTGCATCTGGATATCGACGATGGCGCCCATCTCGGAGCGATGCAGCCGGTGGAACAGGATGATCTCGTCCACGCGGTTCAGGAATTCGGGGCGGAAGCTCGACCGCACCACATCCATCACCTGTCCGCGAACGCTTTCGACATCTTCCTCGTCCTTCAGCGCGACGAGATACTCCGCGCCGAGGTTCGAGGTCATGACGATCAGCGTGTTGCGGAAGTCCACCGTGCGCCCCTGCCCATCGGTCAGCCGACCATCGTCGAGCACCTGGAGCAGGATGTTGAAGACATCCGGATGCGCCTTCTCGATCTCGTCGAACAGGATGACCTGATAGGGCCGGCGCCGGACCGCCTCGGTCAGGACACCACCTTCCTCATAGCCGACATAGCCGGGAGGCGCCCCGATCAGCCGCGCCACGGAATGCTTCTCCATGAACTCCGACATGTCGATCCGGACCATCGCCGTTTCCTCGTCGAAGAGGAACTGCGCCAGCGCCTTGGTCAACTCCGTCTTGCCCACGCCCGTGGGGCCGAGGAAGATGAAGGAGCCGATCGGCCGGTTCGGATCCTGCAGCCCGGCCCGAGCACGGCGCACGGCCTTGGACACGGCCTGCACGGCCTCTCCCTGACCGACGACGCGCTTGCCGATGACGTCCTCCATCCGCAGCAGCTTGTCGCGCTCGCCCTCCATCATCCGGTCGACGGGAATACCCGTCCAGCGAGAGACGACCTGCGCCACGTGATCGGCCGTCACGGTTTCCTCGACCATCGAACCGGGGCCGCTCGTATCGGCGCTTTCCGCTTCCTTCAACTGGCGTTCCAGCTCGGGGATTTCACCATAGGCAAGCTCCCCGGCGCGCTGGAACTCGCCATTGCGCTGCGCGATGGCCAGCGCGTTGCGAGCCTCGTCCAGTTGTTTCTTCAACTCGGCGGCGTGACCGAGCTTCGACTTCTCGGCCTGCCAGCTCGCCGTCAGCGCGTCGGACTGCTCCTGCAGATCGGCGAGCTCGGCCTCCAGCCGCTCCAGACGGCTGCGGGCTCCGTCGTCCTTTTCCTTCTTGAGCGCCTCGCGCTCGATCTTGAGCTGCACGATGCGCCGGTCCATCTCGTCCAGCGCCTCGGGCTTGGAATCGACAGCCATGCGCAGGCGTGCCGCGCCCTCGTCGACAAGGTCGATGGCCTTGTCCGGCAGGAAACGGTCGGTGATGTAGCGGTTCGAAAGCTGCGCTGCGGCGACCAGGGCCGAGTCCGAGATCCGCACCTTATGATGCTGCTCGTACTTCTCCTTCAGGCCGCGCAGAATGGAGATCGTGTCCTCGACGGTCGGCTCGTCCACGAAGACGGGCTGGAACCGCCGCGCCAGGGCCGGATCCTTCTCGACATGCTTGCGATACTCGTCGAGCGTGGTCGCGCCCACGCAGTGGAGCTCCCCGCGCGCCAGCGCCGGCTTCAGAAGGTTGGAGGCGTCCATGGCACCGTCCGCCTTGCCGGCCCCGACCAGCGTGTGCATCTCGTCGATGAAGAGGATGATGTTGCCGTCGGCCGACTGGACCTCCGACAGGACCGATTTCAGCCGCTCCTCGAACTCGCCGCGATACTTTGCGCCGGCAATCAACGCGCCCATGTCGAGCGCCATGAGTTGCTTGTCACGCAGGGATTCGGGCACGTCGCCGTTGACAAGGCGCAGCGCCAGGCCTTCCGCGATCGCGGTCTTGCCCACGCCCGGCTCGCCGATCAGCACCGGATTGTTCTTGGTGCGGCGGGACAGAACCTGGATCGTGCGGCGGATTTCGTCGTCGCGGCCGATCACCGGATCGAGCCGTCCCTCGCGCGCATCCTTGGTCAGGTCACGGGCATAGCGCTTCAGCGCATCATAGGCCTGTTCGGCCGATGCGCTGTCGGCCGTGCGACCTTTGCGAATGTCGTTGATGGCGCCGTTCAGCGCATTGGGCGTCACGCCGGCGCGCGACAGGATATCGGCCGTGCGGGCGCTCTTTTCCATGGCGAGTGCGAGCAGAAGCCGCTCCACCGTCACGAAGCTGTCGCCGGCCTTCTTGGCGATCTCCTCCGCCGTTGCGAAGACCTTGGCGGTCTGCGGCGCAAGATACATCTGCCCTGCGCCGCCGGTGACGCGCGGAAGCGCCTCCAACGCCGCATCGACAGCCAGCCGCACATCCTGCGGACGTCCGCCGGCGCGCTCGATCAGGCCGGACGCCATGCCCTGGTCGTCGTCCATCAACACCTTCAACAGGTGCTCGGGCAGGAACTGCTGGTGGTCGCGCGTCAGCGCCTGAGTCTGCGCCGCCTGGACGAAGCCCCGCGCGCGCTCTGTGTACTTCTCGAGATTCATTTCCCGTCATCTCCTTTCGACGACGACCCGCCCTCGCGGCATCGTTCATCAATCCGTGGAGTCGGCTCCCTTTCGGCGAACCGCTGACATCGATATGGGAAGCCTTTCAAGTCCCGAAAAGACCCTGAAACAGAAATGGCCCGGCGTCGCCGCCGGGCCATTCGAACATGCTGCAGTATCGGGTCGTCTCAGCTGTCGGAGCCGACCAGGAATGCCGGCAGGTGGGTCTCCCCCTCGGCCGAATCCTCGTCACCCTTCTTGCGACGGGGACGGGCAGGCGCCTTGCGCTTGGGCGCGGCATCGGCGGCTTCCACGGCCGGTGCCTCACCCTCGACCGCCTTGACCGCGCGGCGGCGGCGCTGGGCGGGCTTTTCGTCGCCGGCATCCTCATGGGCCGCAACCGGTGCCGGAGCGCTCGGCTCGACAGCCGGCGGTGCGGACACAGCCGCGGCCTCGACCGGAGCGTCGACTGCATCCTCGCGCCGCGGACGGCCGCGGCGGCGGCCGCCATCGGCCCGCACGTCGGCGCTTGGCTGCGTCGACGCATCGTCGGCGAAGGTCGCCTCGGCGATGTCGGGCTGCGGTGCGCCGATCGCGGCGACATCCGACGGGCCGGAATGGCCCTGGCCTTCACCCCGATCGCGGTTGAAGCGCTCGCGCCGACCCTCGAAGCGGTTGCGACGGTCGTCGCGATCGCGGCGGAAATTGTTCTCGTCGTTCCGGCGGGCATCCTGCGAGCCGCCTTCGCCACCGGCTTCAACCTGTCCCTCGCCGCCGTTCTGCCGCTCGCGGAAGTTGTTACGGCGCTCATCGCGGCGGTCGCGGCCATGATCGCTGCGGCCGTTCTGCCCGTTATAACCGCCCTGCCCGTTGTGACCGTTCTGGCCGCCCTGCCCGCTTTGGCCATTCTGACCGTTCTGGCCATGCGGACGCTCGTTCTGGCCGTTCTGGTACGGCATGGGGGCAGCCATCTCGCCGCCCTCCTCCATCTCGTCCTCGTCGCCGTCATAGTCACGGTCGTTGGCCTGGAGTTGGAAGCTGCCCTGCGCAGCGGCAACGATCCGGCCGTAATGCTCGGCATGCTGCAGGTAGTTTTCGGCCATGACGCGGTCGCCGGAGGCGGTGGCATCCCGCGCCAGCGTCGTATATTTTTCGGCGATATGCTGGGCCGTGCCGCGGATCTTCACGTCCGGGCCGTTCGACTCGTAGCTACGCTGGAGCGGATTGGGCCCCTTGCGCCCACGTCCACGCATACGCTTGTTCTGCTGCTGTCCTGGCCTCATGCTATTCCTGTCTTTGGATCGCCGCCCCGCCACTGAACGCCGCTCGGGCGTCGTATCGGCGGTCGGTCTGGCCCCCACGTAACGGGCGGTCCCGCCGCCGCGCATGAAAATTACCCGTTTGAGCTTTGACCTTGCCTATCCAGCCTGGCCGGATGCAGCGCAACAGCTCCACAATGTTTCGTGTTGATCGTGTCCTGTGATTGATCACCGACACAAGGACGGACCGGAGCCATATCGGGGGTTGACATACTGGCCGCCTCCTCGAAGGCATCAGGCCATCCCTGCCGATCATTCCGTCTGTGTCACCTAGTCCTAGTGGCTGAAATGCGGTCTCACAAGGGGTTTATTGCATCGGCTGCCGATAATTTTGCGTTATTCACGCACAATTTCATGCCGTGCGCCGGCGAAACCAGAGCGCACGCTCCGTCCCGGACAGGTCGTCCGCCGAACCGCTCTGGATCAGGCCTTGCGCCTGCATGAGCGAGACCACCTCGGGCCCCTGGCCCTGACCGATCTCCAGAAAGAGATCGCCGTCCGCAGCCAGGCACGTGGCAGCCCCGGCGGCGATGGCGCGGTAGGCATCGAGCCCGTCCGGCCCACCATCCAGCGCACGGCGCGGATCGTGGTCACGCACGTCACGATCCAGCGCGTCCACGGTCGCGGATGCGATATAGGGCGGGTTCGACAGGATGGCGTCGTAGGGCCCGGTCACGCCCGCCAGATAGTCTGCCTGCAGAGCGGCGAAACGCTCCGCCACCCCGGCGGCGCGCGCGTTTTGCACGGCCATGTCGAGCGCACCGGGCGCGATATCGATGGCCAGGCATTGCGCCTGCGCAAATTCGGCCAGGAGCGATATGGCGATCGCCCCCGTGCCCGTTCCGACATCGACGAAGCGAAACGGCGCCTGCCGGCCGAAGCGGGCATCGAGCACCCTAACAGCCAGATCGACCAGTGCCTCGGTATCGGGGCGCGGCTCCAGCGTGTCGGGCGACAGGGCGAAGACATGGTTCCAGAAGGGCCGCGCGCCGAGGATGCGAAAGACCGGTTCCCCCGCCGCGCGGCGCGCCAGAAAATCCTCGAAGCGGGCGGCCTCTTCCGGCGTGACCCGCCGCTCGGCATTCAGGTGAAGCTGTGCCGCCGTCAGGTCGAAGCTGGCGCAGATGAGAAGCCGCGCATCCAGAGCCGGGCTGTCGACGCCAGCCGCCGCCAGCCGCTGCCGCGCCAGGCGATTCAACGAACCGATGGTGGTTGCCTCAGGCATCCGCGCCCATCGCGGCCAGGAGCGCGGCCTGGTGGTCGGCCACCAGCGCGTCGACCAGTTCGTCCATCTCTCCCTCCAGGACGCGGTCCAGCTTGTAGAGCGTCAGGTTGATGCGATGATCGGTTACGCGCCCTTGCGGGAAATTATAGGTCCGGATGCGCTCGGACCGGTCGCCCGAGCCAACCTGCGATCGGCGCGCTTCGGACCGCTCGCTGTCCTGGCGCTGGCGCTCCGCGTCGAACAGGCGCGCCCGCAGCACCTGCATGGCGCGGGCCCGGTTCTGGTGCTGCGACTTCTCGGACGAGGTTACGACGATTCCGCTCGGTATATGGGTGATGCGAACCGCCGAGTCCGTCGTGTTGACATGCTGTCCGCCGGCGCCGGAGGCGCGCATCGTATCGATACGGATATCCTCGGCCCGGATTTCGATATCGACATCCTCGGCCTCGGGCAGGACGGCAACCGTGGCGGCGGAGGTATGGATGCGCCCGGACGATTCGGTCGCCGGCACGCGCTGTACGCGGTGGACGCCGGATTCGAACTTCAGCCGCGAGAAGACGCCCCGCCCCTTGACCGAGGCGATGACCTCCTTGAAGCCCCCGACCTCGCCGTCCGATGTTTCCATCACCTCGACCTTCCAGCCCTGGAGCTCCGCGTAGCGCTGATACATGCGGAACAGGTCACCCGCGAAGAGGGCGGCTTCCGAGCCGCCCGTCCCGGCGCGGATTTCCAGGATCGCGCCTTTTTCGTCGGCCGCATCGCGCGGCAGAAGCAGAATGAGGATCTCGTCGGACAGGTTCTCGATGCGCTCCTGCAGCGCCCCGAGCTCGGCCGAGGCGAGATCGCGCATCTCGCGGTCGGCAGAAGGATCTTCCAGAAGCTCCTTCAAATCGGTCTGCTCCTTGCGGGCAGCGTGATAGAGGCGGATCGCCGCCACCACATCCTCCAGGCCTGCATATTCGGCCGCCAGCCGGGCATAGACCTCATGATCGGGGCCCTTCGCCATCTCGGCCTCCAGATAGGCCGAGCGCTTGAGGATCTCGTTCATCGTATCGGCAGGCAAGATCGCCATGATTATCCTAAGAAAGTGATGGTCCCGGCCTTTGCCGGCGCATTGGATGATGCGGCGGACGGCATCAAGGCCTGTTCCCCCCGCATGGCGGTGGCCGCCAATGCCGCGCTATAGCGGAATATTGTGGCGGGCCGCGTAGTCGCGCAGGAAATCGCGAAGACGCCCCTGCCGGAACCTGTTCTCGAGATAGGTTTCCAGTTCCTGGGCAAGATCGGCGACATCGAGCTCTAGGAGCATGGCCTTGACCGGCCCGATCGACGCCGTCGTCATGGATATGGAGCGGAAGCCGATGCCGATCAACGCCATGGCCGAAAGCGGCTGGCCGGCCATTTCCCCGCACAGCGTCACGGAAACGTCGTTGCGCTCGCCGGCGCGCAGGATCTCCCGCAGCGCCTTCAGGAAGGGCGGGGAGAGGTCGTCGAAGCGGCCAGCGATCTGGGCGTTGCCGCGATCCACCGCACAGAAGAACTGGAACAGATCGTTCGAGCCGATCGACACGAAGTCCACCAGCGCCATCAGCTCGTCGAGCTGGTAGAGCATGGACGGAACCTCGATCATGGCGCCGAGCTTGAGCCGGCGCGGCATGACATGGCCGAAGCGCGTCTGCTGCTTGAACTCGCGGGAAATCAGGTCCCGCGCCTGGCGCAGTTCCTCGATATCGGTGACCATCGGGAACATGACGCGCAGCTCGCGCCCGCCAGCGGCGCGCAGGAGCGCCCGCAGCTGCGTGCGCATGAGCCCCGGCTTGTCGAGCGCCAGGCGCAGCGCGCGGTAGCCGAGCGCGGGGTTTTCCTCCGGCGACTGGTGCAGGTAGGGCAGGACCTTGTCGCCGCCGATATCCAGCGTCCGGAAGGTCACCGGCTTATCGCCCGCCGCATCCAGGACAGAGGCGTAGAGCCGCTCCTGTTCGCTGGTCTTGGGCATGGACGACGCAACCATGAATTGCAGTTCCGTCCGGAACAGGCCCACCCCGTCGGCCCCGGAATCGGCAAGCTGCGGCAGATCCACCAGAAGGCCGGCATTCACCAAAAGGTTGATGCGGCAATTGTCCTTGGTTTCGGCCGGCTGGTCGCGAAGCTGGCGGTAGCGCTCCTGCCGCCGCGCGCGGAAGGCGACGCGCTCTTCGAAGACATCCTCGATATCGCTGGGCGGGCGTAAGTGGACGACGCCCTCTTCGCCGTCCACGATGATCGCATCGCCCTTTTCGGCCATCGACACGGCGCCCTTGGCCTGCCCCACGACAGGGATGCCGAGCGCCTTGGCGACGATGACGACATGGCTGGTGGCGGCGCCCTCTTCCAGGACCAGGCCGCGCACCTGCTCGCGCCGATAGTCGAGGAGTTCGGCCGCGCCCATGTTGCGGCAGACGATGATCGCATCGCCCGAAGCGTCCCCGCCGAAGGGATCGGCAGCCTGCCCCATAAGCTGGCGCAGCAGCCGGTTGGCAAGATCGTCGAAATCGTGCAGCCGCTCGCGCAGGTAGGGATCGGCCATGTGCATCATGCGGGCCCGCATGTCCGACTGCACCTTTTCGACCGATGCCTCGGCGGTCAGTCCGTTGCGCACCGCCTCTTCCAGCTTGCGCACCCAGCCGCGATCATTGGCGAACATGCGATAGGCTTCGAGCACGGCGCGGTGCTCGCCCTCCGCCGCGATGTCGCGCCGCGACAGCATGTCCTCGATCGAGATGCGCAGCGAGGACAGGGCTTCGCCAAGCCGGCCGACCTCCCCTTCGACATCCTCGTTAAAGAGGTTCGTCACCACCACGCGCGGCTCGTGCAGCACGACCCGGCCAAGGCCGATCCCGTCCGCCAGGGCCGTGCCCTCGATGACGACCGGGCGCGACAGATCCAGGACGACGCCGGGCCGCGACAGGCCTTCCAGGCTGCCGGCGGCGATCATCTCGGCAATCACCATGCCGACGGTTTCGAGCGCTTCGGTTTCCTCGTCGCGGTAGACGCGCTTGGACTTGTTCTGCACCACCAGAACGCCCAGCGTGCGGCCCGCACGAAGGATCGGCACACCCAGGAAGGAGTTGTACACTTCCTCGCCCGTTTCCGGCAGGTAGGTAAAGGCCGGGTGCTTCTGCGCGTCGTTCAGGTTGAGCGCGCGGGCCGTCGCCGCAATGGTGCCCACCAGGCCCTCGCCCAGCTGCAGCTGCGCCAGGTGCACGGAGCCCGGGTTCAGACCTTCCGTGGCGTAGAGCTCCAGGACGCCGTCCGCCCGCAGAATGTAAAGCGAGCAGACTTCGGCGACCATGTTGGCGGCGATCTGGCGCACGATCTCGTCGAGCCGCGCCTGCGGCTCCAGCGGCTCGGCCATGAGCTCCCGCATGCGGCGCAGGAGCACCCGCGGCCCAGGAGAATCGCTTCTCGTCACCGGCGTCATCCGTTCATCACGTTGCAGGCGCCGCCGTCAGGACGCCGCTGATTCGGGCGCGTGAGCCGCCGCCCCCATTCAGGGACGAACTTTGTCCAGACCGTAGACCGAATGCAAGGTCCGAACCGCGAGTTCGGAAAACTCCCCATCGATCAGGATGGAGATCTTGATCTCCGACGTGGTGATGGCGCGGATGTTGATGCCCCGGTTCGCCAGGGCCTTGAAGGCCGTGGCGGCAACGCCGGTATGGCTGCGCATGCCGATGCCGATCACCGAAACCTTGGTCAGCCCGCCCTCGGACTGGATGATGTCGAAGCGCATGTCGGCCTTGGCCGCCTCGATGATGCGCGTGGCCTTGTCCAGATCGCTCGCCGGGACGGTGAAGGTCATGTCGGTGCGGGTGCCGTCCTCGGACACGCTCTGCACGATCATGTCGACGTTGACGCCCGCATCGGCCAGCGGTCCGAAGATGGCGGCTGCGATGCCGGGCCTGTCCTCCACGCGCCGGAGGGAGATCTGGGCCTCGTCCTTGGCATAGGCGATGCCGGTCACGACCTGCTGTTCCACGATTTCATCCTCATCGCAAATGAGCGTCCCGGGCGGATTGTCGAAATCGCCCATTCCGGGCGCGTCCGGGTCTTCGAAAGACGAGCGCACGAAGGTGCGCACCTTGTGCACCATGGCGAGTTCGACCGAGCGGACCTGCAGCACCTTGGCGCCGAGCGAGGCCATCTCCAGCATTTCCTCGAAGGAAATGCGATCCATGCGCCGGGCCCGCGGCTCGATCCGCGGATCGGTCGTGTAGACGCCGTCGACATCGGTATAGATGTCGCAGCGGTCGGCCTTGATCGCTGCGGCGATGGCGACGGCGCTGGTGTCGGAGCCGCCCCGGCCGAGCGTGGCGATGCGGTTGTCCGGCGCCAGGCCCTGGAACCCGGCGATCACGGCGACCTGGCTGTCATCCTCGAAGCGGCGGATGATGTCCGAGCCGTCAATATCCTCGATCCGGGCGGCGCCGTGGCTGTTATCCGTGCGCACGGGGATCTGCCACCCCATCCAGGACCTTGCATTGACGCCCATCGACTGCAGGGTGATCGCCAGGAGGCCGGCCGTCACCTGCTCGCCGGAGGCGACCACGGTATCGTATTCGCGCGCATCGTGGATGGGCGAGGCTTCGCGGCACCAGCCGACGAGCTCGTTCGTCTTGCCGGCCATGGCCGATACGACGACGGCGACGTGGTGGCCGGCATCGACCTCGCGCTTGACGTGCCGCGCGACGTTCCGGATCCGATCGACATCAGCGACGGAAGTGCCGCCGAACTTGAGTACGAGACGCGCCATGGGACCGTTAAGAACCTGGGTTGACGGCGGGCTTGCCGGGCCGCCGCAAATGGGCAGAATGTCTTCGGCGGCAGGCGCCGCAGGGCGCCACGCCCCCTGAAGGGCACTGCCCAGTAACCGAAATTACGGCCCCTCGCAAGAAGCTCGGCGCGCGCGCCCGCCCGGCCCGTAGCCGGACGCGACGCCCATTGACTTGCCTGTGGCCGCGGCCCATCCACCTTGCAGTACGGCGGAACAGGATCGAGGAGACCTTGGCGATGACAGGCACGCACGGCGGGGGCGGATCCACGTCCTCGATCGACACGGCGGAAGTCGAGCGGTTTTCGCGGCTGGCCCAGGAGTGGTGGAACCCGGTGGGCAAGTTCCGCCCGCTGCACAAGTTCAATCCGGTGCGCATTGCGTGGCTGCGGGACAGGATGCTCGACCATTTCGGCCGGACGCCGGGCATGGCGCGCCCCCTGGAAGGTCTCGACATTCTGGACATAGGCTGCGGCGGGGGCCTTGTCTGCGAGCCGCTGGCAAGACTCGGCGGTCATGTCACGGGCGCCGACGCCTCCGACACGAACATCGAGGTGGCGCGGCTGCACGCCAGCGAGCAGGGCCTTGCCATCGACTATCGCGCGACCACGGCCGAGGCGCTCGCCGCGCAGGGCAAGCGATACGACGTCGTCCTGGCGCTCGAGATCGTCGAGCATGTGGCCGATGTTCCGTTTTTCCTCGATACCTGCGCCGGCATGGTCAAGCCGGGCGGCCTCATCGTCGTGGCGACGATCAACCGGACCTACAAGGCGCTGGCGCTCGCCATCGTCGGTGCCGAATACGTGCTGCGCTGGCTGCCACGTGGCACCCACACCTATGAGAAGCTCGTCCGCCCGGGCGAGATCGAGGGGCCGCTGACATCGTCCGGCCTCATAATGGGGCCGTCGACGGGTGTTGCCTACAACCCCGTGGCCGACCAGTGGCGCACCACTGCGGACATGGATGTGAACTACATGGTCAGCGCCGTCCGGCCGGCTGCGCCCGTGGACGACAGGGCCGCCACGACCTGAATCCCGGCGGGCTGGAATCCGCACATTCTTTCTGTTAGTTGAAGCTGACACCGCAGGTCAGCTTTCCTGCGCTGCAGCCTCGGGAAGTGTTGAATGACCATGTCGGCACAGCGTGCGATCGCATCCGAAACGGAAGGCAAGGTCATCGCCTTTCCGGCCTGTCCGACGGCAGCGCGGCTGAAACCGGCCCCGGCGGAACTCGACGATGCCCAGCGTGTCGAACTCGACCGTCTGCGCTGGCTGGCGCTGCGCAGCCGCCTGGCCCCGCGGCCGAACCTGGAGAAGGCCTGTTTCCTCCTCGCGGCTGGCCGTGAAGCCTCGCTCGAGCGGATCTCGGTCTGCTTCTTCCACGGCCTGTCCGCGCATGGCCGGCACGACATGGTCCTGTACCGGCCGGGCGCGAAGGCCGTCAGCGACGACGAGATCTGGCTGATGCGCCTGCTGGCGGCCTGGCGGCGCGGCGACAGCCGGGCGGCAGGGGCCCTGGTGGCCTGGCGCGTCGCGCCGTCGCATCAGCGCTGGCTGCGCTTCCTGGCGGAAGGCCTGAGCAAAGCGCTCGACTGAGCGCCGCGCGCACCTGATTTCTGTGGACGAAGCCCGTCCGCACCCCGCCGACCGGCCCGCCGCATTTGCCTTTGGCCCTGCCCCTCCCCAAATGTCGGTCTGACATGATGGATGCACGCCTGACCCGCAATCGGCCCGCCGCCGGAGCCCCCGGCTTCGACGCCGGAGGCGTTACCGCCGTCCTGGGCCCCACCAACACCGGCAAGACCTGGCTGGCGATCGAGCGCATGGTGGCCCATTCGTCGGGCATCATCGGCCTGCCGCTGCGCCTCCTGGCGCGGGAAGTGTACCAGAAGGTCGTCGACCGGGTCGGCGTCGGCGCCGTGGCGCTGATTACGGGCGAGGAAAAGATCAAGCCGCCCAATGCCCGCTATTCCGTCTGCACGGTCGAGGCCATGCCGGTGGATGGCAGCGCCGCCTTCGTGGCGATCGACGAGGTCCAGCTTGCCGGCGATCTGGAGCGGGGGCACCTCTTCACCGACCGCATCCTGCATATGCGGGGCACGCAGGAAACGCTGCTCCTGGGCTCGGCGACCATGCGGGGCGTTCTGGAGCGACTCCTGCCGGGGCTGACGGTCCAGACGCGGCCACGCATGTCCAACCTCGTCTATGCCGGCTCCAAGAAAATCACACGGCTGCCGCGCCGCAGCGCCATCGTGGCCTTCTCCGCCGACGAGGTCTACGCCATCGCCGAGCTGATCCGCCGCCAGCGCGGCGGCGCGGCCGTCGTCCTGGGCGCGCTCAGCCCGCGCACCCGCAATGCGCAGGTGGAACTCTACCAGAACGGCGACGTCGAGTTCCTGGTGGCGACGGACGCCGTCGGCATGGGCCTGAACCTCGATGTCGATCACGTCGCCTTTGCGCAGGACTGGAAGTTCGACGGTTTCCAGTACCGCCAGCTGACACCGGCTGAGTATGGCCAGATCGCCGGGCGCGCCGGCCGCCATGTGCGCGATGGCACGTTCGGCGTGACCGGACAGGTCGATCCGCTCGGCGAGGAACTGGTCGAAGCCCTGGAATCGCACCGCTTCGAGCCATTGAAGGTCCTGCAATGGCGTTCGCGCCGGCTGGATTTCAGTTCGTTGCAGGGCCTGCGCCACAGCCTGGACGCCTTGCCGCCGGTGGCGGACCTTGCCCGGGCGCTGCCATCCGTCGACCAGCGGGCCCTGGAACTCCTGTCCGCCGACGAGCGGATCGCGGCCATGGCCCGCACGCCGCGCAATGTCGAGCTCCTTTGGGAAGCCTGCAAGTTGCCGGACTACCGGCGAATCGCTCCGGCCCAGCATGCGGAGATCATCGCGGCCGTGTACCGGGACCTTGCCACCCAAGGCCATGTGGCCGAAGATTACATGGCGAACCAGGTCCGGCATGCCGATTTTGCCGAAGGCGATATCGATGCCCTGTCGCGCAGGATCGCGGAAATCCGGACCTGGACCTATATTTCACACCGGCCGGGTTGGCTTGCCGATCCGTCACACTGGCAGGAAAAGACGCGCGCGATCGAAGACAGGCTGTCGGACGCGCTGCACGACAGGTTGACGAAACGCTTCGTAGATCGCAGGACAAGCGTCTTGATGAAGCGGCTGAGAGAGAACGCATTCATGGAAGCTGAGATCGGCAGCGACGGGAAGGTCCTCGTCGAAGGCCATCATGTGGGCGAGCTGCAGGGGTTCAGGTTCACGCCGGACGTAAAGTCCGATGGGCCCGATGCCAAAGCCGTCCGCGCCGCTGCACAAAAAGCCCTGTCCGGTGAGTACGAGGCACGCGCCGAGCGTTTCAGCAATGCGCCGAACGGCGACATCGCGATCGGCTCGGACGGGCTCCTGCGCTGGCTGGGTGCGCCGGTGGCCAGCCTGACGGCCGGCGACAGCGCCCTGCGCCCGCGCATCGTGCTCCTGGCCGATGACCAGCTTGCCGGCCCCGCGCGTGATAAGGTCGCCGCACGGGCGGATCGCTACGTGGCCTACCAGGTGTCGACCGTCCTCAAGCCGCTGGCCGATCTGGAAGCCGGTGAAGGGCTGGAAGGCACCGCCAAGGGCATCGCCTATCGCCTGGCCGAGAATTACGGCCTGATCCAGCGCCGGGACGTTGCGGACGAGGTCCGCTCCCTGGACCAGGACGCACGCGCAGCCCTGCGCCGTCTAGGCGTTCGCTTTGGCGCCTACCACATCTTCCTGCCGGCGCTGGTGAAGCCCGCTCCGGCGCAGCTCGTCACGCTGCTCTGGGCCATCCGCAACGATGGGCGGGACAAGCCCGGCTTCGGCGACGTGACTCAGCTCCTGGCGACCGGCCGCACATCCGCGCCGCTCGACCCGGCGATTGATCCCGTCTTCTACACCCTCTCCGGCTATCGCGCGCTCGGTCGCCGGGCCGTGCGCGTGGAC
The DNA here is from genome assembly GCF_001463905.1 of Aureimonas frigidaquae. Taxonomy (GTDB): domain Bacteria; phylum Pseudomonadota; class Alphaproteobacteria; order Rhizobiales; family Rhizobiaceae; genus Aureimonas; species Aureimonas frigidaquae. The sequence continues at coordinate 21,882 of NZ_BBWR01000010.1, forward strand.
ATTCTGGAGCGGCTGGCCGATCTGATCCGCCCTGCCCTGGCCTGGAAGCCGGGCACGGGCAAGCGGCCGGATGGCGCCTTCGACGGGCGCGAGTTCCTCGTCACCGCAGCCATGATGTCCATTCTGGGCGCCACCGCCGACGATATGGAAGAGATCCTCAAGGGCCTCGGCTATCGTGCCCGGCCGTTGCAGTCGAGCGCGGTCGAGGAGCAGCTCGCTGCCCAGGACGCCGCTGCGCAGGATGCAGCCCCCCGCGACAGCACCGCAACAGAGGCGGTCGCCGAACCGGCCGCGACCGCTGACCAGGCCCCGCAGGCCGAAGACCAGCCCGCTGGCGCGGACGTGTCGAACGGTCCGGACGGCGAGACGGTGGAGCCGGCGGCGCAGGACGATGGCGCCGACGCCGCCCCGGCGGCCGAGGCAACCGCGGCCGAACCCGAAGCCGTGGTGGAGGCCAGCGAAGCATCGCCGGCTCCGGAGCCCGCGCAGGATGCGGCGCCGCAGGCCGACGAATCTGCCGAGGTGCAGTCCGGCACGGCCGCGCAGCTCCCCGTTGGGGAAGCCCCGGCGCCGGCCGAGGCAGAGGTCAAGCTCGTGCAGCTCTGGCGTCCGCATCGTGGCGGCGAAGGCCGTGGACGCGGGCAGGAAAACCGTCCGCGGCACGACCGCAACCGCCGTCGCCAGGGTGGCGAGCCGGTGGAAGCGCGGGGCGATGCGCCAGCCGCCGAGCGTCAGCCCAACCGCGAGGGCGACAAGCGCCAGGAGCGTTTCGGCAAGCGGTCCGAGGGACGCGGCAAGCCGCGCCCGGGCAATGACGAGCGTGAGCGTGCCCCGCGTGAGGGCTCCTTCCGGGACGGGCCGCGCCGCGATGGGGCGCGGGACGAGCGTCGGAACGACCGCCAGAAGCCGGTCGATCCCGATTCGCCCTTCGCCAAGCTGGCGGCGCTGAAGGACAAGCTCAAGAAGTAGGAGGTTGCGGGGCGCATGGCGGCGGGTGAGCAGCGGATCGATAAGTGGCTGTATTTCGCCCGCGTCGTGAAATCCCGCAGCCTCGCCCAGAAGCTGGCTCTGTCCGGGGCCGTCCGGGTTAATCGTGAGAAGGTGCAGCACAGTGCCCGGATCGTCCGCCCGGGCGATGTGCTGACCATTCGCCTGGATCATGCCGTGCGGGTGTTGCAGGTCATGTCGCCGGGGGTGAGACGCGGCCCGGCCAGCGAGGCCGCGCTCCTCTACGCCGATCTGTCGGCTCCCCTGCCGGATCTGGCGCCGGCAGTCGATGACGAGCCGGAGAACAGTTTGTCAGCCTGAGCCACAAACACAGTATCCTTTGCTCTTGCAACGCACACGGTGAGGGTCTACCTCCCGGCACGAGAAGCTCTCCTCCGCCGTTGCGGGGCTGTGGGCTATCCTGCAATCGCGCCCGGCAGTCGATCGCCTCCACTGCCGTTCAGCCCCGGGAATAGGTTCAATGACCTACGTCGTGACCGACAACTGCATCCGCTGCAAGTACACCGATTGCGTGGAGGTCTGTCCCGTCGATTGCTTCTATGAGGGCGAGAACATGCTCGTCATCCATCCCGATGAATGCATCGATTGCGGCGTCTGCGAGCCCGAATGCCCGGCCGAGGCCATCAAGCCCGATACGGAGCCCGGCCTCGACAAGTGGCTCAAGCTCAATGCCGAATATGCCGACAAGTGGCCCAACATCACGATCAAGCGCGATGCGCCGGCCGATGCGAAGGACATGGATGGCGTCGAGGACAAGCTCGACAAGTTCTTCTCGCCGGAGGCCGGCTCCGGGGACTGAGGCGGCCCGGCGCCAGCGCCGCCCCGCTCATGGAACCGCCCCGGCCGGATCGGCCGGGAGGGCGCTGACGCATTCTGTCCCGTCCGCGCACTGCAATGCCGGGTCACCCGCGCATAGGGCGACTGACATTTCGGCAAAGCCCTGCAACAGGCAACCGGAGGTTGCCTGTCCACATGTCATGTCGGACTCATCCCACGCAAATACCTTGAGTTTTCGCCGCCAATAGGGTATTATTTTCGCAACAGTCGAATGCTGGCTTCCGTCAAGCTACTTGACCCGGCTTTCGCGGCACTTCCGAAAGGCGCTTCTTCGTCAGCCGTGGTCGTACTCAGCCGGTTCCCGAACTGGACATGACCGCTTTGGCCTATAGGTGCCCATGGAAGGTCCAGGCTGGCGTATCATCACAGGATGGCACGCGCTTCAAATCCGGCGACTCTCCATGTCGTCCCCGTGCATAGCGGCACTCGCGGCCGCGCACAACAGGGAGTTTTATCAGGCGTATGAGCATTCAGAAGAAGACCTCCCAGCGTCAAGGCTTCAAGACCGGCGAAAGCATCGTTTACCCTGCTCACGGCGTCGGCCAGATCGTTGCGATCGAGGAACAGACCGTTGCGGGGATGAAGCTCGAACTCTTCGTCATCGACTTCGAGAAGGACAAGATGCGGCTGAAGGTGCCGGTCGCGAAGGCGGAAGCGGTCGGCATGCGCAAGCTGTCGGAAACCGATTTCGTCGAGCGGGCGCTGAAGGTCGTGCAGGGCCGCGCGCGCGTCAAGCGCACCATGTGGAGCCGCCGCGCCCAGGAATACGATGCCAAGATCAATTCGGGCGATCTCATCTCCATCGCCGAGGTCGTCCGTGATCTGTATCGTGCCGAAAGCCAGCCGGAACAGTCCTATTCCGAGCGTCAGCTCTATGAGGCCGCGCTCGGCCGCATGGCGCGCGAACTCGCCGCCGTGAACGAGGTATCGGAGACTGAGGCGATCCGCCTGATCGAGGTGAACCTCAACAAGAGCCCGAAGCGCGGCAAGGTCGCCGAGAACGACGAAGACGAGATCGAGGCCGACGAAGCCGCCTGATCGTCTCTCCTACAGTCAGAAGCAGTCAGAAGGCCGGTCGTTTCGACCGGCTTTTCTTTTGCGTGGATCGCAGAACTGGACTTTCGTTCGGGCCGCGGCGTCCTGCCGCGCTGGACATAGCCCTTGCCGGCGCTGCGCGCTGATCTATCTGAGCAAAAATTATCTTCACCCCCCGGAACCAACCGGCGCGCGTGCGGTTGTAACCGTGCGTAGGGTGAGGGGGATGTGTCCGGCCTTGCGCGACGAACTGTCAGATTTCAGCGAAAGGCTCCGACATGAAATCCCAGTCCGCAGGCCGCCTCATGATCCGTGCTGCCATGGCTGCACCCTATCTCCAGAGGGACGAAGAATATCAGCTCGCGGTTCGCTGGAAGGAGAGCCACGATCAGGCCGCCCTGCACCGCATGACTGCCGCTCATATGCGCCTGGTCATTTCCATGGCGGCCAAGTTCCGCCATTTCGGACTGTCGATGAACGATCTGATCCAGGAAGGGCATGTCGGCCTTCTGGAAGCTGCGGCCCGCTTCGAGCCCGAGCGCGAAGTCCGCTTCTCGACCTATGCGACCTGGTGGATCCGCGCCTCCATTCAGGATTACATCCTGCGCAACTGGTCCATCGTACGCGGCGGCACCTCTTCCGCGCAGAAGGCGCTGTTCTTCAACCTGCGCCGCCTTCGGGCGCGGTTGAGCCAGGGCTCGGAAGCGCTGGCCAGCAGCGAGATGTACCGGGAAATCGCCCAGGCGCTGAACGTTTCGGTCGGCGATGTCGCGCTGATGGACAGCCGCCTGTCCGGACCCGACTCCTCCCTGAACGCCCCCTTGATGGAAGACGAGTCCGGCAGCGCCGACCGCCAGGATTTCCTCGTCTCCGACTCTCCCCTCCCGGATGAGATGGTGTCGACCTCCATCGACGATGAGCGCCGCGTGTTGTGGCTGACCGACGCCCTCGATGTCCTGTCGGAACGTGAGCTGCGCATCATCCGCGAGCGCCGCTTGCAGGACGAAGGCGCGACGCTTGAAGCCTTGGGCAGTGAGCTCGGCATCTCCAAGGAGCGCGTCCGCCAGATCGAGACGCGCGCGCTGGAAAAGCTGCGTGCGGCCCTTCTGGCCCGCAACCCCGACCAGGCTGCCTATGTGAGCTGACGCTCCGTAGACAGGTATCGTATCAAGGGCGCGGTGTATCTCAACACCGCGCCCTTTCTGTATCTGCAACTTGTCGTCGGATGCCAGGCTACGGAGCAGGACCGAAAAGCTCCGGCAATCGGGTGCCGGAAACCCTTGGGAAGCGCCTATTCGGCGATGATCTTGTAGCGCGTGCCGGTGCGCACGCCGCCCCCGCCTTCCAGCCCGTTCAGAAGGCGGAACAGTTCGACCTTTCGGTCCACGCCCTGCATGCGCCCGGCAATGGAGGCTTCCGTATCGCCGAGGCCGGCCGTCACAATGCGGATGCGCAAGGGCTTCAGATTCTGCCGCTCGGCCGGCGACATGAGCCGGAAACTGTCGGAAATCTGCCGCGCGGCCGCGTCCAGACGGTCTGAGGCATTGGCCGGCATGGCCGTCAGGAAACGATAGACCTGCCCGCCGACCCGGATCAGCGTGATGTCGAACACATAGGCGCCGCCCTGAGCCCTCGCGGTCACGCCCTCGAGCCCCGCCACACGGATGGGGCGGATGGAATTGGCGTCGAGCCCGCCGATCCAGCCGCTGCGGACATAGTCGTCCAGCGAGCTGCGCTCCGGCAGGGCAACCCCGTCGAAGCGGATCGCCGTATCCCCCGGCCCGGTCGCCAGCACCGCCTCGGCCGTGTTGTCGATGACGAAGTCGCGCGGGACGGTGAAGGTGATGCCAAGCCCCGGATGGAAGAAGCTGCGCTCACGCACATAGCCTTCCGCTGCGGTGTCGCCGAAGAGCATGCCGTCAATGCCCGACAGGTAGCGGTCACGATCGGCAATGCCGGTCCCCTCCGGACCGAACTCGGCGGCATGCCGCCGGGCGAAATCGATCCGCTGCGCGGAGGCCGGATGCGAGGCCAGAAAATCCAGATCGGCGTTGGGCGCCTGGAAGGCGTTGCGGAAGCGCGAGAAGGACTCCATCGCCTCCAGGAAGCGCGCGGCCGAATAGGGGTCGTAACCTGCGCGGCCGATATGCCGGATCCCCAGCGCGTCAGCCTCCAACTCCTGATTGCGGGAGAAGCTGGCAAGGTTGAGCTGCCCCTTGGCCAGGGCCGCCTGTCCGGCCTGCGGACTGGACAGGACTTCGGCCACGACGCGCCCGGCCAGCTCGGCCGCCTGCTCGCGCTCCTGGCGCTTAATGCCGTGATTGGCCGAGACATGGCCCATCTCATGGGCCAGCACGGCCGCGACTTCGGCCGAATCGTTTGCCAGGGCCAGAAGGCCCCGCGTCACGTAGAGATAGCCCCCCGGCAGCGCGAAGGCGTTGATGTTGGGGGAGTTGAGAACGGTGATGGAGTAGGCGCGGTTCGGATCGTCCGAGTAGGCGGCCAGGCGGCCCACAATGGCGGCGAGCGAACGCTCAAGCCGCGGATCGGAATAGGCGCCGCCATAGGCGGCGAGGATCCGCGGGTGCTGGGACCGGCCGATGGACGATTGCGGATCGTTCTGTTGGGCGCTCTCGAAGCTGATGGGCTGGCGCTGCTGCGGCAGGAAGCCGGACGGCCCGGAAGCCCCTTGCGCCATGTCCTCCATGCCCGCGCCGAGCGAGGTGCAGCCGGACGCGGCAAGGCCGGCCAGAAGCACGGCCAGCACGGCCACGCGCCTGCCCTGCCGAACCCGGCGCTCCGTCCTGCCACTCCGAACCGACGTGCTGGCCGTCATGATCGCAACTGTCCCCTCGCTTCGGCGTGTGTCAACCGGCCCCCTTCATAGCGCGCTCCGGTGGCAAACCGAAAGCGCGGCAGGGCAACAGCGGCCGAACAACCGACGCATGCGCATGCAGCGCAATTCCGACGGAAGTGTGAGAGCGCAAGGCTTGGCCTCTCAACTCAGGTAATCGGCCAGGCGCGGATGCGGCGGCGGCCCCATCAGCTCCGCGACAGGACCGTCCAGCGCCACACGCCCCTTGTCGATGAAGACGATTCGCTCCGCATGGCCGAGCGCGTCCTCTGGCTGGTGCGTCACCATCAGGATGGTCAGCCGCGCCCTTTCGCGCAATTGGCCGATCAGGCCCAGCATGTCTTGCCGCAGGCCGGGCCCGAGCGCGGCGAAGGGTTCGTCCAGGAGCAGAAGCGGGCGCTCGCGCACCAGGGCCCGTGCCAGCGCCACACGCTGGCGCTCACCACCCGACATGGCGGCCGGGCGGCGCGGGCCGTAGCCGGCAAGGCCGACCGCGGCGAGTGCTTCCTCTGCGCGGGCGCGCAAGGGCGCGCCGGGCCGAGCCCGCGTCGTCAGCCCCAGAAGAACGTTCTGCAGGGCCGTCAAATGCGGGAAGAGGTTGTTTTCCTGAAACACCAGGCTGACCGGCCGCTCCGATGGCGCCATGCCGGACATGTCCGCCCCGCGATAGAGGATCCTGCCGCTGTCCGGGCCGACGAAGCCGGCCACGAGATCGAGCAGGGTGGACTTGCCTGCGCCGCTCGGGCCGATGACGGCGATCCACGCGCCCTCAGCCACGTCGAGGTCGAAGCACATGTCGAGCCCGTCATAGGCGAAACGGACGGCGTCGAGTTGGAGAATCGGCATCGTCACTGTCACCCTCGTTCCGTGCGCCCCGCGCCGCGCTCGGCCAGAATCATCAGGACCAGGCAGAGCGCCGCCAGGATCAGCGCCAGGCCCGCCGCGTCGTCGGTGCGGTAGCTGCCCATGCGCTGCAGGAGAAGATAGGGAAGCGTCACCAGATCCTGGCTGCCGAACAGCGCCACGACGCCGAGATCGCCCAGCGACAGAGCCAGTCCGAATGCCGCCGCAAGGCCGAGCGGCCGCCGCAGCACCGGCCACAGGACAAGGCGCCCATAGGCCATGCCCGACAGGCCGAGCTGCAGCGCCAGCCGGCGCTGAGTCGCCTCTGCGCCGTCGAGCGCGGGCTTCAGAATCCGCATCATGAAGGGCACCGCCATGACGGCGTTGGCCAGGATCACGATGACCGGGGCGAGCCGCGACACCGCCCCGACATCGCGCAGCAGGAGGAACCAGCCGGCGCCCACCACCACCGGCGGAACCACCAGGACGATGCTTCCCGCCATGGTGAAAGCGCTGGCCCCCAGGCGGCGCGATGCGGCCCCGAAGACGAGGGCCATCGACAGGGCCAGGCCGCAGACTGTCGCCAGAAGGGCGATGACGAGGCTCGTGACCATGGCCCGGTGGACGCTCGCCTGCATGAGCAGCCCCGCCAGATCCGCCTTCAACCCATTGGCGAGGATGGCCGCGAAGGGCGTGAGCACGAAGGCGAGGCCGAGCGCGATGACGGCGATATCGCACAGGCGCGCCAGGCGTCCCGGCCGTTCATAGCGCTGCACCCTGCCCCCGAGCGAGAACATGGCCGGCGCGGAGCGCGTCCAGAGGCTCGCCGGCACCAGGACGAGCGCCACGACGACGATCTGCGTCAGCGACAGGGCGATCACGCGGCCCGGGTCGAAATCGTAGCGCAGCGACTGGTAGATCGCCACTTCCAGTGTCGTCGCCGCCGGCCCGCCGCCCAGCACGAGGACGAGCGCGAAGCTGGTCACGCAGAGCATGAAGATGAGCGTCAGAATGCCAGGCAGGACGGCACGGATGGCCGGCCACTCCACGATGCGGAAGGTCGCGGCGCGCCCGAGCGACAATTGCCCGGCCAGCTTCCAGCTTTCGTTCGGCACGGCCGACAGCGCCGCAAAGCCGATGCGCGCGGCCAGCGGCATGTTGAAGAAGACATGCGCCAGGAGGATGCCGCTCAACCCATAAATGTCGAGCCGTGGCAGGCCGAGCGCCGCCAGGCCCTGCGACAGAAGGCCGGACCGGCCGAAGACGGCCAGGATGCCCAGCGCCGCCACGAGGGTCGGCAGCGCCTGCGGCAGGAGGAACAGCCGCAGCAGCATGTGCCGCCCGAAAAACTGCGTCCGATGCAATGCGAGCGCCAGCGGTATGCCGAACAGCGCCGACAGAAGCGCCGACAGGGCCGCCTGCATCAGCGTGAAGCGCAGGACCCCGAGAAGGTAGGGATCGGCCAGCACGTCGAGCGAGGGCATCGACCCGGTGGCGAGCGGCAGCACGAGGAACGGCGCGCCGAGGATGAGCACCAGGCAGGCCAGCCCCGCGGCCCCGGCGGCCATGCGGGGCCAGGAGCCGGCAGTCAGGGCGTGCCTCATGTGCCGGCGCGGCACGGACGGCAAAGGCCTCAGCGCCCGATGGCCTGAAGCCATTCCTGCGTCCAGGCCTGCCGGTTGGCAGCCACCTCCTCCGGGGCGATGGTCAGCGCGTGCGACGGCACCACCAGCCGCGAGAAGGCCTCCGGCAGCGGTTCGGCCAGCGCGCGCACGGGCAGGGTCCAGTTGGTCGTGGGAATGAAGGCCTGAACCTGCGGCGAGATCATATAGTCGAGGAACCGTCGCGCGAGTTCGGGGTGGTCGGACGTCTTCAAAACGCCCGCGATCTCGACCTGCAGATAGTGCCCTTCGGAGAATGCGGCGGCCTGGTAGCGCTCCGAACCCTCTTCGATCATGTGATAGGCGGGCGAGGTCGTATAGGACAGGACGATGGGCGCTTCGCCATTGGTGAAGAGCCCGTATGCCTCGCTCCAGCCAGGGGTAACCGTCAGGATGCGCCGGCTGAGTTCGCGCCACTTATCGGCTGCCTGATCGCCGTAGACGGACTTCATCCAGAGGAGAAGGCCGAGGCCCGGCGTCGAGCTGCGCGGGTCCATGATGACGATCTTCTGGTCCGCAGGCCCCGTCACCAGCGCGTCGAGGGATGTCGGCGGGGTTGAGATGGCTTGCGTATCGTAAATGAAGGCGAGCGGCGCATAGTCGAAGGGGACGAAATCCGGGTCTTCATAGGCAATGGGCAGGTCGAGCACGGAGAGGTCGATGCCGGAGGCGGCGAACAGTCCGGTCGCCCGCAATTCGGGGATGAGGTCCGTCGTCATGCCGAGCGCGACATCGGCCTGCGTCCCCTCGCCTTCCAGGCGCAGGCGGTTCAGGATTCCGACGCCGTCGTCCAGGCCGACGAAGCGCAGCTCGCAATCGCAGATCGCCTCGAAACCCTCTTTGACCCGCGGGCCGGGCCCCCATTCGGGAATAAAGCTGTCATAGGTGTAGACCGTCAGCACGGGCTTGTCGGCCGCGAGCGCAGGGCCGCCGGCCGCCGGCAGAAGGAGGGAGAGGGCGACGACGAGGTTGCGCGCGCGCATGAATGCTTCCATCGGTTCCGGACGACATGAAAGCGCAAGGGCGCATAGGCGCTTGAACTCCCATCCCTCCGCCGGTACGAGCCGGATCAGGTTCGGCGGGTTGGCGTCTAGCCTCTCAGCCCTCTCGTCAGGGCACCCCGTGAGTGAGCGTAAAGTCTACCCTATTTGCAGCGGCGGTGGAAACACTGCATCCCGGATTTCGATGATGCGATGTCACGGTGGGAGAAGCGGATGAATACGGCCTGCGTGGTGCTTCTGGCCGGCCCGATCGAGCCGACGCCGCGCCTGCGCGCGGAGGTGGCCGGGCGGCATGTCATCGCCGCCGATGGCGGGCTGCGCCACGCGCTGAGCTTAAGCCTTGCGCCCGACCTCATCGTCGGCGATCTCGATTCCGCACCGCCGGATCTCCTGGCCCGCTTTCCCGGCGTCGAGCGCCGGACCCTGCCGCGCGACAAGGCCGAAACCGATGGCGCCGCGGCGCTGACAGCCGCCACGGAGCGCGGCTGCCGCGACCTCCTCATCCTCGGCGCGCTGGGCGGGCCGCGCACCGACCACGTCTTCTCCAACCTCGTCCTGGCACTGGATCGCGCACACGGCTTCGACAGGCTCGTGATGTTCGACGGCCGCGAGCGGGCTTTTCCCCTGACACCGGGCCAGACGCTCCATCACGAGGCGAGCCCCGGAACGCAGTTTTCCATCTGCCGCTTCGGCGAGGTCACGGGCCTGACGATCCGCGGCGCCAAATGGCCGCTCGACGCCGTCACCTTGCCCTTCGGCTCGGTCCTGACCCAGTCCAACGAGGCTGCCGGCCCTGTCGCCATCACCATCGCCACCGGCCGCGCCTTCGCCCTGTTCAACGAGAACTGACCCTGGCGCTTTGCCTCTGGCAACCCCGGCCCCGATCCCCTATTGTGCGCCCCGGCTGGTCCCATAGCTCAGCAGGATAGAGCACCAGATTCCTAATCTGGGGGTCGTTGGTTCGAATCCAACTGGGATCACCAAGCTCGGGCCTAGACGCATCAGGCCTTCCCGAGCCGACCGGCAATACAAAACTTCCAGTTTGCCTTTGCATCAAAACGCAGCCGGCGCTCCACCGCTGTCAGCGGTGTGCGCCGAAGCTCGCGCGTCCGCGCGACATGGGATTTCCGTTCGACGCCTGCGCCGGGAACCGGGCCGTGATGGCCCGGCCGGAACAGGCGCCGATCGGTGGGCAACAAGGCTTTGTCGTCAGAAACGCGCCTTGAAGCCGATGGTGCCGTCGAGCGTGTATGCGTCTCCAAAGCTCTCGATCGCGCTGCGCGCGCCGAGCTCGCCATAGAGCGAATAGGCGTCGTTGGCCCAGTTGTAGCTGGCGCCGAGGCCCAGCCCGCCCCACAGCCGGTCCTCGCGTGAGGCGAAGGTGGCCGAGCCGACACCGACCTCGGTTCCGTCGAGGAACTCGTAATAGAGGTTGGCCAGGGCATAGCCCTTCAGTCGCCGCGTATCGCCCGCGCTGCTCTGCCAGCTGCGTTCGTGATCGATGGACAGGCCGAGACGTCCGTTCAGGCTGTCGCCGCCGAGGCGGCGGACGGTGGCTCCGAAGGCATCGTCGAACGTATCGAAGTCGACATTTGAGTAGACGAGCTGCGCCTGCGGCGTGAGCGTCCACTGGTAGGCGATGTCGATGGCCTTTCCGGCCTCGATGCTGAGGGCGTAACCGAAGCCGTTGTTGCCGTTCGCTTCCTGAACGTGCAGCGTATCGGAATAGATGTCGCTGTCGTACCAGGTCGCCTGCGCCTGACCGTCGACATAGAGGCCGTTCTGACCGTACCAGGTCAATGTGCCACCGACGCCGTAGCCGGTCGCATCGACGGAGCCGGTGCCATAGGGCGAGGTGATGCCGGCATCGGCACGGCCATAATGGACGTTGATACCGCCGATCAGGCTCGATCCGTCGGCAAAGCTGGCCACATCGAAGTCGTACCCGGCCTGCAGACGCCACAGATCGATGTCGTAATCGCTGAAGCTCGTGGACACGGCCGGATCGGCCACGATGCGCGAGCCTTCGATGCGACCCCAGGCCCCGGTGCCGTCCAGGATGTCGTCCGGTGCGGTCGCCGACAGCGCACCCTTGGCGAAGGGCTGCGGGTCAGCGGTACCCGACCAGACCCGGTTGCCCTTGCGCTGTTCCAGCGTCGGTACGCGGTTCAGGCTCATCAGCACCTGCGGATAGGCCTCATAGAGTGGCACGCCGGGCTGGTACACCGGCCCAAAGGGGAGAGCCGGATCGATCGGCGTGAGGGGCGGAACCACCGGTGGGTTGACGATGGTGCGCAGATACCAGTCGCCATCGGCGGGTGCGGCAGGGCTTCCCTGGTAAAGACCGTAGGCATAGGCGCCGCCGATCACCGCCGCCTCGCCCGTCGGGGCGACGTAATCGGGAATGAGCGAGAAGGTGCCGGGCGAAGCCCCGTCCACCCGCACGATGCGGATGCCCTGATCCGTCACGCCACCTCCGCCGCCGAGGTTGATGACGTTGACGCGCGTCGTGCCAGTGCTGTCGCCGGTGATGATGAGAAGATCCGTCGGCGAGGCGTCGTCGCCCAGCACGACCTCGTTCTCCAGGATGCCGCCGGCGCCGACATAGTCGCCCAGAATGGTGAGCGTTCCGATGGAGGTACCCGGCGCGACAGTGCCCGCATTGATGGTCGGGCCGACAAAGCCGTTGCCTTCCAGGCGGCCACCGGGCAGCACGTCCAGCGTGCCCCCGAGGAGCCCGTTCACCTGCAGCACGCCGCCCGCGATCTGCGCAAAGCCGGTAAAGCCGGCATGGGCTGCGTTGAGGATCGTGCGTCCGGCCAGCACGTCGATCGCACCATCGCCGACAATGGTGCCGACTCCCGTTTGCGGGGCCTGCGAGTCGAACTGGTAGCTGCTGCTGGAATGGTTGAAAACCAGCCGCGCATCGCCGGGACTTAAGGTGAGCGTCGGCGTGTTGATGGAGCCCGGCGCAACCGGAGCCGTTCCGTCCAGACTGCCGATCACCACCGTTCCGCTGGAGGCGGGCACCGGGCCGACGATGAAATCTCCAGGCGTCGTCAACACCGCGCCGGTGGACAGAACCAGCGTGCCCGTGCCGGCAGAACCGTCCGGCGACTGGCCGACATAGGTATTGGCGGGGTTGAGCGTCGCTCCGTCGATCAGACCGAGGGTACCGCCCTGTACGTAGAGATCGCCGTTGAAGCCGTTGCCGGCACTCCCCGTCAGGTCCAGTCGGACCGGTCCGACCTGCACCAGGTCGCCCATGCCCGACAGGCCGCCGCCGAAGCGCACATTGTCGGCGCGGTTGAAGGCCAGGGCCGCGTCCGGATTGATCTGGACATTGCCGACGATGGAGCCGGACGTACCGCCCGCCCCGATGGACAGGGTTCCGCTATCGACCAGCGTATTGCCGGCATAGGTGTTCGTCCCGGTCAGCGTCAGCGTGCCGTCGCCCAGCTTGACCAACCCGCCCGGCCCGGTAATGCCCTACGAAACAATTGACGAAAAGCCGTTGGTATCGATCCCGCCGGCCGTTCCAATCTTGAACGGTTTATACTTGAAATCCTGTATCGCTTACTTCTCCAGCGCCAAGCCGAAGATATCTGTTGCGGCATTCGATGTGGCCGGTAGACCAAAGCACACATCGGAGGCTGGGGGCCGGCGCCCCCACCCTTCGACGGATCATGATGGCACGGCCGTCAGGCGATCCCGGCGCCGCCGGTGACGCCGAAGACCTCGCCGGTGATGTAGCTGCCCTCCTGGCTGGCGAGGAGCACGTAAACGGGGGCGATCTCCACCGGCTGACCGGGACGGCCGAAGGCGCTGTGGCCACCGAAATTTTCGACCTTTTCCTGCGGCTGCCCGCCACTGGGCTGCAGAACCGTCCAGAACGGGCCCGGCGCGACGACGTTGGCGCGAATGCCTTTCTCGATCAGTTGCTTGGCCAGGGCCTTGGTATAGGCGACGATGCCCGCCTTGGTGGTCGCATAGTCGAGCAGGAAATCGGACGGCTCATAGGCCTGCACCGAGGCCGTGGTGATGACGGACGCCCCGGCCGGCAGGTGCGGGACAGCCGCCTGGCTGATCCAGTGAAGCGCGTAGAGGTTCGTCTTCATCGTCTTGTCGAAATCGGCCGACGACAGCTCCGAAATATCGTTCCGGAACTGCTGGCGCCCGGCATTGACGACGAGGATGTCCAAGCCGCCCAGGCCCGCAACGGCCTTGGCGACGAGTTCGCGCGCCCAGTTTTCATCTGTTATGTCGCCGGGCAAGGCCAGCGCCGTCCGGCCCTCCGCCTCGATCAGGCCGATCACCTCCTGGGCATCGGCTTCCTCCGACGGCAGATAGGCAATCGCGACATCCGCGCCTTCCCGCGCATAGGCGATGGCCGCCGCACGGCCGATCCCGCTGTCACCGCCGGTGATGAGCGCCTTGCGACCGGCGAGCCTGCCGCTGCCGGTGTAGCTGACCTCCCCATGATCGGGTGTCGGCTCCATCCTGGCGGCGATACCGGGGGCGGATTGCGGTTGCTTTGGAAAGGGCGGCTGCGGGTACTGGACGCGCGGATCCTGCATTTTCAAACGGTCGTTCATCGGTGTTCTCCGAAACAGTGAACAACCGCAATCCGTTCATGGCGGATGCGTTCCAACCCGCTGAGACATGATGAGACGGACCGCCTGACATTGCGCTCTTAATACTTTCGTCCCCCATAATAATCGAAGGTCAATATTCTCCCCGTTTTTTGTCAGGATACAGTCTAACATCAACGGATACATTTCGAAACACGACAATTCAGTTCCCGTTCATGTGCCGGCGACGATTGTTGCATCACCGGAACAAAGGAACGCAGCCATGTTCAAACGTCTTCTGATCGCCGTGTCGGCCCTCTCCATGCTGGCCGCCCCCATGGCCCAGGCGCAGGCGCAAAGCCGCCATGACGGGCCGCGCCACGGCTACCATCATAGCCAGCCGCGTTTCCATGCGCCCCAGCGCATGGAGCCACAGCGCGCCGGGCCGCCGCGCCACCATCTGCGCAAAGGTCAGCGCGTGCAGAACTGGCAACGCTACCAGCGTGTCGATCACCGGCGCTACAAGCTGCGGGCGCCGTCCCGGGGCCAGCAATGGGTGCGGGCCGGCAACGACTATCTCCTGATCGCGGCAGCGACGGGCCTCGTCATCGCCATGGCGACGGCGCGCTAGAGCGTGGCAGCCAGCGTGCTGAGCGGTGCGGGCCCCGTCTGTGCGGACGACCCGCCCTCCTTCAGCCGCGCCTGCCAGGTGCCGGAGGCAACCAGCCCGGCGATCACATCGGCAAGGCAGCGCGCCACCACGTCGCTGCCTTGCGGGTTCATGGTACGCCGGGACACGACGACGGAAAGGCGCCAGGAGGGCGTCGGGTCGACAATGCGCACCGCCGCCATCTCACCCCGCTCCAGTTCCGACAGGAAGGCGAAATGCGGCATGATCGTGCAATGGCCTTCCTCTGCGACCAGTCGGGCAATGGCCGGCAGGCTGTCGCAATCCAGTGCGGCGGGCACGATATCGTGCCGGGCGGCGAGGCGCTCGACCAGGCCGCGCAGCACATGCGGCCGGCCGGGCAGCACCAGGGGCAGATCGAAAACCCGGTCGAAGCTGATCGAAGCGCGCCGCGCCAGCGGGCTGTGCCGCGGGACGAAAAGCATCAGATCCTCCGACATCGTCTCCGTCCAGGCGACGGTCTCGAAGGCCCGATGATCGTAGAGCAGCGCCACATCCAGCCGCCCCGCCTGGACGAAATCGTCGAGATAGCCCGACATCGCCTCCACCATATGCAGGACGATGTTGGGGTGGCGCGATGCGAGCGCGCGGTAGAGCGGCAGCGAAAGGTTCCGGGCCGCCGACGTCGGCAGCCCCACACAGACGCGCCCGGTCGGGTTTCCCGCGCGGGACTGGATGGCTTCGCGCGCCCTGTCCACGCCGTTCAGGATCTTGCGCGCATGGTCGTAGAACTGGCGGCCGAGTTCCGTCAGCGCCGCGCCGCGGGCATGGCGCACCAGGAGTTCGGCGCCGAGCTCATCCTCCAGATTGCGCATCTGCTGGCTGAGGGACGGCTGTGCGATCCGCAGAGTTTCCGCCGCGCGGGAAAAATTGCCGACATCGGCGATCTCGACGAAGTAGCGAAGCTGGCGCAGATCCATGACACCCCCTTCCCCGACGCTGGTCGCATTCTGTGCAAAAGTCAATTTGCACAGAATGCGTACAATTACGGCGTCACTGGCGCTCGTTGGGACCGGGCCAAATGGGTGCGAACTTGGCGATCGAAACCGTTTCCGGGCGGTTGTCCAGGTATAGGCGCGTCCGGCGGGCGGGCGTTTCTGCCAGGATGCGTCCGCGTCGCACCACCAGGAGTCGGTCGGCCCGCAGGCGCACGGCATCGATCGGGCTTGGCGCGTCCAGTAGGACGAAGTCGGCATGGCAACCCGGTTTCAGCCCGTAGCGCTCCAGGCCGAAGGCATCCGCGGCATGGGTCGTGACCGCGTCGAAGGTATAGCGGATATCGTTCAGGCCGATCATGTGCGCAGCGTGCGTGGCCATATGGGCCACATCCAGCATGTCGGCATTGCCGAGCACGTACCAGGGGTCCATGCAGGAGTCCTGCGCCAACGCAACATTGACGCCCTGCGCCCGCAGTTCGGGGATGCGCATCAGCCCGCGGCGCTTGGGGTAGCTGTCCGATCGGCCCTGCAGGTTCAAATTGGCCAGGGGGTTCGCGATGCAATGCAACCCGGCTTCCGCGATGAGCGGAATGAGCTTGCTGGCATAATAATTGTCCATCGAGTGCATCGAGGTCAGATGCGATGCGGCGACCTGCCCCCGGAGGCCCAGACGGATGGTCTCGGCGGCGAGCGTCTCGACATGGCGCGAATGCGGATCGTCGGTCTCGTCGCAGTGAATATCCACTTTCAGGCCGCGCGCCGCCGCAAGCGTGCAGAGTTCGACGACCGAGCGCTGACCGTCTGCCATGGTCCGCTCGAAATGCGGAATGCCGCCGACAATGTCGACGCCCATGTCCAGCGCGCGCACCAGATTGGCGGCGGCCGTGGGTGCGCGGAAGTAGCCATCCTGCGGGAAGGCGACGAGCTGCAGGTCGATCCTGTCCTTGACCATATCGCGGACATGCAGCAGCGCCTCGACCCCGACCAGGCCCTCGTCGCACACGTCGACATGGGTCCGGATTGCGAGGAGCCCCTGCGCCACGGCCAGGTCGCAATAGCGCATTGCCCGCTCGACCACGGCATCGACGGTGCGCAGCGGACGCTGTTCGCCCCAGAGCTGGATACCTTCCAGAAGCGTGCCGGAATGATTGAAGCGGGGCTGGCCGACCGACAGGGTGGCGTCCAGATGGAAGTGAACATCGACGAAGGGTGGGGCCAGCAGACATCCATCCGCCTCCACCACGCGGCCGGCCTCTGCCGTGATGGCCGGCTCAATGGCGGCGATCTCTCCCCCGGCGACCGCCACGTCCATATGGGTGCGCCCATCGGGCAGGGTCGCATTCTTGATGATCAGGTCGAAGGTCATCCTATCCTCGTTCGCGTTTGAAAACTTCAGGCCGGAGTGGCGCCCGTCCGGCGCAGGTCGGCTTTCCAGTGGCCGGACTGGACGAGTGTCTGGACGACCTCGTCCACAAGATGGGCGATGGCGGCGACGGCGCGCATGTTGGCCGCCTTGTGCGACAGGACGAGGGACAAGCGCCAATCGGGCGTCGGATCCCTGATCGCCACGGCGGCCACATCGCCGCGCAGAATGGCCGGGCCGATGCCGAAGGCGGGGTATAGGCTGCCATAACCCTCACCGATCAACGCCAGCATGGCCGGGAGGCTGTCGCAATCCAGCGCCACGGACAGTTCCGTATCCGCTCGCGCGGCAAAGGCTTCGGCAACCTCGCGGATGACATGGGGCCGCGCCGGAAGCACCAGCGGCAAGCCCCGCAGCCGGCGGAAGCCGACGGCGCCCTCCCCGGCCAGCGGGTGACCGACCGGCAGGATCAGGTGCAGATCCTCCCGCAGGAGGTCCATAGTCCGGATGCCGCCCGGGCCACGCCGATCGTACAGAAGGGCAATATCGAGCCGCCCGCTCTGGACCCACTCGTCGAGCGGCCCGGTCATGCCCTCCACCAGATGCAGGGCAATATCGGGGAAGCGCCGCCGGGCGGTTAGGATCAAGGGGGCAGCGAGGCCCCGGCAGACCGCCGAGGGTATGCCGATGACGACCCGGCCCCTGGGGCTTGCGAGCGCCTCGGTCATCGCCTCACGCGAGCGGTCAACGTCGCGCAGGATAGCGCGGGCATGATCGGCAAGGATGCGCCCCGCCGGCGTCGGCGCCACGCCGCGCGCATGGCGGGTCAGGAGCTCGACCCCCAATTCGTCCTCCAGGAGGCGCAGGTGCTGGCTGAGCGAGGGCTGGGCGACCCGCAGCACGCGCGCAGCCCGCGACAGGCTTGCGCTTTCGGCGATCTGCAGAAAGTAACGCAGTTGCCGCAGCTCCATTCCATGCTCCGCCCGCTTGTCGATGCCGGGAGTGTCGTGGCCTGTCGCAGGCTGTCAAACTGCACGTCTCGTATGCACAGCGCCTATCGATTGCACAGTATAGATGCGGCATATGGGATATTTCCCAATCGATTCAGTCATGACGCTTCTATGCTGCGGGCGATGGATGCACTGCCATAACTTATGCCTATGGCTCGTCATCGGTATTTCATCTTTTGATTTGGAGTGTGCGTCGGGCAGTCTGAGGTCCTGCTGCGCTGCCGCAAAGGCAAGCCCGCACATGTTCGACCGTATGTTTTTCGACTGGAGAACAGGATGACGAAGTTTCCGATCACCGATCTGCGCGGCCTGCTTCTGCAGCCGAGCCGCCGCGAGCTCCTGAAGGGTGCCGGCGCTTTGGCCGGGGCGGCCGCTCTCAGCGGTTTGCTGCCGGATGGCGCGGTGGCACAGGAGAATGTCCTCAACATCCTGTCCTGGCCCGGCCATGGCGATCCGGCCTTCGTCAAGCCCTTCGAGGATCAGTACGGCGTCAAGGTCGTCGCCAAGGAATATGTCGGCGGCGAACCCATGCTCGCTTTGATGAACCAGTCCCCTCCCGGCTCCTTCGACGTCGTGCTGGCCGATGCCGAATATATCGGAATGCTGCAGGAAGGCGGCTTTATCGATGAAATGGACCCCGCGGACTACCCGCTGGCCGACTACTGGCCGGAGTTCCAGAAGTTTCCCCTGCACTGGCAGGACGACAAGCTCTATTCGGTCCTGATCCGGTTCGGATATCTGGGCCTTGCCTATCGCACCGACATGCTGAGCCCCGAGGACGTGCAGAGCTACGAGGCTCTGTGGAACGAGAAGGTCAAGGGCAAGGTCGGCTTCTTCGACTGGTATCTGCCCACCATGGGCTGCCTCAGCCTCTACAACGGCAACCGGCCCCCCTTCGATATCGACGATGCGGCCTTCGACACGCTCAAGGAGACGCTCTTCTCGCTGCGCCCGCAGGCGAGCGGCTTCTATTCCATGGCCGATCAGTTCGCCATGCTCACCAATGGCACGGCGGCCATCATTCCCGGCATCGGCGACTGGGTCGTCCTGCTTCTGCAGAACGAAGGCGTACCCGTCGACGCGGTCGTGCCCGAACAGGGCGGCATCCAGTGGACGGAATCCATGTCCATCGTGTCCTCCTCGACCAAGAAGGACCTCGCCAAGAAGTTCATCCAATATGCCAGCTCGCCGGAGGGACAGTTCCGCTCAGCCCGCCTGCCGGCTTACTGGGCCTCCATCCCGAACAAGAAAGGATGGGAGTTGATGAATGAGCAGGCGCCGGAGGATGCCAAAAAACTGCGCCACACCTTCGACGCGCGCAACGTGATGGACGAGTACAAGGAAGGGAAGATCTTCATCCGCCAGACTCCCGTCCAGCAGGACATCGAGACCTGGAACGACACCTGGTCCGAATTCAAGGCCATGTAGGCCCGCTTCGCCCAGACGACGGGCGGCATCGGGCGGCACCTTTGCCCGCCCGACGCATCAGCCATCCGCTCAACAACGGCCAAGGCCCCATGAAACACAGACAGGATGCCGCCGCACGACACGCGCGGGCCCGCTTCGCCGTTGCCCTCGCGGCTCCGACGCTGATCTGGCAGATCGCCTTCTTCGTGGTTCCCATGGGGTTCCTGGTGGCGATGACCTTCTGGTCCGTGCGCAATTTCCGCCTGCAGCCCGATTTCACTTTGGCCAACTGGCAGACGATCCTGTCGGCCGGCTTCTTCCAGAACGCCTTCGTCTACACCTTCGCCATGTCGGCCGGGGCGGCGCTCTTCGTCAGCCTGGCGGCCTTTCCCGCGGCCTATGCGCTCGCCTTCCGCGCCGGGCCCCGCCTGCGCCTGATGGCGGCCGGGCTCCTGATCGTCCCCTTTTTCACCAGCCTGCCGGTCCGCATCTATTCCATGCAGATCTTCTTCAGCCCGGGCGGCGTCATCAACAGTATGCTGGCGGCGTTGTCCCTGCCCCCGATCAGCGTGCTCAACTCGCCCACCGGCACCTTCATCGGCTTTCTCACGCTGACGGCGCCGCTCGTGGTGCTGCTCCAGACCTTCGCCCTCTCCGCCGTCGACCGGCAGTTGATCGAGGCCGCACAGAACCTGCGCTGCGGCCGGATGCGCACCATCCTGGACGTGATCATCCCCTCGGCGCGCGTCGGGCTGGTCGTGGCCGGCGCACTCGCCTTCGTGCTGGCTTTCGGCGACTATATCAGCCCGCAATTCCTGGGCGGGTCGAACCCGCCCACGCTATCCATCCTGATCGCCGATCAGGTGAAGTCGGGCAATCACTGGCCCCGCGCCTCGGTCGTCGCCGTGGTCATGATCGTCACCCTGACGGCCGTGCTCGGGCTTCTCCTGAAATTTGCCTATGGAAGGAAAGCCGCGTGACACGCGCCCGCATCGCCGACGGGGTCCGCAGCGGCCTGCTTCTGGCCTGGCTCGGAATCGTCTTCGCCTTCATCTTCGCGCCCATCGCCTCGACGATCCTGTTTTCGTTCAACGCAGATCGCTTCGTCAGCCTGCCCTGGGGCGGTTTCTCGCTGCAATGGTACGAGGCCGTGTTGAACGACGAATCCGTGCGGCGCGGCCTGTCCAACAGCCTCATCGTGGCGGCAGGCAGCGCGGTCCTGTCGACCTTCATCGGCTTTACGACCGCCTATGTCGACTATCGGTTCCGATTCTTCGGCAAGCGCGTCTACATGGCGCTCGCCGCGCTGCCGCCCACCGTGCCGGTGGTGATCATGGGCGTGGCCATGCTGACCTTCCAGGGACGGATCGGCCTGTCAGGCACGATCTTCGGACTGATCGCGGCGCATGTCGTGATCTGCGCGCCCTTCGCCATGGCCTTGATCCGGATGCGTCTGGCCGATCTCGACCCGGATCTGGAGCCCGCGGCCTGGAACCTCGGCGCCGGGCAATGGACGACCCTGCGGGAGATCGTGGTACCGTTCCTCGGCCCGACGCTGTTTGCGGCGCTGCTCATCACCGCCTCGGTCTCCTTCGACGAGTTCATGATCGCCTGGTTCATCTCGGGCCTCAACGAAACCCTGCCGGTCCGGGTGCTGGCCATGCTGCAGGGCCAGGTCAGCCCGCGCATCAACGCCGTCGGCGCCATGGTCTTCGCCGTGTCCATTCTCCTGGTGGCGACCGCGCAGTTCATCGCATCGCGCCGGCTTGCGGCAGCAGGAAGGGAAAAGGCGCAATGAGTGTTACCATGATCGAGCTGGACCATGTGGCCAAGGCCTACGACCGCCAGCAGGCCGTGGCGGATGTCTCGCTCACCATCGAGAAGGGCGAGTTCATCGCCTTGATGGGCCCGTCCGGCTGCGGCAAGACGACCACGTTGCGCATGCTGGCAGGCCTGGAGCGGCCGACGGGCGGCGAAATCCGCGTTTGGGGGCGGCGCATCAACGAGGATCCGGCCTGGTCGCGCGATACGCCGCTCGTCTGGCAGAACTACGCCCTGTTCCCCTTCATGTCCGTGCGGCGCAATGTGGAGTTCGGCCTCAAGCACCGGGGCATGCCGCAGAAGGAGCGCTCCGCCAAGGCGGATGAATGGATGGGGCGCATGGGCATCGCCGCCTTTGCCGACCGGCTGCCCAGCCAGCTGTCCGGTGGCCAGCGCCAGCGGGTCGCGCTGGCGCGGGCGCTGGCGACCGAGCCGGAATTGCTCCTGCTCGACGAACCGCTCAGCGCGCTCGATCCGCACCTGAAGGTGAAGATGCAGTCCGAGTTGGTGCGCCTTCATCGAGAGCTCGGCATCACCTTCGTCTGCGTCACGCACAGCCCGTCCGAAGCCTTCGCCATGGCCGATCGGGTGGTGATCATGAAGGATGGGCATGTGCAGCAGGTCGGCGCCCCGCGAGACATCCACCGGCACGCCGCCAACCGCTTCGTCGTCGAGTTTCTCGGCGGCTCCAACATGTTCCCGGCCCGGATCGACACGCTGGAGGGCGGCATGGCCGTGCTCGACGCCGCCGGTACGCGCCTGCGTGCGCCTGTCGGCGGGCAGGCGCTCGCGCCGGGCGATGCGGCGACGCTGGTCGTCGGATCGGACCGCATGTCGGTCGGCGGCGCCGTGCCGCCCGGCGACAATGTGATCGAAGCCACCGTGAGCCTTGTCGAATATGTCGGCGCGGCGGTCACCGTCTTCCTGGAGACCGAGCGCGGGCACGACATCCGTGCCCAGCTTTCCGCCCGCGACCTGGAGGCCAGACCGCTGGCCCCGGGCGACCGCCTCCCCGTGCACTGGCCGGTCGAGGCGGGCTATTTCATCCATGACTGACATCGGGAGACGATCGATGAGCACTCTCATTGAAGGGGCGACCCTCATCGCCATGGACGGCGCCCACGGCGCAGAACCCTTCACGGGCGACATCCTGTTCGGCCCGGACGGGATCGAAGCCATCGGCCCCGGCATCGTGCCGAAGGACGGTGACGATGTGATCGACGGGCGGGGCAAGCTCGTCATGCCGGGGCTCGTCAACAGCCACCTCCATTCCAACGAGGCGCTGTACAAGGGGCGGTACGACAATATGCCGCTCGAAGTCTGGATGCTGTACGCCTACCCCATCCTGGCGGCCAAGCCGCTTGCGCCGCGGCTCATCTATCTGCGCTCGATGCTGGTGGCCATGGAATCGCTGCGCACCGGCGTCACCTGCATCACCGACGATCTTTACGAGAGCCCGAAGTCCGAACTGTCCCTGATGGGCGCCGTGGTCGATGCCTATGACGATGTCGGCATCCGGGCGACGGTGTCGGCGCATGTCGTCAACCGCAACTTCCTGGACACGATCCCCTTCTCCCGCGACTACGTGCCCCAGGATCTGCAGGACGAGATCGGCCGCATCACGCCCATGAGCACCGGCGAATACATCGCCTTCGTGAAGGAAGCGCATGCCCGCTTCCAGGGCCGATCCGGCAGGATCGGCACCATGCTCGCCCCTTCCGCCCCGCAGCGCTGCACCGTCGATCTGATGCAGGCCGCCAACGAGCTGGCGCGCGACTGGGGTGTGCCCTTCCACACCCATATCGTGGAGACAAAGGTACAGGGCGTCACCGGGCCGCAATTCTACGGCAAGTCGCTCATGGCCTATATGGACGATCTCGGCCTTCTGAACCCCTGGACGACCATTGCCCATTCCATCTGGGTCAGCGACGACGATATCGCGCGGATGGGCCGGGCCGGCGTCAGCGTCGCCCACAACGCCATATCCAACCAGAAGCTCGGGGCCGGTTCGGCGCCGGTGCGCAAGCTGCTCGATGCGGGCGTCCATATCGGCCTTGGCTCGGATGGCATCTCATCCAACGATACGCCCCGCATCTTCGACGTGATGAAGGCCGCGGGCCTGATGCACAAGGTCAACAATCCGGACTGGGCCCGCTGGCTGACGGCATCGGAAGTGCTGCATGCCGGCACCCTGGGCGGCGCACGGACGGCCCTCCTGGAGGACAAGACCGGCTCGCTCGAAGTGGGCAAGGCAGCCGACCTCCTGGTGATCGACATGGAGACCGCCAATTTCACGCCGCTCCACGATATCCGCAACCACCTCGTCTATTGCGAAAACGGGTCCTCGATCACACAGGTCTATGTCGGGGGCGAACTCGTCTGCGAGGACGGCCGGCTGACGAAGGTGGACGAGAAGGCCCTCCTGGCCGAACTGCGCGCCATGATGCCGGAATTCGTCGCCTACACGAAAGGCGTCGAAGCCGCCAATCGCCAGCTCGAACCGGCCTTCACCAAGGTCGTGCACCGCTGCTACGGCATGGATATCGGCATGACGCGGTGGGCCAGCGATGTCTGACGGCGCGGCCGTCCGCCTGGCGGACATGACATGGATGGAGTTCGCGGAGCGCCTGCCATCCAACCCGATCGTGCTTCTGCCGATCGGCTCCACCGAGCAGCACGGACCGCATCTGCCGCTCGCCACCGATGCCATCCTACCGGAAGAGATCGCCCTGCGGGTGGCCGAGCGGATCGGCGGCATCGTCGCGCCGACGCTTTCCTATGGCTACAAATCGCAGCCCAAGACCGGCGGCGGCAACCACTTTCCCGGCACCATCAGCCTGGACGCTTCAACGCTGATCGCCCTGATGCGCGATATCATCAACGATCTCTGCCGCCACGGCATACGCCGGATCGTCCTGTTCGATGGCCATATGGAGAACCAGTGGTTCATCACCGAAGCCGCGGACCTCGCCATTCGTGACCAGCGCCGCGAAGGGGTGAACGATGTCACCATCCTGAAGCTCGGCTACTGGGAGTTCATTTCGGCACAAACGGAAGAGATCCTCTTTCCGGACGGGCTGATCAGCTGGGCCCTGGAACACGCCGCCGTCATGGAAACCTCTGTCATGCTGCATCTGCGCCCGGACCTTGTGCGGGCGGACCGCATTCCCGACGGGCCGCCGGCGGCTTTCCCCCTGTTCGATCCCTACCCGTTCGACCTGCGCCCCATACCCGCGCACGGCGTCCTGTCCTCCGCCGCCAGCGCGACGGCCGAGAAGGGACGCGCAGTGTTGGCGCAGGTCGTGCCGGACATTGCCAGGGCACTCCAGGATCACTTCGCCGCCTGAAAGGAGCAGGCACGATTCCCTCTGGCGTTCCGCCCCGCCGGGCGTAACATCCGCTTAGGGGAGAGACGGTGGAGGGGACACCAGGCCATGTCAGACAAGATCAACGATGTCCTTCGGGTTCCGGCGGTCGCCTTCGTCGCACGCGTCCTTCTGACGTTTCCCTTCTGGGGCAGCGGGCTTTCCAAGCTCATCGACTTTCCCGGCGGCGTCGCCGAAATGGCGCAGTTCGGGCTGGAGCCGGCCGTGGCCTTCAACATCGCGACCATCATCGTCCAGGTGGGCGGCTCGCTCCTCGTGATCGTCAACCGCGCCACGTGGTTGGGGGCCGGGGCGCTCGGCGTGTTCACGGCGCTCACCATCCCCCTCGTGCACCATTTCTGGGCGATGACGGAGGAGCCCTTCCGCACCATCGCCTTCCACACGGCGACGGAGCAT
The DNA here is from genome assembly GCF_001463905.1 of Aureimonas frigidaquae. GTDB lineage: Bacteria > Pseudomonadota > Alphaproteobacteria > Rhizobiales > Rhizobiaceae > Aureimonas > Aureimonas frigidaquae. The sequence goes on from NZ_BBWR01000010.1 coordinate 46,701, forward strand.
GTCGGCATGATCGGCGCGCTGATCGTGGTGTCGATCCTGTCGGCGTGGACGGCAGGCGATCGACGCTGACCCGGGCCTGACCACGCCGCAGCAACTCCCGGTCATTCAGTCGCCAGCAATCGAAACTTGTGAGAGAGTTCCGCCGCCATGATCCTGGCGGGCGCAAGCCCGCGCCCCGATCCTTGAGAGGAACTTTTCCATGAACGTCATTCCTGCGCTTGCCCTCCTCGTTGCTTCCGTCGCGCTGACGGGCGCCGCCAAGGCGGAGGTCGGGGTGAATGTCGGCCTTCTCTCCTGCGATCTGTCGCAGGGGATCGGCCTGATCCTGGAAGAGAAGCAGGAGATGACCTGCACCTTCACGCCCTCGTCCGGCGCGGCGCAGACCTATACCGGCGTCGTCCATGAATACGGGCTCGAGCTGGGCGATGTGGAATCCGGCCAGATGACCTGGACCGTCCTCGCCCCGAATACGGGCGTCGCGGCCGGGGCCCTGGCCGGCACCTATGCCGGTGCCGAGGCCGATGCTGCCTTGGGGCTCGGCGCGGGCGCCAATGTGCTCGTCGGCGGCGGCGGACGGTCCATCACGTTGCAGCCCCTGTCGGTCGAAACGGAGAAGGGTACCGCCCTGTCGGCCGGCGTCGAAATGCTCGAACTGACGGCTGCCACCACAAACTGACCGCTGCGGCGGCGCTGCCCCGCGCAAGACCTGCATTCTGTCCGGCCCGCGCCTGGCCGCAAAGCCATGCGCGGGCCGAACCAATTCATGGGCGCGCCCATCGGCCGGCCGCCCCGTGCCGACCGCCGTCAGGCTTTCGGGCGCGCGACGTCGTTGACGCCGTCGGCATCCGGGGCAAGCCCGTAGCTCATGCGGCGCATCTGCTCCAGGACACGCTCCATCTCGTCATCGGGCAGGATGGGCGGCTCGCCCAGGGTCAGCGCCTGGACATAGAGCCGCGACAGCGTCTCCACCTCGATCGCGAGCCACAAAGCCGATTCCAGCGTCTTGCCGAGGGCGATCTGCCCATGCTGCCCGAGCAGGCAGGCGAGCCGGTCCTGCAGCGCCTCCAGCGCCGCGTCGGACAGGGCCTGCGTCCCGAAGGTGGCATAGCGGGCGCAGCGTATGGTGGTGCCGCCGGCCACGCCCGTCATGTAGTGGAAGCTCGGTATGGTCTTGTGGTGGACCGCGAGCGTCGTGGCATAGACCGAGTGGCAATGCAGCACCACGTCGATATCGGGTCGTGCCCGCAGGATATCACGGTGGAAGCGCCATTCGGACGATGGCCGGCGGCCGCTGTAGCTCCCGTCGAAATCCATCTCCACGATGTCGGCCGGCTCCATCCTGTCATAGGCGAGCGAGGATGGCGTGATCAGGAGCCCGCTGCCGGTGCGGACCGACAGGTTGCCGGCCGTCCCCTGGTTGATGCCGCTTTCGTTCATCTTGCGGCAGGTCGCGACCATCTCCTCGCGCAGCGCCGTTACGTCCGTCTCTGTCATGTCTTCTCTCTCTCCTCCAGGTTGTCAGGGTTCAGGCTGCCGCGGCCAGCGCCAGGCTGCGCCAGCGGGCCGCATAGGGCAGGATTTTGGCTATCTCCAATGGGCGGGCATCCTCCAGCGCCAGCGGCACCGATCGTGCCGGCCGGCCGTGCGACGCCAGGAGGGCAGCCCCGGCCGCCACGCCATCGGCCTGCCGGTTGAAGGCCACCCGGCATTGCGGGTTCAGCGCCGCCAGGAGCGGAGCGAAGAGGGGATCGCGCAGGAAAGCTCCATCCAGGACGATGGTGCCCTGATTGCCCAGCGCCGCCACGCACTCGCTCGCCAGGAGCGCCGCGGTCATGAGCGCCAGGGACACGCGCTCGCCGGCATCCGCCGGCGCCGGCCCCTCGATCCGGCCGCGGCCGGCGCTGCCGGGAAACAGCCCGTCATCGCGCCCGAAGGAGGGCACCGCGAAGCTTTCCCGCGCGACCAGCGCCTGGAGCGCCGCTTGCGACGCCATGCCACCGGCTGCCCCCTCCCCGGCAATGGCGGCAAATTCACGCCCGCCCTGGGTCAGCGCGCCGCCGAGCGGGCGGCCGTCCACATCGGCATTGAGCGTCATGCCGCGCCGCGGATCCAGGCGGTCGAGTGCGGCATGGTCGGACAGGGCCACGATCCATGTTCCGGTGGAAACGACGGTCATGTGCTGAAGGCCCGCCGCCTGGTAGCGGTAGAAATTGGCGCTGGAATCATGAATGCCGGCGAGCACGCGGCAGGTCGGCGAAAGGCCGGTCCGGGCGGCGATGGCCGGACGCACCGGCCCGAGCGTCGCATGCGCCGGCTGCAAGGGCGGCAGGTAGCGCCCCCAACCCCGGGCCCGCACGATGTCGGAGGGCCGCCCCTCCTGCAGGCGCCAGAAGCCGGATTGCGCCGCATGGTTGGTGATCTCGCTCGCCATCCCGCCGCTGAACCGCCAGGCCCAGTATTGCGGCACGCTCAGGAAGGCCGACGCCTCGCCCGCGGCGTCGGGACGCTCCGTCATCACCCACAGCATCTGCCGCGCCTGATGCGTCGCCCCCATCATGATGGCGCTGCCGCGCTCGGCGAAATCGCCCGATTGCGCCCGATAGACGGCATCGACCGCCTGAGGGGCCGGTTGCTCGTAATCGATCATCGGCAGGATCGGCTCGGGGCGCTCCAGCTCGTCCTCGCGCACGAGGACGCCGCCCGAACCGTGTCCGGCCGCCACGATCGCCTCCAGGCGAAAGCGGCGCGCCGCCTGGCCGAGCGCGTCCAGGAGCCAGGCCTCCGCCGCGGCAAGGTCATGCCGGCGCCAGGGCGCGCCCTCTCTCTGCGTGACCCCATTGCCGGTGGAAATCTGGTCGAGAATGGTTCCGTCCGCCGCCGCGACCGCCAGCTTCAGATTGGTCTTGCCGGCATCGATGACGGCCACGCAGGCCTGTGCCGGTTCGTTCGTCTCGTTCATGTCACGGTCCTCCCCACCGTTCGTCTCGCCTCCCGTCAGGCCAGTTCGGCCCCCGGCGGCCGGTGCGCCGCGGCGTCGCGCGGGGGCACCACGATGCGGCTGCCCGGGGGCACGCCCGGCCCGTCGAACACCGCGAAGCAATGACGGATCAGCTCCTCCACATCCTGGCGCATCATGATGACGGGAAGTGGCATGGCATAGGCGAAGGGGTCCCAGTCGAAGCAGCCGAGCACCGTCGAGGCGGGCCAGCGCCCTGCCGCGACGAGGCGCGCGAGCCCTTCCAGCGCGGTGATGGAATTGACGAAGATGCCGGGCGGGGCATGATCCGCCAGCCGGGCAAAAACCTCCTGTGCAGCGGAGGGCTGGTAGCCGCAGGGCAGGATCGATTCGGGATGAAAGGCGACCTGCCGTGCCGCGAAGGCCGCCTCGAAGCCAATCATGCGCTCATCCGTGGCGAACTCGCCCCGCCGCCCCCCGACGAACTGGATCTGCGCGGGGTCACCGCCGCGCTCGGCCACCATGTCAATCAGCCGCAGGGTCAGTTCGGTCGAGCCACCACGATTGTCGGTTACCACGGAGGGCGCGGCGGCGCCCGGCAGGTCGAGGTTCACGCAGGCAATGCCGGCATCGATGCAGAGCTGGTTCAACGGATCGGGACGGTTGACGCCTGCGAAGATCAGGCATTCGACCGCCTGGGCGATCAAGGTTTCCGTGACCTGCCGCTCGGTCGCATCGTCGCGCTGCGTGCTCACCACGATCGGACAGAGGCCGCGCTCCCGCGCCCGCGCCTCGAAGGTCTCCGCCAGCCCGGCGAAGAAGCGGTTTCGGTAGTGCGGGATGATCATGCCCGCCAGGCTGGAGCGTTGCAGGCGCAATCCCCGGGCACGCTGGTTGGCATTGTAGCCGACGGCCTCCGCCGCCTTCAGGACGCGCCCGGCCGTATCGGCATGGATGCGGTAGCGCTCCCAGGACCCGTTCATCACCAGGCTCACCGTGGAAGCGGAAATGCCGGCCGCCTCGGCGATGTCGTAGATGGTGGAGCGCCGCCCCGCCTTGGCCTTCCGCATTGCCTGGCCCCTTCCCTGCCCCACCCTGTCTACCCTCCCGGAACAGTTTGGAACAGCCTGTTGACGCCAGTGCTAAATGGATTTAGCGTCCAGATCAAGCCGGTCGCGATCATGATGCCGGCACACCGTACGGGGCTTGGGAGAGCCGTTCGGTCACCTGGGAGGAAAGCCATGTCTATCGCCACCGTCACCCGCCGGGCGCTGCTCGGCGCGGCCTGTTTCCTTGCCGTATCGGCGAGCATGCCCGCATTTGCGCAAAGCGCCGACGCGCCGACCATCGGCGTCGTGGTCAAGATCGGCGGCATCCCGTGGTTCAATGCCATGGAAGCCGGGATCAAGGAGCGCGCGGCGGCGCTCGGCGTCAACGCCTTCATGGTCGGCCCGACCAGCGCCGATCCGGCATTGCAGGTGCGTGCCGTGGAGGATCTGATCGCCCAGGGCGTGGATGTGATCGGCGTCGTCCCGAACGATGCGCAGGTGCTGGAACCGGTGCTCAAGCGCGCCATGGATGCCGGCATCAAGGTCATCGCCCATGAATCGCCCGACCAGCAGAATGTCGACTGGGACTTCGAGCTCGCCTCCGTCCAGGGCTTCGGAGACGCCTATGGCAAGCAGCTCGCGGAGGTGATGGGCGGCAAGGGCAAATACGCCGTCTTCGTCGGCTCCCTCACCGTGCCGCTGCACAATGCCTGGGCCGATGCGGCCATCGCCTACATCAAGGCGAACCATCCGGACATGGAACTGGTGGGCGATCGCTACGGCGTGGCGGAAGATGCCGATGCCTCGCGCCGCACGGCGCTCGATCTGATGCGCGCCCATCCGGACCTCAAGGGCTTCCTGGCCTTCGGCAGCCAGGGTCCGATCGGCGCGGCGCGCGCCGTGGAAGAGCGCCGCAAGGGCGGCGAGATCGTGGTCATGGGCCCATTCTCTCCGGGCCAGGGACGCACCCTCGTCCATGACGGCATCCTGACCGGCGGCTTCATGTGGAACCCCAAGCAGGCCGGAGAGGTCTTCGTGACGCTCGGCACGATGCTCGCCAAGGGCGAAGAGGTCAAAGACGGTATGGAGATCGAAGGTCTGGGCACCGTCCATCCCGACGTCGCCAAGAAGAACATCATCGTCGATCAGCTCGTCACCATCAACAAGGACACGGTGGACGAGCTGGCCGGCCTCGGACTGTAGGCAAGCCCTGCGGCGCGGCCTTGCCGCGCCGCTTCCGCCCGCTGATCGCACGAGGGTACATGACGACGGTTCCCCAGCCCGGCCGCCAGGCGGCCCTGCCCGGCCAGCCCGGCGCTCCGGCACTCATCGATCTCAGGCACGTGTCCAAGCGCTTCGGCGGGGTGCAGGCCCTGTCCGACGTCGCCTTCGATGTCGCACCGGGGGAGGTCCTGTGCCTTGCGGGCGAGAACGGGTGCGGCAAGTCCACGCTCATCAAGATCATCAGCGGCGTCTACCGCCCCGAGCCGGGCGCCAAGATGCTCTTCGACGGCCGCCCGGTCGACGGGCTGACCCCGGCCATGGCGCGGGCCATGGGAATCCAGGTCATCTGGCAGGATCTTGCCCTGTTCCCGGAAATGACGGTCGCCGAAAACATCGCCTTCGAAGGCAATCTCGGGGGCGGACCGCGCCTCGTCCATTATGGCGCGATGCGCGAGCGCGCCACGCAGATCCTGAGCCGGCTCGGCGTCGACATTCCCCTCGAGCAGCCGGTCAAGCGCCTGTCCATCGCCCGCCGGCAGCTCGTGGCCATTGCCCGGGCGCTCGTCGCCGATGCGCGGCTCGTCTTCATGGACGAGCCGACGGCATCGCTCAGCCGGGCCGAAACGGACGCACTCCTGTCCATCGTGCGGCGCCTGTCGGCGCAAGGGATCGCCGTCGTCTTCGTCAGCCATCGGCTGGCGGAAGTCCTGGATGTGTGCAGCCGCGTGACCGTCCTGCGCGACGGCCGGTTGGTCGGCACCTATCGCACGCGCGGCATGACGCAGACCCGGCTGACCGAGTTGATGACGGGCAGGAACTTCGATGCCTGCGTCCACGCGCCGGTCGCCCGCAGCGGCACGCCGGTCCTGGCCGTGGAAGGGCTGAGCCGCCAAGGCGAATATCGCGGCATCGACCTGTCGATCATGCCGGGCGAGATCGTCGGACTGACCGGCCGCCTGGGGGCCGGGCGGACAGAACTGGCCCTGACCCTGTTCGGCATGAACCGGCCCGACCGGGGCCGCATCCTGATGGATGGCCGGCCGCTGGCGTTGCGCTCGAACCGCGACGCCATCGCCGCGGGCATCGCCTATGTCTCGGAGGATCGCCTGTCGCTCGGGCTCGTCCAGCCGCAGCCGATCGGCGACAACATCGTGGTCAGCGTGCTCGACAAGGTTCTCGACCGGCTTGGGCTCCTCTCCGCGCCCCGGCGCCGCGCTCTGGTGGATCACTGGATCGGCCGGCTCCGGGTCAAGATCGGCCATCCGCAGGATCCTGTCTCCACCCTGTCGGGCGGCAACCAGCAGCGCATCGTTCTGGCCAAATGGCTGGCCACCGGGCCGCGGCTCCTGATCCTCGATTCACCGACCGTCGGCGTGGATGTCGGCGCACGGGCGGGCATCTTCGAGATCGTGCGGGAACTGGCCGCCGAAGGCATGGCGATCCTCCTGATCTCGGACGAGATTCCGGAAGTCTACTTCAACGCCGACCGCATCCTGCACATGCGCGACGGCGCCATCATCGGCCAGTATGTCCCGAACGAGACGCGCATGGACGATATCGAGGAGGCCGTCCATGCTTGAACGGCTGTCCCGCTTCGGAACGGAAGGGTGGCTCGCCCTGGTGATCCTGATCATCGCGATCACGCTGTCGCTGGCCACCGACACTTTCCTGACCCTCGTCAACCTGTTCGACATTCTCAACTACTCGGCCGTCAACGTCATCTTCGCGGCGGGTCTGCTCGTGGTGCTGATCGCCGGGGGCATCGACATCTCCTTCGCCGTCGCCGCATCGGTCGTGCAGTATGTGGTGGTGACGCTCCTCATCCAGATGGGCGGCGGGAACTGGGCCATCGGCATTGCACTGTCGCTCCTGGCCGGCGCGTGCCTCGGCGCGTTGAACGCGGCCCTCATCTATCATCTCCGCATCATCTCCATCGTCGTCACCATCGCGACCTTCAACCTCTTCTTTGGGCTGTTGATGTTCGTAACGGGCGGCGTGTCGATCTATGCCCTGCCGGACTGGCTCTCCCGCCGCGTCATCCTGTTCGAGGCGGAGACGCAGGCCGGCTGGGCCGAGATCACGCTTCCCGTCCTCGTCATGGCCGTCACCGTGCTGGCGACATGGCTTCTCCTGCGGCGCGTGACCATCGGCCGCCAACTCTTCGCCATGGGCGACAATGTGGAAGGCGCGCGCCGGCTCGGCATCAATCTCGGCGCCATGCACTATCTAGCCTATGGGTGGCTCGGCGCCTGCGCGGGGCTCGCCGGGCTGATGCAGGCGCATTATGCGCGCGAGGTGGTGCCCAATGCCCTTTACGGGCGTGAGCTGGAGGTTCTGGCGGCCGTGGTCCTGGGCGGCGCCCGGCTCGGCGGCGGCCGCGGCACGCTCATCGGGGCGATCCTGGGTCTTGCCCTCGTCTCCGTCACGCAGAACGGCCTGAACCTTCTTGGCATATCGCCCTATGCGTTCCGCATGATCATCGGCTTCATCATCCTCGTCGCCATCAGCCTGTCGGGAGATACGATCGGCCGGCTCGCCGCGTGGATGGGCGCCCGCACCGCCGGAGGCACGCGATGAACGCTTTCCTGTCCAACTTGCTGGGCCAAAGCGGCCGCAAAGCCGGGTCCGGCGTGTCCGGCGGCAGCGAAATCGGCGGGCTCCTGGCCGTTCTGCTCGTGCTGATCGTCCTCCTGTCGCTGACGACGGACCGGTTCCTGACGCAGGCGACCTTCACCTCCATCGCCTTCCAGCTTCCCGAGCTCGGCCTTCTCACCCTGGCCATGCTGATCCCCATCCTGTCCGGTGGGCTCAACCTCGCCATCACCTTCGCTGCCAATATTTCCGCGCTCGTCCTCGCCTGGATCCTCCAGGCGGGCGGCGGCGCGGATGCGGGGCTGGCGGTCTTCGCGCTCGGGTGCCTGGCGGCGATCCTGTCGGGGGCGGCGATCGGCGGCATCATGGGCCTCGTCATCGCCTATACGGGTGCGCACCCCATCCTCGTGTCCCTGTCAATGATGATCTTTCTGCGCGGTCTCGGCGAGTTCCTGACCCGCGGGGGCGACGTTTCGGGCTTTCCGCCCTTCGTCGTGGCACTCGGCCAGGGCACGGTGCTCGGCGTGCCGGTACCGCTGATCATCCTGATCGTCTGCGTCCTGGCCTGGATGCTGATCCTGAACCGCACGCGGCTTGGCTTCTCCATCTATATGCTCGGCTCCAACCCGGAGGCCACGCGCTATTGCGGCGTCGATACCCACCGCGCCTTGACCATGGTCTATGTCCTGTCGGGCATCATGTGCGCCGTGGCCGGCATCGTCATGCTGACGCGCTTCAACTCGGTGCGCGTCGGTCATGGCGAATCCTACCTGCTCATCACGGTTCTCGCCTGCTTTCTCGGCCGGGTCGATCCGTTCGGCGGCTTCGGGCGCGTCGTGCCGGTGGTAATCGCCCTCGTCATTCTGCAGGTGATCGGCTCGGGCCTGAACCTGTTCGGCACCAACCAGCATCTGGCGACGGCCCTTTGGGGCGCGATCCTCATTTGCGTCATGGTGATCCGCTCGGTCTGGGCGCGCCTGCAGATCGGCGCCTATCTGCGCCGCCCCGCAATACCGACTTCAACACACACAACGCAGGAGTAAGGCATGAGTGTCAGTGGTTTTGGCGTGCATACGGCCATGTGGGCCATGGAGTGGGATCGCGCCGCGGCCGAATTCGCCATCCCGGAAGCGGTGAAGCACAAGATCGACTTCCTCGAAATCACCATGCTCGACCCCGAGGGCGTCGATGCCGAGCACACGCGCAAGCTCCTGGAGGCGCACGAGGTCGAATGCGTCTGCTCGCTCGGCCTGCCGCTCGACAAGCTGCCGACCAACAATCCGGACGGCGCGCTCGACTTCCTCAAGATGGCCATCGACAAGTCGCACGCCATCGGCGCCAAGGCGATGAGCGGCGTCATCTATGGCGGCATCGGCCAGCGCACCGGCGTTGCCCCGACGCAGGACGAAATCGACGCCACGGCGCGCGTCGTCCAGAAGGCGGCGGCCTATGCGGCCGAGCGCGGAATGGGCTACGGGCTGGAAGCGGTGAACCGCTACGAGAACCATATCCTCAACACGGCCGAACAAGCGGTGGATCTGTGCGAGCGTGTCGGCGCGCCGAACATCTTCGTGCATCTCGACACCTACCACATGAATATCGAGGAAAAGGGGATCGCCAACGGCATCCTCAAGGCGCGTGAGCACCTGAAATACATCCACCTGTCGGCCAGCGACCGCGGTACGCCGGGTGGCGATACGATCCAGTGGGACGAAGTTTTCGTGGCGCTCGCCGCAATCGGCTTCAAGGGCGGCATGGCCATGGAAAGCTTCATCACCGTGCCGCCGCAGGTGGCCAGCGCCCTGTCGGTGTGGCGCCCTGTCGCCCCCGCGCGGGAAGAGGTGCTCGGCCAGGGCCTGCCCTTCCTGCGCAACAAGGCGCGCCAGTACGGCCTGATCTAAGGGGCGCTTGGCGTTCGAAACGCGAAGGGAGAGCCCGGCCAGGCCGGGCTCTCCCTGACGTATGACCGGTCTTTGTCGGCCGAATCAGACGGCCAGGAAACCGCCATCCACCGGCAGCACGGCGCCCGAGATCATCCGGCTGTCATCCGACAGGAGCATGGCGACGGAGGCCGCCACCTCGTCCGCCTCGGCAAAGCGCGCCAGCGGATGGCGCACCATCATCGGCGCGCTCTTGGCTTCGTCGCTCCAGGCTTCGATGGCCAGTTCCGTCAGGGTGATGGTCGGCGCCAGGGCGTTCACGCGGATGCCATGGGCGCCGAGCTCCTTGGCCAGGACGCGCGTCGCCCCCTCCAGCCCGGCCTTGGACGCGGCATAGGCCAGATGGTTGACGAAGCCGCGATGGCCCGCAATCGACGTGATGTTGACGATGGCGCCGCCGCCCCCGGCCTCCACCCGCATGCGGGCGAACTCCTGGCAGGCGATCAGCGCGCCGCGCAGATTGATGCCGAGCACCGTCTCGTAACCGTCTTGCGTCATCTCGAGCACGCTTTCCAGGACGTTCGTCCCGGCGCTGTTGACGAGATGGTCGCAGGTCCCAGCCTGCCGGATGGCCGCGCGCGTGGCGGCCACGTCGGACAGATCCACCTGGATGGACTGGCCGCCGATATCCGCCCGCAGGCTGTCGAGGTCCGCCGCGGTCCGCGCCAGGGCGACGATCTCGGCGCCGCGCCCGGCCAGGAGCGTGGCCGTGGCGCGGCCGATGCCCTTACCGGCACCGGTCACGATGATGCGCTTGCCCGTGAACTGCATATGATGTGCTCCGTCAGCAGAAATCCGAACGGGCGGAGCCGGAATGGCTCCGCCCGGACCCGAAGGTCAGACCCGGTCGAAATTGGTCGGCAGGACCAGCATGTCGCGGATGGTGACCGTGCGCTTGCGGGTCAGCATGTAGACGACCGCGTCGGCCACTTCGCTCGGGTCGATCAGGCTGCCGGATTCCTTGGCCTTGCGCAGGTTCTCCTCCGGCCAGTCGGCGAGCAGCGCCGACACGACGGGGCCCGGTGAAACCTGGCCCACGCGCACGCCATGCGGGATCATCTGCCGGCGCATGGTCTGCACGAAGCAGGTGACGGCCCATTTGGACGAGGCGTAGACCGGCTCCCAATAGGTCGGGTAATGGCCGGCCACCGAGCAGGTGACGATGATGTCGCCCGTCTTGCGCGCAGTCATGTGCGGCACGACGTCATGCACGTTCTTGATGACGGCGTTGACGTTGAGGTTCAGCATCTTGTCGATGGCCTCGGACGTCGTCTCGGTGATGTCGCCGCCGATATAGGTGCCCGCATTGCAGTAGAGAATGTCGATATGATCGACCTTCTCCAGGATCTGCGGGATCATCGCCGCGCAGCTTTGCGCATCCAGGAGGTTGGTCACCTGCGGGATCGCCTTCTCGCCGAGGCGGCCGGCCAGTTCGTTCAGGCTCGCCTCGTTCCAGTCGACCATCACCACCGTGGCGCCCTCTGCCAGCAGCGCCTCCGTCGTGGCGAGGCCGATGCCCGAAGCCGCGCCGGTAATGACGGCGATCTTGCCGTCGAGAGATTCAGCCATGTTCATGCTCCTGAGTGTTGGTCGTGCCGGGCGCGTGGCTCAGCGCCATTCGCGGCCGATATAGATGGCGAGCAGGATGATGCCGCCCTTGATGACGTCCTGGAGATACGGGTTGATACCCATGAGGTTCAGGCCGTTGTTCAGAATGCCGAGCAGGATCGCCCCGATCAGCGTGCCGAGGATCAGGCCGCGGCCGCCGGCGATGGCGGTCCCGCCCAGCACCACGGCGGCGATGGCGTCCAGTTCGAAGCCGACACCCGCATTGGGCTGTCCGCTCATGAGGCGCCCGGTCAGGATCAGCGCGGCGATGGCCGCCGTCAGGCCGGAAATGCCGTAGACGGCAAGCTTGATCCGCCGCGTCTTGACGCCGGACAGCTGCGCGGCAAGCTCGTTGCCGCCCAGCGCATAGACGTGGCGCCCGAAGGCCGTGCGCTGCAGGAGCACCCAGGCCAGAGCATAGACCACCAGCATGATGATGACCGGAACCGGCACCATGCCCACGCGCCCCACGCCGAACCAGGAGATCCAGCTCGGAATGCCGCTGACCGGGTAGCCGCCCGAATAGATGAGCGCCAGGCCCCGGGCCATGCCCATGGTCGCCAGCGTGACGATGATGGCCGGCATGCGGCCCCAGGCCACGAGCGCACCGTTGGCAAGGCCGATGCCGAGGCCGAGCGCAAGGCCCGCCGCCAGCGCGACGCCGCCCGGCAGGCCGGAATTGACGATCAGCCCGGCGGCGATGGTCCCCGCAAGGGCCATAACGGCGCCGACCGACAGGTCGATGCCGCCCGTCAGGATGACGAAGGTCATGCCCACCGCCAGGATGGCGACGATCGACACCTGCCGCAGCACGTTGAAGATGTTGCTGATGCTGAAGAAATTGTCGCTCGCCAGGCCCATGAGGCAGGAAACGACGATCAGTCCGACGAGCGGCAGGGTCAGCGGCGAATGCAGGAGGTTGCGCAAGCCCGCCGTGCGGCCGGCCGTGGCGGTGGTGGCGTCAGGCGACATTGTCGACCCTCCCTGTTGTCGCGTGGGTCATGATGACTTCCGAATTGATGGCATCGCCTTCGACCGTCGCCACGATCCCGCCGGAGCGGAAGACGCAGACCCGATCGGACATGCCGACGATTTCCGGCAGTTCCGACGAGACCATGATGATCGCGTGGCCTGCCTCAGTGAACGCGCGCATCAGCGCGTAGATTTCGGCCTTGGCGCCGACATCGATGCCGCGCGTCGGCTCGTCGAAGATCAGCACCTTCATCTGGTGGTTCATCCACCGGGCGATGACGACCTTCTGCTGGTTGCCGCCCGACAGCGTATCGACGCGCGCATCGGGCCCCTGCGCCTTCACGCGGACCTGCTCCATGGCAGCCTGCGTGGAGGCCCGCTCCTTCTTGAGGTCCAGGAACCAGTGGCCCTTGCGGTACTTGCGGTAATTGTTGAGCGAAATATTCTGCAGGATCGAGAAGCTGGTGATGAGCCCCTGCTCCTTGCGGCTTTCCGGCAGAAGCCCGATCCCTTGCGCCAAAGCCACATCCGGGCCTGAGAAGCGCGTCGGCTTGCCGCCCACCTTCACCTCGCAGCGCACGGCCGAATGCGCGCCCAGCATGGCAAGGACGGTTTCCGTCCGCCCCGAACCGACCAGGCCCGCAAAGCCGAGGATCTCGCCCTCCCGCAGATCGAAGCGGGAGACTGGCGCGCCCTTGCGCAGCTGGATCGCCTCCACCTCGATCATGAGCGGGGCATCGGCGGGCCGCGGGGGCTTGGGCGGAAAATTGCTTTCCAGCTTGCGGCCCACCATCATCTCGACGAGGCGGTCATTGTCGATCTCGGACACGGCGCAGGCGCCCACGAAGTCGCCGTCGCGCAGGACGGTGATCCGGTCGCAGATCTCGAAGATCTCTTCCAGGTGATGCGAGATGAAGACGATAGCGACGTTCTGCCGCCGCAATTCCCGCATGACCTTGAAGAGGTGCTCGACTTCCGACGGCGTCAAGGTGGCGGTCGGCTCGTCGAGGACGAGGATCCGCGCATCCAGGGACAGCGCCTTGGCGATCTCCACGAATTGCTGTTGCGCCACGGACAGCCGGTTCACCGGAACGCTCAAGGGCACGTCGATGCCGAGCCGCTGCATGATCTCGGCCGCGCGCTTGCGCATGGCCTTGCGATCGAGCAGCCCGAGCGGGCCCTTGACCTCGCGCGCCAGGAACATGTTCTCCACCGCGTCGAGATAGGGAATGAGGCTGAATTCCTGGAAGACGATGCCGATGCCGGCGGCGATGGCCTCGTCGTAATCGGCGAAGCTGCGCTCCTGCCCGTCGATGCGGATGGTCCCCGCGCTCGGCTGGACGATGCCGCACAGAATCTTCATCAGGGTCGATTTGCCGGCGCCGTTCTCGCCCAGGAGAGCGTGAATTTCGCCCGCGCGCACCGTCAGGTCGATACCGTGCAGAACCTCGATCTTACCGAAGCTCTTCCGGATCCCGCGCAGTTCCAGCATGTCGAATCCTCCTAGCGGAAAGCCCCCCGCGAAAGCTCGCGGGGGGCATTGATATTACCAGCTGAAGTCGGCCGCGTTCTTGGAATCGACGACCATGACGTCGATCGGCACTTCCTTCGGGACGACGCGGGCACCCCACTTCTGGGCCAGCGCCATGGCCAGGCCCACGCGGACCTGATCGCGCGGGAACTGCGCCGTCGTCTCGATGAAGGGCCCGCCTTCCGCGATCGCCTGCACCGCTTCCGGCGCACCGTCGACGGAGGTCAGCTTGATGTCGCGGCCCGAACCCTGGATGGCGGCCAGGGCACCCATGGCGCCGCCGTCATTGACCGAGAAGATGCCGGCCAGGTTCGGGTTGGACTGGATCATGTTCTCGACCACGCCGAGCGCGACGGAGCGGTCCTGACGGCCGTTCTGCGTCGTCACGAGCTTGATGCCCTCGAACTCTTCCAGCGCGGCCTTGCAGCCTTCCACGCGCTGCAGGATCGGCACGACCGGGATGCCGTCCAGGATCGCGACCTCACCCTGGCCGTTCAGCGACTCGCCCAGATACTTGCAGGACATGTAGCCGGCGTCGCGGTTCTTGGAGCCGACGAAGGTGTCGACCGGGCCGTTGGCGTTGGCGTCGACCGCCACCACGATGACGTCCTGCGCCTTGGCGGCGTGGACGGCCGCTTCGATGCCCGCGCTGTCGGTCGGGTTGAGGAGCAGGATGTCGATGCCCTGCTGCAGCATGTCCTCGACGTCGGAAATCTGCTTGGCGACATCGTGGCCGGCATCCGTCACCACGACAGTCGCGCCCAAGCTCGCGGCAGCCTCGTTCAGCGCTTCCTGCATGGAGACGAAGTAGGGATTGTTCAGTTCCTGGAACGTCATGCCGATCTTGAGCGGCGCGTCCTGCGCCAAAGCCGGCGATGCGATCAGCGCAAGCGCCGTCATGGACGTAGCGAAGAGGGTCTTGGCGAGCATTCTATCCTCCCAGAGGGGTTATACGGACATATTCGCACCGCGACCGGACCGGCCGTGGCGGAATGGGTTGGCGGTCCCGCGCGTGAGGGCGGGCCCGGATCGGGGTCAGTCGGACATGGCCAGTTCGCGATTGGCCGCGAAGGTCGCGCGGAAGCGCGCCGGCGACATGCCCTTCAGGTTCAGGAAATGCCGGTTGAAGTTGGACAGGTTGGAAAACCCGACCTCGTAGCAGACGGCGGCGATCTTGACCTGCGGATCGGTGACGAGCATCTGGCAGGCCAGGTCGATCCGAAGCTGGTTGCGGTAGCGCACAAGGGTCTGGCCCGTATGCCGCTTGAAGGCTCTGGAAAAGGCGCTCGGGCTCTGCCCCACCAGGGCGGCCAGCTCGGCCTCTTCGATCCGCTCGGTGATGTGCTCGCGCAGATAGGCGATGGCGCGGTTGATGCCGCTATCGTCCGTGCGGGTCATGTCGAGCTCGAAGCTCAGGCTTGCCAGCACCTCGTGCTCGCCGGCGGCGAGCCGGTCCAGGATTTCCCAGAACAGGGCGACGCGGCGCAGACCCTGCGCCTCGATCAGCCGCTCCATCAAGGGATGCACCGCCCGGCTGGTGCCCCTGTCGAACAGAAGGCCGCGGCGGCTGCGCTCGAGAAGCGGCCGGATGGCCTGCATCTCGGCGATGGCGCCGCAGGCGCTTTCGATGAACTCTTCCGGAAACTGGATCACCATGGAGCGCGCCGGCACCGCTTCGCCGGCCGGCACGTCGCTGATCCAGTTCTGCGGCAGGTTCGGCCCCGTCATGATCAACTGCCCGGGCTCGAAATCGCCCACGAAGTCGCCAATGTAGAAACGGCCCGTCGTGGCCGCGATCATGTGGATCTCGTATTCGGGATGATAGTGCCAGCGCACCGTGCGGAACGGATAGCCATGCATCCAGGCGGCGAAGGACTCGCCCTTGCGGATATGCACAAGCTCCAGATCGGGTTGCATTCGGCGGCTCTCCCACTGCGCGTCCTGCGCCTTTGACGGCGCGGGACCGGCTCCTCAACCGGCCCAGGCAACGCATTGCGCAGACGATAGGAGCCCGGCAGGCCACCGTTCCACATCACAAATCGCCGATTGATGATAGTTTTTTGACGTTTTCGTCGGGTGATTGTGGTCGTGACCTGCGCAAGTCCCTCAGATGCAGGCCTGGTGGAGCAGTGGGGCCGCTTCGGTGGTGACCGTAAACCCCATAAACTCTTTGCGATTTCTGGATGATGGCCGCACCGGGCAGTCGACGCACATCATCTCGCCCACCCAGCCGGGAACGAAATCACATCACCCATGACTCATACTTTTTCGCAAGTGCAGCATGCGCAGGCATCCACACTTTCTGGTGGGTAAGTTCACGCATTCATCAAACCTTTAGTTTAATTCTGATCGGATTTGCGCTACCCGTCCGCAATGATGTTCAAAGCCTTTGCCGCCCTTTTGATTCTCGCCTCCGTCTGTGGTCCTGCCGTGTCGCAGGAGCGCATCGTGTCCGGCCGCGCAAGCGTCGTCGATGGCGACACACTCGCCCTGGAGGGCGTGGCGCAGAGGGTGCGGCTGCACGGAATCGACGCGCCGGAAGGCAAGCAAAGCTGCACGAATGCCGCCGGCCAGACCTATCTGTGCGGTGCGAAGGCCGCGCAGGCGCTGGCGGGACTGATCGGGCGCAATGGCCGCGTCGTCTGCCGGCAGGAAGACATGGACCGTTACGGCCGCATCGTCGCACGGTGCAGCACCCGCGACAGGGTCGAGGTGAACGCTGCCATGGTCCGGTCCGGATGGGCGGTCGATTACCGGCGCTACAGCCGTGGCGCCTATGCCCGGCAGGAACAGGCGGCACGCCGCGACAAGGCCGGCCTGTGGGAAGGCCGCTTCGTCACGCCAGAGGAGTGGCGGCGCGGCAAACGCATGCCGGCCGGAAGGGGCGACCCCGTCATCGCGGTCGAGGGCACCTGCCGCATCAAGGGCAATATCGGCCAGCGCGCGCGCATCTATCATATGCCGGGTTCTGCCGCTTACGACAGCGTGCGCATCGACACGTCCCGCGGCGAGCGCTGGTTCTGCTCCGAGCGCGAGGCCCGCGACGCCGGCTGGCGCCCGATCCACGGCCCTGGCGGCGCGAGCTGACGCGAGGCGCGCCGCGGCCCTGCCGGGTGCGTGACGACACAGCCGCTCCCTGCGCCCGCAGTGAGCCAAAAGCCCTTCGATGTCGCAACCCGTCTACACATCCATTGCGGAGCCGGTCGAAAACTCGTGTATACGGGTTGCGAAATCCTCTGTGCCGGACCCAAGCGGCAAAGAGCGCGCGCGGCGTCGCGCAAGGAGAAGGAAGCTGCGATGAGCACCAGGCCCTACGACCCGAAGCATGCCGCCGAGTACGGCTATACCCGGCAGGATTGGGAGGCGGTGGACGGTTCGGAAGCGACCGATGACCAGCAGTCCCAGGCCGCCATGTTCTCCGAGGCGTTCCCGGATATACACCATGCCATCCTGCGCAAGCGCGGACCGGCCAGGACCAAGACGCCCATCTCGATCCGGCTGGACGACGACCTCGTCGCCAGGCTCCGCTCGTCCGGGCCCGGCTGGCAAGCCCGGGTCAACGACGCCCTGCGTCGCTGGCTCGACGATGCGGCCTGAACGCAGCGCCTGCCGGCCCACGCCCAGGTCCCGCGCCCGGCATTAGCCGAGCGCGTCGAGGATCGCCTGGCCGATCGTCTCGGTCCGGTCGCGTCCGGGAACGGTTCCGATGCCCCGGGCCGTGGTGGCCTCGATGGCGGCCATGACGGCGGCTGCGGCCTCGCTTTGCCCCAGATGGTCCAGCATCATCGCGGCGGACCAGATCGCGGCGATGGGATTGGCGATGCCCAGATGGGCGATGTCGGGGGCCGATCCATGGACGGGTTCGAACATGGACGGCGCGCTGCGGTCGGGATTGATGTTGGCCGAGGCCGCGAAGCCGAGCCCGCCCTGTATAGCGGCGCCGAGATCGGTCAGGATGTCGCCGAAGAGGTTCGAGGCCACCACCACGTCCAGGCTTTCCGGCGCCATGACCATCCGCGCCGCCATGGCATCGATATGGTAGTGCGACACGGCGACATCGGGATAGTCCCGGGCCACGATGCGCGTGATGTCGTCCCAGAACACCATGGAATGCTTTTGCGCGTTCGACTTGGTCACGGAGGCGAGGATGCCCCGGCGTGTCCGCGCCATATCGAAGGCGAAGCGCAGGATGCGCTCGACGCCCGCCCGGGTGAAGATGGCCGTCTCCACCGCGACCTCGGCGGCGGTCCCCTGGTGAACGCGCCCGCCGGCACCCGAATACTCCCCTTCCGTGTTTTCGCGGATGCAGAGAATGTCGAATCCTTCGCTGCGCAACGGCCCCGTGACCCCCGGCAGCAGGCGGTGCGGCCGCATATTGGCATATTGCACGAAGGCTTTGCGAATGGGCAGGAGCAGGCCATGCAGCGACACGGCGTCGGGCACCGCGTCCGGCCAGCCGACCGCCCCGAGCAGGATCGCGTCGAAGGCCCGTAGCGTCTCGATACCGTCCGGCGGCATCATGGCGCCCGTTTCCTTGTAAAAGCGGCAGGACCAGGGAAACACGACGCCCGTCAGCTCGGCCCCGTGCCTGGACGCCGCCGTACGGGCGATGTCGAAGGCCCATGCGGTCACGTCCTCGCCGATCCCATCTCCGGGAATGAGCGCCACTTTGAACTCTGCCATGCATCCTCCACGTCGATTCGGACGGTCCGCCAAGATCGGCCCGGCGGCGCAGCATAGACTTGGGGTTGGCCGCATCGGAAGACCCATGCGACGGCGCGGATCCGTCAGCCGTCATGTCCCTGTCGCAGAATGGCGCTACTCCCCATCCCGGAAGCGTCGCCCGCCGTCCGAACCGGCCTGCCACGTGATCCCCATTTCGCCCGGCCGGGACAACCGCGCCGGGCATTTTCTTGGGCGCCTTGCAATACCGCTTCTTGTGCACTGCAGCAACGCATGCTTGTCTGGTTGCGCCGAGAGGATGAGCGCATGGACGATCTGAAACTTCGGGTGGTGCAGGCGGCCGCGGCCGTCGCGGTGATGATCGTCGCACTCTGTGCCCTGTCGGAGCGCGCCAGGACGAGCGATCTCATCCGGTCGATGCCGGTGGCTGAATCCGCTCCTTGATACCCGGCCGACCGCCCCCCCCGGATGGCATCCGCCTACGCCCGAAGACGGATGCCGATCGCCCATGGGCTGAATTGATCCACACCCCCCAAAAGTCTGTATTCGAGCCGATCTTCACCAATACGGAGCACGGCGACATGGCACGACGACAGATAAGCTCGAAGAGGCACCGGACCGGCCCAGGCCGGACCTGGCCTTTCGCGCGCCTGTCGGCCGCGCTCGGCCTTGCGCTCCTGATGTTCGGGCCGGCGGGTGCGCAGGCGGTCTCCCGCGACTTCTCGACCCGTGTCATCCAATCCGGCCACAGCCTGACCGACCCGATCCCGCCCATGCTGGAGCGCCTGGTCGCGGCAGGGGGTGGCGGCCGTGTCACGATCGCCCGTTCGACCATACCCGGCAGCACGATGGACTGGCGCTGGGCGCATGACACGACGCCATTGCCCAACGCCCGGACGCAGATCGCCGATTACGACCTTCTCGTCCTGACCGAGCGCGTTTCCCTGTCGGGCACCATGCCCTGGCACAATTCCGACCGGGAGGCCCTTCGCTGGGCCGAGAACGCCTGGAAGAACGGGCGTGGCGGCAATGGCGCGGAAACCATGCTCTACGCCACCTGGGTCCAGATCACGAGCGGGCCGAATTACGACAACCCCTACAAGGATGTCGAAGGCCATATCCCCTTCCGCCAGCGCATGCCGCTGGAATGGGCCCGCTGGGAAGCCATCGAGCGCTATGTGAACCTGCACCGGCCGCAAGGCATGCCGAAGGTGCAGATGATCCCCGGCCCGCTGCTCTTTGCCGAACTCTACGACGCGATCGAAGCCGGCAAGGCGCCGGGCGTCAGCGATATCTCGGCCCTGTTCCTCGACGACATCCATATCAACGATCTCGGGGCCTATTACATCTCCCTCGCCCATTACGCGATGATCTACGGGCGGGATCCGAGGGGCCTGCCGGCCGATGTCGGCCAGGACTCTCCGCCGAGCCCCGAGCTGGCGGCCTTCATGCAGGACACGGTCTGGCGGGTGCTGACCGGATATCAGGGCTCCGGCCTGACCGACTGATGCCCGTGCCGGCCTTTTGCCGGCCCGGTCCATGACGACGATTTTTGAGCACGGTTTCATTTTCAACAGCCCGCGCCCCGTAGAAGGGCGCCATTTTCAGAACAGGTGGTTCATGAGCGTCGCGAACACGCCCTCCCCTGTCCTCGTGATCGACCTCGACGGGACGCTCTGCCGGACCGATACGTTGCACGAGGCACTCCTTTCCGCGGTGGCCGCCAACCCCTTCCGCCTGGTGCGACTGATGGCCTGGCTGCGCGCCGGCAAGGCCGCCTTCAAGCGCAATGTCGCGGCGCAGACCATCATCCCGGCCGACTCGCTCCCCTATGACGAGGATGTCCTGGCCTATGTGCGCCAAGCCCGCGCCGAGGGACGGCGCACCGTCCTCGTCTCCGCCGCCGATCACCGCCAGGTGGAGGCCGTGGCCGACTATCTTGGCCTGTTCGACGAAGCCGTGGGAACCGGCGGCGTCGGCGGGCGAGAGATCAATCTGCGCGGCGGCGCCAAGGCGGACTATCTGGTGGCGCGCTATGGCGAGCGTGGGTTCGACTATGTGGGAGATTCGCGCGCCGACCTCGAAGTCTGGGCACGCGCCCGCCGGGCCATCGCGGTGCATGCCACCTCCGCCCTTCTGCGCGCCGCCCGCAGCCTCGACATCGATATCGAGGAGCTTGGTTCGAAGTCGGCGGCGCGCGCCAAGGCCTATGTCAAGGCACTGCGCCCGCACCAATGGTCCAAGAACGTCCTGGTGCTTCTGCCGGTCCTCGCCTCGCACCAGTTCCACACCCTCGGCGCAGCCCTGGCGGCACTTGTCGCCTTCAGCCTGACGGCGTCCGGCGTCTATGTGTTGAACGACCTCGTCGATCTGAAGGCCGATCGCGCGCATCCGCGCAAGCGCAACCGTCCCTTCGCCTCGGGCGCAATCCCCATCACCCATGGCATCGCCATGGCTGGGCTTCTGCTCGTCGCCGCGCTGGGGATCGCCTTTCTCTTCGCGCCGCCTGCCTTCATGGCCGTGCTCGGCCTCTATTTCGTGGCGACATGCGCCTACTCCTTCTGGCTGAAGCGCAAGCTCCTGGTCGACGTGGTGGCTCTGGCCGGCCTCTACACGGTGCGCATCCTGGCCGGATCGGCCGCGACGGGCATCTTCCTGTCGCCCTGGCTGATGGCCTTTTCCATGTTCTTCTTCTTCTCGCTCGCCGCCATCAAGCGGCAGGCCGAGCTGGTCGACCAGTTGAAGGCAGACCGTCCGGCCGTAGCGGGGCGTGGCTATTTCACCATCGATCTTCCGGTGCTGCGCTCCATGGCGGTCAGCGCCGGCCAGGCTTCGGTCATGGTGCTGGCGCTCTATATTTCGAGCAGCGACATCGACGCGCTCTATGCCCGCCCCGAGATCCTGTGGCTGGCCTGTCCGATCCTCTTCTACTGGTTGTCGCGCATGGCCGTCATGACCGATCGCGGCTACATGAACGACGATCCGATCGTCTTCGCCATGCATGACCGGATCAGCCTCCTGTCGGGGGCGCTGGTCCTGGCCGTCGTGGCGGCAGCGGCACGGGGATGGTGAGCATGGAAACCCAACTGGCCCTGCGCGGCTCGTCCCGCAGCTTCGCATTGTCGACGCGCGGCGCGCTCTGGTGCATCCTCACCGTCGCGCTCATGCTGCGGCTGGCCTGGGCGGCGCTCATTCCGCTCGATCCGGTGTCCGACAGCGTCGCCTACGAAACCTTCGCGCGCAATATCGCCGAACACGGCGTCTATGGCTGGACGCCGGACGAGCCCGGCGCCTTCTGGGCCGTCGGCACCTCGGCCATCGCCGCAGGCACCTATCTCCTGTTCGGGCAAAGCCATGCGGGCGTCATCGGGCTGAACATCCTGGCGAGCCTCGTTTCGATCCTGGTGGCCTACAGCCTCGGCAATCGCTGGTTCGGGCATCCGAACGGCCTCGTCGCTGCGGCGATCATGGCGGTATGGCCGAACCTCATCCTTTTCACGACCATCCTGTCGAGCGAATTGTTCTTCCTCGGCCTGACCATGGGCGGTCTCTGGTTCTGGACGCGCCGCTCCGGCAACGCGCTTCTGAACCTTCTGGCCTGCGGCGTGATCTGGGGCGCGGCCTGTTACGTGCGTCCCGTCATCCTGCTGTTTCCGGCGGCCATGGCACTGGCCGACATGATCCGGGAGCGGCAGTTCCTGCGCCCCGTGGCACGGACGATCGGCGTCGTCGCCATCATCCTGGTTTGCGTGTCCCCCTGGACCTACCGCAACTATCTGGTCTTCGGGGAGCCGGTTCTCGTCTCTACCAATTTCGGCCCGAACTTCTGGATGGGGAACAATCCGCAGTCCAATGGCGGCTACATGGACATGCCGGAATGGTCCAAGGCGATGAGCGAAACCGAGCGCGCCCATGCCCTGTCCCGTGAAGCCAAGGCCTATGTTGCCGAGAACAAGGTGGCCTTCATCACCAATTCGCTCGTGAAGGCGGTCAAGCTCCACAACCGCGAGACGATCGGCGTCTGGTGGAACGGCATCTCGATCGAGCGGATCCTCGGCCATGCCGGCTCGGTGGCGCTGAAGATCGTCTCCAACGGCTACTGGTTCGTCACGCTCGGGCTGGCGCTCTGCGGCATCGTCCTTCTGGCCCTGGAACAGGGCCTTCTCGGACTGGCCCATCCGGCCCTTGCCGGCTGGGCCTACTTCACGGCCCTTCACGCCATCATCGTCGTGGAAGACCGCTATCACATGCCGAGCGTCGGCTTCATCGCCATGCTGGCCGCCCTTTCCCTCACTGCCATATGGCGCCGTATGAGCGGCGGCCAGCGGCAGGCCGCCCGATAGGCATATCGCGATGACCCACTGGACCCTTATCTTCATTGCCGCCGCGGCCAATGTGATCCTGAACCTGTGCCTGCGCCAGACCGGCAAGGCCGTCGACCCGTCGAGTGTCGGCACGCTCATCGTCAGCCTTCTGACGACACCCTGGGCCTGGGTGTCCGGCGTCAGCGCCCTCGTCCTCGTATCGGCCTTCGTCGTGGCCGTGCGGACCTATTCGCTGAGCCTGACCTATACGGCGGTCACTGCCATCGCCATGGTCGCGCTGACCGCCGTCAGCGCGTCCCTGCAATATGAGACCGTCTCCGGCATGCGCATGGCGGGCCTGGCCTTCATCGTGGTCGGCCTGGCCATCAGCGCGCAGGCGGCCTGACGGTCAGGCCACCGCTTCGCGCAGCCGGCCGGGGCCGAACATGGTGATGCCGCCCAGGAAGGTCGCCGCCCCGGCCAGGAGTATGGCGCCTTGCGGACCCAGCCCGTCCGTCAGGAGGCCGCCCGCCACGGCGCCGAGCGCGATGGCGATCTGGAAGGCGGAGACGAGCAACGCCCCGGCGCTTTCCGCCTCGTCCGGCGCCGCCCGCGTCATATAGGTCTGGAGCGAGACCGGAAGCGCGCCGAAGGCCATGCCCCACAATGCCGTCAGGCCGGCCGCCACGGGCACCGAGGCGCCGAGGGTAACGAGCCCGAAGGCCGTGATGGCGATGGCGAAGGCGGCCGTGCCCGCGGTGCGGGCCGCGCTGCGGCTGGCGCCGGCGCCGCCAAGGAGGTTGCCGAGAAAGCCGCCAATGCCGAAGGCCAGGAGGACGAAAGAGATCGTCTCGACCGACATGCGCGGCACCGCTTCCAGATAGGCCCGGATATAGGTGAAGCCGGCGAAATGGCCCGATATGGCCAGAACCACCGTCAGCAGCGCCAGCCGCACCCGCAGGCGCCGCGTCAGTCCGAACATGACCCGCAACCCCGGCGCGCCCGCAGGCGGCAGCGTCGGCAGGGTCGCCACCTGCACCGCCAGGGCGACCAGGCCGACGGCGCCGGCTGCCATGAATGCGGCGCGCCAGCCCCAGGCCGCACCGATGGCCGCGCCGAGCGGCGCGGCACAGACCGTCGCCACCGACACACCGGTCAGGATGATCGCCATGGCGCGGGCGAGCTGGTGCATGGGGACAAGGCGCATGGCGAGGGCGGCCGACAGGGCCCAGAAGCCACCGAGCGCAAGGCCCAGCGCCATGCGCGCCAGGAGGAGGATGCCGTAGCTCTGTGCCGTTGCCGACAGGATGTTCGACAGGGCGAGCAGCAGCGTCAGGCCGATGACCACGCGCCGCCGGTCCATGCGCCGCGTGCCGATGACGATTCCGGGGCCGGCCAGCATGGCCACCAGCGCGGTCGCGGTGATGGCCTGGCCGGCGGTTCCGGACGATACACCGAGGTCGGCCGCCATGGGCGTCAGGAGGCTGACCGGCAGGAACTCGGCCGTTACCAGCCCGAAGACGCCGAGCGCCAGGGATATGACGGCAGCCCAGGCCGCCGGCCTTTCGTCACCGTCTGCGATCTGCGTTAAGGATGTCATGGGAGGACTCCGCATTGAATAGGAGCCGGACGTTAGGGGTGACGTCCTGGACTTTGAATGCTAGTTTATCCAACATGCTTGACCAATCGTCCAATCCCGACACCTCCACGATCGATCCGCTCAGCGATATGCTGCGCGGCCTGCGCCTGGAGGGCGTGACCTACAAGCGCTGCCAGATGGACACGCGCTTCGGCCGCAGCTTCGCCGATGGCGGGATGGCGCGGCTGCATGTCGTCTCCGGGGCCGATTGCTGGCTGCGGGAGCCCGGTGGTGCCTGGGTCGAAATCCCGGACGGAACCGGGGTCTTCCTGCCGCGGGGAGAGGCGCATGCCCTCGCCAGCAGCCCTGACGAAGCGTTGCTCCCCTTCGAGGCCGCCGCCGGAACCAGACTCTGCGATGGCGTTTTCGATCTCGATTGCGGCGCCTGCAAGGGTGGCCCCATCATCTTCACCGGGCTCCTGCGCTTCAACATCGATGCGTCCCATCCGCTGCTGCGCCTGATGCCCGACGTCATGCGCAGCTGTGCCCTGGCGCATGGCGGCGACGGCCGGGATGCGGCCGTGCCCTCGCTCATCGAGGCCATGGCGCAGGAACTGTCGCTGGAGCGCGTCGGTGCGGCCGGCATCCTGGCCAGGCTTGCCGATGTGCTGGCGGCGCTGATCATCCGCTCCTTTGTGGAAAACGGGTGTGCGGACGCCACGGGGTGGATCGCGGCCGTGCGCAACCCGGATATTGGCCGCGTCCTGGCAGCCATCCACCGCAACCCGGAGGCGGAGTGGAGCCTGGCGCGGATGGCCGGGCTGATGGGTGCATCGCGCTCCGGCTTTGCCGAGCGCTTCGCGCGGATCGTCGGCGAGACGCCGGCCCGATACGTGGCGCGGGTGCGCATGTACGAGGCGCGGCAGTGGCTGCAGCGGGACGGCATCCGCGTCGCCGCGGCGGCCGACAGGCTGGGCTACGAATCGGAAGCCTCGTTCAGCCGCGCCTTCAAGCGCATCGTGGGCGTGTCGCCCGGTCGGCTTCGCGCCGCGGCCTCCGACGGGGCCGCCTCGGCACGCTGAGGCGGCGTCGGCTACAGGACCTTGCCGCGGGCGGCGACGGGCCAGAGCTCCATATGCCCATCCTCATGCCGGACATGCACGGCATCGACCATGTTGGTCACCACGCAGGCGTGGTTGGGGATGATCGACACGCGGTCTCCCACCGTCAGGCCGATCGGCCCTTCGCTGACCAGCCGGCCGTGCTCCTCGGACAACTGGTCGATGAGGATGTCCGGCCGACCGACGACCGCCCCGTGACCGACCAGGCCCAGGAGGTCGGATGTCAGCACTTTCGATCCCGCGTCGATGATGGCGCGGTGCGGCGTCGGCACGGACACGACCGTCGCCTCGACCCGCAGCGCGCAATCCCCCTCCTGCGCCACGCCGCGCGCCATGAGCGAGCGGTCGTTATAGACGTAGGTGCCGGGGCGATACTCGGTGATGACGCCGGCGGTCTCAGCCGACCATATGTCCGGGGTGCCGCCGCTCGTCACCGTCGGAACGTCGAGCCCGGCCGCTTCGATCAGGCCGCGCGCCTGCGCCAGGAACGCCGCCGCGCCGGCCGCGCCGCCGGCCGGTGGATAGGTCATCAGCCCGCCAAAGCGCAGGCCCTTGAGTCCGGCGATGTGCAGGGCCAGCGCGCGCGCGGCCTCCGGCGTCTGCACGCCGCAGCGCTGGCCGCCCGTGTCGCATTCCACCAGGACGGTCAGCGGTTCGGGCGCGGACGTAAAAGCCGCCGCAAGCCCGTCGGCGACGGCGGCGCTGTCGGCCACGACCGACAGGCGCACCCGGGCGGCCAGTTCCTTGAGCCCGTCGATCTTCTGCGCGCCCAGTATGTTGTAGGTCAAAAGCACGTCGCGGATCTCGGGCGCGCCCTTTACCATGGCCAGCGCTTCCGAGACCTTCTGGCAGGTGATGCCCACGGCCCCGGCCTCGATCTGCCGCGCGGCCAGCCAAGGCAGCTTATGGGTCTTGATATGCGGCCGGGCGGCCAGGCCCTCGCGGTCCGCCACCGCCTGGAACTTGCGGATATTGGCGAGCGCCACCGCCAGATCGACGATCACGGCGGGGGTTTCGATCGGCTGTGCCATGCTTCCTGCCCTTGTCCTGCCTCTTGGCGTTGAACCTGTCCCAGATGCGGGGGCCGGGTCAATCCATGGTGGCCGGTATCCCTTGCCGCGCACGAACGATAGATTGCCCGCGCAACGCAAAAATGGCGGCCGCTGCCGGCCGCGATGGAAAGGACGAACCATGACGATCAAGCGTTACGGCACGGGATCCAAAGGCGCCGGTGGGCAGCCCCTTCCCTTCGCACGCGCCGTGGAGGCCGATGGCTGGCTCTACGTGTCCGGCCAGGTGGCGATGGAGAACGGCGAAATCGTCGGCGGCGGCATCGTGGCACAGACGCACAAGACGATGGAAAACGTCATCGCCATTTTGAACGAGGCCGGCTACGGGCTCGAGGATGTCGTGCGGGTCGGCGTGTGGCTGGACGATCCGCGCGACTTCTGGAGCTTCAACGGCGTCTATGCGCAGTACTTCACGCAACATCCGCCGGCACGGGCCTGCGTGCAATCCTCCATGATGGTCGATTGCAAGGTGGAGATCGATTGCGTGGCCTACCGCAAGCCGGGCGCCTAGCCGGCCCGGCCTGCGCGCAGCCGCTCGATGATGCCTGAAAAGTCGACGCCGCCCTGGCCCTCGGCATCCATGGCGGCGTAAAGCGCCTGAGCATGCTTGCCCAGAGGCGTTTGCGCCCCGCTGGAGCGGGCGGCGTCCTGCGCCAGCGTCAGATCCTTCAGCATCAGCCCGGCCGCAAAGCCCGGCCTGTAGTCCCGGTTGGAAGGCGCTGCGGGAACCGGCCCCGGCACGGGGCAGTAGCTGGTCAGGGACCAGCATTGCCCCGATGCCGTGGAGGCGACGTCGAAGAGCGCCTGATGCGACAGGCCCAACCGCTCCGCCAGGACGAAGGCCTCGCACACGCCGATCATGGAAATGCCGAGGATCATGTTGTTGCAGATCTTGGCCGCCTGGCCCGCGCCGCCGGCTCCGCAATGCACGATGCGCCGCCCCATCGCCGCCAGGATCGGCTCGGCCGCGGCAAACCCCTCCGTTGTCCCGCCACACATGAAGGTCAGCGTGGCCTCGCTCGCCCCGACCGTTCCGCCCGAGACCGGCGCGTCGAGCGAGACGAGGCCCTGCGCCTGCGCGATGGCATGGGCGGCGCGGGCGCTGTCGACGTCGATCGTCGAGCAGTCGATGAAGAGCGTCCCCTCACCACTGGCCGGGACGAGGTCGGTCCAGACGGACACGACATGGCGGCCGGCGGGCAGCATGGTGATGACGATCTGCGCCCCCCGCGCCGCCGCCACGGCGCTCGAGGCAATGGCAAGCCCTCGCGCGGCAGCACCCGCCGTCGCATCGGGCGACAGGTCGAAGGCCGTGACAGTGTGCCCCGCTGCGACGAGGTTCAGCGCCATGGGCAATCCCATATTGCCGAGGCCGATGAAGGCGATGGAATGCGGCATGCTCACTCCTGGCATATTGAAACGATCATCCGCGCTTGCAGCCGGCCAGCCGCCCACCCGACCGGGACGGCGCGAAAGCTGCCCGCGATCAGGGGTTCGGCGCCCGGTCGTCCATCCGCGCGGACAGGCGCCGCCCAAGGCGGGAGTGGAGGAACTCACCCACGAGGCCGCGGCGGAACAGAAGCACGCAGATCATGAAGATCAGGCCGGTGATGATGGTCACGGGAAAGGCCGAGGTGGCGAGGTAATTCTGCAGCGTCACCACGAGGGCGGCCCCCACGAAGGGTCCGAGCATGGTGCCGATGCCGCCGAGCAGCGTCATCAGGATGACTTCGCCCGACATCTGCCACGCCACGTCGGTCAGGGTGGCGAACTGGAAGACCAGCGCCTTCAACGCGCCGGCCAGGCCCGCCAGCGTAGCCGACATGACAAAGGCAGCCAGCTTGTAGGAGGACACGGAATAGCCGAGCGAGATGGCGCGGTTCTCGTTCTCGCGGATGGATTTCAGGATCATGCCGAAGGGCGAATGGACGATGCGGTGGATGGCGAACATGCCGATCAGGAAGACCGCCAGGACGAAGTAATACATGTTCAGCCCCTGGTTCAGATCGATGAGCCCGAAGAGCCATCCGCGCGGCACGGCCTGGATGCCGTCCTCTCCGTGGGTGAAGGGCGCCTGGAGGCAGAAGAAGAAGAACATCTGCGCCAGCGCCAGGGTGATCATGGCGAAGTAGATGCCCTGGCGCCGGATGGCGAGCCCGCCCATCAGGAGGCCGAGCACCGCCGCACCGGCCATGCCGGCCAGGATGCCGAGTTCGGGCGGCAGGCCCCAGACCTTCACCGTATGCGCCGTCACATAGGCCGCCCCGCCGAAGAACGCCGCATGGCCAAAGGACAGAAGGCCCGTATAGCCGAGCAGAAGGTTGAAGGCCGCCGCGAAGAGGGCGAAGCACAGGAGCTTCATCAGGAAGATCGGGTAGAGCCAGAAGGGTGCCGCCACGAGCAGCACCAGGCCGGCGGCCACGAGGGCAAGCTTGAGTGGCGTGGCGCGCCGGGCGGAAGCGTGTTTCATGGCCAATGCCGCGTGCGTCATGTCAGGCCCTCCCGAACAGGCCGGCCGGCCGCACCAGCAGCACCACCGCCATGATGACGAAGATCACGATATTGGAGGCTTCCGGGTAGAAGACCTTGGTCAACCCCTCGCACAGGCCGAGGAGATAACCCGTCACGATGGCCCCGCCGATGGAGCCCATGCCCCCCACCACGACCACGGCGAAGACGATGATGATGATGTTGGAGCCCATCAGCGGGCTGACCTGATAGACCGGCGCCGCCAGGATGCCGGCCAGTCCCGCCAGCGCCGCGCCCAGACCGTAGGTGAAGGTCAGGAGGAGCGGCACGTTGACGCCGAAGGCCCGCACCAGCGTCGGGTTTTCCGTCGCGGCGCGTAAGTAGGCGCCGAGCTTGGTCTTTTCGATCAGCAGCCAGGTGGCGATGCAGACGACGAGCGATGCAAGAACGATGAAGCCGCGATAGTTCGGCAGGAACATGAAACCGAGATTCGTCCCGCCCGCCAGTTGCGGCGGCGGCGCATAGGGCTGCCCGGACGCGCCGAAATAGTAGCGGAACGTGCCTTCCAGGACGAGCGCCAGCCCGAAGGTGAAGAGCAGACCATAGAGATGGTCCAGATCGTAGAGCCGCGACAGGGCGAAGCGCTCCAGGAGCGCGCCGGTCAGCCCGACGATCAGCGGCGCCAGGATCAGCGCGGGCCAGAAGCCGATGCCGGCATAGGCCAGCAGCAGGTAGCCCGCAAAGGCGCCCAGCATGTACTGCGCCCCATGGGCGAAGTTGATGATGCGCAGGAGCCCGAAGATGATGGCGAGCCCCAGGCTCAGCATCGCATAGAAGGAGCCGTTGATCAGGCCGACGAGAAGCTGGCCCATGAGCGCCTGGACGGGGATGCCGAAGATCATCGTCATGTCGCCTATACTCCCAGGACCTCGGCCAGCCGGTCGCGGTGGGCCGGCAGGTCACGCGTGGCGAAGCTGTCCACCATCTGGCCATGGTCCATGAGGTAGAAGCGATCCGCCACCTTGGCGGCGAAGCGGAAGTTCTGCTCCACCAGAAGCACCGTCAGGCCGCGCTTCTTCAACTCCACCAGGATCTCTCCGATCCGGTCCACGATGACAGGCGCCAACCCCTCCGTCGGCTCGTCCAGGAGAAGCAGCCGCACGCCCGAACGCAGCATGCGGGCAATGGCGAGCATCTGCTGCTCGCCGCCGGAAAGCTGCGTGCCGCCGGAGCCGCGCCTCTCCTTCAGATTGGGAAAGAGCGTGTAGATTTCTTCTATGCTCATGCCGCCCGCGCCCAGCATCGGCGGCAGCGTCAGGTTTTCCTCCACGGTCAGGGAGGCGAAGATGCCGCGCTCCTCGGGCACGTAGCCGATCCCGTGATGGGCGGTGCGGTGCAGCGGGACGGGCATCATGTCCCGCCCGTCCAGCCGGATCTCGCCCGTGCGCTTGCGCAAAATGCCCATGATCGCCCGCAGGGTCGTCGTCTTGCCGACGCCGTTGCGCCCGATCAGGGTGACGGTTTCGCCGGCGGCGATGTCGAGGTCCACCCCGTGCAGCGCATGGCTTTCGCCATACCAGGCATTCAGGCCGCGCACCGACAGGAGCGGCCGGGCCGCCGCCTGCGCATTGCCGGCATAAAGGGCGGCGCTCATGCCTCGCTCCCCATATAGGCGGTCCGCACGCGCGGATCGGCGGCGACGGTGGCATAGTCCCCGGCCGCCAGGATCTCGCCGCGCTGGAGCACGGTGACGCGGTGGCACAGATTGGCCACGACCTTCAGATTGTGTTCCACCATCAGGACGGCGCGGCTCCGGCCGACGGTGCGGATCAGTTCCGAAACCGTGCCGATATCCTCCTGCCCCATGCCGGCCATGGGCTCGTCCAACAGGAGCACCTTCGGCTCCAGCGCCAGCGTGGTGGCGATTTCGAGCACGCGCTTGCGGCCATAGGACAGGTCGGCCGCCAGCGCATCGCGCGCATCGCTGAGGCCGACTTCGTCCAGGAGCTCCAGCGCCCGCCGATTCAAGACGTCGAGCGCACTGAGCGGCCGCCAGAACTGCGTGGCCAGGCCCTGCGGACGCTGCAGCGCCACCTTCACATTGTCGAGGACGGTCAGGTGCGGAAAGGTCGCCGAAATCTGGAAGGAGCGCACCAGCCCCATCCGCGCCACGCGGGCGGGGCGGGTTCGGGTGATGTCCTCGCCCGCCAGGCGAATTTCGCCGCGCGTTGGCTGCAGAAACTTGGTCAACAGGTTGAAGACGGTCGTCTTGCCGGCCCCGTTGGGACCGATCAGGGCATGGACCTCACCGTGGCGGACGTCGAGATCGACGTCCTTGACGGCCGTGAACCCTCCGAAGTCACGGCGCAGGCCCCGGCAGGACAGGACCACCTCCCCTGCCGCGCCGACGCCGGCGGGCGCGTGCGGCCCGTCGCGATCCAGCTGCGTCATCCGAGCGCCTACTGCGTGACCAGGGGGCAGCCGCTCTCCTGAGCGGAGAGATAGGCCTGGTCGCCCGGAATGGTCGCCAGTACCTTGTAATAATCCCAGGGCTTGGTGCTTTCCGAGGGCGCCTTCACCTCCATGAGATACATGTCGTAGACCATGCGCCCATTGGGCAGCACCTTGCCGCCGCGCCCGAAGACGTCGTCCACCGGCATCTCGTGCAGGATCTTGGCGACGGCTTCCGTCTCGTCGGTACCGGCCTTGTCGATGGCCTTCAGATACTGCGTCACCGTCGAGTAGGTTCCGGCCTGGACCATGTTCGGCATGCGCTGCGTGCGCTCGAAGAAGCGCTGGGAGAATTCCCGGCTTTCATCGTCCCGGTCCCAGTAGAAGCCTTCCGTGAGCGTGATGCCCTGCGCGGCTTCCAGGCCCAGACCGTGCACTTCCGCCAGGGTGAAAAGCAGCGCGGCAAGTTTCTGCCCGCCCTGCACGATGCCGAATTCGGCCGCCTGCTTGACCGTGTTCGACGTGTCGAGCCCGGCATTCGCCATGCCGATCACCTTGGCGCCCGATGCCTGCGCCTGCAGCAGGAAGGAGGAGAAGTCCGTGTTGGACAGGGGGTGCCGGACGGAGCCGACCACGGTGCCGCCATGCTCGGTCACGAATTTCGAAGTCTGGGATTCGAGCGAGTAGCCGAAGGCGTAATCGGCCGTCAGGAAGAACCAGGTGTCGCCGCCCTGTTCCACGAGCGCGCCGCCCGTGCCCACCGCCAAAGCGTGGGTATCGTAGGCCCAGTGGAAACCATAGGGGCTGCATTGTGCGCCGGTCAGCTCGGTCGTCGCCGGGCCGGTCGCCATGGTGATCTTCTTCTTGTCCTTGGACAGGCCCTGCACCGCCAGCGCCACCGACGATGTCGTCAGCTCCATGATCGCATCGACCTGTTCGGTGTCGTACCATTGCCGCGCAATGTTGGATGCGACGTCCGGCTTGTTCTGATGGTCGGCGGTGATCACCTCGATCCGCGCGCCGCCGACTTCGCCGCCGAAATCCTCGACAGCCATCTTGGCCGCCTCGAAGGACCAGCGCCCGCCGAAATCGGCATAGACGCCGGACTGATCGTTCAAAATGCCGATCTTCACGACATCGTCGGAGATCTGCGCCATGGCCGGCAGGGCGACGGCCGTCGACAAAGCTGCGGCAAGGACGGAAAGAGTTTTCATGTGGCGACCTCCCAGGAACCGATCGAAACTCGGACATGATTGGGGGAGGACACGCCAGGCGCAGCCTTGGCCTGCCGGCCGGCACGCACCTGATCGATCACCTCCCCGCGCCCGCCGCCGTTTCTGTGCCGGCCTGTCGGACGCATTTCCCGTCTGCCGCTCAAGGGCCGCATCGACGGGTGGTACAGAAAGGCTAGACCAGCCACAGGCGGTGCGAAATGGCGAATTCCGCACAGATGCTGTACACATACGTACAGCGGATTGTACGAAAGATACGCAGTGGCTGGCTTCGCCTGGGACGATCTCCAATACTTCCTTGCGGTTGCGCGCACCGGGCAGCTCAGCTCCGCCGCCCGCCGCCTGCGCAGCAATCACGTCACTGTGTCCCGGCGTATCGACCGGCTGGAACAGGCGCTGTCGATGCGGCTCTTCGAACGCTCCCCGCGCGGCTATACGCTGACCGCCATCGGCGAACGTCTCGTCGCCCATGCGGAGGCCATGGAAGCGAGCGCGGAAGGCCTGCATGAAACCCTCTCGGGCGAGCGCGCGGCGCCGCGGGGCGTGGTCCGGCTGTCGACGCCGGAAGGCTTCGGCAGCTTCTTCCTGTCACCCCGCCTGCCGGACTTCGCCGCGCGCAATCCCGGCCTGTTGATCGAGTTCATGACCCTTCAGCAGATACTGTCCCTCTCGCGGCGGGAGGCGGACATCACCATCTCCCTTCACCCGCCGTCGAGCGGACCCTACCGGATCGAGCGGATCGCCCGCTACCGGCTCCTGGTCTATGCCGCGCGCCGCTATCTCGACCGGCATCCCCCGCTGCGCACGCGTGAGGATGTCATGGCCCATCCGCTGATCGGCTATATCGACGATATGATCTTTTCGCCGGGGCTCGACTATATCCGCGATATCCTGCCCGGCACGCGCGCCAGCTATCAAAGCTCGAGCATCATCGTGCAGCTTTCCGCCGGGCTAGCGGGCTACGGGATCACGATCCTTCCCTATTTCATCGGCTCCACCTATCCGGAGTTGGTGCCGGTATTGCCGCAACAACTCTTCATCGAGCGCGAATACTGGATGTCCTGTCACGAACAGCTGGCCGACGCGCCGCGCATTCGCGTGCTGCAGGACTATCTGCGGCAAACCGCGCGCGATCACGACACCGCCTTCATGGCGCGAGCGATCATTCCGGATTGATCGGCGCGCGCTTTTGCGCTTCGACTGTGTGAAACGCCAGCCGCCGATTCAAGATTGCCCCCATGCTCAAGCCCATCGCGGTCCTGTTGACCTGCCAGCTCATCGGCGAAGCGCTCGCACGCGGCCTCGCCCTCCCGGTGCCCGGGCCGGTCATCGGCCTCGTCCTCCTGTTCCTCCTGCTCCTGTGGCGCGGCACAGTGGCGGACGGCATCCTCGATGCGCGCCCGCAGGGCATGCTGGGCGGAACGGCCGACCGGATCCTTGCCATGCTGGGCCTGCTCTTCGTGCCGGCAGGCGTCGGGCTGATCGATCACCTGGGCCTTGTGGAAAGCAACCTCCTGGGCTTTGGCGTGGTGCTCCTGGCGTCCGTCGTCGTCACGCTGACGGTTACCGTCCTGGCCTTTCTCGGCGTCGAACGGCTGATGCGGCGCGGGGAACGGTCATGACCGGCACGCCGACACCCTTCGAACTCTGGGCCTATCTGTCCGCGACGCCGCTGCTCTGGCTGACCGTCACCCTGGTGGCCTGGCTCGTGGCGGATGCGATTTCCATGCGCACCGGTCGGCACCCCATGGCCAATCCGGTGCTCATCGCCATCCTGATCCTCGGCGCGCTCCTCAGCCTCACCCGGACAAGCTACCGGACCTATTTCGACGGGGCGCAGTTCGTCCACTTCCTGCTCGGCCCGGCAACGGTCTCCCTCGCCATCCCGCTCTACCGGGCGCGCAGCGTCATCGCGCGCAGCCTCGCGCCGCTCGCGGCGGCGCTGGTGGCCGGATCGGTCACGGCCATTTCAATGACGGTGCTCCTGTCACGGGCCTTCGACCTGCCGCGCACCGCCATCCTGTCGCTGGCGCCCAAATCGGCGACGGCACCCGTCGCCATGGGCATATCGGAGGCGATCGGCGGCCAGCCGGCCCTGACGGCGGCCATGTGCATCCTGACCGGCATCATCGGCGCGCTCCTGGTAACGCCGCTGATGAACGCCCTGCGCATCCGCAACTATGCCGCACGCGGCTTCGCCGTCGGCCTGACATCCCACGGGATCGGCACGGCGCGCGCCTTCAGCGTCGATTCGCTCGCCGGCGCCTTTGCGGGCATCGCCATGGGGCTCAATGCGCTGATGACGGCGCTCGTGCTGCCGGCGCTCCTGCGCTTCCTCATGCCCGATTGAGCAGCCCTCAGTTCAGCCGGCCGGACAGGCAGCGCTCATAGGCGCGATCGGCCATGCGCTCGGCTGTCTGGCGCGTCATGAGGTGGGTGCCGAAGCCCTCGCCGCGGTCCGAATAGTCTTCCAGCGCGTTGTAATAGGTTTGCCGGGCGTAATTGTCGCAGCGTGCATTGCCGCGTTCGGGATAGGTCGCCACCTCTCCGTGGAAGACGGTCGCACCGCCCGCCGCCGTGCACCCCGCCATCAGTCCGGCAACGAGCGGCAACACCAGGGCAATACGAATGGGACGGGCCGGCACAGGCGCCGGTTTGCGATCTGCGCGCACAGGCGCCTCCTTCGGTTCCATCTTCGCCCGCCGTTCATGGGCTGGCGCAAGCTTGAGATGGGAAGATAGCTCGCCAATCCACGCGGACGAGAGTGTATCATGACCACTGCAGGCCATACCGAAACGCTGGTGACGACACGTTTCCGGACGCTGGGCTATGTCGGGGCCCTGCTCTTCACCTTCTGCCCGCCCGTCTTCCTGTACGAGACCTACCAGATCTTCTACACGACCGCGATGGAGGACAATCCGCTGATCGGCCTTTTCGCCGCCGGCGCGCTCGTCCTTGCCTTCGCCAGCATCCCCCTGATGATCGTCGGCCGCAAGCAGCGCTACATGCTCGTGGAACATGTGAGCCGGAACGCGGGCTGACCACCGCCGTTGATCCTGCAACGGCCGGCCCGCACGGCCTGTCCGAGGATCGAAGGAGGAACGGACCCATGGCTGGCAGCCTATCGCCCATCATCGTGGCGCTGACGCTCGGTCTGGCGGCGCCCCTGCCCGCCCTCGCTCAGGATGGAGACACGAGCGGCGCAGCCGCCCCGGTCGGCGCCTGGCTCGTCCAGACGATCGAAGGCGCGCCGACCGACGCAGGCGTCGAGACGACGCTCGTGATCACCCCCGGCGGCCGGGCCAGCGGCACGGGCGGATGCAACCGCTTCAACGCGGAGGCGATGATCGACGGGGAGCAAATCCATTTCGGCCAG
This sequence comes from Aureimonas frigidaquae, assembly GCF_001463905.1. Classification (GTDB taxonomy): domain Bacteria; phylum Pseudomonadota; class Alphaproteobacteria; order Rhizobiales; family Rhizobiaceae; genus Aureimonas; species Aureimonas frigidaquae. The sequence goes on from NZ_BBWR01000010.1 coordinate 82,858, forward strand.
GCCATGGCAACCCGCATGGCCTGCCAGGAGGCGGCCATGCGGCAGGAAGCCGGATTCTTCGCCGCACTGTCGAACATCACCGCCTGGCGCGTCCTGGAAGATGGACGGCTTGAGCTCACCGATGCGGTGGGGCAAGCCGTCCTGACCCTGACACGCGGGCAGTCCGCCTAGGCGAAATACTGCCCGCCATTGATCGACAGGGTGGCGCCGGTCATGTACCCGGCCTCTTCCGCCGCCAGGAACACCACCGCGCGGCCGATCTCCTCCGGCGTGCCGAGCCGTCCGACAGGGATCTGCGGCAGGATCTGCCGCTCCAGCACCTCGGCCGGAATGCTCGCCACCATCTCCGTCCCGATATAGCCGGGGCAGATCGCATTGACGGTGATTCCCTTGCGCGCGCCTTCCTGCGCCAGGGCCTTGGTCAGGCCGATGTCGCCTGCCTTGGCGGCACTGTAATTGACCTGACCGACCTGCCCCTTCTGGCCGTTGATCGACGAGATGTTGACGATCCGGCCGAAGCCGCGCTCCCGCATCCCGTCCCAGACAAGGCGGCACATGTTGAAGACGCCGGTCAGGTTGGTGCCGATGACGGCGTTCCACTGCTCCGGCGTCATCTTGTGGAACATGGCATCGCGCGTGATGCCGGCATTGTTGACGAGCACATCGACCGGGCCGAGCGCCTCGGTGGCCTGTTTCAGCCCTTCCGCGCAGGCGGCGTAATCGCTGACGTCCCAACGGAAGCCCGGTATGCCCGTTTCGTCGCAGAAGCGGCGGGCGGCCTCCTCGTTGCCGCAGTAGTTCACGCCCACCTTAAATTTCGCATCGCGCAGCGCTATGGCGATGGCGGCGCCGATGCCGCGTGTACCGCCGGTCACGATTGCCGTTCTCTGCATGCTCTCCCTCCCAGAAGACGTCTCACAACCCGCGGGCGTCTGCGCCCCTTACATGGCCTCGAAGCACATGGCGATGCCCATGCCGCCGCCGATGCACAATGTCGCCAGGCCCTTGCGCGCGCCACGGCGCCGCATTTCGTGCAGGAGCGTGTTGGCCACGCGTGCGCCCGACGCGCCGACCGGGTGGCCGATCGCGATGGCGCCGCCATTCACATTCACGATCTCCGGGTTCCAGCCAAGTTCCTTGTTGACGGCGCAGGCCTGTGCGGCGAACGCCTCGTTGGCCTCGACCAGGTCAAGATCCTGCAAGGACCATCCGGCCTTTTCCAGCGCCTTGCGGCTGGCCGGGATGGGGCCCGAGCCCATGAGAGCCGGATCGACGCCCGCCGTCGCCCAGGAGGCGATCCGCGCCAGCGGGGTCAGGCCGCGCCGCACGGCCTCCTGCTCCGTCATGAGGACGAGGGCCGCCGCGCCGTCATTGATGCCCGACGCGTTGGCGGCCGTGACGGTTCCCTCCTTGTCGAAGGCGGGCCGCAGTTTCTGCACCTTCTCCAGCGTGGTGCCGGGCTTGATGTACTCATCCGCCTCCACGACCGTGTCGCCCTTGCGGCCCGTCACCGTCACGGGCGCGATCTCGTCCTTGAAACGGCCGGCTGCCTGAGCCGCTTCGGCCTTGTTCTGGGATGCGACGGCAAAACCGTCCTGCTCGTCACGGGTGATCTGCCACTGACGGGCCACGTTTTCGGCGGTGATGCCCATGTGATAGCCCTGGAAGGCGTCGATCAGGCCGTCCTTCAGCATCGTATCGACGAGCTTGAGGTCTCCCATCTTCTGGCCGCCGCGCAGATGCGCTGCATGCGGTGCCATGGACATGGATTCCTGCCCGCCCGCCACGATGACGGAGGCATCCCCCAGCGCGATCTGCTGCATGCCGAGCGCCACCGCGCGCAGGCCCGACCCGCAAAGCTGGTTGAGCGCCCAGGCGGTCGTCTCCTTGGGGCAGCCGGCCTTCATCGCGGCCTGGCGCGCGGGGTTCTGCCCCTCGCCGGCCTGCAGGATCTGGCCCAGGATGACTTCGTCGACCTCGTCCGGCGCAACACCGGCGCGCGCCAGCGCGGCCGATATGGCAGCGGCGCCCAGCACATGCGCCGGAACGTCGGCGAAGGCCCCGTTGAAGGCGCCGACGGGGGTTCGCGCCGCGCCGACAATGACGATGGAGGGGGAGGCACTCATGGATTCTCGCTTCCTTCTTATGTCTTGGGCGGCTGATCGCCTGGCGCATCAAAGCCTGTGGCCATGACTTTGTGAAGACCGTTCGCGCCGGCGCCCGTCAGAATGTGGGGGGCGTGCAGGCGCTGATCAATTCACACGGGTTCGGACCGACGCAACGGAACCGGTGCGGCCTTTTGCTTTCGAAGTAATAGGCATCGCCCGGGCCGAGGATCCGCCGCTCACCGTCCACGCTCACCTCGAGCCGGCCGGACAGGATGATGCCGCCTTCCTCCCCGTCATGGACAAGCGGGACCGTGCCCGTATCGGCGCCCGGCTCGTAGCGCTCGGACAGGATCTGCAGGCTGCGGCCGAACAGATCGCCCCCGACCTGCCGGTACGAGATGCCGCCCTTGCCGATCTCCACCAGCTCCTCGGCGCTGTAGAAGGCCTGCCGCTTGCCCTGCGGCTCGATGGCGAAGAACTCGGCAAGCCCGATCGGAATGCCGTCGAGTATGCGCTTCAACGCCCCGACCGACGGGTTGGTGCCGTTGGACTCGATCAGCGAGATCGTCGAATTGGTGACACCGGCCCGCCTGGCAAGCTGCCGCTGGGACAATTTATGCGCAAGCCGCAGGCTGCGCAGCCGACCACCAATATCCACATCCGCCACGCCGCTGTTCTCCCTGTTCGATATCGCGCAATTCTGCATGAACGCAGCGTTCTAGATCAAGGACTTGGCCGTCGGCAGAAAAGGCCTTGTTGCCGGGTCCGATCGGGGGTCTTGATGGGGGACACATCCTTGATCCGGAGCCTGCCATGAACAGCCACACCCGCCCGAACAGCCCGGCGCTCGACAGCTACTGGATGCCGTTCACCGCCAACCGGCAGTTCAAGGCCGCGCCCCGCATGCTCGTTTCGGCAGAGGGTATGCATTACACGAGCCAGGACGGGCAGCGCGTGCTGGACGGCACGGCGGGCCTGTGGTGCGTCAATGCCGGGCATGGCCGCCGTTCGATCGCCGCGGCGGTGGAGCGCCAGCTCGCCACCCTGGATTACGCGCCTTCCTTCCAGATGGGTCATCCGATCGCCTTCGCCTTTGCCGAGCGGCTGGCGGAGATCGCCCCCGGCCTGGGCGACGAGCGGCTCGACCGCATCTTCTTCACCGGCTCGGGCTCCGAATCGGTCGATACGGCGCTCAAGATCGCCATCGCCTATCAGCGCGCCATCGGCCAGGGCACCCGCAACCGGGTGATCGGGCGTGAGCGCGGCTACCATGGCGTCGGCTTCGGCGGCATCTCCGTCGGCGGCCTCGTCAACAACCGCCGCGTCTTTCCGCAGCTGCCGGGAACGGACCATCTGCGCCACACGCACGACCCGGCCCGCAACGCCTTCGTCAAGGGCGTGCCGGAGCATGGCGCGGAGCTGGCCGACGATCTGGAGCGGCTCGTCGCCCTGCATGGGGCGGAAACCATCGCCGCCTGCATCGTCGAGCCGGTGGCCGGCTCGACGGGCGTCCTGATCCCGCCGCGCGGCTACCTGCAGCGCCTGCGCGATATCTGCACGCGCCACGGCATCCTGCTCATCTTCGACGAGGTCATCACCGGCTTTGGCCGCCTCGGAACGCCCTTCGCCACGGATTATTTCGGCGTCCTTCCCGATATCGTCACCACGGCCAAGGGCCTGACCAACGGCAATATCCCGATGGGCGCCGTCTTCTGCGGGCGGCATGTCCATGACGGGCTGATGCAGGGCCCCGACGCCCAGATCGAGTTGTTCCACGGCTATACCTATTCGGGCCATCCGGTGGGCTGCGCCGCCGGTATCGCCACTCTGGACATCTATGCGCAGGAAGGGCTCCTGACCCGCGGCGCGGAACTTGCCGATCACTGGGCCGATGCCATGCACGGGCTCAAGGATGCACCCGGCGTCGTCGACATCCGCACGATCGGGCTCGTCGCCGGAATCGAGCTGGCGCCCGTGGACGGCAAGCCCGGCAAGCGCGCCTATGATGTCTTCGTGGACTGCTTCGAGAAGGGACTGCTCATCCGCGTGACGGGCGACATCATCGCCCTGTCCCCGCCGCTGATCGTATCGCGCGATCAGATCGACGAAATGGTGTCGATGCTGGGTGATTCCCTGCGCCGGAACCCTTGAGCGCCTCCGCGCTGAAGGAGCTTTGAACCTCGACGCGCCGGCGCTGCATGCGCCGCGCTTCGCCCCCCGCGTGCCGTGCACAAACTGCGCCGCCCGTTTCGGCCATCACGATTGGTTCGCAGCCCGGCCACCGTCGAAGGTTTGGATTGCGGACAGCGGCGTGCTTATGTTCTTTTAGGCGGTGCAGCATTCGCCCGCAGAGGCGAAGCCGCACGGAGGCGACACGCTTTGGGGAGTGAGGCATGGCACGCAGAAACGAAACGACCATCATCAAGAAATACGCGAACCGGCGCCTCTACAACACCGGCACCAGCATGTATGTGACGCTCGAAAACCTGGCGGCCATGGTAAAGGGCAATGAGGATTTCGTGGTGCAGGACGCCAAGACGGGTGAGGACATCACCCATTCGGTCCTGACGCAGATCATCTTCGAGCAGGAAAACAAGACCGGGCAGAACCTCATGCCCATCACCTTCCTGCGGCAGCTCATCCGCTTCTATGGCGATCAGATGCAGATGGTGATTCCGGCCTATCTGGAACAGTCCATGACGGCCTTCTCCCATGAGCAGGAGCGGTTCCGCACCAATCCGGCCGAGGCCGTGGCGCAGACGACCCGCCTCATGGAAGATCAGGTGCGCCGCAACACGGAACTCTTCCGCCAGGCCATGAGCGTCTTCAACCCGTTCCTCGCCAATGCGATGGGGGATCAGCCCGCCGGCGGTGCGAAGGCGCCGGCAGCCGCGTCCGCCCCTGGCGCATCGGGCACGGCGGCGCGCAGCGACGACCTTGCGCTCATGCGCGAACAGCTTGCCGAAATGCAGAAGAAGATCGAAGCGCTCGGCGCTTCCAAGAGCTGACGCCAGCCGCGCCCTGCCGGCCTGCGGACAAACGAAAGGGCCGGCGCATTGCGCCGGCCCTTGAAGCTTGCACCTGAAGGGCGCGCTGGAACTTAGTCCTGCGCCTTCAGGATCTGACGACCGCGATAGACGCCGGTCTTCAGGTCGATATGGTGCGGGCGACGCAGCTCGCCGGAATTCTTGTCCGTCACATAGGTCGGCGCGGCGATCGCGTCGGCCGAGCGGCGCATGCCGCGCTTGGAGGGCGACGTCTTTCTTTTGGGTACGGCCATGTTCTGCTCCGTCGCGATGACGGCAGGGCCCCATCGCATCTGTGAAATTGAAGTTCCGGCCATCATGATGCAATTGCCTCGATGAAAGCCGTCCGCGCCGCGCCGGTTCGAAGGGACCGCCTGACTGGCAGCCCAACGCATCCGTGATACGACAGGGAAATCGTGACAGCCCCATACCAAAAGCCGCGCCCGATGTGAAGGCCCCACGCCCGATTCTTGAATCGGATCAGCGCGCCGCCAGTTGCAGGCACTCTGTATAATCGCCGGCCGCGCGGGCGCGGCCCTGGATCCGGTCGGCCAGACGCGCCATTCCGGCGGATGGCCGCGCCGGATCGCGGTCGAGCGGCGCCGGCAGGGTCACGGCCAGGAGCGCGGACTGGCGCGAGGACAGGTCGGCAGCCGGCCGGTTGTAATAGTAGCGCGCCGCGGCCTCGATGCCGTAGACGCCCGGCCCCCATTCGGCGACGTTCAGGTAGATCTCCATCATCCGGCGCTTGCTCCACACCGCGTCGGCATAGAGCGCCAGCGGGATTTCAAGCGCCTTGCGCAGATAGGAGCGCCCGTTCCACAGGAACAGGTTCTTGACCGTCTGCATAGGGATGGTCGAGGCGCCGCGACTCGCCCCCTCCCCAGCCACGACCTGGTTGAACTGGCCGGAGAACTCGGCCCAGTCGATCCCGTCATGGGCACAGAACTGGCCATCTTCCGACATCATGACCGAGCGCACGAGCACGGGGGCGATATCGTCCAGCGGCACCCATTGCCGGTCATAGGGCTGGAAGGCGAAATGCTCGCCCAGCATCAGCGTCGAAATGGGCCGAAGCGACGGCAGCCCGTAGACGGGCACCAGGATGAGCGGCACCAGAGTGAGGACCAGAACGACACCGGCCAACAGGCGCATCAACCGGCCGGCCAAAGACCGTCTGCGCAACAGCGGGCTCCTTTGTGATCCTGCCTCATTCTCCAGATCCGCCATATCCTGCGTGGTCTCCGCCGTCGTCAAACGACCAAATCGTGATGCCGGCCCCTTGCCCGGGGCGGGCCGCTCCGGCACAGGGGATAGCCCGGCACAAGCATGGTGAGGAAGACGCATCGTGACAAGCACCTATTCCCAGGCCTTTACCGACCGGCTCGGCGCTGCCGCGCGCGGCATGGAAGCGCTTCTGGGCGAGATCCTAGCCCGGGATGCGGGCGTGAGCGGACAGGTTCCAGAGCGCCTGGCCGCCGCCATGCGTCATGGCGCGCTGGGCGGCGGCAAGCGGTTGCGCCCCTTCCTCGTCCTCGAGAGCGCGGCCCTGTTCGGCCCCCCGCCCGCCGGCGCGGCGGAGGTGGCGGCGGGCCTGGAATGCGTCCACTGCTACTCCCTGATCCACGACGATCTGCCCGCCATGGACGACGACGATCTGCGCCGCGGCCGGCCGACCGTCCACAAGGCCTTCGACGAGGCCAGCGCCATCCTGGCCGGCGATGCGCTGCTGACGCTCGCCTTCGGCCTGACCGCCGGGGCCACGGGCCTTTCCGACGCCGCCCGCCTGGCGCTGGTGTCGCGCCTGGCGCAGGATGCCGGAGCCGTCGGCATGGTGGGGGGCCAGGCGCTCGACCTTGCAGCCGAGGCTGAGGACAGCCTGACCGAAGCGCAGATCGCCCGCATCCAGTCCATGAAAACGGGCGCGCTTATCGCCTATGCCTGCGAGGCGGGCGCCATTCTGATGGACGCTCCGGCGGCGGACCGCCAGCGCCTGCGCCGCTACGGGGAGATTATCGGCCTTGCCTTCCAGCTTGCCGACGATCTTCTGGACGAAACGGCCGACGCCGCGACGCTCGGCAAGGCGGCGGGCAAGGACCGCGAGCGCGGCAAGAAGACGCTGCCGGCACTCTACGGCCAGGACTGGACGCGCCAGCGCCTCGCCGCCCTGGTGCAGGAGGCCGAAACCGTCCTTGCGCCCTACGGCGAGGCGGGCGCGCTCCTGGTCGAGACGGCCCGCTACATTGCGGGGCGCGATCGCTGAGCCTCTAGCGGTTGCGCAGCACCATGCAGGCGCCGCCATCGGCCCGGAGCCGGCGGCAGAAGCTGTCGGCCTCGCCCCGGCTGTCGGCGCCGATGCGCACGGCGGTGATGCGCCGTGGGCCGGATGCCGGGCGCGCCCGCATTAGGATCGGCTCGACGCCGCCCAGGAGACGGGGATGGGCATCCTGGAGGCGGCGGTAGATGTTGAGCGCGATGGCCTCGTTCACGTGGCCCGCCACCTGGACGCCCCAGGGGCGCATGGGTGCGCTTTCCTCCAGCGCGAAGATGGCGCGGGTCCGCATGATCGGCAGGTTCCGGCAGGCTTCTGGAAAGTCGAGCGCGGCGTCCAGCGGGCGCGGCTCGATGTCCCGGCCCGCTTCCTCGCGGAACCAGGCCGCCGGCCGCGCGGTGATGGACAGGACGTAATCCTCTGTCTCGTAGGGGAGGCGTCCATCGCTTCCCATCCAGCGTCGTACGCGGTTGATACCGCCATTATAGGCCGCCGCCGCCAGCCCCCAGGAGCCGAGCGCATCGCGAAGATCGCGCAGATAGAGGGCCGAGTGTCGGATCGCTTGCTTCGGGTCGAACGGATCGGCAAGGCCGCGCTCGTCCGCCGTATAGGGCATGAACTGGGCGATGCCCCGTGCGCCGACCGGCGATACGGCCCCGGCATCGAACCGGCTTTCCTTCCAGATCAGCCGCGCCAGGAAATCGGGCGACATGCCCGTCGCCGCGGCATTCTCGGCAATCAGGTCACAGATGGCGCCGACGGCATCGTCCTTTGCGTCCGGCTCGGAGCGCGCCGGCCCGGCCACCATCAGGGCCACGGCCGCAAGGGCGAAGGCGGCGCGCCGCAGGGGCCTACTCGGCCGCGGCAGGGCGGCCAAACCTGCGCTCGATATAGTCGGCGACCATGATCTGAAACTCCTCGGCAATGCGGGGGCCGCGCAGCGTGGCCACCTTCTGGCCGTCGATATAGACGGGCGCAGACGGCACCTCGGCCGTGCCGGGCAAGGAGATGCCGATATCGGCATGTTTGGATTCGCCCGGCCCGTTGACGATGCAGCCCATCACCGCGACGGACAGGCTTTCCACCCCCGGATAGCGTTCCCGCCATTGCGGCATGCTGGCGCGGATGTCGGACTGGATCGTCTCGGCCAGTTCCTGGAACAGGGTCGAGGTCGTCCGGCCGCAGCCGGGACAAGCGGCGACGATCGGGATGAACTGACGGAACCCCATGGTCTGCAGGATTTCCTGCGCCACCTGCACCTCCCGGGTGCGGTCGCCACCGGGCTCGGGCGTCAGGGACACGCGGATCGTGTCGCCGATGCCCTCCTGCAGCAGAATGCCCATCGCCGCCGCGGATGCGACGATGCCCTTGCTGCCCATGCCGGCCTCGGTCAGGCCGAGATGGATGGCATGGTCCGTGCGGCGCGACAGATCCCGGTAGACGGCGATGAGGTCCTGCACGTTGGACACCTTGGCCGACAGGATGATCTTGTCACGCGGCAAACCGGTTTCCTCCGCCAGGGCTGCGGAGTGCAGGGCCGACTGGATGATCGCCTCGCGCATGACGGCGCGCGCCGGCCGCGGCGTGGACAGAAGGTTGTTTGCGTCCATGAGCCGGGTCAGCAGCTCCTGGTCGAGCGAGCCCCAATTGACGCCGATGCGCACAGGCTTGTCGTGCCGGATCGCCATTTCGACGATCTCCACGAATTGTCGGTCCTTCTTGTCGCGGAAGCCGACATTGCCCGGGTTGATGCGGTATTTCGCCAGCGCGGCGGCGCAGTCCGGATAGTCGGCCAGGAGCTTATGGCCGATATAATGAAAATCGCCCACCAGGGGGACGCTCTCTCCCAGCCGGTCGAGCCGCTCGCGGATACGCGGGACCGCGGCGGCCGATTCGGGGCGGTCCACGGTGATGCGCACGATCTCGGAGCCGGCACGCGCCAGTTGCGCCACCTGTGCCACCGTCGCGTCGATATCGGCCGTATCGGTGTTGGTCATCGACTGGACGACCACCGGTGCACCGCCTCCGACGCGCACGCCCCCCACGTCCACGCCCACCGTCTGGCGGCGCGGCAAAGGGTCGGCGACAATCTCTTCCATCATGGTCATCGGCATCAGGTCCGGGCTTGCACAGGCTCCGCCCCACCATATAGGGCTTCGCGTGTCGGGAAAATGGCCGGCTGCCCCGGCCGACCGGAATGAGAGCCCGGATCGAAGGCCCGACCAGAAAGCCCGGATCGAAAGCGGAGAATTCCATGACCTTCGGCGCGCTCGTCAACCTCGTGGCCCTGATCATGTTCATCGCGGCCTGGCCTATCTGGCCATGGTCCCGCAACCTGAGTCCCCGTCCCGCCATTGTCGCCGGCGTCGTGCTGACCGTAACGGTCCTCCTCTGGGTGACGCAGATCATCTGATTGCAGGCACAAGTGGAACCCGAAGCCTTCGTTCCGCGTTTTGTCTGAAAACTCTTTTCGGGGGAATTGCGGCATGTCGCTCGGTACGATTCTGATCATCATACTGGTGCTTCTTCTGATCGGTGCCTTTCCCGGCTGGGGCTATTCCCGGAGCTGGGGTTACGGGCCGAGTGGCATTCTCGGCTTCGTCCTGATCGTCGTTCTGATCCTGTTGCTGCTTGGCCGCATCTAGGCGCGCCAGCCCCCTCTGACGTTTCTGGAATAGCCGCGCGGTGGTCGCGCGCTCCAATCGGCGTTGAGCCGAAACGCAAAGGACCGGCCCGCTTGCGCAGGCCGGTCCAATGTCATGAAAGCAATCTGACGTTCGTGTCAGATGGCCGAGAAGATCTTCGAGAACTCGTAGTGCTGAAGATCCGCAAGGCCGGAGGCTGACGGGCTCAGGCCGGTGCCGGGATGGTCGCGTCCGATCGACCACATGGAGATGTGCGAGACATCCGGGTTGCCATCGGCAAAGGCCATGAGCTGGTAGGCATCCTCGACCGTGAAGATCTCCTTGCCGCCCGTGCCAGCGGTCGTGTCGTTGACGCCGATCATCGGAATGATGCCGATTTTCGCGTCCAGCCCGACAGAACGCACCTGGCTCAACGTCTTCAGGGTTGCGTCGATAGCACCCTGCCCCATGTCCTCGATCCCCTGATAGTAATCCATCGCCATGATGCTGACCACGTCGATCCGCATGCCGTTGGCCTTGGAAACCTTCAGAATGTCGATGCCATCCTGCGTGAGCCCCGTCGTCAGGACAGGCAGCGTATAGGCGAATTCGACATCCGTATACTTTGCCTGAAGCTGTGCGATGGCCTGCGCACGCAGGACATTGGCGGTGTGGTTCTGCATCGCCGCGCCTTCGATGTCGAAGTCCAGCTTATGGACGTCATAGCGCGTGATGACGCTTTCATACGCCGCGGCGAGCTTGTCGACGGCAGCCTGCGTAATCGTGCTGCCGCCCATTTCGGACGCGATTTGCACCGCCGCCTCCGTCCCTACGGCGCCGCCGAAGGAAATGGTCACTTCCCCGCCCAGAGCGTGGATGGCGTCCACCTGCGACTTGATCGTCACGCCGTTCCAATGCGTGTCCACGCCGGCGCCGATGTTGCCGCCGAGGCCACCCCACTGCACGGCATCGGAATGCGCGCCGCCCGTCATGACGAAGGCAAGCGTGAAGTTGGAGATGTGCGCATCCTTGGCCACCTTCACCAGATCCTGGCTGGAAGACAGCGACATGTCGATATAGGGCGAGAAATACTGCTCATGCCCGCCGACATGTGCATCGCCCGTCGGCAGCGTAACGGAGACGGCGTTCGAATGCAGGGACTCGCCGGCCTCGTCCACAGCCGACACGGTGAAGGAATGCGTCGATCCCGCGCTCAGATCGGTCAGCTTCAGACAGGTGCCCGTCGTCGTGGCAAGCAGCGTGTTGCCCTCATAGATCTTGTATGCGGAAACATTGCCGTAGCCATTCACCTCGGCCTTGTCCCACACCAGCACGACCGCGTTCGACTTGATCGCCGTTGCGGCCAGATCTTCCGGCGCGGAAGCGAGAACGGGTGTCGTGTCCAGAAGGCCGGCATATTTCCAGACGACGTTCGACGATTTGGAGGGGTCGTCGTTCTGCGTCCACCAGCCTGCGACATAGACCTTGCCATGCATCGCGACCCGATCGCCGCCATGATAGACGGTGTCGGCCGACCATTCCTTGGCGTAGGCGCCGCCATTGCTGGACGAACCGTTGCCGGAAGCCCCGCTGCCGGCATTCGTGCCGGCGCCGCTATTGGCGCCCGCGCCATTGTCCGTACCGGCCTGCGCGCCACCACCGGTGCTCCCACCCGTGCCGGCGTTGGCCGAGCCGGCGCCGCCTTCCGTGCCCGTATGCGCGCCGGAACCCGTGCCCGCGCCGGCTCCGGTGTTCGAACCGGCATTGGTGCCGGATCCGGTGTTGGCACCGGTGCCGCCGTCCGAACCGGTATGCGCACCGGCACCGGTTTCTGCGTTTGCTCCCGGAGTGGTCTGGCCCGGCGTCGTCGTGGTGCTGGAACCAGCTTCGGGCTCCACCGCCTTCCCGCCCAGTGCGGTGCGCCACGCCAGGACCGCGGATGCGTCCTTGGCGATGATGTTGTCCAGGCTCAACTGGGTCAGGGTCACACCCTGCAGCACGTATCTCTGCTGATTGGTCGGAATGCCGATCTCAACGGAACCCGACTTCTCCTCGATCGTGAAGTTGCCGGCCTGGAACCAGCCGAAATCCAGCTTGTCACCATGCGTGGGATCGAATTCCGATTTACCGAGGGCGATGGTCTCACCCCAGCGCCAGGTGATCGTAACCGTCTTGGCGGCGGCGGAACCCGTGGCGGACGAGCCATTCTGGCCCGATCCCTCAGTTGCGCCCGTCCCGGGATGGGTCGTTCCGGCGCCGCTGTCCACCGACGGCGTCACCGCACCGGAAGACGTTCCGCTCGAGCCGGTCGTGGAGCCCGAGCCGGTCGTCGAGCCCTGGCCGCCGGACTGCCCCGTCGAGGACGAAGCGCTGCCCGATGCCGGCGCGGCGATAGCGGCCTGCAACTTGTCGAAGGCACTCGGGTCGAAAGCGGTGATGTTGCGGCCCATATCGAGCTGCGACAGCTTCACGCCGGCCAGAACATAACGCTGGTCGTTGGATGGGATGGTGATCGTGACACCCTGAGCGGTGTCGGCAATCGTGAAATTCTAGGCCTGGAACCAGTTGAAATCGAGTTTGTCGCTCGCCGGATCGAAATTGATCGTCTGGGTCAAGCCCCAGGACCAGTTGATCGTCGTCGTCGTCATAATCATCACCGAAACGTTCACAAAAACTCGCTCGGCCTAGGAACTTATACCTAATCGTAAAACGGCCCAGTGATTGAGCCTGACGACCGCGGCGCGAAAAATTCGTAAGATCTCGATAGACGCTGCCGCGGATTCCAAGCGTCATGGGACACGCATAGGCCGCAGGTCCGGGCGGCCCCGTGGCAAGGGGCCCGCCCGGCATTGTTCAGGTGCCCTTAGGCAAAGGTTACGAGCAGATCCTTGGCGTCGATCTGGTCGCCGGCCTTCACGTTCACCGACTGGATGGTGCCGTCGCGCTCCGCGTGGAGCGCCGTCTCCATCTTCATCGCCTCGATGGACAGGAGGATATCCCCGGCCTTGACCGTCTGCCCGGCCGACACGGCAAGCGTGGAGACGACGCCCGGCATCGGCGCGCCAACCTGCGACGCATTGCCCGGATCCACCTTGGCGCGGGCAATTACCGTATCGGCGCGCGAGCGGTCCGGCACCTTGATGCGGCGGGGCTGGCCGTTCAGCTCGAAGAAGACCGTGCGCATCCCCTTCTCGTCCGTATCACCGAGGCCAAGGCACCGGACGACGAGCGTCTTGCCGCGCTCCAGATCGACGAGAACCTCTTCCTCCTGCTGCACGCCATAGAAGTAGTTGAGCGTCGGCAGGGCAGAGACCGGCCCGTACCGGTCGGCCGCCAGGGCGAAATCGGTGAAGACCTTGGGGTACATGAGGTAGCTGGCGAAAGCCTGGTCGTCGATGGGGCCGCCGAGCTTCTCCTCCGCGCGCCGGCGCTCGGCGTCGAGGTCGGCCGGCGCGATCAGCGCGCCCGGACGGACGGTGATCGGCGCCTCGCCCTTCAGCACCTTGGCCTGCAGCGCCTTGGGCCAGCCGGCCGGCGGTTGGCCGAGATCGCCCCGCAGCATCGAGACGACGGAGTCCGGGAAGGCGATTTCGCGATTCGGATCCTCCACATCCTGAACGGAGAGGTCCTGGCTGACCATCATCAGGGCCATGTCGCCCACCACCTTGGAGGACGGGGTCACCTTTACGATATCGCCGAACATGCGATTCACGTCGGCATAGGTCTGCGCGACCTGGTGCCAGCGCGTGTCGAGGCCGAGTGCGCGAGCCTGTTCCTTCAGATTGGTGAACTGGCCGCCCGGCATTTCATGCAGGTAGACTTCGGAGGCAGGCCCCTTCAGGTCGCTTTCGAAGGCGGCATACTGGCCACGCACCGCTTCCCAGTAGAAGGAAATGCGGCGGATGGCGTCCTGCGACAGGCCCGGGTCACGCTCGGAGCCTTCCAGCGCCGCCACGATGGAGCCCAGGCACGGCTGCGAGGTGTTGCCCGACAGTGCATCCATCGCGGCGTCGATCGCGTCCACGCCGCTGTCCACCGCCGCCAGAACCGTGGCCGCGGCGATGCCCGACGTATCGTGCGTATGGAAGTGGATCGGGATGGACACCGCATCCTTCAGCGCCGGGAACAGGAGCCGCGCGGCAGCCGGCTTCAAGAGCCCCGCCATATCCTTGACGCCCAGGATATGCGCGCCCGCCGCTTCCAGCTCCTTCGCCAGTTCCACGTAGTAGGCCAGGCCGTAGGTCGGCCGCGTTTCGTCGAACAGGTCCGCCGTGTAGCAGAGCGTGCCTTCGCACAGCTTCCCGGCCTCGCGCACCGCGTCCATGGAGACGCGCATATTCTCCACCCAGTTCAGGCAGTCGAAGACGCGGAAGAGGTCGATCCCGCCGCGCGCCGCCTCCGCCACGAAGCGCTGCACGACATTGTCGGGGTAGTTGGTGTAGCCGACCCCGTTGGAACCGCGCAGAAGCATCTGCAACAGGATATTGGGCGCCTGTTGTCGAACCAGCGCCAGCCGCTCCCATGGATCCTCCGTCAGGAAGCGCATCGCGACATCGAAGGTCGCCCCGCCCCAGCATTCGAGGCTGAGGAGCTGCGGCAGCCCGCGTGCGTAGGAATCGGCCACAGCGGCAATGTCGTGGGTGCGCATGCGGGTGGCCAGAAGCGACTGGTGCCCGTCACGCATGCTCGTATCGGTGATGAGCACCTGGCGCTGCTCCAGCATCCAGCGGGCAAAGCCCTCCGGCCCGAGCGCGTCCAGGCGCTGGCGCGTCCCGGGCTGGATCTCGTTGCGGAACATGGGCGCCTGCGGCCGGCGCAGATCGGCCGGCGGCTTCGGCCGGCCCCGCGTCTCGGGATGACCGTTGACCGTCACATCCGCCAGATAGGTCAGGATCTTGGTCGCCCGGTCGCGGCGGCGCACCTGGGCAAAGAGCTCGGGCGTCGTGTCGATGAAGCGGGTCGTATAGGAATTGTCCCGGAAGCGCGGATGGCCGATGATGGCTTCCAGGAAGGTCAGGTTGGTCGCCACCCCACGGATCCGGAACTCGCGCAGGGCGCGGTCCATCCGGGCGATGGCCTCTTCGGGGCTCGGTGCCCAGGCAGTGACCTTTTCTAAAAGCGGATCGTAGAAGCGCGTGATGACCGCGCCGGAATAGGCCGTTCCACCATCCAGCCGAATGCCGAAGCCCGTCGCCCCGCGATAGGCGGTGATGCGGCCGTAATCGGGGATGAAATTGTGCTCCGGATCCTCTGTGGTGATCCGGCATTGCAGGGCATGGCCGTTCAGCCGGATATCGGCCTGGGCCGGCACGCCCGATTCGGGTGTGCCGATGGCATGCCCGTCCAGGATGTGGATCTGCGCCTTGACGATATCGATGCCCGTCACCTCCTCGGTGACCGTATGCTCGACCTGGATGCGCGGATTGACCTCGATGAAGTAGAAGGCCCCCGAATCGGCATCCATCAGGAACTCGACAGTGCCGGCGCCCACATAGTCGGTCGCTTCCGCGATCCGGCGGGCATGGCCGGCCAGTTCGCGGCGCTGCGCATCGGACAGATAGGGGGCCGGCGCACGCTCCACGACCTTCTGGTTGCGCCGCTGGATGGAACAGTCGCGCTCATACAGATCGACGACGGTTCCATGCGTATCGCCCAGGACCTGCACTTCCACGTGCCGGGCGCGCTCCACCAGTTTTTCGAGATACACCTCGTCCTTGCCGAAGGCGGCCTTGGCCTCGCGCTTGCCTTCCGTCACCTCACGCGCCAAGTCCTCACGCGCGCGGATGGCCCGCATGCCGCGCCCGCCGCCGCCCCACGATGCCTTGAGCATGACCGGATAGCCGATCGTCTCCGCCAGGGCGGCCACGGCATCCATATCGTCCGGCAGCGGATCGGTCGCCGGGACGACCGGCACGCCGACCTCGATCGCCAGGTTGCGGGCCGCCACCTTGTTGCCGAGCCGGCGCATCGTGTCGGGGCGTGGGCCGATGAACACGATCCCCGCCTCTGCGCAGGCATCGGCAAATTCCGGGCTTTCCGACAGGAGCCCGTAGCCAGGGTGGATCGCATCGGCGCCGGACAGGCGTGCCACCCGCAGGATCTCTTCGATCGACAGGTAGGATTCGATCGGGCCGAGGTCTCGGCTCAGGTGCGGCCCGCGGCCGATCTGGTAGCTTTCATCGGCCTTGAAGCGATGCAGCGCGTATTTGTCTTCCTCTGCCCAGACGGCGACGGTCTTGATGCCGAGCTCGTTGGCCGCACGAAAGACCCGAATCGCGATCTCCGACCGGTTCGCCACCAGAATTTTGGATATTGCCACGCGCGCAGCCCCCGCCTCTTACAGTCCGCGACGGCCGGCAAAGGCCGACCGTCTTTTGCGGTGCAAGATTGAGCGGCGTTGCGCGCGCTTTGCAAGGGGTGTCTGGTTGTATCCGTGTTCAGTGCGCGCGTGTCACCAGGAGCGCCATCGGCAGCGGGCCGAACAGCGTGGCCAGATCGAGCGTCTGCCCGGGGCCATGGCTGCGCCCGGTCAGCCGATCCCGGAGCGCAAGCCCGGCCAGCGCATCCGGCAGGGTGATCGTGGTCGAGCGCAACTGCGCCGGCGACAAATCGCGCGCACCATCGAGGAGGCCGAGGCAGAGCCGCGGCGCGATCACGATGCCCACCTGCTCCCCGCTGACCCTTGCGAAGGCGATGAAATTCCCCGCGGCCGGCCCCTCCAGTTCGAGTGGCACATAGGCGCCATAGGTCCAGAGGTCCGGTGCGGCTGCGCGCTCATTCAGGCCGGCAGCGTTCAAGGCCGCCTTTACCCGCCCGTCACGCCACGCGGCGGCGAGCGCATCCGGGTCTTCCCCCGCCTCCAGGGCAGCCTGAACGGCCGCAAAATCGATCGGTCGGCGGTTGTCGGGATCGACGAGGCTGTTGTCCCAGAATTCGGTGCCCTGATAGATATCCGGAACGCCGGGGGCGCCCAGCCGGATCAGGGTCTGCGACAGGCTGGTCAGCGCGCCAGCCGCCACGAAGGGCTGGACAGATTCCCAGAACGGGCGAATGACGGCCTCGTCCTCGATGGCCGCCTCCACGAAGCGCTCCAGGGCCGCTTCGTAAGGCTCGTTCGGCGCGGTCCAGCTGGTGAAGCGCTTGGCCTCGCGGACGGCCTTCTGCATAAAGGCCTTCATGCGCGTGCTGATGCTTTCGCGCGCTTTTCCATCGGCGGGGTTGAAATCGGCCGGCAGCACGCCGAGCAGGGACTGGTAGAAGCCCCATTCGGTCGCCGGATCGGGGGACACGCCCCCGTCCTCCAAACTTTCACGCACATGCGCCAGACGCCCGGCCATCTCCTTGACGATGGCGTTCCACTGTTCCGGCGCTTCACTGATCGTGTAGATACGGGCCCGGGCATCTTCGCCCCGCTTGGTATCGTGCGTCGACAGGGCCAGGAGCCCTTCGGGCTGGTCCTCGATCCGGACGGCCATGGCCGCATGGAAGGCTGCGGGGTCGGCCCCGTAATGGTCGGGCTCCCCGCCCACCTCGTTCAGGGCGATCAGCCGGTTCCACTGGTAGAAGACCGTGTCTTCGACTGCCTTCGCCATGACGGCGCCCGTGGTCTGCTGGAACCTGCGCGTGAAGTTGAGCGCACCGGCCATGTCGCGCCCGTCCTCGAAATCGAGCTTCAGGAGCCGCCCGACGAACTCCACCGGCTCGTCGGCTTCCACCTTGCGGTTCGCCTTCACCCAGGCCACGGCCTCGTCGATGATCGCGGCATCCTCCGGCGGCACGCCGTCCACACCGGAATAGGTGCGGTAGACGGGGAGCGCCGTCGCCACTTCCAGGATCGACCGGGTCAGCGTGTCGGGCCCGAAATCACGCGTCGACAGGCCACGCCGTGCAACACCCAGCGCCTCGTCCGACAGGACAGAGAGTTCACCCGCCAGGTTCTGGCTGAAGATCGCGCGCTTCTGCTTGTGTACCAGCGCTTCGAGCCGCGCGGCATCGTCGACGAAGTCCTCGTAGGCGGCGGACATCGCCTCTTCCTGGGCCGCATCCACGTAGAGGCCCGACAAAGCGGTGATGAATTCGTAGCCGGTCGTGCCCTCCACATTCCAGCTTCGCCGCAGGCGTTCGGGTCCGGTCAGGATCTTTTCCACGTGGATGACGATATCGTCCTTGCCCGCCGCGCCCATGGCCTCGCGCAGATCGGACAGATAGGCCTTGGGGTCGGCGACGCCGTCCACGTGATCGATGCGGATGCCGTCGAGCCGCCCCTCGCCCGCAAGGCGGACGACCCGGCGGTGGCTGTCCCGGAAGACGCGGCGAATCTCCTGGCGCACGCCGATCAGGTCGGCGATCTCGAAGAAGCGGCGGTAGGACAGCTTCTCGCGCGCCAGCCGCCACCAGGCCAGCCGCCAGTGCTGGCGCTCGTGGAGGGCGTGAAGGGCGGCGCGGTCGGCGTTGATGGCCTCGATCGCGCTGTCGAGCGCCGTGCGGAAGCCGGCATTCTTCAGACTGTCGGTCAGCCGTTCCGACAGGTCCTGCGCATCGGCCGGTACGGCTGCGGCAAAGCGGCGGATCAGCGGCTCGCGTAACGGGTGGTCCAGAAAGGCGAAGATGTCCGGGAAGGTCCGCGGATCGATGGGGAGTTCGTAGCCCCCGGCCGAAAAGCGAAATGCCGTATCCTTCGCATCGAGCACGATGGTGAGGTCCCCGCCTTCGAGCGCCTCGCCATAGGGACGGCCGAGGACGGGGATCAGGATGCGCTCGGCTTCCCAGGAAATGTCGAACGTGTCGGCCTGGCGGCTCTCCTCCCCCCAGCGCAGGACGTCCTCCCACCAGCGATTGGCCGGGGATACGCCCATATGGTTGGGAACGAAGTCCAGGATCAGGCCGATCCCCGCCGCGCGCAGGGCATCGGACAAAGCGGTGAAGCCTTCCTCTCCGCCCAGTTCGGGCTCGAAGCGGTTGTAATCCACCACGTCGTAACCATGGGTCGAACCGGGAGAGGCTTCGAAGATGGGCGATGCATAGAAGTGGCTGACGCCCAGCGCCTTCAGATAGGGCACCAGAGCCGTCGCTTCGGCAAATCCGACACCGTTTCGGAACTGCAGGCGATAGGTGGCACAGAGCGGTCGCCGCGTCATGGTGTCATGGCCTTTCCTCGCGCATGGCCAATGCCATGCTGGTGAATGTCTCGTTCCCGGCCAGTGCCTCGAGCGGCACCTCGCTGCGGATCCGCCAATTGGGATAGGCGTCCGTCGTTCCGGGCATGTTGGGCTGGCGTTTTGCCATGATCATGTCGTCGAGCTGGACGGCCACCAGATGGGATGCCGTGCGCGCGGCGAAGCGATGGATGGCGATGGCGAGGTCTTGCGACAGCGCATCGGGGAGCGCCGCATCCGGCGCCACATATGGCTTTGCGTCCTGCGGCAGGAGCCCCTGTTCGTCCAGTGCGCGCAGGAGGGCGCGGCGATCGGCATCCCGCTCCAGGCGGTCGCGATCCGTGGCGGCCTCGTCCTGGCGGCCGAGCGTCTGGCGCAATTCGATATCCGTGCCCGACCACCAGCCGCTGAGCGTCGCCAGATCGTGGGTCGAGATGCAGGCGAGCGAGCGGTGCGGATAGTCCTGCGGCGGCACGAAGCCGTGGCCGCCGCGCTTCTCGAAATAGAGGACCCGGTAGGACAGGATATTGGCCTCGTCCATCACCGGGCGGAAACCGTCCGGTACGGTGCCCAGATCCTCCCCGATGACGAGGCAATGGTGCCGGCGTGACGCATCCGCCGCGACATCGACCATCGCGCCCAGCGGGTACCGGACATAGCCACCCTCTGATGCATCGTGCCCGCGGGCGATCCACCAGAGCCGGGCCAGTCCCATCACGTGGTCGATGCGCACGGCGCCCGCATGCTGCATCATCGCGTCATAGGCTTCTGCCAGCGGGCGGTAGCCCCGCTCGGCCAGAACCTCCGGCGACAGGGGTGCCAGGCCCCAGTCCTGCCCGGCTGCGTTGAACATGTCCGGCGGCGAGCCGACGCGTGCATCCGGCACGGTGACCTGCGGATCGATCCAGGTTTCCGCCCCGTCCGGCGCAACGCCAACTGCCAGGTCCAGATACAGGCCCACGGCCATGCCGGCCGCCAGGGCCCGGCGCTGCGCATCGTGCAACTGTTCCTCGGCCACCATCTGCAGCCAGGCGTGGAAGGCGATATCGGAGGCGTGGTCGTTGCGGAACTGCGCAACGGCGGCGCCGTTCACATCCCGCAAGCTCTCGGGCCAGGACAGCCAGCCCGCGCCGCCGCCCCCTGCCACGACATAGGCGGAGATGGCCTCGAAAAGCGCGAACTGCTCAAGACCCGCGCCATGCCGCGTGCGGTAGGCCGTCAGCGCCTGCCCATCGACGGCGCGGCCCTCGTCGAACACGGCGCGCAGCAGCCGTGCCTTGACGCTGCCGGCGCGCGCATAATCGATCAGGTCATCGTTCAGCCCATCGAGCAACCGCGGTTCCTCCGCCACCATCCGCGCCTTGACGTCCGATCCGCCGTCAAGGCGATCCACGGCAATGCAGAAGGGGTTCAGAAACCGGCGGGTGGATGGCGAGTAGGGGCTGTAATGGCCCGGATTGGCCAGGAAGGGGGCATGCAGCGGGTTGACGCCCAGGAAGCCCGCGCCGGCCGCGCCGGCCACCTCCGCCAGCTTTGCCAGGTCCTCAAAATCGCCGAAGCCGAGCGTGCGCTCCGAACGCAGGCTGTAGAGCTGGCATGTGACGCCCCAGAGCCGCCGGCCGGAGGGCGAGACGCAGGATAGAGACGGCGTGTGGCGGGCAGTCTCGAACCTGCCCGGCGCGCCTTTGTCGGGATCGACCCGCAACACCGCGAGCAGGGAGCGCAGGGCGGCGTCGCCCAGTTGGCGCGCATCGCCCGTCTCGGAAACATAGCGCGTCTCTATGCCATGGCTGGCGGCAAGCTCTTCCAGTGTCGGGGTCATTCACTCAGGCCTTCGGTCAAGTCTCGTCCGGTCAGGATAAACGCGACGCTGTATCCGCGCATCCTCCCCTCTTTCAGTTCCTCGACCGTATGGGCATGATTGCTGAAGACTTCCGTTGCATCGTCGAGAAGCGTGCCGTCGAAATCGTCGCCGATCTCCCACTCGGCATCCTCCAGATTGGCAAAGAGGTGATAGAATTGCCCCGGCGCCAGCTGCCAGGACACGATGAAGGCGCGCCCGTCCACCACGGCCTGCCCGCAATCGCCCGGCGCCTGCGCCAGAAGCGGGAAGAGCACTTCGCGCCGCAGACTCAGAAGTTCGCTGTTCACCTGCAATCGCCGCCGGTTGACCGGCCGCTCCAGAAGGCTCCAGTCGAGCCGTGAGGTGGTGAAAGTGGAATAGTCGTTCGGATCGGGGAAGACCTCCTGTGCGGACGGGTCCTCGAAAGCCGAGAAGTGGGCGAACTCCGCCTTGCGGCCGCGCGACACGGCCGCACCGAGCTCTCCATCGAAATCGGTGAAGAAGCAGAAGGAGTTGCAATCCCCGAACTCGTCGCCCTGGAACATCAGCGGGATCTGCGGCGACAGGAGCAGAATGGCCTGGAGGCAATCGAAGGCTCGCGCCGACGACAGGCTGCGCAGGCGATCGCCGAAGGCGCGGTTGCCGATCTGATCGTGATTCTGCAGGAAGTTCACGAAGGCCGTCGGGGGCAGGTGCTCAGATGCTTCGCCGACGATCTTCTTGCGGTGGGGCGAGTGTTCGCCCTGGTAGACGAAGCCCGTGGCCAGCGCCCGTGCGATCTGTTCGGCGGACTCCCACTCGTAGTCGATGTAGTAGCCTTCGCGGTCGTTGGTCGCCAGCACATGGGCAGCATGGTGGAAATCGTCGTTCCACTCGCCCGAAATGCGCGGCACCGACCCGTCGGCCCCGCGTTCGATGAACTGCGTGATGTTGCGTTCGTCTTCGGTCGTCAGGTGGACATGCCGATCGGTGATCCGCACCCGCACGGTCTCAGCCAGCTCCTCCACGAAGCTCTTGTCGGTCGTATCCTTGATGGAATCGATGGCATCCAGACGCAGCCCGTCCAGGCGGAACTCTTCCAGCCAGTACAGCGCGTTCTCGATCATGAAGGCACGGACGGGCGCCTCGTCATAGGCGATGGCCGGCCCCCAGGGCGTGTTGATATCCGCATGGAAGAAGGAGGGCAGATAGGCCGGAAGATAATTCCCGTCCGGTCCGAAGTGATTGTAGACGACGTCCAGGAACACCATGATGCCACGCTCATGCGCGGCATCCACCAGACGTTTCAGGCCCTCATAGCCGCCATAGACATTATGCGGACAATAGAGAAGCACGCCGTCATAGCCCCAGCCATGACGCCCGCCGAACTGGGCGATCGGCAGGAGTTCGATCGCCGTGATGCCCGCATCGCGCAGGTGGTCCAGCCGAGAGATGACGCCGCTGAAGCTGCCCTCGGGCGTGAAGGTGCCGACATGCAATTCGTAGAAGACGGTTTCGTGCCACGGCCGTCCCGTCCAGCCGGTGCTGCGCCATTCATAGGCGCGCGGATCGACGAGCCGCGAAGGGCCATGCACGTCGAAGACCTGGGAGCGGGAGGCCGGGTCTGGAACGCGCTTTCCGCCATCGACCGAGAAGCCGTAGCCGCCACCGACGGCAACCGCGTCCGTAACGAGCCGCCACCAGCCATCCTCCTCGCGCGCCATGTCGAGGGTGCGGGTATCGTCGCCCCCCTCGCCGGCGACGAGGGCGACCGACCTGGCATCCGGCGCCCATAGCTGGAACAGGGCGCCGCCCTCGACGGGCCGCGCGCCCCATTGCGTCTCCAGCGCGAAGCTCGCGCCCGTCCGTCCCTCATCGGCCATTCGATGCTCTCCTGCGCCTCAGGCGGCGTTGGTGTTGGCGGCCGTCGCATGCGGCGCCGGCATGTCAGGCGCCTCGGTGCCCGTCGGCAGCTGGCTTTCCACCAGCTCCTCCGACAGGCCCGCGCCGGCTGCGTGGCCGACCCGGCCATGCACGAGGTCATGAATGAAGCCGAGCTTCTCGATGACCGCCGGAGACAGGACGAAGGGGTACAGATCCTGCAGACCCATGGATCGGTTCAGCGCGTTCAGCGCCGAAGACAAGGCCAGCCAGGCCTCGGCGATCTGCGCCATGGTCGTTTCGGGGCCGAAAATGTCGAAGTCCAGTTCGGTCGTCAGGATCCCCTCGCGGTCGAGCCGCGGCGACAGGGTCATGCCCCAGGAGCCACCGGTCTCCAGCGTATCGACGATGTGCATGTAGTGGGCGAAGGTCTCGGCGAAATCCTCCCACGGATGGGCCGCCGCATAGGACGAGACGAACTCCTCCTGCCAGCCGGGCTTGGGGCCGTTGGCATAATGCGCCTGCAGCGCCGCGCCGTAATCCTGGCTGTCATCGCCGAAGAGGGCGCGGCAGGCATCGAGCGCTCCGCCGTCCCGCACCAGGCGGTCCCAGTACCAATGGCCGATTTCGTGCCGGAAATGGCCGAGCAGCGTGCGGTAGGGCTCGCCCATCGATGCGCGGCGCTTTTCGCGCTCGGCATCGTCGGCTTCTGCCAGGGCAATGGTGATGAGGCCGCGATCATGGCCCGTCATGACGTTGCCGCCGGTTTCCGGATCATGCGTCAGGAACTGGAAGCCCAGCCCCTCCGGATCCTCCGCCCGGGTCATCAGCGGCATATGCAGCCGCATCAGCGTGTAGATGAGCCGCTGCTTAGCGAACTCCATCTTCTGCCACAGCGCCACATTCTGCGGGTCGCTCAAGTCCGGCACCGTCAGGTTGAAGCGTGAGGCGATCGACAGCGTCTCGGGGCTGTCCGACGGCAGGAGCCAGTTGCAGACCCCGTACTGGAAATTGTCGCAGTACTTCCAGTGATCGCCCTTCGACCGCTTGCCGACCGAGACGAAGTAGGTCCCGTCCGGCTCCAGCGCGAGCATGCGGTTGGACAGGGGCTCGTAGCCGAGCGCGTGCCCACAGCGCTCACACACCGTGTTGGTGAAGTGGACAACCTGGTCACAGGACGGGCAGGAGAAGAGCTTCATGGGAATGCGCCTTCAGTGAGAGGCCAGACAGGCAAGGGGACGCGGTGGCTCGTTCGATGCAGCGCTCAGGAATGTGCGGTGCAGCTTTCGGTTCCATGCTGCGATGCAAACGCTTGTGGAGGATTGCGGTTCGTCTATTGTCCCTGCGCAAGAGCAACGCTTCCGCAAAGGCGCGCACCGGACCGATGTCGATACTGGCCGCCCTGACGCATCTCACCCATTATCGCTATGACAGGCCCGTGCGCCTGGGCCCGCAGACGATCCGCCTGCGACCGGCCCCGCATTCGCGCACACGGGTTCCGTCCTATGCGCTGAAGATTACCCCGGCCAACCACTTCCTGAACTGGCAGCAGGATCCATTCGGCAATTATATGGCCCGGCTCGTCTTTCCGGAGCCAACCACGGAATTCAAGATCGAGGTCGACCTCCTGGCCGACATGTCGGTCTACAATCCCTTCGACTTCTTCATCGAGGATTATGCCGAGCTTTTCCCCTTCGCCTACGCGGCCGACCTGCGGGAAGAGCTCAAGCCCTATCTGGCGCATGATCCCGCCGGACCGCTGCTGCAGGAATTCCTGAACGGTATCGACCTGACCCCCAAGGCGACGGTCGATTTCCTGGTGGCGCTGAACCAGAGCGTCACCACCCGCGTCAATTACGTGATTCGCATGGAGCCCGGCGTGCAGACGCCGGAAGAAACGCTGACGCGCGGGTCGGGCTCCTGCCGGGACTCCGCCTGGCTGCTCGTCCAGATCTTCCGCCATCTTGGCCTGGCGGCGCGCTTCGTGTCCGGCTATCTCATCCAGCTCAAGCCCGATGTCGTGGCGCTGGAGGGGCCCGCCGGCACGGACCACGACTTCACCGACCTGCACGCCTGGACCGAAGTCTACCTGCCCGGCGCCGGCTGGGTGGGGCTGGATGCGACATCCGGCCTCCTGACGGGCGAAAGCCATATCCCGCTGGCGGCGACGCCGCACTACGCCTCGGCCGCGCCGATCAGCGGCGCCGTCGACTATGCCGAGGTCACCTTCGACTTCCAGATGCATGTGGCGCGCATCGCCGAGCGTCCCCGTGTCACCTATCCCTTCCCGGACGATAGCTGGGACGCGCTGGATGCGCTCGGCACGGCCATCGACGCCGAGCTTGCCGCCGGCGACGTGCGGCTGACCATGGGCGGCGAGCCGACCTTCGTCTCCATCGACGATTTCGAAGGGGCGGAATGGAACGCCGAGGCGACGGGCCCTAGCAAGGAGGGGCTTGCGGAAACGCTGGTCCAGCGCCTGCGGGACCGTTTCGCGCCGGGCGGGCTTATCCATTTCGGGCAAGGCAAATGGTATCCCGGCGAGAGCCTGCCGCGCTGGACCTATTCGATCTACTGGCGCAAGGACGGCAAGCCGGTCTGGACCGAGCCCCAGCCGACGCCGGCCGAGGGCACGGTCGATATCGAGGATGCGCAAAAGCTGGTCGGTGTCATCGCCCGCACGCTCGGTGTCGATCCGGCGCATGCCCAGCCCGCCTTCGAGGATCCGGCCTACTGGCTGGCGCGCGAAGCCAAGCTTCCGGACAATGTGGACCCGGGCGATTCCCGCCTCGATGACCCGGAGGAACGGGCCCGGCTCGCCCGTGTCTTCGACCATGGCCTGACCCGCCCCTCCGGCATGGTCCTGCCGATCCAGTCGTGGCAGGCGTCCACGGCCAACTCCCCCCGGCGCTGGATGTCGGAAGCGTGGCAGACCCGCCGCGGCAAGCTCTTCCTCGTCCCCGGCGACAGTTCGGTCGGCTACCGCCTGCCGCTCGCCTCGCTGCCGCATCTGGCGCCCACGGCCTATCCTTACGTGAACCCGGCCGATCCGATGCAGGAGTTCGGCGCCCTGCCCGATCCGGTCGAGCGCCACCGCGCACAGATGCGGATCGACGCCGCCGCGCCGGCCACCGCCCCCCAGCCCGAGGCCGAACCGGGAGAGATCGCCGGCGCCGTCCGCACGGCCCTGTCCATCGAGCCGCGCGACGGCCTTCTCTGCGTCTTCATGCCGCCGCTCACCTCGGCCGACGAATATCTCGACCTTCTGGCCGGCGTCGAGGTGGCCGCCGCGCAGACGGGGCTGCCGGTGCGCATCGAAGGCTACCCACCGCCCTTCGACCCGCGGATCGAGGTCATCCGCGTCGCGCCCGATCCCGGCGTGATCGAGGTGAACATCCATCCGGCGCGCAACTGGGCGGAAGCGGTCGCCACCACGACCGGCGTCTACGAAGATGCCCGGCACTCGCGCTTGGGCACCGACAAATTCATGATCGATGGGCGCCACACCGGCACGGGTGGTGGCAACCACGTTGTCGTCGGCGGCGCCACGCCGCTGGACAGCCCCTTCCTGCGGCGGCCCGATCTCCTGAAGTCGCTGATCGTGTATTGGCAGCGCCATCCATCGCTGTCCTATCTCTTCTCCGGCCTGTTCATCGGACCGACAAGCCAGGCGCCGCGGATCGACGAGGCCCGCCACGACAGCCTCTACGAGCTCGAGATCGCCATGGCGCAGGTGCCCGGTCCGGGCGCCGGCGCCCCGCCGCCGCCCTGGCTGGTGGACCGTCTGTTCCGGAACCTGTTGGTGGACGTGACGGGCAACACCCATCGCAGCGAAATCTGCATCGACAAGCTCTTTTCGCCGGACGGGCCGACGGGCCGGCTCGGACTCGTGGAGTTTCGCGGCTTCGAAATGCCGCCGGATGCGCGCATGTCGCTGGCCCAGCAGCTTTTGATCCGCGCGCTGATCGCGTGGTTCTGGCGCGCGCCGCAGGAGGGGCGGCTGACCCGCTGGGGCACCGCCCTGCACGATCGCTTCATGCTGCCGGCCTTCCTGTGGCAGGATTTCCTGGGCGTGCTGGGGGATCTGAACCGCGCGGGCTATCCGATCCGCCCGGAATGGTTCGAGGCGCAGGCCGAGTTCCGCTTCCCCTTCTGCGGCAAGGTCGAGGAGGGCGGCGTTACGCTGGAGCTGCGCCAGGCCCTCGAACCCTGGCACGTCATGGGCGAAACGGGCGCCATCGGCGGCACGGTGCGCTTCGTCGACTCCTCTGTCGAACGGCTGCAGGTTAAGCTGTCGGGCTACGATCCGGGCCGCCATGTCGTCGCCTGCAATGGCCGCTTCGTGCCCCTGCAAACAACCGGCGTCAGCGGAGAGGCGGTGGCCGGAGTGCGGTTCAAGGCATGGCAACCGGCCAGCGGGATGCATCCGGCCCTGCCCGTGAATGCGCCCCTCACCTTCGACATTTACGATCTCTGGTCGCAGCGCTCGCTCGGGGGCTGCACCTACCACGCAGCCCATCCGGGCGGCCGCAATTACGAGACGCTGCCCGTCAATGCCTATGAGGCGGAAGCGCGGCGGCTGGCGCGGTTCCAGGCCTTCGGCCATACGCCGGGTCACTTCGCCCCCACGCGGGAGCTTCCCGACCCGTCCTTCCCCATGACACTGGATCTGAGGCGTCCGCCGCATCTTGCCTTCTGACCTGTCACCGCGCACATCCCTGGCCGCCTACCGGCCGGCCGGTCCCGACATCATGGTGGGACCGGACGGCGCGCTGCGCCCGCACTATCGCTTCCTGGCCGACCGCATCGCCCAGATGGACAATTGGGAGCTGCAGGCGCGCCTCGGCCGGGCCGATCAGTACCTGACACAGGCCGGCGTCCATTACCGCGATGCCGCCGAAGGCGATGCGGGCGATGCCGCGGAGCGCGGCTGGCCGCTCGGTTTCCTGCCGCTCGTCCTCGATGCCGCCGAATGGCAGCGCATGGAACGCGGCCTCAAGGCGCGTGCGCAGTATCTGGAGGCGCTGCTCGCCGATCTCTACGGTGCGCGCAGCGTGGTGCGGGACGGGGTGCTGCCGGCATCGGTCCTTGCGGGCGACCCCGAATTCCTGCTGCCGCTCGCCAACCAGGCGGCGAGCGGGCAACCGCTGCTCACCTTCCTGGCGATCGATCTGCGGCCACGGGCGGATGGCGGCTGGGATGTCGTGGCGGACCGCACGCAGGCGCCCTCCGGCGCCGGCTTCGCGCTGGAGAACCGGGTTGCAACCGGCAAGGCCTTCCCGGATATTTTGAAAACCGCGCAGGTGCAGCGCCTGGCGGGCTTCTTCCACGCCTTCCGGGACGAGCTGCACGATGTCGCGGACCGGCTGGGCGGCGGGGGCATCGCAGTGCTGACGCCCGGCCCGATGAGCGAAACGGCGTATGAGCACGCCTATCTTGCGCGGTATCTGGGGCTGCAACTGGTCGAAGGCGGCGATCTGACCGTGGCGGCGGACAAGGTCTTCCTGCGCAGCGTGGGCGGCGACCGGGTGCTGAAGGTCCTGTGGCGCCGCATGGATGCCGACTATGCCGATCCCCTGGAGCTCCTGCCCACCTCGCAGATCGGCACACCGGGCCTGTGCCGCGCCATTCGGGCAGGCTCGGTGCGCATCGTCAACGCGCTCGGCGCGGGCATTCTGGAATCCCCGGCGCTCGCACCTTACGAGGATGCGCTGGCCGAGCACCTGACCGGCGGCCCGCTCGCCATGCGGATGCGGCGCGGCACGGGGCCCACCGCCTCTGCCCCCTTCCTGACAGGTGGAACGCTCACACCCCGGGCGCTGGTCCTGCGGGTCTATCTGGCGCGCTGCGCTGGTGCATGGCGCGTCATGCCGGGGGGCTTTGCGCGGATCGCCGCCGATGGGGGCTCGGATGCCGGCAGCATCCGGGATGGCGGGCGCTCTGTCGATGTCTGGGTCCTGTCGGACGGCATTCGCGACGAGGTGACGCTTCTGTCCGGCACCCGCCCCTTCCGCCGGCAGCGCCCCGGCCCGCTGCCGGCCCGCGCCGCCGACAACCTGTTCTGGCTCGGCCGCCAGGTGGAGCGACTGGATCAGGCCACCCGCCTCGTCCGCCTGTATCGCGACCGGGCCGACGGCACCCTGCCCGGCCCTGTCGATGCAGCGCTGCGGCATGGTCTGGCGCGCTTCGGCGTCATGCCGCGCGCGCCGCGCGCCGGACTTCTGGCCCTGGCGGAAACGGCCCGCGCCATCGCCTTCCGCATCCGCGACCGATTCTCGCCCGATGGCTGGCGCGTCCTGTCCGAGGTGCCACGGCTCCTGGAGCCGGGCGGCAAGGACGACATCACCGTCGCCAACAATGTGCTGGGGCGCCTGGCGGGCTTCACGGGCCTCGTGGCCGAGAACATGTACAGGCTCGACGGTTGGCGCTTCCTGCAATGCGGCCGCAAGATCGAACGCGGTATCGCCGCCTCGCAGACCCTGGCCGACCTGATCGCCCCGGCCCTGGGCGACGACGCGCTCGACGCCATGCTGGAACTGGCCGACAGCCGCTTGACCTATCGGCGCCGCTACTCGGTGGAGCTGTGGCGGCCGGCCGTGCTGGACATGGCCGTCCTCGACCCGCTCAACCCGCGATCCCTCGCCACCGTGGCGCAGGAGCTGGAAGCCGTCATGCTGGCGCTGCCCGGCGACGAGGCGGATTCCCCGCCACAGGCGCCGCTGGCCCGCGCGGCGCGCCTCTCTGTCCGCCTGCGCACCGCGACCGCGCCGGAGGTGACGGAAGCTTTCCTGCGGCGGATCGGCCAGGATCTTGCCGACATCTCCGATCTTCTGGCGGCGACCTGCTTTACCCCGTCAGCCGGCCCCGATGCTGCGCTGAAGAGCGGACGGGTGGAATGATGCGCTACGATATCCGCCTGCGCATCGGCTACGATTACGCTCCGCCGGTGCGCGATGCACGGCATGTGCTGCGGCTGACCCCGCGCACCGACCGGGGCCAGACGCTGGAGGCCGCGCGGCTCGTCATCCACCCGACGCCGAGCGAGCACCGCGTCGATCACTGCTTCTTCGGCAACCGCACCGAGCATGTGCTCCTGCGTGCGCCCCATGCCAGCCTGTCCGTCACCCTTATGGCGAGGGTGGGTGTCGCGCGGGGCCTGCCGGCGCTCGACACCGCGCCGCCCCTTTGCGAGGTGGTGGAGGCCGCGGCCCTCAGCCGGGGCGCGGACGGGACGGCGCCGGCCTTCCTGTCGGCGGCCGGCCGCCTGGTTGCGCCGCAGGCCGATGCCGGCGCCTTCATCCGCCAAAGCCTGTCGGCGGGATCGCTCGGCCCGGGCCTCCTGGCCGCGGCCCGGGCGATCCGCGACGAATTCGCCTATGAGCCGGGCTTCTCGGATCTGACCACCAGCGTGACGACCGTGCTGCGGGAAAAGCGGGGCGTCTGCCAGGACTTTGCGCATTTGATGATCGCGGGGCTGCGGCATCTCGGCATACCGGCCGCCTATGTTTCGGGCTTTTTGCGCACCGAACCGCCGGACGGCGCGCCGCGCGTCGAAGGGGCCGATGCCATGCACGCCTGGGTCGAGGCCTGGCTCGGGCCCGACCTCGGCTGGGTCGGCTTCGATCCGACCAATGGCTGCGTGGTGGAGGACGGGCATATCGCGGTGGCGATCGGGCGGGACTATGCCGACGTCGCGCCGGTGGCCGGCGTCGTCACGACCATGGGGGGCCAGGCCGCCTTCCACGCGGTCGACGTCGTGCCGCAGACGGAGCGTCCCGCGGCCTGGCAGGCGGCGCTCGATCCACGTTGACGGCCGCCGCCTGCGCGAAACCTGTTCCTGTTTGCCTCGGATTTGAATATATGCGGGGCCATGAGCACCACGACCGCCCTCGACCACATCCGCAACTTTTCCATCGTCGCCCATATCGACCACGGAAAATCGACCCTTGCCGACCGGCTCATCCAGCAGACGGGCGGCCTGGACCTGCGCGAGATGAAGGATCAGGTGCTCGATTCCATGGATATCGAGCGCGAACGCGGCATCACCATCAAGGCCCAGACGGTGCGGTTGCAATACACGGCCAAGGATGGGGAAAGCTACGTCCTGAACCTGATCGACACGCCCGGTCACGTCGATTTCGCCTATGAGGTCTCCCGTTCCTTGAGCGCCTGCGACGGTGCCCTTCTGGTGGTGGATGCCGCCCAGGGCGTGGAAGCGCAGACGCTGGCCAATGTCTATCTGGCGCTGGACGCCAATCTGGAGATCGTGCCCGTCCTCAACAAGATCGACCTGCCGGCGGCCGAGCCCGACCGCGTCAAGGAGCAGATCGAGGAGGTGATCGGCCTCGATGCGTCGGAGGCGGTGATGATCTCCGCCAAATCCGGCATCGGCATCGACGAGGTGCTGGAAGCCATCGTCACCCGCCTGCCGCCCCCGCGCGACGGGGACCGCACCCGCCCCTTGAAGGCGATGCTGGTGGACAGCTGGTACGATCCCTATCTCGGCGTCGTGGTGCTGGTGCGCGTCATCGACGGAGAGTTGAAGAAGGGCCAGACCATCCGGATGATGGGCACCGACGCCAAGTATCCCGTCGACCGCGTCGGTGTCTTCACGCCCAAGATGGTGGCCGTGGATGCGCTCGGCCCCGGAGAGATCGGCTTCATCACCGCCTCCATCAAGGAAGTGGCCGATACGCGCGTCGGCGATACGATCACCGAGGACAAGCGCCCGACCGCCGAGATGCTGCCCGGCTTCAAGCCGGCCCAGCCCGTCGTCTTCTGCGGCCTGTTCCCCGTGGACGCCGCCGATTTTGACGATCTGCGCGCCGCCATGGGCAAGTTGCGCCTCAACGACGCGTCCTTCTCCTTCGAGATGGAATCCTCTGCCGCGCTCGGCTTCGGCTTCCGCTGCGGCTTCCTTGGCCTGTTGCACCTGGAAATCATCCAGGAGCGGCTCAGCCGCGAATTCGATCTCGACCTCATCGCGACCGCGCCGTCGGTCGTCTACACGATCCGCATGAACGATGGGACTGAGATTCAGCTCCACAACCCGGCCGACATGCCGGACGTCGTGCGTATCGACACGATCGAGGAGCCCTGGATCCGCACCACGATCCTGACCCCGGACGATTACCTCGGCAACATCCTGCAACTGTGCCAGGAGCGCCGCGGCATCCAGATGGACCTGTCCTATGTGGGCAAGCGCGCCATGGTGACCTACGAGCTGCCGCTGAACGAAGTGGTCTTCGACTTCTACGACCGGCTGAAATCCATCAGCAAGGGATATGCCTCCTTCGACTACCAGATGGTCGATTACCGCGAGGGCGACCTCGTGAAGATGGGCATTCTGGTGAATGGCGAGCCGGTGGACGCCTTGTCCATGCTGGTCCACCGCAACCAGGCGGAGCGGCGCGGACGCGCCATGTGCGAGAAGCTGAAGGAACTCATCCCGCAGCATCTGTTCAAGATCCCGATCCAGGCCGCCATCGGCGGCAAGGTGATCGCGCGGGAGACCATCTCTGCCCTGCGCAAGGACGTGACCGCCAAGTGCTACGGCGGCGACGCGACCCGCAAGCGCAAGCTTCTGGACAAGCAGAAGGAAGGCAAGAAACGGATGCGCCAGTTCGGCAAGGTGGAGATCCCCCAGGAAGCCTTCATTGCCGCCCTGAAGATGGATAGCTGACCCCGGCCAGCCCGTGCCCTGTGCCGGGTCGGCCCGGCGCATGACCGGATATCTGACATGACCGAGACGATCGCCGCCGGACTGGATTTCGGCACCACGAACTCGACCCTTGGCGTCGCCGCCCGCGGCGGGCCGGCGCGGCTCCTCCCCGTCGAGGGGGACGCCACCACCATTCCCTCCGCGCTCTTCTTCAGCCTGGAAGACGGCAGGACCTATTTCGGACGGCAGGCCGTCCGGGAATATGTCGAGGGCGCGGAAGGCCGCTTCATGCGCGCCCTGAAGAGCATTCTCGGCACAAGCCTCATGAAGGAGACGACGCTGATCGGCCGGGAGCGCATGAGCTTCCAGGACCTTATCGGCCGTTTCCTGCGCCACATGCGCGAACGGCTGGAGGCAGCAAACGTGCCGGCCGACAGGATCGTCCTGGGGCGTCCGGTCCATTTCGTCGATGACGACCCGGTGGCCGACCGCACCGCCCAGGACCAGCTCGCCGCCGCAGCCCGGGCGGAGGGCTTCTCCCATGTCGAGTTCCAGTTCGAACCCGTCGCCGCGGCGCTGTATCGCGAATCGGCCATAGACCGCGAAGAGCTTGCGCTGATCGTCGATATCGGCGGCGGCACGTCGGACTTCTCGCTCGTTCGCCTGTCGCCCGAGCGGGCCAAGGCCGGCCATGGGGCGAG
Source organism: Aureimonas frigidaquae (assembly GCF_001463905.1). Classification (GTDB taxonomy): domain Bacteria; phylum Pseudomonadota; class Alphaproteobacteria; order Rhizobiales; family Rhizobiaceae; genus Aureimonas; species Aureimonas frigidaquae. The sequence goes on from NZ_BBWR01000010.1 coordinate 116,108, forward strand.
CGACCGGTCAAGCGATATTCTGGCATCCGCCGGCGTCCATATCGGCGGCACGGATTTCGACCGGCTGATGAGCATCCGCACGGTCATGCCGCATTTCGGCCTCGGCACCATGACGTCCGACGGCAAGCGCAGCCTGCCGGTCTGGTACTTCAACGATATGGCGACCTGGCATCGCATCAACTTCCTCTATACGCCGCAGGTCCGCCGCGACATTGCCGCGCTTGCCCGTGAAGCGGCCGAACCAGCGCGGGTCGAGCGCTTTGCGCATCTGATCGAGCATCGCTCGGGGCACCGGCTCGCCGGCGCAGTAGAGGCTGCCAAGATTTCCCTGACGGACGCGCCGCACGCATCTGTCCAACTGGCCGAGCCCGGTCTGGATGTGGATCTTCCCGTAAGCCAAGCTGCCTTCGCGGCGGCCACGCAGGAGCTGGTGGCGCGCATCGGCCGGACCTTGAAGGAGACGCTGGACAGCGCAGGCGTCGCCCATGCGGCGGTCGACAGCGTCATCCTGACGGGCGGCGGCGCGGAAGTGCCGGCCATCCAGGCGGCGGTGACGGCGCTCCTGCCGCAATCGGCCCTTCTGCGCTCGGATGCCTTCGGCAGCGTCGGCATGGGCCTTGCGCTGGATGCCGCGCGCCGCTTTGCCTGAGACGGGCTTTGCGCGCGGGCACCCGGCTTGCTACATCCCGAAGGGCGATCCATCAGTCCGGAGGAAACGACCGCATGACGCTGAACCTCGACACCGCCCGCACCATCATCTCGGCCGCCCTTGCCAAGGCATCGGATGCCGGGTTCAAGCCGCTCACCGTCGCGGTGCTCGATGCCGGCGGCGCCCTGGTGGCGCTGGAGCGCCAGGATGGATCCTCTCGCATGCGCCCGGACATCGCGATCGGCAAGGCCAATGGCGCGATCGCGCTCGGCATGGGCTCGCGCGCCATCTTCAAGCGCGCCGAGGAACAGCCCTATTTCATCCAGTCCATGAACGCGCTGGCCGGCGGCAAGCTCGTCCCGGTTCCGGGCGGCGTGCTGATCCGACAGGACGGCGCCATAGTCGGCGCAGTCGGCATTACCGGCGATACGTCCGACAATGACGAGATTGCCGCCAAGGCCGGCATCGAAGCGGCAGGGCTGACGCCCGATGCCGGCTGAGTGGGAGACAGCCCCGTACATCGGGCTGGACGGCCTGACGGATCTGATCCTGTCCCGGACACAGCCCGGCCAGCGCAGGCTCGTCGCACTGGCCGGCCCGCCCGGCGCCGGCAAATCCACCGTGTCGGACAGGCTCAAGCACGCGCTCAACGCAGAACGGCCGGGTCTCGCCGACATCCTGCCGATGGACGGCTATCATTACGACGACGCGGTGCTGAACGCACGCGGCCACCGGCCCCGCAAGGGCGCCCCGCATACGTTCGATCTCGGCGGGCTGACCGCCATGCTGGACCGTCTGGCCCAGCACGGAGGCGAGGAAATCGCCGTTCCGGTTTTCGATCGTGACCTGGAGATTTCCCGGGCGGGGGGACGCATCATCTCAGCCACGACAAGGGTGATCCTGGTCGAAGGGAACTATCTCCTGCTCGACGCGGAAGGCTGGCGTGATCTGAAGCCCCGCTTCGACCTGACCGTCTTCGTGACCGCCGATCCCGCCACGCTCAAGGCCCGGCTGACCCAACGCTGGCTCGGCTTTTCCTATGACGACGCCATGATGGACGAGAAGCTGGAAGGCAACGACCTGCCGAATGTCCGCCTGGTCCTGAAGTACAGCACCCGGCCCGATCACGTGCTTCGGACGGATATAGCATAAATTGGTCTAACCACTTGCCCTTTCCGTCCGCTTCCTCCTATGGAACGCGGACGGGAAAACGGAAGGACGACATCTCATGACCATGCTGGCCGGCAAGACCGCCTTCATCACCGCCGCGGCCCAGGGGATCGGCCGCGCCACGGTCGAGCTCTTCGCCGCGCAAGGCGCCCGTGTGATTGCCACCGATATCAACGAATCCGCCCTTGCGCAGCTCGGCAGCCTGCCGGGCGTGGAGACGCGGCGCCTCGACGTGCTCGACCGGAACGCGGTCAACGCCGCGGTGGCGGAAGCCGGGCCGCTGGATATCCTCTTCAACTGTGCGGGTGTCGTCCATTCCGGCACGGTCCTGGACTGCACGGATGCCGAGCTCGACTTCGCCTTCGAACTCAATGTGCGCGCCCAGATGCGCACCATCCAGGCGGCCCTGCCGGGCATGCTCGCCCGGGGCGACGGCAGCATCATCAACATGGCTTCCGTAGCCTCCAGCGTGAAGGCCGTGCCGAACCGCTTCGCCTACAGCGTTACCAAGGCGGCCGTCATCGGCCTGACCAAATCCATCGCCGCCGACTATGTGGCCAAGGGGATACGCTGCAACGCCATCTGCCCCGGCACGGTGGATTCGCCATCCTTGCAGGAGCGGCTGCGCGCCGGCGGCGACTACGAGGGGGCACGCGCGGCCTTCATCGCCCGCCAGCCCATCGGGCGGATCGGCCAGCCGGAAGAGATCGCCAATCTGGCGCTCCACCTGGCAACGGCCACCTATACGACCGGGCAGATCCACGTCATCGACGGGGGGTGGACGGCCTGACGGTGAGCCTGCGCCGGTTTTCCCGCCACCAGATATAGACCCCGCTGGCGATCAATATGCCGGTTCCGGCCAGCGTCAGCGGGTGCATCGGATCCCCGAAGATGGCCACGCTGATCGCGCTCGCAAAAATAACCTGCGAGTAGAGGAACGGCGACAGGAGAGACGCCGGGGCAACGGCGAAGGCCTTGACCAGGAGCGAATGGCCGCAGGCGCCGAGCAGGCCCGCGGCCATCAACATGCCCCACTGCGCCAGCGTCGGAGGCTGCCAGACGAAGGCGACCAGAACGCTCATGATCACCGCGCCGGCTGCCGTCGTGTTGAACTGCGTGGCGGCGGCATCTTCCCGCCCGGCCAGCCGCCGCGTCATCATCAGGTAAAGCGAATTCGAGACGACGGCCCCGAGCGGCAGCAGCAGCCATGGGTCGGTACCGCCGAATTGCGGCCGAACCACCAGCATGACGCCGACGAAGCCGGCGATCACCGCCACGATCCGGTGAATGCCGATCCGCTCCCCCAGAAAGACGACGGATAGGAGCGTCACGAAGACCGGCGAAAAGAACAGGACGGCAGTCGCGTCCGCCAGCGGGATGTGCGACAGCGCCAGATACATCATCAAGGTCGATGACAGGAGCGCCATACCGCGCAGGAACTGCAGCACCGGATGGCGCGTCCGCAGGAAGCCGATGCCCCGGTGCCGCGCGGCGAGGACGGACCCGACCGCCAGCGTATGAAAGATGTACCGGCCCCACACGACCTGCATGACGGGGAGCGTGGCCGCCAGCGTCTTGGCGAATCCGTCCATCGTGGCAAAGAGCATGCCCGCGCACAGCGTCATGCCGATGCCGGTCACGAGAAGGGTCGGATTGGACTGCGCTGACATGGTGACTGCTAAGGCTGGATGACGGTTCGATGTCCCATCCGATTAAGCCTGTCGGCGGCGCTGCGAAAGGGTTGCGCAGCGCCGCATGGCAGTTTTTATGTCGTCAGCACCAGGGCACTCGCCGCCTCGCCGCTGCCGATGATCATGGGCTGCCGCCAAATCTGCCCGGCAGGTGCGTCGAACTTGGTGAAATCGGTAAACTCCGCGTCGGCGGCCGAGCGCGTCAGCACCGTTCCGCCGGTGGCGCGGACCAGGGGAACACCCCCCGCGACATCCCAGATGTTCGGCGCATCGAACCGCGCGCCGGCCAGGAGCCCTGCCGCCACGAAGGCGCATTCGGCCGCGGCCGATCCCGTCTGCCGGGCCTCGTAGCCGAGCGTCATGTCGGTCATCAGGTTGGGCATGGCGACGATCCGGCGGCGGACGGCGGAGCGATCCACGCTGTCGATACGCGCGCCGTCGAAGAAGAGCGGCCCGCCCTGCGCAGCATGGTAGACGCCCGGCCGCAAGGCGTGGCTGGTGGAGCACCAGACCGCCCCGACCACGGGATCGCCGCGATGGACGATCCCGATCGATGCGGCAAAGATGGGAAAGCCGTTGACGAAGTTGGCCGTGCCGTCGACGGGGTCGATGACCCAGGTCCACTCCGCCGGCGGCAGATCGCCGCCGCCCTCTTCCTCGCCGACGATGGCGTGGCTCGGGTAGCGCTCGGCAAGCCGCTCGCGCAGGACGGCCTCCACGGCGCTGTCGATTTCCGACACCGGGTCACGAAACTCGGCCTCCTCGGCAGAGGCAAGCTTCTTGTACTTCACCGCCAGCGCCTGGCCCAGCGAGGCGGTGATGCGGTCGCCGGCCAGATGGGCCAGTTCCACGGCCATCTGCTCAATATCGCGAAGATCGACGTCGCTCATTTGATTTCCTTGATCGTCACCTGTCCGGCCATGATCTCGATGTCATGGATGTTGCCTGTGCCGCGCCCGTGCCGTGTCACGTTCATCGCACCCGCTGCGCTGGCAAGGCGCAGGCAATCCTCTGGCCCGTCGCCGCGCGCCAGCGCCACGGCCAGGGCCGCGGTCATGGAATCGCCGGCGCCTGTGGGGTCGCGCGGGGTGAGCTGCGGAGCGGATGCTTCCCAGAAGCGGCCGTCCATGACGGCCAGGGTGCCGGCGCCGGCGCAGGACACAACGATGGCCTCCGCCTTCTTCTGCAGGCCCTCCATGGCGCGCATCAGGCTCTTGCGGCTATCGTCCTTGGCAAGCCCGGCGGCCATCAGCTCCTCATGGCTGACCTTCAGGAGAGTCAGCCCCTCTTCCACCGCCTCCAGCACCGTGCCGGCAATGTCGGCGATCGATATGACCCCATTGGCCTTCAGGTCGCGGGCCAGCCGGCCATAGGTCTCCACCGGCAGGACCGCACCGTCCGGGACGCCGGTCACGATGATGGTCCCGCAGCGTACGCCCTCTGCCAGCGCCGCATTGTACAGATCGTCCACCTCGTGCCGGTCGAGCCGCGGGGGCGGCACGCTGGCGATCTCCTTGCGCTCGCCGCCGCGCCGGTCGTTGATGTAGCCGCCATTGGCGTGGCGGATCGGCACGGCGCGAAAATCCAGCCCTTCCGCGCGCACCAGGGCCTCGATCAGCGTGCGGGCTTCGCCCCCGACCGGGCCGACGAGCATCGCCTTGCCGCCGAGTTCCGCCGCCATGCGCGCCGCCCAGACACCCTGGCCACCGGCGTGGAAGTAGACCTCGTCCTCTCCGCTCGCCAGATGCTCGATGGTGATGGTGAAAAGCGGCCAGGGTGCGAAGACGGCAACTTCGACGGGCTTGTGTTTTCGAGGCGCTGGGTCGGAAGGCATGTGTCATCCATGATCGTTGTCGACGGATGATAAAGCCGGTATCGGCCCGACGGTTGCACGGGGCCCTGCGCAAAAGAAAAGCCCCGGCGCCGGGCGCCGGGGCTCGTGGGGGATGGTGGCGGTGCGGTTCGCGTCAGTTGACGCGGCGCGCCTTTTCCACCGCTTCCTCGCAGACTTCGACATGCTTCAGCAAAGCCTCGTTGGACAGGATCGACGCGATGCTTCGGATGTTGCGTCCCTGCATTTCCGGGGTTTGCTGGACTTTCTGAAGACGGACCAGAAGTTCGGCTCTGCTCATCGATACTCTCCCCTTTTCCTGTACGCGCCGCGAACGGTCAGCCGTTGGCCACACGCGCCCGGGCGCCGCCGGCTTCCGCGAGCGGCAGTTCGATGTCGACTTCCAGCGTGGAGATGGCGTCTCCACGGTCCATCGAGACCTTCACCTTTTCGCGATCGATATTCACGTGCTTGGCGATCACCGCCAGGATTTCCTCGCGCAGCACGGCGACGAGGTCGGATTGGCCGAGCGTCGCGCGTTCATGCGCCAGGAGCACCTGCAGGCGCTCGCGCGCCGCCGGCGCGGTATTGCGCCTGGCGAAGAGATTGAAGATGCTCATGCGGCCCTCCTTCCGAAGAGTTTCCCGAGCAGGCCCTTCTTGTCCGAGGGGACTAGCATCGGCACGCTTTCGCCCTTCAGACGGCGGGCGGCGTCCATATAGGCGCGGGCCGGTGCGCTGCCGGCGTCCGACAGGGTCACCGGCGTGCCGAGGTTGGATGCGCGCAGCACCTCGGCGCTTTCCGGAATGATGCCGAGCAGCGGGATGGACAGGATTTCCAGAACGTCGTCGACCTTGAGCATGTCGCCGCGCTCGGCGCGGTTGACGTCGAACCGGGTCAGGAGCAGGTGCTTCTCGACGCGCTCGCCGCGCTCGGCCAGTTCCGTCTTGGAATCCAGAAGGCCGATGATGCGATCGCTGTCACGCACCGAGGAGACTTCCGGATTGGTCACGACGACGGCGATGTCGGCATGGCGCATGGCGAGCGTCGCCCCGCGTTCGATGCCGGCCGGGCTGTCGCAGATAACCCAGTCGAACTGCTCGCGCAGGTCCGCCATGACGCGGGCGACGCCTTCGGTGGTCAGGTTGTCCTTGTCGCGCGTCTGGGACGCCGGCAGAAGGTGCAGCGTATCCACGCGCTTGTCGCGGATCAGGGCCTGGGGCAACTTGGCGTCACCCTGCACGACATTGATGAGATCGTAGACCACGCGGCGCTCGGCGCCCATGACGAGGTCGAGATTGCGCAGGCCGACGTCGAAGTCGACGACGACGACCTTCTGGCCACCCTGTGCCAGGGCAGCGCCCAGAGCGGCTGTCGACGTGGTCTTGCCGACTCCCCCCTTGCCCGACGTCACTACCAGAACTTTTGCCATTATCGACGTCCTTTCGTTCAGCTTAAGACCGCTGCCTTCAACACATCCCCGTCGAGCCAGACCTGTACGGCCTGGCCGCGGAGTTTCTGTTCCATGTCTTCCGCCGTCTTGTAGAGCCCGTCGATCGCGATCAGCTCGGCCTCGAGCTTGCGGCAGAAAATGCGGGCCTTCGGGTTGCCGGCGGAACCGGCCAGCGCGCGCCCGCGCAGCGCGCCGTAGATGTGGATGGACCCGCCGGCAACGATCTCCGCGCCGGACGACACCGATCCGAGCACCGTCACGTCACCATCCGGGTGGATGATGGACTGGCCGGACCGCACCCCCTCTTCCACGATCAGGGTCGTGCTGCCCTGGGGCGGCGAGAAGACACTGGCCGCAGGCTCGCTCGCCGCAGCGCCCTTGGGCTGCGCCTTGCTGGCATCCGCACGGCCGGTGGCAGATTCGTCCGGCAGCTCCGGATCGGCGGCGGGCCGTCCGCCGCGCATTTCCGGCGGCATGCCGGGCCCGAGCAGCGACGGCTTGGCGCCTTCGATGCCCATGATCCGCACATTGCGCCTGGCCAGTTCGTCGATCAGCCGTTGCAGGTCTTCCCGCGTCACGGGAAGGCCCGCCACGTCCAGCACGATCGGCCGGCTCAGGAAGAAGCCGGTCGAGCGGCGCGCCAGGTCGTCCAGCTCGTGAAGCCAGTCCTCGAAGGGAAGCTCCGGGGACAGGACGAGCGCCAGGAAGGACCGTCCGCGCAGGCGGATTGCTTTGCGACTGGTCAATGCTTCATTCATCTTGGTTAACGAGTGGTTTCCATCGGTGTACGGCACACAGGATTAACAGGCGGTTAATTCCCGAACCTTGCGCCTTTGATGGGAAACGCTTTTTTTTGAGCCGCCTCAGGCAACCCCGGCACGCAGCAGGTCGACCGTCCGCAGCATGCCGACGGGCTTGCCCTCCGCCACCACGAAGAGCGCGCCGATCTGCCGGGCTTCCAGGATCTTCAAGGCTTCGCCGGCAAGCATATCGGGAGAGACGCAGACCGGATTGCGGGTCATCACATCCTCGACGGTCCGCTCCAGAAGGTCGGGCGCCATATGGCGGCGCAGATCGCCATCGGTGATGACGCCGACGAGCCGTTCATCCTGGTCGACAATGCCCACGGCTCCGTAGGTATAGGCGGAGATGATGCCGATCGCCTCCGCCATGGCGGTGCCCGGCCGTGCCAGCGGCAGGTCCGGCGCCCGGCGCATGAGCTCTGCGACGGACAGGAGCCGCGCGCCCAGCCGGCCGCCAGGGTGATAGATCTTGAACTCGGCTGCCGAGAAGCCGCGCACGTCGATCAGCGCGACGGCGATGGCATCGCCCAGCGCCAGTTGCAGAAGGGTGGATGTCGTCGGCGCAAGATTGTGCGGGCAGGCCTCCCGCACGCGGGGGAGAACCAGCGCGACCGTCGATTCGCGCGCCAGGGTGCTGTGCGCATCGGCGGTGATGGAGATCAGCGGAACGGCGAAGCGCTTGGTGTAGTGGATGGTCTGGGCCAGTTCGCTCGTCTCGCCCGACCAGGACAGGGCCAGCACGACATCGCTCGGATCGACCATGCCGAGATCACCGTGCGTCGCCTCGGTCGGGTGCAGGTAATAGGCGGGGGTACCGGTGGAAGCGAAGGTCGCCGCCAGCTTGCGTGCGATATGTCCGCTCTTGCCGACGCCGGTCACGATCAGCCGGCCCGCGCGGTCGCGGATCAGCCGGACCGCCTCAGCCAGCGCGCCGCCCAGGGCGCCGCTCGCCACCTGCGCTTCCACATCCACGAGCGCTTCGCGTGCGATCGCCATGCTGCGGCTTGCGGAGGCGATGACGTCCGCATCGGGCAGCGTGCCGCCGTTTCGTGTCGCGCTCGATGTCATGCCGGCCGTCGCCCTCCGCAGCTACTTGCAACTACACCTCATAGACGAGGTCGTGTCCGAGATAGCAGCGCGCGACGCGTCGTTCCAGCGGGCGCCCGTCGTGACCGAAGATGACCTGGCGCAGAAGCAGGATGGGTTCGCCGGCAGCGACCCCGATTGCCCGGTCGGAGGATTTGGCGGCTTCGACCGACAGCCGCTCCACCGCACGCACGGCCAGACCATGCCCGAACCAGCGCCGGGCGGCGACCTCCCGAAGGGCGGCCTCGTCCGCGATGGCCGCATCCGGACTCAACGGAGATTGCGCCACCTCCGTCGCGAACACCCGACCGTCGTGCCTCCGCCGCCGATGGCTCACCAGCACCACCGCATGCATCGGTATCCGCAGGTCGCCGGCAATCTCGGCATCAGCCGTGCCAAGGGCGACATGCGTGACGTCCATCACCCCGTCGACCCTTTTGCCGTCGGCGGAACGTACGGCCGACAAGCGGCTCAGGAACCGCTCACTCCTTACGTCGTGAAGCATGGTCCACCGACCGGCGGAGCGGTCGATGACGCCGAAACCATCGAGGACGTCGAAGGCCCGCCGAACCGTGCCGATCGACAGCGAGAATTCCCGGGAAATGTCCGCCTCCGATGGAAGGAACTGACCGGGCGCCCATTGGCGGCTGACGATCTTCCCCACGAAGACGTCAACGACCTGAAGATACAATGGTCGAAGATCGAAGCTGTTCAGGATTACCACACGTCCTAGTGAGCGATAGAATCTGAAGGAATCATATCACGGCTGTAGGAAGTTTAAATCACAAACATAAAGGATTATGCCAGATCGCAATTATGTGAATGTTTATCTTCTAATACCTGAAGGATATGGAACTGCGATTTCGACCTGTTTCTAGATTGGTTGGCCCTCACCGGCACCGCATTGGCACTTGCATATAATATGCTGCATGACAGCGCGCATGTGCGTAGGCCAATGGTTGCGGAGAGACGGCGTCTTCGGCAAAAGGGACGCGAACGCCGTCCTCGCTTTGAGCGATGAATTTTTTAATCGATTAGATTATCATGAGGCCCAAGTAGGCTATAATGACCGAGCAGGCACCACCAGGAAGAGAGCGTGTGACCAGTCTTATCATTCCCGTCGACAGTTTCGATTACGTCGTCTTTGGCGGCAATGGCGATCTTGCCGAACGCAAGCTGCTGCCCGCTTTGTACCACCGCGATCTCGACGGTCAGATCCCGGCCGATTGCCGCATTATCGGCGCATCGCGCACGGCAATATCGGACGATGAGTACCGAGACTTCGCCCGCAAGGCGATCGACACCTTCGTCAGCACTGCCGACCGCAAGCCCGAGGCGATCGAACGCTTCATAGGACGTTTATCCTACCTCCAGGTCGATGCGCGCAGCGATGACGGGTGGGACGCGCTGAAAGCGCGGCTCGATGAAGCGCCACCGGAGCGCATTCGCGCCTTCTACCTTGCTGTCGGGCCGGCCCTGTTCGGCGATTTCGCCATGCGGATTCGCCAGTTCGGCCTCGTCAACGCCAATACGCGGCTCGTGGTCGAAAAGCCGGTCGGCCGCGATCTCCAGTCCGCCCGGGAGCTGAACCGCATCATCGGCGAGCATTTCGACGAGCAGCAGGTCTTCCGCATCGATCACTATCTCGGCAAGGAGACGGTGCAGAACCTGATGGCGCTGCGCTTCGCCAACATGCTCTACGAGCCGCTTTGGAATTCCGCCTATGTGGACCATGTCCAGATCACCGTGGCGGAATCGGTCGGGCTCGAGGGCCGCGCCGGCTACTACGACAAGGCCGGGGCCCTGCGCGACATGGTGCAGAACCACATCGTGCAGCTCATGTGCCTGGTGGCGCTGGAGCCGCCGGCCGCCATCGACGGCGACAGCCTGCGCGACGAAAAGCTGAAGGTGCTGCGCGCCCTCAAGCCGATCGACGCCAGCAACATCGAGCATGTCACCGTGCGCGGGCAGTATCGGGCGGGCGCCTCCAATGGCGGGCCGGTCGCCGGCTATCTGGAGGATCTCGGGGAGCCGAACAGCAGCACCGAGACCTTCGTCGCCATCAAGGCCGAGATCAACAACTGGCGTTGGGCCGGCGTGCCCTTCTATCTGCGCACGGGCAAGCGGCTGACGCAGCGCATGAGCGAGATCGTCGTCACCTTCCGGCCGATCCCGCATTCGATCTTCGGCCCCAATGCCGGCCACGTCCAGCAGAACCAGCTTGTCCTGCGGCTGCAGCCGGACGAGGGTGTGAAGCAGTGGCTGATGATCAAGGATCCGGGCCCCGGCGGGATGCGCCTGCGCCACGTGCCGCTGGATATGAGCTTTGCCGAATCGTTCGGCGTGCGCAATCCCGATGCCTATGAGCGGCTCCTGATGGATGTCATCCGCGGCAACCAGACCCTCTTCATGCGCCGCGACGAAGTCGAGGCGGCGTGGGAGTGGATCGATCCCATCCTGACGGCCTGGGCCGAAAAGGACGTCAAGCCGCAGGGCTACACCTCCGGCACCTGGGGTCCGTCCAGCTCCATTGCGCTCATCGAGCGTGACGGGCGGACCTGGCACGAACCCGAGTGAGGCCCGGCATGGACTTGCGTTTCCACGAATACCCATCGCGTGAAGCTCTGGCCGAAGGGCTGGCGGCGGGGGTCGCCGCCATCCTGGCGACCGCCATTCATGCGCGCGGGGCCGCGACACTGGCCGTCTCCGGCGGATCGACACCCAAGCTCTTCCTGCAGAAGCTGTCTGCCGCCCAGATCGAGTGGGACCGCGTCACCGTGCTACTCGTCGACGAGCGGTGGGTGGCGAGCGACAGTGAGCGGTCCAATGCGCGGCTCGTCGCCGACAATCTTCTGCAGGGTGCGGCCGCCAAGGCACGGTTCGAGGCCTTCTTCGTCCCGGGCGAGTCGGCATTCGAGGCCGCCGCCGGACTGAACCGCCGCTTCGAGGCGCTGACCCGCCCGCTCGATGCGGCCGTGCTCGGCATGGGCAATGACGGGCACACCGCGTCCTTCTTCCCGCAGTCGGAACAGCTCGGCCATGCGCTGGCGCCGACCGGCGGCGAATGCATCGCCGCGGTGGAGGCCCCCGGCGCCGGCGAGCCGCGCATCACGCTGACGCTGCCGGTCCTTTTGTCGGCCCATTTCCTGGCGCTCCACATCGAGGGGGACGACAAGCGCGACACGCTGCGCGAAGCGCTGGCGGAAGGGCCCGTGGAGGATATGCCCGTGCGCGCCGTGCTGCGGCAGGACCAACGCGACGATCTGCAGATTTTCTGGGCCCGCTAGGATCCGGGCATACTGAAAGGCTGAAAGCCATGACCATCGACAGGCGCCTTGCGGCCATCACCGATCGTATCCGCGAGCGCTCGCTGCCCCGCCGCGAAGCCTATCTCGCCCGCGTCATGGCGCAGGCACAGTCGCGCCCGCGGCGCGCGGGGCTAGGCTGCGGCAACCTGGCCCATGGTTTCGCAGCCTGCGGCGTGGGCGACAAGGACAGGTTGATGGGTGATGTCACGCCCAATCTGGGCATCATCACCGCCTATAACGACATGCTGTCCGCCCACCAGCCCTATGAGCGTTTCCCCGACCTGATCCGCCAGGCCGCGCGTGATTTGGGCGCCACCGCCCAGGTGGCCGGCGGCGTGCCTGCCATGTGCGACGGCGTCACGCAGGGTGAGGCCGGGATGGAGCTCTCGCTCTTCTCGCGCGATGTCATCGCCATGTCGGCCGGCATCGGGCTCAGCCACGACATGTTCGACGCGGCGGTCTATCTCGGCGTTTGCGACAAGATCGTTCCCGGCCTCGTCATCGCCGCGCTGACCTTCGGCCATCTACCGGCGGTGTTCATTCCCGCCGGGCCGATGCCCTCGGGCCTTCCCAACGACGAGAAAGCCCGCATCCGCCAGCTCTATGCCGAGGGCAAGGTCGGGCGGGCGGAACTCCTGGAGGCAGAGTCCAAATCCTATCACGGTCCGGGCACCTGCACCTTCTACGGGACGGCCAACTCCAACCAGATGCTGATGGAGATCATGGGGCTGCACTTGCCGGGCAGTTCCTTCGTCAACCCGAACACGCCGCTGCGCGACGCGCTGACGCGCGAGGCCGCCCAGCGCGCGCTCGCCATCACCGCGCTCGGCAACGAGTACACGCCCGTCGGCGTGATGGTGGATGAGCGCACCATCGTCAACGGCGTGGTCGGCCTGCATGCGACGGGCGGCTCCACCAACCATACGCTGCATCTCGTCGCCATGGCGGCGGCGGCCGGCATCAGCCTGACCTGGCAGGACATATCCGACCTGTCGGACATTACCCCGCTCCTGGCGCGCGTCTATCCGAATGGCCTGGCGGATGTGAACCATTTCGACGCGGCCGGCGGCATGGGCTTTTTGATCCGTGAGCTGATCGGGGCCGGTCTTCTGCACGACGATGTGCGCACCGTCTTCGGCCAGGGGCTCGCCGCCTATACGGTGGAAGCCGGGCTGAGCGAAGACGGGCTCGGCGTGCGCCGCAGCCCCGCACCGGCGCAAAGCCACGATCCGAAGGTCCTGGCGCCGGCCTCCGCCCCCTTCTCGGCCAATGGCGGGCTGCGGGTCCTGGGCGGCAATCTCGGCAAGGCGGTCATCAAAGTGTCCGCCGTCAAGCCGGAGCGCCGGATCGTCGAGGCGCCGGCCCGGGTCTTCGACAGCCAGGAGGCCGTCCAGCGCGCCTTCAAGGCCGGCGAGCTGACGGGCGACTTCATCGCCGTCGTGCGCTTCCAGGGCCCGGCCGCCAACGGCATGCCGGAGCTGCACAAGCTGACCCCGGCGCTGGGCGTCTTGATGGACCGGGGCCAGAAGGTGGCCCTGGTGACCGACGGCCGTATGTCCGGGGCCTCCGGCAAGGTTCCCGCCGCGATCCACGTCACACCGGAAGCCAAGGAAGGCGGCATGATCGCCCGCATCCGGGATGGCGACATCCTCCGGCTGGATGCCGAGACGGGGCAGCTGGAACTCCTTCTGGATGACGCGGCGCTGGCCGCGCGCCAGCCGGCACAGATCGACCTGACGCCCAACGAATTCGGCATCGGCCGCGAACTCTTTGCCGTGTTCCGGCGCGCGGTCGGCCCGGCCTCCACGGGGGCGTCGGTCTTCTAGCGATGGTCGGCACCTTCTAACCGCGGTGGAAACGCTCTAGTATGAACCCGTCCGCGCCGTCGTCGCGCAGCGCGGACGGTCGAGCTGCGCCGCCACGGATATCAGGACCCCATGTTCAACTCGAAGCCGCACCTGCCCCGCGGATCGCTTCGCTCCCTCGGCATTCTGCACGATATCTTCGTGGCCGCGCTGTCCATGATGCTCGCCCTCGGCCTGGCGTGGAACTTCCAGGCGCTGACCATCTACTGGCAGCTCTGGGCCATCATCGGCGGATTCACCCTCCTGTCGGCCGCCATGTTTCCGCTGTTTTCCCTGAACAGCGGCGCCTGGCGCTACGCATCGCTGCTCGACGTCGTGTCCATCGTGAAGGCGGTGACGGCGATCGTGACCCTGTTCCTGCTCGGACATTTCATCCTGTTCCGGGGCATGTTCCTGCCCCGCTCGGCGCTTGTCATGTGCTGGTTCATCATGATCGTGGGCCTGGGCGGCCCGCGGCTCCTGTACCGCCTGTCCAAGGAACGCGGCTTCAGCGAGAACGCCGTGCGCCCGCTCCTGCCGGGCAAGGTGGAGCATGTCGTGCTTTACGGCTTCAACGACAATGCCGATCTGTTCATCCGCAACGCCCGCCGGTCGCGCCCGCTGACCCATATCGTCGCCATACTGGACCCGCAGCCCAAGAACTGGCGCCGCCGCCTGCACGGCGTGCGGGTGGTGGGCGATCTTTCGGCGCTGGCCACGCTGACGCGCAAGAGCGAACTGGCCGCAAGTCCGGTGTCACAGATCATCGTCACGCAGACCAACCTGCCCCCATCGGACATGTCGCGGGTGGTCGAGGCGGCGTCGCCGCTGAAGCTCGCCATCAAGCGCCTGCCTGACATATCCCGTGCCGGCGGCGTGGACAGCGAGGCGCCGATCGACGCGCTGCCCGTCTCGCTGGAAGATCTGCTCGGGCGCCGCGAGGTCGATCTCGACATCCGCGAGGTCGCCCAGCTCATCAATGATCGCTGCATCGCGATCACCGGCGCCGGCGGCTCCATCGGTTCTGAGCTGACCAAGCAGATCGCCGGCTTCCAGCCGCGCCGGCTGCTGCTGATCGACAATTGCGAGTTCAATCTCTATTCGATCGGCCGCCAGATCGCGGCCGCCCATCCAGAGATCGCGACCATCGAGCGCATTCTGGACGTGCGCATGGCGGACCGGATCAACGCCGCCTTCCAGGAGTTCCAGCCGGATGTGGTCTTCCATGCCGCGGCGCTGAAGCACGTGCCCTTGGTGGAGGAAAACCCCGTCGAGGGGATCGAGACGAACCTTCTGGGCACCCGCAACGTGGCGGACGCCGCTCTGGCATGCCGCGCCACCGCCTTCGTGATGGTGTCCACCGACAAGGCCGTGAACCCGGCCAATGTCATGGGGGCGACCAAGCGGGCGGCAGAGGCCTATTGCCAGGCCCTGGACCTGGCCGGCAGCGAAACGCGCTTCATGACCGTGCGCTTCGGCAATGTCCTCGGCTCGGCAGGATCGGTCATTCCGCTGTTCCAGTCGCAATTGCAGCGCGGCGGACCGCTGACCGTCACCCACCCCAAGATCACCCGCTTCTTCATGACCATCCCGGAAGCCTGCCGGCTGATCCTGCATGCGGCGGGCCATGGTGTCGCCAACCGCACCGAGCGGGGCCGCATCTTCGTTCTGGACATGGGCGAGCCGGTCCTGATCACCGAACTGGCCGAACGCCTGATCCAGCTTGCGGGCCTGCGCCCCGGCGTCGACATCGAGATCCGGTATATCGGCCTGCGGCCTGGCGAAAAGCTCTACGAGGAGCTCTTCGGGGAAGGCGAAACCGTGGAGACCACGGGCCGCGAGGGGCTTCTGGCCGCCAGCTCCAGCGTCAGCGACACATCTTTCCTGCGGCGCAATTTCGAGGTACTGGAGCGGGCCGTTCGCGCCAGCGATGCGCCCCGCGCCGTCGAGCTCCTGTCGCATATCGTGCCGGATTACCGCAAGGCCGAGATCCTCGACGAGCCCGTCGCCCGGCCGCGTCCGCAGGCACCGGTCCTCCCGCCCGCGCAGTAACGGGCGGCGTCCTCAACTCAGGCGTGTCGGCGCGCTGCGCGCATCGTGGCGTTGGCGCAGTTCCTCCGGCGTCAGGATGCGCGCTCCACCCTGCTCCCCCGCCCCATCGGCCAGTCGCCGCGCGGCCATGTCCCGCAGTTCCTGGCGCAGCCTGTCCCGCCGGCCGAGCACCGTCTGCGCAGTGTCGGGCTCCGGCCCGTCGGGTGCGAGCGTGGATGCCGCATCACGTGGCCGGGTCGGCAGCGCCGCCTGCGCCTGTCGGACGGCTTCAGCCAGGTCCTGGACGGACCGGGCCATGTCGTCCACCTGCGCCGCTTCGTCCCTATCCTCCGGCGGCGGCTCCTGCGCCACGGGCGTTTCCGCCGGCACCGGCAGCGGCGCTTCGGCCACCGGCTCACCCTGCGGTTCGTCCTCTTGCGCAGATGCTGCCGGTGCGACCGCGGCAGACGGAGAGACCAGCCGCATCGGGGCCTGACCTGCCCCCAGATCCACCGCATGATAGGGCACGTCGGACAGGATGGTGGGGGTGCTCTGCTGCGGGCGGCGCAGAAGCCGCGCCACGGCCAGCACGCACAGCAGCGCGAGGGCGAGGACGATCCCCGCCGCCGCCCCCAGGATCGCCCGTGCGAGTGGACCGGGGCCGACCGGTGCCATGGGCGGCAGGGCCCTGGATACGATATCGACCGGCGCGCGCCGCGGCCCCGCCGCCAAGGCGGCCAGGGAGGCCTGCGCGCCGGCCAGTTCGGCCTCGAGCGCAGCCACTGCTGGCGATGGGGCGGCCGGCGCAAGCGCCGGCTCCGCTTGCGGCGGAGAAACCGGGCGCGCCTCGGCCTCTTGGCGCGCCGCGTCGAGACTCGCCTCACTGGCAGCGATCAGCCGCCGGCCTTCCTGCACAAATGCAGCGCGCGCCGCATCCAGGCGACGGGCGGCTTCGATGCGCCGCGGATGGCGCGGCCCATAGGTCCGGGACAAAAGGTTCAGTTCGGCTGCGGCCTCGTCCCGGCGCGCGCCGAGCGTCGCCAGAGCGGGCGGCAGCGCCGACAGGTCGGCCTTGTCACTGCCGACTGCTTGCGCGAGCGCGTCGCGCTCTGCTGTCAGCGCCGCGATGCGGGGATCGGGTTGCGATGGCTTTGCCGTCTGGCGGGATGGCGCGGCGGGCCGCGCAGGCGCTTGCCCTTCATCGCCCAGGGCAGCCAACCGGTCTTCATAGGCTGCGATGCGGCGCTGTGCGGCGGCAAGGGCCGCATCCTGCCGCGCGGCCAGATAGGCCGCCTCGCCCTGCGCGAAGGTCTCAGCGACCGCATTGGCCCCGCGCGCGGCCGCCTCGGTCGTGGTGGAGCGCACCTGCAGGGATGCCGTCAACTCGCCGGATGGGCTGACAAGGCTGACATCCTGCGCAGCCACGCCCGTAGCACGGAGGGCCGCCTCGCCGGTTGCCCGGGCAAGGCGTGCGCGCAAGGCGGCCAGATCGTCGATCCCCGCATCCGCATAGGACCCCGCATCCAGGACAAGCCGTGCCTCCGCCTGGTAGTGCGGCGGCGCGATCCTGTGCCAGCCGAGGCCGGCCGTAAGGCCCGCGGCTCCGCAGGCCAGCACGAGGAAACAGGCGGCGATGCCCCGGTTCGCGGGCCGGTCGCTTCTCTCCCGGGCCATTGGGCGTTGATCGCTTGGCATGATCCATCCGCATCGGGCGCATTATGGGAAGGCGCCAGTCTCGCCGAACATGGCAAACAAACTCTTAAACCTGCGGTTGCCAACTGTCACGCCGGAGCCGGTGGTCATGACAGGTGGGGGAATACCAACGCGGCGCCAAATGCCCTAGATGAAAGGCCCGACGGATTCTTGAGCGTCGCCGAAAGCGAGACCATGAGCGAATTACACCTGATGGCCCTGGACGAGGCCGACCTTCAGATCATCTCGGCTTGCTGCCAGGATGCGGTGATGAAGCGGGGTGACGTCCGCTTCGAGGAGGCAGCGGGACGTTTCATCCTGGTCATGAACCGCTATGCCTGGGAGGCGGCCGCCAAGCGGCGCGGCCTGTCGCTCCTGCGCAGGCCCGTCAAGGAACGTCGCCGTTCGGTGCTGCATTTCGACCGCGTGACGAAGGTGCGCCAGCAGAACGTCTCCATGGACATGGCCGACGAGGTCCTGTCCCTGCTCGCGATCCGCTTCCACGTCGATGAGGCGCCCTCCGGCGTGGTCGAACTTGTCTTTGCCGGCAACGCTACGATAAGGCTTCACGTCGAGTGTATCGAGGCGCAACTGGCGGATCTCGGCGCGGCGTGGAGCACGGAACTGCAACCGGACCACGAGCGCGGCTGACGGAAGCTTGCAACGGCGCGCCACGGCAAGGAGTTGAAGGAACGTGCCGATACGGCTTAGCACCGCCGATCCCGATTTCGAGGATCGGTTCGAGACACTGCTCGGCACCAAGCGGGAAGTCTCGCCCGATGTCGACGATGCGGTCCGTTCCATCATCGCACGCATCCGCTCCGAGGGCGATGACGCGCTGATCGACCTGACGCGGCGCTTCGACATGCTGGAGCTGACGCCAGAGACCCTGCGCATCGATCCGGCCGAGATATCCGCCGCCTTCGCGGCGACGCCGCCGCGCACGCTGGACGCTTTGAAGCTGGCGCATGACCGGATCCGCGCGCATCACGCGCGCCAGCGCCCCGCCGACGATCTCTACACCGATGCGCTCGGCGCGACGCTCGGCAGCCGCTGGACGCCCCTGCGCTCGGTCGGCCTGTATGTTCCGGGCGGCGCGGCCAGCTACCCGTCCTCGGTGCTGATGAACGCCGTGCCCGCCGTCGTGGCGGGCGTCCAGCGGATTGCCATGGTGGTGCCGGCCCGGGCGGGCGAGTTGAACCCGCTGGTCCTGGCCGCGGCGCATCTGGCCGGTGTGAGCGAGATCTACCGTGTCGGCGGCGCGCAGGCGATCGCCGCGCTGGCTTACGGCACGAAGACCATCCGGCCGGTCGCCAAGATCGTCGGCCCGGGCAATGCCTTCGTCGCCGCAGCCAAGCGGCAGGTTTTCGGGACGGTGGGGATCGACATGATCGCCGGCCCGTCGGAAGTGCTGATCATCGCCGATGGCGACAACAACCCCGACTGGATCGCCGCCGACCTTCTGGCGCAGGCCGAACATGACGCCGCCGCACAGTCGATCCTCATCACCGACGATGCCGCCTTTGCGCAGTCCGTGCAGGAATGTGTCGAGCGCCAGCTCCGCCGCCTCCCGCGGGAAGCCACCGCCCGCGCGAGCTGGGAGGATTACGGCGCCGTTATCCTGGTCCGCTCCCTGGAAGCGGAGGCGCCCGAACTCGCCAACCGGATCGCGGCCGAACATCTGGAAATTGCGCTGGACGAGCCCGAGCGCCTGCTCGCCGGGATCAACGATTGCGGCGCGGCCTTCCTGGGCCGCCACACACCGGAAGCCATCGGCGATTACGTGGCCGGGACGAACCATGTCCTGCCCACAGCGCGCTCGGCCCGTTTCTCCTCCGGCCTGTCGGTTCTGGACTTCGTCAAGCGCACATCAATCCTCAAGCTCGATCCGCAGAGCCTCTCCGCGCTGGCGCCGGCCGCCGTGGAACTGGCCAATGTCGAGGGGCTCGATGCCCATGCACGGTCCGTTTCCATCCGCCTGAACATGGATTGAGCGGCACATGGCGGGGGAGCGGCACGGACGCTTGGTGGACATCGAGCTCGACGAGTCGATCGGTCGCGCCACGCCCGATGTCGAGCATGAGCGCGCCGTCGCCATTTTCGACCTGATCGAAAACAACGTCTTCGAACCTGCCGGCATGGAACCGGGCGGGCTCTACCGGCTGCGCCTGGCGCTCGTCGAAAAGCGCCTCGTCTTCGACATTCGAGATGCGGAGCGGCGCAAGCTCGCGACGCACATCCTGTCGCTGACGCCTTTCAAGCGCATCATCCGCGACTATTTCCTCATCTGCGATAGTTACTACGAGGCGATCCGCTCGGCGACGCCATCACAGATCGAGGCGATCGACATGGGCCGGCGGGGTGTCCACAATGATGGTTCGGACCTTCTCTGCGAAAGGCTGAAGGGCAAGATCACCCTCGACCGGGATACCGCCCGTCGCCTCTTCACCCTGATCTGCGTCCTGCATTGGCGGAGCTGAGCGGTGAACCGTCGCACGCTCCCCGGCTCCATCCTCTTCGTCTGCGGCATGAACGCCATCCGCTCCCCGATGGCGGAGGCTCTGGCCCGCAGCATCCTCCCTCCATCGGTCTATATCGCTTCGGCCGGTGTCAAGGACGGCCAGGCCGACCCCTTCGTGGATGTCATCCTGCGTGAGGAAGGGTTGCCGCCCGTGAACCAGCCGCCCCGCCGCATGGACGAGTTGGAGGACGACTTCTTCGACCTGATCGTCACCATGTCGCCGGAAGCGCATCACTATGTGCTGGACGAGACGGCCGGCAGCGCGGCAACCGTGGAGTTCTGGCCAACGCCCGACCCCTCCGTGACGACCGGAAGCCGCGACCAGATCCTGGAGGCCTATCGCGATGCCTTCCAGCGGATCGAGAGCCGGATCCGCGCCCTGACGCAGGACGTGCCCGAAGGCCGCGCCCCCGCCTGAAACGCACAAGCTCACGCAGAACGCGGCGCCGAGCCTCAGGCAGGCTCCACGAAGGAGCGGATGGCATCCTGAACGTCGGACATGCCGGCGCCTTTTTCGGACGAGGTCGCCAGAACCACGGGGTGCGCGGCCGGGCGCTTGCGGATGGCCTCCTGGGTCGCGTCCATGAGCTTGGGCAAGGCCAGCGCGGAAATCTTGTCCGCCTTGGTCAGGACCAGCTGGTAGGAGACGGCGGCCTTGTCCAGGAGGGCAAGGACATCCGTATCGTTCTTCTTGATGCCGTGGCGCGAGTCGATCAGCACGAAGACGCGCTTCAACGTGGCGCGGCCGCGCAGATAGTCGAAGACGAGCCGCGTCCAGGCATCGACCTGCTCCTTCGGCGCCTTGGCATAGCCGTAGCCCGGCATGTCGACCAGCGCGATGGGCGGCAGATCCGCGCCCTCGCCGCTATAGCCATCGGGAACGAAGTAGTTCAATTCCTGCGTTCGCCCGGGCGTGTTCGACGTCCGGGCAAGGCCCTTCTGGCTCAAGAGTGCATTGATGAGCGAGGACTTGCCGACATTGGAGCGGCCGGCAAAGGCGACTTCGGGCGGCCCTTCCGGCGGCAGGAACTTCATCGACGGCACACCGCGGATGAAGACCCAGGGCCGGACGAAGAGAAGATCCCTGTCCTCGGGCACCGACCTCAGGCCTCCTTGCCGGATCGTCGGAACACGGACCGGATATTGTCCCACAGCTCGATCTTGGCGCCGTTGCGCTTCATGATGACGGATTGCTGGATGATCGACAGGAAGTTGTTCCAGGTCCAGTAGATCACCAGCCCGGCCGGGAAGGCGGCGAGCATGAAGGTGAAGAGGATCGGCATCCAGGTGAAGATCATCTGCTGCGTCGGATCGGGCGGCGTGGGGTTGAGCTTCATCTGCACGAACATCGTGATGCCCATGAGAATTGGCCACACGCCGACCATCAGGAAGTGCGGCAGCGTCACCGGCACCAGTCCGAACAGGTTGAAGAGGCTGGTCGGGTCCGGCGCGGCCAGATCCTGGATCCAGCCGAAGAAGGGCGCATGGCGCATCTCGATCGTAACGTAGAGCACCTTGTAGAGCGCGAAGAAGACGGGGATCTGAACCAGGACGGGCCAGCAGCCGGCCGCCGGGTTGATCTTCTCCTCCTTGTAGATGCGCATCATCTCCTGCTGCTGCTTCATCCGGTCGTCGGCGAACTTCTCGCGCAGCTCCGCCAGCCGCGGCTGCACGTTCTTCATCTTCGCCATCGACTTGTAGCTTTTGTTGGCGAGCGGGAAGAAGAACAGCTTCAGAAGGACGGTGACGACCAGGATGGCGACGCCGAAATTGCCGGTGAAGTGATAGATCCAGTCGATGACGTAGAAGAGCGGGCGCGTCAGGAAGCGGAACCAGCCCCAGTCGATCAGGCGGCTGAACTCGGGAATGCTGAGGCTGTCCTGGTAGCCGTCCACGAGGCTGACGATCTTGGGCCCGGCGAAGGCGCGCGTCAGGAGCTCACGCGTTTCGCCCGGCTGTACCGTCAAGGCTTCGCTCAGATACTCGGTCTGGTAGCGGCTGCCATTGTCGGACGAAAAGCGGAAACCGGGCTGGAACGGGACGTTCGTATCGGGAACGAGGGCCGTCGCCCAATACTTGTCGGTGATGCCGAGCCAGCCGGTGGTGGTCTGCGCCGGGGTGACGCGCCCCTCTTCCTCGATCTTGGCGTAGGTGACCTCGTTCAGGCCGCTGTCGCCGAGATAGCCGATCAGCCCCTCGAAGACGACCCAGGCCGAGGCGACCTGCGGCTTGGAATGGCGCACGACGCGGCCATAGGGCTGCAGCGATACGGCGCCTTCGCCCGTATTGGCGATGCTGTCGGTGATGGTGAACATCGCGTTCGGATCAACCGCGATTTCCCGCGTGAAGGCGATGCCCTGGGCGTTGGTATAGGTCAGCGTGACGGGGGTGCCGGGCGTCAGCGTCTGGCCTTCGGCGGTCTGCCAAGGCGTGTTGGGGCCCGGCAGTTCGCCGATATTCTGGCCGACATAGCCGAATTCGGCGAAGTAGCCGTCCTGCCCTGCCGATTCGGGCGACAGGAGCACGATGGTCGGCGAAGAGTCGTCGACCGTCTCGTGGTACTGCTTCAGCCGGACGTCATCCAGCCGCGCACCGACGAGGTTGATCGAACCCGACAGGGACGGCGTATCCAGCGGCAGGCGCGGCGAAGCGGCCAGCGCGGCTTCGCGCGTCAGCGTATCCACCTGCGCGGCAGGTTGGGGAATGCTTTCGCGCCCGGCAGGTGCCAGGGCCTGCTCCTGCGGCGTCCCGGCCGGCACCGTCTCGGACTGGAGCGAGCCCTGCGCGCCGGTCGCCGGGTCGCCCGGCGTGGTCGCGGCCTGCTCGGAATCGGCCATGCGAGGGTTGATGACAAGGAACTGCCAACCCACGAGAACCGCGATGGACAGCACCATCGCCAGGAGGAAATTGCGGTTTTTTTCCATCACTCACATTCCCGGTGGTCGGCGCCCGCCTGGCGCTGGCCGGCGCGGTCGCCGCCGGCTCCGCCCCTTGCCACTTTTTGAAACCGTGCGGACAATTCCGCCCCGATGCGCTCGAAGGGGGCGACAAGCAGGTCCCGCCGCGCGACGATCACATAGTCGAAGCCCGCGACCATGTCAGCCCCGGACCGCACACGGATCGCTTCACGAAGGCGTCGGCGGATACGGTTCCGCTCGACGGCGTTGCCGACCTTGCGCGTCACCGTCAGCCCGTAACGCGCCGGCCGTCCGTCGCGTCGATCCAGAACCTCGACAAAGAACAAAGGGCCGTTCAGACGACGGCCCTTGCGCGCGGCGAGGAATTCGGCCCGCTTCTTCAGTCGTTCCACAGCCGGAACGGCGCCTGGCGTGCGTGCCGGACCGGCCCGATCAGGCGGACAGGCGCTTGCGGCCACGGGCGCGACGGGCCGCGATGACGCGGCGGCCGCCCGAGGTTGCCATGCGGGCACGGAAACCGTGACGACGCTTGCGGACGAGTTTGCTCGGCTGATAAGTGCGCTTCATGTTGACATTCCGCGATCGCGTCGCGGACCCCTAGTTCGGCAGGTCTTCAATAGAACTTCGGCGGACGGGGCGTCGGACATGCGAAAGCAATCTGACGCGGGCAGCCACCCGCTCTGGTGTGGCGCTTATAGAAAAAGTCATAGGCACAAGTCAATTGCGCCTTCCAGTCTCTGTCGTAAAGCCTATGAACTGTGAGGGCGCCGAAGGCCGGACCGAAGTCCCTTCTGCGGCCAGGGCGGACGAAAAAGGGCATTGCATGTCGGATGAGCGGGAGAGGCCGGTTGGGCAGGAAGGCGGCAGCGGTCAACGACCGACCCTGCCGCGCCGCCTATCGACCCGCATTCTCTGGTTCACCATGCTGTCGATCATGCTGGCCGAAGTGGCGATCTTCGTGCCGTCCGTATCGAAGTTCCGCCGCGACTGGCTGCACGCCAAGATCGAGACCGTGGCAGCGGCCAGCCTGGCGGCGGGCCGCAGCAGCGGCGGCCAGTTCGGCCTGATGACGCCCGAGGACGAGGCGGAGCTCCTGCGCTCACTCGGCGCGCAGCTCATCGCGGTGGAGGCCGACGGCGTATCGCGCCTTCTGGCGCGGGCCGAGGAGGTCGGGCCGGTGGACCGGGAGGTCAATCTCGACACCGAGACGCATATCGGCTCGATCCGCGCAGCCATGGACACGCTGCTTTTCGGCGGCGACCGGACGATCCGGGCGATCAGCCCGATCGGCGACGGGACCGTGTCGGCCGAGGTGGTGCTCCTGGAAGCGCCGCTGCGCCGGGCGATGCTGGTCTATGCGCGCAACATCTTCTCGGTCTCGCTGCTCCTGGCCAGCTTCGCCGGGCTTCTCGTCTATGCGGCCATCAGCCGCTACCTTCTGCGGCCCATGCGGCGCATGACCGAATCAATGCTGCGCTTCAGCGCCGAGCCGGAGAACCCCGCCCGCATCATCGCCGCCAGCCGGCGCGACGACGAGATCGGGATTGCCGAGCGGAACCTCGCCGAAATGCAGGCCCGCCTCCAGCGCATGCTGCGCGAGCAGCGGCACCTGGCCGATCTCGGCCTTGCCGTCTCCAAGATCAACCACGACCTGCGCAACACGCTGGCTTCGGCCCAGCTCGTATCGGACAGGCTGTCCGACATTCCCGACCCCCAGGTCCAGCGCTTCGCTCCGACCCTGATCCGCAGCCTGGACCGGGCGCTACACTATACGCAATCGGTCCTCGCCTATGGCCGGGCGGTGGAAAGCAATCCGCAGAAGCGGGTGATCCGCCCGCGCCTCCTTGTCGACGACGTGTTCGAAATGATGGCGGGTCTCGACGAGCGGATCGAGCTTGCCAACGAGGTTCCCGAATCGATCGAGATGGAGGTGGATCCGGACCATTTCCACCGTGCCATCGCAAACCTGGTGCGCAACGCCATCCAGGCCTTCGAGCACGAGCCGGGCGATTCGCTGGTGCGGCGCGTCGTGGTGGATGCGTCGATCGACGCGCAGGATCATGTCTGCATTACCGTCACCGATACAGGCCCCGGCCTGTCCGCCCGCGCCCGGGAACATCTCTTCAAGGCCTTCCGCGGCTCGACACGCGCCGGCGGCACGGGCCTTGGTCTCGCCATCGCGGCAGAGATCGTCCAGGCCCATGGTGGCACGATCCGCCATGTCGACGGCCATGCCCCCGGCGCCCGCTTCGAAATCTGCGTCCCCCGCCGCGCCACGCAGGACTGACCTCCCCACCCGATCATTTTTTCAAACAGGCGACTTGCTTTCCCCGCAACGAGCCGCTAGGAACCGCTCACACCGGTCGCGGGGCCCACAAACCCTGACTTTACCGGATGCGCCCGTAGCTCAGCTGGATAGAGCACCAGACTACGAATCTGGGGGTCAGAGGTTCGAATCCTTTCGGGCGCGCCATTCATCTCACTGAAATCGCTGCAAATATTGAACTTGCACATTTCGGGGGATGTTATTGCACCGCCAGCGACGCGCGGCTCCCCCATCCATAAACACCACCGGAACACAGCAGCGAACGTTTGATCTTCTTCGGTTTTTTAGCGGGCCGAAAGCCATCGGTCCGCTCCCCACTCCAGTTGAGCGGTTTGGCGGTTACCTGAACGCAATCATCCTAACTCGAACCGCCTCGGTTCATTTGACGACCGTCACCCATTCCACCGAACGCTCGGACGGTATCCATCATTGTGTCAGGATCGATTGGCCAGGCGATGAATCAGGAGCGCACCGGTAGCCTGATGCGTGCACTGTCAACCTGCGATGCGGAGAACCGCATCGCCTAGCCATTCGCATTATGTCCGTACTGTGCTGCTTATCTCATCGAACTACGGTCGCAGACGAGCCGTCTATCGGTGCCCTGAGGCGACGCTGACACCATCGCCCCTTAACGCGATGCCTGGGTCTGCGGGTCCTGAGAAACACGCCAGATCGTGTTGGAAAGGTCGTCGGCGATCAGCAGGATGCGCTTGGTCGGATCGAAGGTAACGCCAACCGGGCGACCTCGCGTCTCACCGCCTTCGATGTGGAATCCGGTAGCGAAATCGACAGGGTCGCCAGCCGGTTGACCCTGTTCGAACGGTACCCAGACAACCTTGTAACCCGAGGGGTCCTGACGGTTCCAGCTTCCATGTTCGCCGATGAAGGCGCCTTGTGAGAAATCTCCGCCAAAGCCATTATCCGTCGCGAATGACAATCCCAGCGCCGCGACGTGGGAGCCGAGCGCGTAATCAGGCGCAATGGCCGTATCGACGAGTTCGGGCTTCTGCGGATGAACGCGAGGGTCGAGGTTCTTGCCCCAATAGCTGTATGGCCAGCCGTAGAATGCGCCATCACGCACCGACGTCAGATAATCCGGCACCAACTGCGGCCCGAGCTCGTCGCGCTCGTTCACCACGGCCCACAGGCTGTTGCTCGTGGGCTCTATCGCCAGCGCAGTCGGGTTGCGGATGCCACGCGCGATCGTGCGGGTTGCGCCGGTCAGGCGATCGATCTCCCAGACGACGGCCCGCTCCTCCTCCACGTCCATGCCGCGCTCTCCGACATTGCTGTTCGAGCCGATGCCAACATAGAGCTTCGATCCGTCAGCGCTGGCTGCGAGCGACTTTGTCCAGTGGTGATTGATTGCCGAAGGCAGCTTGGCCACTTCCTCGCCCGGCACCGCAATCTCCGTCTGCCCCTCCTGGTATGGGAAGCGCATAAGCGCGTCCTGATTGGCGACATAGATTGCGCCGTCGACGTAGGCCAAACCATAGGGCGCGTTCAGATTGTCGATGAAGACGCTTCTGATTTCCGGCGTGCCGTCATTATCTGCATCGCGCAGAAGAGTAATGCGGTTGCCGCTCTCAACCTGCGTGTTGCCCTGCTTCTTGATGTAGCCGGCAATGACATCCTTGGGGCGAAGCGCCGGCGCATTACCGCCGCGCCCCTCTGCAACCAGGATATCCCCGTTGGGGAGAACGAGCATCTGCCTGGGGATCAGAAGGTCGCTCGCCAATGCATTGATTGCGAACCCTTCCGGAACGGTCGGAACCTCTCCGTTCCACCCGGCGGGCTCGGCAATTTTCATCGGCGGGATCAGCGTCTCGTTTACCCCCGGAAGATCGGGCGTTGCGCCAACCTGGTTGAGGGAAGGGTCACTTTCGCTGCAGCCCGTGAGTACCAGCGAGGCGACGGCAGTCATCAGAAACGTTCGGGTCATCGAGCTGCTTCCAAGCGTGCGGTTCGGGAAAAAAACATCCAGCCTGCGATGAGCGCGAGGATGGTGGTGGCAGCCGACAGGCCGACGCCCATAGTGCCAACGGAACTCCAAGCATCCCGCGCATGATGGAACGCGTTGACGAGGCCAAGAAGCCACATGAGAGCAACGACTGCGAAATAGAAAAGACGGCTGGAGCTGTCAGCGCGTCGGAGCTTGAAAAGCCAGTCGACAAGCGCCCAGGCGGCCACCAATCCACCGAACAGGAGTGCTCCGGCGATCGCCCAGCTTGCGAAGTTGGTCCACTGGATCTCAGCAGTGTTGAGGTAGGCAATGTCACAGGCGAGCGCCATTGTGAAAAGCGCTATCGGAAAGCTCAGTAGGTTGCCGTGCACCGCCCCCGAAAAGGACCTTCTGCCATTGATAGGGTAAGTCATGGGCGTCTCCGGATCTTCGTACTGGAACAAGGTGGCGTGGATCATTCTGTTCCCACGGCACACAAGTTTTGACCGTTGCGTATCCTTCCGGCCCGCTCACATCCTCAGCGGCGCAGCTATGGTCAGCCCGCTTTCGTGAATTCTGCGCGGAACCCGCTCCACGGCCGCTGGACTCCACTTCTGGGTCATTTGCAGCACAATCGCGACGATGGAAGGGGCGCCCTTCCCTCGCGGTCGGCAGAGACAGCACGACCCTGAGTATGGTGACGATGGTTGACTGGCAAAGTTTGAGATACTTCCCATCTGTGCTGCCCACCTTAGATGTTACTGAAGCGGCAGCGCGATGAGTGAGGTTACGAATGCGCAGTTCGGTATTGTCCTGCCTCGTTTTTGCAGTCCTTGCTGGTTGCGTTTCTAACGAGCAGGCAGATGATAACCGCTGCAAGTCCATTGGAGCCTCGCCCGGAAGCGACACATATGTACAATGCCGGATGTGGGCACAAACCGAGCGACGCAAAGAGTCCGAATTCGATCAGCAGATGCTGTCGAAACTGAACCAGCCGCAGACCGGTAACCGTGATGCGTTCTGCATGGGCTTCACCAATGGCTACATGAACGGCTACAACCAAACGAGCCCATCATCGATATCGGCTTCGGCTGTCCCGAGCTGCCCACCACAACCTCCGCAGTACGGTCCAACGAACGACATTGACCAAGGCTACCAAGTGGGCCAGCAAATGGGGCGATCCGACGGGCGCAGCTGACGCCAGGAAGCCTCCCCAACCGGCACATCGGGCTCGCCCGATCCTGCGTCATGTCTCGCCAGTGCGGTGTCCCATGCGGAGCTGGGTACTCGGAGAGACAACACGGATGATCGTCGCCGCGCCGTCCTATCTGGAACGCTGCGGCGAACCGCACAGTATTGCCGATCCGGAAGGGCACAATCGCCTCGGCTTCGGCTCTGCCCGCGCCGTCGACGGCTGGCCGCTTCGCCAGAAGGGTGAAACCATTTTCGTACCTGCGATCGGCCGCGTGCAGGCGAGCGATGGCGAAGGTCTTCGTCATCTGGCGCTCGCCGGCACCGGTCTGGCGCGTCTCGCGGCTTTCACGGTCCGCAAGGACATCGCCGCCGGCGTCTGGTTCCGGTCCTCGATCACCTCGACACCGGCGAGACGGAGGCATTCATGCCGTCTATGTCGGCCAAGGCGGCCCACTGCCATCCCGCGTCAGGGCACTGCTCGACTTCCTTGCGCTGAACGGCAAAGTGAGTTGATTTCCATGTTCGTCTCGGCCGCCCGGTGGCTGATGCTGCGTTCGATCGAACTTATGACACGCGCGTCTTCGGCGATTTCACAAACCTCACGCCGCCGTCGGCGCTCCGATCTGGCGTCGCCCGATTACAGCTCCGCGCTCCCTGGTAGCGCCGCGGCGAGCGCGTCGATTGCAAAGCGCACGCGCAGCGGCAGATGCGGCGTCGCCGGCCATAGCGCGTGGGAGCGGAATACGAGACGCGGCGTGTTTTCGAGCAAGGGGACGAGCGCGCCGGTCCGGACACGGTCGCGGATCAACCAGCACGGCAACCAGGCCAGCCCGTAGCCGGCCTCAGCGGCGTCGGCGATCGCTTCAAGGTCGTCGAAGCGCAGTCGGCTCGGAGGGGTCGCCTCTCGAAGCGTCCGGTCGTCGACCGGGAACTGCCACGCCTTGATCCGTCCGGCCCGGCCATAGACGACCGCGCGATGGGCTGGAAGGTCGTCGAGGCTCTGCGGACGGCCGAACGTGTCGAGATAGGCCGGTGCCGCGCAAACCGTCATACGTTGCAGGCCAACGGTACGGGTCATCAGCCCGGCGCCGTCTCCAATATCGCCGTTGCGGATCGCAAGGTCGATGCCGTCCTCGATCAGGTCGACAGGCCGGTCGCTGAACGACAGGTTGAGCTCGAGCTTGGGGTGCGCCGCCGCCAGCCGCGCCAGCACCGGCGCAACGCAGCGCCGCCCAAATTGCACCGGCATGGAGACGCGCAGACGCCCTGCCGCCTCATTCCGACCCGAATCGAGAGCCGCCTCGCCGGCGCGCAGCTCATCGAGTGCCCGCACGCAACGCTCGTAATAGCCCTGCCCATCCTCGGTCAGCGCCGGCTCCTCGTGGTGCGGTGGAACAGGCGGACGTCGAGCCGGGCTTCCATTCGGCTGATGGTTTTTGCAACTGCCGATCGCGTCAGATGCAGGCGCCCGGCCGCAGCGGCGAAGCTGCCGGTCTCCACCGCCGCAACGAACACATCCACACCGTTCAACATGTCACTCATGATTGTTGCCCATAAGGAACCAACGTCGCGATAAATTATCACTCTTGGAGTGCAGCATTCAACGTTAGTCTGCTTACGTCAAACATATCCAAAGGATAGACAATGTCAGACACAATGCAGCGTTGGGAAATGGACGAAATCGGTCGCGAAAGGCTGGCGCTGAAGACCGCGCCTGTGCCGATGCCCCAGGCCGGCGAGGTTCTGGTGAAAGTGTCGGCGGTGTCGCTCAACTATCGTGACAAGCTGGTGATCGACAGCGGCATGGGCCTGCCGCTCGAATTTCCCTTCACACCCGGCTCCGATCTTGCCGGAACCGTGAGCGCCGCCGGCGAGGGTGTCACGCGCTTTGCCCAAGGCGACAAGGTGATCTCGACCTTCATGCCGGGCTGGATCGACAGCGCCCCGCTCGGCAGCGCCCGGATTCCGCCGTATAAGACGCTCGGCGGGGTTTATCCGGGCGTGCTTGCACAGTACGTCGTGTTTCCCGAAGAATGGCTGGTTCATGCGCCGGCCTCGCTCGACCTGGCGCAAGCCAGCACCTTGCCATGTGCCGGCCTGACGGCGTGGTTCGCCCTGATCGAGAAGGGCATGCTCCAAGCCGGGGAGATCGTGCTGATCGAGGGCACGGGCGGCGTCGCACTGTTCGGCCTGCAGATTGCCAAGGCACATGGAGCACAGACAATCGTCGTCTCGGGCAGCGCGGAGAAGCTGGCGCGGGTGAAGGCGCTCGGCTCCGATCATGGCATAGACCGAACCGCGGAAGACTGGGTGGAAGCGGTTTACCGTGTCACAGACGATCACGGCGCGGACCATATCCTCGAACTGGTCGGCGGAGCGCATCTCGGCAAGGCGGTGCAAGCCGCCGCGATCGGAGGGCGCATCCACCAGATCGGCGTTCTGGAGGGGTTCGAGGTCGCGGCCCCGGTCGGGCCGCTGATGTTGAAGAACCTGACCGTGCAGGGCATCGGCGTCGGCCATCGCAGCGCTCTGGAGGACCTGGTCGCCATGGTGGATCGCACGGGGCTAAAGCCGGTGATAGACCGGCGCTACCCGCTCGCCGAACTGCCGGCCGCGCTCGATCACCTCGACCGCGGGGCGTTCGGCAAGATCGTCATCGATCTGGTCTGATCTCCATTGCGGTGTCGTAGTGGCGGCGCTTCCGCGTTTTGTCGGGCGACTGAACGGCCTTGTCTGCTGCAAGGCAATCTTGGCCTCGACCAGGAAATTTGGCTCGCTGTCCAATTCGGACCTCGCTCAATCGCCCAGGCTTCGAGTGGTTGCCAGTTTTCTGACGCGTTTGATCCGCCAATTTAACGCGGAACTGGAAACGCCACTCCTCGGGTAACCGTTGGCTAGCCTCGCTTCGGCCAACGCGGCACGCGATCCCATGTCACGCCCCGTCGGGCTAACACGCCCGTACGGGGCACCCTACCGCTCCCGCAACGCCCCGCCTTCCGCATCGAAGAAGTGCAGATGCTCCGGCCCGCAGGCCAGGACGACGTTGGAGCCGATGCGCGGAGCCTGCGCCGCGCGGTCGAGGGCGAGGCAGATGTCGCCGGAGGCAAGCCGGACATGCAGCAGCGTTTCGGCGCCGAGATACTCTGCCAGCGCCACCGTGCCGGGCAGCCCGGGCATGCCCTCGCCCGTACGCAACGCTCGTAACAGCGGGGCCCATCCTCGGTCAGCGCCAGGCTCCTCGTGGTGCGGTGGAACAGGTGGACGTCGAGCCCGGCTTTCATATCGAGCGGAGCTTCAATTCGCCAAATGGCTTTTGCGACAGCCGACCGCGTTGCGGCGGCACGTATATCAATGACGATTTTTAGGGCGTACCGCGTGCTTTAGCCGAAATCCCAGGCGCCCCACTACGATGCGTGCAAGATCGACGGTTCTCGTAGTGCCGACCGCGTCCATAGGCTGCATTCCCGCGCCGATCGCTAACGGCTCTGTAGCACTGACAATGGATCTCTTCGCGTCGTAGCCTTCAATCGGAAGCCACGGGGTTCGACCAGCCGTAGCAGATTGAAAGGGGAGGGACGAAATCTTCTTCGCGTTGCCTTCGACGGATAACGAAAACATCATGTCGAACCCGATCTGGTTGAAGATCAGCGAATAGACCCCCTCGGATTTAATTAGATACTCCGCAATTTCATTGCGAAGTATATGATCAGGTTCGCTTGTCACGTTATCAAACGACCGGATGCTGGAGAATCCAAATGTCGAATGGAAATTTTCAGCGGTCAGGAGATTAAAGAATCGGCGCGCGATCAGTGCATGTTCATTAATAGATCGTATACTGTTTGCTGGATTTGGGGTGCTGGTGTTGTTCGTGTGTATCCGAAACCGAACGAGGCGTTCGGGCATAACAAATATCTCGTAGCGCTGCAGAACTCGAAGCCACATATCGAGATCCGGCAATTGGCGCAAATAATTGTTATAGCCGCCAAGCTGAGCGTAAAGTTCACGACGCAGCAGGACAGAGGGGTGACAAAGGCAGTTCCCCTCTTCAATAAGCCTTTTTAGCCATTCAAATCTGGACCTATTTGGCTGCGCAAATACATCGGAAAACGCTGGCAGCTCCGCTCCTTCGAGCAGATCGCCGTCATCATCAATCCAAGTCACATTTGAGAAAACTGCAGCGATATCATCGTGCTCATCGAGGACAGGTATCTGGCGCTCTAATTTGTCGAGCTCCCATATATCGTCCGAATTACATACCCCAATGTAATCGGCGGTACACATCGATATAGCGATATTCATCGCCTCACAGGCACCGACGTTCTTTTGTAGGTAGCATGTTTTCAAACGGGGATCGCTGAATTCCTTAATGACCTCTATGGTACTATCAGATGACGCGTCGTCAACTACAATGACTTCAATATCCTGAACACTTTGGTTTAATAGTGATGTCAATGCACTTCTGATGAAGGCAGAGTGATTGTACGACGGAACGACGATTGAAACTTTGGGCATTATTTAACCTCCATCTGCTTTATGCGCGCATCAATAAGCGATTTCCAATGTGCCGATACCAATTCTCGCGCATGATGCAGCGTCGACAGAAGCATGCCTTTCCTCTCACTCTCGCTCATGCGACTCCAAGTCCCGGATGGGTGCACGCGGTAATTCGTTCCATGTCGCCCCAGGAAGCCGAGAGGGCTTCTTGCCGCCAAAACCAGATTAATCAGCCAATCATAGCCATCTTGGATGCTCGGAACTGACATCAGGTCACGTATCGCTTCCGTACGGTAGAGGCAGGTCGAAAAAGTGGCTACAATGTTCTCTTGCAAAAGCTCTGGAAAATACACCAACCTATGCCTGTTCTGCGGAAAGCCGCTTGGCCCTAAAGCGTCAGGCGCCGCTCCCTGAAAGTCCAAGCGGTAACCCGTGAACGCGCACTCCATCTTCTCATTAAGCTTCATCAATCGAAGCTGCTCATCAAGCTTCCGCTCGTTAATCCAATAATCGTCGCCTTCGAGTATTGCTACATACGGTGTGTTAACTCTATCGATAAGGCTCTTATAGTGACGCATAATCCCTAGATTATGGTCATTACTAATAACGCTGATATTGTCGTACGGCTTCGCAAACTCAAGAGACTTTTCGAACGTATCGTCGCGCGACTTATCGTCGGAAACGACAATCACTAATGACCGAAAGAGGCTCTGTTGCGTGACGCTGTCCAGAGCCTTCTTAATAAAGCGACTATGGTTGTAAGTCGGTATAAGAACAGTGATGTCATTCATGATGGTTCCCACCTTCAGCCAGCTTTACTGCTCTATTGTTCGGGACATCAACGGTCGAGCTGGAACCCCAGCGACCGTATCACCCGCTCTGACGTCTTTGACAACGCAGGCGCCAGCGCCAACAGTAGCACCGTTTCCGATCAGGATTTGGGCCTCTGATGAGCCATTTATTATGGTGCAGCCTACGCCAAGCCAGCAGTCGCGCCCAATGATAACGTGCCCCGCCACCGTCGTCCGTGGAGCTAGAAAGCTGAATTCACCGACCGTTACGTCATGAGCTACAATCGTTCCGAAGTGCAGGACTGCAAAAGGCTCAATGCGCGTGTTTGCTGAAACAACTGTGTTCGCAAATATTTGCGCCGGCGCCATGATCTGTGCGGATCCACTAACAATAGCATTTGGACTCACGAAGCTGCCCAAGTAGTTGTTATTCTTGATGA
Source organism: Aureimonas frigidaquae (assembly GCF_001463905.1). Taxonomy (GTDB): domain Bacteria; phylum Pseudomonadota; class Alphaproteobacteria; order Rhizobiales; family Rhizobiaceae; genus Aureimonas; species Aureimonas frigidaquae. The sequence continues at coordinate 150,292 of NZ_BBWR01000010.1, forward strand.
TTTTGGCGGCCAGCCGTCGCTTCGCAGAAATATTACCAATGGCAATATGCCATTCGGCATCTCTGAAAGCTTGATCTGCTTCAGAGAAAGAAAGAATTGGCAAATGATCCGCTGACCCAGATGGCGAGATATCGTCAACGAACGCAACGACGTCATGCCCCGCCTGCTTGAGCTGGAAAGCGAGTTCGCGAGCATGGCCGCCCGCACCGTAAATTATCTGCCGTCTATACGGTTCGGAACTGGGCTCTTTCGAAATATTTTCCATTAGGACGCCGCTTCGCCCGAGGCCTCGATAATAAGCTCATGGTTAAACGGCCGGCACTCGATATTATTCAGAGCGGCAAACGAGCTTTCCCGCCACGGAACAAATTGAATGTCTGAAAATCCAGCTTCGCTTAACAGCAATCGCAATTCATCGGCATCGTAGAGGAACCTATGACCCCAGTTATAGAATGCTTCATTGAGAAGGTGGCAACGGTTTCTAGGTTGCCACAGGTTCCCCCAGCGTCCGACGTCGTTTCTGGTATATGCGTCTATGATGTGCTGGATGTCCGGCGTAGATAAACGAATTACACCCGTAGGATTCAGAACGCGTCGACACTCCTTTAGAAGCGCTACCGCTTCAGGGCGTGATATGTGCTCGATAAAGTGCTCCGCGAAAACGTAGTCGATTGATCTGTCCGCGTACGGTAATGGTTTTCGCAAATCCATGAGTACATCAGCGGCCGGAGAATCAAGATCGATATTGATCCATTCGTCCAGTCTTATAGGACCACTACCAAGATGCAGTTTCAATGCCGCTCCTCCCGTAATTCGGAAATCACCTGGTTGATGCAGTCAATAATATACTTCACTTCAATTTCTGTGATCTGGTCGTATATTGGCAGAGAAATAATCCGGCTTGAAACCGAGTTTGTGAATTGCAATTCAGTCTCTAAGGAGAATTCTTGAAAGTAAGGCTGCTCATAAAGGTGGGGGCTAAAATATTTAGCAACGCCAACTCCCATCTGAGCTAATTTATCTACTATTATATCTCGTTTTGATGACAAAGATTCTGGAACCAGAGCTGGGAAAAATTGATACGCTACCTGATCGCCTTCTTCGTTCTGGAACGTCAGATCGTTTATGCCATTTTTGTACGCCTCGGCAACACGCTGGCGGCTAGCCACGACAGCGGGGAGTACATTCAGCCGCTCTTGAGCCAACAAGGCGATTACTTCGGGCATCTTCGAGTTAAGGCCAAGCATTGAGGAGTTACGCGGCTTTTCGAAGCCGAAGTTCCCCATTATTCGTATTTGGTGGATAAGAGCTGCGTCGGCGCTATAGATCAGACCACCTTCTGCGGTCGAGAACGTTTTGGTCGCATGAAGCGAATATACGAAAGGTATGTCAGACCCATAACCCACTTGCCGGCCATGTCGGTCTCTTCCGCCCAATGAAGCCGCAGCATCAACGACGACTGGCACTGAGAAGCGATTCCGCAGGTTCTCGTAGTGCGCGATATCGAGGCCTCGACCGAATGTGGCGTACGGGATGACGACCCTAATTTCGCTACCGTACTTTTCGAGCAGCGCTTCCTCCTGAGCCTTAGACGGAAGCCACGTGTCGGGATCAATGTCATAGAAGATAGGGCGCAGCCCGGTCCAGATTGCCGCTTGGGCTGTCGCTGCGAAAGTGAAGGAAGGGATTAAGGCGTAACCCGAATTGCTTGCAGGATCCGTTGCGTTCGTCACCGCAGCAATAGTTGACATTAGTCCGATGGTTGCATTGCAGACAGTTACGCAAGAGCCGCTGCCAGCGAATAGTGATTTTACGACATTGGTTTCAAAGGCCGAATTGACTGGGCCATAATTGGTGTAGATGCCAGACTCTTCGATTGCCGAGAGTGCTTCAGGCAGTTTGCTGAGGCGGGGTGGCGTTGGTCGTAGAAAAGGAACGCGCACGTCAGAGCTCCACGCTAAGGTAAGAGGCTGACTGCGCCTCCGTAGGTGCCACTCGTTAGCCAGCAGCAGAGTCATGTGTCAATTGAGGATCGGAAAATGGCGTAAATGACTTAGCTTGTATGGCACAATCGACATCACGTGAATGAACCGGCCCGGATTTGTCGATGGCTGTCACTCTTGCGATGACGGGGCTGTAACGAGCAAGACGATGACCAAGTTATCACCTAAGGTGCGGGCCCAGGCTAAGCTCCTGCAGGGCAAGAACGTAGAAGTCGTCATCACTGAAGGGTTATGGCCAATCCGTGCCGGAACTGAAGACGCAAGTTCCTGGGCAGCCTTCGTCTAGGCTCGCTTCGGCCAACGCGGCACGTGATCCCATGTCACGCCCCGTCGGGCTAATACGCCCGTACGGGGCACCCTACCGCTCCCGCAACGCCTCGCCTTCCGCATCGAAGAAGTGCAGATGCTCCGGCCCGCAGGCCAGGACGACGTTGGAGCCGATGCGCGGAGCCTGCGCCGCGCGGTCGAGGGCGAGGCAGATGTCGCCGGAGGCAAGCCGGACATGCAGCAGCGTTTCGGCGCCGAGATACTCTGCCAGCGCCACCGTGCCGGGCAGTCCGGGCATGGCCTCGCCGGCCAGGTGCAGATGGTCCGGGCGGATGCCGCAGCGCGTGGCCGCGGCCGGGGGCGTGGCGGCAGCTGCGAGCGGCTGTGCCGTCGCGATGTCCAGGACATTCATCTTGGGGCTGCCGATGAACTGCGCGACGAAGACGTTGGCCGGCGCCTCGTAGAGCTGGCGCGGGGTTCCGACCTGTTCGATCCGCCCGTCGCGCAGGACGACGATCTTGTCGGCCAGCGTCATCGCCTCGACCTGGTCATGGGTCACGTAGATCATGGTCGTGGACACGCGTTGGTGCAGATCCGCGATCTCGGAACGCATATGGACGCGCAGTTCGGCATCGAGGTTGGACAGCGGCTCGTCGAACAGGAAGACCTGCGGTTCGGCGACGATCGCCCGCCCGATCGCCACGCGCTGGCGCTGCCCGCCGGACAATTGCCGCGGGTAGCGGTCCAGGAGTGAATCCAGCTTCAAAAGGTCGGCTGCGCCGGCGACCGCCCTTTCGCGCTCGGCGCGCGGGACTTTGCGCACCTTCAGGCCGAAGGCCATGTTTTCCCGCACGGTAAGGTGCGGGTAGAGCGCGTAGGACTGGAACACCATGGCCACGCCCCGTGCCGAGGCGGCCACGTCGTTGACCACGCGCTCGCCGATCGAAAGCGCGCCGCCGCTGATATCCTCCAGGCCGGCGATCAGGCGCAGGAGGGTGGATTTGCCGCAGCCCGACGGGCCGACGAAGACGACGAATTCGCCATCCGCGATGTCGAGGTCGATGCCGCGGATGATCTCGGCCGAGCCGAAGGATTTGCGGATGTCTTTCAGATGCAGATGGGCCATGGCGGTCCTCAACCTTTCACGCCGGACAGCGCGAAGCTTTCGACGATCTGGCGTTGCGCTATCAGGTAGATGATCAGCACCGGAATGACGGCGATCGTCGTTGCGGCGAGCTGCAGGTTCCAGAGGGGCAGGCCGTAGCTGTCGTTGAAGTTCGACAGAGCGAGCGGCAGGGTGAAGTTCTCCAGCGAGCTGAGGAAGATCAACGGCTCCAGGAACAGGTTCCAGGAGTTCAGGAAGGTGATGATGGCAACGGCCGCCAGCGCCGGCCGCGACATGGGCAACGCCACCTTCCACCAGATGCCGAGCCGCGTCAGCCCGTCCATCTTGGCGGCTTCCTCGAGCTCCTTGGGCAGAGCCAGGAAATACTGCCGCATCAGGAAGGTCGCCACGACGCCCTGCGAGCCGAAGACCGGCAGGAGGATCAGCGGCCAATGCGTATCGACCAGCCCGAGCCACCGGATCAGGAAGAAATTGGGGATGATCGTGACCTCGTCCGGCACCATCAGCGCCATGACGAGGAGAAGCATCAAGAGCCCTGCCCCGCCGAAGCGGATCCGAGCCAGCGCATAGCCGGCGAGCGAGGCGATCACCAGCGTCAGGAGGGTGACGACCGCCGCAATATACAGGGAGTTGAAATATTGCTGCGCGAAGGGCTGATAGGAGAAGACCTCGACGAAGTTCTCGTAGCGCCAGACCCGCGGGATGAGGCTCGGCGCGCCGAAGATTTCGGTGACGCTCTTGAAGCCTCCGGACACCATCCACAGGAACGGGAAGACGAAGGGAACGGCCAGCAGCGATAGGCTTGCCGTCCAGGCGGCGCGGTACAGGCGGTGACGGCTCATGCAGCCTCCTTGCGCCGCAGGAGCACCTGGACGATCGTCAGCGCCATCACGATGACGAACATGATCATGGCCAGCGCCGAGGCATAGCCGATATCGAAGAACTGGAAGCCCTGCTGGTAGATGTAGAAGGCCAGGACCAGCGTTCCGTTTTCCGGGCCGCCGCCGGTCATCTGGTAGATGTGGTCGAAGACCTTGAAGGAGCCGATCGTGGTCAGGACGGTAATGACCAGCGTCGTGGGGGCCAGCAGCGGCAGGGTGATCATCCGGAAGATCTGCCAGCGCGACGCGCCCTCCAGCCCGGCCGCTTCCTCGTAATCGCGCGGGATCGACTGGAGCGCCGCGATGTAGAGGATCATGTTGAGCCCCACCATCTTGATCACGCGGGTGACGATGACGGCGGCCATGGCCCAGTTGGGCTCGCGCAGCCAGTTCGGCCCTGCGATGCCCAGATAGGCCAGGAGCTGATTGACCGCACCGCTTTCGCCCTGGAGCATGAAGCGCCAGACGATGGCCCATGCGATGGCCGAGGTGATGACGGGCGCGAAGAAGATGGTCCTGAACAGGATGACGCCCCGGAAGGGCCGTGCCAGCGCCACCGCCAGAAACAGCGCCAGGGCGACATTCAGCGGCACCAGCCCGAGTGCGAAGACGGCGGAGTTGCGCACGACGTGCCAGAAGTCGGGATTTTGAAAGAGCGCGTCCTCGAAATTGGCAAGGCCGACGAACATCGCCTCGCCGGACAGGAAATTCCAGTCCGACATGGCATAGACGAAGATGGCGATGAGCGGGCCGAGGAAGAAGATCAGAAAGCCGATCACGGTCGGGCTGACGAAGAGCCAGCCCTCCAGCGTCTCCCGGCGGCGCAGGCTCAGGCGGGAGACGCTTGCGGTGTCGGTCATGCCGGTTGCACGCACGGTCGACCTCACAACAGGGGCTGGACGGCCGCGCAGACGGCCTTGAGCGAGGCGCCGACATCGGCATCCGCGCGCCAGACGGCATCGACCCTCGGCTTCATCGCCGCCAGGATCTGCGGCACCTTCTCATGGGCCGGGTGGACGCGCCCGTTCTGGATCGCATGCGCCACCACGTCCATCTGCTCGGGCGACAAGGCCGGATTCTGGTTCACGAAGGCCGGGCTCGACAGGACGCTGGCGCGGGCCGGCGGGAAGAAGCGCGACAGAGCGGCGACAGAGGCCTTGTCGGTCATGGTCGCGACGAGCTCGGCCGCCAGTTCCTTGTGCGGGCTGGTGTCGAACACCACGAAACCCGCCTGCCCGATCACTGGCGCTTCGCCGTCGGGACCGGACGGCAGGGGCGCGATGCCCCAGTTGAAGCCAGCTTCCGGCATTTTGGAAACGCGCGAGATCTGGTTCACGGTCATGGCCGAGTTGCCGGAGAAATAGTCCCCCTGCTCGCCCGGCGGAACGATGGTGCGGTCGACGAAGATCATGTCGTGGAGCTGCTGGACGGCCCGGACCGCCGCCGGACTGTCGAGGCCGCATGTGCCGTCCTGCCACAGATCGCCGCCATAGGCCCGGATCGACGGCAGGAGGGCATGCGTCATGCGCGCGCCGTAACCCTCCCCATCCTTGAACTCAAAACCCCATTTGCCCGGATTGGCCGCGACGAGCTTGCGGGCGGAGTCCTGGAAGGCGTCCATCGTCCATGCGCCCTTCTTCGCAAGCTGCATGGGATCCTCGAGACCGGCCTTGTCGAACATGTCCTTGTTGTAGAAAATCAGGAAGGGCGATGTGGAAAAGGGAATTCCCCAGACGGCATCGCCATCGCGCCAGAGCGCCATGGACAGGTCGGTATAGTCGGCCAGGTCGTAGTCCGGGTAGGCAGCAAGCGTGGGGCCCAGATCCATCAGGATTCCGGCATCGACGAAGGCGGGCGCCGCATCCTCCATCATCCAGGCGACATCCGGCGCATTGCCGCCGCCCACCTGGAACGATAATTTCTGCGTATAGTCGCTGACCGGAATGGTCTCGAAGCGCACGGTGACGCCCGGATGCTTTTCCTTGAAGCGGTCGGCCAGCTCGTTCAACAGCGTCAGGTGCGGCTGGCTGCCGGTATAGACGGCAACGCGCAGCTCCTGCGCCGCTGCCTGCGTGGCGAAGACGGCGATTGCCGCCGCCATGGTGTTGCAGATGCCCTTCATCGCTTCCTCCCGGTATGAAATGTCGGAGCTGTCGGCTCTTTCGGCCTGCCCTATGCAGCGGCCCGGTGCAGCTCCCCTGCCTTCAGGTGCCCGATCCCTCGGGCGCGTCTCCGATGGACCACCCGCCATCGATCGGAATGTCCGCCCCCGTCACGTAGGCGGCGCCGTCGCTGCACAGGAACACATAGGCGCCAGCCAGATCGTCCGGCCGCCCATGCCGCCCGGCGGGAATCTTGGCCGTGATCTTGCGGCGCAGCTCTCCATCGGCGTAGCGATGGGCGTTGGCTTCCGTCTCGATCGCGCCCGGCGATACGATGTTCATGGTCACGCCGGATGCGGCGACCTCACGGGCAATGGCCCGCACGGCGGTGCGCTGCGCCGACTTCAAGGCGGCATAGACGACGGTTTCGGCTCGCGGACGGGCACTCAACACGCTGCCCGTCGCCACGACGCGGCCCCAGCCCCGTGCCGCCATCTGCGGCACGAGAGCACCGGCGACCGTCAGGAAGGCCGAGAAATTGGCAGAGATCGTATCGGCGATATCCCGTTCGGCCAGCCTGTCCCAGGGTCCGCGCCGCTCGATGGCCGCGTTCCAGATCAGAATGTCGATGGGTCCGGCCGCCAACGCCCGATCGGCGAAGGCCGTGGTGTCGTGGGCCGAGGTAAAATCCGCCTCCAGGCAGAGGGCGCCGCCGACACTGTCGGCCAGCCCTGCCGCGCCGTCCGCATCCGCGAAGTGGTGCAGGACCAGCTCGGCGCCATGCTCCGCCAGCGCCATTGCCACGGCGCGGCCGATCCCCGCGCTGGCGCCCGTCACGAGGGCGCGGCGACCGGCAAGGGAGAAGCGCCCGGCACTCATTGCCCGTGCTTGCCCGTATCGGCGGCGATTTCGAGCGAGGCGATATCGGTCGCCTCGTAATGAAGGCGCACCGCCTGTCCGGCCAGCGTGGCATCGCCGCCCGCGATCGCGTCGTAAATCGCGCGGTGCCGCTGGACCGTGGCCTGCCAATCCTTCTGCGTGCGGGCATTGCGGGCCGTGAAAATCTCCGACACTTCGCGGTGGATCGAGCGCAGACCCTCGATCTGGATGCGGATCATGGCGTTGCCGGTGGCCATGGCCATGCCGTGATGGAACGTCAGGTCGGCATCGGTGAAGGCGCCCGCCTGCCCGAGCGCGCGCTCCATCCGGTCGAGCGCCTCCCGCATTTCGGACAGGCCGCGCGCGTCACGCCGCTCGGCCGCCAGGCCTGCAATGCCGGTTTCCAGAACGCGGCGCATCTCGTTGGCTTCCATCAGGGATTTGATGCTCGCGCGCACCGCATAGCCGTAGATGCGATCCATCGGCTCGCCGCTCAGCGCGCGGGCGCGGGCCACCTTGCCCTGCTGCGTCGTCACGAGGCCGGCCGATGTCAGCTGCCGGAGCGCTTCCCGGGCGATGGGGCGTGAGACGCCGAACTCCCGGGCGATCTCCCCTTCCGGCGGCAGGGCATCGCCCGGCTGTATCTTGCCGTCCAGAAGCGCGGCCGCGATGGCGTCGGACACCGCATCCGCAAGCCTGGACGGGCTCACAGCCTTACCGCTGAAAATCGAATGCTGCTTGGCGTCACTCATGCCGTCACCATATCCATCACTTTTCAACTTGGCAACTAGGTTTGTTTGTTGATAAGAAACCTGGCCGACCGGCAGGTGCGGTATGGGAGTTGCGGACCGATGTCCACGCAAGCTGATGAGATCACCGACGTTATTGCGCATCCGCTGCAGCAGCGCCTGCCGACGCCGACGGTCACCGCATGGGGGCGTTACGAGACGGTTTCGACCGTCCTCGTCGAGGTGCGGACACGTGAGGGCTATGTGGGGGTCGGCGAAACGCTTGGCCGCTTCGCCCCCAGGGCCTATGCCGAACTGATCCATTCGGGCATTGCACCGCGGATCGTCGGCCGCGATCCGGCCGACATCGCGGCGCTCTGGCAGATCATGCGCAGGACCCTGTCGGGCCGCGCGGGCGGCATGCTGATCGAGGCGATCGCCGGGATCGACATCGCCTTGTGGGACATTGCCGGCAAGGTCGCCGGCCAGCCCATTGCCAGGCTGCTCGGCGGGATGGGCCGCGACAGGCTCGACGTCTATGCCGCGGCGGTGAACTGGGTGGAGGATGCAGCGGCCGAGCGGGAGCTGCGGGCCTATGTCGAACAGGGCTTCACGCGCATCAAGATCAAGCTGGCGGGGCCGGTCGACGCAGCCTGCCGGCGCGCCGAACATATGCGCCGCCTGGCGGGCCCCGGGATCGGCCTGTGCGTGGATGCCAATTGGGGCTTCCGGCTCGACGAGGCGGTGCAGGTCGGCAATGCCCTTTCCGACAACGAGTATTTCTGGTTCGAGGAGCCGCTGGCGCCGGAAGACGAGCAGGGCTACGAGGAACTGCGCGCGCGCTGCCAGGTGCCGCTTGCGGCCGGGGAGAGCAATTACACGCTCGATCAGGCGCAGCGGCTCGTCGCCTCGCGGACATTGTCGGTCCTGCAGCCGGACATCGCCCGCTCAGGCGGTTTTACCGAGACGCGGCGCATGGCGGACTATGCCGCTGCGCACGGCGTTGCCTATGCACCCCATATCGGCATGTCCGGCATCGTCTGCGAGACGGCCAGCATCCACCTTGCCGCCGCCATGCCCAACTTCCGCATCCTCGAATGCGAATGCGACCGCAGCCCCTTCAAGGTCGCGCTGGCGGACCTTTCGCCCGCCTGCCTGCGCCAGAGCGGCGGTACGGTGGATGTGCCGACGGGACCGGGGCTCGGCCTCGAAATCGACTGGGATGCCGTTCGGCGGCTGACGGTGCAATGAGAAGGAATCCGATGATCGAAACCGACCCTTCACGCCCCCTGTATCACGCCATGCTGCGGGCCGATCCGACCTTGAGCCGCTACGACCCCTTGCCCCGCATCATCACGCATGATCGCTTCGCATCCGGCCATTGCGGCTGGTCGCAGCTCGTCGGCAATTACGAAGACGATCTGGACACGATGCTGCCCGGCTATGCGCAGCATGGCAGCGCCATGCTGTCCACCCTGCCCCACTGGGATGCCGGTTCGCATGGCGGCATGGATTCCTCCTATGCCCTCAAGATCGCCACCAAGCCGCGCGCGGGGGCGCGCAATGTCGCCATCAAGCGGCACACCTTCCGCAAGCGCGGTCCGATCCGCCTGGAAGCCTATCTCTGCTTCAAGCCCGAGGCCAATGAGCTGAAGCTTTCGGAGACGGACGTCCGGTCGGTGGGCTTCCTGTTCGACCTGCAGGGCGGCGACAGCGACGGCGACGTCATGCGCGTCATGCCGCATCTGCGCTTCCTGAACGCGCTGGACGGCGTCCACGAACAGAAGTGGCAATTCAAACGGCAGACGGGCGCGCTTCAGCGGATCGGCACGCAGGACAAGATCCTCAGCCACGACCATCTGAACCCGAACGACTGGCAGGACCTGCCGGGCGCCGCCCAGAAGCTCTGCTACAACGAAATCCCGACCAAGGTGAACTGGACCTATATCCGCTTCGACTTCGACCTGGAAACGATGCAGGCCACTGGCTTCCAGTGCAACGATCGCGTCTTCGACGTCGCGGGCTTCGACAGTATCAGCATCCCGGCGATGAAGAACCTCTGGTGCATGCTCAACATCTGCTTCTTCGCCGAAACGGATACGGACAAGCGCGCCTTCCTGTATCTCGACTCCCTCTGCCTTTCGGGAGATTTCTGATGCTTCCCGAAAACATCACCGCCGTGATCGCACGCAACGAAAGCTGGCAAGGCACTGCGACGAGCGAGCCCTATGAAGCCGGTTGGGCCAGAGAAGCCGTCTTCTTCGTCCGCGCGCTCAAGGAGCCGCAGGGGCAGCCCGGCACCGCTTTCGTGGAAATGTCGCCGGACGGCATGTTGTGGATCGCGGAGGGGACGCAATTCACCCTGCCCGACCGGCGCGACGGCATCGCCGTCGGGCGCGTCGCCCATTTTGGAAATTGGCTGCGGCTCCGGGTGGAGTTCCCGGACGCCGCACAATGCACCGTTCTCGTCACCCTGCACCTCAAGGCCTGATCATCATGAGCACCTACCCGACCTTCTCCGACACGGCCTTTGCCGGAAAGTCCGTCCTCGTCACCGGCGCTGCCAGCGGGATGGGCCTCGAAACCGCCCGCGCCTTTTCCACGAAGGGCGCGACCGTCATCCTGGCCGACCGTGATGCCGCCGGCCTTGCCCGCGCCAGGGCCGGCCTGTCCGGCCCGGCCCATACGATCGAGGTCGATATCGGACGGATCGACGCCATCAAGGCCATGTATGCGCAATGCGACACGCTCGTCGGCCGGCTCGACAATGTCGTGTGCTGCGCGGCCATCATCACGGCGAAGAAGATTCCCGATCAGGACTGGGCGCATTGGGAACGCGTCATGTCTGTCAACCTGCTCGGCACCTTCTTCACCGTGCAGGGCGCGGTGGAGCGCATGCTCGCCGACGAGGCCGGTGGCAACATCGTCTGCGTCGCATCCGATGTCGCCCATCATGGCGGCGGCGGGCTGATCGCCGATACGGCCTATGCCGCCTCGAAGGCCGGCACGCTCTCCATCGTCAAGTCCGTGGCGCGCGAACTGGCCGGCCGCAAGGTGCGCATCAACGCGCTGAACCCCGGGCCGACGGATTCGCCGATGCACACCCATATCGACCCCGCGCTCAAGGAGCGCATCGCGGCGAACCTGCCCATCCGCCGGATGGGACGCGCGGAGGACATGGCCGCGGCGATCCTCTTCCTGTGCTCGCCCGATGCATCCTTCGTCTACGGCTCGGCGATGGACGTGGATGGCGGCTCCAGCTTCCGGTAACGGGGCGGCACCCCCATGGGACGCAATCCGGCCGGGTAGACAAGAGTCAGTATATCCCCGGTAATCATCTTGCCCCGAACTACCAATCCTGGGTTTAGATTTCCGGATGGTCGATTGACAGTGCCAGATCGTGGGCTCATACGGCGACTATACCGTCGGAGAGCACCCTTTGTACAAGCGCATCGCGACCGTTTCAATGCTTGTGACGGCAGCCCTCCTGGCGTCGACCCCGCCCTCTGCCGCGCAGGAGGCCGTGCCCGGCAACCCGGCCTACCAGGAAATGGGCGGCGATGTGCCGGCGTTGAAGGATTGCGTTGAGAACGAGGGCCGTAATGCGGGCAGCTGCATCGGCCGTGTCTCGGGCTACTGCACTGCCGAGCCGTCGCAAGATGAGCCGCTCGAGACGTTGAAGTTCTGTTGGGCCCGCGAACAGTTGGCGTGGGACCATCTGCTCAATGCCGAATATGCAGAGCGTGTGGCCGAGGCCAAGGAACAGGACGCCGCGCCGGACAACGAGTCGGAACGCGAAAGCTTCGCCTCCCTGCGCGATGCGCAGCGCGCCTGGATCGGCTTCCGGGACGCCGAGTTGCGGCGCTTTTGGATGAAGCGGGCGCCCTACTCGGCAAAGTGGCGTGACGCGGATTCCGAAAAGCTGAAAGCCCAGCTGACCGCCACGCGCTACATCGACCTGCACCAGACGGATTGAACCTCTTTCGCGGACGGTTGCGCAGGGAGGCGGCAGGGCAAGCCGCCGCCACCCCCACCGGCTCAACGCGTCCGGTTCAACCCATAGAAGTCCACGGCATTGCCGCCGAAGATCCTGTCCATGTCGGCCGGTCCGAAATGGCCCCCGAGGAGGGTCCGGGCGGCGTTCACCACCTCGCCATAGGTGGCGGCGAGCGTGGACACCGGCCAGTCCGACCCGAAGATCAGCCGCTCCGGCCCGAAGCACGCGACGACATGGTCGACGAAGGGCCGCAGATCCTCCAGCGACCAGTCCGCACTGGCCTCCGTCACGATGCCGGACACCTTGCAGGACACGTTCGGAAAGGCGGCGATGGCCGCGATATCCGCGCGCCAGGGGTCCAGCGTGCCATCCTTGATGAGCGGCTTGGACAGGTGGTCCACCACGGCGCGAAGGCCAGGCGTCTGCCGCAGGGCCTCGAGCACATGGGGAAGGTGCCGGGGGAAGGTCAGGATGTCGAAGGGAAGACCGCTGCGCGCCACATGGCCGAGATTCTCGAGCACACGCGGCCGCAGGATATAGGCATCCTCCAGCCCCTCCAGCATCGGGCGCAGGCCCACGAAATACGGGTTGGCGCGATAGACCTCGAGCCGCTCGGGGAAGCGGTCGGATTCCATGTCGAGCCAGCCGACCACACCGGCCACGTAATCCGTGCCTGCGGCGATATCGAGGAGGTAGTCCGTTTCGGCCTCCGTCGCCGCCGCCTGCACCAGGACCGTCCGGCCGATGCCGGCGCGCCGGAGCAGCGGCTCCAGATCCTCCGGTCCGAAATCGCGAAGCAGCGGCGCGACATGGTCGCCCATCCAGTGATAGTCACCGCGGGCAATGCGCCAGAAATGCTGATGCGCGTCCACGCGCCCGGTATCGGCAGCCTTGAGCGTCACGGTCTGATGACTCCCTTGCGCAGGATGATGTTGCCGTACAGTCGTCGCTCGCCGCTGGCGATGACCGCATAGGCGCGCTCGGTCCGCGCGCAGAAGACGCCCGGGTCGATCTCTTCCATGCCGATGGCGCGGCCTTCGGCCCGGTCCAGGCTGGCCTGGAAGCCATCATAGACGGGCCGCGTCTCGTCGGGCGCAATCATGACGGCGGCGGGCGCGTCGACGAAATCGTCCAGCGGCAGGACGCTCAGGACGGCGTCCAGGAGCGCCTGCGCATCTGCGCCCGGCATGTCGACAAGCCGCTGCGCCAGGTTTGCCGCCCCGAAATTGGCGTCGGCGATCACGATCTCGTTGCCGTGTCCCATATCGTCCAGAATGGCCAGAAGATCGCCGTTCAGCAGCGGATGGATATTTTTCAGCATAAGGTCTCCTTGCGGGCGATCCGGCGTCAGACGGCCGGGATCAGCCCCTTGTCTTCGAGGCTCGTCCAGAAGGCCTGCGGAATGTCCTGTTCGAACCAGGCGACGTTCTGCTTCACCTGCGTGGCCGTCTTGGCGCCGATCACCACGTTGCCGGTCGCGGGGTGGCGCATCGGGAACTGGATCGCCGCGGCGGGGAGCGGCACGGAGAATTCCCGGCAGACGGCCTCGAGCGCATCGGCCTTGGCCAGGATCTCGGCCGGGGCATCCACGTAATTGTACTTCTTGCGCCCCGACGAGGAAGCGAGGATGCCGGAATTGAAGACCCCGCCCATGACGAGCGCCACGTCCCGCTCCAGCGCCCTGGGCAAAAGCGCCTCGGCGGCCGAACCGTCGATCAGCGTGTAGCGACCGGCCAGGAGGCAGACGTCGAGGTCCGCCTCTTCCATCGCATCCAGGATGACCTCGTTCTCGTTGACACCCAGCCCGAAGCCGGCGATCAGCCCGCCATCGCGCAGTTCCTCCAGAGCGCGGAACCCACCGCCACGGGTCAGCGCCTGCCAGTGATGGTCGTGCCGCTCACCATGCGTGACCTTGCCGATATCGTGGACGAAGAGGATGTCGAGCCGGCCGAGGCCCGTGCGCTGGCGCGAGTCGTCATAGGATCGCAGGATCGCATCGTAGGAATAGTCGAAGACCTCGCGGAACGGCAGGCCGTTGTGCCATCCGGAATCGAACTCGTTCTTTTGCGCTTCCGCCGGCAATTGCCGGCCGGGCCGCTCGAAGCTCATCAGCCGGCCGACCTTGGTGGACAGGACGAAACCTTCGGTCTCTTCCCGCAGGAGTTCCCCCATCAGATGCTCGGACCGGCCGAGGCCGTACATGGGCGCCGTGTCGAAATGGCGGATACCCGCCTGCCAGGCTGCGGAAAGCGCCGCGCGCGCATCGGCCAGCGGGACGGGCGCATAGAGACCGCCGAGGGGCGCACTGCCCATGCCGAGCGCCGTCAGTTCCACCTTGGCCCGCTTGAGCCGCCTCGTGTCGGTTACTTTCATGGATTCATGCCTTTCAAAGCCGGCTGCGGGTCTTTCGGCGGGTCCAGACCACGAGCGCGACACCTGCGATCAGCAAGGCCGCCCGAACGATCTGCCGCTGGGAATCGGTCCAGCCGAGCAGCGCCGCACCGGATAGGAGCACCGCCAGGAGGAGCACGCCCACCAGCGTTCCGACCATGTTGGGCTTGCCCATCTTCAGCGCCATGCCCCCCAGGAGCACCGCGGTCAACCCGTCGATGAAGTAGGAGGTGCCGATATAGGGCTGGCCCGACGACAGGTCGGCCGCCAGGAGCACGCCGGCCACCGCCGACAGGATGCCCGACAGAACATAGAGCAGGAACAGGATCCGTCCTGCCCGCACACCCGCCTCGACGACGGCGCGGGGGTTTTGCTCCATGGCATAGATATAGTGGCCGAAGGTGGTGCGGTCCTGCAGATACCATCCGATGGCATAGAGAATGGCGACCGCGACGGCGAGCACGGGCACGATGCCGATATTGGCATCCACGAAGGGCCCGACGAAGCCCGTCGTGGCGACGGGAATGGAGGTGCCCCGCCCGATCGCCGCGGCGATCGAGCCGGCAAGTCCGCCGGTGGCGATGGTGATTACCAGAGCGGGCAAGCCCATTCCCGCCACCAGGAGCCCGTTCAGCGCGCCGATGACGGCGCCTGCCGCAATGGCGGCGAGCGCTGCCACCAGCCAGCCGGAGCCCGAGGAGACCAGTCCGGCGATGATCATGGTCGACAGCGCGGCGACCGACATGAAGCTAACGTCGATTTCTCCCGCCGCGATGATCCAGGTCAGGCCCAGGAACATCACCGCGGCGATGGAGGCCGACCGCAGGATATCGTTGGCGTTGCCGGCACTGGCAAAGCTCGGCCGCAGCCAGGAAAAGACGATGACGAGGATCGCCAAGAGGATGAAAAGCCCGTAGCGGACGATGAAGCGGCGGGCGTCGAAACCGCGCGACGCGGCTGTGCGGGACGTCGAGGACATGACGGCGCTCATGAAGTGGCCTCACGCAAGGCGGGTTTGCCGGCCCGGCGCAAGCGCCGCGCAGCCTCCGCGATTTTGGGGTCGAACAGCGCGATGGCGCTGATCAGGACGATCGAGACGATGGCGTCCGAGTAGTAGTAGGGCACGGCCAGAAGGGTGAAGCCGTTGAGCATGGCCGACATCAGGAGCGTGCCAGCCACCGTGGCCGGCACCGACGGTGCACCGAACAAGGCCGCCCCCAGATAGACTGCGGCATAGGCGGGCATCAGCAATTGTGCGCCGGCCGTGACGTTGGCGGCGCCGGACGAGGCGACGAGCAGCGTGATGGCCAGGCAGGCGAACATGCCCGACAGCGCGAAGGCGGCCAGCACATAGGCCTTCACCCGAATGCCCGAAAAGACGGCCGATGTCCGGTTTTCCCCGGTGGCATAGAAGGCACGTCCGAAGCGGCTGGCATGCAGGATGGCGGCGCAGACGAGCGCGGCCACGATCAGGATCGCGACGGGCGCATCCATGCCGAGATATTTCGCATCGTTCAGCTCCAGAATGCCCGACGAGAAGAAGTTCTTCGAGATGGAGGTGCCGTTGGAATAGAAGTAGGACAGCCCGATGGCGGCGCCCCCGGTGGCGATGGTGGTCACGATGTCCGGCAGGCGCAGCTGGGCGATGGCAAAGCCGTTGATCAGCCCGAAGAGAAGGCCGATGGCGAGCGCCCCTCCCACACCGATGGTCAGCCCGTAGCGCCCGGCGATGAGCCAGCCCAGCGTCATGGCGCCGAGCGAGGCCACGCCCGGAAACGACAGGTCGAACTGGCGCACCACGATGACGAAGGTCAGGCCGAGCGCCGCCAGACCCTGCACCGCCATATGGCGGAACAGGCCCTGAAGGTTCCCCGGGGTCAGATAGGCAGGGCTGAGGCTGGCAAAGACCGCCGCGATGATTCCCAGGAGGACCAGGAAGGCCAGAATGCGGAGGACGAGGGGGTTTCTGCGTCGGGTCATGCTGCGCGCGCTCCCATGATGCCGGCGGCGAGAAGTTGGTCGCGGGTGGGGCTGGCCGTGCCGGGCTGGATCGGGCTTCCCTTGTAGAAGGCCATCACACGGTCCGCGAGGCCGTGGACCTCGTCGCAATCCGACGAAACCACGATGACGGCGGCCTTGCGCGACAGTTCGCGCATCAGGGCATAGAGCTTGGCGCGCGCGCCGATATCCACCCCGACCGTCGGTTCGGCGAAGATGTAGACATCCGATTGGCGGAACAGCCCCTTGGCGATGACGATCTTCTGCTGGTTGCCGCCGGAGAAGGCGCTGACGGGCCTGTCGAGTTCGAGCGGCTGAAGCCCGACATCCCGCGCAAGTTGTTCCGTGGCGCCCCGGTTCGATCCGAAGCGCATCATGCCCCCCGCAACGGAAGCGCGGCCCAGATGGGCGATGGTCGTGTTGAATACGACATCCTTGGTCATGGTCAGGCCTTCGGTGCGCCGATCGCCCGGCACCAGGAAGATGCCGGCCGACAGCGCATCATGCGGGCCCTTGAAGGCGCGCGGCTGGCCCTTGACCAGGAGTTGGCCGGCATCCGGCCGCATGGCCCCGAACAGGACCTTGGACAACTCGTCGATGCCCGAGCCGACCAGGCCGAAAATGCCGAGGATCTCGCCGCGCCGCACAGACAGATCGACGCCGGAGAAATAGCTGCCACAGCCCAGCCCCCTGGTTTCCAGGAGCACCTCGCCACCGGTCGCACCGTCGCGCTCGGGGAACAGGTCGCCCGCCGCCTCGTCCAGCATGAGCTCGGGAATGGATACGTTGCGGGCACGCGCATCGGCCAGCGTCAGGGTGGCGACATTGCGACCGCCCCGGAACACCGTGAAGCGATCGGCGATCTCGAACACCTCTTCCAGCCGATGGGTGATGTAGATGATGGAGATGCCGGCGCCCTGGAGGGTGCGCATCATTTGGAACAGGGAGGCTTTCTCGCGCTCCGTCAGGGTCGATGTCGGCTCGTCGAGCACCAGCACCTTGATATGGTCGTGGCGCAGCGCATGCAGGATGGCGACGATCTCGCGGTCGACGGCCGGCATCTCGCCGACCTGCGCATCGAGATCGATCTCGATGGGAAAGCGCTGCAGCAGCCGATGTGCCGAGGCCCGCATGGCAGCCCTGTCCATGCGGCGGAACAGGCCGGGCCGTTCGCCTTCATGGCCCAGGAAGATGTTTTCGACGCCGGTACAGTCGGGCACCAGCTCCGGGTGCTGCTGGACGGTGGCAACGCCCGCCTTGATGGCGGCGCGGGGACTGCCGAGCTCGACCTCCTGCCCGTCGATGACGATCTCACCGGCATCCTTGGTATAGACGCCGGACAGGATCTTGATCAGGGTGGACTTGCCGGCCCCGTTGATGCCGAGAAGGGCATGGATCTCCCCCCGGTCGAGGTCGAAATCGACGCCGCCCAGCGCCTGCACGGGACCGAAGCGCTTGGCGATGCCGCGCATGGTCAGGATCTTCGACATGGGCTCCCCCCCTCCTCATCGGGCGGGAGACGGCGCATGGGGCGCCGCCTCCCCTTGTTGCAGGGGTCTCGTCAGAGGACCCGGTTCCAACCGAGCTTGGCGGCCTCGCCGGGCTGGTCGTAATTGTCCGGGATCTCGATGTCGGCCAGGCTTTCCTGCGTCACCGCGTAGGACGGGGTGATCACGAAGCGCGGGGCCTTGCGGCCGGCGATCACTTCATGCGCGAAGAAGGCGTTCATATAGGCCATTTCGTAGAAGCTCTGGGCGAGCGTCAGGGCGAAGGGCGAGCCTGCCTGGATGTATTCGAAGGACTGCGCGCCGCCGTCGATGCCGGTGATGAACACATCCCGGTTGGCCGCGCGGATCGCCAGCGTGCCTTCCGATGCCGCACCGTCCCAGGCGCACCAGATGGCGTTGAGCTCGGGATTGGCCGTCAGGATATTGTCCACCACCTGGCGGGGCGTCGTGGTGCCGCCGAGCGCGAAGGCGATCTCGGACACGATCTCGATGTCCGGGTAGCGCATGAAGACGGACTTGGCGCCCAGCGTGCGCTGGTCCCAGGACTCGTTGGACGGCAGGCAGACCATGGCAACCTTGCCCTTGCCCTGCAGCCGGTCGGCAATGTACTGCGCGCCATAGGAGCCCAGGCCGAAATTGTTGGACATGGCCGTGGAGGTGACCGTGGTGTTCGGCACGTAGCTGTCACCGCAGAAGATCGGGATGCCGGAGGCAACGGCTGCCTGGACCGCCGGCGCGATGGCGGCGGCGTCGGCCGGGGTTATGAAGATCGCCGCGGGCTTGGACGCCACGAAGGCGGCGATCTGGTCGGCCTGCTTCTTCACGTCGTAATTGGCGTCCGCGATGGTCAGCGTACCGCCCAGGCGGCTTACCGCATCCTCGTAGCCGGCCACGATGTGGCGGCCCGATTCCCAGACCGTCCAGCCGAGCGAGGCGCAGAACTGCGCATCCTGCGCGAAGGCGAAGTTGGGCCGCGCGAGCGCCGCGGCCACCGTCATCGCGGCCGCGCCGCTCAGGAAGCCGCGGCGGCTCAGGCGGAGCCCTGCGGCTTGCGGGCTGTTGTCGTCGAATTCAGTCATGTCTGTCCTCCCAGATGAAACGGACGGCGACCCGCCGTCCGGCATGCGACCGCCGGTCAGGCCGACTGGCGGAGAATCTCGTGATATTCCTCACGCGTCGGGATCCGCGGATTGGTTCCGTGGCAGTGATCCTTGAGCGCCTCGCCGCTGACATGCGCCATGATCGGCTCGTTCACGCCCATGGCCGACAGGCCCGAGGGCAGCCCGATATCGCGCGAAAGTTCGGCGATGACCGTGTCCGGCTCACCGCCCAGAATGTCGTAAAGGATCTGCCACTTGCCGCCGATCGCCGGGCGGTTGAAGCGCAGCACGGCCGGCATCAGCACCGCGTTCAGCGTGCCATGATGCAGGTTCAGCTCCCGGACGGCGCCCAGCGGATGGGTCAGCGCATGAACGGCGCCCAGCCCCTTCTGGAACGCCATGGCGCCTTCCAGGGCGCACATCATCATTTCCCAGCGCGCCTGCCGGTCCCCGCCGTCGCGCACGGCCGTCCGGATGGCGCCGATGCCCCGCTTGAGCCCGTCCAGCGCGATGGCGTCCGCCGGCGGATTGACGGACGGCGCCATGTAGGTTTCCAGGCAGTGCGAGATGGCATCCATGCCGGTCGCCGCCGTCAGAAGCGGGGGCAGGCCGTAAGTCAGTTCCGGATCGCACAGCGCCACGGAGGGCAGCATATGCGGGCTGACGATTCCGAGCTTGCGCCCTTCCGCGGTGATGATCACCGCCGCGCGGCCGACTTCCGAACCCGTGCCGGAGGTCGTCGGCACCGCCACCATGGGGCAGATACGCCCGTGGATCTTCTGAACGCCGCCGGCCACGGCCGTGTACTGAGCGAGCGGCCCCTCATGCCCCGACAGGAGGCGTACCGCCTTGGCGAGATCGATGGACGAGCCGCCGCCCAGACCCACGATGCCATCGCACCCGGCCGCGCCATAGGCCGCGAAGGCGGCGTCGACGGCGTCTTCGGTCGGATTGGCCGGCGTGTCGGAAAACACCGCCGGGCGCTCCGCGAACAGCGCCAGGACGCGTTCCACCAGGCCGCTGGCCACGAGGCCACGATCGGTGACCACCAGCGGCCGGACGACACCCAGCCCCTCCAGAATCGCCGGGAGCTTGCCGATGGCGCCTTCGTCGAATTCGACGCGGGTCAGATAGGTGATGAGAGCCATGGGCCGCACGCTTTCCGGTCTTGAACATACAGGTGTGGCGCCCCGCCGGACATGACGGGGCCAGGCCGCGGACAGGCCGAAAGGCGCCGCCTGCGGAGGGTGAATCGTCGGGTTGTCTATGCTGTCGCGCCGGGGCCGTACCTCCCGGCACCCGCTATGGCGCCCTCCCCGCGCCGTCTGGATATGCAGTAACGAATTGCGCCTTGCGCCGTCAACCGATATATGAGTTATTGAAGCCAGAGCAGAAAAAAATTGTCAACACGCCGCTCGCGAAACTTTGGATTTCCCTATGAACAAAGGACTGGAAGCGGATTTGGAGGCGAAATCCGCGCCGGAGAAGCCGGTTCTGAAAGCGGAACAGATATATGAGTTTCTGCGAGATGCGATCGTTCGGCTGCGGATGGTGCCGGGTTCGGTGATCTCGGAGAAGGAACTCTGCCTGCAATATGGCGTGTCGCGCACGCCGGTCCGCGAGGCCTTGAAGCGGCTGGCCGACGAAGACCTCGTGGACGTCTTTCCCCATTCCGGGACCTACGTGTCGAAGATTTCCTTCGACGTGGCGGAAGAGGGTTTCGTCATCCGCCGCGCGCTGGAGATCGAAAGCATCCGCCGCGCCGTCGCCTTCGTGCGGGACGAGGATGTGGTTCGGCTGAACGGGCTGATCGGCGATATGCGCGACATTCTCGATCGCGGGGCGCTGCACGAATATATCGAGGTGGACGACGCCTTCCACAGCGCCATTGCCGGCATCAGCCAATATCCGCGCATCTGGAAGTTCATCAACCTCGTCAAGGCGCATCTGGACCGCATGCGCCAGTTGTCCGCGCCAGTCCCGGGCCATCTGGCCGACGTGACCGAGCAGCACGCGGCCATCGTCAGCGCGATCGAGCGCCGCAATGCCGACCAGGCCGAGCTCGCCATGAAGATCCACCTGGAAGCATCCTTCGCGGTGATGAGCGCGATGTACGAGGAAGGCCGTTACTTCAAACGGAAGGTAAGCTGATGCTGGATACGCTTGAGGCCCTGTCACCGTTGATCCGCATGCACCAGGACGACAATGTCGCCGTAGCCCGCGTCACGGTGGATCCCGCCGTCACGCCGATCTGCGGCGGCACGCCCCTCCGCGAGCGCGTCACGCAAGGGCACAAGGTGGCCTTGCGCGATATTGCCGAGGGCGAGGCGGTTCTGAAATACGGCCAGACCATCGGTTTTGCGAGCCGGCCGATCGCAGTCGGCAGCCTGGTCCACACCCACAATCTGGCCATGGGCGATCTCGAACTCACCCATGAATTCTGCGCCGGGGCGCGGGAGCCGGATCTGGTGCCGGAGGCCGAGCGCGCCAGCTTCATGGGGTATCTGCGGCCCGACGGGCGCGTGGGCACGCGCAACTACCTGGCCATCGTTTCGTCGGTGAACTGCTCGGCCACCGTGGCCCGTGCCGTGGCCGCGCATTTCGCCCCGGCGACCGGCCGCCTCGACGCCTTCGCCGATGTGGATGGGATCATCGCCCTGACCCATGGCGGCGGCTGTGCGCTCAACACGCAGGAAGAAGGCTACCTCTACCTGACACGGGTCCTGGCCGGCTACGCGACGCACCCCAATGTGGGCGCCGTCCTGATGATCGGGCTCGGCTGCGAGACGAACCAGATTCCGCTTCTCCTGAAGAAACACGGCCTGTCCGAAGGGCCTCTGTTCCGCACCATGACCATTCAGGGCACGGGCGGCACCCGCGCAACGATCGAGGCCGGCATCTCTGCCGTCGAGGACATGCTGCCCGCGCTCGATGCGAACCGGCGCACGCGCCAATCGGCCGAACATCTGACGCTGGCGCTCGAATGCGGCGGATCGGACGGCTATTCCGGCATCTCCGCCAACCCGGCCCTCGGCTATGCCTCGGACCTCCTGGTGCGCCATGGCGGCACGACCGTCCTTGCCGAGACGCCGGAAATCTATGGCGCGGAACATTTGCTCACCCGGCGGGCGGCCACGCCCGCCGTCGCCCAGAAGCTCCTCGACCGCATCGACTGGTGGCGCGACTATGCCCAGCGCGGCAAGGCCGAGTTGAACAACAACCCGTCCCACGGGAACAAGGCGGGTGGCCTGACCACCATTCTGGAAAAATCGCTCGGCGCCGTCGCCAAGGGCGGGGCATCGCGCCTCAACGCGGTCTACGAATATGCCGAGCCGATCGACAGCCACGGCTTCGTCTTCATGGATACGCCGGGCTACGATCCCGTGGCGGTCACGGGCCAGGTGGCCGGCGGATGCAACATCATCTGCTTCACCACGGGGCGCGGCTCGGTGTCGGGTTTCAAACCCGCACCGTCTCTCAAGCTGGCCACCAATACGCCGATGTTCGAGCGCATGCGCGAGGATATGGACATCGACTGCGGGACCGTCGTGACCGGGCAGGAAACCATTGAGGAGGTCGGCACCAGGATCTTCCACGCGATCCTTGCCGCAGCGTCCGGCGAGCCGACGAAAAGCGAGATATTCGACTACGGCGACAACGAGTTCGTGCCCTGGCAGGTCGGCGCCGTGATGTGAGGAATTGCGGGCCGTGCGGCCGCGCCATGTCGCGCGCCACCGGCCCTGGGAGGAAGAGCATGACCGAACTGAAGACAAGCTACGACATCGTCATCATCGGCGCCGGCGTCGGCGGCGGAGCGCTGGCCAACGCGCTGGCGGCGCCGGGCCGCGAGATCCTGATGATCGAACGCGGGCCACGCCTCCCGCGTGAGCCCGACAATTGGAGCGTCGACGCCGTTTTTCACAAGCGCAAATATGCGACGCGGGAGCAGTGGCGCGACAGGGACGGAAACTTCTTCAGCCCCAGCACCTATTACTATGTCGGCGGCAACTCCAAGTTCTTCGGCGCCGCGACGGTGCGCTTCCGCAAGGAGGATTTCGAGGATCTGCAGCATGAGGGTGGCGTCGCGCCGGCATGGCCCGTCTCCTACGACACGTTCGAGCCCTATTATGCCCGCGCCGAACGGTTGATGGGCACGCATGGCCAGGCCGGGCTGGACCCGATCGAGCCGCCGCGCTCGGGCCCCATGCCCTTCCCGGCCATCGGCCACGAGCCGGAGATCGCCTGGTTCGAACAGAAGCTGCGCGGCAAGGGGCTCCATCCCTTTCCGCTGCCCATCGCCATCGACTACCATGATGGCGGAAGCTGCGCGCGCTGCCGGACCTGCGACGGTTTTGCCTGCAAGATCGGCGCCAAGGGCGATGCCGAGGTACGGCTGATCAACCCTGCCCTCGCCAAGGGCGGCGTCACCCTGATCACGGAAGCGCTGGTCCACCGCCTCGTGACCGATCCGTCCGGTCGGCGGGTGTCGGCGGTCGAGTTCGACCACGAGGGCGAGCGGCGCAGCGTGACGGCCAAGATCGTCGTCTCCGCGGCTGGCGCCATCAACTCCGCCGCGCTCCTCCTGCGCTCGCGCAACGACAAGCACCCGAACGGCATCGGCAACAACACGTCCGACCAGCTCGGGCGGAACTACATGGCCCATAACAACACGGCCATGATGGCGATTTCTCCCTTCAAGAAGAATCGCGTGACCTTCCAGAAATCGATGGCGATCAACGATTTCTACCTGGCGAACAATGAGCGCCCCTACCCACTCGGCAATATCCAGGGCCTCGGCAAGCTGCAGGCCGGCATGTTGACCGCCAGCGTCAAATGGGCGCCCGAAAGCATGATGGCGCTCTTCGCGGAACGCTCGGTCGACTGGTGGCTGATGTCGGAAGACCTGCCCGACCCGGAGAACCGCGTGAGCGTCGATCCGGACGGCACGATCCGCCTCGCCTATACGCCCAACAATCTTACCGCGCATAATGAGCTTGTGCAGGTCTGGACGCGCATGATGCGCCGGCTCGGCTACCCGCTCGTCATCACGCAGAAAATGGACATCAAGGTCTCCATGCACCAATGCGGCACGGCGCGGTTCGGCAAGGACCCCGCCACCTCGGTGCTGGATACGGACTGCAAGGTCTGGGACGTCGACAATCTTTATGTCGTCGATGCCTCGTTCCTGCCCTCGTCGACCGGCTTCAACCCGTCCTTGACGATCGTGGCGCAGGCCCTGCGCACATCCGAGCGCATCCTTTGGGAGCTCGGCGAAACCGTGCCCGTCACCGACCCCGTCGAGCGTGTCTCCGACGCGGTCGCCGCCTGAAACATCCTGTAGAGCATTGTCCGGGAGGGACACTTAGCATGGCCGACAACACACGCGATTACACGCGGCTGTTCGATCTGACGGGGCGCAAGGCCATCGTCACGGGAGGGTCGCGCGGCATCGGGCGCGCCCTGGCGCAGGCACTTGCCGCGCACGGCGCAGACGTGGCGATCGTCGTCCGGTCCACCATGGCGCAGGCTGAAAGCCTGGCCAAGACGCTCAACGAAGCGTCCCCGAACGGGGCCGGCGACAGCTTCGCCATAAAGGCCGACGTGTCCGATCCGGACGATGTCGAGCGTATGGCGGCGGCGGTCGAGGCGCGGTGGGGCCGTGCGGACATCCTCGTCAACAATGCCGGCATCGTTCTGCCGGGCAATGCCGAAGACTACCCGCTCAGCCAGTGGCGTGAGACGATGAGCGTCAATCTGGATGGCGTCTTCCTGGTCAGCCAGGCCATCGGCCGGATGATGATCCGGCAGAAATCCGGCTCCATCATCAATATCGGCTCGATGTCCGGGCGGATCGTCAACTGGCCCTTCCGCCATGCGGCCTACAACGTCTCCAAGGCGGCGGTGCACATGCTGACCAAGTGCCTCGCCACCGAATGGGCCGAGCACAATGTGCGCGTCAACGCCCTTGCCCCCGGCTACATCATGACCGAGCTGACGGAAGAAGTGCTGCGCGAGCATCCCGATGTCGTCACCCAGCATTGGGCCGCTGGCGCCGTGCAGAACCGTATCGGCAGCGTCGACGAGCTGGCCGGCGCGGTGATTTACCTGGCGAGCGACGCCTCCTCCTTTACGACGGGCGAAATCCACACCGTGGATGGCGGCCTGACGCTGCGCTGAACTCCTGCTTCCTTCGGAGACGAATTTCATGACTCAACGTGGCTACGGCGGACCGCTCCGCTATGTCCAGGGCCCCGGCGTCATCGCCGATCTCGGCCGCTATGTCGCGCCGCTCGGCGCGCGCACCCTCGTCATCATGGACGCATTCTTCTGGGACAGCTTGCGTCCCGAGCTGGAAGCGGCGCTGTCCGGCGCCGGCGTGACGGCGCAGTTCGTGCGGTTCGGCGGCGAATCCTCGCAGGTCGAGATCGATCGCTGCACCGCCGCGGGGCGTGAGATCGACGCCGCGTCGGTCGTCGGCATCGGTGGCGGCAAAGCGCTGGATACGGCCAAGATCACCGCCTTCAACATCGGCGCGCGGATCGTAACCGTGCCGACCATCGCCTCGACGGATTCGCCCACGAGCTCGCTCGGCGTCGTCTATACGCCCGACGGCGTCTACGAGCATGTGGTCCGCTGCGGCCGCAACCCCGATGTGGTGCTGGTCGACAGCGCGCTGATCGTCCAGGCGCCGGCGCGCTTCCTGGCCGCGGGCATGGGCGATGCGCTCTCCACCTTCTACGAGGCGCGCTCCAACATCGAGAGCCGCTCGAAGAATTATATCGGCGATGGCTATGCCTGCACGCTCGCCGGCTACCAGATCGCACAGGCCTGCCACGAAACGCTGATGCGCGATGGCCGCGCGGCCTATGTGGCGGCGAAAGGCGGCCGGCTGACCGGCGCGGTCGAGAACATCATCGAGGCCAACACCCTCCTGTCCGGGCTCGGCTTCGAGAATTGCGGCGTGTCGGGCGCGCACGGCATTCACGATGCGCTCACCGTCCTGGAGCCGACCCATCATTTCCTGCACGGGGAAAAAGTGGCCTTCGGCATTCTGTGCCTTCTGGTCCTGGAGAACCGGCCGCCGGAAGAGTTCGACGCCGCCGCCGCCTTCTGCCGCGACATCGGCCTGCCGACCACCCTGGCGGACCTTGGCCTCACCGACCTCTCCGCCGCCGACATGGCGCGGGTCGGCCAGGCGGCCATGCTGCCGACCAACGTGATCCACTCCGTCCCGGTGGAGCTGACCGCAACCGCCATCGCGGATGCGATCTTCACGGCGAGTGCCCGCGCGGGGGGTTGACCCCCCGCGCGCCGCTCGTTTGCCGCCGGGTCAGGCCGGCCAGACGGACTGGAGGCGCTCGCCATCCAAAAGGCGGGTGCGGGCGGCGGCCTCGTTTCGGCCGAGCGCATCCGCCGCGTCGGCTACGGCCCTGACGTGCTCGGCCGGGATCACCACGACCCCGTCCCTGTCTGCAAAGACGACATCGCCCGGCCGCACGGTGACGCGGCCGATCGTCAGCGGAACTTGCGAGCGCGTCGGCTCCTTCTTGCCGGTCACGCCGACCGGGCTGACCGCGGAGCCGAAGAGTGGGTATTTGAGGGCGCGGACCTGGGCGATGTCGCGGACGGTGCCGTGCACGACGGTCGCAGCCGCTCCCTTCACCTTTGCGCCCGTGCTCATCAACTCGCCCGAACAGGAACCGCCCGCGCAGGATGCGTCGCAGACGAGGACGCCCCCTTTCGGGGTGTTGTCGATCGCGTGATGATACACGTCCTGCGGCTCGCCCTTGCGGTCCGACGGCTCGAAGAGAACGGTGACGGCCGGTCCACAGACCACGTCTCCGTCCGGCAGGTGGCCTGCCAGGGAAATGCCGTCGAGATGGCCCCACAGGCCAAGGCTCTCCATGCTGTCGTGGATATCGCCGGAATACCAGGCCTTCAGCCGCTCGATCGACGCCCAGTCGGTCGCCGCATAGTCGAAATCACGCATTCTTTTTGCCTTCCCTCATCACATTGTCGATCGCGACCTGCAGGTACGATGCGCTGTTGTCGATCTGCTCACGCATGAGCTTCTTGGCTCCCGCCTCATCCCTGTTCCGGATCAGGCGGTAGATTTCTTCATGTTCCGCATAGGCTGCCTCGAGCGACTTGGACGGAACCCGGCTCGTGACCTGAATGACTTCAAGGATCAGGCCGAAAAGGTTGTCGTAGAAGACGGTCAGGATCTCGTTCCCGGCCGAATGGACGAGCGCCAGATGAAAGGCGGCGTCCTCCTCCACGAAGCTTGCGAAGTCCTGCTCGTCACGGGCCCGCCGCATGGCTTCCAGCGCCTGTGTGACCTCCTGCCCGATCGGTTCGGGCAAGGTCATCAGGAGTCCGATGACCTCCGTCTCGATCATACGGCGAACGGCCATGAGCTGAACGAGGTAGCGTGGATCGCTGGACATGAGCTGTCGGACAGTGATGGCGAGCGTGCCGAGAAACTCCGCCACGTCGTCGCGCACGACCGTGGTGCGCTCCCCGTGCCGGCGCCGCACGAGCCCCTTGGTTTCCAGGATCTGCATTGCTTCGCGAACCGAGCGTGTCGACACGCCGAATTCCCGTGCGATCTCGCTTTCAGACGGCAGCCGGTCGCCCACCTTGCGCTGTCCGGACAGGATCTGCGCCTCCAATGTTCCAGACACGGAGGCGTGCAGACGGTCCCGCCCCCGCGCGCGGTCCGCGCCGCCGACGCCACTGTCGTCAGGTTGGGATCCACCGGTCTGGCTCATGGGCTACCTCACTTCAACGGGGCGTAGGCAACAATCACGCAACCCACGGTTGACAACAAGTCATGACATAAGACATATGTCAAGAGTTCGCTGGGAAGGCGTGACGGATCGATGTGGTCTCACGACGCGGACGGAAACACGGTGCGCAGAGCGCCGAACCAATCTGGGAGGAAGTCGAATGTTCACGTCATTCGTCCGGCGGGTGGGTCTTGCCGTCGGTATTGCTGCGGCAGCCTTGGCCACAGGAACGCCGTCAAAGGCGCAGACCATCGCCGAAATCGAGCAGAAGGGACGCGTGACCATCGGCGTCCTGACGGGCATCCCGCCCTACGACACGGTCGACTCGTCCGGCGCGCCGGACGGCTTCCTGGTCGATCTAGCCAGGCTTGCCGCCAAAGATCTCGGCGTTGAGGTGGAGATCGTTCCCGTCAACAACGCATCGCGCGCCGCGGCGCTGGAGTCCGGCCGGGTCGATTTCCTGATCGCGCACATGACGGCAACGCCCGAGCGCGCCAAGATATTCCTGATGACGAACCCCTACGGCGCCTACGAGATGCGTTTTGTCGCTGCCAAGGACATGCCGTTATCGAGCCTCGACGACCTGAAGGGCAAGCGCGTCTCCGTGCCCAAGGGCAGCACGCAGGATGTCGCGGTCAGCGGCTATGGTGTCGAGGGGCTGGAGGTCGTGCGCTTCGACGACGACGCACTTGCCATGCAGGCGCTGATCTCCGGGCAGGTCGATGCGACCGCCGCCGTCGCGACCGTCGCCAACGATGTGATCGCCAAGCGCAGTCTCGATAATCTGGAGGTCAAGTCGGACGTGCCGATCTTCACGCTCTACTGGTCGATGGCTGTACGCAAGAACGCCACCGAACTCCACCAGTGGCTGAACAACTTCATCTACTACCAGGAAGTCACGGGGGCCTTGAACCGGCTGCACGAGAAATGGGTCGGCGTCCCGATCCCGGGCGGCAAGCTCCCCACTTTCTAGGGGCACGCATCCTGGCAATCGACCATCGGTCGCCTGTCGGCCGACGCGCAGCAAGGATTTTCGAGACAATGGGTTACGAGATGAATTTCGGCCCGGTTTTGGCGCGTGCGCCAGAACTGTGGGCCGGGACGCTCGATACGATCGTCCTGTCCGTCCAGTCGATTTCCATCGGCCTTCTCGTGGGTCTCGTCATCGCGTTGATGCGGGTCGACGGTCCGCGATGGGCAGGGCTTCTGGGCAAGGTGTATGTCGAGGCGTTCCGCAACACGCCGCTCCTCGTCCAGCTGTTCCTGATCTTCTTCGGCCTCCCCTATATCGGGCTGCGGCTCGGAGCCAACGAAGCGGCGATCTTTGCCATCTCGCTCAATCTCGGCGCCTACTCCGCCGAAATCTTCCGCGCCGGCCTTTTGGCCATTCCGAAGACTCAGGTCGAAGCCGGCCTGGCACTCGGCCTCTCCAGGCTGCAGGTCATGCGCTACGTCGTGATCGTTCCGGCCTTACGCATCATCTACCCGGCGCTCACCGGGCAATTGACGCTGACGCTGCTCGGCACCTCCATCGCCTCGGCCATTTCCGCGACCGAACTGACGCTCGTCGGCTCACAGATCGAATCCCAGACCTTTCGGAGCCTCGAGACATTTCTGGTCATCGCGGCGATCTACATCACCGTGACCTTCGCCTTCCGGCTCATCTACTGGCTGATCGGCCTGTGGCTGTTCCGCCGCAAGGTTCCCAAGGGCGGGTCGCTGACGAGCGCCGTCACGCTGACGGGAAGGGCCAAGGCATGATCGACAATTTCGGCCTTTCGAGCATCCAGTTTCTGCTGCACGGCCTTCTTTGGACCGTCGGCCTGTCTGCCACGGCCTTTCTGGGCGGCGGCCTTTTCGGGCTCATCTTCGCCATAGCGCGTGCTCTTGGCCCACGCTGGCTGAAAATCATCGTCGGCACCTACATTCAACTCGTCCAGGCGACGCCGCTTCTGATCGTCGTGTTTCTGGCCTTCTACGGCCTGAGCTTCCTTGGCTTCTACTTTCCGCCCTTCGCTGCGGCGGCGATCTCGCTGATCGTCTACTCCACCGCCTTCCTGGCGGACATCTGGCGCGGATGCATCGAAGCCATACCGAGGACCCAGTGGGAGGCTGCGGACGCGCTGGCGCTGAGCCGGCTGGAGCGGCTGCGCTACGTTATTCTTCCACAGGCCTTGCGCATCGCACTCGGCCCGACCGTCGGCTTCATGGTCCAGATCGTCAAGAACACGTCGGTCACGGCGCTGATCGGTTTCGTGGAACTGACCCGGGCCGGCCAGCTCCTGAACAACATGACCTTCCAGCCCTTCCACGTCTTTCTGACGGTGGCGGTCCTGTATTTCCTCGTCTGTTACCCGCTCTCCTGGTGGAGCGAAAAGCTGAAGGAGCGCAAAGTTGCAAGCGCTTAGGATCGAAAATCTGAAGAAGTACTACGGCGCGCTTCCCGTTCTGAAAGGCATCGACCTGTCGGTCATGCATGGGGAAGTGGTTGCTATCATCGGCCGGTCCGGCTCCGGCAAAAGCACCATGCTGCGCTGTATCAACGGGCTGGAAAGCTTCCAGGAAGGGCGCATCGAGGTTGCCGGATACGAGGTTCAGCAGACGCCGGCGCAGCTGCGTGCCCTGCGCAAGGAGGTCGGCATGGTCTTCCAGAGCTACAATCTCTTTCCGCATCTGAACGTTTCGGAAAACATCACCCTCGCGCCCAAGGTCGTGCGCCGCTGTTCGGACGCCGAGGGCGCCGCGCTCGTGGCCGACGTTCTGCGGCGCGTGGGCCTTGAGGATAAGGCGCATGCCTATCCGGACGAATTGTCCGGCGGGCAGCAGCAGCGGGTCGCGATCGCCCGGTCGCTCGCCATGCAACCGAAGGTCATGTTGTTCGACGAGGTCACCTCCGCGCTGGATCCGGAACTGACGGGCGAGGTGCTGAAGACGATCGCCGAACTGGCAAGCGCCGGCATGACCATGCTGCTCGTCACCCATGAAATGGGCTTTGCGCGGCGCGTCGCGACGCGAACCATCTTCATGCATGACGGCCGCATCCGGGAGGAAGGGCCGTCTGAAACGCTCTTCCGCGATCCGCAGACGCCGGAGCTTCAGGCCTTTATCGCCCCCGATCTCAAATAGGCGTGCCCCCCGCACGCCCCATCGACACACAAGAGGAGACGCATGTGCCAGCGCTAGAGAACACGCAACTCATGTCCAAGATGCGGAAGGGTGAACCCACCTTCGGCGCCACCTTCTATACGGGCTCGACGACGGCCATCGAAGTGGCCGCCAACTGGGGCCTCGACTTCGCATTTATCGATGCCGAGCATACGCCCGTCAACGTCGACAGCCATCTGGAGAAGCTCGTTATGGCTGCCCTGATGGGCGGCATCGCACCGCTGGTGCGGGTCCGCGGGACGAACGAATGGGACATCCGCAAGGTCCTCGAATTCGGTGCCACCGGCGTGATCGTTCCCCAGGTCAACACAGCCGACCAGGCACGCGCCATCGTACGCGCCGCCAAGTTCCCGCCCTACGGCCGGCGTGGCGGCGACGCCTCCTGCCGCGCAGCGGGCTTTGCCGGACCGGGCTTCCAGTGGAGCGCCTATATGCAGCACGAGAATGAAAGCCGCCTCGTCATCCCGATGGCCGAGAGCTTCGAGTTCTTCGACAATATCGACGAGATCCTCGACGTCGAAGGGCTGGACGTCATCAATTTCGGCCCGGCCGACTACTCGATTTCCCGCCAGATCTCCATCGACTACTCCATGTCGCACCCGGAGGTGGACGAGCGGCTGTCGGAACTCGTCGAGAAATCACATGCGCGCGGCATCAAGGTCATGGCGCCCTGCATCCCACCCGTCGCCGACAGCGTCACGGCCCTCAAGAAGAAGGGTGTCGACATGATCATCATGGGCAATGACGTGCTGTTCCTGAACGAGGGTTGCAAGCGCGCCTCCCAGGCCATCGCGGAATCGGCGGCGGCGCGGTGATGAGCAGCTCAGCAACAGGAGACGCACAGATGGACAAGCTCTTCGACGTTACCGACCGCGTCGCGGTCGTGACCGGCGGCCTCGGCCAACTCGGCACACAGTTTTCCAAGTCCCTTGCGCAAGCCGGAGCCAAGGTCGCGATCTACAGCCGCCGCCCCTTCTCCGACGCGCAACTGGCGGCCAAGTTCCCCGGCCTGACCGACCGTATCCGCGTCTACGAAGCCAGCGTCACCGACAAGGCCGCGCTGGAAGCCGCGACGGAGCGCCTCGTCGCCGACTGGGGCGTGCCGCACATCCTCGTCAACAATGCGGGCATCGATTCCAAGCCCGACGGGTCGGCCGAACAGAACGCACCTTTCGAGGTCTACCCGCAGAAATACTGGGATGACATCATCGATACGAACCTGACCGGCGTCATGCTGACCAGCCAGGTCGTCGGCAGCCGGATGGCCGCCGAGCAGCGCGGATCGATCATCAATGTCGGTTCGATCTACGGTCTCGTCTCGCCCAATCAGGCGCTCTACGCCTACCGGCTGGAGCGGGACGGCGAGCCCTTCATCAAGGCCGTGTCCTATGCGGCCTCCAAATCCGGCCTCATCAACCTGACCCGCTATCTCGGGACCTATTGGGCGCCGAAGCGAGTGCGGGTCAACCTGATCTCCTTCGGCGGTGTGAAGACCGGTAGTTTCGACAAAGAGTTCATCGATGCCTTCCTGGAACGTGTGCCCATGGGGCGCCAGGCAGAGATCGACGAATATAACGGCATCATCCGCTTCCTCGCCTCCGATGCCTCGTCCTACATGACGGGCTCGAATGTCGTGGTGGATGGCGGCTTTACCGCCTGGTGACCATGGCCGGGGGCTCGGGCGAACCGACCCCCCGACGCCCTTTCCCGGGCACCGGAGCTAGCGGCCGGCGCGCCGCATCGGCATGGCGTCGATCACCGCCTCGATCTCGGCACGCGGCACCACGCTGTCAGCGCGCCACTTCTCCTGCCCGTCCTTGCCGATCAATATGGCCGTGAAGGGCGCAGCCGGGTCGACGCCGAAGCGGGCC
Source organism: Aureimonas frigidaquae (assembly GCF_001463905.1). GTDB lineage: Bacteria > Pseudomonadota > Alphaproteobacteria > Rhizobiales > Rhizobiaceae > Aureimonas > Aureimonas frigidaquae. Next base: position 183,097 of record NZ_BBWR01000010.1, read on the forward strand.
CGAAGGGATTGTGCGTCTTCGCCGTCCGGGACCGGGCCGTAGACGGGGTCGAGCCTGTCGCCGGCTACGGTGAAGACGAGCATGTCCCGCTCCGCCAGCGCGTCGCGTCCCGTTAACAGCTCCGACGATTGCTCCTCGATCGCCGTGCCATCCGTCCCGAACAGGATCAGGACGCGGTTCTGCCATTGCAGCTCTGACAGTGACTGCGCCATCGTCGCGCCTCCCATTGCGGTGCAGATGACGAGCGCTGCGAGGAGCTGTCCGATTGGCCTGCGCATCTTATCCACTCCATCCGTTCGAGCCACAACGGCCGGCGCACCGATCCGGTTCGCCGGACAGGCAAACCGACGCGTCTCATTCACATATACTCATCATACATGTTGACGGGGTGATGAGGTGGCGTGGTATAGGTGGGTCGGTCTGGGGAGGATGGATTCGATGCCGCTGCGGCGGCATCCCTGTGGATGCAAGGGCTATCGCCCTGCGCATCTGTCGCTTCCCCAATGGAACGTACTGCGGCGCCCGAGCGCCGCGATGTGCCTTGTGGAAAGGAAGTGGCATGACTGTGATTGCCTTGTTCGGTGCCGGCGGAAAGATGGGCTACCGTCTGGCCAGCAACCTGAAAGGGTCGCGCTTCGAGGTGCGGCATGTGGAGCCGAGCGAGGCCGGACGCGAGCGTCTGAAGGCCGGCCTCGGCTTCGACTGCACGCCGGCGCAGGCTGCGCTCGACGGCGCCGATGTCGTCATCCTGGCCGTGCCGGACACACTGATCGGCAAGGTCGCCTCTGGCATCGAAAAGGACCTGAAGCCGGGAACCATCGTCGTCGTCCTGGATGCGGCCGCCCCCTTTGCCGGGCATCTGCCGGACCGTCCGGACCTGACCTACTTCGTCACCCATCCGTGCCATCCGCCGATCTTCAACGACGAGACGGACCCGGCCGCCAAGCGCGACTTCTTCGGCGGCATCGCCGCCAAGCAGCACATCACCTCCGCCCTGATGCAGGGCCCGGAGGAGCATTATGCCCTGGGCGAGGAAGTGGCCAAGGTGATCTGGGCGCCCGTCATGCGGTCGCACCGCGTGACGGTGGAGCAGATGGCGCTTCTGGAGCCCGGCCTGTCCGAGACCGTGTGCGCCAGCCTTCTCGTGGTCATGAAGGAAGCCATGGACGAGGTCGTGGCGCGCGGCGTGCCCAAGGAAGCCGCGCGTGACTTCCTGCTCGGCCACATGAACGTGCTCGGCGCCGTCATCTTCGAAGAGAACCCCGGCGTCTTCTCCGATGCCTGCAACAAGGCGATCGAGTTCGGCAAGCCCATGCTGATGCGCGACGACTGGAAGCGCGTCTTCGAGCCGGAAGAGCTCGCCGCTTCGATCCGGCGCATCACCTGACAAGGACAGAGCGGCCCGCCGGCTCCGGCCGGCGGGATACTTCAGGGGGAGGGAGAGGCTCATGGCTCCGAACGGGCCCACATTGCGCGGAACTCTGGTGGGCTGCGGTTTCTTCGCAGCCAACCAGATGCATGCCTGGACCGGCATCGACGGTGTCGAGATGGTCGCCCTGTGCGACCGGGACGAAGCCCGCGCCCGCGACATGGCGGCACGCTTCGGCGTCACACAAGTCTTCACCGATGCGGCGCGGATGCTGGCCGAGGTGCAGCCCGACTTCGTCGACATTGCGACCACCGCGCCGAGCCATCGGGCGCTGGTCGAACTGGCGGCAGAGGCCGGAACACCGGTCATTTGCCAGAAGCCCTTCGCGCCCACCCTCGCCGACGCACGTGCCATGGTCCAGGCCTGCGAGCGGGCCGGCGTTCCCCTGATGGTGCATGAGAACTTCCGCTGGCAATCCGCCATCCGCGCGGCCGCGTCGGAGCTGCATTCGGGCGCCATCGGCAAGCCCTTCTTCGGCCGCGTCACCTTCCGGTCGGGCTTCGACGTCTATGCCGCGCAGCCCTACCTGGCAGAGGGCGCGCGCTTCATCATCGAGGATCTCGGTATCCACGCGCTCGACGTGGCGCGGTTCCTGTTCGGCGATGTGGCCATGGTTACGGCGCGCACCGCCCGCATCAACCCGCGCATCGCGGGTGAGGATGTCGCGACCATGCTGCTCGACCATGACAGCGGCGTCACCAGCATCGTGGATTGTTCCTATGCCACGCGCGCAGCGGAGGAGCTGTTCCCGCAGGCGCTCCTGGAGATCGACGGCGCGGACGGCACGATCCGGCTCGACCGGAACTACCAGCTCACCGTCACAAACGCGGCGGGCACCCGCTCGAGCGATGTATCGCCGCAGCTTCTGCCCTGGGCCGAGCGCCCCTGGCACAATATCCAGGAAAGCGTCGCGCGCATCCAGGAGCACTGGGTGGATTGCCTGCGCACCGGGCGCGAACCGGAAACCTGCGGCCGCGACAATGTGAAGACCCTGGCCCTCGTCGAGGCCGCTTATCTCAGCGCAGAGCGGCAGACGAGCGTTATACCGTCGGAGCTGTGAGCATGACCGATCCGCTCACCCTTTACGGCACCACGCAGGCGTCCGTGCAGCCCCGCCGCATCACGGCGGGCCCGCTC
>NZ_BBWR01000011.1 GCF_001463905.1 Aureimonas frigidaquae
CCCCGCCGCATCACGGCGGGCCCGCTCAGCGTGGAACTGTCCGGCGGCAATCTGGGGGCCATCCGCTATCGCGGCCACGAGATCCTGCGCGCCATCGCCTATATCGTGCGAGACAGGGACTGGGGCACCTACGATCCCGCGTTGAACGACCTGTCGGTCGAGGAAGGCGCGGACGGCTTCACCGTCACCTACAATGCCGGCTGCGTTGCCCCAGACGGCGCCAGCCTGGGTTTTGCGGCGCGGATCGAGGCGTCCTCGGACGGCCGGTTGCGCTTCATCGTGGAAGCGACGCCGCGCGGCGATTTCGAAACCAACCGGACGGGCTTCTGCATCCTGCACCCGATCGAAGGCGTCGCCGGACAGGCCGTCACAGTGACGCATGTTGACGGATCGACGAAGGCCGCCCGGTTCCCGGACGCCATCGCGCCCTGGCAACCCTTCCTGGACATCCGTGCGCTGACCCACTGGCCGGTGGAAGGCCTGGAAGCAACCTGCCACATGGACGGCGATACGTTCGAGATGGAGGACCAGCGCGCCTGGACCGACGCCTCCTTCAAGACCTATGTGCGCCCTCTTGCCCGGCCCTGGCCCTATCGCCTCGAATCCGGCCGCACGCAGCGGCAGTGCATCACCCTGACCATCCGCGAGACCGCGCCCGTGGCGCCGCGCCTCACCCCGGACAGCATTGCCCTGACGCTCGGGGCAGCGGACGGAACGCGCATGCCGGCCATTGGCCTGTCCCTCGCACCGGCCATGCTGACAGTGCCGGACTGGGCCGACCGGATCGCCGAGATCGGGCCGCAAAGCCTGTCCTTCCTGTACGATCCGGGCAGCGGCCACGATGTCGAGACCCTGCGCGCCTATGCGCAAGGCTGCGCTCAAGCGCCGCGGCGCGAACATGTCCTCGAATTCGTGGTCCCCACGGCGCTGCCGCTCGACGCAGTCTTTGCGGATGCCGCCAGGGCCGTCGCCCAGTCTGGCCTTGCCATCGATGCGGTGGCCGTGCTTGCCGATGTCGACCGCCAGTCCACTCCGCCGGGCAGTGCCTGGCCTGCCTGCCCGCCGCTCGACAGCCTTTACGCTGGGGCGCAGCGTGCCTTTCCCGGCTGCCGGATCGGCGGCGGCATGTTCAGCTACTTCACCGAGCTGAACCGCAAGCGCGTCCCCACGGAACGGCTCGACTTCGTCACCCACGCCACATGCGCCATCGTGCACGCGGCCGACGATCGCAGCGTCATGGAAACGCTGGAAGCCATTCCCTTCATCACCGCATCGACCCGCGGCTTCTGCCCCGATACGCCCTATCGGCTCGGGCCGACGCTGATCGGCATGCGGCAGAACCCCTACGGGTCGCGCACCATGCCCAATCCCGATGGGGTGCGGGTTCCGATGGCCGACGACGATCCCCGGGCACGCGGCCTGTTCGGCGCCGCCTGGCTGGTCGGCTATGCGGCGCGTTTGGCGCGCACGCAACTCCAGTCATGGATCGCGGGCGAGTTCGCCGGCCCGCGCGGCATCGTCCTGCCGGATGGCGCGCCGACGCCGGCCCACGCCATCGTCACACGCCTGGCGGCGCTTGCGGGTCTACCGCGCCTGTCGCTCGCCAGCGATGCGCAAGGCCGGGTGGACGGCATCGCGGCCGGCCAGCCCGATGGTTCGGTAACGCTCCTCCTGGCCAATCTGACGGCGCAGGACCAATCGGTTACCCTGCCGCAGACGCATGTGTGGGATGGGCAGGACGGCTCGGCCCCCTTGTCCCTGCCGCCCTATGCGACGGCCTGGCTGACGGGCCGCGCGCATGGGTGATGCGGGCGCGGCAGGATCGTCAGGCCGTCTGGTGGACGTAGAGCCCGCGGGCGCGCTCCAGGTGCAGCACCATGGCGGCCTCGGCCGCTTCCGGCTTGCCTGCGGCAATCGCCTCCAGGATCTCCGCATGCTCGGCCAGCGTGACGTTCTCCTTGCCGGACCAGAGCAGAAGCTCGGTGTGGTACTGCTTCAGCCAGCCCAGCATGGACTGCGATACGGCACTGAGGATCGGGTTGCCGCAGATCGCCGCAATGCGGTTGTGGAACCGCATGTCGGCGGCCACGAAGTTTTCGGGCGTGCCGAGCGCCGCGCGCTGCAGGTCGAGCAGCGTCCGGAGCGCGTCCACGTCGGCCGGCGTGGCGCGCTCGGCCGCCTGCCGGACGACGCCCCGCTCGAACAGGATCCGCGCCTCCTTCAGATGATCCAGCGCCTCGGGCGAGGTCGACAGCATGATCTCGGCCGCGCGGTTCACCTGCTGGACGACCGATTCCGGCGTCAGCGCCAGGACACGCGCGCGCTCGCCATGGTTGATGGCGATGAGCCCCATGCCCGCAAGGGATTGCATGGCCTCCCGCACGGCCGGACGCCCCACGCCGAACCGGGCCATCAGCTCCCGCTCGGCTGGCATGGCGTCCCCGGGAACGAGTTCGCCCGACACGATCATCGCCTTCAGCCGGTCGAACACTTCCTCGGAGAGCTTCCGTCGAATGATCGGCTCGAGCGGCTTGGCCATGGGCATTGTCCTGCGGATGGGAACGGCGATGATCGGGCGACTGGTATGGTCAGTATACCATTAGCGACACCATCATGGAATCGCTCCAGACGCAATCAGCACAGGAAGGATATACCGGATGTCCGATAGGATCGTCCTGACCTATCTCATCGAAACGCCGGGAGGCGTCGAAGCGCTTGCGCGCAAGATCGCCAGCGATCAGTCGACCGGAACCTTCGTGGCCCTGCCGGGCGAGACGCCGGAGTTGAAGGCCCGCGTCGCCGCAGAGGTGATCGGGCTGCGCATGCTCGACCCGGTGACCGAGCCCTCCTTCGGCCGCAGCCATGCCGATCTTGCCACGCCCACGCTCTTCAACCGGGGTGAAGCCGAGATCGCCTTCCCGATCGAGGCGGTGGGAACCGATCTTGCCGCCCTGATGACGATCGCGATCGGCGGCGTCTATTCGATCAAGGGTCTGAGCGGCGTGCGGATCACCGGGATGCGCCTGCCGGCCGCCTTCGGCGCAGCCTGGCCCGGCCCGCAATTCGGCATTGCGGGCAGCCGGCGCCTGACCGGCGTCGAAGGGCGCCCCATCGTCGGCACCATCGTCAAGCCGGCGCTGGGCCTGCGGCCGCACGAGACGGCCGCGCTGGTGAAGGAGCTGGTGGAGGCTGGCGTCGACTTCATCAAGGACGACGAAAAGCTGATGAGCCCCGCCTACGCGCCCCTGGCCGAGCGCGTGGCGGCGATCATGCCGGTCATCCTCGACCATGAGCAGAAGACCGGAAAGAAGGTGATGTACGCCTTCGGCATCACGGCCACCGATCCGGACGAGATGATGCGCAACCACGATCTGGTGGTTGCGGCGGGCGGCAACGCGGCCGTCGTCAACATCAACTCCATCGGCATGGGCGCCATGGCCTTCCTGCGACGGCGCTCCAGGCTGGTCCTGCACGGCCACCGCAATGGCTGGGACATTCTCACCCGGCATGCCGGGCTCGGCATGGACTTCCCGGTCTACGAGATCTTCTGGCGCCTTCTGGGGGTCGACCAGTTCCAGATCAACGGCATCGGGGCGAAGTACTGGGAGCCCGACGAATCCTTCGTCCGCTCCTTCCGCGCGCTGCGCGAGCCGCTCTTTACGGCTGAAGACCGGCCCATGCCCGTGGTCTGTTCGGGCCAATGGGGCGGCCAGGCCCCGGCGACCTTCGCCGCGGTGGCCACGACGGACCTTCTCTACCTGTGCGGCGGCGGCGTGGTCAGCCATCCGGGCGGACCGGCGGCCGGCGTGCGGGCCGTTCAGCAGGCGTGGGAGGCCGCCACGGCCGGCATCCCCCTCGATCTTCATGCGCGCCACCATCCCGAACTGGCGGCGGCCATCGCCAAGTTCGGCACCGGCAAGGGCGCCTGATGCCGCAAGGAACCCGATCCTCATGACCCAACCCCTGCTTCTCACCTGGTATGGCGACGACCTCACCGGCTCGACCGACGTGATGGAGGCGCTCGCTTTGCGCGGCGTGGACGCCGTCCTGTTCCTCGACATTCCTTCCGACGAGCAGCGCGCCCGCTTTCCGGGCGTCCGCGCCCTCGGCATCGCCGGCACGAGCCGCAGCGAAACGCCGGAATGGATGGATGAGCACCTGCCGCCCATCTTCGCCGCCATGGCGGCGGAGAGTGCCCAGATCAGCCATTACAAAGTGTGCTCCACCTTCGATTCCGCGCCGCATGTCGGCAGCATCGGCCGCGCGCTGGAACTCGGCCGCGCCGCCTTCGGGGACCAGCCCGTGCCCGTCCTGGTCGGCGCGCCGCAGCTCAAGCGCTTCACGGCCTTCGGCACGCTCTTTGCCGCCTATCGGGGCGAAATCTATCGCATCGACCGCCACCCGGTCATGAGCCGCCACCCCGTGACGCCGATGGACGAGGCCGATCTCGTCCGCCATCTTGCCAAGCAGACGCAACTGTCCATCACGCTCCTCGATCATCTGACGCTGACGGGCGCCGATGCCGCCGCAGCCACGGATGCGGCGCGCGACGCAGGGCCGGGCGCCATCCTGATCGACGTGCTCGATCTGCCGGGCCAGGCCGCGGCCGGCCGGGCCCTCGGCCGGCTCGCGGCGGCGGGAAGCCGGTTCGTCGTCGGCTCGTCCGGCGTCGAATACGCGCTTGCCCATGCCTGGACGGCGGAGGGCATCATCCCCGGTTCCGCCAGCTTCCCGCCGCTCGAAGCGGTGGACCGCCTGGCCGTGGTGTCGGGAAGCTGCTCGCCCACCACTGCGCGGCAGATCGCCTATGCGCAGGATCATGGCTTCGACGCCATCGCCATGGATCCGCGCCTCCTGGTCCAGGGCGACGAGGCCGGCTACGCGGCCGTGCGCGACAGGGCCGCCCGCGCCCTGGAGGCCGGCGGCAGCCCCATCGTCTACACGGCCCTCGGGCCGGACAGCGATTTGGGCGCCGAGATTGCCGAAGCGCCCGGTGCGCGGCACGCCATCGGCCGCGGCCTCGGCCGGTTGCAGGCCGATCTGGTGCGGCGGGCGGGCCTGTCACGCGCGGTCATCGCCGGTGGCGATACGTCCAGCCATGCGCTGCGCCAGCTCTCCGTCTTCGCGCTGACCGCGCGCTACCCCATTCCCGACTCTCCCGGCTCCCCCCTATCCACGGCCTTCAGCGACGATGCCGCCTTCGACGGGCTGCAGATCGCGCTGAAGGGCGGCCAGGTGGGCGGCGACGACTACTTCGTGCGCATCCGCGACGGCGGTTGACGCATCGAGGCCAGGCCGGGCCCCTCGGCCCGGCACATTCCCCGGACGATTGTTTTTCACCCTCTAAGGTTTACTCTCATGCAAGCCTCTCCCTCGGTGGAGACGTCGGCGATCCGCAAGATCACCTGGCGCCTCGTGCCTTTTCTCGGGCTGATGTTCTTCATCAACTTCCTGGACCGGACGGCCATCGGCTTTGCCGGTCCGAACGGAATGACGGCCGATCTCGGCCTGACGGCGGCCCAGTTCGGCTTTGCCGCGGGCATCTTCTTCATCGGCTACATTGTCCTGGAGATTCCCAGCAACCTTGCCCTGCACAAGTTCGGCGCGCGCCGCTGGCTCGCCCGGATCATGGTGACATGGGGCATCGTATCGCTGCTCTTCACCTGGGTGGAGACGGCAACGCAGCTCTACTGGCTGCGCTTCCTCCTGGGCATCGCCGAGGCAGGCTTCTTCCCCGGCGCGATCCTGTTCCTGTCGCTCTGGGTCCCGGCACGCCACAGGGCCAAGGTCCTGGCGGTCTTCTACGTCGCCCAGCCGTTGACGACGGTCATCGGCGCGCCGATCGCCTCCGCGCTGATCCAGGCGCATGGCGCCTTCGGACTGGAAGGCTGGCGGATCATGTTTTTCGGCGTGTCCGTACCGGCGATCATCGTCGGCATCATCACCTTCTTCTACCTGCCGGATCGTCCCGACGATGCGAAGTGGCTGACCAGGGACGAACGCGACTGGCTCAACGGCGAACTCTCGCGGGAAGACAAGGTCAAGGCGGCCAGCCACGGCCGTGGCTCCGCCCAGGCGCTGATGAGCGGTCGGGTTTGGCTTCTGTCGCTGATCTATTTCGGCTTCGTCTACGGGCTCTACGCGCTGGGCTTCTTCCTTCCGACCATTATCGGCGGCTTCGAGGCGGAGTTCGGAACCAAGTTCACCATCATGGAGCGCGGGGTCATCACCGCCATCCCCTATCTGCCGGCGGCCGTCGCGCTCATCCTGTGGAGCCGTGATGCATCGCGGCGCGGGGTGCGCCCCTGGCATATCGGCATCCCGGCCCTTGTCGGCGCCATCTCCATCCCTCTGGCGCTGATCATGCCGACACCGACGCTGACGATCATCGTCATCACCATCACGGCCTCGGCGATCTTCTCGGCCCTTCCGAACTTCTGGTCCTTCCCGGCCCGCTTCCTCACCGGGGCGGCTGCCGCGGCGGGCATCGCCCTCATCAACACGATGGGCAACATTGCCGGCTTCGCAGCGCCCTACATCACCGGCGCGGTCAAGGACGCGACCGGCGGCTACGGCGTTCCGATGACGATCGTCGGCGGCTTCATGCTTCTGTCGGCCATCCTGTCCTTCGCCGTCCTGACGCGGCTGAAAGAACCACGGTCCTGACGGGCCCGCCGACCGGACGGCTTGAGCCGTCCGCTCGGCCTTCTGCTGCAATTGTCGGGCGGACGGCTTGAGCCGTCTGCCCGGCCTTCCACTCCAATCACCGGGCGCACGGCTCAGCCCGTGCGTCCGGCCTCCTGGATCAACCGCCGAGCCAGGGCCGCGCATTGCAGCCGGATGTCCGGAATGGCGGTCACTTCCCAGAACAGCGCCCGTGTGACGGGTCCGACGGCCAGGAGCCGCCGCGAGGCAGCGCCCCGCCGGTCGACGAGCGCGCCGAAGGCATCCGTCTCGATGCCGATCCGAAGCGGATCGAGCCGCGCCTCCCCTGCCTCCACGAGCCGGGCCATCAGATGGTTGCGCCCCGAAAGCGGGTCGCGCAAAATCCCCGTGCAGTCGATCACCCGCCGCACCGCAAGCGCGCTCGCCTCCCCGCCGCGCAGGCGCAGCGCCAGATGGATCGTGTCACCCTCCTGTCGCTTGTCGACCACCCGCCCGGCCAGCACCCGCAACTGTCCGTCCGACAGGCTCTGCGCAATGCCCTCGGCCGCCTGCGGCGCCATGCGGTGGCGGTGGATTTCCCAGAAGGTGCGGGCGTGCCGCAGGAAGCGCGCCCGGCTGTCGATGGACATGGACTGCCAGATCGCCTGCGTGTGCGGCCGGACGGCATCCATCAGATCGCGCCAGTCCCCGCCATTTCCGCCGTGCCATCGCGCCGCGCCACGCAGCCAGCGTGTCAGATAGGCGACGCTCGTCCCGAAGGGGATATCGGCCGCATCCAGCCGGAAGGGGGTCGAGGCCCGCGCATGGACAAGCGGCAGAAGCCCGCGCCGGGAAAGGGCGGTGATGGGGCCATGGTGCCCCGTCCGCCGAAGCCTGGCGACATTGTCCACCATGGACAGGCCGGTTCCCAGAATAGCGACCGGCGCGTCCGCCGGGAGCGGCGCTGCGCGGCTGTCTTCCCATGGGCCGACAATGCCGGTGGCATCCGTCGCCTCCGGCTCGGCATGTCCCGTGGCCAGAACGACCACGCCCGCCAGTTCGGTGCGCCCGTCGGCCAGTTCCACCGCCACGCCGCCCCGCATCTGCGCAAGGTCGACGCATTCGCCCTCGACGATGCGCAGGCGCCCCGTGCCATCGGCACTCAGAAAGGGGGCCAGGACATCACTCAGATAAGCGCGGTAGACGCGGCGCGGCACGAAGCAGAAGGGATCGCGGCAATCGACACCGGCGCCCCGGTCATCCGCCTGCAGCCAGCGCCAGAAATGGTCCGGATCGTCCGGCCAGGCGCTCATGCCGCTGGCGCGCGTGTTGAGAAGGTGGTCGGGCTCGTCGGTCGAATAGGCGATGCCGGCGCCCACCACGCTGCGGCGCTCCAGGATCGTCACGCGCAGCCGAGCATCGCCGAAGCGTAACAGATGCGCCGCCAGGATGGCGCCACTGGCGCCGCCGCCGACGATGAGAATAGAGCCGGCGTTCAGGACGGTACCCCGCATGGCGAAGCGGCGGCTAGAGGCTCGCCATGATTTCCTTCAGGCCGGCATCCTCGTGCTCGGCCGCGTTCAGAACGTCGCCCAGGCTCTTCTCGTCCAGGACGGCCGAAATGGCATTGCGGACCTCCAGCATGATCCGGCGCACCGCACAGGTCTTTTCGTCCCGGCAGTCGTCGCAGCGGCGGTAGGCCGTGCGGCTGGCGCAGGATATGGGCGCCAGCGGCCCTTCCAGCACACGCAATATGTGGCCGATCCGAATGTCGTCCGGAGCGCGGCTGAGCACATAGCCGCCGCCGCGGCCCTTGCGCGCATGCACCATGCCGGCCATCCGCAGATCGGCCAGAATGGTATCCAGGAACTTCTTGGAAATATTGTTCGCCCTGGCGATCTCTTCCGACAGCGCACGTTCTCCGTCGGGCATGTTCGCAAGGTGCAACATGGCCTTCAGGCCATACTTGCCTTTCATCGTCAACATGGCTGCTGTCGGGTCTCCACGGCATGGCGGACGAGGTTGTCCAGCCACTATGTAGACTGACCCGTCTGAAAAAACCACGCCCCGAGGGCCGTTCCTGCCGGTTCGGGAAGTCGATGCCTGCCGTCATCGCAGAGCGGAGACGAGATCCGGCCGGGGAAGATGGTCCGACGTTCCGGCGAAAGGTCCGACACCCAGGATCGCCGCCAGCACGATCACGATCGACAGACCGGCGCCAAGGCGCGCCAGGGCCAACTCTCCGCGTTTCGCTCCGCCCTGTGGCCTGCCGCTCATCGTCACCTCATCGCGTTCCATGAAGCAAGGATAGGCTGGCGACCGGCGGAGCCACCAGAAAGGAATTGTCCATTCTCACGATAGATTGAGCAATTTTATTGCGTTCCACCATCGGCGCGCTGCCGGGCGAGCGCCGCCTCCCGCATTTGGGTCAGCGTCTGGCGGGGCGTCAGCGCCTCGGCCGCGATGGCAAGGTCCAGGACGGCGCCGGTTGTCGAGGCGGTAGCCCGGGCGAAGGCGGCGGGAAAATCCTGCGTGCGCTCGACGCGCTCGGCGTGGAACCCATAGGCTTTCGCCAGAAGGCAGAAGTCGGGATTGACCATGGTCGTGCCACTGACGCGGCCGGGATAGTGCCGTTCCTGATGCGCCCGGATCGTGCCGTAAATGCCATTGTTGAGGATCAGCACGATCGGTTGTGCCTTGGCCTGCATGGCGGTTCCGAGTTCCTGGCATGTCATCTGCACATCGCCGTCGCCGGCAAAGCAGACGACCATGCGGTCCGGGCAGGCGAGCCGCGCGGCGATGGCGGCCGGCAGGCCGTAGCCCATGGCCCCGGCTTGCGGCGCGAGCAGCCGCGCCCCCTTGCCGAACTTGAAGAACTTATTCGGCCAGACCGTGAAGTTGCCGGCCCCGTTGGTCAGGATGACATCCGGCGGCAACACCGCACGCAGATGCGCGGTGACGGCGACCATATCCACCGGGGACGGTTGGGCAGGCGCGTCGAAGGCGGCCTGGAAGGCGGCACGGGCATCCCGGCGCCATTGCGCCCAGGGCCCCGCCACGGGCCGCAGGCTCGCTGCGAATGCGTTCGGCCCGGCCTGTATGCCGATCGTCGGCTGGTAGATTTTCCCGATCTCCCGGTCCGAGGCGTGGACATGGATCAACCGCTGCGCGGGGACAGGCACCGCGAGCAGGGTATAGCCATCCGTCGTCATCTCGCCGAAGCGGATGTTGACCGCCAGGATCGCGTCGGCATCGCGGATCAGGGCCCGCACATGGGGGGGCATGCCCACGCCGGCCTCTCCGGCATAGACGTCGGAGTTATTGTCGAACTGGTCCTGGTAGCGGAAGGCGGCGACGACGGGAATGTCCGATGCTTCCGCAAAGGCCTGCAGGGCGGCCCGGCCGGCCGCGCTCCAGTTGCAGCCGCCCAGGATGATCAACGGGCGCTCCGCGCTGCGCAGCATGTCGAGGCTGTCCCGAAGGGCCTGCGGATCGGGCGCCGGCTCCGCGATGCGCGGCGCACGGGCCAGGGGCGCCACATCGGTGCGGGCGGTCAGCATGTCTTCCGGCAGGGCGATCACCACCGGCCCCGGCCGGCCCGTCATCGCGGTGGCATAGGCCCGTCCGACGAGTTCCGGCAGGCGGGCGACATCGTCGATCTCGACCACCCATTTGGCCATGGTGCCGAAGACGGCGCGATAATCGATCTCCTGGAAAGCCTCGCGGCCACGCATGTCCGTGCCCACCTGCCCGACGAAGACGAGCATGGGCGCAGAATCCTGCATGGCCGTGTGGATGCCGATCGACGCATTGGTCACGCCCGGCCCCCGGGTAACGAAGCACAGGCCCGGCTGCCCGGTCAGCTTGCCCCAGGCCGCGGCCATGAAGGCCGCCCCGCCCTCGTTCCGGCACAGGGTGAAGTCCAGCCGCCCGACCGTGTCATGCAGCGCGTCGAGCACCGCCAGGTAGCTTTCGCCGGGCACGCCGAAGCCCCGCGTCGCGCCCAGGCCGATGAGGCACTGGACCAGGAGTTCACCACCATTGCGCATTCGATCGTTCCTCCCGACTGCCCGCCCATCCGCCGATGGCAGTTTCAACGCCATCGGATGCCAGCGTCAACGCGTCCTGGCACACCCCGCGTCACAGGATGCCGGGATAGGCGCCGCCGTCGATCAGGAGGCTCTGGCCGGTCACGTAGCCCGACGTCGCCGCGCAGAGAAAGGCGCAGGCTGCGCCGAATTCGGCCGGCTGGCCGAAACGGGCGGCCGGGATCTCGTCCCGGCGGGCCTGTGCCAGTTCGGCCGGATCGATCCCGCGGCTCGCCCCTTCCCGCGTGAAGGACCCGGTCAGGCGGTCGGTCTCGAAGGAGCCGGGCAGAAGGAAGTTGATCGTCACATTGTCGCGCGCCACCTGCCGCGCCACTCCGCCGAGATAGCCGGTCAGGCCCGCCCGCGCACCGCTGGACATGTCGAGCATGGGCAGCGGCATCTTCACCGAGGATGAGGTGATGTTGACGATCCGGCCGAAGCGGCGCTCCACCATCCCGTCGATCACCCGGCGCACCATGTCGATGGGGGCGATCATGTTCGCTTCCAGCGCGCTGAGGAGGGCTTCCCTGTCGACGGAGCGGAAATCCCGCAGCGGCGGCCCGCCATTGTTGTTGACGAGGATATCCACCGTTCCGGCCTCGGCGACGAGCTCGGCCCGCAGCCCGGCATCGTCCATGCTGCCGGCCACGGTCACGACGTCGACGCCGGTCTCGTCCGCGATGTGCCGGGCGGCCTCGTCGAGCCGCGCGCGATCGCGCCCATTCATGACGAGCCGCACGCCCTCCCGCGCCAGCGCCGTGGCACAGGCGAGACCCAGCCCCCGGCTGGACGCGCAGACGATGGCGCTGCGGCCGGTGATGTGCAGATCCATGGAAAACCCCCTGCTCTTTCCTCAGCAAACATCTTATGTTTAGACAGTGCGACACCCCTGATCCAGGGATAACAGGCTTCATGCAGCAGGAAACGTCAGATCAATTGCGGGACGCGACCGGCCGCGGCAAGCTGCCGGCATTGGTCGACCGGCTCGGCCGGGATGTCGCCGGCGGGGTCTACCGCCAGGGCGAGCCCCTGCCGGCCGAACCCGAACTCGGCCTCCTGCACCAGGCCAGCCGCTCCGTCGTGCGGGAGGCGGTCAAGACGCTGGCGGCCAAGGGCCTTCTGCGCGTCGGCCCGCGCACGGGCACCGTCGTCAACCCGATGGAGCGCTGGAGCCTGCTCGATCCGGCCGTGCTCGGCTGGATGGTCTGCGGCGGCGCCCACCGCCCCCTCTTTGGCGCGATCGACGAGGTCCGCTACCTGATCGAACCACAGGCGGCGGCCCTGGCGGCCGAGCGCGCCGGGCCGCAGGATCTGCAGCGGCTGCGCACGGCTTTCGCAGCCATGCAGTCCGCCGCGACGGAAGGTGACCGACAGGCCGCCATCCGGGCCGACAAGGCATTCCACCTCGCCATATTGGAAGCGACGGGCAATCCGGTCCTGCGGGCCTTCGATGCGGCCGTCGGCGCCATGCTGGATATCCTGTTCCGCGAGGCGGTGGACCATATTGGCGGCTTTCGCGACAATCTGTTCCGGCATGCCGAGGTGCTGGAGGCGATCGCCACCCGCAAACCGTCAGAGGCCAGCTTCGCCATGCAGCGCCTGATCGGCTTCACGCGGGAAAATATGCAGCGCGCCGGCTTGTACGAGCCGCAGGATCACAAGGGAGAAACGCAATGACCAACGGCTTCTATCGCGACATGACGGGGACCACCCACCGCCTGGCCCCGCCGGAGATCGTGGTGACCGCCATGCCGGAGGACGAGCGCGTCTGGGTTCCCCAGGCGCCGGATGTCTGGTTCCGGCCCTTGATGCTCAACACGCTGGCCGGCCAGTGGTGCAATCTCTTGCGCGTGCGCAAGTCGGGCATCCTGTCGCGCCACCTCCACCCCAATCCGGTGCACGGCTTCGTCCTGAAGGGGCGCTGGCACTATCTGGAACATGACTGGGTGGCGCAGGAAGGCTCCTATGTCATGGAGCCCCCGGGCGAGATTCACACCCTGACCGTTCCGGACGACGTCGCGGAAATGATCACCTTCTTCAACATCACCGGCTGCATGATCTACCTGGACGCGGATGATCGCCATATCGGCTACGAGGACGTCTTCACCAAGATCGATATGTGCCGCGCCCATTACGAAAAGGTCGGGCTTGGGCGCGACTATGTGGACCAGTTCGTGCGCTGAGGCGCACGCACCTCTGCGCTAGCGGGGCCTCAGGAGATTGGCCGATGCCAGTTCCAGGACCTCGTCGCCCCGCCCGCTGATCACCGCGCGCAGCGCGTAGAGGCTGAAGCCGAGCGCCTGCTGCGCCTTGATCTTGGGCGGCAGGATCAGCTCCTGCGGCTCGATGGGCACGTCCACGAGCACCGGGCCGGGATGGGCCAGGGCTTCGGCAAGGACCGCTTCCAGCCCATCCGCATCGCGAACGCGCAGCCCCTTGATGCCGACGGCCTCCGCCAGGGCGGCGAAGTCGGCATTCTTCAGGCTCGTATTGGCGTCGAGATATCCTGCCGCCTTCATTTCCATGGCGACGAAGCCGAGCTGCCCGTTATTGAACAGGATGATCTTCACCGGCAAGGCGTGCTGGGCGAGCGTCAGCACCTCTCCCATCAGCATGGTGAAGCCGCCGTCGCCGGACATGGAGATGACCTGGCGCTCGGGAAAGGCGGCCTGCGCGCCCATGGCCTGCGGCATGGCATTGGCCATGGAGCCATGGTTGAACGAGCCGATGAGCCGCCGCTTGCCGTTCATCGTCAGGTAGCGGCACGCCCAGACCGCCGGCGTGCCGACATCGGCCGTGAAGATCGCATCTTCACTGGCCAGCCTGTCGAGCATGCGGGTGACATATTGCGGATGCAGCGGCTTGCCCGCCGGGCTGGGCGTCGCCAGATCGTCGAGACCCTCGCGCGCCTTGGCGTAATGCGCCCGTGCGGTGCGCAGGAATTGCGGATCACGGCCGGGCTCGATCATGGGCAGGAGGCGTTCGGCGAGCGCACCCACATCGGCCTGTATGCCGATGTCGAGCGGCACGCGACGGCCGAGCGCCTGCGGATCGATATCGACCTGCGCGATGCTCGCCTTTTCCGGATAGAAGTTGCGATAGGGAAAATCGGTGCCCAGCATCAGGAGCGTGTCGCATTCCATCATGGCATGGTAGCCGGACGAAAAGCCGATCAGCCCCGTCATGCCGACATCGAACTCATTCTCCCATTCGATATGCTCCTTGCCGCGATAGGCATGGACGATCGGCGCCTGCAGCGCCCGCGCCAGCTCCACGACCGCATCATGCGCCCCGGCCGTACCGCTGCCACACAGGAGCGTCACGGCGGGCGAAGCGTTCAGGAGCAGCGCCAGCTGCCGCAAACTCGCCTCGTCCGGCTGGATGGTCGGCCGGGCCAGTGGCGCAAAAGCTGCGCCGCGCGCAGCTGTCGCCGGCTTCAGGCAGATATCTCCCGGGATCACGATCACCGCGACGCCCCGATCCCCGATGGCGGCGCGCATGGCCCGGTGGAGCACTTCCGGCATCTGGCGCGGATCGGTCACCAGTTCCACGAAGTGGCTGCATTCCCGGAAAATCTCCGTCGGATGCGTTTCCTGGAAGTAGTTCAGGCCGATCTCCGTGGAGGGGATCTGCGCCGCGATGGCCAGAACGGGGACACGGTTGCGGTGGCAGTCGTAAAGGCCGTTGATGAGGTGCAGATTGCCCGGCCCGCAACTCCCGGCACAGACGGCGAGCCTGCCAGTCGCATGCGCCTCTGCACCGGCGGCAAAGGCGCCCGCCTCCTCGTTGCGCACATGCATCCAGGCAATCGCGCCCGATTTTTCCAGACTGTCGTTGATAGCGTTCAGGCTGTCGCCCGTCACGCCCCACATCCGCTCCACGCCCGCCGCCGCCAGCGTGTCCACGATCTGATCCGCAACCGTCCGTGCCATGGTCGTTCCCCGTGCCTGCAACTCTAGGTGTAGGTGGCGCGGCGGCCGTGACTTGAAAGGCCGCGCATAAGTCCAATGCGTCTTGCGAAGGGCTGAGGGCGCTCGAAATGCGCGCCCGACGACCAATGACCGCCTCTCGATCGGGGCTGGCTGTACGGGCAGTATGCCGCACCGTGCGGATCGATTGGCGCGTGCGTGGCGTTAGCCCCGTGCAAACCGGAGGTCCGACAGACAATGGTCGACGATTATTCGCCCTTCGCTCTTGTCGCGGACGACGACGCCTTCATTGCCATGGACGCCTGCCAGATTCTCGAGGATGCGGGCTTCAGAACCTTTCAGGCTGCCGATGTCGATGCGGCGGTGGCGATTCTGGAGGAGAATGCCGAAAGCATCCAGCTCCTGTTCTCCGACGTCCAGATGCCGCCGAGCGAGCGGGACGGCTTCGAACTGGCCAGACTGACCGCCGAACGCTGGCCGCACATCAGCATCATCGTTGCATCCGGCATGGCAAAGCCCGAACCCGGCGCGATGCCGGAGGGCGCCCGCTTTATCCTGAAGCCGTTTTCAGCCGATGTAGTCTACCAGCATCTGCAAGAAGTGCTTCCCGACGGCAAGAAGCCGAGGCCGCTGGTCGAGAAGGCGACGGGCTTACGCACGGCGTGCGCTCAGCCGCAAGCTTGGCCAGAAGACATATGATTCTGAAAAGTAGGTGGTGCCTAGGGACGGGATCGAACCGCCGACACTGCGATTTTCAGTCGCATGCTCTACCAACTGAGCTACCTAGGCATTTCGGGTTCGCGCGCCGCTTTTCAGCGGGTCCGCAACCCGAGGATGGGCGCCTTATAGGCAAGCGCCGGAACCCTGTCCAGCCCCTTTGTTGCCCCGTCGCAAACTTGCATCGAACGCCTTGCGCTCCGTGCGTCATCATGCAATAGACGCGCCGTCGATAGCTGCGGTAGCTCAGTGGTAGAGCACTCCATTGGTAATGGAGAGGTCGAGAGTTCAATCCTCTCTCGCAGCACCAGACGCTCCCATAAAAGTTGCGTTGCCTTACAGCCACCTGCTCACGCTGCGCCCGCTTCCAGGCGCTTGCGCTGGAAGCCGATGCGGCTTTGCGGTTGGCGCAGGGGGATGGCCGAAGTGTCGGAGAGCGCTTCGCCGATCGCCTGCGCGATGGAGCCTGCCACGAAGTCGGCATTGGTCGTATCCGGGGACATGGCCGCCCCGCGGTCTTCCGCGGCGTCGGGCACAAGGAGGCCGATGCGGATGTTGGGGCGCATGCGCTTTAACCGGCGCACAACCTGGCGCGCCTGGGGCAAGGAACGTGGGTTCAGGTAGACGACGACGATGGCGTCCGCCTTGACGCTCGGCAAGGCCTGGATGCGGTCGAGGCGCAGCGTCTGGTGATTGGCTGTCTCGGCCTCCGCGCCGAGCACTTCCAGGCACTGGGCGACCATCATGGCGGCGGCGTCGTCGAGATCGCCGCGCCCGCCCATGCACAGGACGGTCTTGCCCGTCCCGTCGGGGGCGGCGGAGGCCAGTGTGTCCTGGCGCTTGGTCCATTCGACCTTGGCGTCTTCCGAGGCCTCGACGTCGTTTTCCTCTTCCTCGGCAATATCGTTCAGATTGGCGATGAGGTCGTGCACCGTGTCGCGGACCTGAACCCGCTGCACATCGCTCAACACGCCGCGCTGCCGGTCCTTTTCCCCCAGGATCAGCGCCGGGACGCCGATCTCGTCGTAGAAGTCCACCAGATACTCTTCCGCCAGGTAGGTCTCCGCATGGTCGGTCGCCTCCTCCGGATCGCCCGCCAGAAGGCGCTGGTACAGCCGGGCATGCGGCTCCAGCACCGGCTCGTTGCCGAGGAGCACGTTCAGATACGAAAATTGCGGGACATGCCGGCCGAGCACCACCAGGCACACCGTCAGCGGCGTCGACAACAGCAGGCCGAGCGGGCCCCAAAGCCATGTCCAAAAGATTGCCGCGACGATGATGGCGAGCGAGGACAGCCCCGTGCGCGACCCGTAGAGCCAGGGCTCCACGATGTTGTTGCTGATCAGCTCCATGCCGATGAAGAGCGCTGCCGTCCACAAGAGGAGGCTCCAGCCGGGCGCCACGGCCACGGCCAGGAAGAGCGGCAGGACCATGCCGAGAATCGGCCCGACATAGGGGATGAAGCGCAGCACCAGGGTGAGCGATCCCCAGAGCAGGGCATTGGGAATGCCGAGAAGCCACAGACCCACCGTGATGGGCACGGCATAGAGCGTGTTGACGAGAAGCTGCGCCAGGAGATAGCGCCCCACACGGCGCCCGGCATCCTGGAGCGCCTGCGTCGTGCGGTGCAGATCGTCATAGCCGACAAGCCGGATGAAGCGGTCGCGCAGCTCCTCGCGTTCGAGAAGCATGAAGATGACGAGCACGATGATCAGGCCGAGCGTGGCGAAGGGACTGATCAGCGGGACGATATAGCTCAAAAGCGTGGTGATGGGGCTCGTACGGTCGATGATCTCCACCGGCATGGGGGCTTGCGCGTCCACGACCGCCTGACCCTGGTTCAACTGCGCCCCCACATTCTGCACGGCGGTGGTGATGCGTGACAGAATACCCTCTCCCGCGCCCATTTCCTGCAGATTGCGCACCTTGGCGATGATATTGGCCTGGTAGCTCGGAATGTTCTGGGCAAGCCCCGCCACCTGCGCGCCCACCACCGCGCTGTAGACGCCGATCAGCGCAAAGGCGAAGCCGACCGACAGGACCACGGCCAGGATGCGCGGCACATGGCGCTTGCGCAGGAAGGACACGACGGGCGCCAGGGCGAAGGTCAGGAGCAGGCCGATCGCCAGGGGCTGGAGTACGTCCCGCGCGACGTAGAGAATCGCCGCTGCCGCGATCAGGATGACGACGGCCGAGACACCCTGTGCCGGGCGCTGCGCCATGTCCGCCGGTTTGGCGGTAGCGGCTGCCGGAACTCGGTCGCTGCGCAGCTCGCTCATTCCCGCAATCCTCCACTGATCGGTCGCAGGAGGCATATAGGCGCGCAACAGACGTCAGCGAGCAGCGCCAAGGCCCGGCCGCGCAATAAATTGTCGCATGCCGAACGCGGCCCGCTACGAGGCCGATGGGTCAACGCAAGGCGAGCGTTCCGACGGCCGGCAGCTTGATGCCGAGCCGCTCGAAATCGATGCCGGCGGCAAGCCCCAGAAGATTGACCTCGATCCCGCTGGCGGTGCCGACCGTGACGCCCGCATAGCCACCGAGCGAGGCGCGAAAATCCCGCCCGTCGGGTGTCAGACCGAAGGTGCCCCAGCCGGGCGCATAATCCTTGCCCACCGCATTGGGTGGCAATCGGCCGCCGAAGCCCGGGACGGCATTGAGGACATAGGCCACGAAGCTGTTCGAGTTGGGTCCGGGCCAGATCCGGTAGGCCCCCATTTCCCGGTACGGATAGGCCGCGATGGCCGCGTCGAACTGCGGCAGCATGGCGATTGCGTCCGATCCTGTCACCGCATGCACGATGAAGGGCGGGTTGGAGTACCAGTAGCCGTCCGCTTCGTACTGGTCACGGCGGATGGGCATGCCCCACCCGACCTTGTCGTAGCGCTCGTAGCGGTCCTGGTCCGGGCGCTTGAGGATCAGCCAGCTGTGCACGGAGAGCGCCCCCTTCAGCCCGCCGGTCCGGGCCGCCAGAACATAGATGGCGGCCTGGCCGCGCTCCGGCGGCGGCAGAAGCCCGGCCGAGCTCCAGCTTGCGTTGCGCCAGCTTGCAGGATGATCGCCCAGCGACCACCAGCCCAGGCCCAGGAGAACCGGCAGGACGAACAGGCAGGCAAACGCCGCCGAAACACCGCGGACGATCGTCATGTCGTTCGGCACGCTCCATTGTGATTGCCGTCGCAGTGAGGCAAGCACCGTTTGTGCCGCGCCATTCGGGCCAAGTTGCGGCGGAACGGCGCAGCCCTGCCGCGCCCCTTGGAAGGACGGAGCCGCATGATGGACGAGGGGCACGAACCGGTCTTCGATCCCGCCTTCCGGGCAGACTTCGCTCGGCTCCTGGAATGGCGCCGCGACGTGCGGCGCTTCGAGACGACACCCCTGCCCGGCGGCACGTTCGAGCGGCTCGTGGCGCAGGCCGCCTGTGCGCCGTCGGTCGGGCTGAGCCAGCCATGGCGTTTCGTCCTCGTCGAAAGCGCTGCCGCACGCCGGGCGGTGCGCAACTCCTTCGAGCGCTGTAATGAAGATGCCCTGTCCAGCCTGTCCGGTGAGCGGGCGGCACTCTACGCCCGGCTCAAACTCGCCGGCCTGGACGAGGCGCCGTGCCAGTTTGCCCTGTTCTGCGATCGGGCGACCCGCAAGGGGCACGGGCTCGGCTGCCGCACCATGCCACAGACGCTGGACTATTCCACCGTCATGGCGCTGCACACGCTCTGGCTCGCCGCACGGGCCGAGGGGATCGGGCTCGGCTGGGTCTCGATCCTTAACCCGGACGAAGTCCGCGCCGCGCTGACGCCGCCCGCGGCGTGGCATTTCATCGGCTATTTCTGCGTGGGTTACCCCCGTCAATCCTCGAACGTGCCGGAGCTCGAAAGCGCGGGCTGGGAAGAGCGCGCCGCACTCCCGGAAATCCTTTGCCGATAGGCTACCTCTTATGATTAGCTAAGACTTGATTGCTGCGGCCCGACGCGGTGAAATTGCGCTAAAGTGTCACAGTGTTTTCAAGGGTCGAAACAGGAGGTCGGGTCATTCCAGGCGATATGTCCGCAGTTGACGATGCCAAGGTCGCGCGCCAGGCCGCGCTCGTGTCCTACGGCATTCTGGATACGCCCGCCGAGACCGACTTCGACGACCTGGTGAAAATTGCCGCAGATGTCTGCGAGGCGCCGATGGCGCTGGTCAATCTGGTGGCGCAGGATCGCCAGTTCCGCAAGGCCGAGCTGGGGCTGGACACGGCGCGCATGCCGGATCGGATCGCCTTCTGCGACCATGCCGTAGAGGCCGGCCCCCTGCTGTTGGTTCACGACGCGCTGGCCGATCCGCGCTTTGCGCAGGATCCCGACATCGTCGCGGCCGGCTTTCGCTTCTATGCCGGCGCGGTTCTGACATCGCCCGGCGGGCACGCACTCGGGACGATCTGCGTCCTCGACACCGTCCCGCGCAGCCTCAGCGAACATCAGATCCGCACGCTGCGCATGCTGGCGCGCACCGCCGTGGCGCAGCTCGAAATGCGCCGGCTGATCGCCGAGCGCGACGCCAGCATCGAGGAGCTGCGGGAGGCGAACCGGCGGCGCGCCGTGCTGACGGGGGAGCTGTCGCACCGCATGAAGAACACGCTGGCCGTGGTTCAATCCATCGTCGGACAGAGTTTCCGCACCGCGAGCTCGCTCGAAAATGCGCGCAACGCCGTGGCGAGCCGCCTGTCGGCGCTGGCCCGTGCCCAGGATCTTCTGACGGGATCGGTCTCCACCAGCACCAGCATCGCCGATACGGTGGAAGCGGCCCTTGTGCCGCATCGTGACAAGGACGAGCGGATCCGCGTTCAGGGGCCGCAAGCCTTCCTGAACGAGCAACAGACCATGGGGCTGACCCTGGCCATCCACGAACTCGCCACCAATGCCTGGAAATACGGCTCGCTCAGCGCTGCGGGCGGCCATGTCTCCATCGGCTGGACGGCGACGGAGGATGGCGCCTTCACCTTCCGTTGGGCGGAAATGGGCGGCCCGAGCGTTTCGGCGCCCGAGCGGCGCGGCTTCGGCACGCGGCTCCTGCAACGCATCGTGGCCAGCTATTTCGGGGGGGCGGCGCAGTTGAGCTTCGAGCCGACGGGCCTCGTCTTCGAACTGACCGGACGGCTGGAGGAGATCGTCCCCACCGGAGATCAGGCGGCAGCCAATGCCAGCAATTCTTCGTAGCGATAGGGCTTGACCAGGAAGACGGCCCCCGGCGGCAGCGCGTCGCGGCCGGGGTGCTGACGCCCGGACAGGATGACAATGCGCGTCTGCCCGCCGCGGCGCGCCACCTTCTGCGCCAGGTCCAGCCCGTCGATCCCGCCGGGCATGTTCACATCCGTATAGACGACGTCGTAGCCCGTTCCACGCTCGATCATGTCCCAGGCATCGTCACCACTCGCCGCCTCATGGACGGTGATGCCGTTGTCTTCCAGGAAATCCACCAGAGCCATGCGGACCATGGGCTCGTCTTCGACGACCAATGCCAGCAATTCTGCACACCCGACACACTGCGTTGCGATAAAAGCTAGGACACGTCCCGCTCGCGTAAAGGCGCCTGACTAAGGTGGCATGAATGGGCGGTCAAGCCGGGCCTGCAGGTCGGTCTTTGTTAACGAAGCGCGTGCCATCCTGCCCACCATGCCGACGGGGGACTGATGGTCAAGAAGACGCGACGCAAACCGGCCCGACGCGCCGCGCCGCAACGGTCCGGCATCGGAGCCGGGTGGTGGCTCACCGCAATCGTGGCGGTGGGCTTGGCGGTGCACGGCGCCAATCCCGCCCTGTTCCGCTCGGCGCAAAGCCGCGTGGAGGCGCTTCTGGCCGGTGAGCCAAAACGAGAGCCGGCGCGCATGGCCGCCCGTCCCGCGCCGGAACGCAAGGTCGAGCCCGCACCCCGCCGCGAAGCATCCCGCGCGCCTGCGGAACCGACCCGCAGGAGTCCGGACGCCGCGTCCGGGCAGGCCAGGGCTCCGGCGGCAAATCCCGTCCCGGCGGCCAATGTGCCGGTACGGCCGACGGTTCGGCCCGTTCTGCCAACGCCCCGTGTCGCCGCTGTTCCGACGGGCGGTCGGGCTCCGGCCCTGACCGCTGCCCGCACGCCCCTCCACGCGGAGCCGAGCGCGCGCTCGGGTGTGCGCACGACCTTGGAAGCCGGCAGGGCGTTGAAGGTCATCGAGGCCCGGGGCACATGGCGCCGGGTGGAGGCGGGAATTTTCACCGGCTGGATCGAGGCCAATGCCCTGCGCGGCACTGGCACTGGCACTGGAACCGGCACGGGCACGCGCAATGGTGCGGCCGCGCTCCCCGCCGCCATGACCGCACCCACCGTGCGGACACCGACGCGGCAGACGCCGCCCCGCCCGCAGGCGGACGTGACCGGGAGCCGCTGAGCCGGCCGATCAATGGCCGCCGCGCATGCCGAGCGCCGGCTGCACGATCCGGTGCACCAGAAAGACGATGACGAGACCGACCGCCAGGCCGATGAGCGCGGCGATGAAGGCGCCCGCCACCCAAGATGCGACACCGGCGATCTGTGGCAGCGCCTGCGCGGCGGCATCGGACATCGCGTGCATGACATGGCCCGGCGCGTTCACCTGCCAGCTTTCCAGTGCGTGCACCAGGATCCCGCCACCGACCCACAGCATGGCGACGGTTCCCACGGCCGCCAGCAGCTTCAAAAACCCCGGCATGCCCTTGACGAGGCCCCGGCCAATACCCCGGACCACCGACCCGAAGACCGGCGTGCGCACGCGGCTTGCCGCCATGGCGACACCGACATCGTCCGCCTTCACGATGATGGCGACAAGCCCATACACGCAAACGGTGACCATGACCGCGACCACCGCCAGGACCACGGCGCGCATCCAGATGGAATCGGCATCGATCGTGGCGAGCGTCAGCGCCATGATTTCTGCGGACAGGATGAAGTCGGTCCGGATCGCGGAGGCGATCTTCGCGTCCTCCTGTGCGAGGGCGTCTCCCACCGGCTTTGCCGCGGGATCGGGACCGGCATGCGGCATCGTGTATTCGAGCAGCTTCTCGGCGCCTTCGTAGCACAGGTAGAAACCGCCCAGCATCAGAAGCGGCATGATCAGCCATGGGGCGAATGCACTGAGGAGCAAGGCGGCCGGCAGCAGGAACAAAAGCTTGTTGCGCAAGGAGCCGAGCGTGATGCGCCAGACGATGGGCAGCTCGCGCTCGGCGGCAAAGCCGACCACGTAGCGCGGGGTCACGGCCGTATCGTCGATGACGATGCCGGCAGCCTTCAGCCCCGCCCGCCCGGACTGCGCCACGACGTCGTCGAGCGAGGCCGCCGCCACCTTGGCGATGGCCGCCACGTCATCCAGAAGTGCCAGAAGACCCGTCGCCATACCCGTCCCACCTCGTCAGCCGGCAAAACAAAACCCGCCCGACAATGCCGGGCGGGCCGAAGAGTTCCTTATCAACCGCAAGTCCGCGTCAGTGGCGGACGCGGTTTCCCCGAAGGGCGCGCGCAATGGCGATGAGGATACAGGCGCCGATGAAGCCGGCGATCAGGTAGCCGAGCCAGCCGCCGAACGACACGCCCAACAGACCGAAGAGGAAGCTCGCGACCGCGGCTCCGATGATGCCGAGGATGATGTTCATGAACACCCCCGTATCGCTTTTCATGAATATCGTAGCCAGCCACCCTGCAAGACCGCCGATGATGATTGCCGCAATCCAACCTACGCCGTCCATAACACTCTCCTGAACAAGACCTTCGGCACAGGAAGTGAAGCGCAACGGCCCTTCGTCAAGAAGCGGCATCTGAAAATACGGCTTTTATGTGCGCGATGCCGCGTGGAAAGCATGATAAAGGCTCCGATCCGGCCTGTCCGCCCGTCCGAAAACGTTCGAGGGTAGACTGCGCTGCAATGACCGACGTGCCGTTCCGCCCGTCGATCATCCGCGAAAGGACCTGATCGGATGAAGACACTGTCGCGCCTCCTGTCGATGCGCTCCGGGCGATCCGATCGGGCGGGCCGCAAGGTCCATGCGCGGCTCTCCCTCCCCTGGCCGACAGGCCCGGTCTATGCCGTGGGCGATGTCCATGGCAGCCTCGATGCCCTTCTGGACCTGGAACGGGAGATCCTGCGCGACGCGGCGCATTTTCCAGGCCCCAAATGCATTATCATGCTGGGCGACTACGTGGATCGCGGACCGTCCTCGGCGCAGGTGATCGAGCATCTCATCCAGCCGCTGGCGCAGGACATGACCCGCCTCTGCCTTGCCGGCAACCATGAACTGGTCATGCTGGACTATCTGGACGGCCGGGCGAGGCTCGAGGATTGGCTCGGCTACGGGGGCGACAAGACGCTTACGTCCTATGGGCTGGACCTGACCCGCCTGCAGCAGATCTCCAGCCCGGCCGAGCGCGATGCACTCATCCGGCAGAACATACCGCAGACGCACCAGACCTTCTTGCGGCACCTTGCCATTCTGGTGGACATGCCGGGCTTTCGCTTCGTGCATGCGGGCTACCGGCCGGACAAGCCACTCGGCCGGCAATCGGACTGGGATCTGGCGACCGTGCGGGACGCCTTCTACCGCCGGTCGGCGGCCTGCGAGCGCATCGTCGTTCATGGTCATACGCCGAGGGACGAGCCCGTCCAGGCGGAGCGGCGCATCGGGATCGATACGGGCGCCTGCTTCACCGGCCGCCTGACGGGCCTGCGCCTGTGGCACAATACCGGGCGTTTCCTGTCGAACCGGCCGGGCGGCAGCATCCGGCCGGCCATCGCCTGAGCGTCAGGCTTCCTCGGTATAGTAGGCGCGGTAGCGCTGGGCATACTGCTCCGGCCCGTCCGGCGTGCCGTACAGCGCCAGGCGCTTCATATCCGTCTTGGCGAGCAGAAGCCCCAGGACCTTGGAGTTGATCTCGCGCTGGCCTTCCAGCGCCGACCGGACCAGATCGCGCGGGGTCTTGCCCCATTCGGCCACCATGACGAAAGCGTCGCAATGCGGCTCGAAGGCGCGGGCATCCAAAAGGGCGCCGAGCGGCGGCAGATCCACCACGACATAGTCGAAATGCTGCCGCGCCTCGGCAAGGAGCGTGCCGGTGGCGGCGCCGGCCAAAAGCTCGGCCGTCGGCGCAAAGCGCGTCTGCGGCACGGAGGGCAGGATGACCACCCCCGTATAGCGATCCTGCAGGAGGGCATTGTGCCACGGCGCCGCACCCGACAGGACATCGGACAGGCCGGTCTGCGGCGGGCGCAGAAGCGCGCGGCTGAGGCCGGGATTGCGCATATCGGCATCGATCAGCAAGGTCCGGTAGCCGCTCGCGGCCAGGAGCGCGGCAAAATTGGCCGAGCTCGTGCTCTTGCCTTCGCCCGGCAGGACGGAGGCGAAACCGATCACCCGGCATGCCGTATCCGGAAGCGATGCCTCCGCCACCATGCGGGCATGGCGCAGGCTCTCGGCCATGCTGGATCCCGGGGCAATGGAGGCGAAGCGCAGTTCCGGCGGCATCAGCGCTTCGCCGTCCGACAGCGGCGCGGCGCGGGCCGCCGCCGCCGACAGGATGGCGCGGTCGAAGAGCGGCAGGTAACCCAAGAAGCGCAGCCCGAGCGTATGGGGCACTTCGCCGCCGGTGCGGAAGGCACGCTCACGCAGCTCGCGAATGCCGGCCACGGCCGCCCCGCCCATCAGGCCGAGCACGAGCGACAGCGCCAGCGTCAGGGTCCGCCGCGGGCTCGAGGGGCTGACGGGATTGCCGGCGGGCGAAATGACGCGTGCCTTCGCGATGGGGAAGGACTGGTGCTGGGAGGCTTCCTCGTAGCGTGTCAGGAAGGTCTGGTAGAGGGTGGACAGCGTGTTGGCATGCTGCTCCAGCTCGCGCAGCCGGACGAGCGCCGTGTTGGTTTCCGGTGCCTGGCCGGTCAGAAGGGCGAGATTGTCCCGCAGCGAACTCTCGCGGGATTGGGCGACCTCGTACTCGTTGCGGTAGCTGTTGGCGAGTTGCTGCAGTTCGCGGAAGATCTGTTGCGTCAGATCGGCTTCCTGCCGCGCCAGGGCCACGGCCTGCGGATGCTCCGCGCCGAACTGCTCGACAATGCCCGCCCGGCGCTGCACCACCTGCAGGTAGCGCTGACGCAGGTCCACCATGGCCTCGGTGCCGGGCTGCTCGGTGCTGGAGATGGTCGCGTTCTGGACGGCGTTTTCCGGTCCCGAATCCACGATCGACTGGAACTGCCGGAAGCGAGCCTGGGCCCGTGCCGTTTCCGCCTGGGCCAGGATGAGCTGGCCGTTCAACTCGCTGAGCTGCTGTTCGGAGATGAGTTCGCCGCGCGCGGCCGTCAGCCCGTTTTCGGCGCGGAAGCGCTCCACTTCCAGCGCCGCCGTCTGGGACGAGCTGCGCAACTCGTCCAGCCGCTGCTGCAACCAGGCCGTGGCCTGCTGCGTGGCCTCGAAATTGGCGTCGAGCTGGTCGGCCAGATAGGCCCTGGCATAGGCGCGTGTAATATCCCCTGCCAGGACACGGTCCGACGCGCGGAAGGACAGCTCGATGACGAAGCTGCGGCCGACGCGCTCGGCATCGAGGCCCTGCTGGAGCAGCGCCTGGGCCTTGCCGAGCCGGGCATTGGCCATTTCTTCCTCGGTCAGTTCGGGGCCGGCAGAGACGAGCTCGATGACGCCCCGCAGGCGCGATTTCAGCCATCCGAACGCCGATTGCGGCGGGTTCAGGAAGGCTGCGTTGTCGGCCAGGCCCATGTCCTGCGCCACCGTCCGGGCAAGGCGCGACGAGCTGAGGATCTCCACCTGGTTCAGGACGACCGAGTCCATCTGCAGCGGGTTGCGCGCCTGTGTATCGGCTTCGGCGAAGCGGCCGAGATCGTCGTCCAGGAGCACGCGGGTGGAGGCCGTGTAGACCGGCGGAGCGGTCAGGAGATAGAGCCCACCCAGCACCAGGCCCACCGCGGCGCCGGCCGCCGCGAGCTTCCAGTTGCGCCGGACCATGCCATACAGCCGGTCCAGATCGATGAATTCGTCCTTGCGCTCGTTCACCGGCGGCAGCACCTGAACTTTGCCATGCATGGGGAAATGGTTCTGGTTCATGTTCTTGCCAGCGCCTTTGTGGATTGCATCGAAGGCCCGGCCATCAGCCGAGGCGCGGCCGGGTCAGCCGCTGCAGCCGGACTTGGATCGGCATGCGCAGATGGGTGAATGCGACGGGGTTGGCGATGGCCTGGCGGAACGCTCGGCCGATGGCCCCCTGTTTCAGATGCTCCACCAGTGCCAGGAAGGCCGCCGCGTCGGCAAGGCTCTTGGCATGGCGTTGCATGGCGCGGCGCGCCGAAGGACTAAGACTGTGCGCCGCCTGGAAGGCTTCGTCCGCCTGGATCAGCGCTTCCACATGCTCGGGGTGCAGCACGCGTGAGATCGAGCCCTGGCGGATCGCATAGACATAGCCGGCACTCGGCTCCACAACGCAGGTGCCGCCCCAGGCCATGACGGAGGCCATGAAGAGGAAATCCTCGCCGATGCGCAACGCTTCCGGGTAGCGGATGGCATGGCGTTCCAGAACATCGCGGCGCAGGATGGGCTTCATGTAGCCGTAGTTGAAGCGGCTGCGGAAGATCCGGTTCGACAGGATGAACCGGTCGAGCGCAATCGTGTCCAGGCGCTCCAGGTGCCGGGTCGGGAACATGGGGCGCCCCTGCCCGGCTTCCTCCACGATCAGATTGTCGACGACGATCGCCGCATCGCGCGCTTCGCCCCGGGCGATCATGCGGTGCAGGCGGTCGGGCAATAGGCGGTCGTCGCAATCCAGTACCGCGATCCAGCGGCCGCGCGCCTGCTCCAGCGCCGCGTTGCGCGCGCCAGCCGGCCCGCGATTGTCCGGCAGGGACAGGACCGTCACACGCGGATCGCCGAGCGCACGCGCCGCATCGGCCGTGCCATCGCCCGAGCAATCGTCCACCACGATACATTCGACGCTGACGCCCGTCTGCGCCAGGGCCGAGGTGAGCGCCGTGCCGACCGTGTCGGCCGCCCGCCATGCCGGGATGATGAAGCTGACGTCAGGTTGCATCCGTAGCTCCCGCGCGCGGGGTAGGCAGGCCGTATCGCTCGATCGCGTCGACACCGAGAAGACCGGCGACGACCCCCACATGCAGCGCGCCCCGCAGGGCGTGGCGCCGCGAGGCCTCCGGCCGCAGGCATGTTGCCGCCGCAAGGGCCGCGCAGTAACCACCCTTGGCCAGGGCGCGGGCCAGATGCCCGGCCTGGCGCAGGGGCTTACCCGGCCCGATCACGATGCGCCCATGCGTCTGCCCCATGCGGAAACGGCGTTCCGCCAGCCAGCGAAAGCTGGCCCGGTGCGGCGGGACCACCTCCTCGACAAGCGCGTCCGGCGCCTCGGCGATCTGCCCGCCATCCCGGACCATGCCCGTGAAGAAAGCCGTGTCCTCGCCGCCGGATCGGCCGAGCGAAAGGTCGAAACGGCGCCCCGCCACGGAGGACGCGGCGCGGTCCAACAGGACGTTACAGGTATAGCCGGTCAAAATGGCGCCGCCCACATATACGGGCAGCGTGGAATGGAGGTCACCCTTGCGCATCCAGCCGGGGGCGCCCTCAGTGTAATGGGCCTTCACCGGGCCGAGCGTCGCGGCGGCCCCCGTTTGGCGGGCCGTGGCCAGCAATGCCGCCATCCAGCCCGGCGTCGCCGTCTCGTCATCGTCGATGAAGGCCATGTAGCGGCCTTGCGCGGCGTCGAGGCAGGCGTTGCGGGCGATGGAAATGTTGCCGGCCGGGGCATGGAGATAGGTAAGTCCGTGCGGAAAATCCTGTGCGGCGGCCATCACTCTTGCGCGGGCGCTGTCGGTCGTATCGTTGTCGGCCACGATGACATGCAGCGACATCCCGTCCGGGACCCTCAGCCGGGACAGGGAGGCGAGCGTCTCGACGATCTGCGGGCGCCGGAAGGTGCAGAGGCCGATATCGATGCGGTCCGCCACGAGCGCCGTCATGCCAGGGCCTCGCGGCGGCGCGGCAGCGTCAGGACGGCCCGCCAGAACCCTGCCGACCAGGCGGCATGCATGATCATGGCCGACACGCCGGCCAAAGCACCCGTGGCCGGCCGCCCGGCGCGAAGACCGAGCGCCAGCCCGTAGCCGAGGCACAGGAGCGCCCAGGCCAGCGCCGGCACCAGGAAAGCGAGCGACACAGGCGCCAGCAGGATCAGGAGCAGTGCGGGCGCCACGAAGACCGGGATCATCTGCCGCAGGCGCGGCGTCATGCGGTGCTTCAGGATGTTCATGGCGCGGCCCTTGCCGTAGCCGAAATATTGGCGCCCCAGGGCGCGCAGGCTCGTGCGCGGATAATAGGTCATCGCCGTTGCGCCGGTCATCCAGATCCGCTTACCCGCCATGCGCAGACGGTGATCGAGTTCCGCGTCCTCATTGTGGCTAAAGCTTTCGTCATAGCCGCCCACGGCCTTGAACGCATCGATCCGCATGGCCGCATGGTGCCCGTGGTCCGTCCAATGTCCGGCCGCCCCCGCCCGGTGGGCGGAGCCGCCATTGCCGAGCCGGGAATTCTGGGCCATGGCCGCCGCGCTCTGCCGCAGCCCCTCGCCGCGCGTCACCATGCCGACCACGACGCTGTCGGCCGCATGAGCTTCCGCATCCGCGAGGATGCGATCCAGGAAATCCTCAGGGTAGTCGCCATGCGCGTCCACCCGGATCAGCCATTGCGCATCCGCGCCATACCGCGCCACGGCGGCGTTCACGCCGGCGCTCTGGATGCGGCGCGCATTGTGAAAGACGGTCAGGCGCGGCGCAGCTTGCGCCGCCGCGGCCAGGATGGCGAGCGTGCCGTCGGTGCTGCCGCCATCCGCCACCACGACATGCCCGTCCAGCCGCTCGGCGGCTTCGACCAGCCAGGCAACGAGCCCGCCAATATGGGCGGCCTCGTTCAGGCAGGGCACGACGATGAGACAGCGCGCCATCATGCGGCCTCCGCCAGAAGCGGCGCGCGGCCGGTCGCTGCCAGGCCCGTCAGCCGGCGAACGAGCGCGGTGCATTCGTCCGGACCGCAGGCGAACCGCGCCGCGGGCTGCGCCATCACCGCGTCGCGCAGGGCGGCATAGGCCGCCGCGTCGGCAGGCAGCGCCTGCGCCAGCCGTGCCGGTTCCGTCGCGTCGAGGTGGATGCCGAGCCCCATCTGCGCCAAAGTGCGGCTGGTCTGCGTTCCGGCCATGGCGATCGGCACCGCACCGTGCCGGCAACCCTCGTAGAGGCGGTTCGGCAGAAGCCAGTCGGAGTTCATGCCGGCCTCGAAGAAGTCGATGGCCCAGGTGAACTGGACCGAGCCGTAGAGCCCGGCCAGATCCTCCGGATTGCGATAGGCCCCTTCGAATCGCATGAAGGGCTCCTTCGCGATCCGCGCCTCGAAGTCGGGAAAGACGTCACGCGCCGGCCGCCCCCGTAGCAGGACCTCGTATCGCCCCTCGCATGCCCTGGTGAAGGCGGACAGGATATCGAAGGACCTGGCGCAGCGCAGGGCGCCGAACCACCCGATCCGCCACGGCGCGCCCGGGCCTGGCACCAGATCGGCCGTTGCTGCGCGGTGCGGCGCGGGCCCGAGTTCCAGAACCTTGTTCTCGACCAGGAGGGTGGGAATATGGGCCTGCCCGCGGGGCTCGAAATAGGCTTCCAGGAAGCGCGGCGAACTCGTCATAAGCAGGGCCGCCCGGCCGGCCAGCCGGCGCTCGGCCAGGCGCATGGCCCGCCCCACCATGCTCGTGCCGAGCATCAGGCGGTGAATGTCGAGGCACTCGTAGACGACCGGAGGACGCGTGCGCTGCAGCGCGGCGACACGCTGCGCCACGGCCAGCATTTCGAGGTTGCGGCCAATGATCACGTCCGGCCGCTCCGTGCCGGCAAGCGCGGCGCGTGCCGTCAGGACGGCCTTGCCGACCATGGCGATGCGCTGTGCGAAACGACCGTCCGCCGTGGTGCCGAGGCTCATGGGCCGCGTACGGCCGACACGCTCCGGGGGGGTCCCCCGCGTAAAGCCGGCCAGCACCACGGATGCACCCCCGGCTTCCAGCATTGCCACGCGCCGCGCCACCGCGGGATCGGTCAGATCGTGCACGAGGTAGAGGATATTGGCCATAAGGCGGTGATCCCGTTCGATCTTTCGCGTTCAAGGCTACGGCGAAAGATTCCGCTTTGCAACATGAATGCTGCAGCACAGCATTCCGGGAGTTCTATGACTTCAGCGTGCCGATATGTCCACACCGCAAACCAGGGATTGCGGGAACTGGCATTCCTCTCCCAGCGCGGTGAAGGCGATGCGGTCCACTTCCATGGTCCGGGTCCCGAGATCCTCAAAGGGGCCCATCCAGCTCGTCAGCGTATCGCTGCCCCAGAGCGAGAGGTAGATTTTCTGGGCATGGGTGGGCAGACGGGCCGGGTCGTCCGCGGTGTGGACCAGCGTGCCGTTGACATACCAGCGGATGCGGTCGGGCTCCCAGACAAAGGCATAATCGTTGAAAGCCGCCTCCGCGCCCCCCGGCACTTCCACCAGCTTCTCGTTCCTGCCTTCGCCGGACACATACTGGTTGACCTGTACCTTGGACGGATCCTTGCCGAGCACCTCGAAATCGATCTCGTCATGCGGCTTGCCGTGGGTCGGGCCGATATAGGTGAACATGGCCGAGTTCATGCCGGACCCGGCAGCCGTCTTCATGCGCACCTCGTAGGTGCCGTATCGGAAGGCGCCGTTGGTCTGGATCTCGCCGCAGGCAAAGTTCCGATCGCCCGTCTTGCGGGGTGTAAAGGCCAGCTTCAGCACGCCGTCCGAGATGCCGACCTGCCGCTTGGACCAGGTGCAGTTCTGGTGGTCGCCGTTGGACCAGCCGTCCGCCACATACCAGCGCTTCAGATCGAGCCGGTCGAAATTCTCCACGAAGGAGGTTCCGTTACCGGCCCCCTCCGCCGCCTGCGCGGCGAGCGGAGCCGTGATGGCCAGGAAGGCGAGTAGAAGCTGTCGCATGACATATTCCCCATTGCGGGCCCCATTGCGGGCCAGATTGCGACGGTCCGTCACGTCTTCCGGCAAATGCCGACCGGGCCCATGGCAAAGCCGACACCATGGAAGAAAGCCGGATAGGATTCTGCCGGGCGCGTCCCGGCCGCCCTGTCCGATCGCAGTCTCGTCGTGGCGTCGTCCGGCGACGTCACCGGGTTTTCGGACCGATCTTCACGATGCGTGACCAACGTCATCACGCCATCCTTTCCACCTGTGTCCGAACGCCACGAAATCTTGCCATTCCATGCTGCGGCGCAGCGGATATGTCTCACCCTTCAATACGGGCAGAATGTGACAGTATCTGTCACGGCGATGTGATTGCGCTGGAAAGATTGCCGGAATTGCGGCCTTTTGCAAGCATGCGACCCGGCGCTTGCCAATCGGCCGGTGGCCTGCAAGACTTTGCCGCACTGCAAAACTGCCCGCTGCGGCGGGGCCGGGAGTTCTCCTGCCTATGACCGAAGCCTGGGTCGTCATCCCCTTCTTCCAGCGATCGCCTGGCATCTTGTCCCGCGCCGTCCGGTCGGTGCTCGCACAGGACAGGGCCGCGGCCGGAATCATCGTGGTGGACGACGAATCACCCGTCGATGCGGCGGCCGAGCTCAAGGGGCTGGATCTGCGCTCCATGCCCATCCGCGTCATACGCCAGCCCAATGCCGGACCGGGCGGCGCGCGCAACACCGGCCTTGCCAACCTGCCCGGCAGCGCCACCCATGTCGCCTTTCTGGATTCGGACGACGAATGGCACCCCGGGCACCTGGCGGCGGCGCTGCAGGCGATGGAGCGGCATGGCGCGGACGTCTTTTTCGGCACCATCTCGGGCGGCGCGGGCTTCGACTATCATTCCGACATGTCGGCGCTGGCGGCTGAGCCCGGCGTTACGATGCTGAGCACGGACCCGATGGTCCTGACGGCGCCGGATATGGCCAACCGCATGCTGGAAGACTGGTCCTATCTGCACCTGTCGGCCATGGTGATCGCCCGGCCGCTCTTCGAAGGGCTCCGCTTCGCGCCGGATCTTCGGCTGGCCGCCGAGGACATCCTCTTCTTCCACGATGCCTTCCGGGCGGCGCATCGGGCCATCCTGTCCGCGGCGCCGGCTGCCGGGCGTGGCGAGGGCGCGAACATCTTCCACGGCGTCGACAACCAGGCGCCGGACTATCTGCGCCAGCAGTTCATCACCTTGAGCGCCCTGCAACGGCTGGCCGCAAGACCAGGCCTCAATGCGTCCGGCGCGCAGGCGCTGGAGCGCCGGCAAGAGCGCGCGCGGCGCGAGGCGCTGTGGGGTCAGGCCGCCCGCCTCCGGCGCGGCAAGGCACCGCAATGGAAGCTTCTCGGTCAATGGGCCCGGCGCGATCCACGCATCCTGCGCGCATTGGCCGGCCTTGGCCTGTCGCGGTTGCGGAAGGGTCAGCCGACCGGCCAGCCTTCGGACAAGGTCCGCAACCCCTGATTCTGGACGGGCGGTCTGACGCGGCGGGCGAGCGCGTCGAGCTTGTCGCGCGCCACGCCCGAGACGATCGCCGGCACGCTGCGCGGCTGCGACAGGCTTTCGAGCCCCGCCGAGAAGAGCCCCTTGCGGGCTTTGCGGTCCAGAAAATCGCGCAGGACGTAACGGCCGTGAATGTGACGGGCATGGCGCTCGAGCATCGCCTTGACGGGCCCGGCCTCGGCCCCGGCGGCCAGTGCCGCGCCGGCCAGCCAGAGCTGCCGCAGATCCTGCGTGCTGTGCCGGCCGCTTAAGGAATCACCGCGCACCACGGCCGCGTAGCCGCAATTGTGGACGACCACATAGCGCGCGCCGGCCATGAGCGCGCGGACATAGAACTCGTAATCCTCGCCCAGCCGCAGATCCTCGCGGTAGCGCAGACCATGCGCTTCCAGGAAGGATGTGCGCATGACGGGCTTCAGAAAGCCGATCTCTCCCCGCGCATGGCCGCGGCGGGAAATGTTGCCTTCCACGAACTCCACCGTGCCCAGCCGCGTCACGCGCGGAGCCTTGGACGCAAAAGCCGGCAGGGCTTCGTCTGCCCTTTCTGCAGGAACGAAGACGATATCGTCGGCCGCGAAATCCCAGTCGGGCGCAGCCAGGAGCGCGGCGAAACGACCGGGCAGCAGGAAATCGTCGGCATCCAGTATGGCCACGAGCGGGGCGGTGCAGGCATCCAATGCCCGGTTGCGCGCTGCCGCCGGGCCGGTATTGCAATCCTGGCGCAGAATGATCAGGCGGCCCGTTCCGTCATCGGCGGCCCGCGCCGCACCGCCTGTGTCGTCGCTCGACGCATCGTCGACGACGATCACCTCCGCCACATGCCGATCGGCCAGGGCGGAAGCGACCGCACAACCGATCGTCGCCGATGCGTTCATCGCAGCGATGATGACTGCAACGCGATCCGTAATCATGGCGAGCGTTCCCTGCTTGCCCCGGTCATCGTACCGGGCCGTCACAGGCTGAACGGGAAACGCGGCAACATCAAGTGTGCGCGGGCAACGGTCCTGCCCGGCAGGAGCGCTTAGAAATGATTGTGGTAGACATCCGGAGCGACGTCGGCCGACTTGGCCTCGCCCGCAGTGGCGCCGGCGTTGCCATTGCGCCAGACCATGAACAAGACGGCCAGGAAGTAACCGACCTGTATGATGACGGCGCAGACAAGCGTCTGGACAAGCATGGTCCATACGGATCCGGTGAGCCAGTATATGGCAATGGCGAATGCCGTCAGGGTGAGCAGCATGCCACGGAAAAACAGAACAAACGACATGACTATTTGACCATCATCATGACGAAGATTGACGCAGACTGGACGCATATCCGCATTCGTTGAGCCTGCAATGGCCCTGATGCTTCTATCGTCGCGGCCGTCTTCCTCAGCGCCGTTCTTCCAACAGAGTTAAAAAACCCAAGTCTTTCGCACAATATGCACCTTCGATAATACCAAACGTGTCCGCACGCAATATGGATGCCCCCCACATACGCAATTTTTGGTAGTTGGCTTTTTGCTCCGCACTCAAATCGATTTGATTCCGCACTGTTCAATTGCGTGATCGGTTCGTGACCGGCCAGCAACGTTGTAGGATTTTCAAGTATTTCCTGATCGCTGATCTCATTAGCTGTCCAATTGTTGCCGCCCGCGGAGCAGCTGACAAAAAAATGTCAAATTGCTGGTCCCTTAACCGCCCCCGTGACTGTTTTTTAGCCGACCACTCCACCTCTCGGACCGTCGATCATCTCCGCCGCCCCCCGCAACCGCACGACCGCCAACCATGAGAATTATGGGTTTCATGAGAATATTGCGCCGCCACATCATGAAACCGTTGCACTGCAACATAATTCGCGTATGCTCGGATCGCTCATCACCAATGGTTCGGAGTTGGCAACATGCGAACGGCTGATAGGCTCCTTGGAAAAGCGGAAGGCTTCCTCGACGGAACCGTCGGGGATCTGCGCGCTGTCGGAGGCGCGGTCAAACGCTCATTCGATCTCGTGGCCTCCGTTGCGGGGCTGATCGTCCTGTCGCCGCTGTTCATCATGCTGGCGGCACTGGTGAAGCTGTCCGACGGGGGCAGCATATTCTACGGCCACCGGCGCATCGGGCGCGGCGGCGCCACGTTCCATTGCCTCAAGTTCCGCACCATGGTCGAGAACGGGGACGAGGTCCTGCAGCGTCATCTGGCTTCGGATCCCGCCGCCGCCGAAGAGTGGAAGGCCACCCGCAAGCTGCAGAACGATCCGCGCGTCACTGCCGTCGGCCAGGTCCTGCGCAAGCTCAGCCTCGACGAGCTGCCGCAGATCATCAACATCATCCGCGGCGAGATGTCTGTCGTCGGCCCGCGTCCGGTCGTGGCTGCCGAGCTCGACCTCTACGGTTCGGCCGCCAGCCACTACCTGCGTTCCCGCCCGGGCCTGACGGGCCTGTGGCAGGTCAGCGGGCGCAACGACGTATCTTACGAAGCGCGCGTCGCCTTCGACAAACAATATGTCGAGAACTGGTCGCTCGCCACCGATCTCGCCATCATCATCAAGACCGTGCCGGCCGTCGTCGCCTCCCGCGGGAGCTACTGACGACCGCCGCCGGCGCATGACGGCCGAGCGCCGCCTGCCCAGGAGAACACCCCTCATGCTGCGGACCGGTTTCGTGCGTCTCTTCGGCGTCCTCATCCTTGCGCTCGGCGCTGCGGGAGGCGCTCAGGCCGAGGGAGGTTACACGCTCGGTCCCATGGACAAGCTGCGGATCCGCGTCGTCGAATGGCAGAGCGCGGAGGGCGCGGTCCGCGACTGGACGGCGCTGGCGGGCGATTATCTCGTCGGGCCTTCGGGCACCATATCCCTGCCCTTTATCGGCGAAATCCCCGCAGAAGGCCGCAGCACCGCCGACATCGCCGCCGTGATCGGCACCGAGCTGCAGCAGACGCTGGGGCTGATGGACCGCCCCAACGCCTCGGTCGAGCTGGCCGAGTTCCGGCCGATCTTCGTTGCCGGCGATGCGCAGACCCCCGGCCGCTACCCCTACGATCCGGACCTCACCGTCCTGAAGGCGGTTAGCCTGGCGGGCGGCCTGCGCCGGGCCACCGACGGGAATATGCGCCTGGAGCGCGATATCATCCGGGCCAGCGGCGAACAGGACGTGACCGTGGCCCGGCGCAACCGCCTGATCGTCAAGCGCGCGCGGCTGGAGGCGGAGGCCGCCGACCAGACGGCCTTCGAGCCCCCGCAGGAATTGCGCGACCAGCCCGACTTCACCGCCATGATCGCCGACGAAAAAGCCATCATGGACACGCGGCAGAAGCGGCTGACGCTCCAGCTCGAAGCCCTGGATGACCTGAAGCGGCTTCTGGCGAGCGAGGTCGAGGCCCTGCAGAAGAAGATCACGGCGCAGAATCGCCAGATCGAGCTGACGCGCAAGGAACTGGCCGGGATCGGCGATCTGTCGAGCCAGGGCCTCGTCGTCAACGCACGCGTCCTGTCCGTGGAGCGGACCATGGCCGAGCTCGAGACGCGCCTTCTCGACTACGAGACCGCGCTTCTCCAGGCCCGCCAGGAGATCGCCCGGGCGCAGCAATCGGCTATCGACCTGGAAAACGACCGTGACGCGGAGATCGCCCGCGAGCGCCAGGAGGTCGAGGCCGACATACGCTCCGCCGAGCTGCAGATCGGCACGAGCCGCAACCTCGTCCAGGAAGCGCTGACGCAGGCGCCGACCGCCAGCGTCGGGCCGTTCAACGAGAATGTGCGCATCGTCTACAAGATCGTGCGGACCGTCGATGGCCAGGCGCAGGAAACGGAAGCCGGCGAAATGGAACCGGTCCTGCCGGGCGATGTCGTGAAGGTCGAGATGGCGGCCGTGGCCGTGAACTGACGGTGCCGCGATGCGCATAGCCAAGGCATCCCTGATCGATCCCGAGCGCAACGGCCTCTATGCGACGTGCGCGACTGCGCTGTCGGTCTTCGTCTTCGCCTATTCCACCCGCTTCGGCCAGGTGTCGATCCTGGCCTATTACGCGCTCTGGCTGCCGCTGATCCTTATCGATTACCGGCGCGTCCTGGGGCGTGTCCTCTCGACGCCGTGGATCGTCGCTTTCGTGGGCCTGGCGCTTCTGTCCACCTTCTGGTCGGCTGCGCCCGGGGTGACGGCGCGCGCAAGCGTCCAGTTCGCCACCCATGTCTTCTGCGCGCTTCTGGCGGTCAACCTCGTCTCCATCCGCAGCCTGACGCGCGGCATGGTCGTCGGCACCGCGCTGGTGATGGTCTATTCGCTGATCTTCGGGCATTACAGCTACGATGCGCTGGACGGGACCTACAGTTTCGTCGGCGCCTTTTCGTCCAAGAACCAGCTCGGCCTCTACGCCTCGCTCGGCATCTACTTTGCCCTGGCCTCGGTGTTCATCCTGGGCGAGCGCGGCCTGTGGCGGCTCGCTACCCTGGCCAGCGTGCCCATGGCGGGCTACGGCCTTTTCGCGGCGCAGTCGGCCACCTCGGTCCTGGCCACCGTCGCGGCGCTGGCCATCACCTTCGGCTTCCAGCCGCTCCTCGCCTTCCGGCCCCGCCATCGCAAGGCGCTGCTGGCGCTCGGCATCGTCGTACTGGCGGCGGCCCTGCCGGTCGTCTTCGGCAGCGGAGTGGCCGATTCCGTCCTCGGCATCTTCGGCAAGGATACGACGCTCACCGGCCGGACCTATCTCTGGTCGGAAGGGATCGCGGCCGGCAACCTCAACCCGGTCTTCGGCGCCGGCTACTATGCCTACTGGGTCCAGGGCTTCGGCGAAGCCGAGCGGCTCTGGTACGAATTCTACATCGCCACGCGCAGCGGCTTCCATTTCCACAACACCTATATCGAGCTCTATGTCGAACTGGGGCTGGTGGGCGTAGCCCTTATGGCCTTCCTGATCCTGCGCACCGTCCTGGGTCATCTTGGCAGGCTGGTGTCCGACAATCGCAACCGGGCATCGCACCTCCTGTTCGGGCTGATGGCGATGTTCCTGATCCGCTCCTTCGTCGAGATCGACGTGATGACGCCCTATACGGTCGGCGCCTTCCTCATGTTCTACGCTGCCGGGCTTCTGGCAAAGCCCTTGCCGGCGCGGGCGCCGCCAGGCGCGGCGGCCAGGCCGGAGACGGACGTCCGGCATTCAGCACCGCCAGCAGGCCAGGCCATCCCCGGATAAGCTGCAGCGCCACCACCGATGTCGCCATGGCGACGATGGGAAGCGCAAAGAAGGTGATGGGGAAGAGGTCCGAGCCATAATTGCCGAAGGCCCGGCGCAGGATGATCTGCCCGAAGTCGAACAGAATCGCGTGGCTGCAGAAAGCAAAGAAGACATAAGGCTCGAGCTCACGGCACAGCGCGCCGAACCGCAGGCGCGACAGGCGTATCGTCAGCTGCCACATGAAGGCCGCCATACTGAAGCGCAGGGCCATGTCGAAGGCCGTCGAGGCGGTTTCGCTGTAGGCGGCGATGCTCCCCTGTTGGAGCCGGAGCCCCAGGAAGACGGCGATGACCGGCAGAAGCAGGAGCGCGATGGGGCGCGACAGGCGGTCGATATCGCCCCGCTCCATGCCCGACTGGCGCAGCCACATGCCGGCAGCAAAGAACAGAAGCATGGGGGGCCGTTGCAGGACCAGGGCGCCATCGCCCAGGAAGGCGAAGGCTGCCACGGCGCCGAAACTCGCCAGCGGGGCGCGCCGCAGGCCCCAAAGGAGCAGCGGCGACAAGAGGCAGCAGACAAAGAGATCGCGAAGGAACCAGAGCGGAACCACCTGCGGCCACTGCGTCAGCGCCAGGAGCGCGTCGGCGAGCGGCAGGGCCTCCAGCGCCGGCATGGCGTCCCATTTGCCGGTCAGGACGCCGTAGGCGGCAAGGCAACCCAGCATGACGAGGTTCCAGGCGACCAGCGGCACCAGGAGCGTGCGGGCCTTGGACCGGATCAGGGGCACCGCGCCGAGCTTGTGCAGTGTCGAGACGATCAGATAACCCGACACGATGGTCAGGAGCGCCACGGAGCTGAGGCCGAAAATCCGCGTGAGGATGAAGTAGACGATATCGAACCAGTCATCCGCCGGCCGCTGATTGACATCGTCGGCCACCCCGGCCTGCACATGCACGAACATCATCAGGAAAATGCAGATCGTCCGCGCAATGCGGATCCGCTCCGAGACGACGGGGTCCAGCTTGCCTGGCGCCCGGTCAGGATGGGTCGTCGCCGTCATCCTTTGTCCCTCCGTAACCGTCGGGGGCCGCAGCGCCGCGTTCCGGGCTTGTGCCCTTACTCGGGTGCCGTGGCAGGGATGGCCAGCCCATCGGGCCGACCGCGATAGTCCGTAGAACTGATTATAAGGCAGTTGTGGCAACAGTGCAGCGCAGCATCACATTTTCGCGTGGGCCCTTGCGCCGGGGCGAATGCGGAATGGTTCCAATTGCCGTCGAAAGGCACTAGTTCTGAAGGCGCGCGGTTGCGCCGCCCGGCGGGCGGCCCGCCATCGATCGTTGCGAGTGTCCTGCCAGCCATGTCCGATCCCGACCGCTTTCCGACCAGCCCCACTGCCACAGACCGGCGGCCGCGCGTCGCGCTGTTCGTCACCTGCCTCGTCAATGTAATGCGCCCGACCATCGCCGACTGCACGATCGCGCTTCTGGAAGCGGCCGGGGCGGATGTGGCGGTGCCGCTGGACCAGACATGCTGCGGCCAGCCGGCTTTCAATTCGGGCGATGAAAAGGGAGGAGCGCGCCTCGCCAAACGGCAGATCGCGCTTCTGGAGCCCTATGACTACGTGGTCCTACCGTCCGGCTCCTGCGCATCGACCATCATCCACACCTGGCCGGAAAGCCTGAAGGACGAGCCGGAATGGCAGCGGCGGGCCACGGCCCTGGCGGGCCGGACGCATGAGGTCCTGTCCTTCCTGACCGATGTTCTGAAGTTCAGCCCGCAACCGCCGGCGCTGCGCACCACCGCCACCTATCACGACACCTGTTCCGGCCTGCGGGAGCTCGGCATATCCGCCCAGCCCCGCCAGCTCCTGGCGGCCGTCGAGGGGCTGGAACTGCGCCCCTTGCCCGATGCCAATGTCTGCTGCGGCTTCGGGGGCACCTTCTGCGTCAAATATCCTGCCATCTCCAACGCCATCGTCGGGGAAAAGGCAGATGCGATCGAAAGCACGGGGGCGCGCATGCTGCTTGGCGGCGATCTGGGCTGCCTGATGAACATGGCCGGCAAGCTCCAGCGCCGCGGCTCGGACGTGCGCGTCTACCACACGGTCGAGGTCCTGGCCGGCGCCACGGACCGCCCGGCCATCGGCCATGGGAGCGACGGGCGATGAGCGCGGCGACGCCCCTGCCGGACTTCAAGCAACGTTCCGGCACCGCCCTGTCGGACCGCCTGCTGAAGGTCGCCATCGATCGCACCACCGGCACGGCGCGCAGCAAGCGGGCCGCCATCGTCGGCCTGTGGCCGGATTTCGAGGTAGCCAGGGCACGCGGCAAGGCCATCAAGGACCATGTGGTGGCCAATCTCGGCCACTACCTCGTGGAGTTCGAGCGCAACGCCCGGGCCAGCGGCGCCAAGGTGCATTATGCGCAGACGGCGGACGAGGCGGCTGATCTGGTCGTGCGCCTGTGCCAGGAGGCCGGGGCACGCAGCGTGACCCGGTCCAAATCCATGCTGGGCGAAGAGATCGGCCTGCCGCATGCCCTGGCAGAGGCCGGGATCGAGCGGGTCGAGACCGACCTTGCCGAACATATCGTGCAATTGGCGGGCGAGCGGCCGAGCCACATCATCTGGCCGGCCCTGCACAAGACGCGCGAGCAGATTTCCGAGCTGTTCCGCGTCGCCCACCAGGATCCGCACGGTGAGGAAACGCCGGAAGCCATGGCCGCATCGGCCCGGCGGCATCTGCGCGTCAAGTTCCTGAACGCCGATATCGGCATTTCCGGCGCCAACTTCCTCGTCGCCGACTCGGGCTCGGTCTGCACCGTGACCAACGAAGGCAATGCCGAGATGACGACGACGCCGCCGCGCGTCCATATCGTCACCGCCGGCATCGAGAAGCTCATCCCCTCGGCCGCGCATGCGGCGACCATGCTGCGCCTTCTCGTGCGCTCGGCGACGGGTGCGGCCCTGACGCAGTACACGACCTTCCACACGGGCCCGCGCCGCGAGGGCGATCTCGACGGCCCGCAGGAGTTCCACATCGTCCTGGTGGATAACGGCCGCACGCGCATGCTGGCCGATCCGGCCCTGCGCGATATGCTGCGCTGCATCCGCTGCGGCGCCTGCATGAACCATTGCCCCGTCTTCAACCAGATCGGCGGCCACGCCTATGGCGGCACCTATCCTGGCCCCATGGGCGCGGTGCTGACGCCGGTCTTCGACGGGCTGGAACGCTCCCGCGACCTTGTC
This sequence comes from Aureimonas frigidaquae, assembly GCF_001463905.1. Classification (GTDB taxonomy): domain Bacteria; phylum Pseudomonadota; class Alphaproteobacteria; order Rhizobiales; family Rhizobiaceae; genus Aureimonas; species Aureimonas frigidaquae. Next base: position 41,335 of record NZ_BBWR01000011.1, read on the forward strand.
GGCGCCTGCACCCTGAACGGGCGCTGCCGCGAGGTCTGCCCCGTCGACATACCGCTGCCCACCCTGATCAAGGGCTGGCGGGACAGGAGCTGGCGCGAGGGGCTGGAGCCGCTCAGCGTGCGGACGGGGGTCGGCGCCTGGGTCTTCCTTGCCGCCCATCCGCGCCTCTACCGCCTGGCGACCCGCACCGCCAACCTTGCCCTGCGGCTGATGGGCCGCAAGGCGGGCCGCATTGCCCGCCTGCCGCTGGCAGGCGCGGGATGGACGGCCCACCGCGACATGCCGGCGCCGGACGCACCATCGTTCCTGTCGCAACATGCAGCCCGCAAGCAGGAAAGCCGGCCATGAGCGCACGCAACGCGATCCTGCGGCGCATCGATGCCGCGCTGGGCCCCGCCCGTTCGGCCGACACGATCCGCGCCGAGGCGGCTGCGCTTCTCGAAGATCCGCAGAGTGTGCGCCCGCCGGCCGCGCAGGGCGATCTGACGACCCGCTTCATGGATGCGGTCGGCCGCCTGCCCCCCGGCGCATCCGTGGAACGGATCGCCGGAATGGCGGCGCTGCCCGCCGCGGTCCGTGCCCGCCTGGACGCGCTCGGGCGCCCGCCACGCCTGAAGATCCAACCCGTCGCCGAACTGGCGGAACTCGACTTCGCCGGCGCGGGCATCGCGCGGGACGAGGCCGTCAACGATGGCGTATCCCTGTCGCTCGCCCGGACGGCCATCGCCGAGACGGCCAGCCTCGTGCTGCGCTCGGGCCCGGACATGCCGATCCTCGACGCTTTCCTTCCGCTGCATCACATCGTGGCCGTGCCGGCCTCGGGCATCGTCCCCTTCCTGGACGATGCGCTGGCAACGGCGGATCTGGCCGCCAGCCGCAACCTCGTCATCGTGACGGGGCCGAGCGGCACCACCGATATCGAGGGAAGCCTCGTCATCGGCGTGCATGGCCCCGCCACGCTGCACATCGTCGTCGTGGACTGACACTCCGCATGTGGACGCGCCGTCTGCCCGCCATATCGCCCTTCGAGGCGGCCCGCCGCATGCGTCCGCTCGGCGGCCTCGCCTTCCTGGACAGCGCCCAGCCGGACTCGCCCCTGTCGCAACGCTCCTTTGCCGCGGCCGCGCCCTTCGCGCGGGTCGATATCCGGCTGGCCGATGGCGGGCTCGACAGGCTGGAGGCTGCGCTGCGGCCCTATCGGACGGCATCCACCGACGGATGGATGCCCGGCGCGGCGATCGGCTACGTCGCCTACGACCTCGCCCATCGGCTGGAACGCCTCGTCGCGCCGCCGGACCTTCGCCCCGACACGCGGCTCGCCCATTTCGGCCTGTATGGCGCCGTCGTGACATTCGATCATGCGACCGGCGCTGTCGTCGCATCGAGCGCCGGCTTCAATGCCGCGCTCGATGCGAGCGCACCTGCCGAGCATCGGCACCGGGAAGCCGAACGCCAGTTCGACGCGCTGGCCGCCGCCCTGTCCGACGCGCCGCCGCCCCTGCCGGACAATCCGCCCCTGCGGGACTTTACCTCGAACCTCTCGCCCGACGCGTACCGGGCGGCCGTGAACCGCGTGCGCGCCTATATCCGCGAGGGGGATATCTACCAGGCCAACATCGCGCAGACCTTCACCCACCACTTGCCGCCCGGCTACGATCCCCTGGCCTTCCATGCCCGGCTGCGCACGCTCAACCCGGCGCCCTTCGCGGCATACCTCGAAATGCCGGGCGAGACGCTCATTTCCTCGTCTCCCGAGCGTTTCCTGTCGCTGGTGGAGGGCCGGGTGGAGACGCGCCCGATCAAGGGCACGGCGCGCCGACCGGCCGATCCGGCCGCGGCACCGGCGGCCGACCGCGCGGCGGCGCGCGCTCTTGCGGCCTCGGTGAAGGACCGCGCCGAGAACGTGATGATCGTGGATCTTCTGCGCAACGATCTGTCCCGCGTCTGCACGCCGGACTCCGTCGAGGTTCCGGCCCTCTGCCAGGTCGAGACCTACGCCTCCGTCCACCACCTCGTCTCCGTGGTGGAGGGCCGGTTGCGCCCCGGGCTCACCGCGCTCGACCTCCTCGCCGCCACCTTTCCGGGCGGATCGATCACCGGAGCGCCGAAGATCCGGGCCATGGATATCATCACGCAGATCGAGCAGCAGCGGCGCGGCGTCTATTGCGGAAGCATCGGCTATATCGGCTTTGACGGGCGGATGGACCTCAACATCGCCATCCGAACCGCCAGCTTCACGCCGGAAAGCGTAGCGCTGTCGGCCGGCGGCGGCATCACCATCCTGTCCGACCCGGAGGCCGAGCGCGACGAAAGCCTGGCCAAGGCGGCACGCCTTCTGGCCGCCTTCGGAGACGACGCATGATCGTGATGATCGACAATTACGACAGCTTCGTCTTCAACCTGGCGCGCTACCTGGAACGTCTGGGCGAGGACGTCACCGTTCTGCGCAACGACGGCACGGACATCGAGGGGATCCTGGCCCTTTCGCCGGACGCCATCGTCATCTCGCCCGGGCCCTGCACCCCGCGTGAAGCCGGCATATCGATCGATCTCGTCACGCAGCTGTCCGGGCGGCTGCCGATCCTGGGCGTCTGCCTCGGGCATCAGGTCATCGGCGCGGCTTTCGGCGGGGTGGTCACCCATGCCGGGCGCCCGCTGCATGGCCAGGCCTCACCCCTGCATCATACGGGGCACAACCTCTTCCAGGGCGTACCCGATCTGGCGCAAGCCGGCCGCTACCACTCGCTGATCGTGCAGGAAACGCCCGTCATGGCCGAGGCGCTGGTGGTGGATGCGCGCTCGCCGGAGGGCGAGATCATGGCGCTGACCCACCGCCTTCACCCGACCTACGGCATCCAGTTCCATCCCGAATCCGTGCTGACACCACACGGGATGGAGATACTCGCCAATTTTACAGCGCGGATCCGGACGCCACGAGCCACTGCGGGTTGAACCAGCGATCTGCCGGCCCGTCATATGGCATACGATTGACGTCCCAGTGCCGGACGAAGGGCGCATAGACGTCCCACACCGCCGGCCCGCCGCCGATATAGACGACCCGGTCGGAAAAGCGCGACAGGACCGTTGCCGGGTCTTCGTGTGAGCGGATCTCCACGATGGTGCGGTCCGACCGGGCAAAGTCGGGAAAGGATGCCACTGTGCGCGGACCGGCGATCAGGACGTGCCCCCGCGTGATCTCGAAGAATCGCTCCACATCCTCCACGAAGGGACGCTCGCGCGCCCCCTCCCACGGCAGAACGCCGTTCAGTCCGATCTGACCGCTCTGCCCGATGGCGCAGATGACGCGGATGTCCGCCATGTGGTTCTTCCTCCCCTTCGCGCGGTGGATCAGGCGCTCGCGGCTTCCGGAAACCAGCTCGCGTCGATCTGGTACATGCGGTCGACGAAGTCGATTTCGTAGCCGAGCCGCTCCGGGTTGAGAAGCTCCATCACGCGCCCGTCGCGCCGCAGATGACCCTGTTCCTCGAGCAGGCGCAAGGCGCGGTTGACGGAGACGACCGACAATCCGACCACATCGCCGATCAGCTCCTGCGACAGCGGATTGACGAAGGCCCCGCCCTCGAGCGCGCCGGCAATGCGCTGGCGCGCGCGGCACTGCATCAGGAACAGGGCGACGCGGTCGCGTGCATTCATGCTGGAGGCGGCCCGCAGCCGATCCATCATCGATACCCGCTCCAGCGATACGAACGTGAAGAACAGGGCCGCGATCCGAGGATAGTTGGCGAAAGCCTCCCGCAGCCCGGCCTTGGGAAAAGGGCACAGTTCGACATCCGTCGCGGCCGTGTAGACGAGGGTCGATTGTGCGCAGCCGAGCTGGCTGACGCCGACCACATCGCCGGGGTGAAACAGTTCGGTGACGATCTGGTCTCCTTCCAGGTCCGTCGTATGGGCGTAGAGCCACCCCTGACGCACGACATAGATATCCGAAAACTCTGCATTGCCGGCGATGATGGGCCGGCGCCGCGGGTAGCGCTCCGTGCGCCCCTCCATCGTCGCCAGGAAACGGCTCTCCTCCCGCGTCAGGTCGAGATAGTGCGAAAGCTTGGCAACCAGACAACTCTTCATCTGCGCATGAACTCGCGAGCCGATGACCACAGGCCGGACGATGTAACGTTATGATATTTCATGCTTTCACCCTGGAATTGTGAGCCGGCAATAGGTGCCCGTCAAAGCTTTATTCGATTGGCCCGCGAGTCGGCAGGATTTAAGCCGTTAAATGCAACTTCCCCTCCCCGGCTTCTATAGATCGCTCATGGATGAACTTTCATACCCTCTCCGGGCGAACCGTTCGGGAACGAGCGCTGCTGATCCCGAGCCGAGCGACCTGCCGCTGGTGCGTTCGCTTCTGTCGATTTCCAAGTCGACCCGCGCGTTCCTGACGCTGATGCTGGCAGAGATCGACCTTCATCTCGGACAGGACCAGCTTGTCGCCGGGCTGGAGCCGGGCCGCGCAATCAGCGTGTCGGAGCTTGCCGACCGGATCGCCGTGCGGCCGTCCACCGTATCCAAGATGCTCGATCGGCTCGTCGACAAGAATTTGGTGCAGCGCACCGTGAGCAGCGAGGATGCACGCCGCACCATGGTCGTGCTGACGCAGGCCGGACTGGAAATCCGTCCGCGCGTCGAAGCCGTCTGGGCGCGCCTCGAAAAGGAACTGGCCGGGGCCATGACCGTGGAAGAGGCCGATACGCTCGCCACGGCGATGAACCGCATGGAAACGCTCCTCGCCACCAAGCTTCGCCGGCATCGCTGACCTTTTCGCATCGCAATCCGCCGTAAATTTCGCCCAATGATGGTTCAAACGGTTCAGAAGCCGTTCATGAGCTTTATGTATGGTGCGCCCAACACCGCGTAGGGTGCTGGAACAATCGGCGTTTTTGCGTATGCTCACATCACGATCCCGGAAGAAGAATCTCGATCCCTTGAATTCCCCGTTCTCGACCACGCGACGCGCCGCCATGGGCTATGGCCTCGGCGGCATCATGACGGCAATTCTGGCCGGGCGCGCCTATGCGCAGACCGCCGAGCCGGTCCCCACGCAGGAAACGCCGCCACCCGATGCTGCCCCGGCCCCGGCGCCGGAGGCTCCCCCGCCGGCCGACCCGACCGTGGTCGATCTGAACAATTTCAGCTTCGATGCCCTGTCCGAAGCCATGCGCAACCGCGCCGCACAGCCCTATGCCGGGCCGCCCAACGATCTTCCGCAGCCGATCCAGGACCTGGATTACGACGGCTATCGCCGCATCCTGTTCCGGCGCGACCGCACCGTCTGGGCGAACGATCCGTTCAATTTCCACCTTCAGGCCTATTTCCCGGGCTTCCTCTACAAGGTGACGACCCGCGTCCTGATCGGCGACGGGACGCGTTTTTCGCTCTATCCCTTCTCCGGCTCGGATTTCGAATTCCTCGCGCCGCTGGATGCCGAGCTCTATCAGAACCTCCAGCTCCCGGGCGTTGCCGGCTTCCGGCTGAACTATCCGCTCGACCGGCCCGATCGCTTCGACGAGCTGGTGTCCTTCCTGGGCGCCAGTTACTTCCGTGCGCTGGGCATGGGCAATCGCTACGGCCTGTCCGCGCGCGGCCTCGCGCTCAACACCGCCACCAGCGTGGCGGAGGAATTCCCCCGCTTCTCGGCCTTCTACCTGATCCAGCCCAAGGAAGGCGATCGCACGATCCAGATCTTCGCGGAAATGGACAGCCCGAGCGTGACGGGCGCCTATTCCTTCCTGATCCGGCCGGGCGCGGAAACGGTGATCGACGTTACCAAACGTCTCTATTTCCGCCAGCCCGTGGAACGGCTCGGCGTCGCCCCGCTGACCTCCATGTACTTCTTCGGAGAGAACGACCACCCCGAGCGGGAGGACTTCCGTCCGGAGGTGCACGACAGCGACGGGCTGTTCATCGAGCGCGTGAATGGCGAGCGTCTCTGGCGCCCCCTGAAGAACCCGACCGAGCTGGCCCTGTCCTATTTCGGCGAGTCGTCGCCGCGCCGGTTCGGCCTTCTCCAGCGCGACCGTGAGTTCGACCATTACCAGGATGTCGAGGCCCGCTACGAGGTCCGCCCCTCGCTCATCATCGAGCCGCAGGGTGATTGGGGCCGCGGCGTGGTGCAGCTCGTGGAGATCCCGACCGAGTCCGAGGTGAACGACAATATCGTCGCCTTCTGGGTTCCGGAGGAGCGGCCGGAGGCCGGCAGCCAGTACGAGTTCCGCTACCGCATGCGCTGGGGCATGCTCGAGGAGATGCGCAGCGACGTCGCCGTCGTCCTGGGCAGCTTCGCCGGGCTGGGCGGCAATGCCGCCCATACGGGCGATATCGGCACCCGCCGCTTCGAGATCAATTTCGATGGCGGCACGGCGGCCAACATGCCGGCCGGATCGGTGGTCGAGCCCATCGTGGACGTGCCAGCCAATGCGCGCATCGAGCATGTGGGCGTCAACCGCCTGCCGGGCGGCGGGTGGCGCCTGTCGCTCGAACTGGAAAAGCTGGATAACGCGCCGGTCGAGTTGCGGGCCAAGCTGGCCGTCGGCGGCCGCGTGGTCAGCGAAACCTGGCTCTACCAGTGGATCGGGCAATGATCGCCGCGCATCCGGCCGACATGACGGGCACGGGTACGGGCGCGAGCGCGGGTCTGCACGGGACGGTTCCCGATATCCCGGCCGGCATTCTCGTCGGCCGGCCGGACCTCTCCGAGGATGAGGTACGTGCGGCCATCGTGGAACGGCTGGCCTTCGAGAAGCGCCACGGGCCGGAGCCGGAGGTGGTCCTGCTGGCGGCCCGGCTCGGCAAGCGCAAGGCGCTGGCCTTTCTGCGCAAGCTGGTTCTGCCGCCGCCGCGCGGCAGGCTGGACATGCCCGAGCAGCCCATCCTGCGGTCGCATTACGGCGTGACTTCGCACGATTGAAGGTCCATAACCTCGCGCGTCGGCGTTACGCGCCCGGAACATCGGATTTAAGAGCACTTGGTCGTCCTAGGCAGACTCATCTTCGCGCTGGTGGCGCTTGCGCTTGCGGTGCTGGCCGGCTTCCTTTTCGCGACCGTCATCACGGCCAACGGGGCCACATGGCTGCATTTTGCGCAGATCGTGCTTCTGATCGTCTGCTGCATGTGGCTCGCCTGGGGCTTCAACACCGCCGTGGCGGGCATTTTCTTTTCCCGCACCCGGCCGACGCGGCGCGCGGGCGTCCTGGCCCCCGTCTCATCCAACCGCACCGCAATTCTGATGCCCGTCTATAACGAGGACGCGGCCGCCGTCATGGCGCGTGTCGCCGCCATGATCGAGGGCCTTCGGCGGATCCGGCGGCTCGATGGGTTCGACGTCCTGATCCTGTCCGATTCCACCAAGCCGGAAGCGGTGGAAGCGGAACGCCGCGCCGTCTTCGAAGTGGCCGGCGCGCTGGAGACGGGAACCCATCTCTATTACCGCCACCGGGAAAAGAACACCAACCGCAAGGCTGGCAACATCGCCGAATTCGTCACCCAGCAGGGCGGGGCCTATGCCTATATGCTCGTGCTGGACGCCGACAGCCTGATGCGGCCGGAGACGATGGTCGAGATGGTCGCCCGCATGGACGACGATCCCGAGCTGGCCCTCCTGCAGACGCAGCCGCTCATCATCAACCGGCGCACTCTGTTCGGCCGGGCGCTGCAATTCTCGGCAGCCCTATACTCGCCCTTCTTCTCACGCGGGATCGCCGCCCTGCAGGGCCGCGAAGGCCCGTTCTGGGGCCACAACGCCATCATCCGGACGCGTGCCTTCGCCCAGAGCTGCGGCCTGCCGCATCTGTCGGGCCAGCCGCCCTTCGGTGGCCATATCCTCAGCCACGATTTCGTCGAGGCTGCGCTTCTGGCGCGCGACGGCTGGAAGGTGCGTGTGGATCCCGAGCTGGAAGGCTCCTTCGAGGAAGCACCCTCGAACCTCATCGAATATGCCAAGCGGGATCGCCGCTGGTGCCAGGGCAATCTGCAGCACGGTCGCCTGGTGGCGGCACCGCGCATCGCCTTCTGGAGCCGCGTTGCCATGATCAGCGGGATCATGGCCTATGCCGCCTCGCCCATATGGCTCGTCTTCCTGATCGTCTCCATGCTGGATCCGATCCTGGCGCCAGCGCCGAACTACTTCCCGGGCGACAGCCTCTTTCCGGTCTTCCCCCGGCCGGAGACGACCAAGGCGCTCCTGCTCCTGCTCGGCATTTTCACGCTGCTGCTCCTGCCCAAGACGCTGATCGCTTTCCGCACGGCCTTTTCGCACCGGGCGGCCCGCTTCGGCGGCAGCATCGCCGTCCTGATGGGCGCGACCTGCGAGCTTATCCTGACCAGCGCGCTCGCGCCGATCATGATGCTGTTCCAGTCCAAGGCCGTTGCCGAAATCTTGATGGCGCGTGACAGCGGGTGGCCATCGACGGATCGCGACGATGAGGGGCTGCCGCTCTCGACCGCCTTCGCGGCGAGCTGGTGGATGGTGATCGTCGGGGCGCTGCTCCTGGTGACGACCTTCATCTATGCGATCAATCTCTTCCTGTGGGTCCTGCCGATCGCGCTCCCGCTGCTCGTCGCGCCCTTCTTTATCTCCTTCACGGGGGACCCGACTCTGGGCGACAAGGCACGCGCCATGTCGATCTTCGCCACGCCGTTCGAGATCGCTCCCGAACCCGTGATCCGCGCCTCAGAAGCCTGGCGCCAACGCCTTGCCGGCGAACAGAAGACACTATCTCAACCGCGAAGGGACTCGCGGACCGTAAAGGTCGAGACGGCCGCCAGAGGCTGAAGGTCAATGCATCCATGACGCATCATGCAGATGTCTCTTTCCGTCCGGAAAGAGACTACCGGGTGGATTTTTTCCGCGGCATCGCCTTGGTGATGATCTTCGTCAACCACATTCCCGGCGTGCTGTGGGAAAACTATACAAGCCGCAATTTCGGCTTTTCGGATTCGGCCGAACTGTTCGTCTATCTGGCCGGCTTTGCCAGCGCCTATGCCTATGGCCGACCGTTCCTCCAGGGCTCCCCCCTTGTGGCCGCGCTGAAGGCGGCGCGGCGGGCGGGGGTGCTCTACCTCGTCCACATCGCGCTGACGATGGCGATCCTCTCGCTCTTCATCTGGTTCGCCCTGGCGCGCGGCAAGGGGGCCGTGCTGCGGGAGATCGGGCTCGGCACGCTCCTGACCCAGCCGCTCGACGCCCTCTACGGCATCGCCACGCTCGGCAACCAGCTCGGCTATCTCAACATCCTGCCCATGTACTGCGTGCTGCTCCTGCTTCTGCCGGTCATGCTCTATGCGATCCGGGCCGTCGGGCTGAAGGGCATGCTGGCAGGCTCGGCCGTCACCTGGCTCGTCGTCGGGCTCGTGCGGATCAACATTCCGAACTATCCCAATCCCGGCGGCTGGTTCTTCAATCCGCTCGCCTGGCAGCTCATCTTCGCCGCCGGCCTCTATTGCGGCTTCGAGAAGATGCGCGGGCGTGCGGCCGTTGCCTACTACCCCCGGCTCTACATTGCGGCGCTCGGCTATCTTGCCTTTTCCTGGGCCTTCATCGGCTTCGGATGGTGGTCTCTCGAGCGGATGATTCCGCTCCCCTCGCTTTTCGTCGGCTTCGACAAGACCTTCGCTTCGGTGCCGCGTCTTCTGCATCTGGCCGCGCTCGTCTACGTTTTCGCGCATGCACCGGCGCATTCGGCCTTCAGCCGTGTCGGGCGGGACAATCCCTTCACCATGCTCGGCCGCCACTCGCTGCCCGTCTTTGCGGTCGGCACCTTCCTGTCGCTCTGGGCGCAGGCGCTGCGCTTCGGCAACGAAACGACGCTTGCCTACGACACGGCGATCGTCGTCCTGGGCCTCTCCATCCAGTTCGCGCTTGCGCGCTACCTGGATTGGTGGCAGGCGGTCAGTCGCGCAGCAGGCGCTCCCGCGCCCCGCGCGGCGACCGAGCAACGGCCCATCGCCACAGGCCCGGCTGCGGTGCCGGCCAACCTGCGCCGCACGCCATAGAGGACGGTTCATGTATCGCGACAGCAACCACCCCTTCTTTCGACCGCTCTGGCGCCGCGTGCTGATCGTCGGCATCTGCCTTGCCTGGTCGGCGGTCGAATGGTGGAACGGGCAGCAGCTCTGGGGCGCGATCACCCTGGCGATCGCGGCCTATGGCATCTTCACGCTGTTCATCAACTACAAGCCGGCCGACGAGGAATAGGCACCCTCAAACGGCCGGCCGGTCGGTGACGCCGGCCTGGGCGAAGGTCGCCATGCCGTTGTGGCAGGCCACTGCCGCCTTGACCATCGCAGCCGCCAGGGCCGCGCCCGTCCCCTCGCCCAGCCGCATGCCGAGCGCCAAAAGCGGCACTTTGCCCATGGCCTGCAGGATACGCTGGTGCCCCGGCTCCGCCGAAACATGGCCGAACAGGCAGTGATCCAGAGAGGCCGGGTCCAGGCGGTACAGGACGGCCGCCGCGGCGGTGGCCACGAAGCCATCCACGATCACCGGGACACGCTGCATGCGCGCCGCCAGTATGGCGCCCGCCATGGCCGCGATCTCACGCCCGCCCAGGCGGCGCAGCGCCTCCAGCGGATCGGACACGTGGTTGCGGTGCAGATCCACCGCTTCCTGGACCAGCGCCGCCTTGTGGCGCATCCCTTCCGCATCGAGCCCGGTGCCCGGGCCAACCCACTCCTCGGCCGTGCCGCCATAGAGCGCGGTCAGGAGCGCTGCGGCCACGGCCGTATTGCCGATCCCCATTTCGCCGATGCACAGAAGGTCCGGCTCGCCCGCCAGGCATTCCATGCCGTAGGCCATGGTGGCGGCGCAGTCCCGCTCGGACAGGGCGGCCTCTTGGGTGATGTCGCCGGTCGGATGATCGAGCGCCAGGTCGAAGATCTTCAGCCCCAGGTCGAAGGTGGCGCAAAGCTGGTTGATCGCCGCCCCGCCGGCCGCGAAGTTCTCCACCATCTGCTGCGTCACCTGCGGCGGGTAGGCGGAAACGCCGCGCGCGGCCACACCGTGATTGGCGGCAAAGACCGCGACGACCGGGCGGTTCACGGTCGGGGCATGACCCTGCCAGGCCGCCATCCACTCGGCAATATCCTCGAGCCGGCCGAGCGCGCCCGAGGGCTTGGTCAGGCTTTCCTGCCGGTGCCGCGCATCGTGGCGGGCACGGCCGTCCTGTTGCGGCATCTGGCGCAGGAGGGCGCGGATGTCATCGAAGGGGAGACCGGTGGCCGACATGGGACTCGCTCTTTGTAGGGAATGCAATAGAACGCTGCCGGTGATAGGCAATCGACAGGGCGGACGCAAACCACTTCCGCCAACCCGCAACGCCAGATGGGAGCGTCACGAACCGGCATGAACCGCCCGCTTGCCAGACTGCGGCGCACGCTCGCCTTTCTGAGCCGCTATCCGGTTAGCGCAGACGCCTTTGCCGGCGAGCCGCATCCGCTTGCCGCCGACGCTGCCGCCTTTCCCCTTGCCGGATGCCTGATCGCCCTGCCGGGCGCCCTCTTGCTCTGGGCGGCCGTGGCGGCCGGCCTGTCGCCGGTTACGGCGGCGCTGCTGGCCGTGACGCTCGGCATCCTGATCAGCGGTGCGCTCCACGAGGACGGGCTGGCCGATACGGCCGACGGGCTCTTTGGCCATCATCCGCGCGCCCGCGCGCTGGAGATCATGAAGGACAGCCGCCTCGGCACTTATGGGGGCCTCGCGCTGATCCTGTCCGTCCTCTTGCGCGTGGCGCTTCTGGCAGAGATCGCACAAGCATCGGCGGCGGGCGGCGCGGCGGCGCTTCTGGCGGCCGCGGCCGCGAGCCGCGGCGGCATGGTGGCGCTGTGGCACGCGCTGCCACCCGCGCGCGCGGATGGCATCGCCCACGGACAGGGCCGGCCGGACACCCGGACCAGCCGGGCCGCACTGTGCGCCGCCGCACTCGGCCTTGTAATCCTTGGCTGGACGGCGGCGGGTGCCGCCGGGGTGGGCCTTGCCCTCGTTCTGGCACTCGGTGCCTGTGCCGGCTTCCGCGCCGTGCTGCTGCGCCGGCTCGGCGGCCAGACCGGCGATACGCTCGGCGCGTTGCAACAACTCCTGGAAATCGCCATTCTGGCAGGGCTAGCCCTCTCAGCCTAGCGCAATGAGCACCAGGACCAGCGCAAGCGCGAGGAGGAGGTTGCACAGCCGCCGGAACAGGCGGAGCGCCTGCGCAATATCGTCCAGCGTGGCATCGCGCCGCCCGGTGGCGTTGATCAACGGCGCATCCACGACGAGCGCGCCGTAGCGGCGCGGACCGCCCAGCGCCAGGCCCAGCGCCCCGGCCATGGCACCCTCCGGCCAGCCGGCATTGACGGACCGGTGCTGCGGCCCGTCACGCCGCGCCGCCTGCCAGGCCGCGCGTGAGCGGGACAGGAGGGCGAAGGCCGCCGCGCTCGCCCGGGCGGGCAGCCAGTTCAGGACATCGTCCAGCCGTGCCGCAGCCCAGCCGAAATGCCGGTACCGGTCGTCGAGATGGCCGATCATGGAATCGGCCGTATTGACCATCTTGTAGGCGAGGATCCCCGGCAGGCCGAAGAACGCGGCATAAAGAAAGGGCGCCACAACGCCGTCGGACGCATTCTCGGCCAGGCTTTCGATAGCCGCCCGGCAGATGGCGGGTCGGTCGAGCTGGTTCGGGTCACGCCCGACGATCATCGACACGGCCGCCCGGCCCTCTTCCAGCGAGCGGCCGAGCCCGCGCTCGACGGCGCGCACATGCTCGGCCAGGCTGCGCTGCGCCAGAAGCACGGCAATGACGAGTGCCTGCAGGACAAGGCCAAGCGCGCCGAGCTGCGAAAACAACGCCTCGAGCGCCAGGCCTGCCAGGATGGCACTGAGCGTAAGCAGGAGCACGGTGAGCACCCCGGCCCGCCGGCGCCAGGATGGGGAGCGGTCGGTGCGGTTCCAGCGCCGGTCGCAGGCGCCGATGGCCGCGCCGAACAGGACGACAGGGTGTGGAACGCGGCGCCACAGGCCGGGCGGATCGCCCACCACCCTGTCGATCAAAGTGCCCGTCAGGAGGGCGAGCGCGCTCATGGACGTTCCGCCAGGCGCAGCCGCAGACGATCGGCTGCCGCATCATCGGCCAGATTGCCGATCCGCAGCCAGCGCTGCGCATAGGCGAAGGGCCTCGTGAGCACATGGCGCGCTGCGAGCGCCTGATGGAGCCGATGCGCGTCCTCATGATCGACCAGGCAGAAGAAGGGCGTCATCGCCCGAACCGTCAGTCCGCCCGATTGCAGCACCTCTGCCGTGCGCCGGGCCTGCGCATGCAGATCGGCGCGGATATGCCCGGTCTGTGCTTCGGCTTGAAGAAGCGCCGCCCCGATGGCGAGCGCCGGTCCCGACACGGCCCAGGGCCCGAACTGCGTGGACAGCCGGCCCGCCAGCGTTGCGCCGCAAAAGGCAAAGCCGAGGCGCAGCCCGGCCAGGCCGAAATACTTCCCGAAGGATTTGAGCACCAGAAGCCCGGACCCCTCCACCGCCTCGCCCGCCAGGCTCTGCTCCGGTGTCGCATCCATGAAGGCTTCGTCCACGACAAGCAGCCCGCCCCGGCGCACAAGGCGCCCGGCAAGCGCCCGCAGCTGCGCCGGATCGCTCAACCGCCCGTCCGGATTGTTGGGATTGACGACGACGAGGAGCCGGACATCGTCCGGCACGGCGTCGAGATCGGCGATCTCAAGGACCGCATGGCCCGCCGCGCGCAGGCTGGCGGCGTGCTCCCCATAGGTGGGCGAGAGAACGGCGGCCCGGCGTGGCGCAAAGAGCCGCGGCCAGGCGCTGATGAGTGCCTGGCTGCCGGGCGCCGCCACGATGGCCTCGCCCCGGCCGTAGAAGCTGCGCGCGGCCGATAGCAGCCGCTCCTCGTCCATGGCTTCCGGCAACCGCGCCCAGGCGTCCGGCGACAGGGCCGGCAGCGGCGGAGGCACCGGGTTGATGCCGGTCGACAGGTCGAGCCAGTCCTGCCGCGCGCCACCGTAGCGTTGCATGGCGGCGTCGAGCGCGCCGCCGTGCAGGAAGGCTGCCTCCGTCATGCGCGTGCCTCGTCGATGACATGCAGGAAGGAGCCGGCAATGCGGTCACGCTGCAGCCCCATCGGGCCGAGATCCTGCCCCTGTGCATCCTGCGCCGCAAACAAAGGCGGCGTTCCGTCCGCGCCCTCCGACAGGATGCTTGCATAGTGGAACTCATGCGCCATCACGCAGGGCCCCCACGGCAAGACGTCTCCCAGGCGGCGCGCCTTGCGGTAGCCCAGATGCCGCCGCCGCGCGGCAAAGCTCGTTTCCAGCGGCAGGAGGCCGAGCATGGCGTGGCGCTGCCCCGCCGCGTCGACAAGGCCTGTTCCCAGCATCATGTAGCCGCCGCACTCGCCGTAGATGCGGCAGCCGCGTGCGGCAGCCGCCTCCATTCCCACACGAAAGCGCCGATTGGCGGCGAGCCGTCCGGCATGAAGTTCCGGATAGCCGCCCGGCAGGTAGACGGCATCGGCATCCGCATCGGGCGGCGCGTCGGCCAGCGGCGAAAAGGGGATGATCTGTGCCCCCGCCGCCCGCCAACCATCGATGAGATGGGGATAGGCGAAGGCGAAGGCCGCATCCTGCGCCAGCGCGATGCGCTGTCCGAGCGGGGCCAGAGGGCGCGCCGCCCCCTGCACGGGAGCGCGCGGCCCCCGGGCCGTCCCGGCCAGACTGAGACATGCGGCAAGATCGAGCCGGTCTTCCAGCCAGTCGGCCGCACGCTCGGCAAAGCCGTCCATGTCGGCATGTTCCATCGCCTGGACGAGGCCGAGATGGCGTGAGGGCAGCTCCAGTTCCGGCTGATGCGGCAGGGCCGCAAGGATGCGGATTCCGACCGGATCGAGTGCCCGGGCCAGCATGTCCGCGTGCCGCGCGCTGCCCACGCGGTTCAGGATCAGCCCGCCAATGGTGATGGCAGGGTCCCAGCGGGCAAAGCCTGCCACCAGCGCAGCCACGGATTGCGCCTGCCGCGCGCAGTCCACGACCAAGACGACGGGAAGCCCGAGCTGGCAGGCCAGCGACGCCGCCGAGCCCGTCCCGTCCGCCGCCCCGTCGAAGAGCCCCATGGCGCCTTCCACGATCAAGGGTCCGCCGGGGGCGTCCGCCAGGTCTTCGATCAAGCCCGGCCGCATGGCATAGACGTCGAGGTTGAGGCTGCTGCGCCCGCAGGCGATGGCGTGGAAGGCCGGATCGATATAGTCCGGCCCGGATTTGGCCGGCCGGGGGTCGAGGCCCTGCCGCGCCAGAAGACGCATCAAGGCAAGGCTCACCAGCGTCTTGCCGCAGCCGGAGGACGGCGCCGATATGAGAAGCCCAGCTGCGCCTGCCATCTGCCCGCCTGTTCCCTTTTTCTGGTCCGCTCGCGTTCCGGACAGCTTATAAACGAGGCCATGGCCGACGCCGCAAGACCCTTGTCCCGCATTCTGATCCTGGCCGGCACGCGCGAGGCACGCGCGCTTGCCGAGCGCCTTGCGGAAGATGCCCCGCATGTCGACACCATCCTGTCGCTTGCGGGAATCACCCGGGCGCCCCGCCCGGTCGGGGTGTCGTTGCGCATTGGCGGCTTCGGAGGGCCGGACGGGCTGGCGGCCACACTGCGCCAGGATGCGGTATCGCTCCTCGTCGATGCCGCCCACCCTTTCGCGGCGCGGATGCACGCCCATGCCGCGCAAGGCGCCGCGGCGGCCGGCATTCCGCGCATCCTGCTCCTGCGCCCCCCCTGGCCCCTGGAAGAAGGCTGGCACGCTTTCCCGGACATCGCGGCGGCCGGCTATGCGCTTCCGTCGGGCGCCCGGCCCTTCCTGGCGCTCGGCCAGCAGCATCTGGCGGGTTTCCCCGACCGGGCGGACATCGCGCCTGTCCTGCGCATGGCGCAGGCCCCGTCGGCGCCGCTGCCGCTGGCCGCCAGGATCGTCGTCGGACCGCCGGCCGCGGATGCACGGGCCGAGCGGGCGCTCTTCCTGCGGCACGGCATCACGCATCTCGTCTGCCGCAACTCCGGCGGCAGCGATGGCGCGGGCAAGCTCCGCGCCGCGACGGCACTCGGCATCCCCGTCCTGATGGTGCAACGCCCGGAGCCGCCGCCCGGCCCGAGCGTGGCCACCGTGGACGCGGCGATGGACGAAATCCTCCGCCTATTGTGAGCGCGCCGGCCGCAGCACATGCACATGGCGCGGATCGTAAAGGCTGGAATCGACGAAGCCCTTCGCATCGAGCGCACGCCCGACCAGGACGAGCGCCGTCCGCGTCAGCTTGGCTTCCCGCGCCATGCGGCGCATGGTGGACAAGGTTCCGCGCAGAAAGAGCGCGTCCGGCCACCCCACGCGATAGGCGATGATGGCCGGACAGTCGGGACCATAGGCCGGCAGCGGCGACAGGCTGCGCTCGATATGCGCCAGGTTGCGCACGGACAGGTGGATGGCGAGCGTCGCCCCGCTGGCGCCGAGCGTTTCCAGCTCCTCGCCCTGCGGCATGGCGGAAGACTTCATGGCCGTCCGCGTCAATATGATGCTCTGGCACAGTTCCGGAACGGTCAATTCCAGCTTCAACGCCGCCGCGGCGGCGGCAAAGGCGGGAACGCCGGGGGTCACGTCATAGGGTATGGCGAGCGCGTCGAGCCGGCGCATCTGCTCGGCGGTGGCCCCATAGATCGAGGGATCGCCGGAATGGACACGCGCCACGTCATGGCCGAGCGCATGTGCATCGGCGATCTCGGCCAGGATTTCGTCCAGCGTCATGGGTGCCGTATCGATGACCCGCGCCCCGTCCGGCGCCGCGGCCACGATCTCGGCCGGAACGAGGGAGCCGGCATAAAGGCAGACCTGGCAGGATTGGATCAACCGCAGCCCGCGCAGGGTGATGAGATCCGGCGCGCCGGGTCCGGCGCCGATGAAATGGACCGTCATGCGGCAGGCTCCGTCCTGTACGGTTGATCGGCATCGTCCAGCGTGCGGCCGGCCTTGCCGGCGTAACCGCGCGGCGTATAGACGCGCCACGTCCCATCGCCCCTCTGGAAGGCGCGGCTCTGGCTGGATCCGACGACGACGACGGTCAGCATGTCCACCATGTCCACCTGCAGTTCGGCGAGCGGCAGGATGCGCACCTCTTCGCCCGCGCGGCCGAGATTGGTGGCCAGAACCACGGGCGTATCGTCCGGCCGGTGTTGCAGCAGCATGTCCCGCGCAGCGGCAAGCTGGCTGCGGCGCCGGCGCGAGACGGGGTTGTAGAAGGCGATGACGAAGTCCCCCATCGCGGCGGCCTGCACCCGGCGCTCAATATCGGGCCAGGGCGTCAGAAGGTCGGACAGGGAAATGGTGCAGAAATCGTGCCCGAGCGGCGCCCCGGCCCGGGCAGCGGCAGCCTGCAGGGCGGAGATGCCCGGGCAGACGTGGATCTCCACCCGGCGCTCGGCGGGGTCGAGGCCGCCCTTGTCGACGAGCTCATAGGCGAGCGTCGCCATGGCGTAGATGCCGGCATCGCCCGAACAGATCAGCGCGACCTCGCGGCCCGTGGCCGCGAGCGACAGGGCATGGCGGACCCTGTCCTCTTCCGCGCCGAGGGGGAAGTCGTGCCGCTCGGCCCGTGTCGGCACATCGCGCACGAGGTCGAGGTAAAGCCCGTAGCCGACCAGCGCATCGGCATCCTCGATGGCGCGGGTCGCCTCCGGCGAGCGCCATTGCGCCGAACCCGGCCCGATGCCGACCAGCGTCAACCTGCCCTGCGCGCGCCCGATCGTGGCGGGATCGAGCACCCCGTCCGCACGGGCGAGCGCCGCCGTGACGCGCGCGGATTTGCGCTTGGGCACGACGAGCAGCCCGGACGCGCCCACGCCAGCCAAAGCGGCACCTTCGGCGACGCCGTGGCAGCCGACCTCGGCAAAGACGATGTCGGACGGGTTCTCAAGGCGCGGATGCTCCGCCTCCAGGCGCGCCGCGTCGAAGACCCGAAAGGGAACGTCGAAGTGCCGGGCGACAGCCTGGAGCGCCGCCTCGTCCGCCTTCACGTCGAGCGTGGCGACCAGCGCCAGCGACAGGGGGCTCAGCCCCGCTTGCGCCAGCAGGGCCTCTGCCAGCGCGATGGCTTCCGCGGCCGGTGCACCGCGCTCCGCGCCCATGCCAAGCACCAGATGCCGCGGCCGGTACACAAGTTCCAGCGCGGAGGGCGCGCGGCGTGCATCGTCTGCGACAAGCCGCACGGCTCCGTCGGCCGCCAGGGGAAGACCGGCATCGGCCAGGAAGGGCGGCAACCCGTCCTGCCGCACGGTGGCGCCATCCAGAAGCGCGGCCATGACGCCCTTGGCGGCCGCCGGATTCTCCAGCGTCCAGCCTGCCGGCGGCTCGTCCAGCGCCACGCCGAAGCGCGTATCGCCGGCCGTGGTCACGGCGGCGTGCCCGCCGGTCAGAGCGGCGATCTGCATGGCGATCCGGTTGGCGCCGTGATGGCCACCGAGGAGCGGCACGACCGATGCCCCATCCTCCGACAGGCAGATGACCGGCGGCTCGGCCGCCTTGTCCGCCAGAACCGGGCCTAAGCAGCGGATGGTGGCGCCGGTTGCCATGATGGCGATGATCGGGTGGCCGTCCTGGAAAAGGCGGCGCAGATGCGCCGCCGCATGGTCGAAGCCCGTATCGGCACCCGGCACCGTGTCCGGCGCATGAATGGCGCCGCCGAGGCTGCCACGGATGCTGCGGGCAAGGTCCAGTGCCCCGGCATTCAGGATGACGATCGCGGGTGGCCTCATGCCGCCGCCTTTCGGTGTCCGAGGATCATGGAAAAATAGGGTGCCTCGGCCCGCGCCGTCGCCAGGGGCGACAGCTCCTGCCCCTCCTGCGTCAGATGGGCGAGGTAGTGGCAATGGGGCGTCAGGCCGAGCGTATCCAGAAGGGCGCGGACCCGCGCGAAATGGCGGCCGAGCTTGATGATGCAGAAGGCATCCGCAAGGGCCAGGCGTTGCGTGAGCGCCGGCGTGTCCAGCGTGGCAGGCAGGACGCAGAACGTATCGTTGCGGCGCGCAAGCGGCAGGCGCAGCGCCGCCGCGCCGGCCATGGGAGAGGCGACGCCCGGCACGATCTCCACGGCAAAGCGCGGTGCCAGGCGCTCCGACAGGTAAAGGAAGGAGCCATAGAAGAGCGGATCACCCTCGCAGAGCAGGGCCACGTCCTCCCCCTGGTCGAGCCGCCGGGCAATGTCGACCGCCGCCCGGTCGTAGGCGGCCTGCCCCGGCGCCGGATCGACCCGCATGCACAGGTCGATCGGAATTTCCGCCTGCTGGCCGCCGAGATGCGGCGCGGCGATGGCGCGGGCGCGGCTCACCCCGCTGTCCGGCACGGGATAGGCGATGACGGGCGCGGCGCGCAGCAGCCGGACCGCCTTCAGGGTCAGAAGTTCGGGATCCCCCGGCCCGAGCCCGATGCCGATGAGCCGGCCCGTCATGGCGCGTCCACGGGCTTGGTCAGGTGCAGATGGGTGACGGGCATATGCGGCCGCCATCCCGTCAGGCCGCCCACGGGGGACGCCGTGCAGCCGGCGATGCGCAGGAGCTCGCCGCCGAGCCGCGCGTGGATGCTCAAAAGCTGCGCTTCGCTTTCCAGCGTCACGGCATGGGCCGCCAGATCGCCCCCCGGCGTCAGGGCGGCGTAGGCGCGGGCGAAGGTCTCCGGCGACAGACCGCCGCCGATGAAGACGGCGTCCGGGGCCGGCAATCCGTCCAGCGCATCGGGGGCCGTGCCGGCCACGATCTCGATGCCCGGCCCGGCCAGCCGCCCGGCATTCTCCGCCAGCATGGCGCGCCGGTCCTCGCGCGGTTCGATGGCGATGGCCCGGCCGCCGAGGCGGCTCCATTCCACCGCGATCGAGCCGCAGCCGGCGCCGATATCCCACAGGAGCGCGCCCGGCCGCGCCCGCAGGGCCGCGAGGGCCAGCGCACGGAGCGGCCGCTTGGTCATCTTGCCATCGTGCCGGAAGGCAGTGTCGGGCAGGCCGAACAGGCCATGCCCGGCCGCGCCCCGGCACTCCACGGCCACGAGGTTGAGCGCGGCGAAGGGGCCGGGCGCCATATTGGCGGCCTCCATCGCCAGAATGCGCTCCTGCGTGCCGCCCAGATGCTCGCAGACCGTCAGGCTGCTCGCCCCCAGCCCGGCCGCGCAGAGCTGTTCGGCCAGGGCAAGCGGCGTCGTCCCGTCGCTCGACAGGACCATCAGCCGCTGCTTGTCGAGCATGGACGGCGCCAGATCGGCGACGGGCCGCCCATGCGCCGACAGGCAGCGGACGGTTTCGAGCGGCCAGCCGAGCCGCGCGGCCGCCAGCGAAAAGGCGGAAGGGCTCGGCAGGATGCGCATGTCACCCTTTGCCAGAAAGCCGCGCAGCCAGGCGACCGGCCCGAACCAGCTTGGATCGCCCGTCGCCAGGATGACGGTGGGCTGCCCCCGCACGGCCAGGATTTGCGGCTGCGTGGCTGCGAAAGGTTGCGCCCAGGCCGTGCGCGTGCCGGAAATGCTGGCATCCAGCATGGCAAGGTGCCGCCGGCCGCCGAAGAGATGCGCAGCTTCGCCAAGCGCGGCGGTCTGCTCGCCGGTCAGGGTCGCAAGCCCGCCATCGCCGATGCCGACGACGGTCAGCCAAGGGCCCATGTTTCAGCCGCCCTTCTTCATCGAGCGCGGCCCGAGCGGATGATCGGCATGCGGATAGGGATGGTGCCCGTGCCCATGGCTATGGCTATGGCTATGCCCATGGTCGTGCCCATGCCCATGCCCATGGTGGTGGCCATGGCTGTGCCCGTGGTCGTGCGCGTGATCATGCCCGTGGCCGTGCCCATGGCTGTGCCCGTGCTCGTGCCCGTGGTCATGGTGGTGCCCATGCCCATGATCGTGGCTATGGTGATGATCATGCCCATGGTCGTGGGAGTGACCATGATGATCATGGTCGTGATGGCTGTGCGAGGGCGCCGCCTCCCCCGTGCCGATGCCCTCGACATGATGGTGGTGGCTTTCCTGCGGCAGCCCGACCTCGGCCTCGAAGCCGAGCACCTGCTCGCGATACTTGCACATCTGGCAGTTCATGCGGTTATCGCCGGTCAGGATCTCGTCCAGCCGGTCCACGAAGGTCTCCACGACGAGGTCGTGATCACCCAGATAGGATGCCTTGATGAACTCGATCTCCGGATGGCGGGCCGCCACCATGTCCGTATAGTCGTAGATGCGCTGCACCAGGATTCCGGTGAAGAGGAAATAGGGGAACACGACGATGCGCCGGTAGCCGAGCCGCGCGGCATGTTCCAGCGCCGGCTCGACCAGCGGGAAGGTGACGCCCGAATAGGCCGTTTCACCCCAGCCGAAGCCGAGCCCCTCCCAGATGAGCCGCATCATCTTGGACACGTTCGAATTGGCGTCGGGGTCGGAAGCGCCGCGCCCCACCACGACGAGCATCGTGTCGTGCAGCGGCGCGCCGTCGCGCCAGCCGGCGGCCAAAAGCGCCTCACGTACGCGCGCACCGGCGGCGCGCACCATCTTCGGATCGATCCCCAGCTCACGGCCGTAGCGGATTTCGATCCCGTTGGCGCGGGCATAGGTGTTGAGGACGGAGGGAATGTCGTTCTTGGCGTGGCCGGCGGCAAACAGCATGCCCGGAAGCGCCAGGACGGTGCCGGCGCCCGACTGCCGCAGGCGGTCCAGCCCGTCGCGGATGATCGGCCGCGCGAATTCCAGATAGCCGTAATCGACGGTCCAGTCCGGCAGGCGGCGCGCCATCTTTTCGGCGAGCTGGCGGAACTCGTCCACGGCTCCCTGGTCGCGGCTGCCATGGCCGCACAACATCAAGGCGTTCATCGAGCGTCTCCTTCGGCTCCGTCCCTTGGCCCCCGATTTGGGTCGGCCGCACCGGATTCTGTTTCAGCCCCACGATTTGGGGCGCCGTCCCGACGGGCCTTGGGCACCGTCGAAGGCGTGACCAATAGTGGAAGCCGTGCGTCGAGGAAACCGTCCTTTTCATTACCGGCTCCGGAGGCTACAGGGAACGGGCCCCACGGGAGCCGCTCATGTCGCCGGAAATCGTCGTCCTTCTCATCGTCGCCGCGGCCTTCCTGGCCGGCTATGTCGACGCCATCGCCGGCGGCGGGGGGCTCATCACCATTCCGGCACTGCTTCTGGGCGGGATCGATCCCTTGTCGGCCCTCGGCACGAACAAGCTGCAGAGCCTGTTCGGCTCGGGTTCGGCCACGCTCGCCTATGCGCGCAAGGGCCATATCGAGGTTGCCCGCCTGCTGCCCGCCGCGGCGCTGGCCTGCCTCGGCTCGGCCGCCGGCGCGCTTCTCGCCACCGTGCTGCCGCCCGATCTCCTGGGCCGCATCCTGCCCTTCCTGTTGATCGGCATCGCCCTCTATTTCGCCTTCAAGCCCAACCTGTCGGATGTCGACCGGGACCGGCGCGTCTCGCCCATGGCCTTCGCCCTTTTCATCGTGCCGCTGATCGGCTCCTATGACGGGCTGTTCGGGCCGGGAACGGGGTCCTTCTTCATGATCGCCTTCGTGGCCCTGGCAGGCTACGGCGTCCTGAAGGCGACGGCCCACACCAAGCTTCTGAACTTCGCCTCCAATATCGGCGGCTTCGCCGTCTTCGCCCTGTCCGGCTCGATCCACTGGAAGCTCGGCCTCGCCATGGGGGTCGCGCAATTCCTGGGCGCGCGCCTCGGCGCGGCATCGGCCATGCGCTTCGGTGCGCGGCTGATCCGGCCGCTCCTCGTCGTCATCTGCACGGCGCTGGCGCTGCGCCTCTTGTGGAGCTGACGCGGATGACCATGGCCCTGATGCTGCAGGGCACGGGATCGGATGTCGGCAAGAGCGTGCTGGTGGCCGGTCTGTGCCGGGTGTTCGCCCGGCGCGGGCTGCGCGTCCTGCCCTTCAAGGCGCAGAACATGTCCAACAATGCCGCCGTGGCCCGCCGCGCGGATGGCGCCTGGGGAGAGATCGGGCGCGCCCAGTGGCTCCAGGCCATGGCGGCGGGCGTCGAGCCGCATGTCGACATGAACCCCGTGCTGCTCAAACCCATGAGCGATACCGGATCGGAAGTGATCCTGCGCGGTCACGGCCAGGGTCATGCGGATGCGCGGGCCTATCAGGCGCTGAAGGCCAGCCTCATGCCTCATGTGCTGGCGGCTTATGAAAGCCTTTGCGCGCAGGCCGATATCGTCCTGATCGAGGGCGCGGGCAGCGCATCGGAAGTCAATCTGCGCCAGGACGATATCGCCAATATGGGCTTTGCCGCGAGCGCGAAAGTGCCGGTCGTGCTGGTCGGCGATATCGACCGTGGCGGCGTGATCGCCTCGCTGGTCGGCACCCATACCGTGCTGCCGCCGGAGGATCGGCGCCGCATCGCCGGGTTCATCGTCAATAAGTTCCGGGGCGATCCGACGCTCTTCGCTCCGGGCCAGGAGACGGTCACCCGCCATACGGGCTGGCCCTCGCTCGGGCTCGTGCCCTGGCTTTCCCTGCCGGGCCGCCTGCCGCCGGAGGATTCGGTCGCGCTGGAGCGGCCGCGCGCCACGCAAGCCGGCCGCCGCATCCGCATCGCCGTGCCGCAGCCCGGCCGCATCGCCAATTTCGACGATCTCGATCCGCTGGCCGCGACGCCGGGGGTGGAGGTCGCCTTCGTGCGTCCGGGCGAGGCGATCCCACAGGCCGACTGCATCCTTCTGCCCGGAACGCGCTCCACGCTGGGCGACCTTGCAGCCTTCCGCACCCATGGCTGGGACCGCGACATACTGCGCCATCATGCGGGCGGGGGCCGGATCATCGGCATTTGCGGCGGCTACCAGATGCTGGGCCGGCAGTTGCACGACCCGCTCGGCGCCGAGGGGCCCATCGCCTCGGCGCCGGGCCTCGGCCTTCTGGACGTGGAAACCGTCATGGAGCGGCACAAGACCGTGCGCCGGACGCAAGGGCGGGCGGCGAGCGGCGAAGCGATCGACGCCTATGAAATCCATCTCGGCCATACGCAGGGCGCCGACATGCAGCGCCCCTTCGCCGTCGTGGATGGCCAGGGCGAAGGCGCGATCAGCGCGGACGGGCGCGTTACCGGCACCTATCTGCACGGGATCTTCGCCAACGATGCCTGGCGGCACCGTTTCCTGGCGAAACTCGGGTTGAATGGCCCGCGCCACGACTACCGGGCAGAAATCGACGCCGCGCTAGACGGCCTCGCCGATGCCCTGGAACAGTCCCTGGACATCGACGCGCTCACCACCCTCGCCGGGCGCGCCGGCAGCTTTTAGCTGCAGTTGGCCGCAACACCTTCGGCGTCGTTGGCAGCGCGGGCTGTTTCGCACGCCGCGCCGCGGGTCAGGTTGTTGATGCCCTGGCGCGCCCGGTCGAGCGCATTGGCGCCCTCTTCCTGCGCGCGTTCGAGCGCCGGGCCTGCCCGGTTCTGCAGATCCTGCGCGGCTGCGCCGATCGCGTCTCCCGTCTGGCGCGCGGCATCTCCGAGCGCGTCGGCCGCCTCGCGCGCTTCGCGCTCGGCGTTGGATGGTGCGGACGCGGCGGGTGGTGGTGGCGGCGGGGCGGGTTGCGACGCGGTGTCGTTCCGGTCATCGCCGCAGGCGGCCAGCGACAAGGTTGCCAGAAGGGCAATCGGCAGAAGCACTCTCACGCTCGGTATTCCTTTGTTCAAAACCCTGGTCGCGACGCGTGTCGTCGGGGCCGACATGAACGTGCAAAGGTCGCCCCGGGTTGCGCCACGAGCGGAAATATTTCGTCACGCAGCCAAGGCTTCACCCCGGCGCCGAAATCCGCCACTCTGCGCTATCGACCCCCGCATGGGAGCATCCGGTGATAAGAAACACGACATGGATGGATACGCCGCGCCGTTACGGCCTGCTCAGCCGCGGCTTCCACTGGATCATGGCTGCGCTGATCCTGTGGCAGTTCCTGACCGTGGTGTCCCGCCTCGTCGCCGAGGACACGCCGGTGGAGGCTTTCTTCTTTTCGACCCATGTCACGACGGGCGTCACCATCCTGGTCCTGGCGATCGCGCGCGGGGCCTGGGGGCTCGCCAACTTCAGCAAGCGGCCGCGGCATGACGGGCTGCGATTCGGCCGGGCGGCCGATCTCGGCCATCTGGCGCTGTATGCGCTGATGATCGCAACGCCGGCGATCGCCGTTCTGCGCAGCTATGGCGGCGGGCGCGGTCTGCGCGCCTTCGGCGTCCATCTTCTGCCGGCCACCGGGGAGCGCAGCGCCGATTTGATGGCGCCCGCCAATCTTCTGCATGGGCCGCTCGGCTACTGCCTTTTCGCGCTGGTAGCCGGCCATCTCCTGGCCGTCGTCCTGCACGAACGCGTCTTCCGCGAACCCGTCCTGGCGCGCATGCGCTAGGCACCGCCATGCGGGCGGACGTCAGCTTCCCATGAAATCGGCGAAGCGGCCGGACCAGTCCGGATGCCAGCGCGACAGGGGCGGACGGTTCTCGATCACGTCCTGCGCGGCCCAGAGGATGCGCTTTTCGTCCGTGCGCCGTGTCACCTCGTTGTCCGGACACAGGATGTAGAAATCGCCGGCGCTGAGGGCCTCCAGCATGAAGTCCACCGTTTCCTCCGGCGTCCAGGCGCCATCGGGCTTCTGCGTGCGGCCCCGCGCGGTCAGGCCCGTGAAGACGAAGCCAGGAATGAGCAGCGCCGCGCCGACACGGCAGCCGGGGCGCTCGCGCAGCTCGTGCGCCAGCGCCTCCGTATAGGCCTTCACCCCGGCCTTCGACACATTGTAGGCCGGGTCCCCCGGCGGGGTGGTGATCCCCTGCTTGGAGCCCGTATTGATGATCAGCCCCGGCGCGCCATGCTCCAGCATGGCCGGGCCGAAGGCGCGCGTGCCGTTGATGACGCCGCCCAGATTGACCGACAGGACGGCATCCCAGCCTTCCTCCGGCCCGAAAATGGCAGAGCCCGGCTGGATCCCCGCATTGTTCATCAGGACATGCACGGGCCCGAGCGTACGGCCCACATGGGCGGCCGTCCGGGCAAGCCCCGCGCGGTCGGTCACGTCGCAGGCCGCGGCGATGACGCTCTGGCCGGACGCCGCCTCCGCCTCCAGCGTTTCCAGAGCCACTGCCAGCGGGTCCATCTGCCGATCCACGATGGCCACGTTCAGGCCGAGCGCCAGGAAGCGGCGGGCGGCGGCAAGGCCGATGCCGGACGCGCCTCCCATGATGACGGCGGTGTGGCCGGGTGCGATAGCGGCGTGCGACATGGGCAACCTTTCTTGGCGATGACGGGCCAACATGTCGGGCGGTCCGGCCTTATTGGCAAGCCCTGCGGTGCATGCGGGCGGCAGACGCTTCCGCTCGCAGCGCAAAGCGTCTATCCTTTTGCCCGATGGTCCCGGCGCGCCACTCGTGCGTGGCCGGGGAAGGAGCAAAGCTCCGAGAGGGAATGCGACGGGCCGACCCATTCCGGGGGCCTTTATCGCAGCCGACCCCG
Source organism: Aureimonas frigidaquae (assembly GCF_001463905.1). Lineage (GTDB taxonomy): Bacteria > Pseudomonadota > Alphaproteobacteria > Rhizobiales > Rhizobiaceae > Aureimonas > Aureimonas frigidaquae. The sequence continues at coordinate 67,843 of NZ_BBWR01000011.1, forward strand.
CGACTGTAGAGCGGTGAGGTTCCGTCCGCCGGCCATGCCGGAAACGCCACTGGACACCCGTGTCCGGGAAGGCAGGACAGACCCCATGACCCGCGAGCCAGGAGACCTGCCATCGCTATGAAGAGCGGCAAATCCCTGCCGCTGTCACGGAGGTTGAGCACATGACCACGCGGACCGCGTCCCGAACGCCATCCGACACCGCCACCCGATTCGCCACGGGGCTTCTGGCCCTGGCGCTGGGCGGCTTCCTGATCTTCGGCGCGGGCTTTGCCAGCGCCGACCAGTTGCACGATACCGCGCATGATGCGCGCCATGCGATGGGACTGCCCTGCCACTGAGCGGGGGAGCATAGACCCATGACAATCCGGATCCTTCTTGCGGCGCTTCTCGCCGGAATTCTGGCTGGCCTGGCGATCACGCCGGTCCAGGCCCTTCGCACCACGCCCCTCATCATCGCGGCGGAAGCCTACGAGGATGGTGGCGCCCCCTCGGCCCACGAGCATGGCGCGCTGAGCCTTGCCACGCCCGCCCTTGCCCATGCGCCGGGCGCCGGCGCGGACGCAGGGGGCACGAGCGCCGCCCGCCTTGGCGGCACGGCGCTCGCCAACATCGTGCTCGGCGCGGGCTTCGCGCTTCTGCTCCTCTCAGTCAGCCTTGTGAGCGGACGGGCCATCACGGCCCGGAACGGGGCCGTCTGGGGCCTTCTCGGCTTTGCCACCCTGACGCTCGCGCCGGCGCTCGGGCTGCCGCCCGAACTCCCGGCCATGCCGGCCGCCGATCTTGGCGCGCGCCAGCTCTGGTGGCTCATGGCCGTCCTGTGCACGGGCCTTGGCATCGGTGTCCTCACGCTGGCGCGGCCGGCCGGGCTGCGGGCCGCAGGCGCGGCGCTGATCGTCGTGCCGATGATGATCGCCGCGCCACATCCGGCGGAGCTGGCGAGCCCCATTCCGCCGACGCTCGCCGCCGAGTTCGCCGTCGCCTCTCTGACGACATCGGCCATCTTCTGGGTCCTGATCGGGGGCCTGACGGGCCTTGCGCTCGAGCGTTTCGGCACGGCCGGACGGCTGGCCCGGGCGTGAGGCGTATCGGCCTCGTCCTCGGCGGAGCGCGCTCGGGCAAGAGCGCCTTCGCCGAGCGGCGCATCGTGGCCACCGGCCTTCCCCGCATCTACCTGGCGACGGGGCAGGCCTTCGACGCCGAGATGGCCGACCGGATCGAGGCCCATCGCACGGCGCGGGGGCCGGACTGGCAAACGGTCGACGCGCCGCTCGCCCTGCCGGAGGCAATCTGTCGGCACGCGCTGCCCGGGCAGGCCGTGCTGGTGGACTGCCTGACGCTCTGGCTCAGCAATCTCATGCTGGCGGAGCGGGATATCGGGCACGAGACGCAGGCGCTGTGCCAGGCGCTCGGTGCGGCCGCCGGCCCGGTCACGCTCGTGGCGAGCGAGGTCGGCCTGTCCATCGTGCCGGACAATGCGCTGGCGCGCGCCTTCCGCGACCATGCCGGCCGCATCAACCAGACCGTCGCGGCGCTGGCCGACGACGTCCATTTCGTCGCGGCCGGCTTGCCGCTGACACTGAAAGGTTCATGATCCCATGCAGACCAAGATTCCCGCCACCGTCATCACCGGCTTCCTCGGCGCCGGCAAGACGACACTCATCCGCAACCTCCTGGAATCGGTGGAAGGCCGTCGCATCGCGCTGATCATCAACGAGTTCGGAGATCTGGGCGTGGATGGCGATACGCTGCGCGGCTGCGGCAGCCAGGCCTGCCGCGAGGAGGATATCGTCGAACTGACCAATGGCTGCATCTGCTGCACCGTCGCCGACGATTTCATCCCCACCATGCAGAAGCTCCTCGACCGGCCGCAGCCGCCGGATCACATCGTCATCGAAACCTCGGGCCTGGCGCTGCCCCAGCCCCTCGTGGCCGCCTTCAACTGGCCGGACGTCAAGGCGCGTGTCACCGTCGACGGCGTCGTGACGGTCATCGACACGGCGGCCGTCGCCGCCGGGCGCTTCGCGCAGGACGAGGCGCGGATCGCCGCCGAGCGTGCCAGGGATGAGAGCCTCGATCACGACAATCCGCTGGAGGAACTGTTCGAGGACCAGATCCGCGCCGCCGACCTCGTCATTCTGAACAAGGCCGATCTCGTCGATGCGGCGGCGCTGGATGCGGTGCGCACCGAAGTGCTGGCGCAGGCCGGACGCAATCTGCCCGTGCTGACGGCACGGGACGGCAAGCTGCCGGTCGATGTGCTGATCGGCATCGGGGCCGGGACCGAAAGCCTGATCGCCGAGCGGCAATCCCATCACGAGCTGCACCATGCCGATGGCCACACGCATGACCACGAGGATTTCGACAGCTTCCTCCTGACCCTGCCGCCGGCCGCCTCCCGCGAGGCGCTGGAGGCAGCGCTGAAGACGGCGATTGAGCGCCACGATATCCTGCGCCTCAAGGGGTTCGCCCGTATTGCCGGAAAGCCGATGCGCCTGCAGGTGCAGGCCGTGGGCAGCCGGATCGACAGCTATTTCGACCGGCCGGCCACGCCGCAGGAGACGCAGAGCCGGCTGGTCGTGATCGGCCTCCACGACCGGCTCGACGCGGCGGCGCAACGCGACATCGCCGACCTTCTGGCCGGTGCCGCCGACGCGGCGGCGGCCTGACGGCGTGCATCTTCTCCTTGCAGAGAAAGGCCGGATCGCCGATGGCGAGGAAGCGGTGGATCTTGGCCAGTCGCCGGGCGATATCGTCTTCCTGTCGGCGGCCGACACCGAGCTGAGCGCGCTGGCGGCGGCGGCGCATCGCGCCGGCCTGCCGCCGACGCGGCTGCGGCTGGCCAATCTTCTGCGGCTCGGCCACCCCATGTCCGTCGACAGTTTCGTGGAGCGGACGCTTTCGGGCGCCCGGCTGGTGGTGGTGCGCCTTCTGGGCGGCATCGGCTACTGGCCCTACGGGGTGGACGCTCTGAAGGCAGCGGCGCGGCGCTTCGGCTTCGCGCTCGCCTTCCTGCCGGGCGACGAGCGGCCGGACCCATCGCTGGCGGAGGCCGGCACGATCGGCGCGGACCGTGCCGACGCGCTCGCCGCCTATCTGACGGAAGGCGGCATCGACAATGCCGGCCTGTTTCTGGACGCCTGCGCCGCCCTGATCGGCGCGGCGCCGGAGCCGCCCGCCGCCCGCCCGCTCCTGCGCGCCGGGCGGATGGACAGGCCCGGCGTGGCGGCGCCCGATGCGCCCGTCGTGGCCATCGTCTTCTACCGCGCCCTGATGCAGAGCGGCCAGACCGAGCCGATCGAGGCCCTGGCGGCCGCGCTGGAAGGGCACGGTCTTGCCGCGCTGCCGGTCTTCATTTCCAGCCTGAAGGATCCCGTCAGCATCGAGACGCTGCGCCACCTGTTCCAGCCCCGCGCGCCCGACGTCGTCCTGAACTGCACAGGCTTTGCCACGTCGCCCGCCGGCGCCGCGCATGTGCCGACCGTGCTGGACGAAAGCGGAGCCACGGTGCTGCAGGCCGTGCTGGCCGGCACCAGCCAGGAGGCCTGGGCTGCATCGGACCGGGGCCTTGGGCCGCGTGATCTGGCAATGAACATCGCTTTGCCCGAGATCGACGGACGGGTCCTCAGCGGCGCGATCTCCTTCAAGGCGGCGGGCCAGTGGGACGCGCTGACCCAGTGCGATCTCGTCACCCATCGCTCGCATGCGGCCGGCATCGCCTTTGCCGCCGCGCTGGCCGCCCGCTGGGTGCGCTTGCGCAGACGCCCGGCGGCAGAGCGGCGTGTCGCCATGCTTCTGGCCAACTATCCCAACCGCGACGGGCGGGTGGCCAACGGCGTCGGGCTGGACACGCCGGCCGCCGCGCTCGCCGTCCTCAACGCCTTGGTCGGGGCCGGTTATACGCTGGCGGACCTGCCCGCGGACGGCAATGCGCTCATTGCGCAGCTTCTGGCCGGGCCGACCAATGCCGGCCATGGTGGACGGACCATCCGACACAGCCTCTCACTCGACGATTACCGCGCCGTCTTCGACAGCCTTCCAGAGGCGATCCGCAGCGCCGTCACGGCGCGCTGGGGGCCGCCGGAAGCGGACCCCTTCGTCGTTGCGGGCAAGGGCTTCGCCCTTCCCTTCCTGCAGTTCGGCAACGTGATCGTCGGCATCCAGCCGGCGCGCGGATACAATATCGACCCCAAGGAAAGCTATCACGCGCCGGACCTGCCGCCCCCGCACAACTACATCGCGGCCTATGCGCATATCCGACGGACGTTCGATGCCGATGCCGTCATTCACATGGGCAAGCACGGCAACCTCGAATGGCTGCCGGGCAAGGCCCTGGCGCTGTCGCAGGACTGCTTCCCGCAGGGGCTCCTCGGGCCCATGCCGCATCTCTACCCCTTCATCGTCAACGATCCGGGCGAAGGCACGCAGGCCAAGCGGCGCAACGCCGCCGTCATCATCGACCATCTGACCCCACCGCTGACGCGCGCCGACAGCTACGGCGTGTTGCGCGAACTCGAAGACCTGGTGGACGAGTTCTACGAGGCGCAGCTCGGCGACAGGCGGCGCATCGCCGCCCTGCGGCCCCGCATCCTGCAACTGGCCGCCGATAGCGGCCTTGCGGTCGATGCCGGCATTGCGGCAGCCGACGCGCCGGATGCGGCGCTGGACAAGCTGGACGCCTACCTGTGCGAATTGAAGGAAATGCAGATCCGCGACGGACTGCACATTTTCGGCACGCCGCCGTCGGGCCGCCTGGCCGACGATCTCCTGGCCGCCATCACCCGCCTGCCGCGCGGCACGCGGGCAGAGGACGCCTCGCTCCTGCGGGCGCTCTGCCAGGACCTCGGCCTGCCCGCTGCGTTCGATCCGCTCGCACCCGCCATGAGCGCGCCGTGGAACGGGCCTTATCCACAGCTTCTGCAGGATGTGTCCACAGCGCTCTGGCGCAGCCATGGCGATACGGTGGAGCGGTTGGAACTCCTGGCATCGCGCCTACTGGCAGGTCAGGACCGGGCGCGGCTGCCCGATGGCGCGGCCATGGCCGTGCTGGCGCATGTGGACAGGGTGCTGCGCCCGGCTGTGGACAGGTGTGGACAGGCGGAAATGGCCGGGCTCCTGGCCGGCCTGTCCGGCCGCTTCGTCGCGCCCGGCCCCTCCGGCGCCCCGTCACGCGGGCGGCCGGACGTCCTGCCCACCGGTCGCAACTTCTATTCGGTGGACACACGCGCCGTGCCGACCGAGACGGCGTGGGCGCTCGGGCGCAAATCCGCAGAGGCCCTCGTCATGCGGCATCTGCAGGATCATGGCGACTGGCTGCGCGTCGTGGGGCTGTCTGTGTGGGGCACCGCCAATATGCGCACCGGCGGCGACGACATCGCCCAGGCTCTGGCGCTGATCGGCGTGCGGCCGCTCTGGGAAGGCGGGGGACGGCGCGTCACCGGCTTCGAAATCATTCCGCAGGCCGCGCTGGGGCGGCCGCGGGTGGATGTCACCTTGCGCATATCGGGCTTCTTCCGGGATGCCTTCCCCGAGCAGATCGCCCTGTTCGATGCCGCGGTCCGCGCGGTCGGCGCGCTGGACGAGGATGCAGCGGACAATCCCATCGCCGCGCGGATGCAGGAGGAAGCGGCCGCACTGATCGCCGCCGGACTGGCCCCGGAGACGGCACGGCACCGGGCGGGCTTCCGGGTCTTCGGCTCCAAGCCCGGCGCCTATGGTGCGGGCCTACAGGCGCTGATCGACGAGCGCGGCTGGACGCAACGGGCCGATCTTGCACAAGCTTACCTCAGCTGGGGCAGCTATGCCTATGGCGGAACCGCGGACGGCGTGGCGGACCGCGACGGGCTGGAGCGGCGGCTGGCGCGCGTGGAAGCCGTCGTCCAGAACCAGGACAACCGGGAGCACGATCTTCTGGATTCGGACGATTACTACCAGTTCGAAGGTGGCATGAGCGCTGCGGTGGAGCATCTGTCGGGCCGCCGGCCGGCCGCCTATCACAACGACCATTCCCGCCCCGAGCGCCCCGTCGTGCGGACCCTGGAGGACGAGATCGGGCGCGTGCTGCGGGCCAGGGTCGTCAACCCCAAATGGATCGCCGGCGTCATGCGCCATGGCTACAAGGGCGCCTTCGAGATCACGGCCACGGTAGACTATCTCTTCGCCTTCGCAGCCACCACCGGGGCCGTGCGCAACCACCACTTCGACCTCGTCCACGCGGCCTTCGTGGCCGACGAGACGGTGTCCCGCTTCATGCAGGACAACAATCCAGACGCCTCCCGGGAGCTGCGCGACCGGCTCCGCGAGGCCGTCGAGCGCGGTTTGTGGACCCCGCGCTCCAATTCCGCCCCCTATGCGCTGGGCATGCAGGAGGAGACACGATGAGCGTGAAGAACGAGAAACTTGCCGGCATGACCGAGGCCGAACTCGATGCGCGCCACGCCGACAAGATGCGCAAAAAGAAGCTCGCGCGCGACAAGATCATCGCCACCAAGACGCAGGAGAAGGGCCTCGTCATCGTCCACACCGGCAAGGGCAAGGGCAAGTCCACCGCTGCCTTCGGCCTGGTTTTCCGCGCCCTCGGCAACGACATGAAGGTGGCCATCGTCCAGTTCGTCAAAGGCCGTTGGGAAACCGGTGAGCGCCAGGCGCTCCGGCGCTTCGAGGACAGCGTCACCATCACCGCCATGGGCGATGGCTTCACCTGGGAAACGCAGGACCGCCAGCGCGACATCGCCGCCGCGCAGGCCGCCTGGGAACGTGCCAAGGCGCTGATCCTGGATGCGACACACCAGCTCGTCGTGCTGGACGAACTCAACATCGTCCTGCGCTACGATTATCTGCCCGTGGCCGAGGTGGTCGAATTCCTGCGCGATCACAAGCCGGAGATGAAGCATGTGGTCATCACTGGCCGCAACGCCAAGGAAGAGCTGATCGACTTCGCCGACCTCGTGACCGAGATGGAGCAGGTCAAACACCCCTTCCGCTCCGGGATCAAGGCGCAGAAGGGGATCGAATTCTAGGTGCACTGCCGCAAAAAGCGGCGCGCAAAAAAATCGATCACACCCGCTTGACGGTAAATCCTCTTAACAGTTAGCCTCCTTAACAGATAGGAGGCTAGCCATGGGCAATATGTCCTCGCCGAGCGATATGCGACAGGCCAACGCGCTGCACATTCTGCGGACGCTGCGCACGGCCGGGCCGCTCGGGCGCACGGACATTTCCCGGCTGACGGGCCTCTCCAAGCCGACCGTCAACACCATCGTCGGGGACCTTCTGGAGCGCGCCTATCTGCGCGAGCACCAGCCGGACCCCACCGCGGCCCTGCGGCCGGGCCCACAGGCAAACCCGCTCACCTTCAACGCCGCCATCGGGCATGTGGTCGGCTTCGATCTCGGCATCAGCCGGTTGCGGGCCGGGCTGGCGGACATGTCGGGGCATATCGTGGCAACGCGCGAGATCGCCTTTGCCGACGGCCCCCCGTCCTTGAACGAATTTGCCGCCCTTACGGCGGATCTGGCGCAGGATCTCATCGCCGCCAACAGGCTCGGGCCGGGCGATCTCTGGGCCGCGGGCATGGGGCTTCCGGGCTTTGTCGACCGCCATTCCGGAGAAATCCGCCTTGCCCCGGGGCTGGAACACTGGCTCGGCCTCTCCTTCACGGACGCGCTGTCCGGCACGTTCGAGGCGCGGTTCGGCTGCCCCTTCGTCTCCGGCGGCCGGGTTCAGTTCGCCATGCTGGCGGAGCATCGCCACGGTGTCGCCGGCGGGCTCGAGGACGCGATCTTCGTGCATCTGGGCAAGGGGATCGGGCTCGGCATCATGGCGGGCGGGCGGATCGTCCAGGGCGCGGCGGGCTTTGCCGGAGAAATCGGCAGCATCGTCGTGGACGCCATCGAGCCAGCCCCGCCGGGTGTCGGTCAGTTCGAGTGGCAGGCGGGTGGACGGGCCTTCGCGCGCCTGGCGCGGCGCGCCGTCGAGGACGGACGCAGCCCGGCCCTTGAAGCACGGTGCGCCGGCCGGCTCGACACGCTCGATGCGCGCATGGTCTTCGATGCGGCGCAGGACGGGGATGCTGCCGCCCGCCAGATCGTGGACATGCTGACCGACCGGCTCGCCCGCGGGCTCGCCGTCGCCTGCTGCATGTTCAACCCGGAAATGCTGATCATCGGCGCCGGCCTCGCCCATGCGGGCGAAAGCTTCATCGCCGATCTGCGGGCACGCATCTGTGCGCTCGTGCCCTTCCCCGTCGCCGTGGAGCGGACGGCCCTTCTCGGCCGGACCTCGGTGCTGGGCGCCGTCGAACAGGCCATGCGCCTGGTGGAGCGGCACGATTTCTATCTCTTCGCGGGCCGCGAGGCGAAGGCCGCATGAAGGGGGCCGGCACCCGGCCCTGACGCCCCCGTCCCGGACCGTCAGGCCCGGAACGCCCTATGGATACCGGACGGGCCTGCGGGCGCCGGACGGAGCAGCGATCGCATGCCTTCTTGCCGGGCGGAAATCTGCCCGGACGTCATCGAGGAGATCGTCATGGCGACTGAAGAACTCTTGAGGCTGACCGACATCACCCGCCGCTTCGGCGCGATCGAGGCGCTGCGCGGGATCGACTTTTCGATGCAGCGGGGCGAGGTCATCGCCCTTCTGGGCGATAACGGGGCCGGCAAGTCCACGCTGGTCAAGATCATGTCGGGCGGGCTGCAACCGAGTTCCGGGCAGATGCAGTTCGAAGGCCGGGACGTCGCCTTCGCATCGCCGCAGGAGGCGAAGCAGGCCGGCATCGAGACCGTCTACCAGGACTTGTCCCTGTGCACGAATGTGGACGTGGTCGCCAACTTCTTCATGGGGCGGGAGCTCACCCGCCGTTTCCTCGGCATCCCCTTCCTGCGTGAGAAGGCCATGTTCGAGGAAACCCGCAAGGCTCTCGTGGCCGCGGGAACGCGCATTCCGTCGCTGCGCACCAATGTCGAGCACCTGAGCGGTGGCCAGCGCCAGATCATCGAACTCAGCCGCTTCGTCCATTGGGGCGGCAAGCTGGTGCTGCTCGACGAACCCTTCGCCGCGCTCGGCGTCGAGCAGACCCGACGCGGCCTGGAAACGATCCGCCGCGTGGCGGACGAGGGCATCGGCGTGATCGTCATCACGCACATCATGGCCCAGGCCTTCCAGGTAGCCGACCGAATCGTGGTGATCCGCCAGGGGCGGGTCGCCGGGAATGTCCGCACGCGCGACACGCGTCCGGACGATGTCATCCGCATGATCACTGGTGAAATCCAACATGAGCCGATCCGTTGATCGCTCGCAGGACGAAAGGATGAGTGCCATGACAGTCAGACGCCTTCTCACCGGGCTTTGCACCGCGGCCATGTTGCTGGCCACCGGCGCCGGAGCCTTTGCGCAGGACACGAAGGGCAAGATCTACTACCTCGTGCCGACGCTGCTCGACGAGTTCCAGACCGGCTCCGTCGATGCGCTGACCCGCTTCATGGGAGAGGTCGGCTACGAGACCGTTTCCCTCGACGCCCAGAACCGGACCGATCTCCAGCAGAGCCAGATGAACGACGTCCTCAGCCTCGACCCCAAGGCGATCGTCCTGGCCGCGGTCGATTTCGAGGCGATGAAACCCGGCATCGAAAAGGCCCGCGCCGCCGGCATCCCGGTCATGATCTTCGACCGGCAGATCACCTCGACGCAGAGCGACCTGACCTCCGTGGCCGGCACGGTCGAGATCGGCCAGGTCGCCGCGGAAAGCATCAAGAAGCTGCTCACCGAGCGCAAGGGCAAGGTCGAGGGCAAGATCCTGCAGATCCTCGGCGATCCGGGCGATGCCTACACGCTCGACATCCAGAAAGGATTCGAGGGCGTGATGAAGGATTATCCCGACGTCACGATCATCAGCCAGCCCGCCATCATGTGGGAGGCCACCAAGGCCGGCGATATCGCCAGCGACCAGTTGCTCGTCAATCCGGATATCGACCTGATCTTCGTCCATGCCGCGCATCTGGCCGTGCCGGTCAGCGCCATTCTGGAAGCGCGCGGCAAGAAGCCGGGCGAGATCATGCTCGTCTCCTCCAACGGCGCCCCGGTCGGGCTGGACCTGATCCGCAAGGGCTGGGAACAGGTCGAGGTGGAGCAGCCGCTCTTCGCGCAGGCGGCGGGCCTGGCCATGTTCGCCGACAAGATCATCGCCAAGGAGCCCCTGGAGCCCGGCGAGTACGACGTGCTAGGCCTCAAGGCGCAGCTGACCATGGAGCCCTGGGGCCCGAACCTGAAGATTCCCGGCGCGGCGATCGACAAGACCAATGTCGACGACCCGGCCTTCTGGGGCAACGGCAAGCTGCCGCAGACGCCCATCACCCCCGTGAAGTGACCGCATGGCCGGCCGCCCTGGCACGCCGGGTGCGGCCGGCTCGATCATCCCCCGGAGTGTTGCACCATGGCCTTGACTGCGATCTTTTCCCGAAATGAAGGGGCCGCCCCCGGCGCACGCCGGCGCGCGCTCCTGGAGTTCACGCTCGACAATCTCGTCTGGGTGGTCTTCGTCATCGCCTTTGCGGCCTTCTCCCTGACCATTCCGAACTTCTTCCAGGTCAGCATTCTCCTGAACATCCTGGAGCAATCGACCTTCATCGGCATTCTGGCCGTGGGGCTGACGCTGGTCGTCATCTGCGGCGAGATGGACCTGTCCATCGAATCCACCATGGCGCTGTCCGCCATGGCCTCGGCGCTCCTGTTCGGCAGCAACGGCGCGGGGCTGGGGCTGGTGATCGGCAACGGCTTCACCACGGCGCTTCTGTCCATCCTCCTGGCGCTGGTCATCGGTGGCGTGGTCGGCTTCATCAATGCCTGGCTCATCGTCGTCTGGCGCATCAACTCCTTCATCGTGACCCTCGCCTCCTTCCTCTGGGTCCGCGGGCTGGTCGTGGCGCTGTCGGGCGGCCGGTCGGTCTATGGCATGCCGGACGATATACGCTGGGTGGCCGTCAACTCCTTCCTCGGCTTCCCGGTGCTCGCCTGGATCACCGGCCTGACCTTCCTCGTCTTCGGGATCATGCTGGCCAAAACCCCCTTCGGGCGGCACATCATCATGGTGGGCGGCAATGCGGTCGCGGCCTACCGCGCCGGCATTCCGGTGCGCCGGCTGATGATCATCGTCTTCATGCTGACGGGCATGATCGCCGGCTTCACCGGCTGGCTCCTGGCCGCCCGCACCTCCGGCGCGACGGCCAATCTGGGCACCGGCATGCTGTTCGAGGTCTTCGCGGCCGTCGTCATCGGCGGCGTCAGCCTGAAGGGCGGTGTCGGCCGGTTGAGCGGCGTCATCGCCGGCGTCCTGCTCCTGTCCTCCATCTCGACCGCCATCAACGTGATGGGCATGCCGCCCCATTACACGCAGATCATCCGGGGCGGGCTCGTCCTGGCGGCCATCCTGCTCGATACGGTCAAGACATCCCTTCGCCGCCAGATCGCCTGACCTTCGGAGACACGACATGACGAGACTGGCAGACAGGGTCGCGGTGCTGATCGGCGCCGCACGCGGCATCGGCGGCGCCATCGCGCGGCGCTTCGTGGACGAAGGCGCGCGCATCGTCATCGGCGATCTGGACGAGGTCGAGGGCCGCCGCCTGGTGGAAGAGCTCGGCGGCCCCAACAAGGCGCGCTTCCTGCGCACCGATATCGCGCTCGAAAGCGATGCAGAGGCCATCGTGGCGGAAGCCATGGCCGCTTTCGGGCGGCTGGATATCCTGATCCAGAATGCCGGCATCTACCCGCTGACGATGATCGAGGATATTTCCGCCGCCGAATGGGACAGCGTGCTCGGCGTCAACCTGCGCGGCACCTTCCTGGCGGCCAAGGCCGCCCTGCACCCCATGCGCGCGGCCAGCTACGGACGCATGGTCTTCACCTCCTCGATCACCGGGCCGCGGGTCACCTCGGCCGGGCACGGACATTACGGAGCCTCCAAGGCCGGCATCAACGGCTTCATCCGCTCCGCCGCGCTGGAATTTGCGCCCTACGGGATCACCGTCAACGGCGTGGAGCCCGGCAACATCCTGACGGAGGGCATGAAGGCGGGCCGCAGCCAGGCCTTCATCGACGGCATGGCGGCGTCGGTGCCGCTCGGCCGGCTCGGCACCCCGCGGGAAGTGGCGGAAGCGGTGCTCTTCCTTGCCAGCGCCGAATCGTCTTTCATCACCGGCACGACGATCATCGTCGACGGTGGGCAGACCCTTCCCGAAGGCCCCCTGCCCACCGCTCCGCAGCCTCACCAACACCAGGCCTGAACATGACCGCAGTTTTCATCACCGGCGCGGGGGGCGGCCTCGGTCGCAAGCTCATCGCCCGCCTCCTCGCCACGGATTGGTGCAGCCGCATCGTCGCGGCCGACATCACCCCGCCGACCGATCTTTCCGACGGCCGCGTTACGCCCGTGGCCGGCAGCCTTCTCCACCCCGACGGCCCCTGGCGCGCGGCCATGGCAGGCTGTGACGCGGTGGTGCATTTAGCGGCGCAGAACCCGCATACGGATGCCAGCTGGGCCGATGCCGCCGCCTCCATCGACATGACCCTGTCGGTCTACGATGCGGCGGCCGAGCACGGTGTCGGCCGTGTCGTCTTCGCCTCGTCCAACCATGTCATGGGTGGCTACAAGGATGCGCCCCTGGCCAGCCCGGAGCCCGGCTTCCTGACGCACGAAATCGACCCCGCGCCGGGCACGCGCTGGCATACGGGCCGTGAGATGATGGACTCCACCGCCTATGCCGCCGCCAAGCTGACGGGCGAGCGGGCCCTGGTGGCGCTGACGCGGCGCGTGCCCGCCATGACGGGCATCAACGTGCGGATCGGCTGGGTGCAGCCGGGCGACAATCACCCCCGCACGATCAACATTTCGGGCGATGCTGTGTTCGACTCCGCCGACGAGCCGCAGGACGCGGATGGCCGCCGGGACCTGTCCTGGTACCGCAATATGTGGCTGTCGAACCGGGACTTCGCCGAGCTCTTCGCCGCCGCGCTGCAGGCGCCGGCGGAAGGCTGGCCGGAGCGCTGCATCACCGTCAACGGCGTCTCGCGCAACCGGGGCACCGGCTGGGATCTGGCCGGGGCGGAACGCTTCCTTGGCTATCGCCCACAGGACGATCTCTACGCCGCGCTGGGGCTCTAAGGCTTGACGGAGGCAGCATGCATGTGGTGGTTCTCGGCGCCGGCGTGATCGGGGTCACGACGGCGCATGCGCTCCTGGATGACGGGCATGAGGTCACGCTCATCGAGGCGGAGGAAGGGCCGGCCTGCGGGGCGAGCCATGCCAATGCCGGGCAGATCTCCCCCGCCTTGTCGGCGCCCTGGGCGGTGCCGGGCCTCGCCACCAAGGCAGTGGGGTGGATGTTCGCGCAATATCCGCCGCTGCGCCTGGGGAAGGTGCCGGACCTTGCGACGCTCGGCTGGCTCCTGCGCATGTTCCGGGCCGCCAATGCGGCCGATTACGACCGGTCCAAGCGCGCCATGGTGGCGCTCGGCACTTATAGCCGCGAGCGCCTGGCCGCTCTGCGCGCCGCCCTTCCCATCGATTATGCGGGTGCGCAACGCGGAACCTTCGTCCTGTTCCGCAAGCGCGACCAGGCGGCCGCCTACGAGCGGGATCTGGACGCCCTGGCGCAACTCGGTGTCGCCGGGATGCGGATCGATCTCGACACGCTGCAGCGGGCCGAGCCCAATCTCGACGTGGCGGGGGCGGGAATCGTCGGCGCGGTGCATCTGCCGGGTGACGAAACGGGCGATTGCCGCCGCTTCACCACCGGCCTCCTCGACGCCATCGCCGACCGCACGGGCTTCCGCCTCCTCCTGTCCACACGGGCGAGCGGCCTTCAGACCGCCGGGGACAGGGTCCGCGCCGTCAGCCTGGAAGGCGGCGGCAGCATCGCTGCCGATGCGGTCATATGCTGCCTCGGCGTCGGTTCGTCGGCGTTTCTGCGCATGGCCGGACTGTCGGTTCCCGTCGCGCCGCTCAAGGGCTATTCGCTGACCATCCCGGCCGACAGCGCCGCCGTCGGCCCCCTGTCCACCGTATCGGACGAAACCTACAAGGTCGGCGTCACCTATCTGCGTGACAGGATCCGCGTGGGCGGCACGGCGGAGCTGGCCGGCTTCGATACGTCACGGCCGGAGCCGCGCTATGCCGGCCTTCTGCATGTGGTGCGCACGCTCTTTCCGACTGTGCCGGAAAAGGCCCTGGAACAGGCCGAGCGCTGGAGCGGGCTGCGCCCGATGACGCCGGATGGGCCGCCCATACTGGGACAAGCGCGGCTGGACAATCTCTTCCTCAACACGGGCCACGGCACCCTCGGCTGGACCATGGCCTGCGGCTCCGCCTCCGTGACGGCAGACCTTCTGGCGGGTCGCAGGCCGGCCATCGACATGGCGCCCTTCTCACCCTTGCGGTTTGCAGGAAGGGGCGGATAAGCCGGGCCTGGCGTCCCGTTCAAGGATTGTCGCCGAAATAGTAGCCGCGGATGCGCTCCAGCTCGCCATTTTCCATCGCGCGCAGGAGCTGCAGGTTGATCGGCCGCAGCAAGGGGCTGTCCGGCGGCAGCGCGAAGCCGTATTTGTCCGGATGGAAGGCCTTGCCAACGACTGCGAGCTTGATGCCCGAATTGGCATGTTCGAAATATTCGAGCACCGGCGCATCGCCGATGATGGCGTCGATATCCCCATCGCCGAGCGCGCTCACGGCCTCGTCCATGGAGGCGAAGGGCGTGACGTCGAGCTTGATGGACTGCGCATAGTGTTCCGACACGCTGCCGGCAAGCACCCCGACATCCTTGCCCGGCAGGTCGTTCAACGAATTGATCTGCGTCGTCATGGCGATCTGCGTCATGACGCTCGTGATGGAGGATGTCAGATAGGCCACCACGGCGATGCCGACGATCAGCCACAGGCCCTGCCAGAAGCGTCCGATCCAGCCGAAGAGGTTCTTGCGCGCCGCCGGCTTGCCGGAGGTCGTCACCAGCATGACGGTGTGAAAACTCTCGGCCAGCCCTTCCTTCCAGGTCGGCGGAAAGTCCCGGTCGAAGCGCCGGTCGAACAGCGTCACGAGGATCGTCGCCACAAGGATGACGATGGCGATCAGCGCGTAGGCGGTCAGGTGGCCGGCCTCTCGAAGTTCCGTGATGATTTCGGAAAAATCCGAGGCCTGCTGCTCGGGAACCATGATCCGCATGCCCGAATCGAGCCAGGGCTGCGTAAAGTCCATCCTCTGCGCCCGCTCCTGGGTGATGGTCAGGTTCGAGACGGCCACGTCGATCTGACCGCTGGCGGCCGCATTCAGAAGATCCTGGATCGTGGCGTAGCGCGAATAGGTGGTCAGCCTGTCGAGGCGCGGCCCGATCAGCTGCCACAATTCGATGGCCATCCCCCCATAGGTGCCGTTATCGTCCAGAACGAAGGGCGGATCGACATAGACGCCCACACGGATCGGGCCGTTCTGCGGCTGCGCCGGAGCCTGGGCATGCACCGGAGCCGCGGCCGCCAGGCCGAAGGCCAGGATCAGCAAAAAGGCGATCTGCAAAACGGCACGATCGCCTGCCGTGCGGGCGCGCATCATGGCGCCGCGGAATATAGGATTCGACACCATCAAGCCCCGCCCGATGCCGCCCTGTCGGGCCCAGCCTGTCACTGAAGTTGCGAAGCTAGCTGCGCGCGCCGCCACCCACAACTGGAAATAGCGGCTCCTTCCCCAATCTTGCGTGAAACGCGATCATCCCGGAGACGTCCATGCCCACCATCGGCATCCTGTCCGACACGCATGGCCTGATGCGGCCCGAGGCGCTGGCAGCGCTGGCCGGCGTCGACCATATCCTCCATGCGGGCGATGTGGGCAGCCCCGCCATCCTGCCGGCGCTGCAGGCCATCGCGCCGGTCACCGCCATTGCCGGCAATATCGACACGGGCACCTGGGCCCGCATGCTGCCGGCCACGCTGCGGCTCGACCTGTTCGGCATATCCGTCTGCATGGTCCACAAGCGCGGCGACCTGCCGGGCAATGCCGCTCTGTCCGGCATACAGCTCGCGATCTTCGGCCATTCCCACAAGCCGCTTCTGGAACGGGTGGGCGAAACGGCTTTACTCAACCCCGGAAGTGCGGGCCCGCGCCGCTTTCGCCTGCCGGTCACGCTGGCCCATGTGCGGGTGGAGCATGCGGCCATCGCCGACATTACGATCGAGACGCTGCCAATCCCCGCTTAAGAGGCATCATCCATGATGCATCATCCTTGCAAGATGCATCATGGGGCGGTAGAAAGCAGTGACGGCGATCGTGGCGCGTGGCCCCGCCGACAGGTCCGACCCCCTCTTCCGAAAGGCTACGGGAACCATGCCATCGCCAGAGCCATCCATCGGGAACAACAGTTACGTTCCGGACGCGGCGACCATCGAGCGCCTGCGCGAGCGCGCCCAGTTCATCCGGCTGGAGACGATCCGCCTGATCGACATTGCCAAGACGGGCCATTACAGCTCGGTCTTCTCGGCAGCGGAGGTCTTCTCCGCCCTCTATTACGACGTGATGAAGCTGCGGCACGGCGATCCCGCCTGGGACGAGCGGGACCGTTTCACCATCGGCAAGGGCCACGCCGCCGTGGGGCTCTTTCCCATCTATGCCGATCTCGGCTTCTTTCCTGCCGAATGGCTGGACGATTATACCCGGCTCGGCAGCCCGCTCGGCGACCATCCGGACATGCGCAAGGTGCCGGGGGTCGATTTCTCGTCCGGCTCCATCGGGCATGCGCTGTCCAACGCCATCGGCATCGCGCTTGCGCAGCGCTGGACCGGCAAGTCCTACAGCGTCTTCTGCATGATGGGCGATGGCGAGATGCAGGAAGGCCAGGTCTGGGAAGCCGCCCTCTTCGCCGCGCAGAACAAGCTCGGCCACCTCATCGGCATCGTCGATCGCAATGGCTACCAGCTCGACGGCCGCGTGGACGACGTCATGGCGATCGAGCCGCTGGACGCCAAGTGGCGCGCATTCGGATGGGAGGTTCATGACGTGGACGGACACGACATCGCGGCCGTGACCGAGCTCCTGCGGCGCCTGCGGGCGGACGACACGCGCAGCCGTCCGGCGCTCGTCATCGCCCGCACCGTGAAGGGCAAGGGCGTCTCCTACATGGAGACGGAGCCGGGCTGGCACCTGGGCTGGCTGGACCCCTCGGACGCCGATGACGCCATCGACGAAATCCGTGCGCAGGTGATCTGACATGAACGCTCCCAAATCCCCCAATTCCTGGCAGTATCGCGGCCTGAACGCGAAGAACCCGGGCCTCGACCATCTGTCCAATGGGCTCATTGCGCTGGTCGAAGGCGGGCACAATGTCGTGGCCGGCTCGGCGGACCTGCAATATTCCAACGGGTTGAACCGCTTTGCGGCCGCCTATCCCGACCGCTACATCTCCTTCGGCATTTCCGAACAGAACATGGTGTCAACGGCGGCCGGCATGGCGACGACGGGCGTCATCCCCTTCGTGGCGACCTTCGCGTCCTTCCTGGCGCTCCTGGCCTGCGAGCAGATCCGGATGGATGTCGCCTATGGCGGCCAGCCCGTGCGGCTGATCGGCCATCACACGGGCATCTCACTCGGCTTCTACGGCACCTCGCACCATGCGACGGAAGATATCGGCACCATGCGTTCGATCGCCGACCTCGTCGTCGTTTCGCCGTCCGACGGGCCGCAGCTCGAAGCCGTGATCGCGGCCTCGGCCACGCTGGACAAGCCGATCTACATCCGCATCGGCCGCGGGCGCGATCCGGTCGTCTATCCGGGCGGCACGCAGTTCGCCTTCGGCAAGGCGCATGTGCACGGCTTCGGCGAGGAGCTCACCATTATCGCCTGCGGCATGGCCGTGCACGGCGCGCTGGAGGCGGCGGCGGCGCTCAACGCCGCGGGGCATTCGGTCGGCGTCATCGACATGGCTTCGATCAAGCCCATCGACCGCGCGGCCATCCTGGAAGCGGCCGATCGCAGCCGGACCGCCAAGCTCATGACGGTGGAAGAGCACAACGTGCTCGGCGGCCTCGGGGCCGCCGTTGCCGAAGTGCTGACGGACGAAGGCAAAGGCATTCGCCTGAAGCGCCACGGCCTGTATGACGAATACAGCCTCATCGCGCCGCCGACCCATCTCTACGCCCATTACAAGCTGGACGGGCCGGGGATCCGGGAGGTGGCCGAAGGGTTCCTGCGCGGCTGAGCCGCGCCATGATTGGGGGAGGAAACGGAATGAAGACTGCGATCGTCACCGGCGGCGGCACGGGCATCGGCCTTGCGACCTGCAGGCGCCTGGCCGCCGACGGCTACCGCGTCATCGCCGGCGGGCTCGACACCGAGGACGAACTGCCGGCCGGGGTGGAGTTCGTGCCGACCGACGTGACGCGGCAGGATGAGCTGGAGCGCCTTGTCGCCACGGCCGAGCGCGTCGATGCCCTCGTCAACTGTGCCGGCATCCTGCGCCAGGAGCGCGAATGGGGGCTCGACGATTTCAAGCTGGTTCTCGACGTCAACCTGACGGCGAGCCTTGCCGCCGGCAACGCGGCCCGTGACAAGCTGCGCGCGGCCGGCGGCTCCATCGTCAACATCGCGTCCATGTGGAGCTATTTCGGCTCGCCCAAATCCCCCGCCTATGCCTCGTCCAAGGCCGGCATCATGGGCCTGACACGGTCGATGGCCGTTGCCTGGGGGCCGGAGGGCATCCGTGTCAACGCCGTGGCGCCGGGCTGGGTGCTGACGCGCATGGCGATCGGGGCGAAGAACGATCCCGAGCGCGGGCCGCGCATCACCGCCCGCATACCGCTGGGACGCTGGGCGGAGCCGGCGGACGTGGCCAATGTCATCGCCTTCCTGACCGGGCCCGATGCCGCCTATGTGCATGGCGTCGTCCTGCCCGTGGATGGCGGCTACTCCATCGCCTGACGGCGCGGGTCAGCCCCGGCCGCTGCGGCGGCTGCCAGTTCCTCCCGGCGGGCGATCAATTCGTCGCTCCAGGCGATGTCGTCCTGCATGGCGCGGCCGGCGGCATCCGCGTCGCCGGCCTTCAGTGCGGCCAGGAAGCGGAAATGCAGGTGGTCCTTGCCCGCGAGCCGGCGGACCGGCACCTCTTCGTGGAAGGTGCGCAGGAACGGCCCCATCAAGGCCCACATATTCTCGCAGACCGCTTCCACATAGGGCATCTGCGCATAGCGCAGGATCAGGAAGTGGAAGTCGCGATTGGCCTGGGCCGCATCGCGCGGGTCACGCCCGGCGGCCGCCACGAACATGGCGTTCTGCGCCTCCAGCGCCGCGATCATCTCCGGCGTCGCGATCCGGCCGACATGCCTTGCGGCCATGCCTTCCAGTTCCTTGCGGATGGCGACGATCTCCCGAAGGTTCCGGTTGGTGAGATCGGGCACCACGACGGAAGTCGACGCCTTCACCTCCAGCGCCTGCTCGCTCGCCAGGCGGAAGATGGCTTCACGCACGGGGGTGATGGACGTGCCGTATTGCTCGGCCACGGACGAGATGGTCAGCCGCTGGCCGGGCCGGAACTCGCCGTCCATCAGGCCGAGCCGCAGGTTCCGGTAGATCTGCTCGGACAGGTTCGCTTTGACCAGGACTTTCGGTGGCATGACGGACCCTTCAGGCTGCGCATCGTCCCCCGGGCGGGACAGCCCTCCCCGGGGATCTGCCGGGCTTAACCCTCGTAGCGGTACTCGGGCAAGCCCCGGACCCCGAGCCCGTCGATGACGAAGAGGGAACCGGCGAGCGGCCCGGTTTCCGTCACGCCGGGCACCGGCGCCTGCAGCATCGAGGTCACGTAAAGGCGGTCGAGCTGCGGCCCGCCGAACATGACGGAGGTGACGCAGACCACCGGCATGTCGATGACCTGCATCGAGCGGCCGTCCGGATCGAAGCGGTGGATCTTGCTCTTGTAGACGCCGGCGCTCCACACGCAGCCTTCCGCATCGACCGTGGCGCCGTCGGGAAGGCCGTCTTCCGGCCCGAACTCGCAGAACTTGCGCTTGTTGTGCGCCTGCCCGGTTTCGACATCGTAATCATAGGCCCAGATGGCGCGGGACCGGCTGTCGGCAAAATAGAAGATCGAATGATCGGGGCTCCAGCAGGGCCCGTTGGAGACGGTGATGCCTGCGTCGAGCCGCGTGACGGTGTGGTCCGTGCCGAGGCTGTAGATGAAGCCGAGCGGCGCTTCTTCCGTCGTGTCCATGCTCCCGGCGACGAAGCGGCCCCGCCTGTCGACTTTTCCGTCGTTCATGCGCACGGTCGGGCCGAGATGCTCGATCTGGCGCAGCGGCTCGGCGACCCCGGTGGCGAAATCGAACAGGTGGAACCCGTCGGCCAGGGACAGGACCGCCCCACCCTGCCGGCGCAGCGCCATGGAGCCGATCCGCTGGGGGACGCTCCAGCTTTCCACGCCCTGCCCGTCCTGGTCGGCGCGGAAGATGCGGCCGCCATAGCTGTCGATCCAGTAGAGCTTCTGTTCCTCGACGTCCCAGAGCGGGCCCTCGCCCAGGATGGTCTTGCAGTCGACGATGGCCTTGATGTCCATGACGGTTCCTTCCTGCCGTAGTCCGGCTCACAGGCCGGGCTGGTTACGCCGGTGTGCACTGACGGCAAGGATCAGAAGCGCACCCTTGATGATCATCTGGTAGTAGGTGGATATGTTCAGGAGGTTCAGCCCGTTGCCGAGCAGCGCCAGGAACAGGACCCCGGTCACGGGACCGGCAATGCCCCCGAGCCCGCCCGAAAGCTGCGTGCCGCCAAGGGCGGTAGCGGCGATCGAATCGATCGAGAAGGCGGCGCCGACGAGCGGGTCCCCGCTGGCCAGCCGCGCGGCGAGGTTCAGCCCGCCCAGACACGCAAAGAGCGACGACAGGAGGTAGGCCCACAGGATCACCATCCGTGTGTTGACGCCGCCCAGAAGCGCGCTGTCCTCCGAGGCGCCGGTCGCCATCAGGTGCAGGCCGAACCGGCTGCGCGCCACGAGAATGCCCGACAGGATGACCAGCACCGCCGCCGCCAGGACGGCGACCGGCACGCCGCCGATGGCCGTGGCGGAATAGCGGCTCATCCAGTCCGGAACCTGGCCGCCGGGGATCGGCCGGATAAACAGGGCGATGCCCTGCACCGCCGTCATGGTCGACAGGGTCATCAGGATCGGATGGACGCCGAGCCGCAGGATGCCGATGGCATTGACGAGCCCCACCGTCAGGGCCGCGGCCACGGCCAGCGGCACGGCGTAGGGCAGATCGTGGCTGACGATGGCGGTGGTCATGGACACGACCGATCCCACCGAAAGGTCGAGCCCGCCCGTCAGGATGACCAGCGTCTGGCCGATCGTCACCAGGATCAGGCTGACCTGCTGGTTCAGGATGTTGACGATGTTCTGGAAGGACAGGGCATGCGGCGAGGATATGCCGAGCGCCACCGCCAGGGCCAGGATCATCAGGAAGACCGGCACCGCCGACAGGCGTCGCAGCCCGACGGCGGTGGTCACTGTCTTGAGCTTCATGACCGCCCCCCTTTGATGGCCGCGGCCATGATCGCTTCCTCGCTCGCATCCGCCCCGGCGAACTCGGCCACCGTGGCGCCCTCCCGGATCACCACGATCCGGTCGCAGAGGCCGATCAGCTCCGGCAGCTCGCGTGAGGTCACGAGCACCGGAATTCCGGCATCCGCCAGTTCCCGCAGCAAGGCGTAGATTTCGGACTTGGCGCCGATGTCGACGCCGCGTGTCGGCTCCTCGCAGATCAGGAGCCGCACGCCGCGCACGAGCCAGCGGGCGAGCAGGACCTTCTGCTGGTTGCCGCCGGACAATTCGCGGATCGCCTGCCCGACATGGCGCAGCCGGATCGCCAGGCGCCGGACCTGCTCGGTGACGGCGCCCTTGGCCGTCGGCGCCCGCCGCCAGAGGCCGCGCCCGGGCAGAAGCCCGGCCGTGATGTTGCGCGCGACGCTCAAGGACAGATAGAGCCCGTCGGCCTTGCGGTCTTCGGGGATGAGGCCGATCCCGGCCGCGATGCCGCCGGCCGGCCCGCCCGCACCGAGCGGCGCCCCGTCGATCAGGATCTCCCCCGCGCTCAGGGCGTGCCCCTCGTAGATGGCGCGGGTGATCTCGATCTGGCCCTGGCCTTCCAGCCCGGCCAGCCCGACGATCTCGTTGCGCCCGACGGTCAGGTTCACCGGTCCGGCCAGGCCCTTGGCGGCAACGCCCGTCAATTGCAGAGCCGGCGCGCCGCCCATGCCGGCAGCGCGGCGCGGCGGGTAAAGCTGGTCGAGCGAGCGGCCCACCATGGCGGTGACGAGTTCGTCCGCATTCGTGTCCGCCATGCGGTAGTGGCCGGCGAACTGGCCATCCTTCAGGACGGTCACCTCGTCGCAGAGCTCGAACAGTTCCGGCAGGCGATGCGAGATGTAGAGGACACCCTTGCCGTCCGCCTGCAGCTTGCGGATCAGCGAGAAGAGCTTCTGCGCCTCGCGGTCGCCCAGCGCAGCGGTCGGCTCGTCGAAGACAAAGATCCGCGCATCGCGCATCACCCCCTTGGCGATTTCCACCATCTGCTGCTCGGCCACGCGCAGGCTGGATGTCACCCGGTCGGGATCGATGTCGAGCCCGACCGTCGACAGGATGCGGCGGGCCTCGCCGGCCATGCGGCCGCGATCGACCAGCCCGAGCGCGTTGCGCGGTTCGCGGCCGAGAAACAGGTTCTCGGCCACGGACAGGTTGGGCAGAAGGATGAACTCCTGGAAGATGGTGGACACGCCCGCCGCGCGCGCTTCTTCCGCGCTGTGCCAATCGACCGGCGCGCCGAACAGGCTCAGGCTTCCCGAGGTCGGCCGGAACACACCCGAGATGATCTTCATCAGGGTGGATTTGCCGGCCCCGTTCTCGCCCAGCACGGCGTGCACGCTGCCTGCCCGCAGGCTCAGCGAGGCGCCGCGCAGCGCGTGCACGGGCCCGAAGGATTTGGCGATGTCACGTGCTTCCAGGAGCATGCCGGGGTCCCGTCTACTTTTTGTACATTTCGACGAGGGTCTCGTCCGGCAGGGTGGAGCCGACCCAGTAGGAATCGTTCAGATCGGGGCGGTAATATTCGTCGATCTGTTCCTTGGTGATGGGCGCCGGGTTGACGAGATTGTCCTTGGCGATGGGCTCCCCTTCCAGGACCCGCAGCGCCGCGATCACGCCCTGCTGGCCGAACCAGGTGGGGCTGATCGGCGCCACGCTCTGAAGGTCCTTTTCCTTCCAGATGCGCAGGAAGCCGTTATTCGCCTCTC
This sequence comes from Aureimonas frigidaquae, assembly GCF_001463905.1. Lineage (GTDB taxonomy): Bacteria > Pseudomonadota > Alphaproteobacteria > Rhizobiales > Rhizobiaceae > Aureimonas > Aureimonas frigidaquae. The sequence goes on from NZ_BBWR01000011.1 coordinate 91,145, forward strand.
CCGTCATGGGGATCATCGGCAGGCCGTTCTCCTCGGCCACCTCGGCGCAGGCCTGGGTCATGGCGCCGCCGGAGGACCAGACCCCCTGCACGTCCGGATGGGCGATGAGCAGGGATTCGCAGACCTGCTTTCCCTTGTCATAGGCCCAGTCGCCGAAGCCCTGGTCGATGATCTTGATGTCCGGATGATCCGCAAAGACCTCCTCGACGCCGCGGAAGCGGTCATTGTCGATGGAGTTGCCGGAAATGCCCCGGATGGCGAGGACGTTGCCCTTGCCGCCCAGCGCTTCGGCCAGGTACTTCGCCCCGTCGCGGCCGAACTGCGCGTCGTCCGCCAGGAGCTTGACAGTGTAGTTCTTGGGCGTGGCGTTGGACGAGAAGATGATGACCGGGATGCCGGCATCATAGGCCTTGTCGAGCGCCGTGTTCAGCGCGACTTCCGATCCCGGCGCCACGAGCAGCGCATCGACGCCGCGGGCGATGAGGCTTTCGATGTCGGCCACCTGGCGGTTCACGTCGCCGCCGGCATCCGACACGATCATCTCGGAGATTTCCGGATGGAGCGAAGCCTCGTGCTTGAGCTCCTCCACCATCTGGACGCGCCAGGTGTTGACCACCGATATGTTGGAGAAGCCCAGGACGAAGGATTCCTTGTCCGATTTCGGCCGGTCGACCATGGGCGATCCGGCCACGGGCGACAGAGCGGGGTTCAGCTGGGGAACTTCCGCCAGCGCCGGAGCCGCGGCGCCGGCTAGGATCGTGCCCGCCAGGAATAGCATCTTCAATGACATTGGGTTTCCTCCTCCTTCACATGTGCCTTGGGGCACAGTCCTCCGCCGGTGACCGGGAAGTGTTCGTATCTGCCGTAACTCAGCGTTCGCGCCACCGGGCCAGGGCGGCCGCGCCGGCGATGATCGCACCCTGCAGGATGAGCTGGGCCGGCTTGCCCAGGCCCACGCCCGTCAGAAGATTGGCCAGGAAGGTCAGCGCATAGGCCCCGGCGACCACGCCGACGATGCCGCCCGCGCCCCCGCCGAAACTGGTACCGCCCAGGACCACGGCGGCGATCGACGCCATGACGAGGTCCGCGCCGAGATTGAGCGTGCCCGTGCCGATGTAGCCGGTCAGCACGATCCCCGCGAGGCCGGCGAACAGACCGCTTAACATATGCGCGACGACGAGCTGCCGGCGCACGGCGATGCCGCCCAGCCAGGCGGCCGAGTAGCTGGCGCCCGTCGCCTGGAGGGCGTGGCCGAAGGTGCTGACCCGCAACAGGACCGCCGCTCCCGCGGCCACGACGAGGACCAGGATGCCGGCCACCGGCAGCATGCCCAGCCGGCCCGTCGCGATCTCGCGGATGAAGGGATGGACGCTGCCGCCCGGCGCGCCGCCGCTGACAAGGTAGCTGACCCCGACCAGCATGACCGACACGCCCAGCGTCACCACCACCGAAGAGGCGCGCACATAGGCGATCAGCGCCGCATTGAACAGGCCGACACAGGCACCGAAGATGAGCGGGAAGGCCAGCGACAGAAGCACCGGCCCACGCGAAAAGCTTGGCAGCGCCAGCGTGACGTTGACCACGGCGATGACCCCGCCGATCGACAGATCGATCGAGCGGCCGATCATGGGAAGGCACTGGCCGAGCGCAGCCAGCGCCAGAGGCACCGCCTGGCGCAGGACGATCAGAAGGAAGGGCACGCTCATCAGCCGCGGCTGGACGATGGCGGCCGTGACGAAGAGCTGCACGAGCGCCGGGCATGCGGGAATGGCAAGGGCCGCCCAGAACACGGTCCTGGACAGTTCCGCGAGCCCGTTCCTCCTGGCCGCCAGCATGGTCACCCTCGCATCTCCTCCAGGCTCTTGCCGGCCCTCGGCCGGTCGCGTCGCCCCTGCCCAACGACGCAGCGGACCCGACCTTTCGCCCCGACCGTGGCACGAAGACTGAAAACCTGTCAAGGATGATGCATCATGCGTCATGCACCTTGAAAGCTGTCGGCCGATATGTGTAGCTGGTTGCGCGTTGGCCGGATGGGATGGAGCTCAAGAATGATTCAGGATACGGGGCGGCTGGCCGTGGTGACGGGCGCCGCCGGCACGATGGGGAGCGCCATCACGCGCCAGCTGGTCACCGATGGCCACCGCGTGGTGGCCGTCGACCTGCAGGAAGCCGCCCTCAACGATCTGGCGGCGCAGGCGCCGGACCGGATCGTGCCGCTGGCGCTCGACATCACCGATGCCGCCGCGGTCGAGGCTGCCTGGGCATCGACGACGGCCGCAGAAGGGCCGGTGCAGATCCTCGTCAACAATGCCGGCATCCTGTCCAACAACAAGGCTGCCGCAACCACACTCGAGGAATGGCGGGCCATCATGGCCGTGAACCTGGATGCGCCCTTCATCCTGTCGCGCCTGGCACTGGCCGACATGCGCGCCGCCGGCTGGGGGCGCATCGTCAACATCTGCTCCCTGTCCATGAAGACGGGCGGCCTGACGGCCGGCACGGCCTATGCCACCTCCAAGGGCGGGCTCGGCGTCCTGACCTTTTCGCTCGCCCGGGAGACGGCGGCGCAGTCCATCACCGTCAACGGCATCGCGCCCGGCTATGTGCTGACGCCGATGGTCACCGAGCAGCTGACCGAAGCGCAGCGGCAGGCCCAGCTGCGGGACATTCCCGTCGGCCGGTTCTGCAGCGCCGAGGAAGTCGCCCATTGCGTGTCGTATCTCGCCAGCGAGAGGGCCGGCTTCATCACCGGTGAGATCGTCGACATGAATGGCGGGATGCTGATGGACTGATGGCCGTGCGCGTGCCCAGCACCCCGACCGGGCCGCTCCCGCCCATGCGCCGCCTCGGCATCGTCGCGGACGATCTGACAGGCGGCCTGGAAACCGCCGCCATGCTGGTGGCGAAGGGCGTTGCCACCGGCTTTGCGACGGATGCCGGCGCGCTGGACGCGTCGGACGACATGCCCGTCATGGTTATCGCGCAGAAGACCCGCGTGATCGCGCCACAGGACGCCGTCTCCCGCATGGAAGCCGCCGCCCGCGCGCTTCTGGCGGGCGGATGGCAGCAGATCTTCTTCAAATATTGCGCCACCTTCGATTCCACCGACCGCGGCAATATCGGCCCCGTGGCAGACATGCTTCTTCGGGTGACGGGCGCGCGGGTCACGCTCTTCTGCCCGGCTTCCCCGCAGGCCGGGCGCACCGTCTACCAGGGCCACCTCTTTGTCGGCACGCAGCTCGTGTCCGATTCTCCCAAGCGCTTCGATCCGCTCACACCGATGACGGACCCCGATCTCGTCCGGGTGCTCCAGCGCCAGACATCCCTCCCCGTCGGGCTGGTCGCCCATCGGCAGGTGGCGGCCGGGCCGCAGGCCATCCTGGCGGAGATCGAGCGACAGGCGGCCGACGGAACACGCTACTTCATCGCCGATACGATCGACGATGCCGATCTTGCCCATTTGGCGGCCGTTGCGGCGCTCTGGCCGCTGATGACGGGGAACGCCCCCATCCTGCAGCACTATCCGGCGCTGTGGCGCGCCGCGGCCGGCGATGCCGCGCCGGCTTCCGGCATGCCGCCGCTCGCCCCGGTCAGGGGGCCCGGCGTCGTCCTGGCGGGAAGCTGCGCCGAGCGCACGCTCGAGCAACTGGCCGAGTTCGAGCGCTGGCACAAGGTGCTGCGGCTCGACCTTGCGGCCCAGGCGGACCCCGAAGCGGCGGTTGCCGCCGCGCTCGCCTTTGCGCGGGCGCATCGCGCGGAAGGGCCGGTCGCCATTGCGACCAGCGGCGGGCCGGCGGATGTGGAGATGGCGCAGCGCAGGCACGGGCGCGAGGGGGCGGCGCTCCTTGCCGAGCGTATCCTCGGCTCACTGGCCGTTGCCCTCCATGAAGACGGCGTCCGGCGTTTCGTGGTGGCGGGCGGAGAAACCTCCGGCGCCGTCCTGGAACATCTGCGCATCCGCCGCCTGCGCGTCGGCCCCTATGGCGGCCCGGGCATCGGCTCGGCCGTGACAGAGGGGCCCGATCCGATCGGCCTGTGCCTGAAATCGGGCAAGCTCGGCGCCGTGGATCTGTTTTCGGCGGCGCTCGCCGCAATGGAACGGGGTTAGGCATGGACAAGCCGGACGATAGGGCGCTGCGCCAGGCGCTCGTCGACACCGTCGCGCGGCTCGACGCGGCGGGCTATAATCACGGAACGAGCGGCAATGTGAGCTGCCGCTCGGGCGCCGGACTCCTCATCAGCCCGACCGGCGCCAATGCCGCCACGCTGACGGCCGACCGGATCGTTCGGCTTGCGCCCGACGGAAGTGTGGTGGGCGATGGCGTCCCGTCCAGCGAATGGCACATGCACCGGGCGATCCTGAATGCCTATCCGGCCGTCGATGCGGTCATCCACACCCATGCCGATTGCTGCGTGGCCCTGTCCTGCCTGCAACGGCCGCTCCCGGCCTTCCATTACATGATCGCCGCCTTTGGCGGTGCGGATGTCCGCTGCGCACCCTACGCCACCTTCGGAACGGCGGCCCTTGCCGACAATGCGGTCGAAGCCCTGCGCGATCGACGCGCCTGCCTTCTGTCCAATCACGGCATGATCGCAGTCGGTGCCAGCCTGGAAGCGGCGTTGAACCTGACCATCAAGCTGGAGACGCTCGCGCGGCAATATCTTCTGGCCTGCCAGGCCGGCAGTCCCGTCATCCTGCCGGATGCGGAGATCGCCCGCGTGCTCGAGCGTTATTCCGGCTACGGCCGGACGCGCCTTTCAGGCTGAGCGGGGCGCGGCTCGACCCCTGTGCCTAGGGCATCAGGCCCTGCGTGCGGCTCAGCGCCGCCCCGATGCCGCCAAGTCCGACCGTCAGCGCCACGGGAGCGCCGACATCCGCCGCAACGGCGTTGACCGTGAGCTTGCGGCCGGCCACGAGCCTGCCGACCATGCCGGCGTCGAACGACAAGGGAATGATGCATCCCACCGGCAGGCAGGTCTTGAAGGCAATCGGCTGTTCCGGCGCGGCGTCATCGATTTTCAGTGTGGCCCCCTCTGCCAGGGTCAGCCCGAAGGGCAGCACCAGCGCGCCCCCGGCGGCGCCGCCGTCCCGCGGCTGCAACTCGATCGCCAGGATGCGCTGCCCGCTCTCCGGCTTCGTCTGCGTCTGCAGGAGTGAGCAGACCCGCTGTCCGTCCGGAACGGAGCACTGGACGGTCCAATCGCCATAGGTTTCCCGGAGCGAGGATGCGCCACCCGGCAGGGTGGCAGGCGCCTCTGCCGCCCCTTGCGCAGGCGCGGTGGCGGCCGGGACTGGGACTTGCGCCGCAGCGCCGCCGATCGTTACCGCCAGGACAAGCGGCAGCATTGCGGATGAGAGGAAGCCAAGGCGTGTCATGTGCAGTTCCAGGGAAGCACGGGGTGGGATGCATGCGCCGCCGCTGATGGTGGCGCATGCGAAAGGCGGCAGCTTGCGGCTCAGGCCGCTTCCTGCTGCGCTGCGCTCGCTGACAGATCGGCCAGCCGCCGCCAGGACAGCTGGGACGCCAGGTGGAGCGCCACGAGATCGAGCCAGCCATTGGCATGGAAGGTGGCGAGCACGTCGCCGGACAAAGCGCGGAAGGCGTCCTCGTCCACCAGGCGGAAGCCGTCCAGGTGGATGGAAGCTTCGGCACCATCCCTGGGGTAGTTGATCCGCAGGTCGCGCTCGACCAGGAGCCCGTGCTCCACCAGCGCCGCCGCGAAGGCACGTGTCCGCTCGTGGTGCTGGGCGTAGGCCTCGCACAGGGTCATAGCCGACAGGCTCAACTGGGTCGGCTTGCCGTCATCGCCGAAGAAGGGATCGGCGGCATCCTCCACTGCGGCGGCGGACAGGCGGTCGCAGGCACTGTCGACGCAAAGCATCAGCGGCCCGCCCTGCCCGTCCGACATGCCGATATAGGGGTAGCGGCGCACGTAAGTCGGCACGTAGGAATCGGCAAGCCACTGGCCCGCCGCATCCACGAACAGGTTCTGCCCCGGCACGAGCCCGGTCACGGCCAGCGGCATGGCCCCTTCGGCGATCGAGAAGACAATCGGATAGGACCGGCTGACCCGTGCGAACTCCTGCCCGACGATCGGAATTGCGGTGGCAGCGGCAGCAAAGCGCGAATCCGTCGCCGGGCGCATCCCGTAGGCTGCATGTTCCTGCGCCTGCAGGAGCAGCGGGCTGGTGTAGAAGAGCGGCAGGTTCACGACGAACTGCCCCGCATTGCCGGCCGCCCCGTTCGCGGCGGGTGTCACGTCACTCATGCAATGTCCTTCCTGCAATGATGCCGGTGCGCGCAAACCGCCATGGGGCGGATGCACGCGCCGGCCTGAAATACGGATCGACGAGGCCGTCCCGCTTCGGCACATGGCCCGCAGGGCGCAAGGGCGGCGCCCGGCGGATCGTCGGCGATGACGGGTGCCCCGGCCAACAATTCCTTTGTACGATAAATGATAAAACTATATCAACTGAATTTTCGCAACGACCGGTTAATTTGCCGGCGGCACTATGCGCTACCCATGCCCCGAAATGGTGTGCGGCAGGGCCGGGTCGGCCCGCCGGGACAGCCGCCAGAGCAGGATGGCGGCGGCCAGCGTGACGGCGACCGTCGCGCCGATCACCGCCAGAACCGCCGCGTCGAAGGCGCCGCGCGCGGCAAGTTGCAGGGCGTGTGCCGGCTCGGCGGGCAGCGTGCGTGCGATGGCCAGGGCCTCGTCCAGGCTGTCGAAGGCCGTTCCGGGTGCGACGACATTGCCGGGCAGAACGAGGGCGGCCCCGTAGACGGCAGTCAGCACGCTGCCGAGGACCGCAATGCCGATGGCGCCGCCCAGTTCGAACGAAACTTCCTCGATCGACGCCGCCATGCCGGCGCGGTCGGCCGGCGCGCTGGACATGATCGTCGTCGAAGCGGCCGTCATGACTGCACCCAGCGCCGCGCCGAGCAGGATGAAGCCCGGCAGCTGGACCATGAGCGACATGTCGAAGGTGGCCGCCGCATAGGCAAGACTGAGGCCCGCGCCCAGCATTCCGCACCACAGAAGACGCAAGGCGCCGAGGCGCGGCATCAGCGCGCCTGCCACCGGGCCGGCCACGAAGGCCGCGGCCGGGATCGGAAGGATGAAAAGCCCCGCCTGGAGCGGCGACAGGCCAAGGACGAGTTGCAGGCGCTGCGACAGGACGAGCTCGAAGCCGATCAGCGCCAGCATGGAGACCAGCGCTGCGACCACCCCGGCGCTGAAGCGCGGATTGGCAAAGAGGCGAAAGTCGATCAGCTTGTGCGTCCGGCGATCCTGCCGCCGCTTGAACAGGACGAATGCCGCGATGGCCAGCGCCAGAGCCGCCAGCGTCACGCCGAGCGACCCGTCGCGGCGGGCGACCTCCTTCACCGCATAGGCAGCGGCCACCAGCCCGACAAGGATCTGCGCCGACCCGGCAAGATCCCAGGGCCGCGTGGAGTGGCTTTGCGCCCGCGGGATCAGGAGAAACCCGGCCAGGAGCGCCACCAGCACGACCGGCACGTTGATCAGGAAGACCGATCCCCACCAGAAATGTTCCAGAAGCAGCCCGCCCAGCACCGGGCCGAGGGCGGCCCCGCCCGAGGCGACGGCAGCCCAGATGCCGATGGCGAAGGCGCGCTCCCCATCATCCTCGAAGGTCAGCCGGATGATCGACAAGGTCGCGGGCATCATGGCCGCCGCGCCGACCGCCAGAAGCACGCGTCCGCCGATCAGGACCGCAGGTCCCGGCGCGAAGGCAGCGATCAGGGATGCAACGCCGAAGATGACGAGCCCGAAGAGGAAGAGCCGGCGGTGGCCGAGCCTGTCGCCCAAGGTGCCGAGGCCGGGCAGAAGCCCCGCCATGACCAGGGGATAGGCGTTGACGATCCACAGCTTCTGCGCCGCCGTCGCGGCCAGATCGGCCGTCAGGCTCGGCAGGGCGGTGTAGAGCACCGTGACGTCGATGGTGATGAGCAAAAGCGCGCTCGACAATATGGCGAGCGTCAGCCAGCGGTTCTGGGTGGGGACCCGGGTCATCTCGGACAGCTTTCCAAACACGAAACAAGGCGCTGCGCTTGCCAGCGCGGCGCCCTTTATTTAAATACATACGTATGGAAAATAAAAAGTCCACCCCCGCTCCGAAGCGTCGTTCCCCCGGCCGCCCCCGTTCCATCGACCGCAGCGCCCTTCTGGATGCGGCGGAAGACATTGTCGCGCGGGACGGCGCGGCCGCCCTGACCATCGATGCCCTCGCCAGGGCGGTGGGCGTGACGAAGGGCGGCGTGCAATATGCCTTCGGCACCAAGGAGGCGCTGATCCGCGCCATGATCGACCGGTGGGAGGAGGGCTACGCCGCAAGCGTTCGGGCCCTCGTGGGCGACGATCCCTCCCCCGTCGCGGCGATCCGCGCCCATGTGGAGATTACGCGCGACACGCCGGCCGCCGACCATGCCCGCTCGGCCGCCATCCTGTCCTCGCTCCTGCGCTCGCCCGAGGCGATGGAAACCACCCGTCGATGGTATCGCGAACGGCTCTCGGGCCTCGACATGGCCGATCCCGCGCACCGCACCGCCCGCCTTGCCTTCCTGGCGACGGAGGGGGCGTACCTCCTTCGCTTTTTCGGCCTGATCGACATGGACGATGCAAGCTGGAACGTGATCTTCAAGGATATCGGCGCGCTCCGGCCGGATATGGCCGGCGGTGACGGCACGGCGCCTATCGGCGGCGCGAAGAAGGCCTGACCGTCAGGAGATCCAGCGCATCGGCATTGGCGCGCCCCCAGCCATAGAGCAGGTCGATGGGCTCCAGGAAGCGCGTGCCGAGGGCGGTCAGGCGGTACTCGACGGCCGGCGGCGTCGTCGCCTCGACATGGCGCGAGATCAGGCCGCTGCCCTCCATCTCGCGCAGCGTCTGCGTCAGCATCTTCTTGGAAATGCCGGGCAGGCTGCGCAGCAGCGCACCGGTCCGGGCCGCGCCGCCGTGGCGGCTGGCGAGCGTATGCAGGATCATGCTTGTCCACTTGGTGGCGAAGAGTTCGAGGACGCGCCGGGGTGCGCAATCCTCGCGCCCCGCCGCATCCGGTGTGCCGGCTTTCAACTGCGGTTCCCTCCGCTTCCCTGGACCCCAAATGGTGCCGTCTGGAAAGCGCAGATGGGATCGCCTAGCTAGCTGCGCAACGCAAAGGAGCATGACATGTCGAAAACAGCCTTGGTGGTCGGCGCCAGCGGCATCGTGGGCAGCGCCACCGCCAGCCTTCTGGTCGAGCGCGGATGGACGGTGCACGGCCTTGCCCGCCGGCCCGTCGAACAGGCGGGCGTGGCCCCGCTCGTGGCGGACCTGCAGGACGCATCGGCCACGCGGGAGGCGCTGCGCGCGCTGCGTCCGGACGCCGTCTTCATCACGACCTGGCTGCGCCAGGACAGCGAGGCGGAGAACATCCGCGTCAATTCAGCCATGGTCCGCAACCTCCTCGACGCGCTCAGCGCCGGCGGGACGACGCGGCATGTCGCGCTGGTGACCGGGCTGAAACACTATCTCGGCCCGTTCGAGGCCTATGGGAAGGGCGTCCTGCCGCAGACGCCTTTCCGCGAGGAACAGGGGCGGCTCGACGTTGCGAATTTCTATTATGCGCAGGAGGACGAGGTCTTCACCGCGGCCGGGCGCGACGGCTTTTCCTGGAGCGTCCACCGGCCGCATACGGTGATCGGCAAGGCCGTCGGCAATGCCATGAACATGGGCACCACGCTCGCCGCCTACGCGACCCTGTGCCGGGAGGCCGGCCGCCCCTTCCGCTTCCCGGGCTCATCGGCGCAGTGGACCGGCCTCAGCGATATGACGGATGCACGCCAGCTTGCGCGCCATCTCGTCTGGGCCGCGACCACGCCGGCCGCCGCGAACGAGGATTTCAACGTCGTCAATGGCGATGTCTTCCGCTGGAACTGGATGTGGTCCCGCATTGCGGACTGGTTCGGCATTGAGCCCGCGCCCTTCGACGGAGACATCCTGCCGCTGGAGCGGCAGATGCAGGATGATGCCGCCCTGTGGCGGCAGATCGCCGAGCGCGAGAAGCTGGCCGAGCCCGACCTGTGGCGCCTTGCCTCCCCATGGCACACGGACGCCGATCTCGGCCGCCCCTTCGAGGTGATGACCGATATGAGCAAGAGCCGGCGCCTCGGCTTCCTGGACTACCAGCCGACCGACGACGCCTTCTTCGACCTTTTCGCACGGCTGCGCGCGGACCGGTTGATTCCCTGACCCTCTAGCGCTGCCGCGCGGCGGAGCTGGCCGCGTCGAAGCTGCGGCGTGCGGCGTCGACGCGCTCCAGATTGTCCTCGGCCCAGATCCAGACGCCACAGAAGGCGGCGCCGAGGCTCTGGCCGAGATCGGTCAGCCGGTAATCGACGCGCGGCGGCACGATTGCATGCACCGTCCGCGTGACCATGCCGTCGCGCTCCATCTGCCGCAGCGTCTGCGTCAGCATCTTCTGGCTGATCCCTTTGACATGCCGCGACAGCTGCGTGAACCGCAGCTCGCCATGCTCGACCAGCACCTCGATGACGATCATCGTCCATTTGTCGGCGACCCGGCCGATCAGCTCATTGACCAAGGCCTCGACCCGCGGATCGCTGTCGGCCGGGGGCTCCGTCTGCGCAACGCGCCGCGCCTTGCGGATCGTGTCCGCATCGAATGGAAGCTCGGCCATGCCCACACTCTCCTTTCGGTAAGTTGGAATATTTCGGGTGCCTTCTTACAAAGTCACCCCCGGCAGCCGAGGTGTAGCGCTGTACCATTGCAACGGGAACCATTGTCATGAAACAGAGCGGAAACACGATCCTCGTCACCGGCGGCGGCTCGGGCATCGGCGCGGCCCTGGCGCGGCGCTTCCACGATGCCGGCAACACGGTCATCGTCGCCGGCCGCCGGCGCGACGCGCTGGAGGCGGTCTGCGCCGGCCACCCGAACATGCATGCCATGGAGCTGGATGTGGAGAGCGCGCCAGCCATCGACGATTTTGCGCGCCGGGTGCTGGCAGCCCATCCCGGGCTGAACGTCCTCGTCAACAATGCCGGCATCATGCGCTTCGAGGCGATCGGCCAGAAGCGCGATCTGGCGGATGCAGAGGCGACGATCACCACCAACCTCCTCGGCCCGATCCGCCTGACCGACGCGCTGATCGACCATCTCGCCCGGCAGCGGGACGCGGCGATCGTCAATGTCACGTCGGGCCTGGCCTTCGTGCCCCTCCTGACGACGCCCACCTACAACGCCACCAAGGCGGCGATGCATTCCTATACCGTCTCGCTGCGGGAGGTCTTGAAAGGGCGCGTGGAGGTCATCGAGCTTGCCCCGCCGGCCGTCCAGACGGGCCTGACGCCCGGCCAGGAAAGCCGGCCCGGCTATCTGCCGCTCGCCGACTTCGTCGACGAGGTCATGGCTCTTTTCGCGCAGGAGCCGACGCCGCCGGAAATCCTGGTGGAGCGTGTCCGCTTCCTGCGCGATGCCGAAGCGCAAGGCCGCTTCGACGCCACGCTCGCCCAGCTGAACGACATGGCGGCCAGGGCGCGCCAGGACTGACGGCATAGCTTCAGGCGCTGTCCGGCCGGTCGCAGCGCAGGCCCAGCCGGCCGGACAGGTGGTGGATATGCTCGCGGCCGATGCCGCAGCATCCGCCGACGATGCGTGCCCCCTTGCCGACCCATCCGTCCGCCCATTGCGCATAATGCGGCGGGTCGAGATCGGCGCGGATGGTCGACACGACCTCGTTTGCGGCACCCTCCTCGTCCTGGGAGTCGCTGAAGGCATTGGCATAGACGCCGAGCGTCAGCTCGGGTTGCGCGGCATGTGCGGCCTTCAGCGCCGGCCCCATCACCTCCGGCCGCGAACAGTTGAAGAGCATTGCGGCAGCGCCCAGCTGCACGGCGAGCGCCGCCGCCTCGGTGACGGCCTCGCCCGATCGCAGTTGCGGCACGGGCAGATCGTCCTCATCGTCGCGCAGGGTAAAGGACAACCAGAGCGGCTTGCCCGTGTGGCGCGTGGCGTCTGCGGCGGCCTCGGCCTCCTCCAGGCTGCTCTGGGTCTCTGCAAGCCACAGGTCGACATGCGGCGCAAGGCCCCGGACCAGCACCGACAAATAGTGCCGTGCAAGCTCCGGCTCGAAGAGTTCCGGCTGGTAGGAGCCGAAGACCGGCGGCAGCGAGCCGGCCACCCGGACGCCCTGACCTGCATCCGCGGCCCCGCGCGCGAGCTGCCCGGCCAGGTCGGCCAGCCGCTCCGCGTCCCGATCGAACCGCTCCTGCCCGATATGGAAGGGGACGAGGGCGTAGGAATTGGTGGTGATGACGTTCGCCCCTGCCGCGACATAGGCGGCGTGGACCTCCGCCACCGTCTCGGGCGCTTCCATCAGGGCCAAAGCCGACCATTCCGGCTGCCGGAACGGGGCGCCGACACGTTCGAGCTCGCGGCCCATGCCGCCATCGAGGATGGTGATGCTGGAGGTCATGCTGATCCTGTCCTGTTCAGGCGGTGGAAGCCCGCCAGGTCTTCCGTGATGGAATAGTCGATATGGTCCCGCACGGCTTGTTCCGCATCGGCCGGGCTGCCCCGCACGAGCGCCTCGAACAGGGGGCGGTGCTCGGCCACCAGTGGATTGCGGCACGGCCAGTGGCTCTCCGACCAGCGATAGAGCCACTCCATCTTGTCGGCCAGAAGCGCATGGCGGCGGATCAGGTGCTGATGGCGGATCTGCTGCACGAAGCTGGCATGGAAGGACAGATCGGCAAAGACCCGCGCATCGGTGCCGCTGCCCTCGGCCGCGGCGAGCGCCGCAAAGGCCCTTTCGACCCGCTCCGTGCCGAACTCGCCGCGCCGCGCTGCCAGGATGCGGCCTGCAAGCCCCTCATAGGCCGCCCGCAGCGTATAGATTTCCCAGATCGCCTGCGCCGTCAGTTCGGCCACCCGCCAGCTCGAATAAGGCGAACGGCTGACGAGTTCCTGCCCTTCCAGCGTAAAGAGGGCCGAGCGCACCGTGCTGCGGCTGGTCCCGATCCGTTCGGCCAGGGACAGTTCCGTCAGCGTGGATCCCGGCGCGAACTCGCCGCGCACGATCCCCTGGCGCAGCCATTCCACGGCCTGGTCCTGGATACTCTTGCGCTCGATGGGCTCGCGCATGCCGGCTTAACCCCTCCGGTCGAAGTAGCGCGCCAGGAAGGCCCGCGTGCGGTCCGAGCGGGGCGCGCCGAACACGTCGTCCGGGCGGCCGTCTTCCTCGATCCGACCCTCGTGCAGCAGCACCACGCGGGAGGATACATCCCGGGCAAAGCCCATTTCATGGGTGACGATCAGCATGGTGCGGCCTTCTTCGGCCAGGCTGCGAATGACCTTCAGCACCTCGCCGACCAGTTCGGGATCGAGGGCCGATGTCGGCTCGTCGAACAGGAGCGCGCGCGGGCGCTGCGCCAGCGCGCGGGCAATGGCCACGCGTTGCTGCTGGCCGCCCGACAGATGCGCCGGCCAGGCGTCCCGCTTCTCGGCAAGTCCCACCTTGTCGAGCAGCGCCAGCGCCTCGTCCACCGCCTCGGCGCGTGTGCGCCGCTGGACGAAGAGCGGCGCTTCGATGACGTTCTGCAGGACGGTGCGGTGCGGCCAGAGATGGAAGTTCTGGAACACGAAGCCGAGATGGCTGCGCATGCGGCGGGCGGTCGCCTCCTGCGAGCGGGTCAGGCGGCCGCCGGAGGGCATCAGGCTGTCGGACCCGACGCTCACCGTGCCCGCATCGGGCACTTCCAGCATGGGAATGCAGCGCAGGAGCGTGCTCTTGCCCGAGCCCGATGCGCCGATCATCGATATGACGTCGCCGTCCCGGGCCGCAAGGTCGATGCCGCGCAGCACCGCATTCGCCCCGAAGGCCTTGTGCAAGCCCTGGACGGACAAGGCCACCGGCCGCGTATCGGACAGGCTCATGCCGCGCTCCCTGCGAACTGCCACGGCGAGAGGCGGCGCTCGACCAGCGCCGTCAGTCGCGTGACGATGAGCGAGACGACAAGGTAGATCACCGCCGCGCACAGAAGGATTTCCACCGCCCGCCATGTTTCGGACATGGCCGCCCGGGCGATCCCCGTCATGTCCATGAGGGTGATGGTGGAGACAAGCGCGGTCGCTTTCAGCATGGAGATGATCTCGTTCGAATAGGCGGGCAGCGCCTGGCGGATGGCGATGGGCAGGGTGATCCGCCGCAGGACCATGCCCCGCGTCATCCCGCCGACGCGCCCGGCTTCGACCAGCCCGCTCGGAACGGCCTTCAGGCCACCGCGCAGGATTTCGGCCGTATAGGCGGCGTCGTTCAGGATGAGGGCGAGCAGCGCGCACCAGTATGGCTCACGCAGGAAGGGCCACAGGACGCTCTGCCGGATGAAGCCGAACCCGGCCAGGCCGTAATAGATCATGAAGATCTGGATCAGGAGGGGCGTGCCGCGAAAAACGAAGATGTAGGACGCTGCGACGGCATTGCCGATCCGCGTGGTTCGCATGAGGTTCAGGATCAGGGCTAGGATTCCGCCCCCGGCCAGGGACAGGACCCAGAAGTTCAGGGTGAGCGGCAGCCCGGTGAGGATCTGCCCGAACATGCGCAGGATAAAATCGCCGTCCATGATCTAGAGTCCCGCCGGGCGCTGGCCGCGCATCGTGTAGCGCTCCACCATACGGAAGATCTGGTCGGAGAAACTGGTGATGATCAGGTAGATCACCATGCCCGCGGCATAGAACAGGAAATGCTCCTGCGTCGTCCCCGCCGCGACGGAAACCTGGCGCATGGTCTCCACGAGGCCGGTGATGGAGACGAGTGCCGATTCCTTGATGACCGATTGCCACTGATTGCCCATGCCGGGCAGAGCCGTGACCAGCGCCTGCGGAGCGATGACGCGGCGGAACAGCGTCAGGCGGCTCATGCCGACGACGCGCCCCGCCTCGATCGTTCCCTTGGGCACGGCCTGATAGGCCCCGCGCAGCACCTCCGACTGGTTGGCCGCGGACATCAGGCCGATGGCCAGCATTCCGGCGATGAAGCCGGAAATGTCGAAGGGGCCGGGAAAGCCGAGGGCCGTGCCGACAGCGGTCACCACCTGCCGCCCGCCGAAATAGAAGAGGTAAATGACGAGGATGTCCGGCACGCCGCGCAGGACGACCGTATAGGCTTCCGCCGCCCCGCGCAGCACGCGGCCGCCCGCGATGCGGGCCCAGGCCACCAGCGTGCCCAGCGCCAGCCCGCAGGCGAAGGCCGCGGCCGACACGGCCAGGGTCATGAGCCCGGCGCGCGCCAGGGCGGAGCCCCATCCTTCCGGCCCGAAGCCGAGAAGCGTCAGATCCTCCATCCGATCCTCAAAGCTTGGGCGTGACGTTCAGCCCGAACCATTGGTTGGAGAGCTTCTCCAGGGTTCCGTCCTCCGACATGGATTTCAGCGCCGCGCTCAATCTGTCGGCCAGTTCGGTATTGCCCTTCTGCACGACGATGGCCGCACCGGACCCCATCACCCCACCCTTGAAGGCCGGTCCCGTGGTCGTGGCGGTGTCGGTATTCTTCTGCAGGAAGGCCGAGATGTTCGTGACCGACGCCATGCCGGCATCGAGCCGCCCGTTCGACAGGTCCTGGTAGACGTCCGGCCCGTTCGGATAGGTGCGGATGGTCACGCCGCGCGGGGCAAGATACTGGTTCAGGAAGTCGGACTGGATGGTGGAGACGTGCACGCCGACCGTCTTGCCCTCCAGCACCTCGGCGATGGCCGCGACGGCGGCCTCGGTCGCCTCCGGCTCGTCCAGATTGACGACGGTTCCGACACCCGGCAATTCGATTCCGCTTTCCTTCATGACGACGAAGGTCGAACCACCCGTCGTATAGGGCAGCGAAAAATCGACCACTTCGAGCCGCTTCTGCGTGATGGTGACGGAATCGATCACCGCATCGTACTTGCCGTCGACAAGGCCCTGGATCATCCCGTCCCAGGCCTGGGCGATCACCTCGTACTGGAAGCCGGCGCGCTTGGCGATTTCGGCCAGCATGTCCAGCTCGAAACCGTAGAGCGTGCCGTCGGGCCGCGTCATGTTGAAGGGCGGGAAGGCGCCTTCGGTCGCGAAGACGAGCTTGCGATCCTGCGCGAATGCCGGACGAAGGGCGAGCGTGGCGCCCAGCGCAAGGCTGCCGCGCAGGAAGGTGCTGCGGGTGATCGTCATGTCCATAGGTCCTTTATGTCAGGAGAGAAGTTCGGTGGCCATGCGCGCCAGCGCGATCGCGCTCTGCGCGATACAGGCTTCGTCGGGCTGGTAATCGGAATTGTGGACCCGGTCGTCACGGCCCGGCTGGCCGGAGCCGATCAGGATCTGGATCGAGGGCATGCGCTCGGAGAAGTAGGAGAAATCCTCCGCGCCGAAGCCGCTGCCGGCTTCGACCAGCACCGGTGCGTCGAACTGCGCGGTCAGGGCCTGTGCGGCCTTGTCGACCAGGCCATCGTCGTTCATCAGGGCCGGGGCGCCGCGGACATAGTCGATCACCGCCGTCAGCCCCATCGCCTCGGCCGCCCCCGTGCAGACGCGCCGGAACGCAGCTTCCGCACGGTCGCGCGATTGCGGCGAACGGCACCGGACCGTTCCCTCGAACATGCAGCTGTCGGGAATTATGTTCTGCGTCGCACCGCCTTCGATATGGCCGACGGTGAGGACGGCCGACAAGGCCGGGTCCATCTCACGCGAGATGACGGTCTGCAGCTGGGTGATGACATAGGCAGCGCCGACGATCGGGTCGATGGCCGCATGCGGGCGGGCCGCATGGCCCGACCGGCCCTGGAGGACGACGCGGAACTCGTCGCTCGAGGCCGTGCTGGCGCCCCGGCTCAGCCCAATGCGCCCGGCCGCGAGCTCCGGCCGGTTGTGGAAGGCGATCGCCATGTCGGCCCCATCCGCCGCGCCTTCCGCCACCATAGCGGCGGCGCCGCTTTCCTGCGTTTCCTCCGCCGGCTGGAAGACCAGCCGCACCGTGCCCGACAGGCGCGGTGCGATCTGCGCAAGGGCCTCTGCGGCGCCGAGCAGCGATGCGGTGTGCAGGTCGTGGCCGCAGGCATGCATCTTGCCCGGAACGGTCGAGGCATAGGGCAGACCGGTTTCCTCGTGGATCGGCAAGGCGTCCATGTCCGCCCGCAGGATCACACAGGGCCCCTCGCGTCCGCCCGCAATCTCGGCGACGACGCCCGTCCGCCCGACGCCGGTCCTGACATTCAGGCCGAGTGCGCGGAGCCGCTCGGCCACGATCCCGGCCGTACGGACCGTATCGAAGCCGGTTTCGGGATAGGCGTGGATATCCCGCCGGATGGCGACGAGATCCGGCTCGATCCGGCGGATCAACCCTTCGAGTTCGGGCCCGATATCGTTGGCAAGTCGGCTCATCTCAGTGCTTTCAAAAGGCGTGCGGACATCGGGTGACATGCCTGTCCGCCCACGCCGATTGTCGAGTGTCGGGGATTAACAATAGACGGCTTAGCATGGACCGGACAGGTCAAGGGTGCGATTCTCAACCGCGAATGGAAACTAAGTTTGCACAATCGCGCCCGATTTTGAAACCGCAGCGGCGTAGCATTCTGCCCGCGTCTATTTCGGGCACCCGTTGCGATAGGGGATCCAGCATCGTCCGGTCTTGTAGGCGCAGAGATGGTCGATCACCACCACGGCGGCGATCGCCAGCGTCATGCCGGCGATGGCGATGACACCCGTCCAGTCCGGAAAAGCCTTGGCGAAGGGTCCGATGATGCCGATCGCCACGACGCAGAAAGCCGCGACCTCCCCCAGGCCGAACAGGATGTAAATCCACAGGCTCGGCGTCTTTTTTCCAGCAAAGGCACGCAGGCCGCCGCTTGCGCGACCGGACCGGCGGGGCAGCGTCACGGGCATCCCTCTTCGAACCGCTCCACCTGGATGCCGTCGTGCAAGGAAATGGTGGCGGCCTTGCGCTCGCGCGCCCCGGCCGGGTTGTCGCAGCCGTCGTAATAGACCTCCGTCACGCTTTCCACGATGCGCGCCCCGCCGTCTGCCAGGAGAGCCGCCACATCGAGCGACATGGACGTCTGGCCCATATTCATGAAGCTCGTCTCCAGGAAGACCTCGTCCAGCCCATCGCCATCCGTATCGGCTGCGGCCACGAGGCGCTGATACTGGACACCGTCCGGCAGGACATGGATGCCGGCCGCGTCCGTGCCGCGCATCACCACCAGAAGCGGAGGCGGCGCGTCGGGAAAGGGGTCGATGGCGACGGCCGCTTCCGCCTGGACCAGGTAGACGCGCTCCTGCGCACCGGCTGTCGAAAAGGATCCGGCCGCATCGCCGCGCAGGACGAAATCATCCGCCAACCGCTTGGCCGCATTGCCGGGCGCGGCGGCCAGCGCCGCCTTGATCATGCGGCTGTCGGCGGCGGAATAGTATGGACTGCCCGCCAGGAAGGCCGCGTCCCGATAATCGAGCAGGGTCTCGTCGGCCCGCGCCGGCAGGATGCCGAGCGCGAGCGCGGCAGCCAGGATAAGCTTGGATGTCCTTGGGTTCATGGATGCCTCGCAAGAGAGCGCGCCTCATCGCCGAAGCATGGGACGGGGCGCCGGATGTCTTTAACGGCGCGAGGGGCACGCATGGCCCCGCCGCGTTATTCGACCGTGACACGGCCGAGATAGCCGCGCGCCCATTGGCCGTCGGCCGGTGCAACGAAGTTGCGCATGGTGATCTGCACCACGCCCAGATCGCGGCCGAGATCGAGGACGCGCACGAAAACCGTTTCCATGCGGTCGGTCGCCGGATGGCGCGGGCAGTCGATCCGCAGCCCCGATGCCGTCCCCATGGGAACCGGCGTGACATTGCTGTTCGGGCAGGACGCCGCATAGCGCTCGCGGAAAGCTGCCAGGAAATCGCCCGGCGGCACGTCTCCCATGTCCGGAGCGGTCTGGAGCGTGACCATGCGGCTGAAGGTCTGCACGGTTTCACCGGCGGGTATCAGCTCGACCAGAACGGAGCGGCCGGCCTGTTCCTGATGTCCCACCACCAGCCCGGCTTCCGCGGGAAGCGAAACGCGCTTGTCCGCCGTATCGGCCTGCGCCCATGCACCTCCACAGAACGCCAGGCCGGCAAGCGCTGCGCACACGACAGTCTTCATACGCCGAACCTCCCTTTCGCCAGATGTTCCGACGAAAATGTGTAGAAACCGGGGCACGCTCCGGTTGCACCCGACGAGACGTTCGGACGGCAGTGTCTTGCCCATCACGCAGGCTGTACCGTCACTGCGCTGAGGCCTGATACACACTACTCGCTTAAACTCGGAATTGCTTTCACGTGCCGACGCGTTTATTTTGACGCGCAGCGGCGAAGGACGGCTTGCACATCCGAACAACGTTATGTAATAACATAACACGACCAGAACAGAGCGTTCGGGTCGCGGAAGGACGTTGCACGCCGGTGCCGCGCCAGCCGCGCCATGCCCCACACGCGGATCAGGACATGTTTGCCACAATGCTGTCCCGGAACCTTCCCTGCACCGTCGCCACGATCGCGCTTCTGTCGACCGCTAGCGCCCCGGCCCATGCCGAGCCGCTGCGGGTGGTGGCGAGTTTCTCCATCATCGGCGATTTCGCGGCGAAGGTGGGCGGCGACCGCATCGCGCTGACGACGCTGGTCGGGCCCAATGGCGATGCGCATGCCTATGAGCCGCGCCCCACCGATGCCCGGGCTCTGGCGGAGGCCGATGTCGTCCTGACCAACGGCCTGGAACTGGAAGGATTCATGGACCGGCTCATCACCGCCAGCGGGAGCCGCGCGCCGATCGTACCGCTGACGCAGGGCATCGACACGCTGGAGGAGCCCGGCGGCGGGCACTACCACTTCGTCAATGGTGAGGCCATCTTCCATGTCGGGGCGCTGAACGCCCATGCCTGGCAGTCCGTGCCCAACGCCCAGCGATACATTGCCAATACAAGGGACGCTTTCTGCGCGGCCGATGCGCAAGGCTGCCCTATCTATACGGCCAATGCAGCGTCCTACCGGGACGCGCTCGATGCGCTGGACCGGGATATCCGCGCCGCGGTCTCCGCACTCCCGCCGGGCCGGCGAACCGTCGTCGTTGGGCACAGTGCCTTCGGCTATTTCGAACAGGCCTATGGCGTCACATTCCTGTCGCCGCAGGGCGTTTCCACGGCATCGGAGGCCTCCGCCGCAGATTTAGCCGGCCTCATCGAAGCGATGCGCAAGGCGGATGCCAAGGCCATCTTCGCCGAAAACATCAGCGATCCGCGCCTCGTTTCGCAAATCGCGGCCGAGGTCGGCACGCAGCTTTCCGGCACCCTCTATTCCGACGCCCTGTCGGAGCCGGACGGCCCGGCGCCCGACTATATCGCCATGATGCGACACAATCTGAACGCTCTCAGCGCGGCACTGACCGCGGCTGATTGAGCGCCGCCCCACCCCCTTCCACCAGCATTTTCAAGGATACAATCATGCTGCGATCACTGCGCTGCGCGACAGCGCTCGTCTCCCTTTTGTCCGCCGGGGCCATGGCCCATGCCAACGACCACGCCGATTCCGGCGAGGACGTAACCCATTACCGCATCTTCGTGGCCGACCATGCGGAGCCGCGCATCACGGCCATCGACCTTGCGCAACCGGATCGGCGCTGGAGTTTCGACACCAGGGGTCAAGCCAGGCTCTATGCCGTCGGCGGCGGCTCGGCCATCGCCGCCGTCCAGTCCGACGACGATATCGTACAGTTCCTGTCCAGCGGCATCACGCTGCAGAGCCATGGCGACCATGCCGATATCGAGATTGCCGACCCGGCCGCCTTGCCGGACACGCTCGAAGGCCCGCGGCCCTTCCATCTGATCGATCATGACGGGACGCTCTCCATCAACTTCGATCGTGGGGGCTATGCGCAGATCCTGGACACGCATGCGCTGACCAAGAGCCCGCTATCATCGTGGCGGCTGCCGGTCGAGCGCGCCCATCATGGCTATGTCGCCCCGATCGGCCAGGCCTGGGTCGCCAGCGTTGCCTCCGACGCGCCCACATCGGGCGACGAGGCGCCCAAGCGCATCGGCCTGCGCGCCGTCCATCGCGACGGCGCGCCGGCCGGCGCGGTGGAGACATGCACCGGCATTCATGGCGAGGCCTTCTCCGGCGCCTATCTGGCGACCGGTTGCCAGGAGGGCATCCTGACCGTCACCGCAGGTGAGGCGGGACCGGTCTTCCAGATGCTGGACTATCCGTCGGATATCCCTGCCAGGGAGACCACCGGAACGCTCCTCGGCTCGACCGGCATGCAGGTGTTTCTGGGCAATTACGGCGCCAAGGGCCTCGTCGTCATCGATCCGGTGGACGCGCCGCATCTGCGCCATGTCGAGCTGCCCTTCCGCCGCGTCGATTTCACGCTCGATCCGGCCAATGCGCGCTTCGCCTATGTTTTGACCGAGGACGGGACGCTGCACCGGCTCGACCTTCTCGACGCGAAGCTGATGGCGAGCGCGCGGGTGAGCGAACCCTATTCGATGGACGGCCACTGGAACGATCCGCGCCCGCGCCTGGCCATGGCGGGCGACGAAGTCCTGTTGAGCGACCCGAGGGCGGGCCTGATCCGGCGCATCGACAAGGCGGCGCTGAACGAGACCGGAACCATCGCCGTGGACGGCATGCCCTACGCCATCGCGGTTGCCGGCGGCAGCGGCGTCGTGCACGACCACGACCACGACCACGACCATGATCACGCGGGCCATGCGCACAGCCATGGCGACCCGCAGATCTACAAGGGCTATTTCGAGGATGCGCAGATCAAGGACCGCCCCCTGTCCGACTATGCGGGCGACTGGCAATCCGTCTATCCCTATCTGCAGGACGGCTCGCTCGATCCGGTCTTTGCGCACAAGGCCGCCAGCGGCACGATGAGCGCGCAGGAATATCGTGACGAGTATGAGATCGGCTACCGCACGGATGTCGAGCGGATCACCATCAACGGCGACCGTGTCACCTTCTTCCGGAACGGCAGCCCGGTGGCCGGGACCTATACCTATGACGGCCGCGAGACGCTGACCTACAAGAAGGGCAATCGCGGTGTCCGCTTCATCTTCGCCAAGACGGGCGGCGATGAGGCGGCCCCGGACTTCATCCAGTTCAGCGATCACAAGATCGCGCCGGAGAAGACGGACCATTTCCATCTTTACTGGGGTGATGATCGCGCGGCCCTTCTGGAGGAAGTCACCAACTGGCCGACCTACTACCCTTCCGCGCTCGATGCGAATGCGATCGTCGAAGAAATGATGGCGCATTGAGGCAAAGCCACCTCGCGTCATGAACGGGCTGCTGGCCAAGCGCCGGGAAGGCCCGCATAAAGAGCAGGACCGCGCCGGGGGGGCGCGGTCCTGCATCGGGAGGATAGCGGACCATGAGCGACGCGGCGCCACGGGTGGATCTCGATTTCTCGCTGGCGGGCAAGGTCGCCATCGTCACGGGCGGTGGCTCGGGCATCGGCGCGGCCATCGCCACCGCCTTCGCAGCCAAGGGCGCGTCGGTCGCCATCTTCGACATCGCGCTTGCGGGCGCCGAGGCCAGGGCTGCGGAGATCGGCGGCGCGGCACGCGCCTTTGCCTGCGACGTGAGCGACGCGGCCTCTGTCCAAACCGCCGTGACCGCCGCGCATGACGCCTTCGGCCGCATCGACATCCTCGTCAACAGCGCCGGGATTGTCGCCCTGGCGCCGGCGGAAAGCCTGTCGATCGACGCTTTCGACCGCACCATCGCCATCAATCTGAAGGGTACGTTCCTTGTCTCGCAGGCTGTCGGACGGTTGATGATCGCCGCCGGCGGCGGCGGCCGGATCGTGAACCTCGCCTCGCAGGCGGGCACGGTGGCGATCGAGGAACATGCCGCCTACTGCGCCTCGAAGTTCGGCGTCATCGGGCTGACCAAGACGCTGGCGGCCGAGTGGGGGCGCCACGGGATCCGGGCCAACACCCTGTCCCCGACCATCGTCCTGACCGATCTCGGCCGGGCGGCCTGGGCGGGTGAAAAGGGCGAGGCCGCCCGCAAGCGCATCCCCGCCGGGCGCTTCGCCTACCCCGAAGACATCGCCGCCGCGGCGGTCTTCCTGGCGTCGAGCGGGGCGGAGATGATCAACGGGGCCGACCTGTTGATCGATGGCGGCTACACCATTCTCTGACCGCCGGCCGGGGCTGAGCCGGGCCGTTTCCTTCCGGCGCGCGCCGGGTTAGGACGAGTGGACGGGCTGCGGCTCCGATCCGACCCCTGCTGGAGAGGCGAAGAATGGCACATTCCACCCCGATCGACGCGCTGCTGACCGGCGCCATCGCGCCGCTCGGCCCGCGCGCCGCGCCGAGCGGGATCGCCAAGCGGCCGGTGGCCGGGCCGCTGGTTCTCGGCTACACCGGCCTTGTGGGTGACGTCCAGGGTGATCTGCGCGTGCATGGCGGACCGGAGAAGGCGGTGCACCACTACCCGCGCGATCACTATGCGGCATGGATGGCGGAGTTGGGGGCACATCCCCTTCTGGACCAGGCCGGCGCCTTCGGAGAAAACATCTCCACCTCGGGCCTGACCGAGGCGGATGTCGCCATCGGCGATGTCTTCGCGCTCGGCAGCGCGCGCGTCCAGGTGAGCCAGGGCCGGCAGCCCTGCTGGAAACTCAATGCGCGCTTCGGCGTGAAGGATCTGGCGCTCCGGGTCCAGAAGACGGGCCGGACGGGCTGGTACTACCGCGTCCTGGAAGCCGGCACCGTGGCGCCGGGGGACGCGATGGTCTGCATCGAGCGCCCGACCCCGGACTGGACACTCGAGCGCACCTGGCGCGTCCTGTATGTCGACATGCTCGCCCCGGACGAACTCAGCGCCATGGCCGTGCTGCCCAATCTCGCCGCCGGCTGGCAAGCCTATGCCGCCAAGCGCCTCGCCTCCCGCAAGGTCGAGGATTGGGACAAGCGGCTGAACGGGTCCAGGGACTGACCTTGTCCGGCCGCGTCAGGCCGGGAAGGCCAGGAGGCGGCCGGCCGGGCCATGCGCCACCACGTCCATCTCCACGCCATAGATGCGCCGCAGCTCGGGCGGCGTCATGATGTCGGCCGGCGCGCCGCGTGCGATCAGCCGGCCGCCCTTGAGCGCCAGGATCTCATCGCAGAAGCGCGCGGCCATGTTCACATCGTGCAGGACGACGATCACGCCAATGCCACGCTCGGCCGACAGGCGCTGCACCAGCGACAGGACCTCGATCTGATGCGCCACGTCGAGCGCCGAGATCGGTTCGTCGAGCAGCAGGCACTCGGCATTCTGCGCCACCAGCATGGCGAGCCAGGCGCGCTGCCGCTCGCCGCCGGAAAGCGTATCGACATGCCGGTCGGCGAAGCCGCCAATGTCGGTCAGGGCGATGGCCTCGTCCACCATGGCGCGGTCCTGCGGGCCGAAGCGGCCGAGCGCCCCGTGCCATGGGTAGCGGCCGAGCGCCACGAGTTCGCGCACCAGCATGCCCGTCGCTGCCGGGGTATATTGCGGCAGATAGGCGACCTTGCGGGCGAATTCGCGCTCCCCCCAGGCATCGAGGCGCCGCCCCTCGAAGGCGATCTCCCCGCTCGTCGGCGGCTCCTGCCGCGCCAGCATCTTGAGAAGCGTCGACTTGCCGGAGCCGTTATGGCCGATCAGTCCGATCACGCGGCCGGCCGGCAGGGTCAGGTTCAGCGGCGCGACGAGGTCCCGCCCGGGAACCGCATAGCGGGCCGCCGTCAGCGTGTAGAGCGCCGTGGCCGGTGCCAGCCCGCAATCCGGGACGTCGGGCGAAAGTGCCATGTGGCTCATCGGGCCGGTATCCTCTTATGGTTCGTGTCAACGTTCGGCATGGGTCCCCGCCCGCTGCAAAAGAATGAGCAGGAACGGCCCGCCGACAAGGCAGGCCACCAGCCCGGTCGGCAGCTGGAACGGGAAGGCCACTATTCGGGCCACCCAGTCCGCCACGACCATGATGATGCCGCCTGCCAGGGCTGCGCGTAAGAGCATGGTGCCCTGCCCGGCCGGACCCGCCAGCCTGGTCACGAGATGCGGGGCCATCAACCCGACGAAGCTGACCGTGCCGGCCACCGGGACCGCGAGCGCCGCGGCCAGAGCGGCCACGCATAGGAGCGCCGCACGCGCCCCTTGCAACGGGACGCCGAGGGCTTGCGCCGCCGCCCCGCCAAGCGGCAGAAGCATCAGCCAGCGCCGCATTGCAAGGCCGGCGGCACAGATGGCCGCCAGCGCCAGGAACAGGTTCAGCACCGTATCGTAGGATGCAGCCGACGCGGTTCCGCCGATCAGCCGCAAGAGCTGGAAGCCGCGCGGATCGCCGCTCGCCGTCAGGACGCCGATCATCGCATCGGCCAGGGCATTGATGGCGATGCCCGACAGGAGCACCCGTTCGGGCGAAAAGCCGGATCGGCGCGCGAGGCCCAGGACCAGCGCCACCGTGACCACGCCGCCCAGAATGCCGAGCCCCGCCATGCCGACGCCGCCCGCAAGGCCGGCCACCAGGAGCCCCGCCGCCATGGCGATGAGCGCGCCGGCACCGACACCCAGGATTTCAGGGCTGGCCATGTCATTGCCGCTGACGCGCTGCAGGATCGCCCCGGCCGCGCCCAGGAGGCCACCGGCCGCGAAGGCGGCCAGCATGCGCGGAACGCGCCAGGGCGCAAGCTCCGCCCATTGCGACGGCGCGGCCAGGCTGAAGGCGCCGCCTGGCAGGCGCCCGACCACCAGCGTCAGCGCCATCAGGGCGACGGCCAGCGCAAGAAGGGCCGGCACCCCGCCGGGAAGGCGGCGCACCGCGCGCAATGCGACATGGCCGGCCGGCGGCACACGCCGGTGCAGGTTCAGCCGGGGCAGCAGCCACAGGAGCAGGGGCGAGCCGAGCACCGCCGTCACCGCGCCGGTCGGTACGAAGGCGGCCATGCCGCCCGCCGCCCATTGCACGCCAAGATCGGTCAGGACCAGGAGACCCGCCCCGGTCAGCGCCGACCAGACGAGCCGCTGCAGGGGCGTCGTCGCGCCGGCGGCCCGCGCCAGGAGTGGAGCCACCAGCCCGATAAAGCCGAACACGCCCACCGCGCTCGTCACGAAGGCCGCGGGCAGTAGCCCCGCAAAGATCGCGGCGAGCCGCCAACGGGCCACCTTCAGGCCCAGGCCCTTCGCGCTCGCATCGCCCAGTTCGATCAGCCGCAGCGGGCGCATCAACGGCGCCAGGATCGCCGCGCAGATCAGGAGCCGGCCGCTCAGGGCGGCGACGGGCGCCCAACCCTGGACGCTGAGCGACCCCGAGCCCCAGATGAACAACCCTTCCAGGTAACGCTGATGCGTCAGCTGAAGGATTCCGGCCAGAGCCGCGCAGAGAAGGCTCAGCATGAGCCCGGCCAGCACCAGCGGCACCGGCGAGAAACCCTGCCGGCGCGTCAGTCCGAGCACGGCCAGCATGGCCATGGCGGAGCCGCAGAGCGCCGCCACGTCGCGGCCCCAGCCCAGGAGGCCTGGGGTGAAGACCAGCGCCGCGGCGATGGCCAGGCGCGCCCCGCCATCCGTGCCGAGCGTGGTTGGAGAGGCCAGCGGATTGCGCAGCGCCATCTGCATGACCGCGCCCGAGGCGCCGAGCCCGGCCCCGACCAGGAGCGCCAGGACCAGCCGCGGCAGGGTCGCGTGCAGGAAGACGAGCCGCTCCACGTCGTAGGCATCGCTCGCAGGCTGCAACAGGTCGCGCATCGGATGCCAGAATTGCAGGAGCGCGCACAGGGCCGATGCCGCGAGAAGGCCCAGGACGAGTTGTGGGGGCGATACGGCCGGACGCAGCGTCACGATGCCGCCTCCGGCACGGCCGTCAGAAGCGCCTCTCCGAAACGCTGCGCCGCGACGAGGCTGCCGAACATCAGGACCGATGGCAGGCGGCGCACCGGGCGGTGGCGCACCGCCGGCAGAGCCTGCCAGAGGGTCGACTGGCGGATCGCCTCCCAGGCGTCCTCCTGGACGTTCTCCAGAAGGAAAATCTGCGCAGGGCCCACCTCGGACAGACGCTCGATGCCAACCGTCTCGAACCCCCAGAAACCGCCATCCCCCGTCCAGGCATTGACGAGGCCCAGCTTGCGCATGGCCGAATCCAAGAGCCCGACCGGCGCATAGACGCGCACATGCCGGTTATCCATAAGGCTGAGGACGAGGAGCGGCGTCTGCGCATAGGGTGCAAGCGCGGCGCGTCCGGCCTGCCAGAAGGCATCCGTCCGCGCGAGCAGGGCGCGGGCCTGCGCTTCGCGCCCCGTCAGCGCGCCGAGCCGCAGGGTCGCCCCCCGCGCGGCATCGATCGGAACGAGCCCGGGCGCGTAGAGCGTGATGCGCTCGACCGGTGCGATGCGGGACAGCTGCGGCTCGACGCCGGACGTGTAATCCGTCGTCAGGATCAGGTCCGGTTTCAGGCTGGCGACGACTTCCAGATTGGGGTCGAGGCTCGCACCGATATCCACCGTTGCCGGCGGCAGGGGCGGCGCCACCACCCATTCCGCCCAGCCCGGCACATCCCCCAGCCCGACGGGCGGATGGTCGAGCGCGATGAGCGTTTCGGCCAGGGCGTAATCGGTGGAGACGATCCGCAACGGGAGATCGGCCCGCGCGCCGCGCGGCGCAAAGGCGGCCGTGGCTGCCGCCGCAAGGCCAAGGACTGACCGACGCGTGAGCGGCGGCAACCGGAACGGATCGGGGCTGGATGATAGACGGTGCATGAACACGAAATCTTGAGCCAAGAGTTCATGTTTCATAGTGGCGGTGCCGGCCGCTGTCCAGCGCACCGGCGCGCCGGGCGCCGCCTCAGCCGCCGTGCAGCTTGAGCGGCGGCCCTGCCGTGGGGGAGATGAGGTCGGCCAGGATGGCGACCGATCCGCGCAGCGGGCCGAGGACACGCCACTGGTGCTGGCGCTGCAGCGCGTCATAGGCGGCGGCGGCGAACTGGCCGTGGATCAGGATGTCGTCGCGCCGCCGCAGCCCGATCATGCCCACCGCGCCGGCCCCGGCCAGCGAAACGAGCCGCCCCTTGTTGCGGAAGGTGAAGTCCTCCACGGGAGCGTTGACCATGACGCGCGGCAGCGCCTGCGCCAGATATTGCGCCTGCTGGCTGGCAGCCTGCGCGGTCGGCGGAAGCGGTGCGTCCGCGCCTTCGGGCGTGCAGGCGGCCGAATCGCCCATGACATAGACGGCATCGTCCGTGGTCGAGCGCAGATGCGTATCGACGAGGATACGCCCCTTCTTATCGAGCTTGAACGCGCCGAGCCGGGCAAGGATCGGGTTGCCGATTAGCCCGGCCGCCCAGACGGTGATGTCGGACGGCCAGGATTCGCCGGTCGCGGTGCGGATCTCCTGCACGTCGATCCGGGTGATCTTGGCATCCGTCACGACCTTGATGTCCAGCGCGCGCAGGCGCTCCAAGAGCTTGTCACGCAGCGCCGGCTCGGCCCCCGGCATGAGTTCGGGCGCCGCTTCCAGGATGGTGAGGTTCAACAGCTTCGGGCTGTCGCCGGGGGCGTTCTGGCTCCAGTCGAAGAAGGCGCGTTCGGAATGGCGCAGATGCGCCGCCAGCTCCGTCCCCGTCGCGCCGGAGCCGATGATGACGATATCGGCCGGCACGCCTGTCGACCGGGCCCGGATCATGTGGCGGATGAAGCGCTGGCGGAAGGCTTCGGCGTCCCCCTGCCCGTCCAGCCGCACGGCATGTTCGGCCACGCCCGTCGTGTTGAAATCCGGCGTGACGCCACCGAGCGCGACGACGCAGTAATCATAGGTCAGGAGGCGCTCGGGCGTGACCACCGCCCCGCGCTCGTCGCGCATGGGGGCGAGCCGCACCGCCTTCATGGCATGCTCGATCCCCACGACCTCGCCCTGTTCGAAGCGGAAGCCGCGGAGCTGGCCCAGAATGTAGAAGCTGATCTCGGCCAGCGACGAGGACACCGTCCCGGCTGCGAATTCATGCAGCCGGGGCTTCCAGAGATGCGAGGTGACACGGTCGATCAGCGTCACGTCGATGTCGCGCCGGCCGGCCAATTGGGCGGCCAGTTCCAGCCCACCGGAGCCACCGCCCAGAATGAGGATACGCGTCTTGCGTGACACCGTCGCTACTCCCTGCGCAGGGGCGTGTCCAGGACGCAGCCCCCGTCGAATGATTCCGGATGATCGGATGCAAAGGGCCGATTTGACAAGTGTCCCGGCGCCTCCGATCAGGCAAGAAGGCCGGTCAGACCCACGACGATCAGGTAGAAGGCGACGATATAGTTGAGCAGCCGCGGCATGATCAGGATGAGGATGCCGGCGATCAGCGCGATGATGGGCTGGATGACGATCACGTCCATGACTTGTTGTCTCCGGGGTCGGGAAGGGACAGATAGGCGCGGCGTCGGCCTCTACCAGCCGTGCCGGCGCTGCCATAGCCGGCGAAGGCTGCCAAAGCCCCTTCGCCGCGCATAAAATCTTCGGTTGCGATTTCCTTTTAAGCGCAATTTATAGTTGAATTTCAATGAGTTGACCGATCTTCGGTGCTGATTTACTCGTCTGGGTAATCGATAACCCAACGGGTGCCATGTCCCGATCCACCGTCTCCCTCCAGGATATTGCCGCACGCCTCGGCGTGTCGGCCAAGACGGTGTCCGGCGCCCTGCACAACCGTTCCATCCGCATGTCGGACGAAACGCGCCAGCGCATCCGGGCGCTGGCCGATGAGCTCGGCTACACGCCCAATCTGGTGGCGCGGGGTATGCGCCAGGGCACTCTGCCGATCGTCGGCATGGTGGCGGAGGGTGTAATCACGCAGCCCTTCGCGACGGAAATCGTGCGCAGCTTCGACAATCTGCTGCGCCTGGAGGGCCTGCGCGCCATCGTCTCCAATCTGCGCCGGCGCGACGATGTCGAAGCCGAGGTGGCCGAGTTGCAGCGGCTCATGCCGCAGACCATCGTCTATGCCAGCATGTACCATCACACGGTGCACCTGCCCGCTGCGCTCAAGGGGACCATCGCGCTGATGGTCAACTGCCGCGAAGCGTCCGACGCCGTGCCCGCGCTGGTGCCGGCCGAGCGGGAGGCCGGGCGCGCCATCACCGCGCATCTGCTTGCTCGCGGTCGGCGGCGCATCGCCTTCCTGAACCTGCCCGGATTGCTGGCCGGCACATTGCGGGAAGACGGCTTCCACAGCGCGCTGGCGCATGCCGGGCTTTCCCCGAACGAGGCCTGGCTGCGCCCGGCGACGGCCGAACCCTATTCCGACCGCGCGCCGAGCCTGGTGCGCGCGCAGATCGACGCCTGGTTCGGGGCGGCGGGGGCGCGGCCCGACGCCATACTCTGCGGCAACGACCGCGTCGCGCTGGAAACCTACAACGTGCTCCGGCGCGCCGGGCTCGACGTCCCGGCCGACGTGGCCGTGGCGAGCTTCGACAATCAGGTGGAGATCGCCGCGCGGCTCGATCCCCCTTTGACGACCATGGCGTTGCCCCACCGGGACATGGGGCGGCTGGCCGCAGAGATGCTGTCCGGGCGGCGTGCGCTGCCCAAGACGGTGGAAGAAGTTCCGTTTCGCCTTGTGGAACGCGCCTCGGTCTGAGGCGGGCAAATGTCTGACTGGGAGAAGGACACTATGCGAATTGTATCGAAATACCTGACCATGCTGGGCGCCGCGGCCTCGCTCGCCGCCCTGGCCAGCGCGGCTGAGGCCGCCAGCCTGAAGATCATGTTCCAGGGCGATGCCTACGAAATCGAGGCGATCCAGGGTGCCGCCGAGCGTTTCGAAGCGGCCAACCCCGACATCAAGATCGAACTGCTCAACACACCGCACGATGCCTATAACGAGAAGTTCGGCGCCATGGCGTCGACGGGCGATCTGCCGGACATCATCGAACTCGATGCGCCCTTCCTGGCGAACTACGTCTGGTCGGGCTACCTGCAGCCAGTGACGGGTCTCATCGATCAGGCGCTGATCGACGACATGACCCCGTCCAACATCGCGCAGGGCACCTATCCGCCGGACAAGGGCCTCTACGCCATCGGCCTGACCGACTCGACGGTGGTTCTCTACGGCAGCCGCAAGCAGCTCGAAGCCGCCAAGCTGCGCATTCCCACCTCCGTCGCCGACGCCTGGACGCGCGACGAGTTCGAGAGCGCGTTGAAGACCCTGTCGGCTTCGGCCAAATGGCCGATCGACCTGTTCCGCGGCTATGGCTCGAAGACCGAGTGGATCACCTATGGCTATCAGCCCATCCTGGAATCGATGGGCTGCCAGTTGATCGACCAGACGACGTGGACGTCGGAAGGCACCCTCGACAGCGCGGCCTGCGTGGACGCCGCCACCATGATGCAGAACTGGGTCAAGCAGGGCTGGGTCGTGCCGCAATCGGCAGGCAACAACCAGTTCTATGCGGAAGGCCGGCCCGCCGCGCTCGCCTGGGGCGGTCACTGGGTCTATGCGGAGGCGCAGGCCGCCATGGGCGACGATCTCGTCGCCATGCCGCTGCCCCGCTTCGGCGACAAGAGCGCCAGCCCGAACGGCACCTGGATCTACGGCATCTCCAAGACCGCGAGCGACCCGGAGCTTGCCGGCCGCTTCCTCAGCTTCATGCTGTCGGACGCCACCTACCGCAAAGCCTATACCGACCATACGGGCTTCCCGGGGCTGAAGTCCTTTGCCGCCGCCTCGCCCGTCTATGCCGGAACCGGGCCGATGGCGGTCGCCTTCTCGCAGGCCAGCGAGAGCGCCGTGCCGCGCCCGCCGCACCCGGCCTACCCGACCATCACCCTCGCCTTCCAGCAGGCCATGACGGACATTTTCGACGGGGCGGACCCGAAGGAGGAACTGTCGGCGGCAGCCGAGAAGATCGACGCCGATATCGAGGACAATGACGGTTATGCCCCGTTCGGCGCCAACTGACCGCAACATTCTTGCGTCCCGCCGCCGGCCACGGCGGCGGGAAAACCACAGAAGGGAGGAACCATGGCCGATCAGATCACGCTTGCCGATGCTGCGCCCCCGCCGGCGCGCCATAGCACCAGACGCTCGAACCGGCGGCTGACGCGGCGCCTTCAGGAAGTCGGCATGCTGGCGCCGGCCTGTCTCCTGGTGGCCTCCTTCCTGCTCTTTCCCTTCCTGTCGTCCTTCGAACTCGCGCTCACCAACCAGCGCCTGATCCCGCGCCCGGTGCCGACGCGTTTTGTCGGCCTGGACAACTTCATCCGCGTTCTGTCCGACGCCGACTTCTGGCAGGCGCTGTGGAATGTCGCGCGCTTCACGCTCATGGTCCTGCCGCTGCAATGCGGCCTCGCCCTCGGCTTCGCGCTCCTGCTCAACCAGCGCCTGCCTTTGCGCAATCTCTTCCGGGGCATCCTGTTCCTGCCGGCCATCACCTCCATGACGGTGGTCTGCGTCATCTGGGCGACGCTCTTCCAGTATCCGTCCGGCCCGCTGAACCAGATCGTCTCCATCGTCAGCTTCGGCACGGTTGCACCGATCGACTGGCTGGGAGATCCACGCTGGGCCATGGTGTCGATCGTGATGCTGTCGGCCTGGCAGGCCTACGGCTTCCAGATGGTCGTCTATCTGGCCGGGCTGCAGAACATTCCGGACTCCCTCTACGAGGCGGCGCGGCTCGACGGTGCCAATGCCTGGCAGCGCTTCTGGAACGTCACCTGGCCGGGCCTGCGGCAGACCAACATCTTCGTGCTCATCATCACCACGATCCAGGCCTTCAAGCTCTTCGTGCAGGTCAATATCCTGACGCAGGGCGGCCCGCGCGGCTCCACCAACACGGTCGTCCAATACATGTATTCGGCCGGCTTCGTGGATCAGCGCCTGGGCCTTGCCTCGGCTGTCTCGATCATCCTCTTCCTCATCGTCCTCGTCATCTCGCTCGTGCAGCGCTTCGTCGTGAGGGAACGGCCATGAACAGCCCGTCGCCAAGCCGCTCCGCAACCGACGCTCCGGCCCGGCGCCGGTCGTCGCCCCGGACCATCGTCAACATGCCGGCGGCCGATATCGTCAAAGTCGCCTGCGTCGCCATCGTGGCGCTGGTCATCGTCTCGCCCCTGATCCTCCTGGCGGTCGCCAGCCTGAAGCCCGACCGCTTCCAGATCCTGGCCGATATGGGCAGTTTCCGCGCCTTCTGGGTTTCGCAACCGACCCTCGACAATTACCGGCAGATCGTCACCCTGGACGGGCCCTTGCCCATGGGGCGCTATCTGTTGAATTCCGTGGTGATCCTGAGCCTCACCGTCCTCGGCGGCATCCTCGTCAACTCGACGGCGGCCTTCGTCCTGGCCTGGGGCCGCCTGCCCGGCCGCGCGCTGATCCTGGCGCTGATGATCGGCCTCTACATCGTGCCGCAGGAATCGATCGTCCTGCCGCTTCTCAACATCGTCATCAAGCTGGGCCTCGCCGATACGTTCACAGCGCAGATCCTTCCCTGGCTGGCGAGCCCTCTCTACATCTTCCTCCTCTACCAGTTCTTCATCCAGATCCCGCACGAGCTCTACGACGCGGCCGTGATCGATGGCGCCTCGCCCTTCCGGATCTACTGGTCGGTCTTCCTGCCAATGAGCGCGCCGGCGCTCGCAACCGTTGCGATCCTCTTGGGGATCGATACGTGGAACCAGTATCTCTGGCCGCTGATGATCACCCAGTCCAATTGGGCACGGCCGATCTCGGTCGGCATCGCCAGCTATTTCGGCAGCGACTCGATCTACTGGAACTATGCCATGGCGTCCTCCGTGCTGATGATGGCGCCGGTGCTCCTCTTCTACATCTTCTTCCAGCGCTGGTTCGTCAGCTCGCTGATCGGCTCCGCCGTCAAAGGCTGACCCGTCACGCACCGCACCCATTCCGCATCGACAGGAAGCAAAAGGCCGTTCATGCCGCATCTTGCCACCACCGTCCGCATTGGCGACATCATCGATCTCTGGCTTCGGCCGGCCAAGGGCGGGGCGCGGTCACGCCTCGTTCTGGAGGTTGGCGGCATCGCGCGCAATATCGACGGCGGCCCCACCGACGACTTCCAGCGCCACAGCTTGACGATGGAGGCGGACGGCACTGCCCGCCTGTCCTTCGATCCGGAAACGACGGAGCTTTCGCTCGCCTATGCCTATACGCCGGCGCGCGTGATGGACGAGGGGATCCGCCTTCTCCACACGAGCGAGCGCAACGGCAATGAGGGCCGGCGCTTTGCGCTGCATCTGCAGCCGCCCTTTGGCTGGATGAACGATCCGAACGGCCTGTTCGAACAGGATGGCGTGACCCACGCCTTCTACCAGCACTATCCGCATGGCCGGCGCTGGAACACGATGCATTGGGGCCATGCCGTGTCCCACAATCTCGTCGACTGGGTGCATCTGCCGATTTTCCTCGACCCTCCGGCGCACATGCTGGCAGACGATGCGAAAGTCGGCGGCGCCTTCTCCGGATCGGCACAACCGCAGCCGGACGGCAGCGTGCGGGTGTTCTTCACCGACCGGGACGACGATCGCAAGCCGCGCATGGAATGGCAGATGAGCGCCCTGTCGCAGGACCTCCTCAATGTGGGGCCGGCGCAAGCGCTGATCACCGATGCCCCGCCGCTGGAGGGTTTCGGCCGGGACCTGCGCGATCCCTACGTCTTCCGGGGGCCGGACGGGTTGTGGAAGATGCTGCTCGGCGGCGCGGACACGCGCGGCGGCCTCGTCCTCCTGTATGAAAGCACGCATCCGCAAGGTGCGGCGGACTGGCGCTTCGTCGGCGTCCTCCACGAGGAACCCTGCGCGCCGAGCCTGCCGGTCGAATGCCCCTGCATGCTGCCGCTGACCGGCGAGGGAGAAGGCCTCCACGTCCTCATCTTCGGGCTCATCGGCTACCGGGACCCCTCGACGCGCCGGCGCAACCTGTCCTTCGCGCTGATCGGTCGCTTCGACGGGGCGCGTTTCGCGCCGATCGCGCGGCAGGAACTCGACTTCATCGCCGACTCCTACGCCTTCCAGGGTTTCGTCCACGCCGCGCACGGGCCCATGGGCCTCGCCTGGGCAGCAAACTGGACCGACGTCTTCAAGGACCGGGATTTTCCGAGCGCCATGACGCTCCCGCGCCGCCTCGTCTGGCGCGACCATGCCCTGTCGACGCCGGTCGTCGACAGCGTCACGCAGTTGCGCAGTGCCGTCCTGGCGGACGATCCGGCCGCCCTTGCCGGCGGCGTGGCCCTGCCCGACGGCCTGGCCGAGATCGAGCTCACGCTGTGCGAGCCGGATGCGCCGTTCCAGCTCGACTTTGCCCATGGCAGCCACCGCATCGCACTGACCGGCGACGGGAGGAGCCTCGAACTGTGCTTCGAGCCGCCGGGCGCGCGGGTCGTGCCGCGCTACGCCACAGAGGTCACCGGCCTGACGCAGTTGCGCATCTTCGTCGATGTCGGGCTGATCGAGGTCTACGCACAGGACGGGCGCTGGTGCGGCACCAAACGCATCGACAGCGACGAGCCGGTGAGCGCGGTGCGCCTGACGGCGGGTGGCGTGGCGCGCGCGCGGGTCTTTGCCCTGCGCCCGGCACGCGGGCTGCCGCCCATGACGAACGAAACGAATGCGCAGAGCGCATCGGGGGAGGAATAGAGCATGGCCGACGTCACCTTGCGCAATCTGCGCAAATCCTATGGCAACGCCGAGACGATCCACGGCATCGACCTGGATATCCGTCACGGGGAGTTCTGCGTCTTCGTCGGGCCGTCCGGCTGCGGAAAGTCGACCCTGCTGCGCATGATCGCCGGGCTGGAAACGATTTCCGACGGTGATCTGTCGATCGACGGACAGCGCGTCAACCAGGTCGACGCCGCCGATCGGGGCGTTGCCATGGTGTTCCAGAACTACGCGCTCTACCCGCATATGAGCGTGCGCGAGAATATGAGCTTCGGCCTGCGCATCGCCGGACGCAGCCGGAAAGAGATCGCCGAGAAGGTGGACGACGCCGGCCGTATCCTGCAGCTCGACGCGCTGATGGACCGCAAGCCGTCGCAGCTCTCCGGCGGCCAGCGCCAGCGCGTCGCCATCGGCCGGGCCATCGTGCGGGATCCGAAAGTCTTTCTCTTCGACGAGCCCTTGTCCAATCTCGACGCCGAGCTGCGCGTGCAGATGCGGGTGGAGATCGCCAAGCTCCACCAGGAGATCGGCAACACCATGATCTACGTGACGCACGACCAGACGGAGGCGATGACGCTGGCCGACAAGATCGTCGTGCTGCGCGCCGGCCGCATCGAGCAGGTCGGCTCCCCCCTGGAGCTCTACGAGAACCCGAAGAACCTGTTCGTCGCCGGCTTCATCGGCAGCCCGAAGATGAACTTTCTCAAGGCCCGCCTGGTGGCCGATGGGGGCGCACCCACCCTCGACTGCGGTGGCGCGCGCCTGCCGGCGCCGGCCTGGCTGGCCGCAGGCGATCCCGGCGCCGAGATCACGCTCGGCATCCGGCCCGAACATTTCGACCGCACGCCCAATCCGGAAGCAAAGCTGCGCATTGCTGTGGATGTGGTGGAAAATCTCGGCGGCACGAGCTTTGTCTACGGCAAGACGGCCGGTGGCGAGACCATCATCGCCGAAATGCGCGACAGGGCCATCCCCCGCCCGGGCGAGGATGTCGAGATCGGCTTTCGGATGGAGGATGCCCGCTTCTTCGATGCCACCGGCGCGCGTCTGCAACCCAAGGCCTGACGCCCGGCGACGGCGCGGCCGGATCATCGGCGCGCCGTTGATGTGCTCCACAATCGAAGGGCCGACCGGCGAGGTCGGCCCTTGGCGGCCGTCAGTCGGCAAACACGGCCGGCGGCAGCCTTCAGGCCTATTTCGACCGAAGCCTGGCCGTCAGGCCATGTACCAGCCATGGCTGGGCACGATGGATTGCCCCGTCAGGGCGTTGGAGCGGAAGCCGGCCAGAAAGACCGCGACGTCGGACACGTCCTGCAGCGTCGTGAACTCGTGATCGACGGTGCGGCCGAGCATGATCTTCTCGACCACATCCTGTTCGGAGATGTTGAGATCCCGCGCCTGTTCCGGGATCTGCTTCTCTACGAGGGGGGTGCGCACGAAGCCCGGGCAGATGATGTTGGAGCGCACGCCATGCGGGCCGCCCTCCCGCGCCATGACGCGCGCCAGACCGAGGATCGCATGCTTGGCCGCCACATAGGCGCTCTTCAACGGTGAGGGCTCATGGCTGTGGACCGAGCCCATATAGATGAGCGAGCCGGATTTCTGCGGATACATGTGCCGCACGCTCGCCTTGGTCAGAAGGAAGCTGCCGTGCAGGTGGATATCCACCACCTTGCGGAACTCCTCATAGGGGAAATCCTCGACAGGGTGGACGATCTGGATGCCGGCATTGGCCACCATCGTATCCAGCCGTCCCCAGCGCGCCACCGTCTGATCCACACCGTCATTGACGGCGGCCTCGTCGGTCACGTCCATGCCGATGGCCAGGGCATCGCCGCCGGCCTGCGCAATCATCTGCGCCGTTTCACGGGCACGATCCTCTGCGATGTCGCACACGGCGACACGCGCCCCCTCGGCCGCGAAGGCCAGGGACATATGGCGGCCGATGCCGGATCCGGCACCGGTGATGATGGCGACGGTGCCCTCGAGCTGCTGCGGCATGAAACTTGGACCCCTCCCCCGCGACGCGCTGTCCGTGGCCGGACGTGCGCGGCAGGATAGCGCAAGCTCATGACCGGCGGAAAGCTTGAAGTCAGGCGTCCTTGGCGCTGATGTCGGCGGCGTCGGGTGCATCGACCGGCGCCTTCGGGCCACCCTTCGACACGCCCACCATGGCCGGGCGCAGCACGCGCTCGCCGATGGCATAGCCGTCCTGCACCACCTCCAGCACCGTATTGTTGGGCACCTCCGCGTTGGGCACCTCGAATATGGCCTGGTGGAAATTGGGGTCGAAGCGCTGGCCCTTCGGCTCCAGCTTGCGCACGCCGTGGCGCTCCAGCCCGCCCAGCATGTCGCGGCTGGTCATTTCCACGCCCTCGACGAGCGCCTTCAGCCCGGCCTCGCCCTCTTCGCGCGCATTGGGCGGAAGCGCCTGGAGCGCGCGCGCCAGATTGTCGGCGACGCCGAGCATATCGCGCGCAAATCCGGCGACGGCGAACTGGCGCGCATCGCGGATCTCACGCTCGGTGCGGCGGCGCAGATTTTCCATGTCGGCGGCCAGGCGCAGCATCCGATCCTTAAGATCGGCATTCTCGGCCTCCAGCGCGGCGACGCGCTCGGCATCCGCCGCACCCGCATCCTCACCCCAGACCGGTGCGGAGGCACCGCCGGCGGCAGCGGTCTCGGTCGTCTCGTGCAGATCCTTGTCGGGGCGCGGGCCGGTATCGCTGTTCGTCATGTCGTGTGGCTCTCCTCGTAATGTGCCGCCCGAGGGCGGAACGTAATCCTGCCGCGCATATCGAATGCGTGTATCGCAAAATCAAGATCAGTTGCGGGACGTCGCACCCGGCTGCAGCAGCCGCGACACGAGCCGCGCCGTGTAATCCACCATGGGAACGATACGGCGGTAGTTCAGCCGCGTGGGGCCGATCACGCCCACAGCGCCGATGACCCGCTCCTCGCCGTCGCGGTAGGGCGCGATCACGAGCGAGGAACCGGACAGTGAGAAAAGCTTGTTCTCGCTGCCGATGAAGATGCGCACGCCATCGCCGGATTCGGCAAGGTCGAGCAGCTCCATGATGGAGCTTTTCGTTTCAAGGTCGTTGAACAGATGGCGCAGCCGCTCCAGATCGTCGGCCGCCGTCAGCCCCTCGATCAGATTGGCGCGGCCGCGCACGATGAGGCGGCTCGGCTGACCCGCGCCGGCGCCCGACCAGACGGCCAGGCCCGCATCCACCAGCTCCTGCGACAGGCGGTCCAGCTCGTTCGCGGTGGCGCGGCGCAGCGCTTCCATGCGGGCCCGCGCCTCGCTCAGGGTGCGGCCGACGACATTGGCGTTCAGGTAGTTCGCCGCTTCCACCAGCTGCGACGAGGTCACGCCCGGTGGCAGGTCGACGACGCGGTTCTCGACATCCCCGTTCTCGCCCACCAGCACGGCCAGAGCGCGGCCCGGATCCAGCCGGACGAAATCCACATGCTTGAGGCGAAGGTCGCTCTTGGCCGCCAGGACAAGCCCCGCCCCGCGCGACAGGCCGGACAGAAGCTGGCTCGCTTCCGTGAGCAGCGATTCCACCGAGCGCGTATCGCCGATGGACCGGACACGGTCCTCGATCTCGCCCCGCTCGTCGGCCGGCATGGAGCCGACCTCCAGGAAGGCATCGACGAAGAAGCGCAGGCCGAGCTCGGTCGGCACCCGCCCGGCGCTGACATGGGGCGCGTAGATCAGGCCGAGCGCTTCCAGGTCACTCATGACGTTGCGCACCGAGGCCGGCGACAGGCTTTGCGCCAGAAGCCGCGACAGGTTGCGCGACCCGACGGGCTCACCATTCTCAAGGTAGGTATCGACGATCAGCCGGAAGAT
The DNA here is from genome assembly GCF_001463905.1 of Aureimonas frigidaquae. GTDB lineage: Bacteria > Pseudomonadota > Alphaproteobacteria > Rhizobiales > Rhizobiaceae > Aureimonas > Aureimonas frigidaquae. The sequence continues at coordinate 130,692 of NZ_BBWR01000011.1, forward strand.
ATCGCGCGACCGGTCATCGAGCATTCCGCTCAATCCGGGTGCAAGCCGTTCCTGACGTTTGGGCGGTGTGACGTATTTCATGGGCGTGACCGGTCCGGAACATAAGGCCTTGCGGCGCCATCGCCAAGCCGCTGCCCGCCGCCGGGCCGAAAGTTTTTGTAAATGCGCCCGGCCATTGGTACAGGGGGCGTATCGCCAATGATTTGCAGGTTTTGACATGCGGCCTTCCAAACGCGCCGCGCACGAGTTGCGCTCCGTCACGCTCGAACGCGGCGTCAACCGCCATGCGGAGGGGTCCTGCCTCGTGCGCTTCGGCGACACGCATGTCCTGTGCACGGCGAGCCTGGAAGAGCGCGTGCCCGGCTGGCTGAAGAACACCGGCAAGGGCTGGGTCACGGCCGAATACGGCATGCTGCCCCGCGCCACCGGCGAGCGGATGCGCCGCGAAGCCGCTGCCGGCAAGCAGTCCGGCCGCACCCAGGAAATCCAGCGCCTGATCGGCCGCTCGCTGCGCGCCGTCGTGGATCTGAAAGCCCTGGGCGAGCGGCAGATCACGGTGGATTGCGATGTGGTGCAGGCCGATGGCGGCACGCGCACGGCTGCCATCACCGGCGCCTTCGTGGCCCTGTCCGACTGCCTGTCCTGGATGGAAGCGCGCGGCATGGTCAAGCGCGATGCCGTCCTGAAGGATCATGTCGCCGCCATCTCCTGTGGCCTCCACAATGGCGAGGCGGTGATCGACCTCGACTATCTGGAGGATTCGACGGCCGGCACGGACGCCAATTTCGTCATGACCGGCCGCGGCGGCATCGTCGAGATCCAGGGAACGGCCGAAGGCGAACCCTTCTCGGAAGACGAGCTGAAGGCCCTCATGGACCTGGCCAAGGCTGGCATCGCCACCCTGGTCGACAAGCAGAAGGCGGCCCTTGCGGGCTGAACGCCGCATGACCCATCCGGACATGACGCACCGCCTGGACCCGGCCGCCGGATCGCTTCTGGTGGCAAGCCACAACAAGGGCAAGATCATCGAGATCCGGGAACTCCTGGAGCCGGTGGGCTTCACCATCGTCTCGGCCGCCGACAAGAACCTCCCCGAGCCGGAGGAGACGGGCACGACCTTCGAGGAGAACGCCCGCATCAAGGCGCTGGCGGCAGCCCTGGCGACCGGCCTGCCCGCTTTGTCCGACGACAGCGGCGTGGAGGTCGATGCGCTGGACCGCGCGCCCGGCATCTACTCCGCGCGCTGGGGCGGCCCGGACAAGGATTTCACCATGGCCATGCGCCAGGTGGAAGAGAAGCTCCAGGCCAAGGGCGCGACGACGCCGGAAGCCCGCCGTGGCCGCTTCGTCGCCGTCCTGTGCCTGGCCTGGCCCGACGGCACCACGCGGGAGTTCCGCGGCGAGGTCGAAGGCCAGATCGTCTGGCCGCCGCGCGGCACGTTGGGTTTCGGCTACGACCCCTTCTTCCAGCCGGACGGGCACGACCGGACCTTCGGCGAAATGTCGTCCGAGGAAAAGCACGGCTGGCGCCCGGGTCAGGCGGATGCCCTGTCCCATCGCGCCCGCGCCTTCCAACGCTTCGCGCGGGATATGCTCGGCATTTCATGAGCGCAGCCCAGCCCCTGCCGGCCGGTGGCCGGATCTTTACGCCGCAGCCCGGCGATCCGGGCTTCGGCATTTACGTGCATTGGCCCTTCTGCGCGGCCAAATGCCCCTATTGTGACTTCAACAGCCATGTCCGCCACAAGCCGGTCGATCAGGCGCGCTATGCCAGCGCCTTCGAGCGGGAGCTGGCGGCCATGGCGGCCCGCACCCCGGGCTTGCGCGTCACCTCCATCTTTCTGGGCGGCGGCACGCCCTCCCTGATGGAGCCGGCGACGGTCGATCGGATCCTGTCGGCCATCGCACGCCACTGGAGCGTGGAAGAGGCCGCCGAGGTGACGCTGGAGGCCAACCCCTCCAGCGTGGAGGCGGAACGCTTCCGGGGCTACCGGGCCGCTGGTGTCAACCGCGTGTCGCTCGGGGTCCAGGCCCTGAACGATCCGGACCTGCGCCGGCTCGGGCGGCTGCACGATGTGGCGGAGGCGCGCCGCGCCATCGCGCTCGCACGGGATATCTTTCCGCGCCTGTCCTTCGATCTCATCTATGCGCGCCCCGGCCAGGATGTCGCGCAATGGGAGGCGGAGCTGAACGCGGCGATCGACATGGCCGCTGATCACCTGTCCCTCTACCAGCTCACCATCGAGGAAGGGACGCCCTTTTATGCGTTGCACCGGGCCGGGCGCCTGCCCGTGCCGGACGGCGAACTGTCGGCCGACCTCTACGACGTGACGCAGGCCGTATCGGCCGCACGTGGCCTGCCGGCCTATGAGATTTCCAACCATGCGGTGCCGGGCGCCGAATCGCGCCACAACCTCACCTACTGGCGCTATGGGTTCTATGCGGGCGTCGGGCCCGGCGCGCATGGCCGCCTGCCGGGGCCGGACGGACGGCGCCACGCCACGGCCGGCGAAAGGCTGCCCGAAGCCTGGCTCGACATGGTGGAACGTCAGGGCCACGGCCTGGTGGCCGATCAGCCGCTCACCGATGCCGAACAGGCACAGGAACTGATGCTGATGGGGCTGCGCCTGTCGGAAGGGATCGACCTTGCCCGCTGGCAGGCCTTGTCCGGGCGCGCCATCGACCCGGAGCGTGAGGCCATGCTGACCGGCTACGGGCTGATCGAGGCCTTGCCGGGGCAGCGCCTGCGTGCCACACCCTCCGGCATGCTGGTCCTGGACCGCGTCCTGGCCGAACTGGCCTAAAGAGCGAAATGGCCTAAGAGGGAGCTGCCGATGGCCGCGCAACGCCGTCATGAAACCGGCTTCAGCCTGCTCGGACAGAGCTTTTCGGCGCCGCAGCCCGAGCCCGGCCTCTATCTTGTCGCCACACCGATCGGCAATCTCGGCGATATCACGCTGCGGGCGCTGCAGGTCATCGCCGGTGCCGACGTTCTGGCCTGCGAGGATACGCGCGTCACCGGCAAGCTCCTGCAGCGTTTCGCCATTCGCCGGCCGACCATGGCCTATCACGAGCACAATGCGCGTGCCGCCGGCCCCGAGATTCTGGATCTGTTGCGCGCCGGCAAGTCGGTCGCCATCGTCTCGGATGCCGGCACCCCGCTCGTGTCCGATCCGGGCTTCGACCTCGTGCGCGCGGCGGTGGAGGCCGGACTGCCGGTCATACCCCTGCCCGGCCCTTCGGCGACGCTCGCCGCGCTCGCCGTGAGCGGGTTGCCGACCGACGCTTTCTTCTTTGCCGGTTTCCTGCCGTCCAAGGCCGGCGCGCGGCAGGCGCGGCTGGACGCGCTGGCCCGCATTCCCGGCACGCTCGTCCTGTTCGAGGCGCCCCACCGGATCGCCGAAAGCCTGGCCGAGATGGCATCCGCGCTCGGCCCCCGGCCCGCCGCCATCTGCCGGGAGCTGACCAAGCTCCACGAAACCATCTATCGCGGAACGCTCGATGCGCTGGCCGCCCAGTTCGCCGCCATGGACAGCATCAAGGGCGAGATCGTCGTGTGCGTCGGCGGGCCTGAAGCGCCCGCGCAGCTGGACGCGGATTCCGTCGATACGATCCTGGCGGGCCTGATGGCCGAGATGAAGCCGGCCAAGGCCGCGCAGGAGGCCGCCCGGCTGACCGGCCTGCCCCGGCGCGATCTCTACCAGCGCGCCCTGGCCTTAAAGGGCGATGCCGCGTGAGCCAGCCGGACCTCTCCCGGCAGCGCGCCTTTCGGCGCGGGCTCGGTGCGGAAGGCTGCACGGCGCTGATGCTGCGACTGAAGTTCTACCGCATCCTGGCGCGGCGCTTCCGCTGCCGTGGCGGCGAGGTGGATATCATCGCCCGGCGCGGCTCGGTCGTCGCCGTGGTGGAGGTGAAGGCGCGGCCAAACGAGCAGGCCGGCCTCGATGCGGTGACAGCGCAGGCATGGCGCCGCATCGAGACGGCGGCCGACCGGTTCCTCGCAAGTCGACCGGATCTTTCCCGATGTTCTGTGCGCTACGACGTCGTGATCTGCCGGCCCGGCCGGCTGCCGCTGCATCGGATGGGGGTGTGGCAACCCGATCGCTAAGTGCCGATTGCCTCCACAGGGTTTCGTGGATACGACGACGATGTGCGGCCCGCGCCGGACGCCGCCGCCCGGAACGCCAACCCTGGACGTCAGCCCGGGACGTCAGATCGAGCAACGCCGAAGGTAAGCCGCGTCATGAGCCTGAAGATCGCCGTCCAGATGGACCATGTCTCCACCATCACCATCAAGGGGGACTCCACCTTCGCCCTGTGCCTGGAGGCGCAGCGGCGCGGCCATTCCCTCTACCATTATACCCCGGACCGCCTGTCCATGCGCGGCGGCGTGGTCAGCGCCCGCGTGGAAGAGATGCGCCTGACGGAAGAGCAAGGCCGCCATTTCACGCTCGGCGAGCCGACCCGGACCGACCTTGCCGAGATGGACGTCGTCCTTCTGCGGCAGGATCCGCCCTTCGACATGAACTACATCACCTCGACGCATCTTCTGGAGCGGATCCATCCCCGCACCCTGGTCGTCAACGATCCGGCCTGGGTCCGCAACCTGCCGGAGAAGATCTTCGTCACCGAATTCACCGACCTCATGCCGGAAACCTTGATCACCAAGGATCCGGCGGAAGTGGCCGCCTTCCGCGCCGAGTTCGGCGAAATCGTCATGAAGCCGCTCTACGGCAATGGCGGCGCGGGCGTGTTCCACCTGACCCGGGACGATCGGAACCTGTCCTCCTTCATGGAAACCTTCGCGCTCCTGTTCCGCGAGCCCTTCATCGTGCAGCGCTACCTGCCGGACGTGCGCAAGGGCGACAAGCGCGTCATCCTGATCGACGGCGAGCCGGTCGGGGCCATCAACCGCGTCCCCTCGGAAACCGATGCGCGGTCCAATATGCATGTCGGCGGACGTGCCGAACCCGCGGAGCTGACCGAGCGTGACCGGGAAATCTGCGCCCGGATCGGCCCGATGCTTAAAGAGCGTGGACAGGTCTTCGTGGGCATCGACGTGATCGGCACCCACCTGACGGAAATCAACGTCACCTCCCCGACCGGCATCCGGGAAGTGGCCCGCTTCGGCGGCGCCGACATCGCCGCCCTGTTCTGGGATGCGGTCGAAGCCAAGCGCCGCTGACGCGTCAGTGGTGACGGTCGCGCATGGCGATGTCGGAGGCTTCCTCCGACAGCGCCATCAGCGTGTTGGCGCGATCTTCCAGCCATTCCGCCAGTTCGGCGGGTGATCCGGTCCACCCGGCAAGGTCGCTGTGCCCCTGTTCCAGCGCCTGAAGGGCCTGCACCCGCAGTGCAGCCAGCCTGTCGCCCTGCATCTTCGATTTTCTGACCATCGCTTAAGCTCGCTACATTGGTGTACCCGCACGGAACGTGCCGGCACCGCCCCCCTCGGCGACGATATCCTGCTTGACCTAAGATAGTATTCCTATAGTCCTCCGGAGGATTTGGAGGCGGTCGGATGATATCGCGCGCACGTACGGTTGCATTTCAGGGTGTAGACGCCATCCCCGTCTCCGTCGAGGTCATGGTGTCGCCCGGCAAGATCGGCATGCAAATCGTGGGTCTGGCCGACAAGGCCGTCACGGAGAGCCGCGAGCGTGTGCAGTCGGCGCTCCATGCCTCCGGCCTCGCCATGCCGCCCAAGCGGATCACGGTCAATCTCGCCCCGGCTGACCTTCCCAAGGAAGGCAGCCATTACGACCTGCCGATCGCACTGGGGCTCATGGCCGCGCTCGGCGCCATCCCGCGTGAGGTGCTGGCCGAATATGTCGTGCTCGGCGAATTGTCGCTGGACGGCAGCATCGTCGCCGTGCAGGGCGTGCTGCCGGCCGCCGTCGCCGCCAATGCGGCCGGCCATGGGCTGATCTGTCCGCAGGCCTGCGGCGCGGAGGCCGCCTGGGCGAGCGCCGACATGCCGCTGATCGCCCCGCGCAGCCTGATCCAGCTGGCCAATCACGTGCGGGGGACGCAGCTTCTGGAACGGCCGCAGCCGGCCATCCGCGCAGCGGCTGCCGGCCTTCCCGACCTGTCGGAGGTGAAGGGCCAGGACAGCGCCCGCCGGGCGCTGGAAGTGGCGGCGGCCGGCGGCCACAATATCCTGTTTCGCGGGCCACCGGGCTCCGGCAAGTCGATGCTGGCGCAGCGCCTGCCCTCGATCCTGCCGCCGCTCGGCCCGCGTGAGCTCCTGGAAGTCTCGATGGTCGCATCGATTGCCGGCGCGCTGACCGACGGCGCCCTGTCGGCCAACCGCCCCTTCCGCGCGCCGCACCATTCCGCGTCGATGGCCGCGCTGATCGGCGGCGGCGCCCGCGCCCGGCCGGGGGAGGTGTCGCTCGCCCATTGCGGGGTCCTGTTCCTGGACGAGCTGCCCGAGTTCAGCCCCTCGGTCATCGATTCCCTGCGGCAACCGCTGGAAACCGGAGAGGCCGCCATCGCCCGCGCCAACAGCCGCGTCACCTACCCGGCGCGCTTCCAGCTCGTGGCCGCCATGAACCCCTGCCGCTGCGGCATGGCCGGTGAGCCCGGCCATGTCTGTGCGCGGGGGCCGCGCTGCCAGTCGGACTATCAGGCACGCCTGTCCGGCCCTTTCCTGGACCGGATCGACATCCGGATCGACGTTCCGGCCGTCTCGGCCGGCGAGATGCTGGCGGCGCGCCCGCCCGAAGGCTCGTCGCAGGTCCGCAAGCGGGTGGCTGCGGCGCACCGGCTGCAATCGGCGCGCTTCGAGGCCATGGGCCTTCCGGCGACACGGGTGAATGCCCGCTGCTCGCCGTCGCAGATCGAGGAGATCGCCCGGCTGGACGGCGATGCACAGCGCCTCCTGTCGGATGCCGCCGAGCGCCTGCGCCTGTCGGCCCGCGCCTATCACCGGGTCCTGAAAGTCGCCCGCACCGTGGCGGATCTGGACGCTTCGCCCGGCATCGGCCGCGGGCATCTGGCCGAGGCACTGGCCTATCGCGGCCTGGCGGAGCCGGGGCGCTGACGCGCCCCGCCCGGTGCGGTCAGAGAAGAGCGCGAATGTCCGGCAGTTCGGACAGGGGCGTCTGCGCGCGCGGGCCGATCTGGCGGATGATGTGGGCGGCGGCATGGGCGCCGATGCGCGCGCTGTGCTCGCGCGAAAGCCCTTCGGTATAGCCGCGCAGGAAGCCCGCGGCGAAGAGGTCGCCCGCCCCCGTCGTGTCCGCCACCGCGTCCACGCGGATCGCGGGATAGGCGGCCTGCCCCGCTCTGTCGGCAACGATGCAGCCGCGCTCGCTCAAGGTCACAACGGCCAGTTCCGGCACGTCGGCCGCAAGGCGAGACACGGCGGAGCCAAGATCCTGCGTCTCGTACAGGGCCTTGGCCTCTGCCTCGTTGGCAAAGACGATGTCCACCTTGCCGCTGCGCATGAGGTCCAGGAACTCCGCGCGGTAGCGGTTGACGCAAAAGGCATCCGACAGGGTCATGGCGGTGCGCCGCCCATGCGCATGTGCGATGTCGGCCGTCTCAAGGATCGCCTGCTTGGCAAGCGGCGGATCCCACAGATAGCCCTCGAAGTAGGAAACCTTGGCGGCGGCGACGATCTCGGGCTCGATATCCTGCGGCCCGAACTCCACGCAGGCCCCCAGATAGGTCGACATGGACCGCTCACCGTCGGGTGTGACGAAGATCATGCAGCGCGCGGTCGGCGGCACGCCGTCCAGCGGCACTGTCGCAAAGTGAATGCCGAGCGAGCGGATGTCATGGGCGAAGATCTCGCCCAGCGTGTCGTTCGCCACCTTGCCGAAATAGGCGCCCCGCCCGCCGAGAGAGACCAGCCCTGCCACCGTATTGGCGGCGCTGCCGCCCGACATCTCCACGGCCGGCCCCATGCGCTCATACAGGCCCACGGCGCGGTCCATGTCCACCAGCGTCATGGCGCCCTTGTCGATGCCGAGCTCGACGAGAGTCTCTTCCGGCGTGCGGGCCAGAATATCCACGATGGCGTTGCCGATGGTCAGAACGTCGAAGCCCGGCATGATTCCTCCGAAGGCGATGGGGTGGCACGCTTGTAGACTGCAGCGCAGCGTAAAGCGAGGCATCGGGCGTTGCGCGCGGGCGCACAGTCTCTATCTCTCAAGCGGCCGGTGTTTGCGGCCTTGAAAACGGAGACGCACGCATGATCCTGTCCGCTGCCCGCCTTGCCGCGCGGGATGTCGTCTCACCGCCCTTTCGGGGCACCTTGTGGAAGGTGCTCGGGCTGACGGCTGTTGCGCTCATCGCGCTCTGGTTCGCCGTGCGCTGGCTGTTCGAAGTGGTCGCCATTCCCTTCTTCGCGCGCTTTGCGCCTGATATGCCGAGCTGGGCGGACAACGCGGGCACCTATGCGGGGCTTGCGGCCGGCATCGCCCTGGCCCTGCTCATGGCCTTCCTAATCGCCCCGGTCAGCGCCATCATCGCCGGGCTCTTCCTGGACGACGTGGCCGAGGTGGTCGAGCGGACCGACTATGCCGATGCCGCGCCCGGCGTCGCCCTGCCGTTCCTGCGCGGCATCGTCCTGTCCATCAAGTTCTTCGGCATCGTCATCCTTGGCAATCTCGTCGCCTTCGCTCTTCTCTGGGTGCCGGTCGTCAATGTCGGCGCCTTCTTCATCGTCAACGGCTATCTCCTCGGGCGCGAATATTTCCAGTTCGCCGCCCTGCGCTACCGGAGCGAGGAAGATGCGAGCGCCATGCGCCACCGCTACGGAACGCGCATCTTCCTGGCCGGGCTCGTCATCGCCCTCATCCTCGCCATCCCGATCGTCAACCTCGTCACTCCGCTCTTTGCCGCCGCCATGATGGTGCATCTGCATCAGAAGCTGGCGCGCCGGGAGTTCAGCCTTCCGCTACGACCGGCGGACGGGGCTGTTCGCCCGGACCCCGGCTTTCCAGCGTGACGAGCGGAGCGGGCCTGTCGGTCGTCTTCTCGTCCGCCTTGCACAGATCGGCGATGATGCAGGCCGGGCAGTCCGGCTTGCGCGCCTTGCAGACATACCGGCCATGCAGGATCAGCCAATGGTGGGCATGCCGCAGATAGCCTTCCGGAATGATGCGCAGGAAGTTCCGCTCGACCTCCTCCGGCGTTTTGCCGGGTGCGATCTTGAGCCGGTTGCCGATCCGGAAGATGTGGGTATCGACCGCCAGCGTCTCCTTGCCGAAGGCGGTGTTCAAGACGACATTGGCCGTCTTGCGGCCGACACCCGGCAGGGCTTCCAGCGCTTCGCGCGTGTCCGGCACGACGCCGCCATGCACGTCGCGCACCGCCTCAGCCAAGAGGTGGACGTTGCGCGCCTTGTTGCGGAACAGGCCGATGGTCTTGATCGCATCGCGGATGGCGTCCTCTCCCAGCGCCGCCATGGCGGCTGCATTGTCGGCGCGGTCGAACAGGCCGCGCGTCGCGCGGTTCACGCCGGCGTCTGTCGATTGCGCCGACAGGACGACGGCGACGAGCAGGGTGAAGATGTTACGGTGTTCCAGCTCGGGCTGCGGCTCCGGCCGCTGGACCGAGAAGCGCCGGAAGATCTCGCCGATCTCGTCCGGCCTGTAGGGAATGCGCGGCGCCCGGCTCGCCTTGCGACGCGCCGCACCGGCGACAGACCCGGCCTTTTGGCGTATCGTCCCCATCCTGACCCCCGTTGCAGCGTGGTACGGCCCTCATGACGCAAGAGGACGGCACGAACGATAATGACAGGCCGTTCTTCACGGCATTGCTGCGGCCCTACCGATCGCTCGGGCCGCTCGGCTTCGCCGTGACCATGCTCGGCTTCGGCGCCTTGAGCCTGGGAACGGGACTGTTCTTCCTGTCGCATGGCGCCTGGCCGGTCTTCGGCTTCTTCGGGCTGGATGTCCTGGCCCTCTGGCTGGCTTTCCGGGCCAGCTACCGCTCCGCCCGGGTGAGCGAGGAGGTGAGCGTCTCGCGCACCGATCTGATGATCCGCAAGACATCGGCGCGCGGCGCCGTCCAGGAATTCCACTACAACCCGTTCTGGACCCGCTTCCATGTCCGCCGGCACCAGGAATTCGGCGTCGAGCGGATGGCCGTGTCGGCCCGCGGGCAGGATACCGAACTCGGCGCCTTCCTGAACCCGGACGACCGCGAGAGCTTCGCCACGGCCTTCACCCGAGCCCTGGCCCGGGCCCGCCAGTAGGCGCGCCCGGGCTGGTGACCGCTTCAGCCGATCAGGACGTCCTTGGAGGCGACCGTCGAATCGGCGTTCAGCGTGTAGACGATGGGCACCCCGGTGGCGATCTCGGCCTCCAGGATCTGCGCCGGCGTCAGGCCTTCCAGCGCCATGACGAGCGCGCGCAGGGAATTGCCATGCGCCGCGACGATGACGTTGCCCCCGTTCAGCACCGCGGGCTGGATCGTGTGGATGTAATAGGGCCAGACGCGCGCGCCGGTGTCCTTGAGGCTTTCTCCGCCCGGCGGGGGCACGTCATAGGACCGCCGCCAGATATGGACCTGCTCCTCGCCCCACTTGGCGCGCGCATCGTCCTTGTTCAGGCCGGACAGATCGCCGTAGTCGCGCTCGTTCAGGGCTTCGCTGCGCTCGGTTGCGATGTCCGTCTGGCCGAGCGTTTCGGTCAGAAGGGCCAGGGTGCGCTGCGCGCGGGACAGGTTGCTGGTGAAAGCCCGGTCGAAGACGAGGTTCAGCTCCCGCAGCCGCTGGCCGGCGCTGCGGGCTTCCTCGACGCCCTTCGGCGTCAGGTCCGGGTCCCGCCAGCCGGTGAACAGGTTCTTCAGGTTCCAGTCGCTCTGGCCGTGCCTGACGAGTACGAGCGTGCGCGCCATATTGGGTTCCGATCCTTGTGTCGCATTGTTCATCGTGCGGGGCGTAAAGCCCGCTTTGCCTGTTGGAACGCCGTCAGGCAAGCCCGAGGACGTCCCGCATGGAATAGAGGCCGGGCGCCTTGTCCTTTGCGAAAAGGGCGGCGCGGACGGCGCCCCGTGCATAGATGCTGCGGTCATCCGCCCGGTGGACGAGCTCGATGCGCTCCCCCTCCCCGGCCAGAATGACGCTGTGATCACCGATGACCGAGCCGCCACGCAGCGTGGCAAAGCCGATCGCCTCAGCCGGACGCGGGCCTGTATGCCCGTCACGCGTGCGCACGCTGTGCTGCCCGAGCGCGATGCCGCGCCCCTCTGCTGCAGCCTGCCCCAGAAGCAGCGCCGTTCCGGACGGCGCGTCCACCTTGTGCCGGTGGTGCATCTCGCAGATCTCGATGTCGAAGTCCTGCGCCTGCAGCGCGGCCGCCGCCTTCTCAACCAAAACGGCCAGAAGGTTGACGCCGAGGCTCATATTGCCCGACTTGACCACACGCGCCCGCGCTGCGCTGGCGGCGATGGCCGCGTCGTCCGCTTGCGAAAAGCCCGTCGTGCCGATCACGTGGACAAGCCCATGCTCGGCCGCCGCTGCGCAGACCCGCACGCTGTAGGCGGGTGATGTGAAGTCCAGTATGCCGTCGGCATCCGCCAGGCAGGGCTCCAGCGCGTCGGTGATGTCCACCCCGATCTCGCCGATGCCGGAAAGATCGCCGGCATCCCGCCCTAGGACGGGCGAGCCGGGGCGTTCGATGGCGCCGGCAAGGGTCACCCCCGGCGTCTCTTCGATGATCCTGACGAGGTTTCGTCCCATGCGCCCGGCGGCGCCCAATACGACCAGCCTCATGGCCCGCTCCTTTCGTGCCGCGCCCGGCCTTGGCCGGGTTTCAAGCGGATGCTGGGAGTGACATACAAGCGCGTCGCCGCCGTCACAAGTCGTCGCGCATCCGGGGCCGGCATGCGTCAGGGGCCGGTCGGACCGCTTTCCACCGCGCCCGATGCCTGCAGATTGTGGAAGCGGGCATAGAGCCCGCCATCGCGGGAGAGGAGGTCGGCATGCGAGCCGCTTTCCGCAACCTTGCCCTGTTCGACCACAAGGATCTGATGTGCCCCGACAATGGTCGACAGCCGATGCGCCACGACCAGCACGGTCTTTTCCGTCATGATGTCGGCCAGCGCGCGCTGCACCAGCATTTCCGACCGCGTATCGAGGGCAGAGGTCGCCTCGTCCAGGACGAGGATGGGCGCGCCGCGCACCAGTGCCCGGGCGATGGACAGGCGCTGGCGTTGCCCGCCGGACAGCGTCACCCCATTCTCGCCGACCGGCGTGTCATAGCCCTGCGGTTGCGCAAGGATGAACTCTTCCGCCTGGGCCAGCCGCGCTGCGGCCTCGATCTCGGCGTTGGTCGCGTCCATGCGCCCGTAGCGCAGATTGTCGCGGATGGTGCCTTCGAACAGGACGGGCTGCTGCGGAACATAGGCGATCTGCCGCCGCAGCGAGTGCCGCGTGACGCCGGAAATATCCTGCCCGTCGATCAGGATCCGCCCGGCGCCGGGCTCGTAGAAGCGCTCGATCAGGGCCAGGATGGTGGACTTGCCGCCGCCCGAAGCGCCGATGATGGCCGTCGTGCGGCCCGCCGGCGCGACGAAGTCGACCCCCCGGAGCACCGGGTCGGACGCGGCATAGGAAAATTCCACGCCCTCGAAGCGGATTTCGCCGCCCCGGACCACCAGGTCCGGCGCGCCGGGCCGGTCCCGCTTGCGGGGCTGGAGATCCAGGAGTTCGTAGATCATCCGGGCGTTGACGAGCGCGCGCTCCATCTCGACCTGCAGCCGGGCCAGCCGGCGGGCGGGGTCATAGGCCAGGAGCAGCGCCGTGATGAAGGCGAACATGGCGCCCGGCGAATAGCCGTAGACGATGGCCCGGTAGCCCGACCAGCCGATCACCCCGGCCACGGCCAGGCCGGCGACGATCTCCATGATGGGGCCGGACCGCTCGGTGATGGCGGCGATGCGGTTTGCCCGCTCCTCCGCCGCCTCCACCAGCGCGTCGGTGCGCTGGCGCAGCGGCGCCTCCATGGTGAAGGCCTTGACCACCTGGATACCCTGGGCCGCCTCCTGCATCGCGCCCACGACACGGGCATTCAGGTCGATCGACTGGCGGGTCGCGCGCCGGAGCTTGCGGGACAGGCCGCCGATCAGAATGGCGATGGGTGGCCCGGCCAGGAGCGCGATGGCCGACAGGACCGGATCCTGCCAGATCATCACCGCGATCAGGAAGACGAGCGTCAGGAGGTCGCGCGCCAGCGACGTGACGGTCAGGTTCAGCGTGTCGCGCACGCCGGTCACGTTCTGGCTGATCCGCGCGGCGAGTTGCGCGGACCGGTTCTCGCCGAAGAAATCCACAGAAAGTTCGGTCAGATGCGCAAAAAGCCGCTTCTGGTATCGTGCGACGATATCGTTGCCGATGCGCGCCAGCGTCACGCCCTGGCCGTAGCTGGCCACGCCCCGGATCAGGAAGGCCAGGAACACCGCGAGCGGCAGGGTCACCAGCATGGCACGGTCGCGCTGGACGAAAATCTGGTCGATCACGTCGCGCATGATCCAGGCCAGGAAGGCCGTGGTCAGCGCCACCAGCACCAGGCAGATGACGGCAACGACGTAACCCCGGACATGGGCTTTCCCGTTTTCGGACAGGATGCGCTTCAACAGGCGGAGCGCTTCTCCCCTCTCTTGTCCGTCAGCCAGGGACAGGCCGCTTTCCTTCGTCACGTCAGACCCATTCCCGTTAATGTCGCCCGCACGCTCATAAGCATTTTACCGCCGGGAGGAAACCCGCGCAGCATCACGAAGCGCCGCCGACCCCCGGCGAATACGGAAGGCCGGGAATTTTAGACGGCCAACCTTTCCCCCGATTTTGCAAGCGCTAGTTGCAATCGCATCGACCTGGAGCCCGGGGGGACGCGTGCTCATGGAAATGCTTCACACCATCCTCAACAGATCGCCGGAGATTGCGCTGTTCCTGTCGCTGGCCGGCGGCTATGCGATCGGCAAGATCCAGTTCGGCAAGTTCCAGCTGGGCGGCGTCGCGGGCTCGCTTCTGGTGGCCGTGCTGATCAGCCAGGTCGGCGTGTCCATCTCGGACGGCGTCAAGACGCTGCTCTTCGCCCTGTTCATCTATGCCGTCGGTTTCGAGAGCGGGCCCGGTTTCTTCCGGTCGCTCGGGCGGCAATCGCTGCGCGAGATCGTGCTGGCGAGCGTCCTGGCCGTCACGGCGCTCGGCACCGTCATCCTGTGTGCGCGGCTGTTCGGGCTGGACAAGGGCCTGGCGGCCGGCGTCGCGGCCGGGGCGCTGACCCAATCCGCCATCATCGGCACGGCCAGTTCGGCCATCGGGCAGCTCAACCTTGCCGCGGACGAGATCCAGCGCCTGCAGGGCAATGTCGCGGTCGGCTACGCCGTGACCTATATTTTCGGCTCCTTCGGGGCCATCATCATCTGCGTCAACATCCTCCCCTGGCTGATGGGCCGCTCCATCCGCGACGATGCCATGCGCGCCGAAGCTGCGCTCCTGGCCGGCGCACGGCAGTACGGCCCTGGAGAATCCCCCGCCGTGCCGGACCTCGTCGGCCGGCTCTACCGCGTGGAGGCCGCGGCCGGGCGCAGCGTGGCACAGATCGAGGCGGCGGCGGGCTCACCCGTCAGCGTGGAGCGCGTCAAGCGCAACGGCGCCATTATCGGGCTGCAGCCGGACCTTGCCCTGCAAAAAGACGATGTGGTGCTTCTGGTCGGCCGGCGCGGCGGCGTTCTGGCCTGCGGTGCGTCGATCGGCCCGGAGCTTATGTCGTCCGAAGGCATGGATGCCGTCATGGTCAGCCGCGACGTGTCGCTGACCGACCGGCGTTTCGTCGGCCACGATATCGAGGATATCACCCGCAACACCAATGCCGCGCTGAAGCACGGCATCTTCGTCACCGGCCTCAAACGCGGCGGCGCCCCCGTCGCCATGACGCCGCAGACGCGGATCGAGGCGGGCGACGTGGCCACGATCTACGGCAGCGCCGCCGACGTGGCCCGGGTGGCGCAGGCCGCCGGAACGGAAGTGATCGCCAGCGACAAGACCGATTTCGTCTATCATGGCGTCGGCATAGCGGTCGGCCTGCTCGTCGGCCTTCTGGTGCTGCGGGCGGGGGACATTCCGCTCACGCTCGGCGCGGGTGGCGGCGCCCTTTTGTCCGGCCTCGTCTTCGGCTGGTACCGCGGTCGCAACATGGCGCTGGGCAACCTGCCCATCGCGGCCTCCACCCTGTTGCGCGATCTTGGCCTGGCGGGCTTCGTGGCGGTGGTCGGGCTGCAATCGGGGTTGCAGGCCGTCAGCACGGTCCGGGAAAGCGGCATATCGCTGTTCCTGGTCGGCGTCGTCGTGACCTTGGTGCCCATGCTCATCACCATGCTGGTCGGCCGCTATGTCCTGAAATACGACAACACGGCCATCTTCGCGGGCGCCTTGAGCGGTTCGCGCAGCGCCAATCCTGCCTTCGGCGAGGTGCTGGACAAGGCCGGAAACGCCATTCCCACCGCATCCTTCGCCATCACCTACGCCCTCGCCAACGTGTTTTTGACCTTGCTCGGCCCGCTCGTGGTCGCCTTTGCCTGACGCGACAGGAGAATAGAAGATGACCACCGATTACAGCCAATACGCCAAGCTCAGCCCCTTCGAGCTGAAGGACGAGCTCATCAAGCTCGCCTCTGGCAAGGCCAACCGGATGATGCTGAATGCGGGGCGCGGCAACCCCAACTTCCTGGCGACACTGCCGCGCCGCGCCTTCTTCCGGCTCGGCCTCTTCGCCACGGCCGAGGCGGAACTGTCTTTCTCCTACATGCCCAACGGCATTGGCGGCCTGCCCAAGATCGCCGGGATCGAGGGGCGCTTCGAGCGCTTCTGCGCCGACAATCGAGACCAGGACGGCGTCGTCTTCCTGGCCCGCGCCATCAGCTATGTGCGGGACCAGATCGGCCTGCCGGCATCGGACGTGCTGCACGAGTTGGTCGAGGGCATTCTGGGCTGCAACTACCCCGTGCCGCCGCGCATGCTGCGCTACAGCGAAAAGATCGTGCGCGAGTATATCGTCAAGGAGATGGTCGGCGGGGCCCTCCCCACCCGCAGCATCGACCTCTTCGCGGTCGAAGGCGGCACGGCCGCGATGGCCTATGTCTTCCATACGCTGCAGGCAAACGGCCTGGTGCAGAAGGGCGACAAGGTCGCGATCGGCAAGCCCGTCTTCACCCCCTATATCGAGATCCCGGAGCTGGAGGAGTTCGGCCTTCAGGAAGTCTCGCTCGACGCGGACCCGCATGCCGGCTGGCAGTATCCGGACGCGGAACTGGACAAGCTGCGCGATCCGGCGGTCAAGATCTTCTTCCTGGTCAATCCCAGCAACCCGCCCTCGGTCAAGATGGACGATCGCAGCCTCGAGCGCATCGCCGCCATCGTGGCCGAACGGCCGGATCTCATGATCCTGACCGACGATGTCTACGGCACCTTCGCCGACGATTTCCGCTCGGTCTTCGCCATCTGCCCCCGCAACACGATCCTGGTCTATTCCTTCTCCAAATATTTCGGCGCGACGGGCTGGCGGCTCGGCGTCATCGCGACGGGCAAGGACAATGTGATGGACGCGGCCCTGAAGGCCCAGCCCCAGGCCGAGCGCGACCGGCTGACCCGCCGCTACCAGTCGATCATTCCCGATGTCGGCAAGCTCGCCTTCATCGACAGGCTGGTCGCCGACAGCCGCGTTGTCGCGCTGAACCACACGGCCGGCCTGTCGACGCCGCAGCAGGTGCAGATGGTGCTCTTCGCGCTCTTTGCCCTGATGGACGAGGCCGATGGCTACAAGGCCGAGTTGAAGAAGCTGATCCGCCGCCGGGAAAAGGCGCTCTACCGTGAACTGGGCATGGCCGCGCAGTCGGACCCCAACGAGGTGGCCTACTATACGCTTCTCGACCTGGAGGAGATCGCCCGCCAGATGCACGGCGAGGACTTCGCCGCCTATGTGCTCAAGGTCGCGAGCGCCGGCGACATGCTCTTCAAGATCGCCGACGAAACGGGGATCGTCCTTCTGCCGGGCAAGGGCTTCGGAACGCGCGAGCCGGCCGGCCGCGTGTCGCTCGCCAATCTGAACGAGTACGAATATGCCGAGATCGGCCGCGCGCTGCGGCGCATGGCCGACGATCTCTTCGCCAGCTACCAGGCCGGCAAGACGCACGATGGCGGCGCCTGACGGCGCCCCTGCATTGGCGCCGCGGTCAGGCGGACCAGCGGCGCCCCGCCGTCTCCAGGCCGAAGAAGCGCGGGTTGCGGGCATAGGCCGCCAGCCCGACCAGGGCTGCCATGGGCTCGGTCACCGCAAAGAGGGGCATATCGCGCAGGAGCGCCGAATGCGGCGCCTTGTCCTCGAAGGCCGCCCGCAGCGCCTCCGTGCGCAGGAGCGGCACGATGCGCTGGAAGATCCCGCCGGCAATATAGACACCGCCCCGCGCCATGAAGATCAGGGCAAGGTCGCCCGCCACCCGTCCGAGGCAGGTGGCGAAGAGCTGGATGGCTTCGGCCGCCTGCGCGTCCTCGGCCGGCGTCGCGGCGGCGAGCGTCACCGCCTCGGGCGTGTCGTGGCGGCTCGGCACGCCGTCGGCGCCGCAGATGGCGCGGTACAGATTGACCAGGCCGCGGCCGCACAGGACCTGCTCGGCCGAGACGCGCCCCTCGATCCTTTCCAGATGCGGCCAGATGGCCATGTCGCGCGGCGTACGGGGCCCGAGGTCGACATGCCCACCCTCGCCCGCCACGGGGATCCACATGCGCCGCGCGCGCACCAGCCCCGCCACGCCGAGGCCCGTGCCAGGGCCAAGCACCACGCGGCTCGCGCCCTCGCGCGCTGAACCGCCCCCGATCTGCTGCCGGCCGCTGTCCGGCAGGGCGGAAACGGCCAGCGCCTGCGCCTCGAAATCGTTCATGACGACGATTTCCTCAAAGCCGAGATCGGCCAGGAGCGAACGCGGACGCACGACCCAGGGGCTGTTCGTCAGGTCGATCTCGTCCCCGTCGATCGGGCCGGCAATGGCGAGCACGGCGGATTTCGGCTGCACGGAGGTCTTGTCCAGCACGGTCGCCTGGATCGCGTCGTCGATATTGGGATAGTCCGCCGTCTTGACGACAGGGAAGGTCTTCGGTTCGGCGAAAGCATCGAGCAACAGCGCGAAGCGCGCATTGGTCCCACCGATGTCGGCGATCAGGATCGGAAAGCGGAGGGCTTCTGAACTATCGAGCGTCGGTGTCATGGCGGGACCGTATAAATCGATTGAAAGGCTGCACCGTCTCTACTGCCAGAGCGGGCCTGTGGAAAGGCTTAGTTTCTCAATGTGACGGGCGTTCCGTCGGTGTGGGGATTGCGGAAAGGACAGGAGCGTGTCCTGAGCCGGCGGCTGCGGCGCCGGCCGGCGCGTCCAGCACCTGGCGGCACGCCCGGGGCAGGTCCGACATGGCCAGAGGGGGTTTGGGCCGCGGCGGCTTGGCACCCGGCGGTGGCGGCTGCAGCGCGACATCGAACCACCAGGACAGGTCCCCGCAGCCATCGCCCCGGCCGACCGGCTCC
The DNA here is from genome assembly GCF_001463905.1 of Aureimonas frigidaquae. Classification (GTDB taxonomy): domain Bacteria; phylum Pseudomonadota; class Alphaproteobacteria; order Rhizobiales; family Rhizobiaceae; genus Aureimonas; species Aureimonas frigidaquae. Next base: position 149,224 of record NZ_BBWR01000011.1, read on the forward strand.
TGGCTTTCGCAGGCGGTGGCGCCCGGCGGGCACCGCATGCGGATGTGGAAATGATAATCGTGCCCATACATCGGCCGCACCTTGGCAAGCCAGCCGCGATCGCCGCTTGCCACGGCGCAGAGCTTTTCCTTGATGCCGGGGTGGACGAAGATGCGCTCCACCTCCGGCGCCAGGGCCACACGCCGCAGCAGCCGGTAATGTTCCGGCCGCCAGCGCGCCGGATCGACCCGCAGGGTCCTGGCGTCGATCAGGCTGGGCGGATCGATCGCATCCCGCTCGGCGTCGCTCATGCGGTGGTCCGGCATCGGCGTCAGATAGACATCCGCATCCAGGCCGATCTGATGCGAGGCATGGCCGTTGGTCATGGGGCCGCCGCGCGGCTGCGCGATATCGGCCACAAGGAAGCCGGGCCAGCCGTCCTGGGCGGCGGCCTGGGCCGACAGGCGCTCCAGGAGGTCGATCATGGCCGGATGGCCGAAGGATCTGTGGCGGGCCGGGCGCGTGGTCTGCCAGGTGGGCCCGTCACGCGGCATGGCGACGCCACCGGCCAGGCACCCGCGTGAATAGAAGCCGATGCTGGCGCTGGCCATGGCGGCGGGCTCCCGCGCCTGCCCGAACAGATCGCGGGCGGCGGGCTCCGCCAGAGCGGCCGTGCCCCAGAGCAAGAGCGCGGCCACCGCCAGCACCCAACGCCAAAGCTGTCCCATCGCCATCCTGCCGCGGTTCATGCCGGAAGCTTGCCTGCCCCAGCATGACGGCGCAAGGCTGCACGGAGCTTGCGCGCCGGCAGCCCCACTGGAAAGGTCAGCTCCGAAGGACGCCACCCGTGGCCTTCGCCACCGCGGCGACGATCTTGCCGGAGACGGCCTCCAGATCCTCGTCGGTCAAGGTGCGTTCGCTGGGAACCAGCGTCACTTCCAGGGCGACGGACTTGCGCCCTTCCCCCAGGGCGGCGCCGGTGAAGATGTCGAAGATCCGCACCTCGCCCACCAGCTTGCGATCGGCGCCTTCGGCCGCGCGTACGAGCTTCAACGCCTCGACCGCCGCATCGACGACGAAGGCGAAGTCCCGCCGCACGGGCTGGAACGCGGAAAGCTGGAGGGTCGGCTTGGTGCGCGTCGGCTTGCGGCGCGCCTCCGGCAGCGCGTCGAGCTGCACCTCGAAGCCGGCCAGGGCGCCACCCGCCCGAACGGCTTTCAAGACCTTGGGGTGCAGCTCGCCGAACTCCGCCAGCGTGACCTTGGGTCCGAGCTTGATGCGCCCCGAACGGCCGGGATGGTACCAGGCGCTGGCCCCGGCCTCGATCTGGATGCGATCGGTGGGAATGCCGGCCGCTTCCAGAACCGCCAGCGCATCGGCCTTCGCATCGTAGACCGAGACGGTCGGCGCGTTGCCGGACCAGTCGCGCCCCGCGCCCGCCATGACGGCCGTGCCCCGGCGCAGCCCAGCGGCCACGCGCTGCTGGCCCTCCGGCGTATCGTCCCGATAGACATGCGAGACCTCGAACAGGGCCGTATCGCCATAGCCGCGCGCGGCATTGCGCGTCGCTGCGGCGATGAGGCTCGGCAGGAGCGAGGGGCGCATATCCGTCAGCTCGGCGGCAATCGGGTTTTCGAGCTGCAGCGCCTCGGCGCCGCCGCCGAAGGCCACGGCCTCCGCATGCGGGATGAAGGAATAGGTCACGGTTTCCAGCATGCCGCGCGTGGCAAGCGCCCGGCGCACGATCCGGTCGCGCTGCTGCGCCGCCGTCAGGACGCGGCCCGTCACGGCGGCATCACGCGGCAGCGGCGCGGGCGCGATCGCATCGACACCCGTCAGGCGCATCACCTCTTCCACGAGGTCCGCCTTGCCGTCGATATCGGGCCGCCAGCTCGGCGGGACGATCGTCGCCCCCGCATCGTCGCGCGCCGCCACGGTGAAGCCGAGCGATTGCAGGAGCGCGATCTGCCGGTCCGGCGCGACGGTCAGGCTGGTGAGACGCTCGACCTCCGTGAAGGGCAGCCGCACGGGCTCCGGCCGCGCGCCCCGATAGGGCACGATGTGCTTGCGCGTCGGCGTGCCGCCGCACAGCTCCATCACCAGGCGCGTGGCAAGGTCGAGCCCCGGCTCCATGAAATCGCAGTCGACACCCCGCTCGAAGCGGTAGCGCGCATCGGTGACGATGCCGAGCTGCCGGCCGGTGCGGGCAATGTCGATCGGCTCCCACAGCGCCGATTCGATCAGCACGTCCGTGGTCGTCTCGTCGCAACCCGAATGCTCGCCGCCCAAGATGCCGGCGATCGATTCGGGGCCCTTGTCATCGGCGATCACGCAGACCGATTCATCGAGCGCATGGACCCGCCCGTCGAGCCCGAGGATCTCTTCGCCGCTCGCAGCCTGGCGCACCGTCAGGCCGCCCGTCACACGCGCGGCATCGAAGACATGCAGTGGCCGGCCGCGATCGAAGGTCAGGTAGTTGGTGATGTCGACCAGCGCGTTGATCGGGCGCAGTCCGATGGCTTTCAGCCGCTTCTGCATCCAGTCCGGCGATGGGCCGTTGCGCACGCCGCGCACCAGGCGCAGCGCGAAGCCGGTCGCCGTCGGGCTTTCGAGGGTGAGCGCAACCGGGCAATCTCCCTCTCCGGCGATGGGCTCGGGCGCCTTTGTCTTCAGCGTGCCGAGGCCGGCCGCCGCGAGGTCCCGTGCAATGCCCGAAACGCCCGTGGCGTCCGGCCGGTTGGGCGTCAGGTTGATCTCGATCACCGGGTCCGACAGGCCCGCATAATCGGAAAAGCGCGTTCCGACGGGCGCGTCGGACGGCAGGCTGATAATGCCGTTATGCTCGTCCGACAGTTCGAGCTCGCGCTCGGAACACATCATGCCGAAGCTTTCGACACCCCGGATCTTGCCGACGCCGAGCGTCGTGTCGATGCCGGGCACATAGGTCCCCGGCAACGCCAGGACGCCGATAAGGCCAGCCTGTGCATTGGGCGCGCCGCAGACGATCTGCAGCGGCTTGCCGTCATTGACCTGCGGGCCGGCATCCACGCTGAGCACGCGCAGCTTGTCGGCATCGGGATGCGGCTCGGCCGTCAGCACGCGGGCGATGGTGAAGGGGTGGAACACCGCCCGGTCGTCGACGCTCTCGACCTCCAGACCGATGGCCGTCAGCCGCTCGGTGATCTCGTCAAGGCTCGCCTGCGTTTCCAGATGATCCTTCAGCCACGACAGGGTGAATTTCATGATTGAGTTCGCGATCGTATCGGTGGTGGACGAATTGGATGGATGGCGGGAGGAGGGCCGGCGGTCAGCGCAGGCTCCCCTGCCGCGTCGTCGCATTGGCGTGGACGAAGCGGTAGATGGACAGGGCCAGCACGGCGAAGACCAGATTGCCCAGGATGATGCCGGTCCAGGTCAGCGTCTCGCCCAGGATGAAGCGGTCGACGAGGCTCGGCAGCACCACGCCCAGCGCCAGGCTGGCCAGGGCAGCCGGCGTGCGATCGAGCTGGTGGTACAGGAAGGCGAACAGGCCAACGGTCACGAGGCCGAGCACATAGGCGCCAAGGGACGCCACCGCACTCGCAAAGGCGACGCCGCCGAACAGCCAGGTGAGGATTCCCGTCACCAGGGTCGCCAGGACGGCGCCGGCCAGAACGGCGATGCATTCCAGGAACATCATCTTCATGTCGGTCTGACGCCTTCCCTTGCCAAAATGCCCGAAATCTAGCTGCTCAAGCCGCCGAACAGTGTCGGAATATCCAGCGGCCGGAAACCGTAATGTTCGAGCCAGCGCACATCGGCGTCGAAAAAGGCGCGCAGGTCCGGCATGCCGTATTTGAGCATGGCGATGCGATCGATCCCCATGCCCCAGGCGAAGCCCTGATAGACATCGGGATCCAGGCCACTGGCGCACAGCACGTTCGGATGCACCATGCCGCAGCCCAGGATCTCCATGAAGTCGGTCCCCTCGCCGAAGCGCACCTCACCCGGGCGGGAACGGTCGCACTGGATGTCCACCTCCATCGAGGGCTCGGTGAAGGGGAAGAAGCTCGGCCGGAAGCGCATCTGAACCTGCGGCACCTCGAAGAAGGCACGGCAGAATTCCTGCAGCACCCACATCATGTTGGCGATGTTGGCGCTGCGGTCGATGACGAGCCCTTCCAGCTGGTGGAACATCGGCGAATGGGTCGCGTCCGAATCCTGCCGGTAGGTCTTGCCCGGTATGACGATGCGGATGGGCGGCGCCTGGCGCTCCATCGTGCGCACCTGCACGGGCGAGGTGTGCGTGCGCAGCACCTTGCGGCGGCCATCCGCGCCCGGCTTGAAGAAGAACGTGTCGTGCATTTCCCGGGCGGGGTGGCCCTCGGGGAAGTTCAGCGCCGTGAAGTTGTAGTGGTCCGTCTCCACATCCGGGCCTTCGGCGATGGCGAAGCCCATGTCGGAGAAGATGGCCGTCACCTCGTCGATCACCTGGCTGATCGGGTGGATGCGCCCGCGCGCCAGCGTGGAGGGGCGGACGGGCAGCGTCACGTCCACCGCCTCGGCGGCCAGCCGGGCGTTGATGGCGGCGTCCGCCAGTGCTTCGCGGCGCTCGGTCAGCGCCCCCTGCACCCGGTCGCGCAGCCCGTTCAGGGCCGGGCCGAACTCCCGGCGCTCGTCCGGCGTCATGCGGCCGAGGCCCTTCAGGAGCTCGGAAATCTCGCCCTTCTTGCCCAGCGCGGCCAGGCGGACCTCTTCCAGTGCGGCTTCGCTATCGGCCGCGCCGATGTTCGAAAGGGTTCGCTCCTCGAGCGCCGCCAGATCGCTCACCATGTTCGTCACCTAGCTTTCGCCCCCTTGCACGGTCATGTTCCCGTGAATCTTCCGGTCGTCCCGTCGTCGCCCGTCAGGGGCGCTTGAAGCACACCCCCCGGGACGCGACAAGGCCCGCGCGCGAGCTTCGCGGCGGGCCTTGTCGCAGTTCGCAAGTAGGCGGCATTCCGCCCGGGCGTCGCCTCAGGCGGCGCGCTTCTCGCCGACGGCGCGCTCGTAAGCGTTCGCGTTCTCGTCCTTCAGGTATGCCAGCGCGTCCTTGGCCTGCGCAACCAGCGCGGCGAAGGCCTCGGGCTCATGAATGGCGATGTCGGACAGCACCTTGCGGTCGACCTCGATGCCGGCCTTGTTCAGGCCGTCCATGAAGCGCGCATAGGTCAGGCCGTGCTCACGCACGCCGGCATTGATGCGCTGGATCCACAGAGCGCGGAAATTGCGCTTCTTGTTGCGACGGTCGCGCGTGGCGTACTGCATCGCCCGGTCGACGGCAGCCTTCGCGGCGCGGATCGTGTTCTTGCGGCGACCATAGAAACCCTTGGCGGCCTTCAGGACTTTCTTGTGCTTGGCATGGGACGTTACGCCCCGTTTCACGCGTGCCATGATCTAGCTCCTTAAATTCGCTTCTGTCCCGAACGTCCGCTCAGCGGTCGTAGGGCATGTAGGTCTTCACGATGCGCTCGTCCGGCTTGGACAGGATCATCGTGCCGCGTGCGTCGCGGATGAAGTCGTTGGAGCGTTTGATCATGCCGTGGCGCTTGCCAGCCGGCTGGGCCTTGACCTTGCCGGTCGCGGTCATGCGGAAGCGCTTTTTGGCGCTCGATTTGGTCTTCATCTTGGGCATTTCGCTCTCCTCGATGGGGCAAGGCGAAAGGCTAAGCAGCGTCACCGCCACCCGGTAAAATACCGCAACCTTTGCGCCAAAGCATTCGGAGCCGCCACGGCATGCCCTGCCGGACGGCTCGCACTTGAACGGTGGGGCTTATAGACGCTGGCCCGAAGGCTGGCAAGCCCGGAAACGGCAGCGCGGCTTCAGCCGCGCGGCGCCAGGACCATCATCATCTGACGGCCTTCGAGCTTGGGCTCGGCCTCGACCTTGGAAATCTCGGCCGTTTCCTCGCGAACGCGGTTCAGAAGCTGCATGCCGAGCTCCTGGTGCGCCATTTCGCGGCCACGGAAGCGCAGGGTCACCTTGACCTTGTCGCCCTCGTCGAAGAAGCGGCGCACGGCCTTCATCTTCGTCTCGTAATCGTGGTCGTCGATGTTCGGGCGCATCTTGATCTCTTTGACCTCGATGACCTTCTGCCGCTTGCGCGCTTCGGCCGCCTTCTTCTGATTCTCGTATTTCAGCTTGCCGAGATCGAGAATCTTGCAGACGGGCGGATTGGCGGTCGGGACGATCTCGACGAGATCGAGTCCGGCCTCCTCCGCGAGCGCGAGCGCATCGGCGGTCGGCACAGGGCCCCGGTTCAGGCCGTCCGCATCGATCAACTGGACCTGCGGAACACGGATCTCCCGGTTCGAACGCGGTCCTTCCTTCTGGGCGGGCGGGGCACGGAATGGTCTGCGAATGGTCGTTTACTCCTGATATTGACGGTCATGGCTTACCTGCACCACCGGGGCGCGGCCATAGCCCCAACCCGCCCGGCCGCTATGGCGCTGGCGAGTCTGGAGCCGATCACCTTTTCGATATAGCACGTCGGATGGCAAGTTTCACCCGTTGTAAAGAACATTTACGACCAGAGCATACGGATGCGATCACCATGCAGGACGCTCCCATCGCGGATTTCTTCGAGCCCGGAGACGGCCGCCGCATCGCCTGTCTGGCGGCGGAAGGCAGCACGCCGACCATCGTCTTTCTGGGCGGCTACCGCTCCGACATGCGGGGCAGCAAGGCGCAGGCGCTCCATGCCATGGCTGAGCAAGGCGGCCACGGTTTCCTGCGCTTCGACTATACCGGGCATGGCGAATCGTCCGGCCGTTTCGAGGATCTGACCATCTCCGACTGGCTGGCCGATGCGCGTGACATCGTGACCGCCCGCACCGGGGGCCCGCTCGTCCTGGTCGGCTCCTCCATGGGCGGCTGGATCGCCCTTCTCCTGGCGCGCGAGCTGGCGGGCCGCGTGGCCGGCATGGTGTTGCTGGCCCCCGCCCCCGATTTCACCAAGCGGCTCGTCGAGCCTTCGCTCACCGCCGCCGAGTGTCACGCGCTTTCGACCCGTGGATACATGACGCGCCCGTCCGAATATGGGCCGGAGGGGACCATCTACACCAAGCGGCTGCTCGATGACGGGCTGGCCCGCTGCCTGATGGACGGCCCCATCGAAACCGGATGCCCGGTCCACATCATCCAGGGCATGCAGGATCCGGACGTTCCCTATACCCACGCGCTGGACCTCGTCTCGCACCTGCCGGGCGAAGGCGTCACGCTGACGCTCGTCGCCGACGGGGACCACCGCCTGTCCCGCCCGGAAGACCTGTCGCGCATGGAGCGCGCCGTCACCGACATGCTGCGCCAGGGCTGAACACCTGAGCGTGCGCGACACGTCTGGTAAAGATCGGAATTCTGTCCTATAGACGTAGCGGCCCGGCCAGGAGTTCGCAGCTCCATGGCCGGGCCTAACCGCCAATGCTCCACTGAAAGGAGAAAGCATCGATGGCTGTGACAGCCTCTAACATATATCCATCATCCTTCGCATCCGCTTCGTATCGGTGCCGATGCGTTTGCCCCTGAAAAGGCGCAGGGCCGACGCTCTCCCCGGTGATAATTTGGAGATCGGGGACGGAATGGCCCTGTCGATGATGGGCCGTTCCGACCTTGTGCCGGGACGTGTCGGCGGTGACGCGCTCATCGCTGCCCCGAACCATGCCGGCAAACCCGGCAGGGACAAAGGGGCGCTGAAGGGTGCCGGGCATATCTGCCCGGTGCCGCAACCGGTCTGCGGCCGCAATGGCCGCATATGGTTTCCCGACAGCGCACTGTATGGTTGAGGCGGACGAGGGGGAAGGGTTCGACAACCTTTCAAGGCTCGTCCCCCTCGGCTTCAGGGTTCGCCTCCGCGCCGCGCCGCCCACAGGCGCGTCACAAAACCGCCATTCGATCCGGCAGTCTTGGCCTGTCGGCGGGCGGATCGGCAGCCCATAGGGGCCGCATATGCCGCATCCACTGGGTGAAGGCGGTGTCATCCGAATGACTTATTGACTGTTTTGCGTCGTGCACCCACGATCGGCGGACTGGGGTTCCAGCCGTGAGGGGCGGCGTGGCGATGACGGGTGCAAAGACGATTCTGGCGTTTGCGGCCGGGCTGGCGATCAGCGCCGCCATCATGGTCGGCGCGCATGCCGACAGCCCCTTCATGACGCTCGGCGCCTACACGACCCAGCCGATCGGCCATTTCGACTATTGCCGGCGCGCGCCACAGGATTGCGCCCCATCCGGCGCCATGGCGCCGGGCCCGATCGCCCTGACGGCGGAGACGATGGGGCGCGTCGCGCGCATCAACCGCACGGTGAATGCGACCATCGCGGCCGAAAGCGACCTGGCGCTCTATGGGCAGGACGAACACTGGGCCATCCCCACCACCGCCGGCGACTGCGAGGATTACGCGCTTCTCAAGCGCCAGCGGCTGATCGCCCTCGGCATTCCTGCCGGCAACCTTCTGATGACGGTCGTGCGCAAGCGCAACGGCGATGGCCATGCGGTCCTGACGCTGACCTCGCAGGAGGGTGACTTCGTCCTCGACAATCTGGACAGCCGCGTCCGCTCGTGGTCCCAGACCCCCTATCGCTACCTCAAGCGCCAGGACGCCGCCGATCCCGGCCGCTGGGTCACCATCCGCCACGACCGCAGCCACGACCTCCTCGTGGCAGCGACATCCAGCGCCGCGCGGGACTGAACACCTGGTCCTCGGGCAGCCGACGGCTCAGATCCCCTCCTGCTCGCCTGCCGGACGCGCTATGTCCGCTCCCTGGTCGCGATTGCGCGAACTGTGTGCACAACCGCTGTGAGAGCATCTTCATCAAGCGCGATGACACCGTCCTTCTTCTCACCGATCTGGCGCGGCTGCGAACCGCTGTTGTCCCAGATCCACGCTTGATCAGCATTCTCCAGGAACCACGGGAGCTGTTCCAGGGACGCGGCATATCGCTTATGGACCTTCTCGTCGGGCACGTGATGTCCGCCCTTTTCAACGCGGAGCTTAATGCGCTCGATGGAACGCTCGGGACGATCCAAGACCACGTAAATCAACCATATGGCGAAGCCTAAACGCTTGGCTTCTTCCACGATGCGTCGGTACTTGCCCGTCGAGAGAACCGTCTCAACGCCGACTGTCTTGTGTACGGAGATTGACGCATCGAGCCAGGCCTCGATGCGCTGCACGGCGGCCAGATTGGCTGCCGGTAACGAAAGGTCTTCAACGGCAGCGATACGGGCCGCCAGGAGATCAGGGTTGACGATCCATACGGACCGGCCGCCCAACTCCAGATCGGCGTTCGCATAGACACTGCTCTTTCCCGACCCGTTAGGCCCTGCGACGAGCAGGAATACCGGCTGATCAGCCTCGGCCAGGGACACGGTCTGGTGCGCCTGTCACAGCCTTGTTGTCGCGCCGTGCTTTTTCAACGTTGCGACGGAATACGTAGTCGAGGTCCTCGCCGAGCGTCTCGCTATGCCCGTTGATCGTACGCACGATCACGAACTTCCCCGTGCTGGCATCCCGAACCCGCTTCTGGGTCACGGAGCCGCTGCGCGCACCCTTCTTGGGCTTATCGAAATTTTTAATGACGATCTCTGCCATAACCGCTCCCATTTATACCCGATTATAGCAAACCTATCATTCGGCGGAAGAAGCTAACGATTGGAAACGACCAGGTTTGCCAGGTCGGACAGGTTTGGCTGACGGACTCACCGCGCCTTCACGAGTGCCTTATCGCTCAGTTCTGCTCTTCTGAGCCCGGACCTTCGTCGGCGGGACTGGGAATGACGTAGGAGCCGGAGAGCCAGCGGTTGAGGTCCACCGCCTTGCAGCGGGGCGAGCAGAAGGGATAGGTCGCGCGGGCGGAGGGGCGGCGGCATTCGGGGCAGGCATGGCGCGGCCGCAGGGGCGTTATGTCGGCGCTCACGCTGGCCCATCGCCTCCGGTCGGGAAGCCTTCGCCCTCCAGTAGCGCGAGGGTTTCATACAAAGGCAGGCCGACGACATTGGTATAGGAGCCGACCAGGCGCAGGACGAAACCGCCGGCCCGGCCCTGGATGGCATAGCCACCGGCCTTGCCGCGCCATTCGCCGGAGGCGAGGTAGCGGTCCATGTCGTCGCGCGTCAGCCGTTTGAAGCGGACACGCGTTTCCACGAGGCGCTGGCGCAGCTTGCCGCCCGGCGTGATCAGGCAGATACCGGTATAGACGCGGTGCGTGCGGCCGGACAGGATGCGCAGATTGGCGTGGGCATCCTCGATCAGCTCGGCCTTGGGGATGATCTGGCGCCCCACGCAGACGACCGTATCGGCGGCCAGCACGTAGCTGTCATCCGCCTGCCCCTCACGCTTCAGGATGTCGCTTGCGCTTTGCGCCTTCGCCTTGGACAGGCGCTTGGCCAGAGAGCGCGGATGTTCCGAGCGCTCGGGCGTCTCGTCCATATCGGTGGGCAGCAGCCGCTCGGGCTCGATGCCGACCTGCTGCAGCAGCTCCAGACGGCGCGGCGAGGCCGAGGCGAGAACCAGATGAAGCGGCGACGCCATGCCCGGCCTACTTGAAGCGGTAGGTGATGCGGCCCTTGGTCAGGTCGTAGGGCGTCATTTCGACGAGCACCTTGTCGCCCGTCAGAACGCGAATGCGGTTCTTGCGCATCCGGCCTGCCGTGTGGGCGATGATTTCGTGATCGTTCTCGAGCTTGATGCGGAAGGTCGCATTGGGAAGCAGCTCGGTCACGACCCCGGGAAACTCAAGAACTTCTTCTTTCGCCATGCGTGGTCCTGTTCTTTGAATCGAGGGATCGGCGGTCCGCTCCAGCGGCGGGCCTGCCATGTGTCTGAACGGGTGAAACCGGCCTTCGCGGTTGCGCGCAAGACCGGTCCTTCAATGAATGCGTGCCCTAAATCGTGCGGAACGCGAGAAAATGCAAGGCGAAACAGGCTTTCGACCTGCCTACGCGCCGATATCAACCGGAGATTCGCTCCACTTCTGCGCCGCAGGCGCCGAGCTTTTCTTCCAGCCGCTCGAAACCGCGATCCAGATGGTACACGCGATTGACCGTGGTTTCGCCATCGGCCACAAGCCCGGCGATCACCAGCGAGACAGAGGCGCGCAGGTCCGTCGCCATGACGGGGGCGCCCTCCAGCTTCGCCACGCCCTCGACCCGCGCCACCTGGCCGGAGAGGGAGATCTTCGCGCCGAGCCGCGCCAGCTCCTGCACATGCATGAAGCGGTTCTCGAAGATCGTCTCGGTGATGTTCGAAACCCCGTCGGCACGCGTCATGAGCGCCATGAACTGGGCCTGCAGATCGGTCGGGAAGCCGGGGAACGGATCGGTGACGACATCGACCGGGCTGATTCCCGCGCCGTTGCGCCGGATCCGGATGCCGTCATTGAGTTCGGTCACCTCGGCGCCGGCCTGCCGCAGCGTATCGAGCGCGGTGGACAGGAGCGAGGCATGGGTTCCCGACAGGGTCACGTCGCCGCCGGCCATGGCCGCGGCGATGGCATAGGTCCCGGTCTCGATGCGGTCGGGCAGGACACGATGGCGCGCGCCGGACAGCGCCGTCACGCCCTCGATGGTGATGGTGCTCGTGCCGGCACCGGAGATCCGCGCGCCCATGGCGTTCAGGCAGGCCGCCAGATCGGCCACTTCGGGCTCACGCGCGGCGTTCTCGATCACCGTCTCGCCCTTGGCGAGGGATGCGGCCATCAGCATGACATGGGTGGCGCCGACGGACACTTTGGGAAAGCGGAAGCGGTTGCCGACAAGGCCGCCCGGCGCCTGCGCCACGACATATCCACGGTCGATATCGATCGTCGCGCCCAGCGCGCGCAGGCCGTCGATGAACAGGTCCACCGGCCGCGTGCCGATGGCGCAGCCGCCCGGCAGCGACACGCGCGCCTTGTGCATGCGCGCCAGCAGCGGGCCGATGACCCAGAAGCTCGCCCGCATCTTCGACACGAGTTCGTAGGGCGCGGTGGTATCGACGATGGTGCGCGCCGTGAAATGGATGGTCCGGCCCTGGGCCGGGTCCTGGACGAGCCGCTTGCCGGACACGGCATAGTCCACGCCATGATTGCCGAGGATGCGGATGAGCTGCTCCACATCGGCCAGATGCGGGACGTTTTCGAGCGTCAGCGTATCGTCCGTCAGGAGCGAGGCGATCATCAGCGGCAGGGCCGCATTCTTTGCGCCGGAAATCGGGATGGTGCCGTTGAGCGTGTTCCCGCCCCGGATGCGAATACGGTCCATTTGTGCGTGTCACCCCAGAAGTTTGCTTCGGCCGGCGTTTCCCTACACGACGGCACCGCCCCGTTCAAATCCCCCCACCCGGACGCGGCAGCGGACCATCCGATACTATTGTGGCCGAATGAGAGCCGTGGCGCCGAACAGGACCAGCGCGGCGAGTGCGATCTTCCAGAAATCGCCGCGCTTCGTCAGGCCGGGCAGTCCGAGCGGCCGGAACATCTGCACGACCATGGCGACGAGCATGATGGCCGAGACGATCTTGGTCATGAATGGGCCGGCCGGTCATTGTGACCGAGGTCCCGCGTCGGATCGAGCTGGTCCCGCACGCGCTGCTTCAGGACCTTGGCTTCCGGAAAGCCGCCATCGGCCTTGCGCTCCCAGATCAACGCATCCTCGTAACGGATTTCGAAGATGCCGCCGGTGCCCGGCACCAGAGCGACCTCCCCGAGGTCCGGTCCGAAGGTGGACAGGAGCTCCTGGGCCAGCCAGGCGGCCCTGAGCAGCCACTGGCACTGGGTGCAATAGGTGATGGCGATGCGCGGCCGCGCCTGATCCGCAATGTCCATGATGCCCCCGGAGAACGATCCACCGCCCCTCTTAGCGCACGACTTATTGTAAGTCTTGCATATCGTTAGTGCGCTAGTTATATGTGGAACATGCAATCAGAGATTGAAAATCCCCGGACGGAGCTGACCGAGCTCATCGTGCGGACGGGCCGACGGATGCGCACCGTGTTCAATGCACGCGTCAGCGCCCTGGGGCTGACCTATCCGCGCGCCAGGGTACTTGCCATGCTGGCCCGCCATGCGGCGCCCAACCAGACCGAGCTTGCCGGCCGCCTGCAGCTCGAAACGGCGACGGTTGTGCGCCTTCTGGACGGGATGGAGCGGCTCGGCCTGGTGGAGCGGGTGCCCGCCGACGGTGACCGGCGCGCCAAGGAAGTGCGCCTGACGCCCGAGGGGCGGGACGCGGCGGCGCAGGTCGCCGCGATCACGCAGGACATCCGTGAAGCGATGCTGGACGGCATCGGCGATGCCGATGCGGCATCCGCCCTCCACACCATGCGGCACATGGCGCGGTCCATCGAGGACATGGCGGCTGGGCGGGAGGATGTCTGCGATGAGGAGTGACACTGCCATCGAGACCCCAGGCCTGCGGATCGTCCGCACCCTGCCGGCCCCTGCCCCCTATATGCGGCGGCACCCGGCCCTGGCGGGCCTGTACATCGCGGCCTCGACGCTGATTGCGCTGACACAGGGGCTCGGCCTCAACCTGATCTCGGCCAACCTGCCCAATGTTCAGGGCAGCCTGTCCCTGACGACCAACGAGACCGTCTGGCTGATGGCGGCCTATCTGGTCCCCAATGTCAGCCTGACGCTGATGATGACCAAGATCCGGGCCCAGTACGGGCTTCGGCGCTTCGCGGAAATTGCCGTCATCGCCTTCGTCGTGGTCAGCGCCATGCATGTCTTCGTTACGGATTTCCGGTCGGCCATGACGGTGCGCTTCTTTGCGGGCGTCGCGGCCTCGCCCCTGTCGACGCTCGGCTTCCTGTACATGCTCGAGCCGTTTCCGCCGGAGCGCAAACTGTCTCTCGGCATCGGCCTCGCCGCCATCAACATCTCGCTCGCTATGCCGCTGGCGCGGCTCGTTTCCCCGCTGGTGGCCGAGACGGGCGATTTCGCAACGCTCTTCACGCTGGAAATGGGGCTGGCGCTGATGGCGCTGGCCGCGATCTTCCTTCTGCCGCTCAACCAGCCGGAACGTGTCCCCGTCTTCGAGCCGCTCGATTTCGTCAGCTATGCCTTCATCGCCACGGGGCTGGGCGGCATCGCCGTCGCGGCGACGCTCGGGCCCTATGAATGGTGGCTGGAAGCACGCTGGATCGGCATTCTCCTCAGCGTCGCCGTGGCGGCGCTGACCATCGCCGCCCTGATCGAGTTGAACCGCACGAACCCGCTCCTCGACCTGCGCTGGATCTTCTCGCCGCAGATCCTGCACTTTGCCGGAACGCTGCTCCTGTTCCGCCTTCTCCTGTCGGAACAGACGAGCGGGGCGGCCGGCTTCTTCCAGGCGCTCGGGCTGCGGAACGAACAGACGATGACGCTCTATGCGGTCATGATCGGGGCGACCATCCTGGCCGGGCTGGCGACGGCCGCCCTGACCACGCCGGAGCGCACGCCGGTCATCCACGCCCTGGCGCTTACCTTCCTGGCGGCGGGCGCCTACATGGACTCCCGCGCCACGGCGCTGACGCGGCCGGAAAACATGATGCTCAGCCAGTCGCTCATCGCCATGGCCGCCGTCATGTTCCTCCCGCCGGCGCTCGGGCTCGGTTTCCGGGCGGCGATGCAGAAGGGCATGAACTATCTTCTGTCCTTCCTCATCGTCTTCCTGACCACGCAGAGCCTGGGCGGCGCGATCGGCTCGGCGATCTTCCGCACCCTCGTGACGCTGCGCGAGAAGTTCCATTCGGACATGCTGGTGGACCACCTCGTCCTGACCGACCCGGTTGTCGCCGCCCGCGTGGCCCGCATGGCGGCGGCCTTGGGCTCCGGCCTTCCCGATCCGGCGCTGCGCCAGGCTGCCGCGCTCTCCACGCTGGCAACGCAGGCCACGCGGGAGGCCACGGTCCTGGCCTATAACGATGTCTTCTTGGCTGTCAGCGGCCTCGCCCTTCTGGGGCTCGCCGTTCTTCTTGTCCACCTTCTGTATCAGCGCCTGAGCGCGCTGCGACCCGCCGCGGCCTGACCCGCGCGCGCGTCGAAAGGATCTGTCATGGCACGCATCTTCCGTTCCTTTTCCACCTATGTCGCGGTGCTGGCGGGCTTCGCCGGCATTGCCATCATCCTGTTCGCCTGGAACCTGCCGCCCTTCGCCAGCACCGTGCAGGTGACGAACGACGCCTATGTGCGCGGCAAGGTCACCACGCTGAGCCCCCAATTGGCCGGCATCCTGGCCGAGGTCCCCGTCCAGGATTACCAGCATGTCGAACAGGGCACGCTCATTGCCCGGCTGGACGACGCCATCTTCCGCCGCAAG
Source organism: Aureimonas frigidaquae (assembly GCF_001463905.1). GTDB lineage: Bacteria > Pseudomonadota > Alphaproteobacteria > Rhizobiales > Rhizobiaceae > Aureimonas > Aureimonas frigidaquae. Next base: position 164,498 of record NZ_BBWR01000011.1, read on the forward strand.
CTGGAACAGGCAGAGGCCGGCCTAGCCACCCAGCGCGCTGCCTTGAACAATTTCGACGAACAGCGCCGCGCCGCAGAGGCCAGGGTCACGGCGGCCGAGGCGGGGGAAGCCAGCGCGCAGGCCGCTTTCGAAACGGCCGAGGCGAGCTGGAAGCGTATTTCGCCCCTGGCCGCCAAGGGTTTTGCCCCGGGCAGCGATCTGGACGTCGCGCGGCGCAGCCGCGCGGAGGCCGAGGCCGCCCTGCATCAGGCCACGGCCCAGCGCAATGTCGCCGAGCAGGAGCTCGCCTCGACGCTGAACTCCCGCCAGTCGCTGGAAGCGGCCGTCGCCAATGCGCAGGCATCGGTGGAACTGGCGCGGCTGGATCTGGAGCATACCCGCATCCTGGCGCCGGTTTCCGGGCGGCTGGGAGAGGTCGGCGGACGCACGGGACAGTATGTGCAGCCCGGAACGCAGCTTGCCAGCATCGTGCCCGACGAGCGCTGGATCGTGGCCAACTACAAGGAAACGCAGCTTGCCGGCATGCAGCCGGGCCAGGCTGTGAGCTTCACCGTCGATGCGCTGCCGGGCGCCACCTTTGAAGGCCGGCTGGAACGCTTCGCCCCGGCGACCGGCTCCGAATTCGCGATCCTGAAGTCCGACAACGCCACCGGCAATTTCACCAAGATCGCCCAGCGTGTGCCGGTGCGCATCGCCATCCAGGGCGATGCGGCCGGCTCCGAGCGCCTCGTCCCCGGCATGTCCGTCGTCGTCCGGCTGGACACGGCGCAGGCGCGATCCGATATGCGCACGGCGGCGAACTGACGGCGGGCCCATGCCAGGGGCGACATTGCCCGTCCGATCGCCTATCTATGCCGCCGCAACCGGAGACTCGCCACGATGGATCCGATCCTTTCGGTCGAGAACGTCACCAAGACCTATACCAACGGCTTCCAGGCGCTGAAGCCCGTCAATCTGAGCATCCGCAAGGGTGAGATCTTCGCGCTCCTGGGCCCCAACGGCGCCGGCAAGACGACCCTCATCAGCATCATCTGCGGGCTGACCAACCGCTCCTCCGGCACCGTGCGGGTGGCCGGGCACGACATCGGCACCGAGTTCCGGGCCGCGCGCGCGGCCATCGGCCTCGTGCCGCAGGAACTCACCGCGGATGCCTTCGAGACGGTGTGGGCGACGGTCAGCTTCTCGCGCGGGCTGTTCGGAAAGCCCCGCAACGACGCGCATATCGAAAAGGTCCTGCGCGATCTGTCCCTTTGGGACAAGCGCGACTCGAAGATCATGACTCTGTCGGGCGGCATGAAGCGGCGCGTCCTCATCGCCAAGGCGCTGTCGCACGAGCCGCGGCTTCTGTTCCTGGACGAGCCGACCGCCGGCGTGGACGTGGAGCTGCGGCGCGACATGTGGCGCGTGGTCCAATCGCTGCGCGAGTCCGGCGTCACCATCCTGCTCACGACCCACTATATCGAGGAAGCGCAGGAGATGGCGGACCGGATCGGCGTGATCCGCTCTGGCGAGATCATCCTGGTGGAGGACAAGGCGACCCTGATGCAGAAGCTCGGTCGCAAGCAGCTGATCATCGAGTTGCAGGAGCCGCTGGACGCCATTCCCGCCGCACTCGCACCCTTCGAGCTGACGCTGTCGGCGGACGGCACCGCGCTCACCTATGCCTATGCGACGGGCGGCGAGCGCACCGGCATCACCGCGCTCCTGTCCGGGCTCGAAGCGGCCGGCATCCGCCTGCACGACATACGCACACACCAGAGCACGCTCGAAGACATCTTCATCGACCTCGTCAGGAGCCGGCCATGAACGGGCGCGCGATCATCGCCATCTATCGATTCGAAATGGCGCGCATGTGGCGGACCCTGTTCCAGAGCATCCTGTCGCCCGTCATCTCGACCTCGCTCTACTTCGTCGTCTTCGGCGCGGCGATCGGCAGCAGCATCGGCGCCATCGACGGCATCTCCTACGGCGCCTTCATCGTGCCGGGCCTCATCATGCTGTCGCTTCTGACGCAGAGCCTCTCCAACGCCGCCTTCGGCATCTATTTCCCGAAATTCACCGGCACCATCTACGAAATCCTGTCGGCGCCCATCTCGCCGCTCGAAATCGTCCTCGGCTATGTCGGCGCGGCGGCGTCCAAATCCGTCATATTGGGGCTCATCATTCTGGCGACGGCGTTCCTCTTCGTGCCGCTGCACATCGAACACCCGCTGCTCATGCTGGTCTTCCTGGTGCTGACGGCCGTGACCTTCAGCCTCTTCGGCTTCATCATCGGCATCTGGGCCGACGGGTTCGAGAAGCTCCAGCTCGTGCCGCTCCTGGTCGTCACGCCGCTCGCCTTCCTCGGCGGCAGCTTCTACTCCATCAAGATGCTGCCGCCCTTCTGGCAGGACGTGTCCATGGCCAATCCGGTCGTCTACCTGATCAACGGGTTCCGCTGGAGCTTTTTCGGCCAGTCCGACGTGAATGTCTTCGTCAGCCTCGGCATGACGCTGGTCTTTCTTCTGGTTTCCCTCGTGATCATCCTGCGGATCTTCAGCACGGGCTATCGCCTGCGGCCCTGATCACTCGAATTCGAGGATCAGGGCGTCTACGGAAAGGCTTGCCCCCGGCTCGACCGCGATGCGCGCGACGGTGCCGCGCCGCTCCGCGCGCAGGACATTCTCCATCTTCATCGCCTCGACCGTCGCCAGGATCTGCCCTTCCTCCACCGCGTCGCCCTCCGCCACCATGATGGCGGTGACGACGCCCGGCATCGGGCAGAGCAGCATGCGGGACGTATCGGGCGGCAGCTTGACGGGCATGAGCTCGGCCAGCGCGTCGACACGCGGACTGCGCGCGCGCACCGTCAGATCGATCCCGTGCCAGCGCAGGCGGAGCGCGCCGCCGGCATAGTCGGTCTTCACCTGCATCGCCGTGCCATCCACCGTAAAGGCCGCGATCCTGTCGCCCGGCCGCCACGCGCTGTCCACGCGCATGGCGGCGCCATCGGCAAAGCGCATGCGGGCCGCCGTGCCGTCATCGGCCTCCACCCGCGCCTCGAAGCGCTCCCCGGCCATGCGCAGGACGAGCGCGCCGCGGGGGCGGGCCGGCTGCCCGGAGATGGTTCCGGATATGGCCTTGGCACGGGCATCCTCCCGCTCGGCCACAACGGCGGCAATCGCCGCCAGGCGGCGCGCCTCTGCCGGCTGCGGTGCGGTCCCGGAAAAGCCGTCGTGATACTCTTCGGCGATGAAGCCCGTCGTCAGCCGGCCGGCCCGGAAGCGCTCGTGCCGCAGCACGGCCGACAGGAAGGGCAGATTGTGCCCGATCCCTTCCAGCTCGAAGCCGTCCAGCGCCGCAATGAGCCCATCGATGGCCGTGCTCCGATCGGGCCCGTGCGCGCAGAGCTTGGCGATCATCGGATCGTAATGGACCGAAATCTCGCTCCCCTCGCTCACGCCGGTATCGTTGCGGATCACGATCCCGCCGTCGCGCGGCCCTTCGGCCGGCGGGCGGTAGCGCGTCAACCGGCCGATCGAAGGCAGGAAATTGCGGAACGGATCTTCCGCATAGAGCCGCGCCTCCATGGCCCAGCCCTGCGCCTGCACGCCATCCTGGCCGATGCGCAGCCTTTCGCCGGCCGCCACGCGGATCATTTCCTCCACCAGGTCGATGCCCGTCACGAGCTCCGTCACGGGATGCTCGACCTGGAGGCGGGTGTTCATTTCAAGGAAGTAGAAGTTGCGCGCGCCATCGACGATGAACTCCACCGTTCCGGCTGAGGAATAGCCCACGGCCTTCGCCAGGGCCACGGCCTGCGCGCCCATGGCCTCTCGCGTGGCGGGGTCCAGGAAGGGCGATGGCGCTTCCTCGATGACCTTCTGGTTGCGCCGCTGGATGGAGCATTCCCGCTCGCCCAGGTGGATGACATTGCCGTGCCTGTCGCCCAGGACCTGGATTTCGATATGGCGCGGCTGTTCGACGAACTTCTCGATGAAGATGCGGTCGTCGCCGAAGGCGCCCCGCGCCTCGCTGCGCGAGGACTGGTAGCCCTGCCGCGCCTCCTCCGCGTCGAAGGCCACGCGCATGCCCTTGCCGCCACCCCCAGCCGATGCCTTGATCATGACCGGATAGCCGATGGCCTCCGCAATGCGTACGGCCTCCTCCGCGCTCTCGATCAAGCCCATATGGCCCGGCACGGTCGAAACGCCGGCCTTTGCGGCCAGGGCCTTGGAGGCGATCTTGTCGCCCATGGCCTCGATGGCGTTGGCGGACGGCCCGATGAAGGCGACGCCCTCCGCCTCCAGCGCCCGGGCAAACCCCGCATTCTCGGACAAGAAGCCGTAGCCCGGATGCACGGCCTGTGCGCCGGTACGGCGCACGGCGTTCAGGATCGCCTCGATCGACAGGTAGGACTGGGCCGAGGGGGCCGGACCGATCGCCACCGCCTCGTCGGCCATGCGCACATGCACCGCGTCACGGTCCGCGTCCGAATGGACAGCCACGGTGGCGATGCCCATGCGGCGGGCCGTCCGGATGACCCGGCAGGCGATTTCCCCGCGATTGGCGATCAGAATCTTCTCGAACATGCGCCCCCCAGCCCTCTCCTCGGCCGGTTCCATCCTTAGAATGTCTGCGCGCCGGGTTCAAACCGAGGTGCCTGGCCGGTGCCGGATGCCGACCGCCGTTCACGGACCATCACAAGGGCGCGACCCGCGGCCGTTTGCGGCCATTCGGGCCCGGAGGAGCGCTTTGGTTAAGGCTTCGTTCACGGCCATCGCCCAGCCTTCAGGCACCGGGTTGCCGAGCCAGGGGGCTTCGACCGTCCCGGCGCCCGCACGCCCCGTCGCGATGGATCCCGCATGCGCAACAGACTGATCGACCACGCCCAGAATCCCCTCCGGGCCTTCATCGTGCTCCTGGCCTTCGCCGTCGGCTTCGGCTCGATCTTCGTGCGGCTCGTGCACCTGACGACGCTCGACCTGGCCGAGCCGATCATGGCGCGATCCGGTCCGTCCCATGCGCGCCCGGACATACTGGACCGGAATGGAGAAATCCTGGCGCGCGACATCGTCATGTTCTCCGTCTTCGCCGAGCCGCGTCGCGTGGTCGATCCGGACGAGACGGTCGAGCGACTTTTGACCGCCCTGCCCGAGCTCAATGCCGCCGATCTGCACCGCCGGCTCAGCGGCCGGGCCGGCTTCATCTGGATTCAGCGCTCCATCACGCCCGCCAAGCAGCAGGAGATTCACAATCTCGGCCTGCCGGGCATCGGTTTCCGGGAAGAGGTACGGCGGCTTTATCCCAACGGTGCGGCCGCCGCGCAGGTGCTGGGTGCGGTCAACATCGACAATCACGGCATTGCCGGCATCGAACGCTGGATCGACGAGAACGGGCTGAACGGGCTGCGGACGGCTGGCATGCGTTACGAGCGGCAGGATCTCGACCCGGTGGAATTGAGCGTCGATCTCTATGTCCAGCACGCCTTCACGGACGAGATGCGCAAAGCCATCGAACATTACGACGCCATCGGCGGCGCGGGCCTGGTGCTCGACGTCACTAATGGCGAGGTCCTGTCGCTCGTCTCCCTGCCGGATTTCGATCCCAACGTGCCGACCGATGCGCAGAAGAAGGAAAACATCAACCGCATCAATGTCGGCGTCTATGAAATGGGCTCCACCTTCAAGGCCCTGACCATGGCCATGGCGCTCGACAGCGAGGCGTTCAATCTGCACTCGGTGGTCGACGCCACGCATCCCTTGCGCTTCGGCCGGTTTTCGATCAGCGACTATCGAGGCGAGAAACGCCCTTTGAACATGCCGGAGGCCTTCCTCGTTTCCTCCAACATCGTGTTCGGCAAGCTTGCCATGCAGCTCGGGGTCGACCGCCACCGCCAGTTCCTGCGCGATCTCGGCCAGCTCACCCGGCTGACGACGGAACTGCCGGAAAGCGCGGCGCCCATCGTCCCGCGCAACTGGGGCGCGGTGAACACCGCGACCATCGCCTTCGGCCACGGGCTGGCCGTCACGCCGCTGCAGGCGGCCATGGGCGTGGCGGCGCTGGTCAATGGCGGGCGGCTCCTGCGCCCCACCTTCCTGCGCGATACGCCGGTCACCGAACGCGTGATCGCTGAGGATGTGGTGTCGCCGCGCACTGGCGAAGCCCTGCGCTACCTGATGCGGCTGAACGGCATCGACGGCTCCGCCCGCCGTGCCTCCATTGCCGGCTACCATGTGGGCGGCAAGACGGGAACGGCCGAGAAGGTGATCGACGGCCGCTACGCCAAGGGCAAGGTGATGACCTCCTTCATGGGCCTCGTGCCCGCGCACGACCCGAAATATCTGGTTGTCGTGATCCTGGACGAGCCCAAGCCGACGGCGGAAACCCACGGCTTCCGCACCGCCGGCTGGAACGCGGTTCCCACCGCGCGCAACATTCTGGAGCGGATCCTGCCGATGCTGCGGATGGCGCCGCAGTTCGAGCGCCCGCCGCAGGCCTTTCCCAATGTCGTCGCGGCACGCGCCCACGGCTTCGAGCATTTCCTGCCCGGACGCCCCCTCGTCCAGTAGGATGAGCGTCAGCCGCTAGAGCGCTCGCTTTCCAAGAAGGCCTCGATGCGGCCTTCGCGGCCGGCGCCCGTCACGGCATAGAGAACGAGGATCGCCAGGACGAGCCCCCCGGCGATGAGCGGCGCGGTCCAATCCCCTTCCGCGATGCGCACGACGAGCAGCGCGGCACAGAAGAGCGCGCCGAGCGCCGGCACGATGATCGGGACCTCGAACCGCCCGGGCCTATCGTCCGGCCGCCGCTTCAGGACGATCAGCGCGACATTGACCACGGTGAAGACCATCAGAAGCAGGAGAACGGTGGACGAGGCCAGCGCCGCGATGTCGCCCACGAGCGACAGGAACACCACGATGACGAGGAGGACCAGGATCGCGACATAGGGCGTGCGGCGCGTGCGGTGGACACGGCCCAGCGCTTCCGGCAGCAGCCCCTGGCGCGACATGCCATAGAGCAGCCGCGACGCCATCACGTAATTCACGAGCGCGGTATTGGCGACGGCAAAGATGGTGATGGCGGCAAAGACACCGACGGGGAACCAGGGGGCCGCCCGCTCCACGACGAGCGTGAGCGGCCCTGCGGCCTCGGCCAGTTCCTGCCAGGGAACGACGGAGACGGCGGTGATCGACACGGCGATGTAGATTAGCGTTGCCGCAAGGATCGCCAGGATGAACGCCAGCGGCATGGTGCGCTCGGGATCACGCACCTCTTCCGACACGTTCAGCATGTCCTCGAAGCCGATGAAGGAGAAGAAGGTCAGGACGGCGCCCTGCATCAGGAGCAGCGCGGTCGACCCCTCCAGGCCGCCGCCTTCGACGGGGGGAAACTCCAGAAGGTTCGCATTGCCCCAGGCGCTGATGCCCACGCAAATGACGAGGATCAGGCCGAAGGCTTCCACGACGGTGCAGAGCGCATTGAGCCAGAGCGATTCGGAGATGCCGCGAAACAGGACGCCGGACAACAGGATCAGAAAGCCGATGGCGATGAGCCACAGCGGCGTTTCGATGCCGAAGGCCTCCGCGATGTTGGCAGCCACCACATTGGACTGCGTGGCGATGGAGGTCAGGCCGGAGCACACGACGGCCAGCCCGACCACATAGCTGATCATCGGCCGGCGATAGGCCATCTGCGTCACATAGGCGGCCCCGCCCGCCTTGGGGAAGCGGGATGCGATGCACGCATAGGACAGGCCCGTCAGCATGGCGGCGACCATGGCCACCAGGAAGGCGAGCCAGACGGCACTGCCGAGTTCTCCGGCCGCCTTGCCGATCAACCCGTAGATTCCGGCGCCCAGCATGCTGCCGAGCCCGAACAGGGTGATCTGCGTCAAACCTGCCGCGCGCTTCAGTTGCGGCGCGCTTTCGCCTTTATCGGCTGCCATCGGCATTCCCATCCTCCCTCTGCGACCGGACCCGTCTGCGGTGACCGCTCACAGGCAGGTCACCTCCTTGTCATCGCAGATGCGCCTCGGCCGGCCGGCGTCAAGATGCCGCAGCCGTGCGGGGTGAAGGTCCGGCGATGCGCCGACCGGTCAGCGCGAGCCGGCGGAGGGTAGGCTGGCCGGCCGCGGGGCGCCGTCGCCGCCGGTCCGCTGAAGGATGCGCAGCCGGGCGCGCAGCGCGCCGCGTATATGGGCACGGGCGAGTTTTTCCGCCTCGTCCGCCTTGCGCGCGGCAATGGCGTCGATGATCGCCGCATGTTCAAGGGCCGCCTGCTCCGGCCGCTCGCGCACGGAAAAGGTCGTGCTGCCGAGCAGACCGATCGCATCCTGGAGCTCTTCGAGCGCAAAGTTCAGGTAGCGGTTGCGGGCCGCCCGGTAGATCGTTTCATGAATATGCCGGTTCAGACGCGCCATCTCCGGCGTATCGTCGTAGCATTCCTGCAAAGCCTCGTTCAGATCGCGCATATTCTCGATCTCGGTTTCCGACGCATGCTCGGCGGCCAGCCGCGCGGCGGCGCCCTCGATGATCTCACGCATGGCGTAGAGTTCCATGACGTCGCCGACCTCCAGGCTGCGCACGATCAGGCCGCGCCCGGCGGAGCTTTCGATCAGCCGGCGCGTCTGCAGGCGGCGGAACGCCTCTCGCACCGGGGTGCGGCTGACGTTCAGCCGCTTGGCGACCTCCTCCTCCCGCAGCCTGTCACCGGCCTTGTATTCCCCATTGCGCAGCGCTTCGCGGATGGCGTCGTAGACACCCTGCGCCAGCGAATCGCCCCCGTTTCGTTCCATCCCGATCCCAGTCCCCAAAGGCTCTCGCAGACCTCACGTCTGCTTGAGCGATCATGCCGGAAGCACGATGCGACTTGCAATCGTACATTTGCGCGTACGTTTGCATGCAATTGAACTCTTTTAAAAACAAAGTTAGGGTGCCGGTCGAAAATCCTTGATCGGATGCGTCTGGAACAACCTTGGGAGGAAGCCAGATATGATCACTCGCCGTGGTTTCATGAATGGCGTCGCCGCCACCGCCGGCCTGTCGGCCACCGGTCTGCCCTTCGCCGCACGGGCGCAAGCCGGCGTGGACTTTTCGGGGGAGACGATCGAGTTCGTCATCCCCTTCTCGGAAGGCGGCGGCAGCGATGTCTGGGGCCGTTTCTACGCGCCCTACCTGTCCAAGCATCTGCCCGGCAATCCGAAGGTCATCGTGCGCAATGTGCCGGGTGGCGGCTCGATGACGGGGGCGAACGAGTTCGCCGTGCGGGCGCGGCCCAACGGGCTGTCGCTCCTCGGCACATCGGGTTCGACGCAGTTCCCCTATCTCCTGCAGGACCGCCGCGTGCGCTACGACTACCGCAAGCTCATTCCGGTGGTGGCCTCCCCGACCGGGGGCGTCGTCTATATTCCGGCCAGCTTCAACGTGGCCGACGCCTCGCAACTCGGGCAGCTTTCGGGCCGCGAGCTCGTCTATGCGAGTCAGGGCGCGACCTCGCTGGACCTCGTGCCGCTTTTGGCCTTCGTGGTCATGGGGCTGAATGTGCGCCACGTCTTCGGCATGACGGGCCGGGGCGACGGGCGGCTGGCCTTCGAGCGCGGCGAAGCCACGATCGACTACCAGACCACCGCGGCCTACCAGACCGCGGTCGACCCGCTGGTGAAGGCCGGCAACGTCGTGCCGCTCTTTTCCTATGGGGTGATCGACGCCAATGGCCAGGTCCAGCGCGACCCGACCTTCCCGGACCTGCCGCATTTCATCGAAGCCTACGAGATGATGCACGGTTCCGCGCCGTCGGGGCCGGAATTCGACGCCTACCGCGCTTTCTTCGGCTCGGGCTTTGCGGCGCAGAAGCCCGCCATGCTGCAGGAAGGCACACCGCCCGAGATCGTCGCAGCCTATCGGCAGGCCTTTGCCGATGCGGTTGCGGATCCGGACCTGCAGGCCCGCAAGGGCGACATTCTGGGAGAATACGACCAGGCCGTGGGCGAGGATGCCGAGCGCCTGTACCAGATCGCCACGAGCATCGAGCCCGAGGCGCAATCCTGGACCCAGACCTTCCTGGCCGAAAACTACAACGTGCGCTTCTGACGCCGCCCCGCAGCGGGCAAAAACCAACGTGAAGGGTGGGCAGCCGCCGCGACGCGGGTCGCGGCGCGGCACACCCCGCTTGGCCCCGCAGCACATGACGCGCAATGACGAAAGGGCCAGCCGGCCATGATGATGGACGCCTTCTGGCAAGCGCTTGCCAATCTCCTGACGCTTCAGCACTTCACCTATCTGTCGCTCGGCGTGCTGGTGGGCCTGGTCGTGGGCGTGCTGCCCGGGCTCGGCGGCATCGTCGGCATGTCGCTGCTCCTGCCTTTCATCTATGGGATGGACCCGACCTCCGCCATGGCGCTCCTGATCGGCATCCTGCCGGTGCTGGCGACATCGGACACCTTCGCCTCGGTGCTGATGGGCATTCCGGGCTCCAGCGCCTCGCAGGCGACCATCCTGGACGGCTTCCCTATGTCCAAGAAGGGCCAGGCGGCCCGCGCCCTGAGCGCGGCCTTCTCGGCATCCTTCATCGGCGGCATCTTCGGGGCCATCGTCCTGTCCGTCTCGGTCATCGCGGCCCGGCCGCTCATCCTGTCCTTCGGCGCGGCCGAGCTTTTCATGCTGACCATCTTCGGCCTGTCCATGGTCGGGGTCTTGTCGGGCAACAGCCTCGCCAAGGGCATCGCCGCCTGCGCGGCGGGCCTGGCCATCGGCTCGATCGGCGCCGCGCCCGCAACGGGCGAGTACCGGATGGATTTTGGCGCGCTCTACCTGATGGACGGTTTGCCGCTGGTCATCGTCGGCCTCGGCATCTTCGCCATTCCGGAGATCGGCGATCTCCTGCGCCAGAAGGGTTCCATCTCCAACACGTCGAGCGCGCTCGGCACCGGCTGGCTGCAGGGGCTGAAGGACACCTGGACCTATCGCTGGCTGACGCTGCGCTGCTCGGGCCTCGGCTCGATCCTCGGCGCAATTCCGGGCCTTGGCGGCTCCGTCGTCGACTGGATCGCCTATGGGCACGTGGTCCAGACCTCGAAGGACAAGTCGCAGTTCGGCAAGGGCGACGTGCGCGGCGTCATCGCGCCCGAATCCACCACCTCGGCCAAGGAGGGCGGCGGCCTCATCCCCACGCTCCTGTTCGGCATTCCCGGCTCCGGCTCCATGGCTATCTTCCTGGCGGGCATGGTGCTGATCGGCCTGCAGCCCGGCCCTTCCATGGTGAGCGAGAATCTCGACATCACCTATACGATCGTCTGGTCGCTGGCGCTCGCCAACCTTTTGGGCACGGCGCTCTGCATCGTGCTGGCGCCCGGCATCGCCAAGCTTACGCAGATCCGCTACCCGCTGATCGCCCCCTTCATGATCGCCATCGTGGCCTTCGCCGCCTTCCAGCCGACACGTGCCTTCGACGATCTCCTGGCCCTGCTCGTGGTCGGCGTCTTCGGCATTCTCCTGCGCCGTTTCGGCTGGCCCCGGCCGGCCTTCCTGATCGGCTTCGTCCTGGCCACGCAGAGCGAGCGCTACCTCTACCAGGCGGTGCAGTTCTCCGGCTTCGAGATATTCACCCGGCCGATCGTCCTGGTGATCGCCGCCATCATCGCGCTGTCGGTGTGGCTCGGCGCCCGCTCGACCAAGAGCGGCGGCTCCTTCAACACGGAGGCGACGGGATCGGAATCCGCGGACCGGCCGACGCAGTTCGGCCCGCAGATCGCCTTCTCGCTCCTCATCCTCGGCATCTTCCTCTTCGCCGCCTATGAAAGCTGGAAGCTGTCCTTCCTGGGCGGGGTGTTCACGGCGGGTGTCGCGGCCGTCGGCCTTGCCGCCACGGCCTTCGTGCTGGTCCCGCAGCTTGGCCGCAAGGTCGGCGCGAACGCCAATTACGACGCGGAGGCCAATCGCGATGCCGACGACAATGTCAGCCCCTATGCCTATATCGGCTGGCTCGCCGGCTTCGTGGCCTCCATCGCCGTGATCGGCTTCTTCGCCGCGCTCCTCCTCTTCTTCATGACCTTCCTGCGGGTCGTCGCCAAGGCGTCGTGGCTGACGAGCCTTCTCCTGACGGCCGGCATCGCCACGGTCATGCTGACCCTGGCCAGTTCGCTCAACCTCGTCTTCCCGGCCGGCTACCTGCAGCTCTGGTTCGACCTTCCCTGGCCGTTCCGTTGAGCCTCGCAGAACGAAAGGACATAGAACCATGAGTTCCGCACACGCGATCCCCTGCATCCTGATGCGCGGCGGCACATCGAAAGGACCCTACTTCCGCTCGCATGATCTGCCGGCCGACCCGGACCAGCGCGACCGCGTGCTGCTGGCGCTGATGGGCTCCCCCGACAGCCGCCAGATCGACGGGATCGGCGGCGCGGACACGCTGACCAGCAAGGTGGCGATCGTCGGGCCATCGGAGCGTCCGGGTGTCGACGTGGACTATCTCTTCGCGCAGGTTTCCGTGGACCAGCCCATCGTCGATACGGCGCCGTCCTGCGGCAACATGCTGTCGGGCGTCGGCCCCTTCGCGATCGAAACAGGCATGGTGCCGCCGGCGGGCGACGAGACGCGTGTGGTGATCTTCAACGTCAACACCGGAAGCCGCATCGAGGCCATTGTCCAGACGCCGGACGGCACGGTTCGCTATGACGGCGCGGTCGCCATTGACGGGGTGCCGGGCACGGCGGCCGAGATCCGGTTGAACTTCCTCGACATCGTCGGCTCCAAGACCGGCGCGCTCCTGCCGACGGGGAAGACGCGGGAAACCATCGACGGCGTGGAGGCGACGCTGATCGACGTGTCCGTCCCGATGATGATCCTGCGGTCGCAAGATCTCGGCAAGACCGGTTACGAGACCCCGGCGGAGCTGGATGCCGATACCGCCTTCTTCGCCCGCCTGGATGCGCTGCGCCTGGAGGCCGGCCGCCGCATGGGCCTGGGGGATGTGTCCGGCATGGTCGTGCCCAAGGTCGCCATGCTGGCCGCGCCGCAGGGCGATGCGGCGATCGCTGCCCGCTACTTCGTTCCGCACAAGACCCACGCCGCCATGGCGGTGACCGGCGGCCTCTGCATCGCTAGCGCCTGTGCGCTGGAAGGCACGGTGGCCGAGGGTCTTGCCCGGCTGCCGGCAAATCCCAAGGACCAGATCGTGGTCGAACATCCGAGCGGGATCTTCGAGATCGCCCTATCGACGACCGGCGAGGGCGCATCGACCAGCGTATCCGGCGGTGTGGTCCGCACCGCACGCAAGCTCATGTCCGGCCACGTCCATGTACCGGCGGCGCTCTTTGCGCAGGCGAGCTGACGCAGCTTTTGCGGCAACGGCGAAGGGCGGCGCGCGCGTGACGCGCCGCCTGGGCCGCAGCCTTAGCCGAGCGCGGCGATCACAGCCTTCGTAAAGTCCCGGGTCGAGGCGGTTCCGCCAAGATCGCGGGTCCGGTGACGTTCATCCGTCAGCGTGCCGAGCACCCTGCGCTTCAGCTCGCAAGCGGCCTCGCAGAAGCGTTGGGTCCCGTGCCGTTCCCCGATCCAGTCCAGCATCATGCCGGCCGACAGGATGAGGGCCGTCGGGTTGGCAATGTCGCGGCCCGCTATATCGGGCGCCGAGCCGTGCGAGGCCTGGGCCATGGCATGGCCGGCGCCCGCGTTGAGGCTTTCGGCAAGGCCGAGCCCGCCCGACAGTTCGGCGGCGAGGTTCGACAGGATATCGCCGAACATATTGGTCGAGACGATCACGTCGAAGCGCTCGGGGGAACGCACCAGATGCGACACCATCGCATCGATATGCTCATCGTCCACCCGGATGTCGGGATAGGCCGCGGCGGCCTTGCGACACTCTTCCAGGAACAGGCCGTCCGAGAGTTTGAGGACGTTGCCCTTGTGTACGATGGTCACCGCGCCCCGCCGCCGGCGGGCTTCTTCGAAGGCTGCCTGCGCGATCCGCCGCGAGCCTTCGCGCGTGACCTTGCGGACCGCCAGGGCAAGGTCCGGCGTCGGCATGAATTCGCCGCCGCCGGCAAACATGGTCCTGTCCGCATAGAAGCCTTCGGTGTTTTCCCGCACGATCATCACGTCGAGCGGAGCCACCTTGGCCGGCAGCCCGGATCGCACATAGCTTGGCCGCAGATTGGCGAAGAGATCGAGGGCGATCCGCAGCGCGGCCGACGGATTGATGCCGCCCGCTTCCCGCGCGGGATACTCGGCCGTGGAGACCGGGCCGAGCAGGATGCCGTCCGCCGCGCGCGCTGCATCCAGGAGTTCTGGCGGAACCGTGGTTCCTACAGCTTCCAGCGCCGCAAACCCCACATCCCGGCTCTCGAATTCAAGGGACAGGTCGTGCCGCCGGTCCAGCGCCTCCAGCACCGCACGGGTGGCCTCTGTGATTTCGGGGCCGATGCCGTCGCCGGCAAGGGTCAGGATATGCACCATTGATTCACTCCCACGTCTGAATGCATCTGTATACAATAGAACCGCGCGGGATGATGCAATGGTCCAGCTCGCCTGTCCGGGCACCCTCTTTTCCAAACCGAATTTATTGTATACAAGTGCATGCTAAATCGATCTGTGGAGGAATGTCATGTCGGAATACAGGGATGTCGTCGTCGTCGGTTCCGGGTCTGCGGCCTTGTGCGCGGCGCTGGCCGCGTTGGAAAAGGGTGTCTCGGTCATCGTCCTGGAAAAGGCCGGAGAGGATCTGGCCGGTGGCAATTCCAAATATACGGCCGGCGCCATGCGGTTCGCCTATGACGGCAATGCCGACCTTCTGCCGCTCCTGAAGAACCCGGACGATCCGCGGCTCGAAGTCACCGAGTTCGGCGCCTACCGTGCCGAGACCTTCGAAGCCGATCTCCTGGGCTTCAACGATGGGCGGCCGCTGACCGTCGAGCAGAAGGCCCTGGTGTCGCAAAGCTATGCCACCATGCGCTGGCTGGCCGACAATGACGTGACCTTCGAGCCCATCTACTCCCGCCAGTCCTTCCAGAAGGATGGCAAGCACGTCTTCTGGGGCGGGTTGACCCTTGCCGCCGAGGACGAGGGCGTCGGGCTCGTGGCGGCGCAAACCCGCGCCGTCCTGTCGAAGGGTGGCCAGATCCGCTACGATTGCGAAGTGGTGGAACTGATCGTCGAGGGCGAGCGCGTGGTCGGCGTGCGCACGCGCGATGCGGCGGGAAAGCCGGGCGAGATCCGCGCCGGCGCCGTGGTCCTCGGCTGCGGTGGCTTCGAGGCCAATGCCGCCCTGCGCGAGCGCTTCATCGGGGCGGATTGGAGCAAGGCCAAGGTCCGCGGCACGCCCAACAATACCGGGCGTGGGCTGGAAATGGCCTTCGCGCTCGGCGCGCGCCAGCACGGGCTTTATGAAGGGTGCCATGCCACGCCGATGGACCTTCACATGCCCGAATATGGCAACCTCGACATCCCGCATGAGGAGCGCAAGAACTACCGCAAGATCTGCTACTTCCTGGGCGTGATGGTGAACCGCGACGGCATGCGCTTCGTCGACGAGGGCAAGGATTTCCGCAACTACACCTATGCGCAGTTCGGCCGCGCGGTGCTGGAGCAGCCCGGCCACTTCGCCTGGCAGATCTTCGATTCCAAGGTGGACCACCTCCTCTATGCCGAATACCGCTTCCACGACGCCCATTTCGTCGAAGCCGAGACACTCGATGCCCTGATCGAGAAGCTGGACGGCATCGACGACAAGGACCGCGTGCGGGCCACGCTCGATGCCTATAACGCGGCCGTCGACGATGACGTCGCCTTCGACCCGACCGTCAAGGACGGCAAGGGGACCCATGGCCTGCCGCTGCCCAAATCCAACTGGGCTCAGAAGATCGATACCGGGCCTTTCAAGGCCTATCCCGTGACGGGCGGCATCACCTTCACCTATGGCGGGCTCGAGGTCAGCGCCGCGGGCGGCGTCGTGCGTGAGGATGGCGGCGACATACCGGGCCTCTTCGCCTGTGGCGAACTCGTCGGCGGCGTCTTCTTCAACGGCTATCCGGGCGGCTCGGGCCTGACCTCCGGCGCCGTGTTCGGCCGCCGGGCCGGCTATGGCGCGGCTGCCGTGGCGCAGGATCGCTCCCTCGCCGCCCAGACGGCGTAGCAGCCCCACCCCGATCGGCCGCGACCGGCGGCCGGTCGGCCGTCTCGGTCAGGGCCTCTTGCGCAGAAGGCCCCCGGCCATGTGCGTAAAAACCTCCACCGCATGCGGCAGGTCGGCGTCGGGCGTGTCGCTGGCAGCCACCCAGAGTGCGGCATTCAGCGCGGCGCCATTCAGGAGCCGCGCCGCCGCCTCGACATCCACGGATCGCAAAACCCCCTCGGCGATCAGGCCGGCGACCGCCTCCCGCGTCAGCTCCAGGCAGGCATTCTGGCTGGGCCAGCCGGACGGATCCCCCAGGACGGCCGGCCCGTCCAGAAGCACGATCCGGGCGATTTCCGGGTCCAGCGCCATGCCGATATAGGCCGCTCCTTCCGCGACGAGCCGCTCCCATCCCGTGGAGGCTCCCGCGGCGGCAGCCCGCGCACGCGCGGCCATCTCGGCATCCACCTCCGAGACGACGGCCGCCAGGAGCCCAGCCTTGTCGCCGAAATGATGATAGAGCGCGCCACGCGTGAGCCCGACGTCTCCGGTCAACTCATCCATCGAGGCCGCGGCAAATCCCTTTTGCGCAAAGGCCCGGCGCCCGGCTGCGATCAGCCTGGCCCGGTTTTCCGCCATTGTATCGGCCCGTTTGCGGGTGGCCATGACAGACATGCTCCTTCGCCTCACGAAGCGTCGAGTCGATTTGACATACGTTCCGTATGTGATATCTCTCACATACATCGCGTATATCGAATTCCGGCCGCGTGGAAAATACCCGGCCAAACGCGCAACGCCTCGAAAGGAATCATCCATGACCCAACGCAACGCCGTCTTCCCGGCGGGTCGCCACGCGCTTTACGAAGCCCATGGCTATTCCGCTGCCATCGCCTCCGGCGATCTCCTCTTCGTCTCGGGCCAGGTCGGCAGCCGCCCCGATGGTTCCCCCGAACCCGATTTCGAGGCACAGGTCCGGCTCGCCTTCGACAACCTTGGCGCAACGCTCGCCGCTGCCGGCTGCAGCTTCGACGACATTCTGGACGTGACGAGTTTCCACACGGACCCAGAGCGGCAGTTTGCGACCGTTCTGAAGGTCAAGGGAGAGGTCTTCCCCACGGCCCCCTACCCGGCCTGGACGGCCATCGGCGTCAACTGGCTCGCCGGCTTCGACTTCGAGGTCAAGGTCACGGCACGCATTCCGGCCAAATAAGCGGCACCCGAAAGTGTCATGGCCATTCCATAGAGCGGGCAACAAGCGCGCCCGCAGGATGCAAGGGGCATGGTCGGGAACCTTCTATCCCGCCCGCACATTGGGCACAGGCATCCGATGGGACAGTCCATGCTCGCCACCGCGCCATTGATCGTGACACTGGGCCTCGATCAAGCCAGCTTCGCACGGTTCGATGCAGAGCGGCGTTTCTATTTTCCGGCCGATCGCAACCTCATTCCCGCCCATCTGACGCTGTTCCATCACCTGCCGGGCGCGCGCATCGCCGAGATTGCGGCCGCGCTTCATGCGGCGGCCGATGAACAAGCCCCCTTCCCGATGGCGGTGCGCGGCCTTCGCTTCCTGGGGCGCGGCATGGCTTATGAGATTGCGAGCCCGCCGCTCGACCGGTTGCGCGCGGCACTCGTGGCACTCTGGTCCGGCGATCTCACCCCACAGGATGCCGCCGGGTTCCGCCCGCATGTAACCATCCAGAACAAGGTTCCGGCGCCGCAGGCCAAGGCCGATTTTGCGCGGCTCTCAGCCGGCTTTGTCCCATTCGAGGCCACCGCGACGGGCCTGCTCCTCTGGCACTATCAGGGCGGGCCGTGGCTGGCGGCGGGCGACTTCCCCTTCAGTGCCAGGGAGCGGCGCGGCGATGATGGATGAGCCGGGGCCCCTTGCCTCTTTCCCGCGCGGGGGAGTTGCCGTCGTGTTCGGCGCCGGTGGTGGGATCGGCTCGGCGCTGGTGTCGGCACTGGAAACGACGGGCAGCTTCCGGCAGGTGGTCGGATATGGAAGGGCATCGTCACCGCCCGTCGATCTTCTCGACGAAGCCAGCATAGAGCACGCCGCGTGCGCTGCCGCGACTCTTGGTGAATTGCGCTGCATCATTGATGCCACGGGTTTCCTGCACGATGACAGACAGGCCCCGGAAAAGAGCCTGTCGCAGATCGATCCGCAGGCCATGGCCCGTGCCTTCGCCATCAACGCGACCGGACCCGCGCTGTTGATGAAGCATATGCTCGGGCGCCTGCCGCGCACCGGCAAATGCGTCTTTGCCAGCCTGTCGGCGCGGGTGGGCAGCATCGGCGACAACCGCCTGGGCGGCTGGTACGCCTATCGCGCCTCCAAGGCCGCGCTCAATCAGATCATCCGCACATCGGCCATCGAACTGGCCCGCCGCGCGCCTCAGGCCATCTGTGTCGCCGTTCATCCCGGCACGGTGGATACGGCCCTGTCGGCCCCCTTCGCTGCCGCTGGATTGAACAAGCACGCGCCGCCGCAGGCTGCCGCCCATATCCTGCGCCTGCTCGACCGTCTGACGGCGGCGGACACCGGCGGTTTCTTCGATTGGCGCGGCCAGGCCGTGCCGTGGTGACCCCCCGCCCCGGCCCATGACGGCAGCAACCTATGGCTCTTAATCACCGGTGCGCTCTTGAAGCGCCGAGCGCTGACCGTGCATATCGACCCCATTGCACCGGAAGGACATCGCCATGACACGCACAACCGCCGCCATTGCCGCAAGCCTTGCGGCGCTCGCCGCCTTCGCCATGCCGGCCAGGGCGCAGGACGCGCCCGCCATTGTGCCCAAGGTCTTCGTGATCACCATGTTCGATGAAGAGGCCAAACCCTGGCTCGAGCGGCAGGAGCTCAAACAGATCGTTGACGTACCCGGCCTGTCCCCGGACTATCCGCAGGTTCAGTGCAACATCGCCGGCCTCTGCCACATGACGACGGCCATGGGCTTTGCCAACGCGGCCAGCTCGGTGTCCGCGCTCATCTATAGCGGCCGGTTCGATCTGACGCAGACCTACTTCCTGATCGCCGGCATCGCAGGCGTGGACCCGGCTCAAGGCACGCTCGGCTCCGCCCATTGGGCGCGTTATGCCGTCGATGGCGGGCTGCGGCACGATATCGACGCGCGGCAGATCCCGCAGGGCTGGAATTCGGGCGTCCTGGCGCTCGGCGCCGCTGCGCCCGGAGAAAAAGCCGCCTGGGGCTCGAAGACGGAGGTCTACCGGCTGAACGAGGATCTGCTTCAGCGCGCTTATGCGCTGTCGCGCGGCGTCGAGCTTGCCGATGGCGCGGAAGCCCGCGCCTATCGCGCGCAGTATGGCGCCGGGCCCGGCGGCTCCGCGCCGGCCGTGTCGATCTGCGATACGCTGTCGAGCGATACCTACTGGCACGGCACGCGCCTGGCCCTAGGCCATGCGCAGTTCGTCAGCGCGGCGACGGATGGGCAGGCCAGGACCTGCACCACACAGATGGAGGACAACGCCTCCCTCACGGCCCTGCGGCGTGGCGACGATGCAGGGCTTCTGGATTTCGACCGGGTCGCCCTGCTGCGGACCGGCTCCAACTTCGATCGCGAACCGGAGGGCATGGATGCCGTCGCATCGCTGAAGGCCCGTTCGGGCGGTTTTCCACTGGCAACGGAAAACGCCTACCGCGTCGGCACGGCGTTGACCGCGGACATCCTGGCGAACTGGGATGACTGGTCGAAGGGCGTTCCCGCCCGGTAGAGCCGGCGGAACGATCCCGGGGACGGAGGCCTCCGGGATCGGGGTCGGATACCGACCCGCTGTAATGCAGGCGTCAGTTCCGCGACGGCAGCCCGATCACACGTCCAGATTGGCGACCTGGAGGGCGTTGTCCTGGATGAACTCGCGGCGCGGCTCGACCTCGTCGCCCATGAGGCGCGAGAAGAGCTGGTCGGCGTCGGTCGCGTCGGAGATCTTGACCTGCAGCAGCGAGCGGACATCCGGGTCGAGCGTCGTTTCCCAGAGCTGCTCGGGGTCCATTTCGCCGAGGCCTTTGTAGCGCTGCAGGGAAATGCCCTTGCGGCCTACCTCGAAGACCGTGTTCAGAAGATCCACGGGCCCGGAAATCCGGCGCTCGGTTTCCTTGCGGCGCAGGACCGGGCTGTGCGGATAGACCTCGGCCATGCGGGCCGCCATGCGGTTGAGCGCCAGCGCGTCGCCCGAATGGATCAGCGCGGCGTCGATCTTCTGGACCTCCTGCACGCCGCGCACGGTCCGGCTGAAGCGGAACCCGCCCTCGGACGTCGCCTCGCCGACCCAGCCGCGTTCTGTTTCCTCGGCGATCGCGTCCAGTGCTTTGGCGATGCGCTCCGCCATGTAAGGCGCGTCGGCGCCGCTTTCGGCGATCTCCGGGTTGAGCGCCCCGGCAATGGCCGCCTGCTCGACCACGGAGCGGTCATAGCGCGAATGCAGCCCGTTCAGGACCTGGCGGACGGCGAGCGCGTCCTCCACCACCGTGCGCAGGTCGCGGCCGGCGCGGCTTTCACCGGTGTCGAGCTGCAGGACGGCGTCTTCCAGCCCGCCTTCGATCAGGTAGTTTTCGAGCGCTTTCTCGTTCTTCAGATACTGCCCCTGCTTGCCGCGGGTCACTTTGAACAGCGGCGGCTGGGCGATGTAGACGTAGCCGCGCTCGATCAGCTCCGGCATCTGGCGGAAGAAGAAGGTCAGGAGCAGGGTACGGATATGGGCGCCGTCGACATCGGCGTCCGTCATGATGATGATCTTGTGGTAGCGCAGCTTTTCCGGATTGAACTCGTCCTTGCCGATGGACGTGCCAAGCGCGGTGATGAGCGTGCCGATCTGGTCGGAGCCGAGCATGCGGTCGAACCGCGCCCGCTCGACGTTCAGGATCTTGCCCCGCAGCGGCAGGATGGCCTGGTTCTGGCGCGAACGCGCGCCCTTGGCCGAGCCGCCGGCGGAATCACCCTCGACGATGAAGATTTCGGACTTGGCGGGATCGCGCTCCTGGCAATCGGCCAGCTTGCCGGGGAGCGAGGTGATGTCTAGGGCGCCCTTGCGACGTGTCAGCTCACGCGCCTTGCGCGCAGCCTCACGCGCGGAGGCAGCCTCCACGACCTTGCCGATCACGGTGCGCGCTTCCTGCGGGTGCTCTTCCAGCCAGGTGGACAGGGTTTCGTTGACGAGCCCCTCCACCACCGGGCGAACCTCGGAGGAGACGAGCTTGTCCTTGGTCTGCGACGAGAATTTCGGGTCGGGCACCTTGACCGACAGAACGCAGCTCAGCCCCTCGCGGCAATCGTCGCCGGTGAGCTGCACCTTCTCGCGCTTCAGGACGCCGGAGCTTTCCGCATAGCCGATGATCTGGCGCGTCAGCGCGCCACGAAAGCCCGCCATATGCGTGCCGCCATCGCGCTGCGGGATGTTGTTGGTGAAGGGCAGCACCGTGTCCTGGTAGGAATCGTTCCACCACATGGCGGCTTCCACGGTGATGCCGTCGCGCTCGCCGGTCAGGACGATCGGCTCGGGGATCAGCGGCTTGCGGGCCCGGTCGAGGTAGCGCACGAAGGCTTCCAGCCCGCCCTCGTAGAAGAGCTCGACGCGCTTCTCGTCGGCCGGGCGCTTGTCCGTCAGCGTGATCCGCACGCCCGAATTCAGGAAGGCCAGCTCCCGAAGGCGGTGCTCCAGCGTGCCGAAGTCGAAATCCACCTTGGTGAAGGTGTCCGACGAGGGCATGAAGGTAATGGCGGTGCCCGTCTCGTCCCCGGCGTCGCCCGTCTCGGCCAAGGGTGCGTCCGGCACGCCATGGGTGAAGGACATTTCGTGGATCTTGCCCTTGCGCCGGATCTTCATGCGCAGCCACACGGACAGGGCGTTGACGACCGAGACGCCGACGCCGTGCAGGCCGCCGGAAACCTTGTAGGAATTCTGGTCGAACTTACCGCCCGCATGGAGCTGGGTCATGATGACCTCGGCCGCGGAAACGCCCTCGCCCGCATGGATGTCCGTCGGGATGCCGCGTCCATTGTCCGTGACGGTGCAGGAGCCGTCGGCGTTCAGCGTGACGGTAACGAGCGTGGCGTGGCCGGCCAGCGCCTCGTCGATCGCATTGTCGACGACCTCATAGACCATGTGATGCAGGCCGGATCCGTCGTCCGTATCGCCGATATACATGCCGGGCCGCTTGCGTACGGCGTCCAGACCTTTGAGAACCTTGATGGAATCAGCGCCATATTCGGCGTCGAGGCCGTTCTTATTCTCGTCAGCGTTCGACATGGGAATCCTTCATTTGGGCGGATCCGGCGCCATGGCGAATCAAGCCGGCGCCCCCGCCGCCTCCGGGGTCGGTAAGCGCTTCGAATATAGGCATTTTGCGCCGAAAATGAAAGCGTGAGCCCGGCTCGACCCGAGCCCCCGCCATTCCCATATGAAGGGCATGGACACGATACGCGAACCCTTCCTCGCCCCGGCGCCCGTTCCCCATACCAAGCCGCTCGGCATCATGGGTTTCGTCTGGACGGCATCCCGCAACCCGATCGAGATCTGGGGCTCGCGCGCCTATAAGGAGCCCTGGCTCAGGGCCAACTGGCTGCGCGTGCCCACGGTGATCCTCAACGATCCCGCCGCCATCCGCCACTGCCTCGTGGACAATGCCCGCAACTACGTCATGCAGCCGCTGCGCCAGCGGGTCCTGCGCCCGATGCTGCGCGACGGGCTCCTGACGGCGGAAGGCGAATTGTGGAAGCGCACGCGCCGTGCGCTCGCCCCCGTCTTCACGCCCCGAAACATCGAGGCGATGACCCCTGTCATGGCGGCGCGGAGCGCCAGCTTCGCCGACGGGCTCGCCGCGCGCACCGGCGCGCGGACGGACATCGCCTTCGAGATGACGCTGCTCACCTACGACATCCTGCAGGCGACGCTGTTTTCCGACGACATCACGGGCGAGCCCAAGGAATTCGCCCGCTCGATGGAGAGTTTTCTGGCGCGGATGGGACGGGTCGACCCTCTCGACATCCTGGACGCGCCGGCCTTCCTGCCGCGCATCAACCGCATGATCGGGCTGCGCTCGACCAACTACTTCCGCCGGCTGATCGCCGGCACGATGGAGCGCCGCGCCGCGCTCCTGGCCGAGCGGCCGGAGGCGGCGCCCGCCGATTTCCTGACCCTTCTCTTGCGCAGCGAAGGCCTGTCGCGCTCGGAGATCGAGGACAACATCATCACCTTCATCGGCGCCGGGCATGAAACGACGGCCCGGGCCCTCGGCTGGACGCTCTACCTGCTCAGCCAGTCGCCGGAGGAGCGGCGCAAGGTGGAAGACGAACTCGACGCCAAGCTGGACGCCCTTCCCGATCCGGCAGAATGGCTGACCGAACTGCCCCATACGCGCGCCGCGCTGGAAGAGGCCATGCGGCTCTATCCGCCGGCGCCCTCGCTGAACCGCACCGCCCTTGCCGACGACCGGTTCGGCGAGATCGACATTCCGGCCGGCGCCTCGCTCCTGGTCCTGCCCTGGCTCGTCCACCGGCACGAGACCCATTGGGACCGGCCCGGCCATTTCCTGCCCGAGCGCTTCATGCCCGGCAAAAGGGAGGCGATCGACCGGTTCCAGTACATGCCCTTCGGCATCGGCCCGCGTGTGTGCATCGGCTCGAGCTTCGCCATGCATGAGGGCGTCATCGCCCTCGCATCCTTGATGCGGCACTTGCGCTTCGACTATGTCGGCAGCGCGCCGCCCTATCCGGTGCAGAAGATCACCGTGCAGCCGCGCGGGGGCCTGCCGATGCGCGTGACGCGGCGATAGGCCCCCGACAGACCGGGGCGATTGGCCGTCAGATCGCGCTGCCGGCCGGCTTCTGTGCGGCTGGCACCTGCGCCGGCGCCGGATCGTCGCCCAGCCCATCGAAGAGCGCCGTCGACAGATAGCGTTCGGCAAAGGACGGGATGATGATGACGATGGTCTTGTCCGCAAATTCCGGGCGCTGCCCCACCTCCACGGCTGCCGTCAGCGCCGCGCCGGATGAAATGCCGACCGGAATGCCCTCGATGCGGGCAAGAAGGCGGGCATTTTCGAAGGCCTCGTCGTTGGAGACGGTCACCACCTCGTCATAGATGGTCGTGTCGAGGACGGCGGGCGCGAAGCCCGCGCCGATGCCCTGGATCTTGTGCGGGCCCGGCGTGCCGCCCGACAGGACGGGGGAGGCCTCCGGCTCCACGGCCACGATGCGGATATCGGGCTTGCGCTGCTTGAGCACCTGGCCAACGCCCGTGATCGTGCCGCCCGTGCCGATGCCCGACACCAGGGCGTCGATCTGCCCCTTGGTGTCGTTCCAGATTTCCTCTGCCGTGGTGACGCGGTGGATCTGCGGGTTGGCGGGGTTCTCGAACTGCTGCGGAATCACCGCATCGGGCAGCTCCGCCTTCAGCTCCTCGGCCTTGGCGATCGCCCCCTTCATGCCCTTGGCGCCTTCCGTCAGGACGAGGTCCGCCCCCAGGAGGCGCAGCATCTTGCGCCGCTCGATCGACATGGTTTCCGGCATGGTCAGGATCAGCCGGTAGCCCTTGGCGGCCGCTGCGAAGGCCAGCGCAATGCCCGTATTGCCGGATGTCGGCTCGACCAGGATGGTGCGGCCCGGCTCGATCCGGCCTTCCGCCTCCAGGCGTTCCAGCATGGCGACGCCGATCCGGTCCTTGACCGAGGCGATGGGATTGAAGAATTCGAGCTTGGCCAGAAGGCGTGCCTTCACACCCTTTTCCTGCGCGAACTTGTCGATCCGCACGAGCGGGGTATCGCCGATCGTATCGACGATGGAATCGTAGATGCGCCCGCGGCCATGCGTGCGTGCCAACTGGTCGTTCACGGTCTTGTCCATGCTCATCTCCCTTGCTGCGCTGTCCGGTGCTGCCCCGTCATGGCGTTGCGTGCATCTTAACGGGCGATGCCAGGCTTGCCGAGGATGCTTGCCCCTGCCGTATCGCGTCGCAGGAAAAGAATTCCCACGAAAGGGCGGGGGCAAGGGCCGCGCGTTTCGGCCGACGGCGGTTCAGCCTGCCCGTGCCTCGATCACGATGACGTCCAGCATGAAGGAGCCATCGGGCTCGATATCGAAATGCCGCTGGACATCTGCGGGCGCGTGGGTCTGCAGGCTGCGAATGGCATCGATATGGGGTTGCGGCGTGCGCATGCGCTGCACCCAGCTCGCAAATTCCATCCGGATGCGGAACTGGCGCGTGGACTGGACCAGGAAGCCGGCCCGCGCCAGCCCGGCCAGCCACTCGCCGGGTGTATAGTCACGCACATGCGATGGATCGCGCAGGAGTTCCACCGCCTGCAGGTGCGTATCGGCCAGCGCCGATCCGTTCGCCACCCCATCGATGAAGACTGCGGGCGAACCCCGCCGCAGCACGCGCCGCGCCTGGCGCAGCCCTGCCTCGACGTCGCGCCAGTGATGGGCCGTGTAGCGGCAGGCCAGAAAGTCGAAGCTTTCATCGGCGAAGGGCAGCGCCTCGGCGGGCGCGGCCACCGTATCGAGATTGGCATGGCCCCGATCGGCCGCCGTTGCCGCAACGGCCGCCAGCATGTCGGGCGAAAGGTCCACGGCGGTCACGGCGTCGGCATGCGCCGCCAGCCGGTAGGCCACGTGCCCGCCGCCGGTGCCGAGGTCCAGCGCATGGGACGGGCGCAGGCCTGACAGGATCGCGTCCAGCGCTTCCAGGTCCGGGCCCGCCGCATGCACCGCGCTCGTCACATAGGCGGCCGCCTGCGGGCCGAACTGCGATACGACATGTGTCTCGTGCGCTTTCATGGTGGTCCTTCCTCGTCGTCCTGCGGTCAGCGGCCCGTCGAACCGAAGCCGCCCGATCCCCGCTCGGTCTGCGATATCTCTGCCGCGTCTTCGTAGACCCCGCGCGTCACGGGCGCCAGGACGGCCTGGGCGATCCGCTCGCCCCGCCGCAGCGTGAAGGGGCCATCCCCGAAATTGGCGAGGATCACCTGCACCTCGCCCCGATAATCGCTATCGACCGTGCCGGGCGTGTTGAGGACGGTGACGCCGTGCCTGGCCGCAAGCCCGGAGCGTGGACGCACCTGCAGCTCGTAGCCGGACGGGATCTCGAAGCACAGGCCTGTCGGGACCAGCGCCCGGCCCATGGGCGGCAGTGTCACGTCCTCAGTCACCGCGGCCCGCAGATCGGCCCCGGCCGCCCCTGCGCTTTCATATCGGGGCAAGGGAAGATCGGCGCCATGTGCAAGACGCTTCACCAGAACGCGGATGCTCATCGCTCGGTCTCCAGAATATCGGCGGCCCGCTCGGCCAGGCGGGCGGCAACCTCGGCCTTGTCCAGCTCCGGCCAGTCTTCGACGCCGGCCTGCGTCAGGATATGCACCGTGTTGCGGGCGCCACCCATCGTATCGCCCGACACGTCGTTGGCCACGATCATGTCGGCGCCCTTGCGCGCCAGCTTGGCTTGCGCATTGGACAGGAGCGCGTCGGTTTCGGCGGCAAAGCCGATGACGAGGCGCGGCCGGGCGGCCGAGCGGGCGATGGTGGCCAGAATGTCGGGATTTTCCACGAGGTGCAGGGGCGGCGGCCCCTCCCCGTCGCGCTTCTTGATCTTGCCCGGTGCGGCGGCCGCAGCCCGCCAGTCGGCCACCGCCGCCACGAAGACGCCGAGATCGGCCGGGAGGGCGGCCTCCACCGCCGCCAGCATCTGGCATGCCGTCTCGACATGGATGGTCGTCACGCCTGCGGGATCGGGCAGGGCGACGGGACCGGTGACCAGCGTCACCTGTGCCCCGAGCCGCGCCAGAGCCGCGGCGACGGCGTGGCCCTGCCGGCCGGACGACCGGTTGGCGATGTAGCGGACAGGATCGATCGGCTCGACGGTCGGCCCGGACGTCACGACGGCGCGCCGCCCCTCCAGACGACGGAGCGGTGCATCGGCATCCATCAACGCGGCCTCGACGGCCGCGACGATGGCGAGGGGCTCGCTCATGCGCCCCTGGCCCGCCTCTCCCGATTCGGCCATCTCGCCGTGCTCGGGGCCGACGAAGCGCACGCCATCGGCGGCGAGCCGCTCGGCGTTCCGGCGTGTGGCGGGATGCGCCCACATGGCAGGGTTCATGGCCGGCGCCATCAGGACGGGCGCCCGGGCCGCCAGCAGGACAGCCCCGGCCAGATCCCCGGCCAGGCCGCCGGCCAGTTGCGCCATGCGGTCGGCCGTCGCCGGGGCGACGAGGATGAGGTCGGCCTCCCGCGCCAGGCGGATATGCCCGACATCCTGCTCCGCCTCGCGCGAGAAGAGTTCGGTGTAGACGGGCGTGGCCGTCAGCGCCCCCACCGCCAGCGGCGTGATGAACTGCGCGCCGCCTTCGGTGAGGATGGGGGTGACGCGGGCGCCGCGCTCGCGGAGGCGCCGGATCAGGTCCAGCGCCTTGTAGGCGGCGATGCCGCCGCCGATGATCAGAAGGACGCGCTTGCCGTGCAATGTCCTGTCCATCGCCGCTTCACCCCCTTGCCAACTTGACCCTGACCCGACCCCTGCCCGTCAGCCCGCCAGCATGTGGAACGCGATCACAGCCAGGCTGATGGCGGTGATCCAGCGGGCCACATGCGCCAGGCGGATGCCGAGCCGCGTATCCTGCGCCAGCTCGTGCAGCGAGGAATCGTCGATGCGCAGGCCGTTTTCGATCAGCTCCGGCATGCGGCGGCCCAGCACCTCGAGCCCCGTGGCGTAGTCCGGCAGCCGCCGGCCGATGCGCAGCAGCGCCTCCAAGACGTCGCGTGCTTCCGCCAGCTTGGCCGTCGGCCCGAGTTCGCCGCGTATATAGTCCGAGACGACCGGTTCGGCCGCCTGCCACATGTTGAAGCGCGGATCGTAGCTGCGCGCGACGCCCTCCACCACCACCATCGTCTTCTGCAGGAGCACGAGTTCGGGCCGCGTATGCATATCGAAGAGCTCGGTCACCTCGAAGAGCAGGGTCAGGAGGTGGCCCATGGAGATGGTTTCGGCCGGCTGGCCGTGGATGGGCTCGCCGATGGCGCGCAGCGCCTGGGCAAAGGACAGGACGTCCTGGTTGCGCGGCACGTAGCCGGCCTCGAAATGCACCTCGGCCACGCGCCGATAGTCCCGCTGGATGAAGCCGTAGAGGATTTCCGCCAGGAAGCGGCGGCTCTCGGCCGACAGGCGCCCCACAATGCCAAGGTCCACCGCCACGATGGCGCCGTCGGGCGCGACGAAGAGGTTGCCCTGGTGCATGTCGGCATGGAAGAAGCCGTCCCGCATGGCATGGCGCAGGAAGCTCTGCACCACGTTGACGGCCAGGGCGTTCACATCGTGGCCGGCCGCGGCGACGCCGGCCACATCGCTCATCTTGATGCCGTCGATCCACTCCATCGTCAGGACGTCGCGGCCGGTTCGCTCCCAATCGATGGCCGGAACCCGAAAGCCGACATCGTCGCGGATGTTTTCGGCCATTTCGGACGATGCCGCCGCCTCCAGGCGCAGGTCCATCTCGATCCGGGTGCTCTGCGCCAGCGTCTCGACCACGGCGACGGGGCGAAGGCGGCGTGACGAGCGCACCACCCGCTCCAGGACGCGGGCCATGAAGGCGAAGGCGTCGAGCTCGCGGCGGAAGCGCGTCCGCACGCCCGGCCGGATGACCTTGACGGCGACATCGCGCTCGGACCCGTCGGGCAGGCGCACCCGCGCCTTGTGCACCTGGGCGATCGAGGCGGCGCCGACGGGCGGCCCGAAGGCAAGGTAGAGATCGTCGATCCGCCGCCCGAGCGTCGTCTCGATGCTGCGGATGGCCTGTTCCTGCGGGAAGGGCGGCACCTTGTCCTGCAACTGGCCGAGTTCCAGCGCGATGGCCTGACCGACAATTTCCGGCCGCGTGGACAGGAACTGGCCGAGCTTCACATAGGATGGGCCGAGCCTGTTCAGCGCCTGCGACAAGCGTTCGGACCGCGCCTTGCGGCGGGAGGACCGGCGCGCCACGAGCCCCGCCACGCGGTGGGCGAGGCGCGGCCCGGGCGGCAGCCCATCAGCCGGAAAGGCGGAAACCACGCCCTCGCGCATCAGCACGTAGGCTGCGCGGATCATGGCGATGATTCCGTAGAAGGTGCGGGTCACGCGTCAGGCTCCGCGTCGGGCCGGCATCTAGAGCTTCCAGCCGGAATGGATGGCGGCGATGCCGCCGGACAGGTTGCGGTAGCTCACGCGCGAAAAGCCGGCCGTGCGCACCATGGATGCGAAATTCTCCTGGTTCGGAAAACGGCGGATCGATTCGACCAGATATTCGTAAGAGGCGCGATCCTTGGCGACCATCTCCCCGATCGCCGGGATGGCCCGGAAGGACCAGAGTTCGTAAGCCTTGTCGAGGATCGGCATGTCGACCTCGGAAAATTCCAGGCACAGGAAGCGGCCGCCGGGCTTGAGGACGCGGTGCGCCTCGGCCAGCGCGTAGTCGATGCGCGGCACGTTGCGGATGCCGAAGGCGATCGTATAGGCGTCGAAGCTCATATCCGGGAATGGCAGCCGCTCGGCATTGCCCTCCACGAAAGTCAGCGCGCCATCGAGCCCGCGCTTGCCGGCGCGCTCGGCGCCCACGCCCAGCATGGAGGCGTTGATGTCGAGCACCGTGCCCTGCGCCGCCCCGCGTGAGGCGTCCATGATGCGGAAGGCGATATCGCCCGTGCCACCGGCAACGTCGATGAAGCTCCAGCCCGGCCGGCGCGACGGCGCCAGCCAGGAAACCATGGCGTTCTTCCAGACACGGTGCAGGCCGCCGGACATCAGGTCGTTCATGACGTCGTAGCGGCTGGCCACGCGGTGAAACACCTCGTCAACCCGGGCCTGCTTCTCGCCACCGCCCGACACGGTCGAAAAGCCGTAGGACGTTTCCATGCCGTCGGCGTCGGTGATGCGGGTCTGCGACATGATCCTCACGTCCTTCGATTCGGAATTGGTCGTCCGGCGCAAAGCTGTAAAGCGTTTCCCCGCACAAGGGAAACGCGTAAGACGAGCCTTCCCGCCAAGGACAGATAGGCCATGCCCGAGTTACCGGAAGTCGAAACCGTCAAGTCCGGTCTGCAGCCGGTGATGGAGGGCGCGACGATCGGGCGCGTGGAGCTGTCGCGGCCCGATCTGCGCTTTCCCCTGCCGCCGGACTTTTCCGAACGCCTGCGCGGGCGCACCGTGCTCGCATTGTCCCGGCGGGCGAAGTATCTCCTGGCCGATCTCAGCGGCGACCTCGTCCTTGCCATGCATCTCGGCATGTCGGGCTCGTTCCGAATCGAGCGCGATGACGGGGCCGGCGCGATGCCCGGCATCTTCCATCATCCGCGCGGCACCGCGCGCCTGCACGACCACGTCGTCTTCGAGCTCGTGACGGCTGCAGGGGAGCCGGCCCGCATCGTCTACAACGATCCGCGCCGCTTCGGCTTCATGACCCTCCTGCCCCGTGCCGAATTGGCCGAGCACCCGCTCTTCCGCCACCTCGGCCTCGAGCCGACCGGAAACGCCCTGACGCCGGAGGCGCTGGCGGAGCGGCTGGCGGGGCGCAACACGCCGTTGAAGGCCGCGCTCCTCGACCAGACCATCATCGCCGGGCTCGGCAACATCTATGTCTGCGAGGCGCTCTGGCGCGCGCGCCTGTCGCCGCGCCGGCGCAGCGCCACGCTGGTGGACAAGCGCGGCCGGCCCACGCCGCGCCTTGCCGCGCTGACGGGCCATATCCGCGAAACGATCCACGACGCCATCGCCGCCGGCGGCTCGTCCTTGCGCGATTACCGCCAGGCGGACGGGAGTCTGGGCTACTTCCAGCATCGATTCGCCGTCTATGATCGGGAGGGTGAGCCCTGCCAGCGCACGGCCTGCGGCGGCATCGTCCGCCGCATCGTGCAGGCCGGCCGCTCGACCTTCTACTGCCCGGCGTGCCAGCGATAGGATGGCCATGCGGAGTTGACGGCGAAGGCCATCTTGCCTATAAGGCGCGGCATGTTCAGCCGCTGCGAAAGCTGCGGCGCCCTTTCCCGTGGATGCGCCAGGCGCTCGACGGGAGAACACAGACATCAGACCGGCTTTCCCTGCGTGCCGCGTGCGGCCTGTAGCGGAGCGACAAACGAAAGAGATTCTCGCATGGCCAATACCCCTTCGGCCAAGAAGGCGACGCGGAAGATCGCGCGCCGCACGGCTATCAACAAGACCCGCCGCTCGCGCGTCCGCACCTTCCTGCGCAAGGTTGAGGAAGCCATCCTCTCCGGCGATCAGGAAGCCGCCCGCGCCGCCCTGCGCGCTGCAGAGCCCGAGCTGGCCCGCGCTGCGTCGAAGGGTGTCATGCACCGCAACACTGTGTCCCGGAAGATCTCGCGCCTGTCCAGCCGCGTGAAGAATGTCGGCGCGCAAGCCGCCGCCTAACCTATCCGGTAATGATCGTATGAAGAGCCGGGCCGCTCACGCGGCCCGGCTCTTTTCGTGCGTGCAGAGGAAAGGCTGACGGCCCGGCTTCCCGCCCACCGGCAGGACCTGTGCAACGCGCATATGTGCGACAGACAGCCCCTCCCCCGCAGGCGCGGGAGGTGAAGGGGAGGTGGCAGAGGATCGGTCCTTGTCGGCCCGCGCCATTCACGCGGCCGGACGGGTGGAGCGGTCCAGCGCAGGAAAGGCGGATCGCGGCACCAGTGTCGCGCAGGGGGCGACGCGCGAGCGCGCAATCCGGGGTCCCGACCTGGGTTTGGCTCCGGCACGGCCCCGTCAGGCCCGTCCGATTCTATCCGACCCTGTCTCGTCCTGTCCGGCGCATGCCCGAAACCGCGGCAGCGTCGAGCTGCCTCCGGCCGACCACCATGGTAACTCTGATCGACCGTCGAACACCCTTGCCGCTGGCTGGTGTCACGGCAGCGTGCCATCGACAGGCCTGTCGGTTGGCAGGCGCCAGCCGGACCGACCATCAGGCGACGGCGTTCGAATGCGGACCCGAGTACGAAAAAGGGGCTCCCGGTTTCCCGGGAGCCCCTTTCAGACTGTCGCCAGTCCTTCGTGCTTCTTAGTTGAAGCGGAAGGAAGCCTTGGCCCACACGGTGTGGAAGTCGAGGTCCGAAGCGGACGAGGTCGAGAACGTCGTCGGGCCAGCCGGCGTGCCGGCAACCGGGGTGTAGTCGACGTTCAGGTTCGAGTCGCCGAGGTCGGTGTAGAGGTACTCGACGCCGAGCGAGAAGTTCTGCGTCACCAGGTACTCGACGCCAGCGCCGACCGTGTAGCCGACATCGTCCGTGTCTTCGGAGACGGAAACGTCGTAGGTCGTGGTGCCGATCGTT
>NZ_BBWR01000012.1 GCF_001463905.1 Aureimonas frigidaquae
AGGTCGAGAAGAGACCCGAGTCACGGTTGAAGGCGACGCCAGCCTGGCCACCGACATAGAAGCCGGTCCAGGTGAAGGCCGGCTCGAAAGCGACGACCGGCGCCGCTGCAACCGGCTCCTCATAGATGACGTCAGCGGCAACAGCCGGCGTTACGAAAGCGGCCGAAGCCAGAAGAAGCGCGAAACGGTTCATCTCTGAAACCCCTTGTTGATGGCCTGCTCGCGGTGGAGCGCTTGGTCTCTCGCCGAGCCAGGCCGTTACTCTTGATCGTTGCGTACCGACAATTTGTACCTGCCGCCAGTTGAAAAAAGGGGTCTTCAGGAGAACTGCAGCGGGTGTTGCACAACAATCACAAGTTGTTAGGCGGCAGGCATAACAGTGTTTAAAATACCGTTACCGAAATACAATGCGCCTGTGGCGGCCTGTCGCAGTACAGGGTCGGAATACGGTTTCATTTACAACAAAGTTAAGCAAAGCTTTACGTGGGCGCTGTCCCCGGACGGGTCGGCGCGGCGGGAGGCGCACACCGGGTATTGCGGTTTATTCCTTTGCGCGCCTGTATTAAAAGGCGTGGGGCGGCACCCAATGCGCCACGGTGCCGAACCGGCACCCCGAGGGTACCTCTGCGGCGCTGGCCCGGCGCAACCATGCGGACGTTTGACATGGCCCATATCATCCCGCTCGGCCGGGACCGGCCTGCCCCCCTTGCGCTGAAGGACAGCACCTGCACCGGTTGCGCCGTGCGTTCGATCGCCCTGTGTGGCGCGCTCGGTTGCCACGAGGCGGAGATGTTACAGAGCATCGCCAGCACCCGCCGGCTCGATCCCGACGACATTCTGTATCAGGAAGGCGACAAGCGCCTGCGCGTCTATACGCTGACGGAAGGGGTGCTGCGCCTGTCCAGCCTTCTCGCCGATGGGCGCCGGCAGATTACCGGCTTCCTGATGCCGGGCGACTTCCTGGGCCTTGCCGACGACGAAACCTACGCATCCGATGTCGAAGCGGTGACGGCCTGCACCTTGTGCAGCTTCACCGTGGCCGACATGGACCGGTTGATGAGCCGCCGCCCCGAACTCGGCGCACGCCTGTTGCAGTTGACCCGCACGGCGCTGCGCCAGGCGCGGGAGGGGCAGATCATGCTGGGGCGCCTGGCCCCGGTCGAGAAATTGTCGAGCTTTCTTCTGCTCCTGTCGGCGCGCGCCGAAGAGCGCGGGCTCGGCGCGAGCCCGGTTCATCTTCCGATGTCCCGCACGGATATTGCCGATTATCTTGGCCTGACCATCGAGACAGTCAGCCGCAGCTTCACCAAACTGCGCAATCAGGGCCTCATCAGCCTGACCGACGCGCATATGGTCCATATCCCCGATCTGCGGGCGCTGTCGGCCGTGGCGGGAGTGAACCCGCGCTAGGCGGCGGCAGACCCGATCCGCCTCACATCGCCATGGGCGCGCCGTGACGCGGCCCGACCAGGCCGAAACGGGCCGCTTCCCGATCCTCCGCGACCATGGAGAAAGCGCCGCCCGGAATCTCCAGGGGCTCCTGAACGACCCTGCCACCGCTCTGCGTGACACGGGCCAGCGCGGCATCGATATCGTCCACCACGAAATAGACCTGCCAACCCGGACGGCTCCCCGGCACCGGCCCCATGATCGCGCCGATGCAATCGGCGCCGGCATGGATGAAGCGGTACATGCCGAGGTCACCCATCGGCATTGCGCCCTCGGCGCGGATGGACAGGAGAGAAGTGTAGAAGCCGAGCGCGGCATCCGGCTCCGGGGCGCACAGTTCGTTCCATGCGGCATGCCCCGGCGCGGCGTCGAGGCCGCAGGCAAAGGCGTCCGCCGCCGCCCCGTCATCCCTGCGCAGCAGATAGAAGGGTTGCCCCTGCGGATCGGTCAGGAAGGCGAACCGCCCGACGCCCGGTATGTCGGTGGGCGGCACATGGACAGCCGCGCCAAGACCGGATGCGGCGGCAGCGCGTGCATCGACATCATCCACCGCGAAGTAGATGAGCCAGCGCGGCATCATCGACGTGTCCTGCCCCAGCGGCATCATGCCCGCCACCGGGGTCTGGCCGGCCAGCGCCATGCGATAGCCGGACGGGCCGGCGCCGGGCGGCGTGGTGAACCGCCAGTTCAGGACATCGGCATAGAAGCCCTCTGCAGCGGCCGGCTCTTCCGAAACCAGTTCGTACCAGACCGGCCGGCCTTCAGGCGTCGCCATGGCTGTTCCCCTGCGGCACGACGGCAAAGCCGCCATAGATCATGCGCTGGCCGTCAAAGGGCATCGGATTGTCGTCCCCGCCCGATTCCATCTGTTGGAAGACCTGCTTCAGACCGGCATCGCGGGTGGCCTTGTCCGGCCATTCGATCCACGAGAAACAGACCGTCTCGTCCGGTCTGGCCTGGACCGCGCGCTGGAAATCCGTGACTTTGCCCTGCGGCACATCCACGCCCCAGCATTCGACATGGCGTGTGGCGCCATTGTCCAGAAAGAGCGGCGCCGCCTGGCGGCAGTGCCGTATGAAGATGTCGCGGTTGGCCGTGGGCACGGCCAGCACGAACCCGTCCACATAACCGAAATCGCCACCCGGCCCTTCCTCCACCACGGGCTCGAACCCGCCGAAGATCATCCGCTGCCCGTCAAAGGCCATGTCCGACATATCCATGCCCGGATCCGCCATCATGGCCGCCTCACCCTCGGCGCGCGCCGCCGCGTCGGGCCATGCGATCCAGCCGAAGCCGATGCTCTCACCCTCCCGCGCCGCAACGGAACGGTAGAAATCCGTGACCTTGCCCGGCGGAACATCGTCGCCGATGGCATCGACGACGGCGAGCGCGCCGTGCCGGCGCATGGCTGGAACGGCCTTTCGGGCCTGCTCGATGAAATGATCCTGACGCGCGGCGTCGATCGGGAACACGCATCCGACGATGTAGGACATATCCGGGAGCCTCCTCTTTACCCCCTTGTCCCACAGGCTATGGGTTGATGTCAACCTATTGAGTTAGCACCTGTATGCATCCGTCTCGTTCGGGCGTCAGCGATCCATGGCTTCGGCGTCCAGCCGCCCGTCACGCAAGGTCCAGACCGCATCCACCGCATGTGCGGGAAGCTCGGCATGGGTGGCGAGCACCACCGTGCGCCCGGCGCAGGCGCGGCGAAGATCGCGCAGGAAGGCATCTTCCGCCTGCCCGTCGAGGCCCGATGTCGGCTCGTCCAGGAGCAGGATCCGCGCCGGCGTCAACAGAATGCGGGCCAGGGCAAGGCGGCGCCCCTCGCCGGTCGACAGCGTGTGGCCGGCTTCCCCCACTGGCGCATCCAGACCACCCGGCAGGCTGCGCACGAGCTGGTCCAGGCGCGCACGCTCGAGCGCCTGCCACAGGGCGTCGTCCGGCGCCTGTGGCGCGGCCAGAGCGAGATTGTCGCGAATCGTCCCGATGAAGACGGGCGCGTCCTGCTCCAGAAGCGCGACCGTTCCGTAAAGCGTATCGGCAGACAGTTCGGCAATATCGACGCCGCCGATCGTGACCCGCCCCTCCAACGGCGGCAGTAGCGCAAGGATGGACAGGAGAAGCGTCGACTTGCCGCTGCCGCTCGGGCCCTTTACGGCAACGAGCGCGGCGGGCCGGACGGTCAGCGTCACCGGGCCGAGGGCGGCCCGCCCGGCATGGCCGACACACAGGCGCTCGAGGCGCAGTGCGCCGGACGGCACGTCGGTCAGCCGGCCCGGCAGCTTGCGTGACAGGGGCGCGTCGGCAATGTCGGACAGGCGCTGTGCGGCTGCGGCCGCCGCGCCGAGGCGCGCCACGCTGCGGGTGATCGTGGCCGTGGCCTCGAAACTGCCGATCG
The DNA here is from genome assembly GCF_001463905.1 of Aureimonas frigidaquae. GTDB lineage: Bacteria > Pseudomonadota > Alphaproteobacteria > Rhizobiales > Rhizobiaceae > Aureimonas > Aureimonas frigidaquae. The sequence goes on from NZ_BBWR01000012.1 coordinate 3,851, forward strand.
TGGCGAGCAGCAGACCGGCCAGGCCGGGGCCGCCGAGCTGACCCGCCGAAACGGCGAGGATGCCCGGGACGAGGACGGCCACCAGCGCGGCCCCGGTCAGGATATGGACCCCGGCCTGGGCCAGCGCGGCGCGCCGCCCGATGGAAAGACGCGCCCGTGCAAGCGCCTGCGCAGCGCCGTCGAGGCCTTCGAAGAACCGGTCCTGCGCGCCCAGCGCCAGAATGTCGGTCCGGCCGGCGGCGCCGTCCAGCGCCTCGCCACGCAGGGCTCCCGCGGCCTCCACGGCCGCAGCGCCCGCCCGCCGGGTGGCCCGCACGAGAAGCAGCGGCACCCCCAAGGCCGCAGCCAGGAAGGCGAGCGCAAAGCCGGGGGCGGCCAGCGGCAGGAGAAACGCCAGGATGACCGTCATGCCGAGCCCTGCCACGAGGGCGGTGAGCATGGGTCCGAAGGCGAGCAGAAACACGACATCGAGCGTATCCACATCGGCGGTCAGCCGCGCGACGAGCTCGCCGCGCTTCAGGCCGCTGCCGACAGGGCCGGCGCGGGGCAGAAGCCGCGCGAAGAGCCAGGCACGAATGTCCGTCAGCAGTTTCAGAGTCGCGTCATGGCCGCTCAGCCGCTCGCCATAGCGGGCGGCGATGCGCAGGAAGGACAGGCCGCGCACAGCGGCGGAGGGACCGAACAGGTTGAAGCTCGCCGCCGCGCCGGCCAGGAAGGCCGCCGTCAGGAACCAGCCCGAAACCGCCAGAAGCCCGATCCCGGCCGCCAGCGTGATAAGAGACAGGCTCAAGGCCGCCAGGAAGGCGCCGCGATGGCGCGCAAAGAGCGGCAGGAAACGCGACAGGGCACTCATGCAGCTTGCGCCCGGATCAGGCGGATCGCATCACGCGCCGCAGGGCCGAAGGGTTGCAGACGGTGGCCGCTCATGCCCAGACGCAAGGACAGGCGCTGCGTCAGGGCCGCGGAGTGGGTGGCGGCGATCATCGTGCGCCCCTTTGCAAATTCCATAAGATTGTCGATGAGCTGCGCTTCGGTCTGCGCATCCAGATGCGCGGTCGGCTCGTCCAGGAGCACCAGGCCCGGATCGCGCAGGAACAGCCGCGCCAGGCCGACCCGGTGGGCCTGCCCGCCCGACAGGCCGTACCCGCCCTCGCCCACCATGGTGTCCAGCCCGTCCGGCAACCCGTCGGTGAAGGCGGTAACGAGCGCAAGCCGCGCCGCCTCCTGCACCGCGCGGGCATCGGCATCCTCGCGGCCGAAGCGGATGTTGTCGGCGATGGTGCCGCGGAACAGGCGTGGCTTCTGCCCGATATAGGCGATGGCCCCGGCGCGCTCCGCCGGCGCCTGCAGGCAAAGCTCGACCCCGCCGATTCGCAGGCACCCCTCGGCAGGACGCAGACCCGCCAGCGTTTCGATCAGGCTGGTCTTGCCGCAGCCGCTCGGCCCGACCAGCGCCACATGGCGCCCGGCCTCGATATGCAGGGCCGTCTGGCGCAGGAGGATCCGGCCCGTCGGCGTTGCAAGGCAAAGCGCGTCCGCATCGATGGCGAGCGGCCCCGCGGGCAGGCCCGCGGCGGCCTGGCCCGCAAAGCGGGGAAGGTCCGGCCCGGCCTCCGGCAGGCGGGTCAGCGCCGCTTCCATCTGCGCCACGGCGGCCAGTGCGCCGGCGCGGTCGTGGTAGTGGGCGGCCAGAAGCCGCAGGGGCTGGTAAACCTCCGGCGCCATCAGGAGGCAGAACAGCCCGGCGGAGAGCGTTGCGCCCGCTCCCGCAGATCCGACCATGCCGAGATAGGCAAGCCCGATATACAGTGCGACACCGGCCACGCCGAGCGCCGCGAAGAACTCCAGGACGGCCGAGGACAGAAAGGCGATCCGCAGGACCCGGAAGGTTCGGGCGCGCAGCTCGTCGCTCCGCTGGCGCATGGCCAGGACCTCGTCCTCCCCGCGCCGCATGAGCGCCAGGGTGACGAGGCCGGACAGGCGGTCGGCGAAATAGGCTGACAGGCGGGTCAGGGCGGTGGCCTGCGTATCGCTGGCGGCCTGCGCCCCCCAGCCGACCAGCGCCATGAAGAGAATGATGAGCGGCGCCGTCAGGACGAAGATCACCGCGACGACCCAGTCGAGGGGCGCCACCACGGCCGCGAAGGCAAGCGGCAGGACGGCCGCCTGCGTCATGGCCGGCAGGAAGCGCACGAGGAAGCCGTCCAGCGCATCCACCTGATCGACGAGGAGCGCGGCCACAGCGCCGCTGGACCGGTCGGCATCGGCGCGGGGCGGGTCCTGCAGCACGCCGGCCATCAGCGACAGCCTGAGCGCGCGCTTGATGCGCTCGGCCGCCGCCAGGGCGGCATGTTCACCGATGAGCGCGAGCCCGGCACGCGCCGCGAACAGCGCAAAGACGCCTGCGATCGGGGCCGCCAGCGCGGCCGGATCGGTGGGCTCGCGCAGGACGGCATCCACGATCCCCGCCAGGAGCCAGGCCTGCGGGATGAGCAGGAGCCCGGACAGGACCGGCAGGACCGTCGCGAGCCGAAGGGCGAACCCGCCGCCCCGGGAAAGGCGCCGCAGCCAGCGTCCATGTTCGCGCCGCTGCGCGTGCCCTGCCCCAAGCGTGCTCATCGAACCTCGTCTCCAGCCATGTCGATGGGCTTTAGGCCGGCCCCGCCCGGACATCATTGATCTCAATCAATGCGGGCACCGCGTTCCGGGGCCAAAGGCTGGATGGAGAACCGGCAAATGGCGCCGGCCCGACCTTTGAAGAAGGCGAACCCTGCAATGATCGATATGACGGTCGTCGACCTGTCGCGGCTGCAATTCGCGGCCACGGCCATGTACCACTTCCTGTTCGTGCCGCTGACCCTGGGCCTGGCGTTCCTCCTGGCCATCATGGAGAGCGTCTACGTGATGACGGGCCGGGAGATCTGGCGCCGCATGACCATGTTCTGGGGCACGCTCTTCGGCATCAACTTCGCCATGGGCGTGGCCACGGGCATCGTGATGGAGTTCCAGTTCGGCATGAACTGGGCCTATTACAGCCATTATGTCGGCGACGTCTTCGGCGCCCCGCTGGCCATCGAAGGCCTCATGGCCTTCTTCCTGGAGGCGACCTTCATCGGCCTCTTCTTCTTTGGCTGGGACCGGCTCAGCCGCGTCCAGCACCTTTGCGTCACCTGGCTCATGGCGCTCGGCGCCAACTTTTCGGCGCTGTGGATCCTGATCGCCAATGGCTGGATGCAGAATCCCGTCGGCTCGGTCTTCAATCCGGACACGATGCGCATGGAGATCACGGATTTCATGGCCGTCATCTTCAACCCGGTCGCGCAGGCCAAGTTCGTCCATACGGTCAGCGCGGGCTATGTCACCGGCGCGGTCTTCGTCATCACGGTGAGCGCCTGGTTCATCCTGCGCGGACGCCATCTGGATCTTGCCAAGCGCTCCATCGCGGTGGCGGCCAGCTTCGGCCTTGCCGCGTCGCTGTCGGTCGTCGTCCTGGGCGACGAAAGCGGCTATGCCGCGACCCAGCACCAGAAGATGAAGCTGGCCGCTATGGAGGCCATGTGGCACACCGAGGCGGCCCCGGCCGGCTTCAACCTCTTCGCCATTCCCGGCCAGGGGCACAATAGCTGGGAATTGCAGGTCCCCTATGCTCTCGGCATCATCGCGACGCGCTCCTTGAGCGGCGAGGTGCCCGGTATTCTCGATCTCGTCGAGGTGGCCGGCCAGCGGATCCGCAGCGGGCTGAACGCCTATGGCGCGCTGCAGGACATCCGGGCCGATGGCAGCAACGAAGCGGCGCGCACGCGCTTTGCGCAGAGCTGGCAGGATCTCGGCTATGCGCTCCTGTTGAAGCGCTACCGCTCCGACATCCTCAACGCCACGCCGGAAGAGATCACGCAGGCAGCCTTCGATACCGTCCCCGGCGTCGCGCCGCTCTTCTGGTCCTTCCGGATCATGGTCGCGCTCGGCTTCTTCTTCATCGGCTTCTTCGCCTTCGCCTTCTTCCTCGCCTGCAAGCATCAGATCGTGGAAAGCCGGCGCTTCCTGCGGCTGGCGGTCGTCACGCTGCCGCTGCCCTGGGTCGCCATCGAAGCGGGCTGGTTCATCGCCGAATATGGCCGCCAGCCCTGGGCCGTGGAGGGCGTGCTGCCCACCTTCTATGCGGCGTCCGACCTGTCGGTCACCAGCCTTGCCATCAGCCTCGCCTTCTTCGTGACGCTCTACACGGCGCTGGCGATCATCATGGTCTTCCTGATGCTGAAGGTCATCAAGGCCGGCCCAGGCGATCGCAACCCGCTGATCGACGGGCTGACGGGCGGCGCGCACCTGCCGCAGACCGCCGCCGCCGCGCCCGACCGCCACTAAAAACCCGCCACGAAAGACGTCACGGACATGACATCCATCCCTCTCGACTATGAAACGATGCGGCTCATCTGGTGGGCGCTGCTCGGCATCCTGCTCATCGGCTTCGCCATTGCCGGCGGCTACGACCTCGGCGTCGGAGCGCTCCTGCCCTTCGTCGCCCGCACGGATGCCGAACGTCGGATCCTTCTCAACCTGATCGGCCCGACCTGGGAAGGAAACCAGGTCTGGCTGGTGCTCGGCGGCGGCGCCATATTCGCGGCCTGGCCGATGCTCTACGCCGTCTCCTTCAGCGGCTTCTACCTTGCCATGATCACCGTCCTCCTGGCGCTCATCCTGCGCCCGGTCGGCTTCAAGTTCCGGGGCAAGATGCCCGGCGCGCGCTGGCGGCAAAGCTGGGACTGGGCGCTCTTCATCGGCGGTTTCGTGCCGGCGCTGATCTTCGGCGTGGCCGTGGGCAACGTGATAACCGGCGTCCCCTTCGGGCTCGATGCGGCATTGCGCCCGCGCTATACGGGCAGCTTCTTCGGGCTGCTGCAGCCCTTCGCGCTCCTGTGCGGCCTCGTCAGCGTCTCCATGCTCGTCATGCATGCGGGCGGCATCATCGCCGCGCGCACGCAAGGTCCCGTGGCGCGCCGCGCCGCTCTTTATGGCCGCATGGCCGCGGTGGCGACCATCGTGCTCTTCGCCCTCGGTGGCGTGTGGGTGGCCTACGGCATTTCCGGCTACAGCCTGACCAGCGCCGTCATGGCCGCACTTCCCTCCAACCCGCTTGCCAAGACGGTCGCGGTGCAGGACGGCGCCTGGCTCGCCAATTACGCCGCCCATCCCTGGATGCTGGCCGCCCCGGCGCTGGGTTTTGCCGGCGCGGTGCTCGGCCTGTTGCTGATCGGCAGCCGGCAGACGGTCCTCACCATCCTCGCCTCCAGCCTGTCGATCTTCGGCATCATCGCGACGGTCGGCCTGTCGATCTTTCCGTTCCTGCTGCCGTCTTCGCTCGATCCGGCCATGAGCCTGACCGTCTGGGACGCTTCGTCCAGCCATCTCACGCTCTTCATCATGCTGGCCGCGACCATCGTCTTCCTGCCGCTGGTGCTCGTCTACACCGCCTGGGTCTACCGCGTGATGCGCGGACCCGTCACGGCGGACTCGATCGCCCGCAACCCCAACGCCTACTGAGGACGGACCGAACATGTGGTATTTTTCGTGGATCCTGGGCGTCGGCCTTGCCTGCGCCTTCGCCATCCTGAACGCGATGTGGTTCGAGATGCGGGAGGACCGGGCCGCCTCCGCCCTTCCGCAGCCCACCGTCGAACCGGGCGGGCGTGGCACAGGGCGTCCCGCGTGAGCCCGGATCCGGCCGCCCGTTACGCCGGCCAGTCCGTGCCGCGCTATACCTCCTACCCCACGGCAGCCGATTTCAGCGCCGCCGTGGGGCCGGCCGAGTACCGCAGCTGGCTGTCGGCCCTGCCGCTGGGCGAGGCCGTCTCGATTTACCTCCACGTGCCCTATTGCCGGCAGCTCTGCCACTATTGCGGATGCCACGCCAAGGTGGCGCGGCGTGACCACGTGATCGAGACCTACCGCCGGCACCTCGTCGCGGAAATCGGGCTGGTGGCCGACGCCCTGCCCGGCCGCATCCCGGCGGCGCGCATCGCCTGGGGCGGCGGCACGCCGTCCATCCTGGGCCCGGAAGGGTTGGCCGATGTCCACGCTGCCCTGGCGCAGGCCTTCGATTTCGGCGCGCTGGTCGAGCACGCGATCGAGCTCGACCCACGCCAGGTGACGCCGCTCCTTTGCGACGGGCTGGCCCGCATGGGCGTGAACCGGGCGAGCCTCGGCGTGCAGGATACGCACCCCGCCGTGCAGGAAGCGATCGGCCGGCTCCAGCCCATGGAGACGGTTGCGACGGCGGTGTCCATGCTGCGGGGCGTCGGCATTTCCCGGATCAACATGGACCTGATCTACGGCCTGCCCGGCCAGAGCGTCGAAAGCCTCGACGCCACGTGCCAGGCGGTCGCCGCGCTGTCGCCCGACCGCATTGCCTGCTACGGCTACGCGCATCTGCCGGAACGCCGCGCCAATCAGCGCCTGATCGATGCGGCCCGTCTGCCGGGCCCGGCGGAACGCCTGAAGCTGCACGATACGGTATCGGCCCGGCTCGCCCATTTCGGCTACGTACCCATCGGGATCGATCATTTCGCACGCTTCTGCGACCCCTTGGCCAAGGCCGCCCGCTCCGGCCGGCTGCATCGCAATTTCCAGGGCTATACGGATGACGATCGGCCGACGCTGATCGGATTGGGCGCCTCGGCCATCTCGCAGCTTCCCGGCGGCTTCGCCCAATCCGAGCCGGAGATCGGCGCCTATGGACGCAGCATTGCCGGCGGCACGCTCGCAACCCGGCGCGGCCATGCGCTCGGCCTGGACGACCGGCGCCGCGCCGCCATCATCGAGGCACTCATGTGCAATTTCCGGGCGGATCTCGGCAGCCTGGCAAGCGGCTTCGCGGACGAGATGGCGCTGCTGCGCCCCTTCGTCCTGGACGGGCTGGTGGAGATTGCGGACGGGGTCATTGCCGTCACCAGGGCGGGCCGGCCCTTCGTGCGGCTCGTCTCGGCCGTCTTCGACCGCTTCCGGCTCGAAGCCACGCGCCGCTTCAGCGGCGCGGTGTAGCCAGGCAGGAACGCGGATCCTCGGCCGCGCCGGCATTCTGCCGCAGGGCGGCGCCGAAGACATGGACGCTGAGGCAAAGCAGAACCGCATAGCCCAGCGTCTCGAACGTCTCCTCCAGGAAGACGCCGAGCTCCGGCATGGGCAGATGCGGGACCGACGCTTCGGCGGCAGCGCCCAGAAGCACGAGCACGGCGGCGACGACGAAGGGCCAGCCGCGCAGCTTGACGGCATAGGACCAGAATTCGGGCAGAAGCCGCAGGCGCAAGGCAAGATAGGGCAGGAGCAGCGCCAGGATGGCGATGGTTTCGTGCAGCCGGAACGCATCGGTGTTCAGATAGGCCGTCACCGGGCCACGGACCGGAAGCTCCAGCTCGCGCAGGAAGAAGACGATCCCCAGGAGCACCAATCCAAAGCTCGCCAGCCGCCCCGCGCCCCGTTGCCAGATGGTCGCGCCGATGAAGAACACGACCGTCGCGCCCAGGATGATCTCCTGCCCGCGCTCCAGCGGCCCTTCCTCGATCGAGGACGGCCCGAAGCCGATCGTCGCGGCGATGGCGAGAGCCAGAAGGACGATACCCGTCAGGACGATGGCGAGGCGCCCGGCAAACTGGCGGCCGACATGGAACGTATTCATAAGACACCCTTAAGATGGGATGTTCTGAACCCATCACCGCAAGTGGCGCAAGTTGTTTTTTTAGGAGCGTATACTGAACCGAAGGTTACCGGCGCCCCGGCCTCCTCGCAGGCCATGCTCCGCTCTCTTGACCTTACCATCATGGCAAGGTGCAGCTCGGGGCCTGCGTCCGATCTGACGGACCGAACTTTCAGGAGAGATGATTCATGTCCCGCAAAGCCTTTTTCGCCCTTCTCGTCCTCGGTGCCCTGGCTGGCCCCGGCGCGGCTCAGACCGCGGAGCAGAACCATGCCGGCCACGGCGCCATGGCCGATAGCGAGGTGGCAGCGCCAGGGGCCGGGGTCGGGGACGAGGCCGGAGCCGACTATGCGGCGGCCATGGAGCGGATGCATGGGCCGATGATGGAGGGGATCGCCAATCCCGACCCCGATGTCGCCTTCGTCCTCGGGATGATCCCGCATCATCAGGGCGCCATCGACATGGCACAGATCGTCCTCAAGCACGGCAAGGATCCGTTCACCCGCCATCTCGCGCAGGAGGTGATCACCGCGCAGGAACAGGAGATCGGCCAGATGCGCGACTGGCTTGCCGCACGCGGGATCACGGTGCCCGACGCTGCCGCCCAGTAAGGCCGGGCCGATCGCCGCATGGAACAGAATGCCGCACACCGCGTTGCATGATCCGACACAAACAGGAGAGTATCGCGGTGAATATCTTCTACATCATCGGCGTCATCGTCGTCGTCATTGCCATTCTCAGCTTCCTCGGTCTCGCCTGATACAGGATCGGGGGATGCCGGTGCACTCTGCGCCGGGATGATAGAGAAGGCTCCGGTCCATCAGGCCGGAGCCTTTCTCGTTTGATCAGGCGGTGGCGCCCGGAACGAGGGTGAAGCCCACCGCGACGCGCTGCGCCGGCCCCTGCGCAAAGACCAGCCGGGCGGCCATTTCGCCCACCTCGACGCGCGGGGTCAGCAGCGTCGTCAGCGGGAGCGGGGCCGAGCGGCCGATATCCAGCCCGTTGCACCCCATGATGCCGAGACGGCCCGGCACGGCGATTCCCTTTGCCATGCAATGAAAAAGTGCTCCGACGGCATAGTCATCGTTGGAGCAGAAGAAGGCGTCGATGGACGGGTGGCGTTCGATGAGCCGCCCGGCTGCCGCCCGGCCTGCCTCGGTCGAGGATTCGCCCTCCAGCTGTTCGATCGCCACGAAATCCAGCCCTTCCGCGCGCAGGACCGAACGGAACCCTTCGCAGCGCTTGCCGCTGCGCGTGTCGTTGGCAAAATCACGCCCGATAAAGGCGATGCGCCGGTACCCACGCGACAGAAGGTGACGGGCCGACTCGCGCCCTGCCTGCGCATGGGAAAAGCCGATGACGATGTCGATCCCCTCCCCGTCCAGGTCGAGCAGTTCGGCAATGCGGATATGAGATGCCGCCAACATGCGCCGCGTGCCCGGCGTATGGTCGAGCCCGACGACCATCAAGGCCGCAGGCCGCCAGGCGAGCATGGAGGCGATGAGCGCTTCCTCACGCTCTTTTGAATAATCCGTGACGGCGATCACCGCCTGGTGCCCGGTCTGGTCGAGCTGGCGCGTCACGCCCTGGAGGAGGTCCGGAAACACGACATTGTGTAGCGAAGGAATGACGATGCCGACAAGGTTCGATCCGGCCGAAGCCAGCCCTCCCGCGAGGCGGTTGGGCACGTAGCCGAGCTTCTGGATGGCGGCCATGACACGGTCGCGCGTCGGGGGCGAAACAGACCCCTTCTTGCGCACCACGCGTGACACTGTACTGGCGCCGACGCCGGCCTCCAGGCTGACATCCTGCAACGTCACGGCGGCTGTTTCCAGCCCGCGCAACCCACGGTCCTTCCTGCTCAACGGCCCCTCCCCAGGAGCGGACGACGTGGCGTCCGAAGGCCGGCCTGATCGGCCGATCCTTATCATCATACTTTTTTTGGCAGCGCTGCCAGATGACGCTTGGCAGAGTGATCGCAATTCGCTAGGCCTAATGCAAGCGCTGCCAAGGCGCATGTGCAAGAAGGCCGCAACAGGCGGCCCTGCAGGAGACACGGCCCGGTCGCAGGACCCGCAAAGCGGGCTTCGCCGGACCATGATGGGGGGAAACGATGTCAGTCCATGACCGTCGGCACGTTTGGCATATGCTGCGCTCGCAAGCCGCGCGGCGCCGTGCGAACGCAGCCCCCGCGGGCTGACCCCTCCCCAGACCACGCAAGATCGTAGCAGTGCCCCGGCGGCGGTGCCCCGGGCAAGGAGCGGATAGAAGCGATGCATCTACTGATGATCGGCGCGGCAGGCATGGTCGGCCGCAAGATCCTGGACAAGATCGCGGCCGAGCCGGCCGTTCTCGGCCAGCCGGTCGAGCGGTTCACTCTGGTGGACGTGGTGGCCCCGACGGCCCCCGCATCCCTGGCCGCGACAGCGGCCTGCGAGGCGGCGGACCTGTCGGATGCCGGCGTGGCGGAACGGCTGATCGCCGGCCGGCCGGACCTGATCATCCATCTGGCAGCGGTCGTGTCGGGAGAGGCCGAGGCCGATTTCGACAAGGGCTACCGCGTCAACCTGGCCGGCACCCAGGCGCTGCTCGAGGCAATCCGCCAGGAGGGCCTGAAGGCGCCCTACCAGCCGCGCGTCGTCTATGCATCTTCCATCGCCGTCTATGGCGCGCCGTTCGAGGAAACGATCGCGGAGGATTTCGCGCTCTACCCCCTCACCAGCTACGGCACCCAGAAGGCCATCGGCGAACTGCTCCTGGCCGATTATTCCCGCAAGGGGTTCCTGCAGGGGATCGGCATCCGCCTGCCGACCATCTGCATCCGTCCCGGCACGCCGAACAAGGCCGCGTCGGGCTTCTTCTCCAACATCCTGCGCGAGCCGCTGGTCGGCCAGGAGGCCGTGTTGCCGGTGGACGAGAGCGTCCGCCACTGGTTCGCCAGCCCGCGCTCTGCCGTCGGCTTCTTCATCCATGCCGCGACCATGGACCTGGCGCCCGTCGGACCGCGCATCAACCTGACCATGCCCGGCCTGTCGGCCACGGTGGGCGAGGAGATCGAAGCGCTGCGCCGCGTGGCGGGCGACAAGGCCGTCCGGCTGATCCGCCACGAGCCCGACGCCACCATCCAGCGTATCGTCGCGGGCTGGGCCACCAATTTCGAGGCGCGCCGCGCCCGCGAACTCGGCTTCACGGCCGAGACCGATTTCGACGCCATCATCCGCGCCCATATCGAGGATGAGCTCGGCGGCAAGGTCGCGGCATAGGCGCAAGGCAGGGCATGAGCGGGACAGAGATGGAGAGCGTATCGATGGCGCAGGAGCGCAGGGGCACGGGCAAGATCGCCATCGTCACCGGCGGGGGAACCGGGGTCGGCAAGGCCATCGCGCGGGAACTGGCGCGCGACGGCTACGGCGTCGTGATCACCGGACGGCGCATCGACGTATTGGAAGCGGCCGCACAGGAACTGTCGGACGTCGGCCAGGTGGCGGCGATCGCCGCAGACATCACCCGGCCCGATGCGGTCGCGGCGCTCTTTTCCAGCGTGGTCGAGCGCTTCGGACGGCTGGATCTCCTCGTCAACAATGCCGGGGTGAACGCCCCGTCCAAGATGATCGAGGACCTGACCTTCGAAGAGTGGAACACCGTGGTCGCCGCCAATCTGACGGGCGCCTTCCTGTGCACACAGGCCGCGATCCGGCAGTTCAAGGCGCAGTCGCCCCAAGGCGGCCGCATCGTCAACAACGGCTCCATCTCGGCGACGACGCCGCGCCCCAACTCGGCGCCCTATGCGGCGACCAAGCATGCGATCACGGGGCTGACCAAGGCGACCTCGCTGGACGGCCGCAGCTTCGACATCGCCTGCGGCCAGATCGATATCGGCAATGCCGCCAGCGACATGACCCAATCCATGTCGAAGGGCGTCCTGCAGGCGGATGGCGGCTATGCGGCCGAGCCGACGATCGACCCGCGCCTGGTCGGCGAAGCGGTCGTCTACATGGCCGGGCTGCCGCTGAGCGCCAATGTGCTGACCATGACCGTCATGGCCAACAGAATGCCCTTCGTCGGGCGCGGCTGAGACGCTGCGCCCTTCGAGGGCGCCGCGGCAAGGGGAGCGAAGTTAAGCGGAGACGGGACGCGCCATGGCGCGCCGCCCGCGAGGGAGGAAACGTAAATGGCATCAGTCGATATCGTCGACGTGCGGAAGAACTACGGCTCGCACCCGGTCATCAAGGGCGTCGACATCGACATTGCCGATGGCGAATTCGTCATCCTGGTCGGCCCGTCCGGCTGCGGCAAATCCACCCTCCTGCGCATGCTGGCGGGGCTGGAGCACATCACCAGCGGTGAGGTGCGGATCGGCAACAAGGTCGTCAACGACCTGCCCCCCAAGGATCGGGACATCGCCATGGTGTTCCAGAACTACGCGCTCTACCCGCATATGACCGTGGCCGACAACATGGCCTTCTCGCTCAAGCTGAAGGGCGCCTCGTCCGCCCAGATCGAGGAGAAAGTCCGGCCGGCGGCACAGATTTTGGGCCTGTCGCATCTTCTCGACCGCTTCCCGCGCCAGCTTTCGGGCGGCCAGCGCCAGCGCGTGGCGATGGGCCGGGCCATCGTCCGCGATCCACAGGTGTTCCTCTTCGACGAACCCCTGTCCAACCTGGACGCCAAGCTGCGCGTCTCCATGCGCGCCGAGATCAAGAACCTGCACCAGCGGCTGACCACGACGACGGTCTACGTGACGCACGACCAGATCGAGGCCATGACCATGGCCGACAAGATCGTCGTCATGCATGACGGCATCGTCGAGCAGATCGGCGCGCCGCTGGAGCTCTACGACCGGCCGGCCAATCTCTTCGTGGCCGGCTTCATCGGCTCGCCTGCCATGAACATGATCACCGGCCGGATCGACCCGTCCGATCAAAGCCGCTTCGTGACGGCAGACGGCGTCGTCCTGCCGGTCGGGCGCGTTCCCGCCTCGGCCGCCGGCAAGGAACTCGTCTACGGCATGCGCCCGGAGGCCATGACCCTCGCACCCGAGGGCGTGCCGCTGCAGGTCGTCGTCATCGAGCCCACGGGCTACGAGAGCCAGGTCGTCGCCAGGCTCGGCCAGGCCGAGGTGAGCTGCGTGTTCCGCGAGCGCGTCATGGTCGCCCCCGGCGAAACGATCCACGTCCGGGTCGATCCGGCCGCGATCCATCTCTTCGATGCGGCCAGCGGCAAGCGCCTGGTCGATTGACGATACGGGGCACCGCGTCGCTTCGGGTGCGCGGGACCCTCTGGGAGGAAACCCGGAGACTGGGAGGAAACGAACCATGAAGATCACGCGCAGAAACGTGCTCGCCGGAACGGCGGGCCTGGCCGCGGGAGCGGCCTTCGGCGGGCGCTTCACTATCGGCAATGCCTTCGCCCAGGCGGCGGAACCCACCTACACGCCCGAGGCGGGCGCCTCGCTGCGCGTCCTGCGCTGGGTGCCCTTCGTACCGGCAGAGGAAGAAGCCTTCCTGGCCAATACGAAGGCCTTCACGGAGGCGACGGGCGTCGAGGTGCGCATCGACAAGGAAAGCTGGGAGGACGTCCGTCCGAAGGCGGCCGTCGCGGCCAATGTCGGCTCCGGCCCGGACATCGTGATGAGCTGGTTCGACGATCCGCACCAGTACCCCGACAAGCTCCTGGACCTGACCGAGCTCGGCGAGTATCTCGGCGCGCGGGATGGCGGCTGGTACCCCGGCCTGGAAGGCTATGCCAAGCGCGACAACACCTTCATCGCGCTGCCGCTCTGCGCCATCGGCAACGCCATCTGCTACCGCGACAGCCACATGAAGGCCGCCGGCTTCAGCGAGTTCCCCAAGGACACGGACGGCTTCCTGGAACTTTGCAAGGCGATGCAGGCCAAGGGAACGCCGGCCGGCTTCCCGCACGGCAAGGCTGTGGGCGATGGCAACAACTACGCCCACTGGCTCCTGTGGAGCCATGGCGGCAAGATGGTCGACGAACAGGGCAACGTGACCATCAACAGCCCGGAGACCCTGGCGGCCATCCGCTACGCGCAGGAGCTCTACAAGACCTTCATCCCCGGCACGGAAAGCTGGCTGGACGTCAACAACAACCGCGCCTTCCTGGCCGGCCAGGTGTCGCTGACGGCCAATGGCGTGTCCATGTACTACGCCGCGCTGAAGGATCCGGCGCTCGCCGAGCTTGCCGCGGACATGCGTTCGGTCAACCTGCCGATCGGCCCGGTGGGCGAGTCGGTGGAGCTGCACCAGGCATCGACCATGTCGGTCTTCCAGCACACGCAGTATCCGGAAGCTGCCAAGGCCTATCTGAAGTTCATCTACGGCAATGACCAGATGAACGCCTGGGTGCAGGGCGCTAACGCCTATTGCTGCCAGCCGCTCCGGGCCTATGAGAGCAATCCGGTCTGGACGTCGAACCCGATCCATGTGCCGTATTCGCGCGCGTCGGCCAGCCTGCGGCCGAACGGCTATGCCGGCCCGCTCGGCTCCGCCTCGGCCGGAACCATGGCCGATTACGTGCTGGTCGACATGTTCGCCGAAGCGGTGACCGGCCAGCGCAGCCCGGAAGAGGCGATGTCCAACGCCGAGCGCCGGGCCAGCCGCTACTACCGTTGACCTGACCCATACGACGACGCGTCGATGGCCGGGCCCCGCCAGGGGCCCGGCCACCCCTGCCCCATCAACGGGAAGTGACCACCATGTCCGATACGCAGAGTGCCGCCAGACCCTCATTCCTCGAGCGCCTTTCGCAAAGCCGAAACGGCCTCGGGCTCATGTTCATGTTGCCGGCGGCCGTCTTCCTTCTCTGCTTCCTGACCTACCCGCTGGGTCTGGGCGTGTGGCTGGGCTTCACCGATACGCGGATCGGCCGGCCGGGCATCTTCATCGGGCTCGAGAACTACGCCTATCTTCTCGATGATTCCGTGTTCTGGATGTCGGTCTTCAACACCATCCTCTACACCTTCGTCGCCTCGGTCCTGAAGTTCGGCCTCGGCCTGTGGCTCGCCATCATCCTGAACGAGCATCTGCCGTTCAAGAACCTCGTCCGGGCCATCATCCTGCTTCCGTGGGTCGTGCCGACCGTCCTGTCGGCGCTGGCCTTCTGGTGGATCTTCGACAGCCAGTTCTCGATCATCTCCTGGGTGCTGATGCAGTGGGGCATCATCGACGCGCCCATCAACTTCCTGGGTGATCCGACCAATGCCCGGGCCTCGGTCATCGCCGCCAATGTCTGGCGCGGCATTCCCTTCGTGGCGATCTCGCTCCTGGCCGGACTGCAGACCATCCCGCAATCCCTGCACGAGGCAGCCGCGCTGGACGGGGCCACCTCCTGGCAGCGGTTCCGCAACGTGACGCTGCCGCTCCTCACCCCCATCATCGCGGTGGTCATGACCTTCTCGGTCCTGTTCACCTTCACAGACTTCCAGCTCATCTACGTTCTGACGCGCGGCGGCCCGGTCAATGCGACGCATCTGATGGCCACCCTGTCCTTCCAGCGCGGCATTCCGGGGGGTCAGCTCGGCGAGGGCGCGGCCATCGCCGTGGCGATGATCCCCTTCCTGCTCGCCGCCATCCTGTTCAGCTTCTTCGGCCTGCAGCGCCGCAAGTGGCAGCAGGGCGGCTCCGATTGATCCAGACGCGCGAGAGGCTCTTTCCATTATGACCGATACGACCCAGAACAGCCCCGTCGTCGTCGACGACATCGTCGGCATGTCGCATCACGATACGCTGGCACGACGCATCCTCGTCATCTACCTGCCGCTCGTCGTCTTCCTGTTCGTGCTGCTCTTCCCCTTCTACTGGATGGCCATCACGGCGGTGAAGCCGAACGATCAGCTCACCAATTACCAGGCCTACAGCCCCTTCTGGGTGGTGCGCCCGACGCTCGACCACATCCGCTACCTCCTGTTCGAGACCTCCTATCCGGGCTGGCTGTGGAACACGATGATCGTCGCGGTGGCCTCCACGTTCCTGTCGCTCGGCGCGTCGGTCTTCGCGGCCTATGCCATCGAGCGGGTGCGCTTCACGGGCGCCCGGGTGACGGGCCTTATGATCTTCCTGGCCTATCTCGTGCCGCCATCCATCCTGTTCATCCCGCTCGCCTTCATCGTCTTCCAGGTCGGCATCTTCGATTCGCGCCTGGCCCTTATCCTCACCTACCCGACCTTCCTCATCCCCTTCTGCACCTGGCTCCTGATGGGCTATTTCCGCTCCATCCCCTTCGAGCTGGAAGAAAGCGCGCTGGTCGACGGTGCGACGCGCTGGCAGATCCTGACCAAGATCGTCCTGCCGCTGGCGATCCCCGGCCTGATTTCGGCCGGCATCTTCGCCTTCACCCTGTCCTGGAACGAGTTCATCTACGCGCTGACCTTCATCCAGTCGTCCGAGAACAAGACCATCCCGGTCGGCGTCCTGACCGAACTCGTGCGCGGCGACGTCTATGAATGGGGCTCGCTCATGGCGGGCGCGCTGCTCGGCTCGCTCCCGGTCGTGATCCTCTATTCCTTCTTCGTGGACTATTACGTCTCGTCCATGACGGGCGCCGTGAAGGAATAGGCCGGGCGGCTGACGAAATAAGACCCCCGACCGGACAGGCCCGGCCCACCGGCCTCGCATTGGGCCTGCTCTGGGCCGGTTCGGGTAAAGCGCTGCACCCGCCTGTCCGCCGCCGTCCAGCTTCCTATTCTTGGCCTTGGACAGGAAAGGAAAGCTGCATGGCTCAGGAACACCCCTCCCCGGACGACAAGGTCAAACCGGACACCGCATCCGATGGGCAGACGCCGCACGAAGGCGACACCCCGCCTGCGGCCGGGCCGCATGCAAAGCCCGAACTCACCAATCCCGACGCGACGCCCGGCAGCGGTGCGCTCCCGCCGGTGGAGGGTGATGAGGAGAGCGACATGGGATCGACCGGCTGAACGCCGGTGCCTTTCAGGCGCGCCACATCAGCCGTGTCGCGACGGTTCCGGCGCGTCTTCCGGAAGGGCGATCGCCAGGATGCGCGCCGTGTCGGGCCCGATGCGGACCGTCTCGCCCTCTTCCTTGCCGACGAGCTGGCGGGCCAGCGGCGACAGATAGGAAATCAGCCCCCGCGCCGGATCGGCCTCGTCAATCCCGACGATCTGGAAGGTCTGCACCGTGCCCTTGGCCCGGCCGATCGACACGCGATGCCCGAACTGGACGGTGTCGCTGTCCGGCTGCGGCGTGACGGGCTGGGCCGTGGAGCGGCGGGCGCGGAAATAGCGCAGGTCCCGGTTGATCATGGCCATGGCGATCTTGTCGCCGGCGGCGCGTGCAAGGTCCAGCTTTTCCTCGTTGCCGTCGATCTCCGCGTCCAGGAGGGCAAGGCCACGCGGGGTCACGAAATTCGGCTCGCTTCCCAGTTCGCGCTCCGGCAGCGCCTCGACCTGGTCCTCGTTCGGCTCCTTCACGAAGGCGACGCTCATCTCATTCAACCTTCCGATGGTCTGTGGCCGCGCTGGCCCATGCTCATATATATAGGTCCGCCCGTATCGATATCCCATGGACGAGCCGTCTTCACACGGCTGCTTGATCTGCGTTCGGCAAGACTATCCGTGGCGCCGCCGCTCGCCTAACGTGCGGGCGATGAACCGACGACAACTGATCCGATTGACGGGCTTCTCGGCCCTTGCCGCCACGATGGGGCTCGGCATGCGACATGCGCAAGCGGGCAACCGCTATTATTCGGGGCCCGTCAGCGACCATTTCGACGGGACGCGCTTCTTCAATCCCGGCGGCGAAGAGCCCCGCGCTTTCCTGGACCTTCTGCGCTGGCGCTTCAACGGCGCGCGCGCCACCTGGCCGAGCCGGGTCGAGAGCCCCTACCCCTCCGCCGTTCCGCAACCGCGCATCGACGATCTGCGGATCACCATGGTCGGCCACGCGACCATGCTCATCCAGGTGGCGGGCCTCAACATTCTGACCGACCCCGTCTGGTCTGAACGCGCATCCCCGGTCCGCTTCGCCGGCCCGAAGCGGGTCATCGAGCCCGGTATCGCCTTCGGCGCCCTGCCGAAGATCGACCTCATCCTCCTCAGCCACAATCACTACGATCATCTGGACGTGGAGACGCTGCGCCAGCTCCATGCCGCGCACGATCCGCTGGTCGTCACGCCGCTCGGCAACGATACGATCCTCGCCGATTCCGTGCCGGGCATGCGCGTCATCACGGGCGACTGGGGCGACAAGGTTGCGGTGAACGAAAGGGCGACCGTTCATATCGAACCGGCGCATCACTGGTCGGCCCGCGGCACGCGGGACCGCCGCATGGCGCTGTGGGCGAGTTTTGTGGTCGAGACGCCGGCCGGCCGGATCTACCATATCGGCGATACCGGCTTTCACGACGGCATCAATTACCGGGAGGCCGCCCGCCTATATGGCAGCTTCCGCCTGGCCGTGCTGCCGATCGGCGCCTATGAGCCGCGCTGGTTCATGAAAGGCCAGCACCAGGGGCCGGAAGAAGCGGTGGAGGGCATGGTCCTGTGCAATGCCGCCTTTGCCGCCGGGCACCACTGGTCCACCTTCCAGTTAACGGACGAAGCCATCGACGCGCCCCGCCAAGCGCTTCTGGCGGCGCTGGCGGCCCGTGACATTGCCGCGTCACGTTTCCGGCCCATGCTCGCGGGCGAAAGCTGGGACGTGCCGCCCCGCGCCTGAACGCTACAGTACGCTGCGGATCGCGAAGGCCGAGTTGATGCGCGTCACGCCCGGCAGGCGGGACAGGATCTCCTTGTGGACGCGCTCATAATCGCCCGCGCCGCCGACCTCCAGCCGGATCAGGTAATCTTCCTCGCCGGTCATCAGGTAGCATTCGCGGATTTCCGGATGTTTCAGGACTTCGGCCTCGAAGCGGTTCAACACATCCTCCGTTTGCCGCTCCAGGCTGATGCGGACGATCACCACATGGGTATCGGCCGCAGCGGGGCCGGACACCAGGGCCGTATAGCCCCGGATGATCCGCCGCTCCTCCAGAAGCTGCACCCGGCGCAGGCAGGCAGATGCCGACAGGCCGACCGTCTGGGCCAGGGCCGCGTTGGTCATGCGCCCATCCTGGCGCAGGGCCCGGATGATTGCCCGGTCGATCCGGTCGAGTTGGGCCATTCTTGTGCAGCTTTCGCAGACTGTTGCGTTTGGCTCATCATATTCGATGAATCGTCGCATGGAAGGCAAAACATTCGCCGCTTCTTCCGTCATTCTGTCCCGTGCAGCAACCGTTGGTCGGGGTTCGGGTCATGGCCATTCCAAGCGACATGCCACAGGGCGAGACGCCTGACGTCGTGACGGGTGCGGGCCGCCTGACGGTCGATCTGTCGGCGCTGCGCCGCAACTACCGGCGGCTCGTCCAGGCCGCGCATGGGGCCGCTGTCGCCGGCATCGTCAAGGCGGATGCCTATGGGCTGGGCGCGGTGCCGGTGGCGCAGACGCTTGTCCGGGAAGGTTGCACCAGCTTCTTCGTGGCACAGCTTGGCGAGGCCATCGCATTGCGCGAGGCGCTGGGCGGATCGGCGGAAATCCTTGTCCTGAACGGGCTTCAGCCGGGCGCGGAGGAGCTTGCCTACCGGGCCGGCGTCACGCCCGTCCTGAACGCCCTCCACCAGATCGCCGCATGGCGCCGCCTGGCGCACCGGCACGGGCAGCGCCTTCCCGCGGTGATCCAGCTGGATAGTGGCATGTCGCGCCTTGGCCTCCCGCCCGAGGACGCCGCATGGCTGGCGGCGCAGTCGGACGGGCTGGACGGGCTGGACGGGCTGGAGTTGACCCTCGTCATGAGCCACCTGGCCTGCGCCGATATGCCGGACCACCCGGCCAATGATGCGCAGCTCAACACCTTCCGCGAGATTGCAGGCCGCTTTCCGCCTGCCCGGCGCTCGCTGGCCAATTCGGGCGGCCTTTTCCTGGGGCCCGACTATCGCTTCGACCTCGTGCGGCCGGGCATCGCGCTGTATGGCGGCGCACCCCATCCGGGCGCCGAAGTTGCCATAGGGGTGGGCAATCCCATGGAGGCGGTCGTCACCGTGGAGGCGCCCGTCACGCAGCTGCGCACGGTGCCGGCCGGCGCGGGGATCGGCTACGGTTTCACGCGGCGGGCCGAGCGCCCCATGCGCCTGGCGACGATTCCGGTCGGCTATGCCGATGGCTGGCATCGCAGCCAGTCGAACTGCGGCGCCGCCCTGTGGCAGGGCCGCAGGCTGGATTTCATCGGCCGGGTCTCGATGGACAGCATCATCCTCGATGCGACGCACGCGCCCGATCTGCAACCCGGCGACATGGTCGAGCTGATCGGCCCGGGGCGCAGCCTCGACGCCGTTGCGCAGGATGCCGGCACCATATCCTATGAAATCCTGACGTCGCTGGGATCGCGCTTCCAGCGCCGCTTCGTCGATCCGCAAGGAGCCAGGCCATGAAGATCGCAGTTCTCGGCGGCGGCGTCGTCGGCATCACCACCGCATGGTACCTCAATGCGGCCGGTCATACGGTGACGGTCTATGAACGTCAGGCCGGGCCGGCTTTGGAGACGAGCTTCGCCAATGCCGGCCAGGTTTCCTTCGGCTATGCCTCGCCCTGGGCAGCGCCCGGCATTCCGCGCAAGGCGCTGACCTGGCTCTTCATGGAGCACGCGCCGCTGATCCTGCGGCCCAAGCCAGACCTCGCCATGCTGAACTGGCTGCTGCGCATGCTCGCCAATTGCAACGCACGCGATTACGCGATCAACAAGAGCCGCATGCTGCGGCTGGCGAGCTACAGCCGGGAGTGCTTGGCCGAACTGCGCGGGCAGACAGGCATCGCCTACGATGCGGGACAGAAGGGCACGCTCCAGCTCTTCCGCACGCAGGCCCAGGTGGATGCATCGGCCAAGGACGTCAAGGCGCTGGCCGCCGACGGCGTCGCATACGAGATCCTGGATCCGGCAGGCTGCATCGCCACCGAGCCCGCGCTGGCGCGGGTGGCGCACAAGATCGCCGGCGGGCTGCGCACGCCGCAGGACGAAACGGGCGATTGCCATATCTTCACGACGGCGCTGGCCGCGATGGCCGAGCAGCGGGGCGTCACGCTGAACTACGCCACCCCGGTCCACGCCATCCGCCAGGCGGGCGGCACGGTCACCGGCGTGACGACCGACCGGGGCGCGGAAGATCACGACGCCGTGGTGGTGGCACTCGGCAGCCACTCGCCCGGCATGGTGCGCCCCTTCGGTATCCGGTTGCCGGTCTATCCGGTCAAGGGCTACTCGCTCACCATTCCCATCCGCGATGCGGCGCTGGCGCCGGTCTCCACCGTCATGGACGAAAGCTACAAGATCGCCATCACACGGCTCGGGGATCGCATCCGCGTGGGCGGCATGGCCGAGATTTCCGGCTTTTCGACCGATCTGCCGCCGGCCCGGCGGCGCACGCTGGAGCATTCGGTCGGCGATCTGTTTCCCGGCGGCGACCTTGCCGCGGCGCGCTTCTGGTCGGGCCTGCGCCCGATGACGCCGGACTCCACCCCGGTGATCGGCGCCACGGCCATCCGCAATCTTTACCTGAACACGGGCCACGGCACGCTCGGCTGGACCATGAGCTGCGGGTCCGGCCGGCTGATCGCCGATGTCATCGACGGCCGCCCGACGGATATCGACAGCCGGGACCTGGCGATTGCCCGCTACGGGCGCTGACGAGCGCTCAAAGACATAAGGATTTTGTTATATACGGCTTGCGGGTCGGTCTCGGAGTCTGGTAGGCACGGTCCAGTTTCAAGATCGGGATTCATTCGCCATGACCGCACAAGACTACGTCGTCCACGACATCGGGCTCGCCGACTGGGGCCGCAAGGAACTCACCATCGCCGAGACCGAGATGCCGGGCCTGATGGCCTGCCGCGACGAGTTCGGTGCCGATCAGCCCTTGAAGGGCGCCCGCATCGCCGGCTCGCTGCACATGACCATCCAGACCGGCGTCCTGATCGAGACGCTGAAAGTCCTGGGTGCGGATGTGCGCTGGGCCTCCTGCAACATCTTTTCCACGCAGGACCATGCCGCGGCGGCCATTGCCGCCACGGGCACGCCCGTCTTCGCCATCAAAGGCGAAAGCCTTGAAGAATACTGGACCTATACGGACCGGATCTTCCAGTGGCCGGACGGCCAGCCCGCCAACATGATCCTGGATGATGGCGGCGACGCCACCATGTACATCCTGATCGGCGCCCGCGCCGAGGCGGGGGAGGACGTCCTGTCCAATCCCGGCAACGAGGAGGAGGAAATCCTCTTCCGGCAGATCCGCAAGCGCATGGCCGAGACACCCGGCTTCTTCGCCCGCCAGCGCGATGCCATCCGGGGCGTGACCGAGGAAACGACGACCGGCGTCAACCGCCTCTACCAGCTGCAGAAGAAGGGCCTCCTGCCCTTCCCCGCCATCAACGTCAATGACAGCGTGACCAAGTCGAAATTCGACAACAAGTATGGCTGCAAGGAATCCCTGGTGGACGGCATCCGCCGCGGCACCGACGTGATGATGGCTGGCAAGGTCGCCATCGTCTGCGGCTATGGCGATGTGGGCAAGGGCTCCGCTGCCTCGCTCGCCGGCGCCGGCGCGCGCGTCAAGGTGACGGAGGTCGACCCGATCTGCGCCCTGCAGGCGGCGATGGACGGTTTCGAGGTCGTCACGCTGGAAGAGGCCGGCCCCACCGCCGACATCGTCATCACCACGACGGGCAACAAGGACGTCGTCCGGCTGGAGCATATGCGCAGCTTCAAGGACATGTGCATCGTCGGCAATATCGGCCATTTCGACAATGAGATTCAGGTCGGCGCCCTGCGCAACCTGAAGTGGACCAACGTGAAGCCGCAGGTCGATCTGGTGGAGTTTGCCGACGGCAAGCGCATCCTGCTCCTGTCGGAAGGGCGGCTCCTGAACCTCGGCAATGCGACGGGCCATCCGTCCTTCGTCATGTCGGCGAGCTTCACCAACCAGACGCTCGCGCAGATCGAGCTCTTCACCAAGGGCGATGTCTACCAGAACCAGGTCTATGTCCTGCCCAAGCACCTGGACGAGAAAGTGGCCCGGCTGCACCTGGCCAAGCTCGGCGCGCGGTTGAGCGAACTGTCACAGGAACAGGCCGATTATATCGGCGTTTCGCCGCAGGGACCGTTCAAGAGCGACCAGTACCGCTACTGATCGCCCGCGCTCGGGCGAACCTTGTCGACGACATGGGGCGCCAGCGATTCCACCCTGCCGGGAAACCGTCTAGGATCGTCGAATCATGGGGCCCCTCGCGCGGCGCCATGATCATCGCACGGGGACGCGGCGCAAGGGGTCGGTGAATGCAGGGTCAGACGCAGGCGGGACAACTGGCGGCCAACGCCAGCCCGGAGATGGTACTTGCGCTCGCCTTGGCGGCGCTGGTCCTCGCCGGGGCCCTGCTGATGGCCGTCTGGCATATCCGCCAGCGCGCCCGCCTCCTGGAAGAGGCGGAGCGGCTGCGCGGCGAGCTGGCCGATGCGCAGAGCCTGGCCGAGCTGCGGGCCGGCATCATCGCCACCGCCGAACAGCGTGTCGTGGCCTATGCCGGCCGCACGGCGCCCGAAGTCCTCGGCCAGATCCCGCGGGAATACGATGCCCCGCGCGAGCCGGCCGCCTTCCTGTCCTTCCGCGACTGGATGCCGGCCTATGACGCTATGGCGCTGGAGCGCGAGATCGACCGTCTGCGCGCCGCGGCCGAGCCCTTCCGCCGCGAGGTCGAGCTTGCCAATGGCCGCCCGCTCGAAGTGGTCGGGCGCACGGTCGGGGCGCTGGCCGTGGTCCGCTTCACGCCCATGTCGGGCATGCGGGAGGAGCTGGCCTCGCTGCGCATCGAGCGCCAGCGCACGACCGCCACCATCGAAACCATGCAAAGCCTGTTCGATGCCGCGCCCATGCCCATGTGGCTGCGCGCACGCACCAACGCGCTCGTCTGGGTCAACACGGCCTTCGCCCGCAGCGTCGAGGCCGAAAGCGTGGACGCCGCGATCGACCGCCAGGTCGAGTTCTTCAATGCCCAGGACCGGGCCGCCATCGCCTCGGCAGTCGGCGGCAAAGGCGCCTTTCGCGGCGGACTCACCGCCGTCGTGGAGGGGGACCGCCGCAACTTCGACGTGATCGAGGCTGCCGGCCCGCTCGGCTCGGCCGGGCTGGCGGTGGACGTATCGGCGGTGGAGGCCGTCCGGCGCGAGTTGAAGGAGACGCTGCGCAGCCATTCCGAAACGCTCGACCATCTGACCACGGCCGTGGCGCGCTTCGATGCCAGGACGCAGCTCACCTATTACAATGCCGAGTTCCAGAAGCTGTTCGACCTGTCCGAATCCTACCTGGACGGCAAGCCCGACCATGTCGCCATCATGGATCAGCTCCGCACCCGCGGCATCATGCCCGAGGACCGGCCGCTGCGGGATCTGAAGGACGAGATCATGGCCGCCTACCGTGCGGCTCGGCCTACCGACGCGCTGTGGCACCTGGCCGACGGGCGGACGCTGCGCGTCTTTGCCAGCCCCGAGCCGCAGGGCGGCGCGACCTGGGTCTTCGAGGATCTGACCGAGAAGTTCCAGCTCGAAAGCCGCCTCAACGCCCTGGTGCGGTTGCAGGGCGAAACGCTGGACTATCTGAAGGAAGCCGTCGCGGTGTTCGGCCAGGACGGGCGGCTGCGCCTGTCCAACCCGACCTTCGCCGAAATGTGGGACTTCTCGCGCGAGTTCCTGGCGGCCAAGCCGCATATCCGGGCCTTTGCCGCGGCCACCCCTTACGCGATCCGCGACGAGGCGGTGTCCTGGGGGCGCTTTGCCAATTCCGTCACCGCCTTCGAGGAAGGCGCGCGCCTGACCGAAAGCGGCGAGTTCGCCCTGGATGACGGGCGCATGCAGAGCTACGGCATCGTGCCGCTGCCCAACGGGCAGACCATGCTGACCTTCTCGGACGTGTCGGTGGCGCGCCAGGCCGAGCGCATGCTGCGCGAGCGCAACGAAGCCCTGGAAGAAGCCGACCGGATCAAGAACGACTTCGTCCAGCATGTCAGCTACGAGCTGCGCTCGCCGCTGACCAACATCATCGGCTTCTCGCAGCTCCTGCGCTCCTTCGATACGGGCCCCCTGAACGCGCGCCAGAGCGAGTATCTGGACTACATCATCACCTCGACCCGCGCGCTGATGACCATCGTCAACGACATTCTGGACCTTGCCTCCATCGATGCCGGCACGCTCCAGCTCGACCTGTCCGACGTCGATATTGCGCGCACGCTGGAACAGGCCGTGGAAGCGGTGGAGGACAAGCTCCAGCACAACAACATCCGCATCGAAACCGATCTTGCCGGCGCGGGAACCACCATGCGCGCCGACGGCAAGCGCGTGGTCCAGATCCTGTTCAACCTTCTGTCCAATGCGGTCAATTTCACGCCGGCCGGCGGCACGGTGCGCCTGACGGTGCGCCAGTCCGGCGGCGTGACCGAGTTCGCCGTGGCGGACGAAGGGCCGGGCATGGCGCCCGATGCCCTGGCGCGCGCCTTCGAGCGCTTCGAGCAGAACGCCGTGGGCGGCCGAAAGTCGGGCGCGGGCCTCGGCCTCTCCATCGTCAAGAGCTTCGTCGAGCTGCACCAGGGCGAGGTCGAGATCAACAGCAGCCAGGGCAGCGGCACCATCGTGACCTGCCGGTTCCCCGCCATCGAGGAGGCCTGAAACATGCGTTTTCACGCCGCTGTCGCCGAGCCGGCCACCGGCCGCACCATCGAACTGCCCGACGAGGCGGCATCCGCGCGTCTGGCTGCGGACCTGGCCTCGATCCTGCGCACCGGCGACATCGTGGCCCTGTCGGGCGATCTGGGCGCCGGCAAGACCACGCTGGCCCGCGCCCTGATCCGGCAGGCTGCCGGCGAGCCGGAGCTCGAGGTGCCCTCGCCCACCTATACGCTGGCGCAGACCTATGAGACGCAGCCCAAGATCACCCATTTCGATCTCTACCGCCTTGGCGATGCATCGGAGCTGGAAGAACTGGGCTTTGAGGAAGCTGCGGAAACCGGCATCGTCATCGTCGAATGGCCCGAGCGGGCGCCGGCCATTCTGGAAGACGCCAATCTGCGCCTGTCCCTCGACATGGCGCCGGGCGGCGGCCGCGTGGCGCAGCTGGAGACGACGCCGGAGCTGGCGCTCCGGCTCGGACACAGCCTGTCGATCCGCCGCTTCCTCGACCGCGCCGGATACATGGACGCCGTGCGCAGGCCCTTTCCGGCCGATGCCAGCGTGCGGCGCTATGAGCGCATCCTGGCCGGGCCCCGCTCCATGATCCTGATGGATGCGCCGGCCCAGGAGCCCGGGCCGCCCGTCCGCGATGGGCTGGCCTATACGCAGATCGCCCATATCGCGCGCGACGTGCGCCCCTTCGTCGCCGTCGCGCAAGCCCTGGCGGGTGAAGGCTTCACCGCGCCTGCCATCCTGTCCGCCGACATCGAGAACGGGCTTCTCCTCCTGGAGGATCTCGGGACCGAGGGCATCCTGTCGCAGGAAGGCCGGCCCTTGCCGGAGCGTTACCTGGCCAGTGCGCAGGCGCTGGCGCAGATCCACGCACGGGACTTCACCCGGCCCATCGCCACCCGCCACGGCTTTGACTGGCAGATCCCCCCCTTCGACCGGGCGGCCATGTCCATCGAGGTGGAGCTTCTGCCCGAATGGTTCTGGCCGCGGGCCCGCGGCCAAAGCCCGGCCCCGGCCGATCGGGAAGCTTTCCGCACGGCCTGGGCGGCGCTGTTCGAGAAGGCGGCGAAAGGGCGTCAGACGCTGGTCCTGCGGGACTTTCATTCGCCCAACATCATCTGGCAGGCCGACAAGGCCGGCGCCGCGCGGATCGGCCTCCTGGACTTCCAGGACAGCATGATCGGTCCTGCGGCTTACGACCTCGCCTCGCTGGCGCAGGACGCACGGGTGGACGTGCCGGCCGATCTCGAAAAGGACGTGGTGAACGCCTATATCGCGGAATGCGACAGGATCGGCACCCCGCTGGACAGGGATGCCTTCACCGCACAATACGCCATCATGGCCGCCCAGCGCGCGACCAAGCTTCTCGGTCTTTTCGTGCGGCTCCATGAACGTGACGGAAAACCGCAATATCTGCGTCACATTCCGCGTATTCAGGATTACTTGAGCCGATCGCTCGCCCATCCGGTCAATGCCGGCTTGAAGGCGATCTATGACGAATGGGGCGTTGTCTGACGGCGCCGGCAAAAGACAGTCGACACATGGAACACAAGCAAGGCAAGCCGCGAACGGCGATGGTGCTGGCGGCAGGGCTGGGCAAGCGGATGCGCCCGGTCACCGCGATGATCCCCAAGCCCCTGGTGGAGGTGGGTGGCAAGGCGCTGATCGACTATGGCGTGGACGCGCTCTTGCGCAACGGCGTCAGCCGCATCGTGGTCAATGTCCATTACCTGCCCGATCTCCTGCGTGCGCACATGCGCAAGCGGCGTGGGGCCGAGATCGTCATTTCGGACGAAACCGACATGCTCCTGGAAAGCGGCGGCGGGATCGTCAAGGCCCTGCCGGAGCTCGGGCCGGACCCGTTCTACGTGATCAACAGCGATACGTTCTGGATCGACGGCTACCGCGACAATCTGGACCTCATGGCCCAGATGTGGGACGCGTCCCGCATGGACGTGCTGCTTCTGATCGCCGATATGAAGCGTTCGACCGGCTATGAGGGGCGGGGCGATTTCCATATGGACGTGGAAGGCCGGCTGACCCGGGTGGGCGAACGGGATATGTCGCCCTTTATCTATGGCGGGGCGGCGATCATCCATCCGCGCGTCTTTGCCGGCCAGGCCGTGGAGACCTTTTCCCTCAACCGCATCTTCGACCGCGCCATCGCAGAAGGCCGCCTGTTCGGCGTGCGCCTGGACGGCTTGTGGCTGACGGTCGGCACGCCGGCTGCCATCGTCGATGCGGAGCGCGTGCTCATGGCCAGTGCGGCCTGAGGCGCCGGCCTTGCGCGTCACCTCCATCCCGCCGAGCCTGCCCTTTCTGCCGACCCTGGCGGAGGAGATCCTCAGCGGCAGGCTCCTGCCGGGCTTTCCGGGGCCACAGGCCGACCCGCTGCGGCTGGCCGCGCTGACCGTCTATGTCCCCACACGCCGTGCCGGCCGCACGCTCGCCGCAGCCTTCTCCGCCCGGCTGGGCGGCGCTGCCGCCATCCTGCCGCGCATCCGCACCTTAAGCGAGGAAGACGAACAGGACAGTTTCCTCGGCCCTGCGGCGGACGCCCTCCTGCCGGCCATGACGCCGCTGCACCGCCGCCTCATCCTGGCGCGGCTCATCCGCTTCTGGAAGGCGCAACTGGCCGGCGCCGCACTCGACATGTTCGGGGATGCCGATATCGTGCTGCCGGCCTCGGCCTCCGACGCGCTGTGGCTGGCCGGCGATCTGGCGACGCTGATGGACGAGGCGACCGACGAGGGCGTCGATCTGGCCGCGCTCGCCCGGCTGGATCTGGAAGATCGCCTGACCGGCTGGTGGCAGCTCACCCGGACTTTCCTCAGCATCGTCACCGAGCACTGGCCGGCCGAGCTGGAGCGGCTCGGCCTTGCCGATGCCGCGCGCCTGCGCCTGGCCGGCGCGGAGCGGATGGCCGCCCGGCTCGATGCCGAAGGCAGCGCCGAGCCCATCGTGATCGCCGGCGCGCTGACGACGGTCGGCCCGACCCTGTCCTTGATGCGGGCGGTCGCGCAGCTGACCAACGGCGCCGTCGTGCTGCCGGGCCTCGACACGCGGCTCGACGATGAAAGCTTCCGGGCCATCGCCCTGCGCGCGGCGCCGGCGGCGGCCGGGCATCCGCAATATGCGCTGTCGCGCATGCTGGCGGGAATGGGGATCGACCGGGCCGACGTGGCCGAGATCGGCCCGCCGCCCGATCCCCTCCTGACAGCGCGCCAGACGCTATTTTCGGAAGCGATGCGCCCCGCGCAGACGACGGACCATTGGCGCCTGATCGACGACGCCACCCGCGCGGCGCTCGACGGCGTGGTCCTGATGGAAGCCCCCGACGAGGCGGCGGAAGCCCGGGCCATCGCCGTCGCCATGCGCGATGCCTTGGCAGCAGCCGATACGGTGGTGGCGCTCGCCACGCCGGACCGCGCTTTGGCCCAGCGCGTGGCGGCCGAGCTGGAGCGCTTCGGCATCCTGGCCAATGACTCGGCCGGCCGGCCGCTCGGGGCGACGCCGCCCGGCGAGCTGGCGCGGCTGGCGCTGGAGGCGGCGCTCCGCCCCGGCGATCCGGTGGTGCTGATCTCGCTCCTCAAGCACCCGCTGACGCGCATGGGCCTCGACCCCGCGGCGGCGCGGCGCGGTGCCCGCGCCATCGAGCTCGTGGCGCTGCGCGGCGGCACGGGCGTTGCCGACGCGGCCGAGCTCCCCGCCCTTTATGCCCGGCGCCTGTCGGCGCGCCAGGCACAGGGCCGCCGCATGCCCCGTGCCGTTCGACTGCTCGGTGCCGATGACCTCGCCCTCGGCCAGCGCATGGCCGAAGGGCTCGCTGCGGCCTTGCAGCCGCTGATCGCGCTGCGCCACGAGCCGGCGCTGGAGGTCGGTCCGCAGGCCCGCGCGCTGACGCTGGCCCTCGAAGCCCTGGCGGCGGGCACCGACGGCGCGCCGGATGTGCTCTATGCGGAAGAGGCCGGCATCGCGCTCGCCGACTGGCTGCGTGGGTTGATCGCAGCGCCCAGCGTGGAGTTTCCCTTCAGCCCGGACGAGTTACCTGACGTCGCCGCCGCGCTGATGACCGATATGCGGGTGGCGCCACGGGGCGGCCTGTCCCGGCGGGTCTTCATCTGGGGTGCCCTGGAAGCGCGGCTGCAGCATGCCGATACGCTGATCCTGGGTGGCCTGAACGAAGGGAGCTGGCCGCAGGCGGCCCGCGCCGACGCGTTCCTGTCACGCCTCATGCGTGCGGAAATTCTTCTGGACCCGCCCGAACGCCGGATCGGGCTGGCCGCGCACGATATCTGGATGTCGCTGGGCAGCCGGCGGCTCGTTCTGTCGCGCGCCGAACGCAAGGGCGGTGCGCCGGCCATCGCCTCGCGCTGGCTCCAGCGCCTCCTGGCGGTGGCGGACGAGGCGGCCATCGCCCGGGCACGCCAGGACGGCGCGGCCATCCTGTCGGCCGCAGCGCGCCTGGACCGGACGGCGGAAGCACCCCGCCATCCGCGCCCGGAGCCCCGTCCGCCCCTAGCAGCGCGGCCGGCCACGCTGTCGGTGACGGAGGTGGAGCGGCTGGTGCGCGATCCCTACGCCGTCCACGCCCGCCGCATCCTGCATCTGGAACCGCTGGAGCCGTTGATCCGCGCGCCGGGGGCGGCCGAACGCGGCACGCTCTTCCACGACATTCTCGCCCGCGCCGTGGCGCTTGGCATATCGCCGCAGCAGGACGACGCGCTCGAGCGCCTCCTGGCCGCCGCCCGGGAGGGGTTCACGGAAGCCAACCTGCCGCCCGAGGTCGAGGCAGTCTGGTGGCCGCGCATGGAGGCCATGGCGGCCCGCTATCTCGACTGGGAGCGCTCCCGCGACGAGCGCGTGGCGGCGCGCATCGCCGAGGCCGGGGGGCGCCACGCTTTCGCCGATCTCGGCATCACGCTGACCGGCTATGCCGACCGCATCGACATCCAGACGGACGGCTCTGCCGAGATCATCGATTTCAAGACGGGCACCGAGCCGTCGATCAAGCAGGCACGCAGCTTGATGGCGCCGCAATTGCCGCTGGAGGGTGCGATGCTGCGGCTCGGCGCCTTCGAGGGTATTCCGGCGCAAACCCCGCTCGGCGCGCTGACCTATGTGCGGCTGCGCGAGCGCGACCTCTACGAGGAAGGGCTGGACAAGCCCGGCACGGCGCGCAGCGAAGCCATCAGCGTCGATATGCTGGCCGATGACGCACTGGCCCGCTTCCGCGGCCTTGCCGCCGCCTACCGCAATCCCGACAAGGGCTATCTGTCACGCGCGCGCCCCTTCCGCGCCGGCGTGATGGACGGCGATTACGACCATCTGGCCCGGGCCCGCGAATGGGCGGTCGTCGAGGATGGCGGCGAGGACGAGGCATGAGCCCGCTTTCTGTTTCCCGCGAGACGCAGCATGCGCAGGACCGCGCCTCCGATCCCGGCCGGTCGGTCTTCGTGGCCGCCAATGCCGGCTCGGGCAAGACGCATGTCCTCACCATGCGTGTGGTGCGGCTGCTCCTGTCCGGCGTGGAGCCCGGCCGCATCCTGTGTCTGACCTATACCAAGGCCGCGGCCGCCGAGATGCAGGCCCGCGTCTTCGCGCGCCTGTCGCGCTGGACGCGCCTTTCGGATGCGGAGTTGCAGGCGGAGCTGGCCGCCCTTGGCGGGGCGGACGAGCCTGTCACGCTTGCCCGTGCGCGCCAGCTTTTCGCGACCGCGCTGGAAACACCGGGCGGCCTGAAGATCCAGACCATCCACGCCTTTTGCGAGGCGATCCTGCACCAGTTCCCGCTGGAAGCGAACGTGCCCGGCCATTTCGAGGTGCTGGACGACAGCGAAAGTGCGCTGCTTTTGGCCGAAGCGCGGCGGATGCTGATCGTCAATGCCCGCCCAGGCACCGCTCGGCCGGAGGATGCGGGCCTTGCCGAAGCCTTCGCCGATGCGCTGGCGCATGGCGGCGAAGCCGGCCTCGATCGGCTGGTGGGCGAATGCATCGCCGCGCGTGACCGGATCGGCGAGTTCATCGCCGTTTGCGGCGGCCTGCCCGATGCGATCGATCTATTGCAGGAAGCGCTCGGCGTCGACCCGGCCGCCGACCCCTATGCCGGGATCGACACGCCCCCCGGCTTCGACGCCGAGTTCCGTGCGGAACTGGCTGACGCGGCTGCGCGGAGCCACGCGTCCACCGACGCCAAACTGGTTGAAAAGCTCGCTGCCTTTGCGGCTGCGCGCGACGGGGAAGCGCGCTGCGCCGCGCTCAGCGCCATCGTCTTCACCCAGAAGGGGGAGCGCTGCAGTCTGCGCAGCGTCGCCACCAAGGCCGTCGTCGACCGGTTCCCGGATCTGGTGGAGCGCGTGGGGGCCCTTGCCGATGCGCTGGAGGACGTCGCCGACCGCGTAGCGACGGCCCGGCTCTTTGCGGCCAGCCGCGCGGCCCTGACCATCGCCGACCGGCTGGAGCGCGATTACCGCGATCTCAAGCAGCGCCGCGGCCGGCTGGATTTCGAGGATCTCATCGTACGCACCGCGGAACTTCTGTTGCGGCGCGAAGCCTCGGCCTGGGTCCATTACAAGCTCGACCGCGGGATCGACCATGTGCTGGTGGACGAAGCGCAGGATACGAGCCGGCGCCAGTGGCAGGTCGTGCGGGCCCTGGTCGACGAATTCTTCCAGGATGCCGAGGAGACCGGGCGCAGGCGGACGGTCTTCGCCGTGGGCGACGAGAAGCAGTCCATCTATTCCTTCCAGGGTGCCTCGCCCGCCATGTTCGCCGCCGAGCGGCGGCGGCTCGAAGCCATGGCGCGCCAGTCGGGCAAGCCCTTCGATCATGTCGGACTGCACCAGTCCTTCCGCTCGGCCGCCGATATCCTGGCGGCGGTGGATCGCATTTTCCATCAGGATGCGCATCGCCGCGGCCTGTCCAGCGAAGGGCAGCCGCCGGTTCATGTTTCGGCCAGAGCGCAGGCCCCGGGCCTTGTGGAACTGTGGCCGACGGTCCGCCCGCTTCCCGTGGCGGCAGAGGATGACTGGCTCGCGCCCATCGACCACCAGCCTCAGGATGCGCCGATCCATCGCCTGGCGGCCCGCATCGCCCAGACCGTGCGGGACTGGGTCGGAACGCCGATCGCCGCACGCGACGGCGTCCGGCGGCTGGATGCCGGCGACATCATCATCCTGGTGCGCAAGCGGTCGGCCTTCGTGGCGGCCATGGGCGCTGCCCTGCGCGCGCTCGGTGCACCGGACATCCGCGTGGCGGGCGCCGACAGGCTGACCATCACCGAGCATCTGGCCGTACAGGATCTGGTGGCCCTGGGGCGGGCCGTGTCGAATGCGGAAGACGAGCTCTCGCTCGCCGCCGTCCTGAAGAGCCCGCTCTTCGGCTTCAGCGACGACGAACTCATGGCCATCGCCCTGTCGCGGACCGGGCCGCAGCCGGGGCCACTCTATCGCCAGCTTCGCCGCCTGGCCGAGCCGGACGGCGCCGCGCTCCTTGCCGACACCCTGGCCGACCGGCAAGGCCTGGCCGAGCGCATCGGCCGGGCCGTCGAACGCTTCGAGGAACTGCGCGACAGGGCGGGTTATCTCGGTGTCTATGGCTTCTATGCCCGGCTTCTCGGCCCCGAAGGCGGGCGGGCCGCCCTGGCCGCGCGGCTCGGTCGCGACACGGCAGAGGTTGTCGACGCCTTTCTGGACCTGGCGCTCGCATCCGATTCGGACGGCCGCCGGGGCCTCGACGCCTTCCTGGCCGATCTTGCCGCCAACCCGCCGGTGATCCGCCGGGAAATGACGGCCCAGCCGGGCGAGGTCCGGATCATGACCGTACATGCCGCCAAGGGGCTCGAGGCGCCGGTGGTCTTTCTGGTCGATCCGGGCTCCGAGCCTTTTTCGGCCACGCATGCGGCGCGGCTGATGAGCTGGGATGGGATGCCGGGACTGCCGTCCGAGGCGCCCCCGGGCCTTCTCTGGTGCCCCGATGCCGCCTGCCGCAACCGCGTGGTCGATGGGTTGCGGGCGCAGGAAAGGGACCGTGCCGAGGACGAGTATCGCCGCCTTCTCTATGTCGGCCTGACCCGCGCGGCGGACCGGCTGGTCGTCTGCGGCACCGCCGGCTCGCGCGATCCGGGGCCCGATACCTGGGCCCGCCATGTCCATGAAGCGCTGGGGCCCGACTGCACCCCCGTCCACGATGCATCGGGAGAGGTGATCGCGCTGCGCTTCGGGGCGCTGGCGCAGATCGAGCCGCTGGGGCCTGCAGCGGCACCGGCCGCCCCGCAGTTGCCACCCCGCGCCATCGATCTGACACCCCTGCCGCCGGAAGAGATCGGCCCGCGCCCCCTGGTCCCGTCGGGGCCGGGGCCGCAGAGCATCGTCGATTTCGGGGGGCGCGCCTGGCGCTCGCCGGTTCTCGAACCGCAGGAGGACTCCAGCCGTGCGATCCGGCGCGGGCAGATGGCCCATCGCCTCCTGCAGGTCCTGCCGGACCTGCCGGAAGCGGCGCGCGCAGCCGCCGCGGCGCGCTTCCTGTCCCGTTCCGCACCGGACTGGACGGTCGCCGACCGCGACGCTCTGGCCGCACGCATCCTCGATATTCTGGCCGCGCCGCACTATGCCGACCTGTTCCGCCCGGGCAGCCGGGCCGAGGTGGCGATCACCGGCATGGTCACGATCGACACGCGCTCCGTCCCGGTCAACGGCCTGATCGACCGGCTCGCCATCGACGGGGACAGGGTTCTTCTGGTGGATTACAAGACGAGCCGCCCTGTGCCGGAACGGCTCGCAGAGGTGCCGCCGGCGCATCTGCGCCAGATGGCGCTCTATACGGCGCTGCTTGCGCCGCTCTACCCCGAGGCCCGGATCGAACCGGCGCTCCTCTATACCGAAGGGCCTGTCCTGATGCCGCTGCCGCAGGAGGCGCTCAGCTTGAATGCGACCGTCGAAGGTTCTAGATATTGAGGCAGAATGGCCGGGCGTCCACAAGGAATCGCCAGACGGCCGAATGCGCATTCACCGGCACGCCGCACTCTGCGGGCGTGCGATAGCGGAGCCCCAAATGGCAACGAAGAAAACCGACAAGACCTCCTTTCAGGCAGACGTCCTCCAGTCCTCCAAGCCCGTCGTCGTGGATTTCTGGGCGGAGTGGTGCGGCCCCTGCAAGATGATCGCGCCGAGCCTCGAGGAAATTTCCGAGGAAAACGACGCCGTGGCCATCGTGAAGGTCAATATCGACGAGAATCCCGATCTCGCGGCCCAGTTCGGCGTGCGGTCCATCCCCACGCTGATGCTGTTCAAGGATGGCCAGCAGGCTTCGGTCCAGGTCGGCGCCGCGCCCAAGTCCAAATTGGTGGCCTGGATCAACTCCAACCTCGCCGCCTGAGGGCTCGCCGCCTTCACGCTGTCATCAGGGCCCCCGCATCCAGGCCGGATGCGGGGGCCTTGTCGTATGGCCCTAACGCTTGCGTTGGCCGAACGATCATGGCTTGTGCGCCGGCCCCGGCAACGGCAAGTTGCAGGCCATCGCGGTCGCGGATCGCCGGGCTGTCATGAAGGGAATAGCGATGCCGGACAGGAGTGCCACGCCCTCGCGCGTACCGCAGCTCGATCGGCTGCTGGGCCTGGCCGATGCCGCCGCACCGGCACGCACGGCTGTCGTCCACCCGGTGGACGCCGTTTCCCTGGAAGGCGCGGTGGAAGCGGCGCGGATCGGGCTGATCGAGCCTATCCTCGTCGGCCCGCGAAGCCGCATCGTCCGCGCCGCCGAGGATGCGGGAATCGACATATCCGCACTGCCCATCGAAAATGTCGAGCACAGCCACGCGGCGGCGGAAACCGCCTGTCGTCTGGCGCGGTCCGGCGCGGTGGAGGCCCTGATGAAGGGCAGCCTGCACACCGACGAGTTGCTCGGCGCCGTGGTCGACCGCAGCCAAGGCTTACGCACGGACAGGCGCATGTCGCATGTCTTCATCATGGACGTTCCGACCTATCCCCGCCCGCTCTTCATCTCGGACGCGGCCATCAACATCTCTCCCGATCTGGCCGCCAAGGCCGACATCGTGCGCAACGCCATCGACTGCGCCCGGGCGCTGGGCGTCGGCATGCCGCGCGTCGCCCTTCTGGCCGCGGTCGAAACCGTCCATGCCAGCATGCCGGCGACGCTCGATGCCGCCGCGCTCTGCAAGATGGCCGATCGCGGGCAGATCACTGGCGGCATCCTCGACGGGCCGCTGGCCTTCGACAATGCGGTTTCGCCGGAAGCCGCCGAGCGCAAGGGAATCCGCTCGCCCGTCGCGGGGGCTGCGGACATCCTGATCGTGCCGGACATCGAGTCGGGCAACATGATGGCCAAGCAGCTCTTCTACCTGGCCGGGGCGGAATCGGCGGGCATCGTCATGGGCGCGCGCGTGCCGATCATGCTGACCAGCCGGGCCGATGGGCGCATGTCGCGCCTGGCCTCCGCCGCTGCCGCGCTTCTGGTGGCGCGCCGCCGGCGGGAAGGGCTGAACAATGAGGACCGCCCCGCATGACCCGTCGCCTCGTCCTCAATGCCGGATCGTCCAGCCTCAAAGTCGCGCTGTTCGATCAAGGCGCCGTCGAGGTCGGGCGCGGCGCCCTGACCGGCCTCGGCCACGAGCCGGCATTCAAATTCCAGTGGGCGGGCAGCGATAAAGCGCTGCGCCACAGCTTCGACGTCACTGCCCTGCACATGGATGAGGCGCTCGATTTCGTCTTTGCCGAACTCGGCCGGGCCGGCGCGCTGGACGGGCTCGGGGCCATTGGCCATCGCATCGTCCATGGCGGGCGCAAGCTCACCGCGCCGACGCTGCTCGACGACGCTGTCCTGACCTATCTGCGGTCCCTGGCGCCACTGGCCCCGCTGCATCAGCCCTATAATCTGGCCATCGTGGACGCCGCGCGCGGCCGCTTCAAGGACCTGCCCCAGGTGGGCGCCTTCGATACGGCCTTCCATGCGACGCGGCCGCCGCTCCAGCGCCTCTACGGCCTGCCCCGCGCGATCCTGGAGGCGGGGGTGGAATCCTACGGCTTCCATGGCCTGTCCTTCGATGCCATTGCCGGGCGCCTGCGAACGCGGTTCGGAGAGGCGGCCGGCGGCCGGGTGATCGTCCTGCACCTCGGCGGCGGCTCCAGCCTGTGCGCCCTGGCAGAGGGGCGCAGCATGGCCACGACCATGGGGTTCTCCCCGCTGGACGGGCCCGTCATGGCCACACGGTGCGGGGCCATCGATCCCGGCGTCATCCTGCACCTGATCCGGCGCCAGGGCATGGATGCCGCCGCGGTGGAGGATATGCTCTATCGCCAGGCGGGCCTGGCCGGCCTGTCGGGCCTGACCGGCGACATGCGCGAACTCGTCGCGAGCGATGCGCCACAGGCGCAGGAGGCGCTGGACTATTTCGTCCTGACCGTCTGCCGCCAGATCGGGGCGCTTGTGGCCACGCTTGGCGGGGTCGACAGGCTCGTCTTCACGGCGGGCATCGGCGAGAATGCGCCCGAGGTCCGGGCGCGGATCGCCGGCAAGCTCGGCTGGCTCGGGATCGAACTGGACCCTGCGGCGAACCGCGCCGGGCTAGAGGATATTGGCCATCGCGATGGTGTGCCGGCGCTTCATGTCCTGCGCACGGACGAGGAGCGTGTCGTGGCGGAGGGGATGGACGCCTGCCTGGCGTAATCTCGGCCCGCCGCACGAAATGGGAGGAGGAGAGACGCCATGTCCGACTATGTGCTCGCGCTCGATCAGGGCACGACATCCACCCGCGCCATCGTCTTCGATGGGCGCCTGCGCGTGCGCGGCGTCGGGCAGCAGGAATTTCCCCAGCACTTCCCCCGCCCCGGCTGGGTCGAACACGATGCGGACGACATCTGGGCCAGCGCCTGCACCACGATCCGCGCCGCACTGGCCGACGCGGCGATCACCGCTGCCGATGTGGCGGGAATCGGCATGACCAACCAGCGCGAGACGGTCCTTCTCTGGGAGCGGGAAAGCGGCAAGGTCCTTCACCGCGCCATCGTCTGGCAGGATCGGCGCACGGCCGGCCTGTGCCGTGACCTGGCGGCGGACGGGGTCGAAGCGGACGTCACGGAGCGGACGGGCCTTTTGCTCGACCCCTATTTCTCGGCAACCAAGCTGGCCTGGCTTCTGGACAATGTGGACGGGGCCCGCGCGCGGGCACAAGCGGGCGAACTGGCCTTCGGAACGGTGGACAGCTTCCTTCTGTGGCGGCTGACCGGCGGCCGCGTCCATGCGACCGACGCCACCAATGCCGCCCGCACGCTCCTCTTCGACATCGACCGGCAGGCTTGGGACGACGATCTCCTGCGCCTGTTCCGCATTCCGCCCGCCCTTCTGCCAGACGTGCGGGACTGCGCCGCAAGCTTCGGCCAGACGGACAAGGATCTGTTCGGGGCCGCCATCCCGATCCTCGGCATGGCCGGAGATCAGCACGCCGCCACGCTCGGCCAGGCCTGTTTTTCCCCCGGCATGGTCAAGAGCACCTATGGCACCGGCTGCTTCGCCGTCCTCAACACCGGGGAGAAGCGCGCCCGATCCGGCAACCGCCTTCTGTCCACCGTGGCCTACCGGCTGGACGGCAAGGTCACCTATGCGCTCGAAGGATCGATCTTCGTGGCCGGCGCCTCGGTCCAGTGGCTGCGGGACGGGCTGGGGCTGATCCGGCGGGCGGACGAAACCGGACCGATGGCGGCCCGCTCGGACCCGGACGAAGCGGTCTATCTGGTGCCGGCCTTCACCGGGCTCGGTGCACCCTATTGGGATTCGGAGGCGCGCGGGGCCATTTACGGGCTGACGCGCAAGACCGGGCCCGACGAACTGGCCCGCGCTGCGCTGGAAGCGGTTTCGTACCAGACCGCCGATCTGATCTCGGCCATGCACCGGGACTTCCCCGCCGCGGCCGATACGGTGCTGCGCGTCGATGGCGGGATGGTGGCATCCGACTGGACCATGCAGTTCCTGGCGGACATCACCGGCGCGCCGGTGGACAGGCCCATGATTCTGGAGACGACGGCGCTGGGCGCGGCGTGGCTGGCCGGGCGCGAGGCCGGCGTCTGGCCCGACATGGAGGGCTTCTCCAAGCTCTGGCAGCTGCAGAAGCGCTTTACGCCGGCCATGGAGGCCGGGCAAAGGAACGCGCGCCTGGCCGGCTGGCGCGATGCGGTCCGGCGCACTTTGTCCCGTCCCGATTCTGCCCGGACAGAAGCCTGACCGGGGCGTCAGGCGCCCTTTAGCAATACTGCGGAGTTATTCCGCGGCGTCGTCCAGCCCGTCCATCAGGCCGGTGGCATAGGGGAGCCGGTCGGCCGCCCGCGCCTCCGGCAGGCCCTCGACGGCGCGCAACTGCCGGTCCATGGCCCGGCCGCGCGTCCGGGCGCCATCCACGGCATTCTGCGCCTCGCCGAGCTTCTTCTGAACCTTGTCGAGCACGTCGCCGAAGCGCGAAAACTCCGACTTTACGCCCGCCAGGACCTGCCACACCTCGC
This sequence comes from Aureimonas frigidaquae, assembly GCF_001463905.1. GTDB lineage: Bacteria > Pseudomonadota > Alphaproteobacteria > Rhizobiales > Rhizobiaceae > Aureimonas > Aureimonas frigidaquae. The sequence goes on from NZ_BBWR01000012.1 coordinate 42,773, forward strand.
TCGAGCGCTTCTGGATCGCAAGCGAGCGAAAGCCCATGCGCAGCGAGGTCAGGAGCGCCATCAGCGTCGTCGGACCGGTCACCACCACGCGGCACTCGCGCTGCAGATGGTCGATCAGGCCGGGGCGCCGCACGACCTCGGCGAAGAGCCCCTCCGTCGGCAGGAACATGACGGCGAAGTCGGTCGTATGCGGCGGCTGGACATACTTGGCGGCAATGTCGGCGCCGGCCTTGCGAATGGCGCGCTCGAGGCCCTTCCCGGCCTCGTCGACCCCGGCGGCATCGCCGCGTTCGGAGGCGAGTACCAGACGTTCGTAATCCTCGGTCGGCAGCTTCGCGTCGATGGGGAGCCAGACCGTTTCCGTGCCATCGCCCGGCAGGCGGATCGCATATTCGACGCGCTGGCCCGAATGCGGGCGCACCTCGACATTCAGCGCATATTGCTCCGGCGTCATGACCTGTTCCAGAAGCATGCCGAGCGTCGCCTCGCCCCAGCCGCCCCGCGACTTCACATTGGTCAGGACACGCTTCAGATCGCCGACGCCAGTGGCGATGGCCTGCATCTCCCCGACCGAGCGGAAGACGCGCTCCAGATTCTCGTTGACCGTATTGAAGGACGCGCCGAGCCGCTGTTCCAGCGTGCCCTGCAGCTTCTCGTCCACGGTCAGGCGCATCTCTTCCAGCTTGGCCGCGTTCTCGTGGCGCAGGCTGTCCAGCCGCGCCTCCACCGACTGGCGCAGAGCCTCCTGGCGGCGGTCGTTGCCTTCGGCCAGGGCATCGAGCCGTCCCGTCACCGCCCGCAGCGCTTCGGCCTGCCGCAGCGTCGCCGCATCCAGTGTGGTCATCATCTGCGTGCCGAGGCGGTGGAGCGAGGCGCCGACCTCCTCCCGCAGGGCGCGGCCTTCGCCGCGCGCATGCCCGGCATTGAGCGAGACATCCTCCCGGACCGCGGTCAGCCCGGCCTGGACGACGCTCTGCGTTTCGGCAATCCGCGCATCGAGCTGGTCGAGCGCTTCGGCCACGCTGTCGGCTGCGGTCTCCTGTCGGCTCAGCCGGACCATCATCCAGCACAGGAGAATAAGGTTCACGCCGGCCAGCGCCGCAACGAGAAGGTCCGTATCGACAAACGACATAAAGTGCGGCCCCGGCTTCGACGCGATCTGATCCTGTTTTGTTCTCTCTCCGATCGCTTGCTGCGTCAAGGAGTGCGATTCCTGTGGGTGACGGTCCAGCCGAATCGAGCGGGGGGTCCGAGGCCATGGAACAAAGCGTCACACATACGACAAGTTGAATCCGGCACGATTCTGCCCACGTCACGCGCAGCAAAAATAAGCGAACAGTGTCAATGGTTTACCGAAGGTCGCCGCGACTCTGTTTTGTCATCTTGCGGGCGTCCAGCGGGTTCACGAGAGTCAAGCAAGCGGCGGCGAAATAAAGTCAAAAAAATCACGCCGCGACGAGATCGGGATGGCGCCCTAACGAATCCGTTGCGGAATCAGCCCATTAATCAAACCGGCTGCAATGTGGCTTTGTCGTCTCCGCCACAGTGCCACCCCCGCCGAGTCACTTTGCGCGATTCGAAGCTTGCCCCAACCTGTCGCAATGCGTAGCTTCCTCCCAGCGACAAGAGCTGGCGAAAACGAAGTGTGGGGACAACGCGTGTTTTCCAGAACAAAGTACAAAATCTGGAACAACTCCAGGTCTGAACCAACCGTCGCATAAGCTCTCGCTATCCCCGAACAGGCATCCGCGCTTCGTTGCGGCGATGCCGACCCGTGTTCTGTTTTCTGTTTCATGCCTGTCGGCCCTGTCGACAGGCCCGTGGAGACTATCGCCGTGAACAAGGCCTACAAGGACGATGTGACGGTCCAGCAATGCTGGGACGACCTCACAGCCAGCCGGGACGCGTTCCTGATCGACGTGCGGACCATGGCGGAATGGAATTTCGTCGGCTTTCCGCTGGCGCCCGACAGCGCGCAGGAGCCCATCTTCATGGAGTGGCAGAGCTTTCCCACCATGTCGGTGAACCCCGCCTTCGCCGAACGTGTCGCCGCGACGGTGCGCGAGCGTGGCGGCTCGGAGTCCTCCCGCCTCTACTTCCTGTGCCGCTCCGGGGCCAGGTCCATGGCCAGCGCTGCCGCGCTGACCGCAGCGGGCTTTCAGAACGCGTTCAACATACTGGATGGCTTCGAAGGTCCGGCCGACGAGGAAGGCCATCGTGGCCGCGTGGCCGGGTGGAAGGCTGCCGGCCTGTCCTGGGTGCAGAAATGAGTCTGGCGACGGGCGGCTTTGGCCGCATCCCCCATCCGGCCGCTGCGGCGGGCCATCACGAAGGAACGGAACGCTCGATGCGGACGATGCCGGCGCGCAGCGAAGACGAAGTCATGGAGCGCGTGCGTGCGCGCATCAAGGCTCAGCTTGGGCAGGATATCTACGCTTCCTGGTTCCAGCGCATGAAACTCGATGCGATCCAGCGTGGCTCCGTGCAGCTTTCGGTTCCCACCGCCTTCCTGAAGACCTGGATCAACGGCCACTATAAGGACTTCCTGCAGGAGATCTTCGCCGAGGAGGTGCCGGGTACGATCCGGGTGGATGTCCAGGTGCGCAGTGCGGCCCGCGCCGCGCCGCCCGCCGGCGTCCAGCCGATCATGCCCGTGCCGGCCGCCGCCAATGACGGCGATGCGAGCGCCGCGCCGCGCCCGCAGGCCCTGCCGGCCATCGCGATCGAGCGGCCGGCGAGCGAGTTCGGCTCGCCGCTCGATTCGCGCTATGTCTTCGACGGTTTCGTGGAGGGCGCCAGCAACCGCGTGGCGCTGGCGGCGGCGCGCTCCGTGGCCGAGAACGGCCCGCATTCTGTCCGCTTCAATCCGCTCTTCATCCATGCCTCGGTCGGGCTCGGCAAGACGCATCTCCTGCAGGCCATCGCCAACGGGGCCCTCGCCCGCGCCGACCGGCCGCGCGTCGTGTACCTGACGGCCGAATATTTCATGTGGCGCTTCGCGGCGGCGATCCGCGACAACCAGGCGCTGGATTTCAAGCAGAACCTGCGTGGCATCGACATCCTGATCATCGATGACATGCAGTTTCTGCAAGGGCGCTCGATCCAGCAGGAATTCTGCCACCTGCTCAATGCCCTGATCGACAGCGCACGGCAGGTGATCGTGGCGGCCGACCGGCCGGCCTTCGAACTGGAATCCCTCGACCAGCGCGTGCGCTCACGCCTGACGGGCGGCGTTTCGGTGGAGATCGCGGCGCCCGACTACGAGATGCGCCGCACCATCCTGAACAAGCGCGCCAGCGACATGCGCGCCGAGGATGCTTCCTTCGACATTCCGGACGAGGTGGTCGACACCATTGCGCGGCGGATCACCGGGTCCGGGCGGGATCTGGAGGGCGCCTTCAACCAGATCGCCTTCCGCCACTCGGTCGGACAGCCCTTGTCCAGCGAGCATCTGAACGATCTTCTGAACCAGCTTACGCGCAACAATGTCGAGAAGCGCGTGCGGATCGAGGATATCCTGAAGTTCGTCTCGCGCCACTACAACGTGTCGCGCGCCGATATTCTCTCGGCCCGCCGCACGCGCACCATCGTGCGGCCGCGCCAGATCGCCATGTATCTGGCCAAGACCATGACGCCGCGCTCGCTGCCGGAAATCGGACGGCGTTTCGGAGGGCGGGATCATACGACCGTGCTTCACGCCGTGCGCAAGATCGAAGCCGAGCGCGCAGGCGACGCCAAGCTGTCGGACGAGCTCGACATCATTCGCCGCATGATCGAGGAATAGGCGCTGCCCTGCCGTGAAACCATCACGGTTCCAATTGCCACGCCCTTGTTCTAATACAGGTTCCTGCCATGCCGGGCGCAGATGCCCGGTGCCCGAACCGAACGGTCTGTCCTGACGTCATGCGTATCATCATCGAGCGGTCCAATCTCCTCAAGGCTCTTGGCCATGTCCACCGTGTCGTGGAGCGGCGGAACACGATCCCGATCCTGTCCAACGTTCTCCTGAAGAGCGAGGACGGGGCCCTGCGCCTGAAGGCGACCGATCTCGACATCGAAGTGACCGAGCGCGTGACGGCGATCGACGAGCAGCCGGGCGGCACGACCGTGCCGGCCTATCTCCTCTACGACATCGTGCGCAAACTCTCCGACGGTTCCGAGGTGAGCCTTGCCACCAGCGAGGACGGCGCCCAGCTCGTCGTCTCGTCGGGCCGTTCACGCTTCCGCCTCCAATGCCTGCCGGAGGTCGACTTTCCCGACATCACCGCCGGGGCCATGTCGCACAGCTTCTCCGTGCCGGCGGTCGATCTTGCCCGGCTGATCGAGCGCACCCAGTTCGCCATTTCCACCGAGGAAACGCGCTACTACCTGAACGGCATCTTCTTCCACACGATCGAATCCGGCGGCGATCTGCAGCTGCGCGCCGTGGCCACCGACGGCCACCGCCTCGCCCGGGCGGAGACCCGCGCTCCGAGCGGGTCGGAGGGCATGCCCGGCATCATCGTGCCGCGCAAGACGGTGAGTGAATTGCAGAAGCTGATCGGCGATGCCGCGGCCGACAGCGCGGTCGAGATCCAGCTCTCCGATTCCAAGATCCGCTTCACCATCGGCGACGTGGTCATCACCTCCAAGCTGATCGACGGGACCTTCCCGGATTACCAGCGCGTCATTCCGACCGGCAACGACAAGGCCCTGACGCTGGACCGGCAGAGCTTTGCCCAGGCGGTCGACCGCGTATCGACCATCTCGTCGGAGCGCGGGCGCGCCGTGAAGCTGGCGGTCGGCGGCGGCCAGCTCGTCCTGACGGTGAACTCCCCCGATGCCGGCACCGCCACCGAGGAACTGGCCGTCGGCTACGAGGCAGACGACATCGAAATCGGCTTCAACGCGCGGTACCTCCTGGACATCACCGGGCAGCTCGCGGGCGAGGAGGCCGTCTTCATGCTGGCCGATCCCGGCTCGCCCACGCTGATCCGCGACGGGGGCGACACCGGCACGCTCTACGTGCTGATGCCCATGCGGGTCTGACCCTACGGAACGTGACGCCATGGACGCGCTCTGGCCGGGCTCCATCGGCGAACTCCGGCTGGCGGATTTCCGCAACTATACGAGCCTGCGCCTGCCCGTCACCTCGCGCTTCGTGGTTTTGGCGGGCGACAACGGCGCCGGCAAGACGAACCTCCTCGAGGCCATCTCGCTCCTCAATCCGGGGCGTGGCATGCGCCGCGCCACCTATGGCGATATGGCCCGCGTCGGCGGCCAGCTCGGCTTTTCGGTGCGCGCCGCTATTCACCGGCAAGACGATGCGCCGGCCGATGTGCTGACGCTGGTGCGGGCCGATGCCGGCGAGGGGCGGCAGCGGCAGGTGCGGATCGACGATGTCACCGCCCGCAGTGCCGACGATCTTTTGGCGCTTTGCCGTCTCATCTGGCTGTCGCCGGCCATGGACGGGCTCTTCGGCGGCCCGGCGGGCGACCGCCGGCGCTTCCTGGACCGGCTCGTCCTGACCTTGCATCCCGAACATGGGCGCCGGGCGCTCGATTACGAAAAGGCCATGCGCGGCCGCAACCGCCTTCTGGCGGATGGCCGGATGGACGATGCCTGGCTGACCGGGATCGAGCTGCAGCTTGCCGAACTCGGCCTTGCCATCGCGCTGGCGCGGGCGCAAACGGTGCATGGCCTGGCGATGGCCATCCGCTCCGGCCCCACGGTGGACGGCACCTTCCCGCAGGCGGGGCTGGATCTGGCGAGCGGCTATGAGGGCCTCGACCTGTCCCGGCCGGGGGTCGATGTGGAAGACGAAATCGCGGCGCGGCTGCGCGCCGGCCGCGGCCAGGACAGGGCCGCCGGGCGCACGCTGGAAGGCCCGCACCGGGCCGACCTCATCGTGACGCATCTCATGAAGGCCATGCCCGCCGCGCTCGCCTCCACCGGGGAGCAGAAGGCGCTTCTGATCGGCCTGATCCTTGCCCATGCGGCGTTGACACGCCAGGTGTCCGGATTGCCGCCCATCCTGCTTCTGGACGAGATCGCCGCCCATCTCGATCCCTCACGGCGCGCCGCGCTTTTCGACATACTCGATGCGCTCGGCGTACAAAGCTTCATGACCGGGACCGATCGTGCCCTGTTCGCGGCCCTTGAAGGCCGTGCGCAGATCCTGACCGCGTCGCAGGGCATGCTGACATGAGGGTGCGATGAGCTTCACCGACGCGGAACTGCAGCGCTATGCGCGCCACCTGATGCTGCCGGAAATCGGGGGGCCCGGCCAGCAGGCCCTGCGCAAGGCCCGCATCCTCCTGATCGGCGCCGGCGGTCTCGGCTCCCCGGCCGCGCTCTATCTGGCCGCGGCCGGCATCGGCACGCTCGGCCTGGTGGACGACGATACGGTGAGCCTGTCCAACCTGCAGCGCCAGATCCTGCACGGCACGGCCGATGTCGGGCGCTCCAAGCTCGACAGCGCGCGTGACAGGATCGCGGCCCTGAACCCGCATGTGAGCGTCGTGGCCCATTCGCTGCGCCTGACGCGGGACAATGGCGCCGATCTTCTGGCGGGTTACGACCTCGTCATCGACGGATCGGACAATTTCGACACGCGCTATGCGGCGGCCGAACTGTGCGAGCGGATGCAGCGCCCGCTCGTCCAGGCCGCCGTCCAGCGCTTTTCGGGCTCGCTCACCCTCCTGGCCCCCTTCGCCACGCTCGATGGCGCCCCGGCGCCCCGGCTGACGGATCTCTTCCCGTCCCCTCCGCCGGACGGAACGGTGCCGAGCTGCGCAGAGGCCGGCATCCTCGGCGTGACCACCGGAATCCTCGGCACGCTGGCGGCGGCCGAGGCGATCAAGCATGTCTGCGGCATCGGCGAGCCGCTGATCGGCCGCCTCTTGATGGTGGATGTTCTGGCCATGCGGTTCACGACCATCCGCTACCGCCGCTCCGGCCCTCCGGGCACGCAGGGCTGACAGCGTCAGGGGCGGCCGGGAAGGACCCGGTCGGGCGGGCGATGCCCGTCCATGAAGGTGCGGATGTTGATGATGACCTTTTCGCCCATGTCCAGCCGCGCCTCACGCGTGGCCGATGCCATGTGCGGCAGAAGGATGACGCGGTCCTGGGCGGCCAGGCGGACGAGCCGCTCGTCGAGCCGCGGCTGCGCCTCGAAGACGTCGAGGCCGGCCCCGGCCAGCCGTCCCTCTTCCAGAATATCGATCAGCGCCGGCTCGTCGATGATCTCGCCGCGCGCGGTGTTGACGATGAAGCTGCCGGCCTGCAGCAGGGCCAGCCGGCGCCGCGACAGGAGATGATAGGTGGCCGGGGTATAGGGGCAATTGACCGACAGGATATCCACCCGCGCCAGCATCTGGTCCAGGCTGTCCCAATAGGTGGCGCCGAGTTCGGCCTCGGTCCGGGCGCTGGCGCGCGAGCGGTTGTGATAGTGGATCTCCAGCCCGAAGGCGCGGGCGCGCCGGGCGACGGCCGTGCCGATGCGCCCCATGCCGACAATGCCGAGCCGCCGGCCGGACAGGCGGCTGCCGAGCATGGCGTCGGGCGCCCAGCCGGGCCAGGTTCCCTTGTCCAGAAGTTCGCGGCTGCCTTCGACCAGCCGCCGCGACACGGCCAGGATCAGCGCCATGGTCATGTCGGCAGTGTCCTCGTTGAGGACATTGGGCGTGTTGGTGACGGTGATGCCCGCCCGATGCGCCGCCTCGATGTCGATATTGTCGATGCCCGCGCCATACTGCGCGATCAGCCGCAGCCGTGGGCGCGCCTCCGACAGAAGGCGGGCGTCGATCTTGTCGCTGAGCGTCGTGACGAGGACGTCGGACCGGTCCATGGCGGCGGCCAGTTCCCGCTGCGTCATCGGCCGGTCGTGCGGATGCACGATCACCTCGAAGAGCTCCGCCATGCGGCGCTCGATCTCCTCCGGCAGCCGACGTGTCAGCGCAACAACCCATGCTGGACGGTCCGTCGTCATGTCGCTCGCCTGTCCTCCCTCGCCGTGCCTTGCTCAGTGAAAGCTTGTTAACCTGAACCGTTGGATAATGGCAGCGAAAAGACCGTCCGGCCCGCCGGACAAGCTTCGGGATGAATCGCAGACGTGCCTGAAATGTCCCTGATCCACCGCGCGCTCGCGCCCCTTCGGTTCCGCGTCCGGAACCGTGTCCTGACCAAACCTCTTCTCGTCGCCTTGAGCGTCCTGGCGCTCGCGCTGCCGGTCGCCGCCCAGCAGGCGAACGAGGATGCCGCCGATCCCGACCGCCTCCCCCTGCCGCGCTTCGTGTCCTTCAAGTCGGAGCCGGTCAATCTGCGCGTCGGCCCGGGCCGCGACTTTCCCATTGCCTGGCGCTATGCCAAGCGCGGCCTGCCGATGGAGATCATCCAGGAGTTCGAGCAGTGGCGGCGCGTGCGGGATTCGGAAGGATCAGAAGGCTGGGTCTATTACTCGCTCCTGTCCGGCCAGCGCACGGCGCTTGCCGCACCCTGGCGCAAGGGCGAGGACGTGAAGCTCAATGTCCGCCGTGCGGCTGCGGCCGAAAGTGCGCCGGTGGCGCTGCTGGAGCCGGGCGTCGTCGTGCGGGTGGAAGAATGCACGGGCACGGTCTGCCGGGTGCAGGTCGCCGATCGGACAGGATGGATGGACCAGAATCAGCTCTGGGGCGTCTATCCGGGCGAAAGCTTCCGCTGAGCGGACGGCCTGCGGGAAGCCGCAGGCCCTAGGCGGTCAGGAGCGCTTGCGGCGCAGCCGAACCACCACATCCACATTGACGATCTCCATACCGTCCGGCGGCGCCGGCAGGTCGGCAATGGCGATCGTGCCGTCCGGAATGTCGATCATCATGTTTTCCTCTTCCAGGAAGAAGTGATGATGGTCGGACGTGTTGGTGTCGAAATAGGTGCGCTGCCCTTCGCCGGAGAGCGGCCGGACAAGGCCGGCATCCGTGAACTGATGCAACGTGTTGTAGACGGTGGCGAGCGACACGGGCTCGCCGGCCTTGTGCGCTTCCTCGTGGAGTTCTTCGGCCGACAGGTGCCGATCCCCCGCCCCGAACAGGAGGTTGCACAGCGCCACACGCTGGCGCGTCGGCCGCAGGCCCGCCGCGCGCAGGCGCTCGAACACGCAGAAGGAGGACGCGTGCCCACCGGCTACGGATTTCGCAAACGCACGCTGTTCCATCACTCAGACACCATCTAATAACTTGACTGGGATGATCCACTTTTACGGAGTTTCCGATCCCTGTTCAAGAGATAGTCTTTCTAAAAGCGAAAGACAAACGGGAACAATGGCTCAAGCGGCTTACGCGCAGGCCTGGCGCAGCCTGGACACACCGGCCGCGCTGCCGGACAAGGGGAGCCGCCACCGCCCGGTCGGGCCGGCCACCTCGACCTCCCGGCCCTTCGCGAGCGCGGCAAGGAGCGGCTCGATGGCTGTCATGGGCGCCACCGCCATGAAGTCGGTGCGTGCGCCGGAGCCGAAGGCGGGCGCGGTGGACAGGATGAAGGCAAGCCCGTCGACCGACAGGGATACCGTATATGACCGCTCGGGATCGAAGCGGGCGCCGTTTCCCGGCACCAGGATCGCGATCTGGCGTGACCCCACGCAGCGCAGCGACGGCCGGAAATCGCCCTCATCGAAGGACAGGGCGCCCTGCCTCCCGTCGAAGCGCCAGCCGGCGGCCTCGGCCGGTACGGCGGCCCCCATCGTAAAAAAACCGATAATGCAGACGATGATGCGCCACATGCCCTGGAAAGCCTCCCGCGCCGCCAATCTACAGGATCCGGCCAGCGGGGGCGATGCAGAAAAGGCGGCACATATGGCTTTGGGGCCAAGGCTCGGGATTTGCCACGCGGCCCGTGCATGGTAAGGGGCACTCCAGAAACGGTCGTCCCGGGTGGCCGACGCATGCCGGATCAAGAAGCGGGAAGAGAAACGGACAGCATGATGCAGACCAGACAGACGCAGTTCGGCAAGGAGGAGATTCTCGCCTGCGGCCGGGGGGAACTGTTTGGGCCAGGCAACGCCCAGCTTCCGCTGCCGCCCATGCTGATGTTCGATCGCATCACCGAGGTGACCGAAGACGGGGGCCAGTTCGGCAAGGGTTCGATCCGCGCCGAGTTCGACGTGTCGCCCGACCTCTGGTTCTTCGATTGCCACTTCCAGGGTGATCCGGTCATGCCCGGCTGCCTCGGCCTCGACGCGCTGTGGCAGTTGACGGGCTTCTATCTCGGCTGGCTGGGCGAGCCGGGACGCGGCCGCGCCCTCGGCGTGGGCGAAGTGAAGTTCTCCGGCCAGGTCACGCCCAAGGTCAAGCTGGTCGAATACGGCGTCGAGTTCCGGCGGGTCATGCGCTCGCGGCTGAAGCTCGGCATCGCCGAGGGCTGGATGAAGGCCGATGGCGAGATCATATACCGGGCCAGCGACCTGCGCGTGGGCTTGTTCCAGGATACGGACGCTGCTTAAGCCGGAAACGGCGCATATCGTCAGGAGGCCGGCATCATGAAGCGGGTTGTCGTTACAGGCTTGGGAATCGTCTCGTCCATCGGAAACGATGTCGAGGAGGTCGCCACCGCCCTCAAGGAATCGCGGTCCGGCATCAGCTTTGCCGAAGACTATGCCGAGTTGAACTTCCGCTGCCGTGTGCACGGCATGCCGACGCTCGATCCGAACACGGTGCTGGATCGCCGCGCCATGCGGTTCCACGGCGGCGGCACGGCCTGGAACCATATCGCCATGGACCAGGCCATCGCCGATGCCGGGCTCGGCGAGGATCTCGTCTCCAACCCGCGCACCGGCATCATCATGGGCTCGGGCGGCCCGTCGACCCACGCCATCGTGCAGGCGGCCGACGTGACGCGCAACAAGGGCGGCCCCAAGCGGATCGGCCCCACCAGCGTGCCCAAGGCCATGTGCTCGACCGCCTCGGCGACGCTCGCCACCTGGTTCAAGATCAAGGGCGTGAACTATTCGATCTCGTCCGCCTGCGCGACGTCCAACCACTGCATCGGCAATGGCTACGAGACGATCATGGCCGGCCGCCAGGACATCATCTTCGCCGGCGGCTGCGAAGAGCTCGACTGGACCCTGTCCTGCCTGTTCGATGCCATGGGCGCCATGTCCAGCGGCTTCAACGACCGGCCGGCCGTCGCCTCGCGCGCCTATGACAAGAACCGCGACGGCTTCGTGATCGCCGGCGGCGCGGGCGTCCTGGTGCTCGAGGAATACGAGCATGCGCTGGCGCGCGGCGCGCGCATCTATGGCGAGATCATCGGCTACGGCGCGACCTCGGACGGCTACGACATGGTGGCCCCCTCGGGCGAGGGCGCGGTGCGCTGCATGCAGCAGGCGCTCGCCACCGTCGATACGCCGATCGACTACATCAATCCGCACGCCACTTCCACGCCGGTCGGCGACCGGCAGGAGATCATGGCGATCCGCGAGGTCTTCGGCGACAAGGTTCCGCCCATCTCGGCGACCAAGTCGCTCACCGGTCACTCGCTCGGCGCCACCGGCGTGCAGGAGGCGATCTACAGCCTCCTGATGCTGCGGGACGACTTCATCGCCAAGAGCGCGCATATCGACGAGATCGACCCCGAATTCGCCGACCTGCCGATCGTTCGGGAGCGGGTCGACAATGCCGGTCTCACCACCGTCCTGTCCAATTCCTTCGGGTTCGGCGGGACAAACGCGACTCTGGTCTTCCGCCGGGTCTGACGAGAATGGGAAGTGAGGGATCGGCCATGGGCGACCTGATGAAGGGAAAGCGCGGCCTCGTCATGGGCGTTGCGAACCACAATTCCATCGCCTGGGGCATTGCGCGCACCCTGGCCGGCCATGGCGCGGAGATCGCCCTGACCTACCAGGGCGAAGCCTTCGGCAAGCGCGTCCGCCCGCTCGCCCAGGAAATCGGCTCCGACATCCTGATCAATTGCGATGTGGAGGATGTCGCCACGGTCGATGCCGTGTTCGACGAGCTGGAGCGGCGCTGGGGCCGGATCGACTTCGTCGTCCATGCCGTGGCCTTCTCCGACAAGAACGAGTTGAAGGGGCTCTATGCCGACACCACGCGTGAAAATTTCACGCGGACCATGGTGATTTCCTGCTTCTCCTTCACGGAGGTCGCCAGGCGGGCGGCGCGCATCCTGAACAATGGCGGCGCGCTCCTGACACTGACCTATGACGGCTCGCAGCGCGTCATGCCGAACTACAACGTCATGGGTGTCGCCAAGGCGGCGCTGGAGGCGTCGGTGCGCTATCTGGCGGCCGATTTCGGCCCGCGCAACATCCGCGTCAATGCCGTGTCGGCCGGCCCCGTCCGGACCCTGGCGGGCGCGGGCGTGTCGGATGCCCGGCTGATGCTCAACTATCAGCGGCGCAATGCGCCCATGCGCCGCAACGTGACGATCGACGAGGTCGGCGGCGCGTCGCTCTACCTCCTGTCGGATCTTGCCAACGGCGTGACAGGCGAGATCCATTACGTCGACAGCGGCTACAACATCATGTCGATGCCGGCGCTGGACGAGTTAAAGGAACAGGAGCGCCGCGCGGTCCTGACCGGCGAGGTCGAGGCCAGCGCCGAGGCGCCCGCCGTCAAGTAGCCTCCGCTCAGCGGGGCCCTGTCGAAGCCATGGCGGGCCGCACCCGCCACGGCCTTAGCGCGTGGGTACGGGCGATGCCCCGCGATAGTCGTAGAAGCCGCGCCCCGCCTTGCGTCCGAGCCAGCCGGCCTCGACATATTTGACTAGCAGCGGACATGGCCGATACTTCGAATCGGCCAGGCCGTCATGCAGGACCTGCATGATGGACAGGCACGTATCGAGCCCGATGAAGTCGGCGAGCTGCAACGGCCCCATCGGATGGTTGGCGCCGAGCCGCATCGAGTTGTCGATGCTTTCGACCGATCCGACACCTTCATACAGCGTGTAGATGGCCTCGTTGATCATCGGCATGAGGATCCGGTTCACGATGAAGGCCGGAAAATCCTCCGAAACGGTCGTCACCTTGTCGAGGCGGGTCGCGAAGGTCCGGGCCGCCTGGAAGGTCGCATCCTCGGTGGCGATGCCCCGCACGAGCTCGACCAGCTTCATGAGAGGGACCGGGTTCATGAAGTGAATGCCCAGGAACCGTTCGGGCCGATCCGTGGCCGAGGCAAGCCGCGTGATGGAGATGGAGGAGGTATTGGTGGCCAGGATTGCCTCGGGCTTCAGCTCCGGGCAGATCTGCTGGAAGATCCGGCGCTTGACGGCCTCCTCTTCCGTGGCCGCCTCGATGACGAGGTCGGCATCCTTCAGCGCGGTGGCGCCATCGGCCGGCGTGATCCGCGCCAGGGCGGCGGCGCGCTGTTCCTCCGACAATTTGCCGGAGGCCACCTGCCGGGCCAGATTGGCGCCGACGCGCTCCACGCCGGCCCGCGCACGCTCCAGGCTGACATCCAGGAGCAGAACGTCGTAACCGCCCAAGGCGACGACGTGGGCGATGCCGATCCCCATCTGCCCCGCGCCGACGACGCCCACCGTGCGGATTTCCAGCATTGTCCGTGCCCCCTCGAGCCTGTGTCCGCCGGGCGCCCCGCCGGCGCCCCGTTCGCCCATGGCCGTTAGATCTTGTCCTTCAGTTCCGGAACGATCTGGAACAGATCCCCGACAAGTCCGTAATCGGCCACCTGGAAGATGGGCGCGTCCCCATCCTTGTTGATGGCCACGATGATACGCGAATCCTTCATTCCGGCCAGATGCTGAATGGCGCCGGAAATGCCGACGGCGAAGTAGAGTGCGGGGGCCACGACCTTGCCCGTCTGGCCCACCTGCCAATCATTGGGCGCAAAGCCCGCATCCACCGCCGCGCGCGACGCGCCGACGGCAGCGCCGAGGCGGTCGGCCAGCGGCAGGATGACCTCCTCGAACTTCTCGCGCGAGCCGAGCGCCCGCCCGCCGGAAACGACGATGGTGGCGGCCGACAACTCCGGCCGCTCGGAGGCGGCGACATCTTCCCGCAGGAAGGCGGAGGTTTCGCTGGCCGGGGTGGCGGACACCGTCTCGATGGGGGCCGCACCGCCGCCCGCGGCTTGCTCGAAGGCCGTCGTGCGGACCGTCAGCACCTTCACGCGGTCACGCGAGCGGACCGTCTCGATCGCATTGCCGGCATAGATCGGCCGTTGGAACGTGTCGGGCCCGTCAACCGCGATGACATCGGAAACCTGCATGACGTCGAGCAGCGCGGCGACGCGCGGCAGGACGTTCTTGCCGCTCGTCGTCGCCGGCGCCACGATCGCCGCGTAGCGATCCGCCAGCGACAGGACGAGATCGGCCAGCGGCTCGGCCAGTGCGTGGCCATAGGCCGGGGCATCGGCCAGGAGCACCGTTTCCACGCCGGAGAGCGCAGCCGCGCTGGCGGCGACATCGCCGACGCCATCGCCCGCCACGAGGATATGGACCGGGCTGCCGAGCGCGGCCGCGGCGGTCAGCGCCTTGGCGGTTTCGACGGACAGGGCGCCGTCATGGTGTTCTGCAATCAGGAGGGTGGTCATAAAAGCGATCCTCGCAAGGTCTCAGAGCACGCCGGCTTCGTTCTTCAGCTTGTCGACCAGCTCGTCGACCGTTGTGACGCGCACGCCCGCCTTGCGCGCATCGGGCTCGGCCGTGCGCAGGACCTCGAGCCGGGGGGTCGTATCGACGCCGAACTCGGCGGCCGATCGCTCCTCGAGCGGCTTCTTCTTGGCCTTCATGATGTTGGGAAGCGATGCGTAGCGCGGCTCGTTCAGCCGCAGATCCGTGGTCACCACGGCCGGCAGGGTGAGCGACACGGTCTGCAGACCGCCATCCACCTCCCGCACCACTTCGGCCTTGCCCTCTGCGATGGTCAAGGCCGACGCGAAAGTGCCCTGGGGCCAGCCCAGAAGCGCCGCGAGCATCTGGCCCGTCTGGTTGCAATCATCGTCGATGGCCTGCTTGCCCAGGATGACGAGATCGGGCGCTTCCGCCGCAACGACGGCTTTGAGGATCTTGGCGACGGCCAGCGGCTCCACGCGCCCGTCATCGGCGCGCACCAGAATGGCGCGGTCGGCGCCCATGGCCAGCGCGGTGCGCAGCGTTTCCTGCGCCTGTGCAGGCCCGACGGACACGGCGATGATCTCGTCCACGCCACCCTTTTCCTTCAGGCGGATGGCCTCTTCCACGGCGATTTCGTCGAAGGGGTTCATGCTCATCTTGACGTTGGCGAGCTCGACCCCGCTGCCGTCGGACTTGACCCGGATCTTCACGTTGTAATCCACAACGCGCTTCACACAGACGAGTATCTTCATGGTCGTGCGTCCACTCCCTCAGCCTTGCCCGCCAGAAGGGCGGAAAATCCGCTTCGGGCATAAATGCAAATGACCTTCACGTCAAAATTAGCCCGGCCTGGAACCGTGGTGTCGCCCGTTTGCGCTGCAATCACAAGAGTGCGCCGCACCCCGCTCAGCGATTTGCGCCCGGCACCCACAGGACATCGCCACGCCCGTCATCATTGGCGTGGCGGGCGGCCACGAAGAGCCAGTCGGACAGGCGGTTGATGTAGCGCAGCGCCGGGTCGGAGACCGCCTCCCCCGGCTGGCGGGCCAGGCGAACCATCAGCCGCTCGGCGCGGCGCGCCACGGTGCGGGCATGGTGCAGATGCGCGGAAGCGGGCGTTCCGGCCGGCAGCACGAAGGAATTGAGCGGCGACAGCGCGGCATTCATGCTGTCGATCTCCTGCTCCAGCCGGTCCACCTGCGCGGGGACGACGGCCAGCCGCTCATAGGGCAGCGGCTCGTCCGTCTGCGGCGTCGCCAGATCGGCGCCCAGGTCGAAGAGATCGTTCTGGACGGCGGCGAGGAGACGGTCGGTCTGCGCATCGGCGACCGTGCGCGCCACGCCGATCACGGCATTGAGCTCGTCCACGGTGCCGTAGGCCTCGATCCGCAGATCGTCCTTGACGCGGCGCTCGCCGCTGCCGAGCGCCGTCGTGCCCCGGTCTCCGGTGCGGGTGTAGATGCGTGTCAGGCGAACCATGGCGGCCTCGTCAGCGGGCGAAGAGGAGGAACAGGACGATCACCAGGACGGCGAGCGCCTGCAGCATCACGCGCAGGCGCATCAACTTCTGCGAGCGGTTGCCCGGCCCGCCGACCAGCATGTTGCGCAAGCCGGCCACGAGCACGAGCGCAACCGCGATCATGAGGGCCAGCGCGAGATAGGTAAGGAAAGAGGACATGCCGTCGCCTTGCGTGGGTGTTGGCGGGATATAGGCCACCTGCCGGCGCTTTTAAACGGGACGGCGACCGGCGCGCATCGCCGCATGGACGCCGGCGCCGGCCAGCACAAGACCGGCGAGCTGGACCGCGCTGAGGCTTTCCCCGAACAGGAGAAAAGCCATGACGGCCGTGACCCCCGGCGTCAGATACATGAGCGAGGCCACCTTCGACACGGCGCCTTCGCGGATCATGAAGAGCAGGAGGAAGATGGCGCCGATCGACAGGACGACGGTCAGCCAGACCAGGGCGAAGACGAGCTCGCCCGTCCAGTCGACGACCCGCGTCTCGAACAGAAGGGCGGCGAGCGCCGTCGGCACCAGCGCCCCGACATATTGGAGCGCGGTGCCCGTGCGCAGATCGGCGCCGGTGACGAAGCGCTTCTGCCAGACGGTCCCGAGCGAAATGGCGATGGCCGACAGGACGACCGGCCCGAGCGTCAGGACGCGATAGTCACCGCCCGCTCCGAGCTTGGGCGCGACGACGAGCGCGACCCCGGCCAGCCCCAGCGCCAGCCCGACCCAATGCCGGGCGGTGACGCGCTCCCCGAGCATGGCGGCGGCCATCAGGGCGGTCAGTATCGGCTGCAGCCCGACGATGAGCGCGGCGATCCCCGCCGGCAATCCGTGCCGGACTGCAAAGAAGACGCCCCCCAGATAGACGCCGTGGATCAGCGCCCCGGCAATCATGGCATGGCCTGCGGCGGCTGGCCGGGGCCAGGGCAACCGCGCCAGCATGACCCAAGGCACGAGAATCAGAAGCGCCAGCGCGAAGCGCATGGCCAGGAAGGTGAAGGGCTCGGCATGCGGCATGGCGTAGCGCGCGCCGATGAAGCCGGTCGACCAGAGCAGCACGAACAGCGCAGGAAACCAGGAAACATACCTGTGCATGATGGGCCTCCGACCGCGCAATGCCCACGCGTCCAGCCCGCTGGGGTCCGGCCCCCTTGGCTCCGCAAGGGGTGGCACTGCGTCGGTGCATCTCGTATCAGGCGGGTTGGCGGGTGCAAAGCGCGCTCAGGTAGCGGAGACGGCCGGGTGGCGTTGATCCTGTTCATCATCGTGCCGATTTTCGGGCTCATCGCGCTCGGCTACGCGGCCGGGCGCAGTCGCATCCTGCCCGACAGCGCGCCGGAGGCCCTGTCGGCCTTCGTCTTCGTGATCGGCATGCCGACCGTCCTGTTCCGCACCCTGGCCACGGCCAGCTTCGAGGGTGGCAGCCCACTGGCCTTGTGGGCGACCTATTTTGCGGCCGTCGCGCTGACCTATGGCCTCGGCATCGTCGCGGCGCGCCGTTTCGGCCGGGTGGACCGGCGCGCCGCGGTGATCGCAGGGCTGGGCGCAAGCTTCTCCAACCTCGTCTTCGTCGGCGTCCCGGTGGCGAGTCTCGCCTTCGGGGAGGCCGGGCTCAGCAAGCTGGCCATGCTCCTGGCGATCCATCTTCCGCTGATGATGATGGCCTCCACCCTCCTCGTCGAACGCGCCGCGCTCCTGGACCGCCGGGATGCCGGAGACAGCGATGCGCAGGGGCTTGCCGTCGGCGCCATCGTCCTTCGGGTCGGCCGCAATCTCGTGCGCAGTCCGCTCATCCTCGGCGTCTTTGCGGGCCTTGCCTGGCGGGCGACGGGCCTGCCATTGGGCGGTCCCCTGGGAGAGATCGTGCGCATGCTGGCCACGGCGACGGGGCCGCTGGCGCTTTTCGCGCTGGGGCTGACCATGACGCGGTTCAAGGTGCGGGGCGATCTGCGCATGGGGCTGATCATCGCCTTCCTGGCGCTCGTCCTGCAGCCGGCCGCCGCCCTAGTCGTCGGCACATTCCTGCTGCCGCCCGACTGGCTGGTCCTCTGCGTCGCCATGGCGGCCTGCCCTTCCGGCGCCAATGCCTGGCTGTTCGCCAATTACTTCCGCAGCGGCGAAAGCCTTGCGGCCACGGTGATCGTCACCACCACGGCCCTGTCGGCCGTCACGCTGAGCTTCTGGCTCGTCGCCCTTTAGCCAAGGCCGACCATCCGGGCAATGTCGGCCGGTGTCAGGCCCGCGCCCCGCAGCACACTGAGGGCGGTCGAATCGCGGCTCTTCGACAGTTTCCGCCCCTCGGCGTCGAGGATCAGCGGATGGTGCCGATAGGTCGGCGCCGGCAGGCCCAGAAGTGTCTGGAGCACTCGGTGGACAGAGGTCGACTGGATCAGGTCGGCGCCCCGCACGACATGGCTGATCCCCTGCAGCGCATCGTCCACCACGACGGACAGGTGGTAGCTCGTCGGCACGTCGCGGCGCGCCAGGATCACGTCCCCCCAATCCTGCGGCTCGGCCACGATCTCCTGCGCCGATCCGCCGGCATCCGTTTCCAAAAAGGTCAAGGGGCCTGTGCGGGTAAGGGCGGCCGCCATGTCGAGCCGGATCGCATAGGGGCGATCCTGCTGCATCAAGGCGCGGCGCTCCCCGGCGGACAGGTCGCGCTCCGTGCCGGGATAGTGCGGTGCGCCATCCGGGTCCCGCGGCCAGGGCATGCCGGTCTGTGTTTCCATGCGGGCCACATGGGCCCGCACCTCGCCGCGCGTAAGGACCGATGGATAGGCAAGGCCTGCCTCCACCAGCGCATCGATGCAGGCGGCGTAATCGTCCATATGCTCGGACTGGCGGCGATAGGGCGGTGGCGGCAGGGCGCCCAGCCAATCGAGATCGGCGATCATGGCGCGCTCCAGCGCCGGGGTGCAGCGCGCCCTGTCGATATCCTCGATGCGCAAGAGATACGAGCCGCCCCACTCGGCCGCCAGCTGCCGGTTGAGAAGGGCGCTATAGGCATGGCCGAGATGGAGGCCCCCGTTGGGGCTCGGCGCAAAGCGCAGGCGGGGCGCAGAACCGGGATCCATTCCTGAAGATTCCTCCCGAACCCAGGCCATGCGCCCTGTCTAATCTGTGCCGTGGCGAGCGTCCATCGGCCGCGTCACAACACGGACCCGTGACCTGTGCGTGAGATTACGATTGCGAAGCGGAGACTCTGCGCGTATCGCCTGCGGCCGTACGCCGCGTAAAAGGGGACGCCGCCATCATGTCGATAGAAGCAAGTGCAGGCTTCGGCCAGGCGATGCAGGTCCGGCGGTCTCCAGGCGAGATTCCGCTCTTCATCGCCGTGCTCATCTTCTCGCTCATCATCTGGGCGTTGCTCCTGGCGGGCAGCCTGGGGCTGATTCTCATCTATGTGATCCTGATTGCGGTTTTCCTGTTCTGCGCGCAACTCGTCTATATCGTGCACCTGCGCGGCAATGCGGTGCTGGCCGGGCCGGACCAGTTCCCGCAGATCTACGACCGTGTTGCCGAACTGTCGCGCAAGGCCGGCCTGCGCACGGTGCCGCGCACCTACCTCCTGCAGGCGGACGGCGCCTTGAACGCCTTGGCGACCAAACTGTTCCGGGGGCAGTATGTCGTCCTCTACACCGATCTCCTGGAGGCTTGCGGCACCGACACCGTCGCCCGGGACATGATCATCGGCCATGAGATCGGGCACTTGCGCTCGGGGCATCTGAACTGGTTCATCCTGACGGCCCCCGGGCGCTTCATGCCGTTCCTCGGCACGGCCTATTCGCGCGCCTGCGAATATACGTGCGACCGCTGGGGCGCCGCCCTGTGCGGCGACGAGGCCGGCGCGCGCCGGGGCCTTCTGGTGCTGGCCGGCGGGCGGGCGCTGACCCGCGACATCAATGTCGAGGCCTATATCCGCCAGCAGCAGGACCTCGATACCGGCTGGATGACGATCGCCCGCTGGCTGTCGAACTATCCGCCCCTGTCCGCGCGCGTCGATGCGTTGACGGCGCCCTACGGGTCGATCCACCGTTCCGCCCGCGGACCGCTTCGCGCGGTGGCGATCATGCTGACCATCGTCGCACTAACCGTTGCCGTCCCCTACGGCATCGTCCAGGCATTGCCGCATATTCCGGCCCTGACCGGGCTCGTGGCGGGCAGTGGCATCCTGCCCGTCACGCCGGAGGCGGACACGCAGCCAGCCGATCTGGACGGCCTGATCACCGCCTGCCGGGAAGGCGACATGCAGGCCTGCGACGACCTCTATTACGCCGCGCCGGTGGACAGCGACGAGGAAGAGTTCGGAAACAGTTGCGGCGGCCGCGTCCCGGACAATACCCAACTCTGTGCGAATATGGACTTCTAGCCAGGCCCATCGTCCTGCACGCGATCGCATCCGGGGCGCCCTGCCCTAGCTCCATGTGCAGGACGCGAGCGGGAGGGTGGTATGATCCGCCAGGATGAGGATCTGGCAGACGGGCTGGCGGCGCTGGTCGCGCTGGACGCGCGGCTCGGACCCATCGCCGCCCAGGCGGGCGTGCTGCCACTGCGCAAGGGCCTGCAGGCGATGCCGGGGCTGATATCCGTCATGGTGGCGCAGCAGGTGTCACGGGCGAGCGCCGCGGCCATCTTCGAGCGGCTCGCCGGCCTGGTGGACCTGACCGACGCTGCCGCCATCCTGGCGCTGGACGATGCGCAATTCCGGCAGGCGGGACTGTCCCGCGCCAAGGAGCGGACGCTTCTGGCGATCGCCGCGGCGGTCATCACCGGCACGCTCGATTTCGAGCGCGTCGCGCAGGCGGAGGTGGCAGCCGCGCTGCGCGAGCTGACCGCCATTCCGGGCATCGGCCCCTGGACGGCGGAAAGCTATCTTCTCTTCTCGCTCGGCCACGCGGACGTCTTCCCCGCCGGCGACCTGGCGCTGCAGATTGCCGTGGCGGACGGGCTGGGGCTGGAGGGGCGCCCCTCGGACAAGGCGCTGCGCGCCATAGCGGAATTCTGGTCGCCCTACCGCTCCGTCGCGGCCCGGCTGTTCTGGGCCTATTACGCCACGATCACCCGGCGTGATGCCGCGCCGGCCGCAATGGCGGAAGGCTTCACAAAGCCGACACGATAGGCCACGATAGTGGTTGAGAAGATTTCGGGCATGAGCTTCGGCAGAGGAGACCCTCCTTGACGATCGCGGTGCATCCCGGCCTGACTCCGGCACTTGTTCTGAATGCCGATTTCAGGCCGCTCAGCTACTACCCTCTTTCCCTTTGGTCCTGGCAGGACACGATCAAGGCGGTCTTCCTGGACCGCGTCAACATCCTGGCCGAATACGACGTGGCCGTTCATTCGCCGTCCTTCTCGATGCGACTGCCCTCGGTCGTCTGCCTGAAGACCTACATCAAACCGGCACGGCACCCCGCCTTCACACGCTTCAACGTCTTCCTGCGCGATCGTTTCCAGTGCCAGTATTGTGGCTCGCCCCACGACCTGACCTTCGATCACGTGATCCCGCGTTCGCGCGGGGGCCTGACGACATGGGACAATGTCGTGGCGGCCTGTTCGAGCTGCAACCTGCGCAAGGGCGGCCTCATGCCGCGGGATGCCGGCATGTTCCCGGCGCAGAAGCCCTACCAGCCCACCGTGCATGACCTGCACAATAACGGGCGCATGTTCCCGCCGAACCATCTGCACGACAGTTGGCTCGACTATCTCTACTGGGATACCGAACTCGATCCGGAATAGGCGTTACCGGACGGGGCGCAGCGCCCCTCGAAAGGCCGCAAAGGCGATCAGGCCGGCAGCGATCACGTTCCAGCCGGCCATGGACAGGCCCAGGATGCGCAGGGCCGCTTCGCTGCAGGAGGGCGGGCGCACCGCATCGAGCGAACCGAGAAGATCGGTGGACGGGGCAAGGTTCGTGCTTACGGCGCAATCGGCCGGGCCAGGCCAGAAGCTCCACTCGACACCCGCATGGTAGACGCCGATCGCCAGGGTCCAGAGCATCAACACGCCGATCACGCCCAGGAGCACACGCACCAGCGCCGGTGGCAGTCGCAGCGCCACGGCGGCGATGGCGCCCAGTCCAACGGCAAGCCCGATGTAATAGGCCGTCCGCTGTTCCAGGCACAGAGCGCAGGGCATGTAGCCGCCGACATGCTGGAACAGGAGTGCGGTGCCCACGACGATGCCCATACCCAAGGTCAGGGCCACCGCCAGCGGCCCCTGGCCGCGCCAGCCATCGCTTGCCGACATGAAACGCTCCGCTCCGTTAATACGGCCAAGCGCCTTACAGGATTTTACGAGCCGGCGAAACACCCGCCTGTCGGGAGGGTGTTTCGCCGGGTTTGCCCGTTACGGCGTGTCGTTCAACGCGGCGTCGTAGCGCTCCGACACGGCGTTCCAGTTCACCACGCCCCACCAGGCGTCGAGATACTCGGCCCGGCGGTTGTTGTGCTTGAGGTAATAGGCGTGCTCCCACACATCGTTGCCCAGAAGCGGCGTGCCGCGCGTCTCGGCCACGTCCATGAGCGGGTTGTCCTGGTTCGGCGTGGAGGTGATCTCCAGCTCGTTCTCGTCATTGACGATCAGCCAGACCCAGCCGGAGCCGAACTGAGCCGCACCGGCCTTGTTGAACGCGGCCTGGAAATCGTCCATCGAGCCGTAGACGCTCTCGATCGCGGCGGCCAGTTCGGCCGAGGGCTCCCCGGATTCGTCGGGGGCGATCATCGTTTCCCAGAAGAACGTGTGGTTCCAGTGCCCGCCTGCATTGTTGCGCACGGCCGGCGGATAGGTTCCGGCCGACGCCACGAACTCTTCCAGCGTCACATCGGCGAGCGCGGAATCGGCTTCCACCGCCGCGTTCAAATTGTCGACATAAGCCTGGTGATGCTTGTCGTGATGCAGCTCCATCGTCTGTGCGTCGATCACCGGTTCGAGGGCATCGAAGGCATAGGGAAGCTCAGCCAGCGTGAAGGGTCCGGCCGCCTCCGCAGCCTGGTTCTGCGCCATTGCCGAGCCTGCCGAGCCGGCCAGTATCATCGCCAGTCCCATGGCCGTTGCCGTGCGTGTCGTGAACATATCTCGCCTTTCCTGTTGCCTGTCGGCACCCGATGGTAGGGCGTAGGCCCGGCGATCAACCCGCCTCCGCCATTCACCGGGACAGTTTGCCGCAGGCAGGGCAAAGGTCGTGGGGGCGTTGTTTCCATGCAGGGCAGATTGTTGGCTTGGCATGGATCGGCGTTGCACCTAAGTGTGACCGAAAGGACGGTGGCGCATGGTCGAAATCAGTCAGGATGCCCATGTACCGGGGATGAGTTCGTCCTTTGCAGACGCGTGTGCGCGCGAACCGATCCATATTCCCGGGAGCATCCAGCCGCACGGCTTCCTTCTGGTTATCGATGAGGAACAGTCCCGGATCGTCCAGGCCAGCGTCAATGCGGAAGGGCTTCTGGGCCGGCCCATAGCCGATATCCTCGGAGCCCGCCTGACAGACCTCTTGCCCGACATCGCCGAGGCCATCGCAGGCGACGGCCTGGCGGATGACAGCAGCAGAGGCGCGGCGCCGACCTCTCCGCAGGGGCTGGGGCGGGTGGACTGCAACGGCCACAGCTTCGAGGCCTTGGTCCATCGGCAGGGTGATAGACTGCTGGTGGAACTGGAGGAAACCGATCCGGAGGCCGCCACCGGAACGCTCGACGCGCTCTATCCGCGCATCCGTGCCTTCGTCGAAGACAGCCAGTCGCTCCCCACGCTCGATGCGCTGAACGCACAGGCGGCGCGGGTGGTCCGGGACCTGACGGGCTTCGACCGCGTGCTGGTCTATCGGTTCGATCCGCAGTGGAACGGAACCGTGATCGCCGAGGATCGCAACGACCGCCTCCCCTCCTATCTAGACCTGCGCTTTCCGGCGGCCGACATTCCCGCCCAGGCGCGGGAGCTCTACCGGCTGAACCGGCTGCGCATCATTCCCGACGCCGCCTACAAGCCGGTTCCCCTGGTGCCCGAGCAGGACCCATCGACCGGCGCCGCCACCGATCTGAGCTTCTCGGCCCTGCGCAGCGTTTCGCCCGTCCATGTGGAATATATGCGCAACATGGGCACGCCGGCTTCCATGTCGATTTCGATCGTGGAGGATGGCCGGCTCTGGGGCCTCATCTCCTGCCACAATGCCACGCCCCGTCGGGTCCCGGCGCATGTGCGCACGGCCTGCGACTTTCTCGGCCAGGTCGTCGCCATGCAGATCGGCGCGCGCCTGCGCAGCGATGAGACGGCGCAGCGTGTCGCCCGCCATACCATCGAATCCCGGCTTCTGGCGCATATGTCGAACGAGCCGCATTACGCGGTGGGGCTGACACGCTCGCCGGCCGATCTTCTGGCGCTGACCGACGCGGCGGGCGCGGCCGTCATCGGACCCGATATCATGGAACGGGTGGGTGAGACCCCGTCCGAAGACGCCATCCAGGAAATCGCGGACTGGCTCTTCCGCACCCAATCGCACGATGATGTCTTTGCGACCGATCATCTGGCAGCGGACGTGCCGCGCGCCGGTGCGTTGGCTGAGACGGCTTCAGGCCTGATGGCCATTTCGGTGTCGCAGCTCCATCCGAGCTACGTGCTCTGGTTCCGCCCCGAGCTCGTGCAGACGGTGCGCTGGGGCGGCGATCCGCGCAAGACCGCGACCGACCGGCTCAATCCGCGCCAGAGCTTCGAATTGTGGAAGGAAACCGTGCATCAGCGCAGCGCGCCCTGGACGCCGGCGCAGAAGGCCGCCGGGGCAAGCCTGCGCAACGCCATCGTGGGCATTGTCATGCGCAAGGCCGAAGAGATGGCCGGGCTGACCGAGGAGCTGAAGCGCAGCAATCGCGAGCTCGAGGCTTTCTCCTACTCCATCAGCCACGATCTGCGCGCGCCCTTCCGCCATATCGTCGGCTTCGGCGAACTCCTGAAGGAATCTCCCTCCCTGGCGGGCGACGAGCGCGCCGGGCGCTATGTGGACACCATCATCGATGCGGCCATCTCGGCGGGACGCCTGGTGGATGATCTCCTCGGCTTTTCGCAGATGGGCCGCTCCAAGCTCGTGCCCATCCCCGTGGACATGAACCGCCTGGTGGCGGAGGTCATGCGCATGCTGCGGCCCGAGCTCGTCGACCGGCAGATCACATTCGATGTCGCCCCGCTTCCCGCTGCCACGGCCGATCCGACCTTCCTGCGCGCCGTCTGGCAGAACCTGATCGGCAATGCCATCAAATACAGCCGCAAGACGGACCCGACCCGGATCACCATCGGCGCGGAGTCCGGTGAAAACGAAGATGTCTATTTCGTGCGCGATGACGGCGTGGGCTTCGACATGGATTACGTCGACAAGCTCTTCGGCGTCTTCCAGCGCCTGCATCGCATCGAAGATTACGAGGGCAGCGGAATCGGCCTTGCCAATGTCCGCCGCGTCATAGACCGCCACGGCGGACGGACCTGGGCGCATGGCGCGCCCGGGCAAGGTGCCACCTTTTACTTCTCGCTTCCCCGACGCCTGGAGCAGAACTGATGCCCGACATCAAGCCGATCCTTCTTGTCGAAGACAATCCGAACGATCTGGAACTGACCCTGCACGCGCTGGAACGCAGCCTCCTGGCCAATGAGGTCGTGGTGGCGCGGGATGGGGCGGAGGCGATCGACTGGCTCAAATCCCGCGGTGCGCATGTCAACCGGTCCGACGGCGATCCGGCGGTCGTGCTCCTGGACCTGAAGCTGCCCAAGCTCGACGGTCTGCAGGTGCTGGAGATGATTAAGACGGACACGGAGCTGCGCCACGTGCCCGTCGTCATGCTGACCGCCTCCAAGGAGGAAAGCGATCTCGTGCACAGCTATTCGCTCGGGGTCAACGCCTTCGTGGTAAAGCCGGTCGACTTCAAGGAATTCTTCAAGGCGATCCAGGACGTCGGCGTCTTCTGGGCGATCCTCAACGAGCCGCACCCGCCGCGGCCGCGCCAGACGCCCATGAAAGTCACCGAAGCATGATTCTGGACGGCCATCCGACGCGAATCCTGAACCTGGAGGACAGCGACCTCGACGCCGCGCTGATCGAAGAGCATCTGCGGCTGGCCGGTATCCGCTTTGCCATCGATCGCGTCTGGGACCGGGAGCATTTCCTGGCCGCCCTGAAAGAAGGCACCTACGATCTGATTTTGGCCGATTACCGGCTGCCCTCCTTCGACGGCCTGGCCGCGCTGGAGCTTGCCCGCCTCCATGCCCCCAAGCTGCCCTTCATCTTCGTGTCGGCGACGCTGGGCGAGGAAATCGCCATCGAGGCGCTGAAACAGGGCGCGACGGACTATGTGATCAAGTCGCGGCTCGGCCGGCTCGGGGCCTGTGTGGCCCGCGCCCTTCGTGAGAGCGAGGATCGGCTGGCCCGCGGTGTCGCCGAGGATGAATCCGCCCAGACACGCAAGCGGCTGAGCGCCGCACTGACGGTCGCCAAGATCGGGACCTTCGAATGGAACCTCCAGGACGACACCGTCCTTCTGGATCCGCGCTCCATGGAGATCCTTGGCCTGGACGGCCCCGTCCTGCGAACGGTGGAAGAGCTCAAGACGATCATCCGCCCGGAGGATGCGCCCCGCGCGCGCGATGCCGCCCGCTCGGCGCGCGCCGCCCGCACCCGCTACGAGGTCGAGTTCCGCATCGAGCATCAGCGCGGTTTGACACGGGACATCGCCCTTGTCTGCGACTGGTTCGGAGCGCCGGGCACGGCGGAGGAACGGGGGATCGGCGTCCTGCAGGACATCACCGATCGCAAGGCGGCCGAGTTGAAGCAGGCCCTGGTGGTGCGCGAGCTGCACCACCGGGTCAAGAACAGCCTGTCCACCGTCCAGTCGGTCATCAACTTCACGCTCAAGACCTCTCCGGACATGCGCAGCTTCGGCGACGGCATCTCGGCGCGGATCGCATCGCTCGCCCGCAGCCATGCGCTCCTGACCAATGATCAGTGGCAGGGGGTGCTGCTGCGGGAGGTCTTCACCTCGGAACTCGCACCCTATGATGACGGTTCACGCGTAACCATGGACGGACCGTCGATCTACCTGCCCTCGGATCTTGCCGTATCTTTCGCCATGGCGGTCCATGAGCTGGCGACCAACGCCGCCAAGCACGGAGCCCTGTCCGTGCGCCACGGCAAGGTCGATATCCGCTGGAGCATCGAGCGGGAGGAGGATGGTGACATGCTGAGCATCGTCTGGGCGGAAAGCAACGGACCGCCGATCCTGTCCGCGCCGACGCGCAAGGGCTTCGGCTCGACCCTTCTGGAACGGCTCCTGGCCATGCAGGTCGGCGGCTCGGTCACCTCGGAACTTCCGCGTGATGGCGCGAAGGTCGTGATCCGCGCGCCGCTGGCGGCCGCCGGGGCCGCGACGCCCTCGCCCATGGGCGATGCCCAGACTGAGGCCGCCGGATGAACCCGCCCTGGTCCGGCAAGCGCGTTCTGGTGGCGGAAGACAATCCCCTGGTGGCCATGGACATCGAGGACTGCCTGATCGCCGCCGGCTTCCAGGTGGTCGGGCCGGTGGCCCGCGCGCAGGACGCGCTGACGCGATGCGCCAACGGCCTGATCGATGCGGCCGTGCTCGACTTCAACCTGCATGGCGGCCCCGTCACGCCGGTGATCGAGCTCTTGTGGGAGCGGTCCGTCCCCTTCGTGATCTATACGGGGGCCGGCGTGCCGGAGGATATCAGCGCCCGCTTCCCGGGCATGATCGTCTGCATAAAGCCCGTCGCGCCCGAGATGCTGGTGCTGGAGCTCACAAAGGCGCATCAGGCACGGTGAGCGGCTAAAGGTCGAGTTCCGCAACCACGGGAACATGGTCGGACGGACGCTCCCAGCCGCGCGCATCCTTGCGGATCCGCAACTGCGTCATGAGCGGGGCGATGTCGGGGGAGGACCAGATATGGTCGAGCCGCCGGCCCCGGTCCGCTGCGGCCCAGTCCTTGGCGCGGTAGCTCCACCAGGTATAGACCTTTTCCGGAGCGGGGATGGCCTGGCGGATCAGGTCGGCCCAACCGCCCTCCTCGATGATGCGGTTCATGCCCTCGGTTTCGACCGGCGTGTGCGACACGATCTTGAGCAGCTGCTTATGGGACCAGACATCGTCCGGCAGCGGTGCGATGTTGAGATCCCCCACCAGGATGGCCGACACGTCCGGTTCGCCCGAGGCGCGCATGGCGCGCATTTCCTCGATGAAATCGAGCTTGTGGCGGAACTTCACGTTCACCTCCGGGTCCGGCTCGTCGCCGCCCGCAGGCACGTAGAGATTGTGCACACGCAGCTTGCGCTCACCCACCGATAGCCGCACCGACAGATGGCGCGCATCGCCCACGGCGCAAAAGTCCTGCCGGATCACGTCATCGAACGGGTAGCGCGAAAGCGTCGCCACGCCGTGGTAGCCCTTCTGCCCGTGGATCGCGACATGGCCGTAGCCGAGCGCTTCGAACTGCGCATGCGGAAACAGTTCATTGGGGCATTTCGTCTCCTGCAGGCACAGGACGTCGGGGCTTTCCTCGGCAATCAGGCGCTCCACGATCGGCATGCGGAGGCGGACGGAATTGATGTTCCAGGTGACGATCTTGAAGGTCAATGACGGATCTTTTCGCGCTGGGAGGAAGAACCCTGCCCTTATGGCCAAGCCGCGTTGTCGCATCAAGCACCATGGGTGATTGCAAGCCGCCTCCCGCACCCCATCTTTGGCTCGCTGAGGCAAGCGGAGCGGGCGATGTTCGAAGGTTTCACGGCGCATAGCCTGCAGGGTGACGGGGCGGCCATCCATGCCCGCATTGGCGGCGATGGTCCACCGCTCCTCCTGATACACGGCTATCCCCAGACGGGCGCCATGTGGAACCGCGTGGCAACGCGCCTTGCCGAGCGCTTCACGGTCGTCGTTCCGGACCTGCGTGGTTACGGCCAGTCCGATGCGCCGGAAAGCAAGGGCGGCGCGGCCTATTCCAAACGCGCCATGGCAGCCGACATGCGCGCCGTGATGCAGGGCCTGGGCCATGAGCGCTTCGGCGTGGCCGGTCACGATCGCGGGGGCCGGGTGGCCTACCGCCTGGCGCTCGACCATCCGGATTGCGTCTCGGCGCTGGCGCTTCTCGACATCCTGCCGACGATCGAGGTCTGGGAACGGATGGATGCGGCCGAAGCGCTGAAGACCTACCACTGGCTCTTCCTGGCGCAGCCAAACCCCATGCCGGAGCGGCTGATCGGCGCCGATCCCATCTTCTACCTGGATACCACCCTGGCGAGCTGGACCCGCGGCATCACCCTGTCCCCCTTCGATTCGGAGGCGCTGGCCGAGTATCGGCGCTCCTTCGTGCGCCCCGAGCATATCCATGCCGCCTGCGAGGACTACCGGGCCGGCGCCAGCGTGGACCGGGAGCACGACGCGCAGGACCGGCAAGCCGGCCGACGCATCGAAGCGCCCACGCTGGTCCTGTGGGGAGAGGATGGCAGTCCGGCGACGGCAGGCGACGTCCTGTCCGTCTGGCGGCCCTGGTGCGCGAGCGTAGAGGGTACGGCCATCCCCTCCGGTCATTTCCTGGCCGAGGAAGCGCCGGACGCCGTCACTTCGGCGCTCGGCGACTTCTTCCGCTGACGGGCAGCGGGATGCGCGGCATCAGCCGCGCGTCTGGCCCATGGCGATGGAGTTGTAGGGGATGTTGAAGACGGAAGGATCGATCTTCACCCCTTCGCTGACATCGTAGATCATGACCGTCGTGTCCTTGCCCTGCGCATCGCGGATGGTCCACTGCCGCAATTCGCTGGTGCTCGGATCGAACATCATGGTGATGCGCGAATTGCCGAAGACCGACTTGTCGCCCATCACGATGGTGGTGAGGTCCGGCCCCTCGTTGACGCTCTGGATATTGGCCGCGGACAAGTCGATCCGCCGATCCAGGAGCAGCTTCATGGGCGTCTTGGACAGGGGGTAGAGATCCCAGGTGTTCATGCGCCGGTTGTTCACGGCCACCTGCTGCCCATCGGCGATGACGCGCAGCGGCGCGCCCGTATAGTCGAAGCGGATCTTGCCCGGGCGCTCGATGTAGAACTTGCCTTCGGTCTGGTTTCCGGCGGCATCGAACTGCACGAAGCTGCCGGCCATGGACTGGACGGACGAAAACTTGTCGGCGACGCGCTGCGCCACCGCGTTGGCGGACTGGGCCATGGCCTGCGGCACGGCGGGCAGGAGCATCAGCGCCGCCAGCGCGAGCGCCTTGGCCGTCCGGTTGAAGGGGCTGGGGATGGTCCTGTCAAATGGCCACATTGGCATTCCTGTCCTTTGCTGTTCGGCCCCCGTCCCGGTTCCGTCCGCAGGCGCCGAAGGTATCGACACTGCCATGCGGGGACGGCGTATTTGGGGCCGACCGTCCTGTCCCTGTTCGCACAAGATGGTGAGCGGGGGCCGTCTCGGCAACGCCCGGCCGACACCGCCGTACCGGGCGGCGCCGATCAGGCGTTGTCGGTCGGCACCAGGATCTCGCGCTTGCCGGCATGGTTGGCCGGGCCGACGACACCCTCCTGCTCCATCCGCTCGATGATGGACGCCGCGCGGTTGTAGCCGATCTGCAGCCGCCGCTGGACATAGGAGGTCGATGCCTTGCCGTCGCGCAGCACGATCGCCACGGCCTGGTCGTAAAGGTCCGCCGCCTCGTCCACGCCCGCGGCGCCGCCGCCGCCGCCGGCCGGTGCATCGTCCTCGTCCTCTTCCTCCAGGATGGAATCGAGGTAGTCCGGCACGCCTTGGGATTTGAGGTGCGACACGATGGCCTCGACCTCGGAATCGTCGACGAAGGGTCCGTGCACGCGCTGAATGCGGCCACCACCGGCCATGAACAGCATGTCGCCCATGCCGAGGAGCTGCTCGGCCCCCTGCTCCTGCAGAATGGTGCGGCTGTCGATCTTGGAGGTGACCTGGAAGGAAATGCGCGTCGGGAAGTTGGCCTTGATGGTGCCGGTGATCACGTCCACCGAGGGGCGCTGCGTTGCCATGATCACATGGATGCCGGCGGCACGCGCCATCTGCGCCAGGCGCTGGACGGTGCCTTCGATCTCCTTGCCGGCCACCATCATCAGGTCGGCCATCTCGTCGATGATCACGACGATGTAGGGCAGCGGCTGAAGATCGAACTCTTCCGACTCGAAGATCGGCTCGCCGGTCTCACGGTCGAAGCCGGTCTGCACGGTTCGGCAGATCGTCTCGCCCTTGTCGATGGCCTGGGCCACGCGCGCGTTGAAACCATCGATGTTGCGCACACCGATCTTGGACATTTTGCGGTAGCGATCCTCCATCTCGCGCACCGTCCACTTCAGCGCCACGACGGCCTTCTTCGGATCGGTGACGACGGGAGACAGAAGATGCGGGATGCCATCATAGATGGAGAGTTCCAGCATCTTGGGATCGATCATGATCATGCGGCACTGGCTCGGCGTCAGCCGGTACAGGAGCGACAGGATCATGGTGTTGATGGAGACGGACTTGCCCGAACCCGTCGTGCCCGCCACCAGAAGATGCGGCATCTTGGCAAGATCGGCGATGACAGGCTCGCCGCCGATGGTCTTGCCGAGGGTCAAGGGCAGCTTGCCCTTGTTCTGGCTGAAGCTTTCGGCAGCCAGCATCTCACGCAGATACACGGTTTCCCGCTTGCGGTTCGGCAGCTCGATGCCGATGGCGTTCTTGCCGGGGATGACGGCGACGCGCGCGGCGATGGCGCTCATGGAGCGGGCGATATCGTCGGCAAGGCCGATCACCCGCGAGGACTTGATGCCCGGCGCGGGCTCCAGCTCATAGAGCGTGACGACCGGCCCCGGCCGGACCTCGATGATCTCGCCCTTCACGCCGAAATCGTCCAGCACGCCTTCGAGCAGACGCGCATTTTCCTGCAGCATTTCGGGGGTCAGCGAATCGTCCCGCGTGCGGGCGCGGGGCGGCGACAGAAGGTTGATGGAGGGCAGTTCGAAAAATTCCGGCTGGTAGGCATGGGCCGGCTCGCCCTGGTAGACGCGCGCCGGCGCGGCGTGGCGCGCAGGCGCTGCCGGAAGCGCGGCGGGCACCACGCGCACGGGTTTTTCCATCGACGGCATGGCAGGCGACATGGCCGGGTTCATCGAGGGCTCGGTGCGCGCCGCCACGTCGTTGCTGGGCGTCCGGTTGCGGCCGATCCCCGGAAAGGCGACCACATTGGCGGGGATGTAATCGCGCCAGCCGCCCGTCTTCTCCACCGGGCGCTCCTCGAAGCGCTCCGGCTCCAAAGCCTCCGGAGGCGTCTGCGCATAGGCGATCATCTCCTCCTCGACCATGCGCTCCTCGACCGTCAGGCCGTCATCGGGCGCGGGGTCGTGCATGTATGGGCCATCCTCGTCCGCATAGGCCGTCGCGTCGGCATCGAAGGGCGCATCCTCGTCGAAATGCGGGTCTTCGCGCAGGCCATCCTCGTCCGTGGCGTCGTCACGCTCCCAGCGCTTCTTGCCGAGGCGCGTGGCCGCATAGGAACCGTTCCAGTCGCTGCGGCCATGGCGCACGGTGGCGCGGCTCGTATCCACGGCGCGGCGCGCTCCGCCCTCGTCGGGATGCGGGGCGAAGGCCATGGCTGCCTCGTCCGGGGAGGCCTGCATGCGCGGCGGCTCGGCCGTCACGGGCGCGGCGGCCGCACGCGGGGGCGCGGCGCGCGGCGCCTGCGGGGCGACATCGGGCTCGACGCCATAGGCGTCGAATCCGTCCATGTCGAAGCTGTCGAAATCAGGCTGCTGCGGCCGCGTGTCGACGACGCGGATCTCACGCCCGGAACGGGGGCCGGGCGCCATTGCGGATTCAGGCGCGGCAAAGCCGGTCATGCGCGGCTCGGCCCGGCGCTCCGCCACGGGCTCGACGCGGCGCGGCTGTGGCACGGCTGCCGCGCGCGGACGCCGGACGGCCGAGCGCAGCGCATAAATGCCATGGGTCAGCGCGCCGAACAGGAGTTGCAGGCGGCCTTCGCCGGCATCCTCGTCCAGCTCCTCTGCCTGGATGGGCGCATGCCGCGTGCGTTCTTCCACCGCACGGTGCGGCAGGGCGGCCTGATCGCGCCCCAGGACGCCAAGGCCGATCAGGAACAGCCAGGCGGCCGGCGCCGCCAGGACCATGCCGAGGATCGAGCCGGCCAGGCCCGAGGGGAAGGCTCCGGTGACGAGCGCCGGAAATTGCAGGACGATATCTCCGGCGATCCCGCCGAGGCCGATCGGCAGCGGCCAGCCTGCCGGTGCGCCGAAGCAGCCCAGCGCCGTCGCGGCGAGAATCAGGCCACCGAGTGCGAACCAGCCGCGCCGGCTCGCCCCGTTGATGCGCCGACCGGAGACGAGCCGCAGGCCCCACACGAAAGGCAGCACCACCAGGAGCACGGAGGCAAGGCCGAAGATCTGCATGCACAGATCCGCGATGATGGCGCCCGAGGGGCCGGCGAGATTGGTCACCGCGGCGTCGCTGGCCTGGTTGAGCGAGGGGTCGGCGACATTCCAAGTCCCGAGCGCCGCCGCCAGATAGACCGAGAGTCCCAGGAGCGCGACGCCGCCTACGACCATGAGGCCGGTGCGCCGTTTCCCATCGGTGTCTTTATCCGCGTTCATCGCTGCCATGGTCATTCGTGCTTTGTCCTGTTGCCCGCCGGTGGAGGCCGGCCTTCGTTCAACGAGACCCGAGCCGTCGCAGGCGACGGACGGAGTCGAGCCACCCACCCCGAAACGGTCGGGGCGGCACGTCGATACACACCTTATGCGCGCCGGGGTTAAAGCCCCTTTAACCCTGTTGAACACCGACATGCGGCATTTTGGCGAACCTTTGGGCCGATACGACATTTCTCCTCATCTGAAGAAACCGCAAGAGGAAACGATGGATATCAAGCACGAGGATCATGGCCGCGGCGGCCTGTTCGTCACCGGCGAAGGCGACCAGCGCGCCGAGCTGACCTATTCCCCGGCCGGGCTGCAGCAGGATGCCTGGGTGTTCGACCATACCTATGTGCCGGAAAGCCTGCGCGGCCAGGGCATTGCCGAGAAGCTCTTGGACTATGCGGTCGATTTCGCCCGGCAGAAGGGCAAGAAGGTCGTCCCGGCCTGTTCCTACGTGCGGGCGCAGTTCGAGCGGCACCCGGACAAATACGCCGACCTCGCCACAGAGGAAGCCAAGCCTTTCGGCCGCGTCTGAGGGCCAGGATTACCGACAACGAAAAGGGGCGGGCGCCGCGGCGCCCGCCCCTTTTGTGATTGTACTTTCGGGTGCGGCCGATCAGCTGTGATAGGCCGATTCACCGTGCGAGGTCAGGTCGAGCCCTTCGCGCTCGGCTTCCACGCTCGGACGCAGGCCGACGATCAGGTCGACGACCTTGTAGAGGATCGCCGATACGACGCCGCAATAGACGATCGTGATCAGGACCGCGATCACCTGCGAGTAGACCTGAGCGCCCATGGACACGCCCTCGGCAAGGCCGATGCCGCCGAGCGAGGAGGACACGAAGACACCGGTGCCGATGGCGCCGATGATGCCGCCGATGCCGTGGATGCCGAAGACGTCGAGGCTGTCGTCATAACCCATGGCGGGCTTGACCACGGCAACGAAGAAGTAGCACGCCGCGGATGCGATGGCGCCGAGCACGATGGCCCCGACAGGTCCGATCAGGCCGGCAGCCGGCGTCACCGCGACCAGGCCGGCGATGATGCCCGACACGGCGCCCAGCATGGAGGCCTTGCCGCGCACGATGGCTTCGATGAGCACCCAGGCCACGGTCGCACCGGCGGTGGCCGTGAAGGTGTTGATCATGGCCAGGGCGGCGCCGTTGGTGGCTTCCAGGTTGGAGCCGGCATTGAAGCCGAACCAGCCGACCCACAGGATCGAGGCGCCGACCATGGTCAGCGTCATGGAGTGGGGCGCCATCATGTCCTTGCCGAGCCCGGCACGCTTGCCGACCATGAGCGCGCCCACCAGGCCGGCGATGCCGGCATTGATGTGCACGACCGTGCCACCCGCGAAGTCGAGCGCGGCGACGCCACCGGCATGGGCGCCGTTAAAGATCAGGCCGTTTGCATCCCAGACCATGTGCGCGATCGGGAAGTAGACGATGGTCACCCACAGGATCACGAAGAGCACCACGGCGCCGAACTTGATGCGCTCGGCGAAGGCACCGACGATGAGCGCCGGGGTGATGCAGGCGAAGGTCATCTGGAAGGCGATGAACAGATATTCCGGCAGGTTCACGCCATCGGTGAAGGTGGCGACCGTCGTGTCAAGATTGACGCCCGACAGGAACACCTTGGCCAAGCCTCCCCAATAGGGGCTCGTCGACCCGCCGAAGGCCATGGAGTAGCCGTAGAGGACGTAGATGATCATCACCACGGCGGTGATGGTCACGCACTGCATCAGCACCGACAGCATGTTCTTGGCGCGCACGAGGCCGCCATAGAAGAGGCCGAGCCCGGGCAGGATCATGAAGAGCACGAGGACGGTGGACACCAGCATCCACGCCACGTCGCCCTTGTCGACCACGGCCGCGACGGTTTCGACCGGCGCCGGGCCGACCCCGGTATCCTGCGCCAGAGCGGCGCAGCATGTCGCCAGAAGGCCGGCAAGTCCGCCGGCGATGGAATGTTTCAGGAGTTTCATCGATTCACTCGCCCCTCACAATGCGTTGGCGTCGGACTCGCCCGTGCGGATGCGCAGGGCACTGTCGATCCCGTAGACAAAGACCTTTCCGTCGCCGATCTGCCCTGTCCGCGCTGCGGAGGCGATGGCGTCGACGGTGCGCTGGACCGCTTCCGACGGAACGGCGACCTCGATCTTGAGTTTTGGTAGGAAGCTCACGGCATACTCGTTGCCGCGATAGATTTCCGTATGGCCCTTCTGGCGGCCGTAGCCCTTCACCTCGGTAACGGTGAGGCCATCGATGCCGATCGAGGTAAGCGCTTCGCGCACCTCGTCGAGCTTGAATGGTTTGATGATCGCCACGACGATCTTCATGTGTGTTGACCTTCAGCGGGGAAAACCGGCTCCCCGAAACGCCGCGCCGCTTTCACGGACGAGTCATGCTGCTCGGCAGCCCTTGCGGCCGCTTTGCCGGAAGGGGCCGCATGACGCGCCCCCTCCCCTGTCGATGACGGCGCCGGGGCGCCGCCTTCCGCCGCGTCAGAGGCGCGCGGCGGAGAATTCGGGATAGGCCTCCACGCCGACTTCGGAGCGGTCGAGGCCGAGAGCCTCTTCCTCTTCGCTCGGGCGCAGGCCGAAGACGGCCTTGATGGCCAGCCAGACGATCGCCGAGGCGATGGCCGTGAAGGCGCCCACGGCCACGATGCCCGTGAGCTGCGCGGAGACGCTCGCCTCCGGATTGGTGAAGGGAACGGCGAGCGTGCCCCAGATCCCGGCCACGAGATGGACCGGGATGGCGCCGACGACGTCGTCGATCTTCAGCTTGTCCAGAAGCGGGACGGCGACGACGACCAGCGCCGCGCCGATGCCGCCGATGATCGCCGCTGAAAGGAAGGTCGGCGTCAGCGGCTCGGCCGTAATGGCGACGAGGCCCCCCAGCGCGCCATTCAGCGCCATGGTGACGTCCACCTTCTTGTAGACCACCTGCATGACGATCATCGACACGATCACGCCGGCCGCCGCCGCGGTGTTGGTGTTCACCACGACCCGACCGACCGAGGCGGCATCCTCGATCGTGCCGAGGGCGAGCTGCGAGGCTCCGTTGAAGCCGAACCAGCCGAACCACAGGATGAAGGCGCCGAGCGTGGCCAGCGGAATGGACGAGCCCGGCATGACGACCGAGCGACCATCGGCCGTGAAGCGGCCCTTGCGCGCGCCGATGATGAGCGCACCCGTAAGCGCTGCCCAGCCGCCGACCGAATGGACGAGGGTGGAGCCGGCGAAGTCCGAGAAGCCAACCTGCGACAGCCAGCCGCCGCCCCAGGCCCATGAACCGGTAATCGGATAGATGATGCCGCACAGGATCAGGACGAAGAGCAGGAAGGGCCACAGGCGGACGCGCTCGGCCACCGTGCCCGACACGATCGAGGCCGCCGTCGCGCAGAACATGGACTGGTAGAAGAAGTCGGTCGCCAGGGAATAGTCGCCCGTATCGGCGGACGGGGCAGGAAAGACCATCGGGGCGAACTGGCCGAACCAGCCGCCATCGACGCCCGTATACATGAGGTTATAGCCGACCAACCAGTAGACGAGGACGCCCAGGGAATAGAGCGAGATGTTCTTCAGGCACTGCATCGACACGTTCTTCGAGCGGACGAGCCCGGCCTCGAGCATGGTGAAGCCGGCCGCCATCCACATGACGAGGACGCCGCCGAGAAGGAACAGGACCGTGTTGAACACATAGAAGTACGGGTCAGGCGTTGCGGCGACGGCCGCCTCAACCCCGGCATCCTGCGCCAGCGCAAGGCTGGGCAGGGCAAGGGCGAGGAGTCCGGCGGAATGGATGATCCGTGAAAGCGTCATCGTTCGGGAATGTCCTTGTATGCTGCGGTCCGGCGCTGGCCGGCTGCCGCCAGAGAGCTGGAAGGTCAGAGCGCGTTCGTGTCGGTTTCTCCGGTCCGGATGCGGACGGCCTGTTCGATCCCGAAGACGAAGATCTTGCCGTCGCCGATCTGGCCGGTCTTGGCGGCGTTGGCGATGGCGTCGACAGCCGCCGGCACCATGTCGGCCGCGACGGCGATCTCGATCTTGAGCTTGGGCAGGAAGCTGACCGCATATTCGGTCCCGCGGTAGATTTCGGTGTGGCCCTTCTGCCGCCCGTAACCCTTGACCTCGGTCACGGTCAGGCCCTGGATGCCCACCGCGGTCAGCGCCTCGCGGACTTCGTCCAGCTTGAATGGCTTGATGATCGCCATCACGATTTTCATGTTCACCTCGACCCTTGTTCACCCGGAACCCGCTGGCGGATCCCTGACGCTTGCGTTCAACCCCCCGGCCCGGCCGGTTCGTGACGCTTCAGGGTGTTACAAGACTCGTGCCAAATGGCCGGCGGCTGCGCGAATAGGCGCCAAACCCCGAATTTTCGCCGTGATTGCGCCGTCCGCCGCTGAATTTAGCGGCAGGGCGCGCAGCATCCTCTGCATGTTTTGAGTCCAGCCTGCGCAACTATTGTGCAGGGCGCTCTTTCCTTGGGCGGATGAGACCTTCCTGCGCCACGGAAGCGATGAGCGTCCCGTCGCGCGCAAAGAGCGCGCCGCGCGTCAGGCCGCGCCCGCCGGAGGAGGAGGGCGAATCCTGGACATAGAGAAGCCAGTCATCCAGATGCACCGGCCGGTGGAACCACATGGAATGGTCGAGGCTCGCGGCCTGCACCCGCTTGTCGAAGACCGACAGCCCATGCGCAAAGAGCGCCGTGTCCAGGAGCGTCATGTCGGACAGATAGGCCAGGATGGCGCAATCGCGTGCCGGATCGGCCGGGACGCTGCGCGACAGGCGAACCCAGATCGCCTGGTGCGGCGGCAGCTTGCGGTCGCTGAGATAGTGATCGAGCGAAACGGGGCGGAACTCGACCGGCCGTGGCCGCTGCCAGTAGCGGCGCACCGGCTCGGGCGCCTCTTCGAGGATGATCCGGTTCCACGCCGCATGGTCGATATCGTCCGGCCCGGCGACCTCCGGCATCGGGATCTGGTGTGAAAACCCTTCCTCCAGCGCCTGGAACGAGGCCGTCAGCACGAAGATCGCCTTGCCATGCTGGAGCGCCGTCACGTTGCGCGTGGTGAAGGAGCCGCCGTCACGCAGGCGGATGACCGAATAGACGATGGGAATGGCCGGATCGCCGGGGCGCAGGAAGGTGCCGTGCAGCGAATGGACGGGCCGGCTGTCCGGCACCGTCCGCTGCGCCGCCACCAGCGCCTGGGCGACGACCTGGCCGCCGAAGACACGCTGCCAGCCTGCATCTGGGCTGACCCCACGGAAGAGGTCATCCTCGAGCCGTTCGAGATCGAGTGTCGTCAGAAGCGTGGCGACGGCATCCTGCATGGTCGAATTTCCCTGTCTGCCGGCCGCACCGGACCGTCCGGCCTGCCTTACCATGTTCTTGGCGAACGGATCTTTTCAACGGTGGCTTTTCGCCTTCGCGTTTCCGTACGGCCGGCAAATGCACTAGATATCGCAGTCGTGGTGCCAAACGGATGGAGCTGAGTCGAAGCCATGGAAGAAGCGGAGCGTTTCGACATCGTCATCGCCGGCGGCAATCATGTCGGCCTGTCGACGGCCCTTTCGATCCGCAGCTTTGCGCCACATCTGTCGGTCCTGGTCGTCGACGCGGCGCCGGAGCATGCGGGGATCGGCGAAGGCCGGGCATCGGCGGTCGCCGCGGCCGCCGTGCGCATGCTCGACCGCCTCGGCGTATGGCAGGACATGGCCGGCGAGGCCCAGCCCATCAACGAGATGATCGTCACCGATTCCCGCCTGTCCGACACGGTCCGCCCCACCTTCCTGACCTTCGATGGCGCGATCGCGGAGGGCGAGCCCTTCGCCTATATGGTCCCCAACCCGGTCATGACGGCGCCCCTGCGGGCCAAGGCGGCCGAGCTCGGCATCGATGTGCGGTTCGGGACTGCCGTCACGGCGATGTCGGCGTCGAACGGCCATCGCCGCCTCACCCTGTCGGACGGACGTTTCGTGGATGCGCGGCTCGTCGTGGCGGCCGATGGCGCACGCTCGCGCCTGCGTGACATGGCCGGCATCGGCACCGTCTACAATGATTACAAGCAATCGGGCATCGTGGTGACGGTGGCGCACGAGCGCCCCCATGACGGCCGGGCCGAGGAGCATTTCCTGCCCTCCGGCCCCTTCGCCATCCTGCCGCTCAAGGGCAACCGGTCCTCGCTGGTCTGGACCGAGCCGACGCGGGAGGCCGAACGCCTCGTCACGGCCCACCCCCTCGTCTTCGAGACGGAGCTCGAACGGCGCTTCGGGCTGAAGCTCGGCGCGCTCACCGTGGAAGGCAAGCCGCGAGCCTATCCGCTTGGGCTGCGGCTGGTGCGTGCCTTCGTGGCCCCGCGCTTCGCCCTGGTCGGCGATGCGGCGCATGGCCTGCACCCGATCGCCGGCCAGGGCCTGAACTACGGCTATAAGGACGTGGCGGCGCTGGCCGAAACGGTGGTGGAGGCCGACCGCCTGGGGCTCGATATCGGTGCGCTCGACGTGCTGCAGCGTTATGAGCGGTGGCGCCGCTTCGACACGCTGCGCATGGGCATGACGACGGATGTCCTGAACCGCCTCTTCTCCAACGACAATCCGATCCTGCGGCAGGTCCGCAGCCTTGGCCTGTCGCTTGTCGACCGGGTGCCGCGCCTGAAGGATTACTTCATCGGCCAGGCGGCCGGCTTGTCCGACGAGGACAGCCCGCGGCTCTTGCGCGGCGAAGCCATCTGACGGACGC
The DNA here is from genome assembly GCF_001463905.1 of Aureimonas frigidaquae. GTDB lineage: Bacteria > Pseudomonadota > Alphaproteobacteria > Rhizobiales > Rhizobiaceae > Aureimonas > Aureimonas frigidaquae. The sequence goes on from NZ_BBWR01000012.1 coordinate 83,253, forward strand.
GGCGTGGAGCGATTTCGCGGCCCGACCAGGGGTTTTGAGGCAAAACGTTCTTCCACGCCGTGCTCATTGGAACGGATGACGGCGCGAACGCCGCGCGCTTGCCGTATTTAGAACGGAACCAGACATGGCGGCGACCAGTCCGGGACGCCACTGCCGGGCCATACGGCCCACCCCTCCCTCATGAGGTTCCGATCATGGCCGACGTCAAGAAGGACGGGAAGTACAAAGGCATCGCCCTGCCCGTCATCCTGTCTGCAAACGACCTTCTGGACGGCGCCGTCGTCTTTCTGACGCAGGCGGGTTGGACCTTCGATCCGGCCAAGGCACTCGTCGGAGAGGATGCCGACGCTGCGGAAGCCATGGAGGCGCGCGGCCTTGCCGCCGCAGCCGCCAATCTCGTGGTCGATCCGTATCTCGTGGCCGTCCGCCTGGACGAAGCCGGCTTTCCGCGCGCCACGCATTTCCGGGAAGCGATCCGGCAGGCAGGCCCTTCAACCCATCCCGAGCTCGGCAAGCAGGCCGAGTTCCGTTCTCAAGTCCGGGGGTGAGCGATGTATCGGTATGACGAATTCGACGAAGCCTTCGTCCGTCAGCGCGTGGCGGAGTTTTCCTGGCAGGTCGCCCGCCGGCTCGATGGCTCGGTCACCGAGGACGAGTTCAAGCCGCTGCGGCTGAAGAACGGCCTCTACCTGCAGCTCCACGCCTATATGCTGCGCGTGGCGGTGCCCTACGGAACGCTGAACAGCCGCCAGCTCCGCCAGCTCGCCCATATCGCCCGCACCTTTGACAAGGGTTACGCGCATTTCACGACGCGCCAGAACCTGCAGTTCAACTGGCCGTCGCTGAAGGACGTGCCGGAAATCCTCGGCCTGCTCGCCGACGTGGAGATGCATTGCATCCAGACGAGCGGCAACTGCATCCGCAACGTGACATCGGACCAGTTCGCCGGCGTCGCGGCCGACGAGCTGGAAGACCCGCGTCCGACGGCGGAGCTGATCCGCCAGTGGTCGAGCCTGCATCCCGAATTCGGCTGGCTGCCGCGCAAGTTCAAGGTGGCCGTGACGGGCGCCGAGCACGACCGCGCTGCGATCAAGGTGCATGATCTCGGCATCCGCATCCTGCGCCACCCGGAAACGGGCGAACCGGGATACGAGATCGTCGTGGGCGGGGGCCTCGGCCGCACGCCGATGATCGGCAAGGTCGTCCGCGACTTCCTGCCCCGGGCGGAGCTCCTGGCCTATCTCGAGGCCGTGATGCGCGTCTACAATGCGGAAGGCAGGCGCGACAACAAGTACAAGGCGCGCGTCAAGATCCTCGTCCATGAGATCGGGACCGAGGCGTTCCGCGAGCGTGTCGAGGCGGAATACGCAGCGCTGGACGGGCCGACCGTCAACGCCCCGCCCGAGGAACTGGAGCGCATCGCCGCCTATTTCGCGCCGCCCGCCTACGAGGCGCTGCCGGCGCAGTCCACGCGCCTTTCCGCGGCCCGCGCGGCCGACCCGGAGCTGGACCGTTTCGTCCTTCAGAACGGGTTTGCGCACCGCCAGCCCGGCCACATCGTCCTGACCGTATCCCTGAAGCCGATCGGCGGCGTTCCGGGCGACATGACCGACGCCCAGATGGACGCCTTCGCCGACATTGCCGAGCGCTATTCCTTCGACGAGCTGCGCGTCAGCCATGCCCAAAACCTCGTCCTGCCGCATGTGCGCCAGGACGACGTGCCGGAGGTCTACGCCCTCCTGAAGGCGGCGGGCCTGGCAACGCCCAATGCGGGCCTCGTCACCGATATCATCGCCTGCCCGGGGCTCGACTACTGCGCCCTGGCGACGGCACGGTCCATTCCAGTTGCGCAGGATCTGTCCAACCGCTTCGCCGACCCCGCCCGACAGGCGGAGATCGGCCCCCTGCAGATCAAGATTTCCGGCTGCATCAATGCCTGCGGCCACCATCACGTCGGCCATATCGGTATTCTGGGGCTGGAAAAGTCCGGCAAGGAAAACTACCAGATCACCCTTGGCGGTGATGCCACCGAACAGGCGGCCCTCGGCGAACGCCTCGGCCCGGGCATCGACGGCGAACTCGTTCCGGGTGCGGTCGAGGCGATCGTCGCTACCTATCTGGCGGAACGCGCTGCGGGCGAAGAGTTCATCGCGACGGTCCGCCGCACGGGGCTCGATCCGTTCAAGCGGAGCTTCCAGGATTTCGTGACCGCAAGCCTTGGAGAAGCGGCATGACGCGCCTGATCCTGCGCGACGGCACGCGTGAAAACAGCTTCACCCCGGTCGATTCGGTGGATGCCCTCTCGCTCGTGGACGGCGCGATCCTCGTGCCTCTGGAGGTGATCGATACCGCGCTCAGCGATGGCCGCAACACACCGATCGGGCTTGTGGTGGGCAATGCCATCCCGGAGACGGCGATCCATCCCTATCTCAACCGGGTCAGCCTGATCGCGATCACCTTCCCGGCCTTTTCGGACGGGCGCGGGCTGTCGCTCGCCATGCGGCTGCGCCGTGCGGGCTTTACCGGCACGTTGCGGGCGCGCGGACCGGTGATCGCCGATCAGTTCCGTGACCTTCTGGCCTGCGGCTTCGACGAAATCGAGCTGCCGGACGGCGTGGCCGAACGCCAGCCCGAGGCGCAATGGCGCACGGCGCAGGAGGTGGTGACGCTGCACTACCAGCAATCCTACGACCACGGCTCCAGCATCCTGCAAAAACGCCTGGCCGCCCGAAGCAAAGGCTGATCGCCATGTCGCATGACCGGATCCTGGCGGAGGGGCTCGATGCAGCCTTTCCGGCACTGTCGCCGCTCCAGCGCCTGGAACGTCTGGCAGGCACGCTGACCGGACGCATCGTCTTCACCACCAGCCTGGGACTCGAAGATCAGATGATCACCCATCTGATCTTCACCGCCGGCCTGCCGATCGACGTCGTGACGCTCGACACCGGCCGGCTCTTTCCGGAAACCTACACGCTCTGGCGCGAGACGGAAGAGCGCTACGGCCGGCGCATCCGGGCCCGCTATCCCGATGCGCAGGCCCTCGAAGCGCTGATCGAGGACCAGGGGATCGACGGGTTCTATTTCGGCATGGATATGCGCAAGGCCTGCTGCGGCGTGCGCAAGGTCGAACCCCTGGCGCGGGCGCTCGCCGGCGCTTCGGGCTGGGTGACGGGCCTGCGCCGGGACCAGTCCGCCAATCGGGAAAGCCTCGACTTCGTCACTTACGATGCGGCACGCGGCCTGGTGAAGGCCAACCCGCTCTTCGACTGGACGCGGGAGGATATCCGCCGGTTCAACGCCGCGGAGAATGTCCCCGTCAACAGCCTGCACGATGCGGGCTTCCTGTCGATCGGCTGCGCGCCCTGCACGCGTGCCATCGCCCCGGGCGAGCCGGAGCGTGCCGGCCGCTGGTGGTGGGAAGACGAGGCGCGCAAGGAATGCGGCCTGCATGTCGCACCCGACGGAACCGCCGTCCGCAGCCGGGCGGTCGGCGCCGACCCGGCTTTGCACCGGGCCTGAAAGAAAGAGTTCGATGACCGTTCCCCTGACGCATCTGCAGAAGCTCGAAGCCGAGTCGATCTTCATCATCCGTGAAACGGTCGCCACGACCGAAAACCCGGTCATGCTCTATTCGATCGGCAAGGATTCGGCGGTGATGCTGCATCTGGCCCTCAAGGCCTTTGCGCCCGGCCGGCTGCCCTTCCCGCTCCTGCATGTCGACACGACCTGGAAGTTCCGGGAGATGATCGCCTTCCGCGATCAGCGCGCGCGTGAGCTCGGCGTGGACCTGATCGTCCACATCAATGAGGAGGGGGTGCGCGCGGGCATCAACCCCTTCGACAGCGGATCGCGCGTGCATACGGACGTGATGAAGACCGAGGGGTTGAAACAGGCCCTCGCCAAGCATCGCTTCGATGCCGCCTTCGGTGGCGCACGCCGCGACGAGGAAAAGAGCCGCGCCAAGGAACGCGTCTTTTCGCTCCGCTCGGCCGAGCATCGCTGGGATGCCAAGAACCAGCGCCCGGAACCCTGGCGCCTCTACAACACCCGCAAACGGCAGGGCGAGAGCTTCCGCGTCTTCCCGCTGTCCAACTGGACCGAGACGGATGTCTGGGACTACATCGCGCTCGAAAACATCCCCGTCGTGCCGCTCTACTTCGCCGCGCCCCGGCCCGTCGTCGAGCGCGACGGCGCGCTGATCATGCGCGACGACGAGCGCATGCGCCTCCTGCCCGGCGAGGTGGTGGAAGAACGGATGGTCCGCTTCCGCACGCTGGGCTGCTACCCGCTGACCGGCGCCGTCCCCTCGCAGGCGACGACCCTGCCGGACATCATCGCCGAGATGCGCGGCTCACGCGCATCGGAGCGGCAAGGGCGCATCATCGACCGCGACGGCGGCGCCTCCATGGAAGAGAAGAAGCAGGAAGGCTATTTCTGATGAGCGCGTTGCGACGCCCCGACCTGCCGCTGAACGACGCCGCGGCCCCTGCGCACGCGCCGCAAGCGCAGGGTGCACAGCCTGCCGGATCGCTCCTGCGCTTCATCACCTGCGGCTCGGTGGATGATGGCAAGTCCACCCTGATCGGCCGCCTCCTCTACGATACGGGCTCGGTGTTCGACGACCAGCTCGAGGCGCTGGAACGCGACTCGCGCAAGTTCGGCACGACCGGCGAGGCCATGGACTTCGCGCTGCTGGTCGACGGGCTGACCGCCGAGCGGGAGCAGGGCATCACCATCGATGTCGCCTATCGCTACTTTTCCACCGCACGGCGCGCCTTCATCATCGCGGACACGCCGGGGCACGAGCAGTACACCCGCAACATGGCCACCGGCGCCAGCCAGGCCGACCTCGCCGTGATCCTGGTGGATGCCCGTAAGGGCATCCTGCCGCAGACGCGGCGCCACTCCTTCATCACCTCCATGGTGGGCATCCGCTCCGTCATCGTGGCGGTGAACAAGATGGATCTGGTCGCCTATGACGAGGCGACCTTCCGCGCCATCGAAGCCGCCTATCGCGAGATGCTTCCCGCACTCGGCTTCGTCGACGTGCGCTTCATTCCCCTCTCCGCGCGCGATGGCGACAATGTCACCCGGCGGTCGGCCAACATGACCTGGTATGACGGGCCGACCCTGATTGAGGGGCTGGAAGCCGCCGAGCCGGAGGCCTTGCAGGACGAGGGCGGGATGCGCCTGCCGATCCAGTATGTGAACCGGCCCAATCTCGACTTCCGCGGCTTCTGCGGCCAGATCAGCGCGGGCACGGTGACGAAAGGGATGGAGATCACCATCCTGCCGGGCGGCGAGACGGCCGCGGTCAAGGAGATTTACGGCGTCGACGGGCCTGTTCCCGAGGCGTCCGCTGGCCAGGCCGTCACCATCACCCTCTCGCGAGAGGTCGATGTTTCGCGCGGGGACGTCTTCGTGCGCAAGGGCGATGCGCTGACCGGCCAACGGTGGGTCCGGGCGCAGATCCTGTCCCTGTCAGGGCGTCCGCTCCTGGCCGGCACGCGCCTCGTGGCGCGCCTGAGCAGCGGGCAGTCACCCGCCGCCATCGCCACGCTGGATGCGGCGGTGGACATCCATTCCTTCCAGCCGCGCCCCGCCACCGCCTTGTCCATGAACGAGATCGGCCGGGTCAGCCTGAGCTTCGAGAAGCCGCTGGTCGCGGCCCTCTACAAGGACAGCCGCGATCTCGGCTCCTTCATCCTGATCGACCCGATCAGCAACGAGACGGTCGCCCTCGGCGTGGTGACGGAGCTGGAGCCCGTGCAGGGCCCCCTCGCCCAATCCGTCACGGCCAAACGGGACATGCGGCTCCTGGCCTATCGCGGGGTCGCAGCCATCTTGATCGGCCTACTGGGTCTGATCCTCGGCCTGCCGCTCTATGCGGCGATCATCCTCGGCGCGGCCGACGCCCTCATGCGGCCCGTGCTCCGCCGGATCCTCGTTCCGCATGCGCCGCGTGTCGGCACGAGCGATCCGACCGAGGTCGGCGACGGCTCGGGCATCTGACGGCATGACAACGCCACACTGAAGCCGACGGATCCGGCGTTGGCCCCTCCGCCACAGGGCGCGGGCTTTAGAGAGCGCGGGCTTCCGAGGGCAGCATGATGGGGATTCCGTCCCGGATCGGGTAGGCGAGCCTGGCCGCGCTGGAGACGAGTTCGTTGCGCTCGGCATCGAAGTGCAGGCTGGCCTTGGTCAGCGGGCAGACCAGAAGTTCGATGAGGCGCGGATCGGGCCGAAGGCGGGGGTCGTGTTCGTCCATGGACGGTCCTATTGCAAGATGCCGCCGCCATCCTCTCCGGAGCCGCGCGCCAGCGCGATCTCGGTGATGGCGATGAGTGTTTCGGCGCGCGTGCGCAGATCCGGCGCTTCGAGCAGCGCCTGCTTTTCCGCCGGGCCATAGGGCGACATCATGGAGAGGGCGTTGACGAGCGTCTCGTTGGAGGCGCGGGTGACGCTTTCCCAGTCCGCTTCGAGCTGGTTGGCGTCGAGATAGTCGCGGAAGGAGCGGAGCAGCCCTTCGCGGTTCACCTCGTCCGCGCCGGCCGTCAGGTCCAGATCGGCCGCGAAGGCCGCGACATCGCAGATGCGATAGGGCTTGCTGGTGCGCCGTTCGTCCACGACCCGGAAGCGGCAGATCCCCTGCAGGGTGACGAGGTAGCGCCCGTCGCCGGTTTCGGTCAGGCTGGTGATGCGCCCGAGGCAGCCGATGGCCGACAATTCACTGTTACCATCGGGATCGCGGCCGCCATCCAGCCGGGGCTGGATCATGCCGATCACACGGGTGCCGGCCATGACATCGTCGATCATGGCCAGATAGCGCGGCTCGAAGATGTTCAGCGGCATCTGCCCGCCGGGCAGCAGCAATGCGCCTTCCAGCGGAAACACGGGAACCGTCTCCGGCACCATGTCCGCCGTCGCATAGTTCACATTGCCCGCCTGTCCCAAGACCTCGCCCTCTGCTGCATGTCACGCCGCCTGGCGGCCCGGCCTTTCATATGGCGCAAGCCACCTGCCGCTCAAGAGAAGAGAAGGGAGGAAAGCCTGCGCCGCGCTTCCCGCGTGGCCGGGTCCTTGGCGCCCCACACGTCGAAGAATTCCAGGAGTTTACGCCGTGCGCCGTCATCGTCGAAGCTGCGGTCGCGGCGGATGAGCTCCAGAAGGTGGCCGGCCGCGGTGGTGCGGTCGCCCTTGGCATTGGCGATCAGCGCAAGATCGAAGCGCGCCTGATGGTCGTCCGCATTGCCTTCGATACGGGCCTGGAGCGCCGCCTCGTCGCCGAGGCCGGCGATCTCCTCAGCCAACTTCAGCCGGGTCCGGACGGTGGCGAAGGCCGCATCCTCCTGCTGTTCGGGCGTGAACTCCGCCAGGACCGCACGCGCATGGTCCAGATCGTCGGCGGCCAGGTAGCATTCGGCAAGGCCCGCCGCCGCCTTCAGATTCTCCGGCTCATGCTGCAGGACGGCGCCGAAAAGCTGCGCCGCGTTGGCGGCATCGCCCGCCGCGAGCAACTCGCCGGCCTGCGCGAGGGCATCGGCCACCGGATCGGCGGGTGCGCCGCCCAGGCGATCGATGAAGGCCTTGATTTCGCTTTCGGGAAGCGCGCCCATGAAACCGTCGACCGGCTGGCCGTTGACGAAGGCGAAGACGGCCGGGATGGACTGCACGCCAAGCTGGCCGGCAATGGCCGGATGCTCGTCGATGTTCATCTTGACGAGCTTGACCCGGCCGCCGGCCGCCGTCACGACCCGCTCCAGGATCGGCGTCAGCTGCTTGCAGGGCCCGCACCAGGGCGCCCAGAAATCGACCAGGACCGGCTGATTGCGTGATTCCCGCACCACATCGGCCGAGAAGTTCGCGGTGGTCGTATCCTTGATCAGCGCGCCGCCCCCGCCGCCAGCCGGAGCCGGCACGGCGGCGGGCTGCGTCGTTTGGGCGCCGTAGCCGAAGGTGCCACCATAGGGATTGTTGCTCATCGGACTGCCCCTTCTTCCGTTTGCTGTTCGCCTGTCGCGGTCAGATCCACCACCGTCACGGCATGGCCCGTCGCCTCGAAGAACCGCATGAGGTCGACCCGGGAGATGCTGGTCGTTGCGGCATTCGTCAAGGGATGGGCGTTGATGATGTCGTGACGCAGCAGCCGTTCGTCCAGGATCAGGCTCACCGCACCCTCATGATCGTTCATCAGGCCGAAGGCGGTGACCGCCCCCGGAAAGACGCCGAGAAGCGCCTGCATGCGCGCCGCATCGCCGAAGGACAGCCGCCCCTGCGCACCGATCCTGCGGTGCAGGCCTTTCAGGTCGACATCCGTATCCTGCTCGGCGACGACCAGGAAGATGCGGCCCTTCTTGTCCTTCAGAAAGAGATTCTTGGTATGGCCGCCCGCCAGCCGCGAAATCAGATCGGCGCTGGCATCCACGGTGAAGACCGGCGCGTGCCAGGTCGTCGTTGCGGCGATGCCGCGTTCGGCCAGGTAGGCGAAGAGCGGCTCGGCGCGCGCCCGGTCGAGGCTTGATTCGTCACTTTGCGCTTCAGAATTCCCCTGGCCCACGATTCGCCCCTTCTCGCGCCGCGCCCTGCGCACGCCCGTGCCGGCCGGTTTACTCCCTGCCAGCCCGGGACGAAAGGGCCCCGCGCCCCGCCGAAGAGCGCCGATAGCCGTTTTTCGAGCCCGGAAAATTTCCCTGTTGCATTCCGGAAAGGCTTCGGCCATATAGCGCCCATCCGAAGCGCGACACCGCGCTGACGGAGGAGCGGGCGGGTGTAGCTCAGGGGTAGAGCACAACCTTGCCAAGGTTGGGGTCGAGGGTTCGAATCCCTTCGCCCGCTCCAGTTTCTTCCTTGTACAGCCCGAAAACATGGGTAACAGATCGTACCTGAGACATGGGTGACAAACGCGTGCTGAGCGGGTTGTCGATGGTTCGCAGCTTCCTCTGATCCAAATCGATGTATTCTGGTGCGGTCGGGCGCGCGCTGGTGCGCAGTGCCAGAGCGCTGTGACCACCGGAAGACGCTGCATTACCGCTTCAATCGTTGGTACCATGGTTGGTAGGCAGGCGCGCACTGGCTTCCGGGTTTGATGACATGTGACAAATCCTCTGATAAACTCGCAACGTCTTTGAGGGTTTGTCACATGCCCCGCGCTTCGAATTCGCAAGGGATTCAACTTAGAAACCTGCTAGATAGCCGTAGCCTGGTGCGCGCGCAGGAACTGCGTGACGCTGGGATCAGCCCCCAGACGATCGCCCGCGCCGTCGAAGCCGGGGACATCGAACGAATTTCGCGTGGGGTCTACCAGAAGCGCGGATCCGAGATTGCGGAAAATCAAAGCCTCGCCGAGGCTGCAATACGCGTCCCCAAAGGTGTGATCGCTCTGGTGTCGGCGCTCGCCTTTCATGGCCTCACCGATCAGATGCCACGCCGCATCTGGATGGCCATAGGCACCAGCGACTGGGCACCGGTGCAGTCCTACCCCCCACTGCGCATTGTACGATTCACCGAGCGTTATCTGCGTCAGGGTGTCGAAAGCCATGCAATCGCTGGCCGTGAAGTCCCAATCTATTCCGTCCCCAAGACTCTTGCTGACCTATTTCGCAACCCCAGGCTAGTAGATCGATCGGTCGCTGTAGAGGGTCTCCGCGCTGCCCTCGAACAACGCAAGGCCACCCCTGGCGCCATTGCGCAGGGCGCCAAAGCCAACGGCGCATGGAAGATCATGCAACCCTACCTCGAAGCGCTCACCTCCAATGGATAAAGCCCCGGCCAATATAGCCAAGTCCGTCAAGGACCGGCTCCTCAGCATCGCTCGTCGGGACGGCCGGGTGTTCGATGTCGTGCTGGTGCGGTTCGCGCTGGAACGCCTGCTCTACCGGTTGTCGATCTCCACGCATCGCGACCGTTTCGTCCTGAAGGGCGGTATGCTGGTCACGATCTGGGTCGGGAATGATCATCGCGTGACCCGCGATGCGGACTTCTTGGGTCAAGGTGATCCTGACGCCGAACGCTTGGTCGAAGACTTCCAGGAGATCATGGCGATCAAGTGTGACGACGGCCTCGTCTTCGACGTTGAAGCCCTGGCTGCGGCACCTATCCGCGAAGAAATGGAATATGGCGGCACCCGCCTCAAGACCGCGGCCTATCTTGAAAAGACGCGCATCCCTGTGACAATCGACATTGGCTATGGCGACGCCATGGCCGACGCGTCCCACCATCTCGACTATCCGACCCTGCTCGACCTTCCTGCGCCCAACGTGCGCGCCTATCCACCCGCTACGGTGATCGCCGAGAAGTTCCAGGCAATGGTCGCGCTCGGTGTCCTGAACGGTCGAATGAAAGACTACTACGATCTTTGGGCCATCCCGCGCGCACTCCATATTGGCGCAGACGATCTGGACGCGGCCATCACGGCAACGTTCGCGCGTCGACAAACAGCGATCCCGATAGAAAGGCCGCCCGGGCTTTCGCCTAAGATGGCCAATGATGTTGTCAAACAGCGCCAATGGCGCGCCTACGCCGCATCGATCGAACTTGAGAACGTATCGCTCGAATCGATCACTGAGAAGATTTGGGAACTAGTCGGTCCGTCATGCGCCCGGATCTTAAGCTCAAACCGGCGCGGCTTGACCTTCGCTGACAGCGAACGGCCAATATCCAATGGCACGGTTGGTGCGGGTAGGAGCTGTTCTGATTAGGGCAGCTGAGCAACCTTTTTCGCGCCTGCCCTGCATCCGGGCACGCATCCCTATTCCTCCTTCGATCGTTGTGTCTGTCCCTACAGGCTGTCGCCCCGGCATGGGGTGCTAAAGATAAAGGACGAGCGGACCATGATCGAGGACGAGGACGAGCCGCGCATTCGCGCCAAGGCGTACGAGTTGTGGGAAAGCGAAGGCCGGCCCGAAGGGCGGGCGGAGCGGCATTGGGAGGAGGCGCGTGAAATCGTTGCCTTGAAGGACAGTTTCTCGTCCACGCTGCAGCCGCTGGAGGAAACGACGGACGATCCGGTGGAACCGAGCATCGCCTTTGAAAACCAGGGTGAGTTTCCGGAAATGACTGATCTCGGCGAAGGCGCCCGCGGTCCGAGCTGGGAGAATGCCGAGGCCCTCGCCGACGCCGAGACGCCGGGGAATACGCCGCCAGTCGCGGCCGCATCAGGCAAGACCGGCAAGCCACGCGGCGAAACGAAGCGTTGAAGGGACAGACAATGGCACGGGAATTTCAGGAACAGCGCGATCCGCAAGGTTCGGATCATGGATATGCCAACGAAGCCGAACTCAGCCCCGCCGATCAGGCGCTTCTGGAAAGCGCGGCCGGCGAACTGGCGCGGGATCGCGCCGACAGCACCGCCGGCTCGCTCGACGATGACGACGCCCTCTACGTGGATATAGGCACCGAGCCGGCCAGCGCCGCTACGGCTGCGCAGGATCCCGCCGGATCCGACGAGAATGCCGAAGGCCTGGACGAGACGGAGGAAGCGGTTCGCAGCCAGGCGGAGGACCGGGCGCTCGGGGACGATCAGGACTTCATCGCCTGACAGGCGTGCAGGCTGGCTTCTTTCCCCTTGACCTTCCCATCATGGGAAGCCCCACATAGGGCAGGACCCTATGTGGGAAATCTTAAGGTCTGAAGCCATGAATGCCCCCCATGCCATCGATAGCCGCCACGCGCATGCCGTTACCCTTCCCATCGGAGGGCTGAATTGCGCATCCTGCGTCGGGCGGGTGGAGCGCGCCTTGAAGGCCGTGCCAGGCGTTACCGCCGTCGGCGTCAATCTCGCAACCGGCCAGGCGACGGTGGAAGGAAGCGCACAGCCCCTCCAGCTGGTCGAAGCGGTGACGGCCGCAGGCTACTCGGCGTCGCTGCCCGCGCCAGACGATGCTCCGACCACAAACGACGAAGACGCGGCGCAGGAGCTTGCGCAGCTGCGCCGCGATCTGGTCCTGGCCGCGGGGCTCACCCTGCCCGTCTTCCTTCTGGAGATGGGGTCGCATCTGGTGCCTGGGGTGCATCACCTCGTGGCGACGAGCCTCGGCACCTGGCAGAGCTGGGTCTTGCAGGCCGTCCTCACAAGCATCGTCATCTTCGTCCCCGGCCGGCGCTTCCTTGCCCACGGCATACCCGCGCTCCTGCGCGGCGCGCCGGACATGAACGCCCTGGTCGCCGTCGGCACGCTGGCAGCCTGGAGCTACTCGCTCATCGCCACTTTCGCGCCGGCGCTGCTTCCCGACGCGGCCGTGCATGTCTGGTTCGAGGCGGCGGCCGTCATCGTGACCCTGATCCTGGCTGGGCGGCTTATGGAGGCACGCGCGCGCGGCAGGGCCTCGGACGCCATCCGGCGCCTCGTCCGGCTGCAACCCGCCACGGCGCATCGCCGCGAGGGCGATGCCGTCCAGGATGTCCCGCTGGCGCAAATCCGCCTGGGCGATGTCGTGGAAATCCGACCGGGCGAGCGCGTGCCGGTGGACGGGACGGTGGTGGCCGGCCGGTCCTATGTCGACGAATCCATGATCACCGGTGAGCCCGTCCCGGTGGCCAAGACGACCGGCGCCGCCGTCGTGGGCGGCACCGTCATGCGCGATGGCGCACTGGATGTGCGCACGACGGCGATCGGCAAGGATACGGTCCTTGCGCGTATCACGCGCATGGTGGCCGAGGCGCAGGGCGCCAAACTGCCCATTCAGGCCTTGGTGGACACGGTCACGCTGCGCTTCGTGCCGGCCGTCATGCTGGCGGCGGCAGTCACCTTCATCGCCTGGCTGGTTCTTGCACCGGCGCCGGCGCTCAGTCCGGCGCTCGCCGCTGCGGTCAGCGTTCTGATCGTCGCCTGCCCCTGCGCCATGGGCCTTGCAACGCCGACATCCGTGATGGTGGGCACCGGCCGCGCGGCCGAGCTCGGCATCCTGTTCCGCCGCGGCGACGCGCTCCAGGCCTTGAGCACATCTGCCGTCATCGCCTTCGACAAGACGGGGACGTTGACGCAAGGCCGGCCCGTCCTGACCGACCTCGACGTGGCGGACGGCTTCGATACGGCCTCCGTCCTGGCCGACATCGCCGCCGTGGAGCAGCGCAGCGAGCATCCGGTGGGCCGGGCCTTCGTGGACGCGGCCGCGCGCGATGGATTGCCGCTTCCCCCGCTTGCGGATTTTGCCTCGATGACGGGGCTTGGCGTTCGCGGATCGGTGGATGGCCGGCGAGTCGAAGTCGGCGCAGATCGTTACATGGCGCAGCTCGGCTACGATCTGACGCCCTTCGCGCCGGCGGCCGACCGCCTTGCGCAGGACGGTCGCACGCCGCTCTACGCCGCCATTGACGGGCGGCTCGCGGCCATCGCCGCCGTGGCGGACCCGATCAAGCCGAATGCCCCTGCCGCCCTTGCCACCCTGCGCGGCATGGGGCTGAAGACGGTGATGATCACGGGCGACAATCGCCGCACGGCCGAGGCCATCGCCCGCCGCCTCGGCATCGACGATGTCGTCGCCGAGGTCATGCCGGAAGAGAAGGTCGCGGCCGTTCGGGACCTTATCAAACGCCACGGGCGCCTTGCCTTCGTGGGTGACGGGATCAACGATGCTCCGGCTTTGGCCGAAGCCGATATCGGAATCGCCATCGGCACGGGCACCGATATCGCCATCGATGCGGCGGATGTTGTCCTGATGTCGGGCGAGCTTGGCGGCATTGCGGATGCGGTGGCACTCTCACGCGCGACGATGGGCAACATACGCCAGAACCTGTTCTGGGCCTTCGCCTACAACACGGCGCTGATCCCCGTGGCGGCGGGTCTTCTCTACCCGGCCTTCGGCGTGACCCTGTCGCCAGCTTTGGCGGCCGGCGCGATGGCTCTGTCCAGCGTCTTCGTCGTGGGAAATGCGCTGCGGCTGCGCCGGTTCACAGGGCCGCAGGGACAGTCGACACTCTTGCAGGGGGCAGAGCGATGAACATCGGACAGGCCGCCCGCGCCTCCGGCGTTTCCGCCAAGATGATCCGCTATTACGAGGAAACGGGCCTCATCGCGCCGGTGGGTCGAACGGCGGCTGGCTATCGCGACTACGCCGCCCCGCAGATCCACGAGCTGCGCTTCATCCGCCGGGCACGTGACCTTGGCTTCTCGGTGGCGGAAATCGCCGATCTCCTCAGCCTCTGGCGCGATCGCGGCCGCAGGAGTGCCGACGTCAAAACGCTCGCACACGCCCATATCGCCGATCTGCGCGCCCGTATAGAGACCCTCAGCCAGATGGCCGACACGCTCCAGACGCTGGTCGATTGCTGCGCCGGCGACGAGCGCCCGGACTGCCCGATCCTGTCCGGACTGGAGCTGGACGAGGGCGCGCCGCCGCGCAAGGGCGGCAAGACCCGCCTGAACGCCCACCTGCCCGCGGAGTAGCCGGAGTTTTGCGCGCACCTCTGTCCCGCCTTCTCGCAACGCTCCTCCTGCTGGGCGCCGCAGCGCCGCCGGAACCGGCCCGCGCCGACATATGCGTGCCCGAGCGTTTCGAGGGCGCCGATTACATCGTCTGCACCGTGGACCCGGCACAGGACAAACTGCGCATCTTCTGGCGCGGGGCGGACGGGCGTCCGTACCGAAGCTTTTCCAACCTTGCCCGAGGGCTCGCCGACCAAGGCGACAGCCTGGTCTTCGCGATCAATGGTGGCATGTACGAGCCCGACTACACGCCCCTCGGCCTCTATGTGGAGGATGGCAGGGAGCTGCGGCCGGCCGATCAGACACGGATCGACAAGCCGCAAAGAAAGGTTCCCAATTTCTACAAAACGCCGAACGGCATCTTCTATGTGAGCGTAGAAGGCGATGCTGCGATCCTGACCACGCCGGCCTTCCTGGCGCGAGGACCGGCCACCCGCATGGCGACGCAATCCGGCCCCATGCTGGTGATCGACGGCGCCCTGCATCCGGCGCTGATCCCCGGCTCGAGCGATCGGACGCGCAGGAGCGGCGTCGGGGTCTGTGAGACTGGCCGTGTCCGCTTTGCCATCAGCCAGGACAGCGTCAACTTCCACAGCTTCGCGCGCCTGTTCCGGGACCACCTGTCCTGTCCGAACGCGCTGTTCCTGGATGGCGGTCGCGGTGCAGGCCTCTACGCACCGTCGCTCGACCGCAACGACTGGTCCTGGCACGGCGGCTACGGGCCGATGATCGGGCTCGTCGAGTGAACGGTCCCCTTGCATCAGTCGGCCCGACCAGGCTTATGGTCAAAACGGGGCCTTACCGGAGCTCAGGCAGCCTCTCAGGGCCGCGCATCCGCCACGATCCACCCGGCCGCCTTCTCCGCGATCATCAGCGTCGGCGCATTGGTATTGCCGCTCGTGATCCTCGGCATGATGCCGGCATCCACGACGCGCAGGCCGTCAATGCCACGCACTCTCAGACGGCTGTCCACCACGGCCATCGGGTCGTCGTCGCGGCCCATCTTCGTCGTCCCGACCGGGTGGAAGATGGTGCTGGCGATATCGCCCGCGAGCCGGGCCAGTTCCTCGTCGCTCTGGAACTGCGGGCCGGGCTTCCATTCCTGCGGCTGGTACTTTGCGAGCGCCGGTTGCGATACGATCCGGCGCACCTGCCGCAGGCTTTCGGCAGCGATCTGACGATCCTCGTCCGTGCTGAGGTAGTTCGGCGCGATCGAAGGGGCATCACCTGCCTTAGCGGAGCGGATGCGCACGCTTCCGACGCTCGTCGGATTGAGGTTGCAGACGCTCGCGGTGAAGGCGGGCACGCTGTGCAACGGTTCTCCGAACGCCTCCAGGCTCAGCGGCTGAACATGGTATTCAAGGTTGGCATAGGCCTGGCGCGCGTTCGAGCGGGTGAAGGCGCCGAGCTGCGAGGGCGACATGCTCATCGGGCCGCTGCGTTTCAGAACATATTCGAGCCCGATCTTCGCCTTGCCGAAGAGCGTGTTGGCGAGCGTGTTCAAGGTCTTCGCACTGCCGACCTTGAAGACCGCGCGGATCTGCAAATGGTCCTGCAGGTTTTCACCCACGCCCGGCAGATCGTGGGCGACCTCGATGCCATGGCGCTTCAAAAGTCCGGCCGGGCCAATCCCTGACAGTTGCAGGAGCTGGGGCGAGCCGATCGCACCGGCTGACAGGATCACTTCCCGCCTGGCCCGCACCTCCCGGCGCTGCCGCTGCCGCTGGAGGACGACGCCGGCGCAGCGCCGACGGCCCGAGCCATCCTGCTCCAGGACAAGCCGTTCGACATGCGCCTCGGTCCAGACCGTGAGGTTCGGGCGGTTCCGCGCGGGGCGCAGAAAGGCCTTCGAGGTGTTCCAGCGCCAGCCACCGCGCTGGTTCACCTCGAAATAGCCGACGCCTTCATTGTCACCGGTGTTGAAATCGTCCGAGCGGGGAATGCCTGCCTCGACGGCGGCCTGCGCAAAGGATTCCAGGATGTCCCATTTCAAGCGCTGCTTCTCGATCCGCCATTCGCCGCCATGGCCATGCATATCCGAGAAGCGGCTGTTGCCACCGGTCTTGGGGTCGGCGCCATTGTCGAGCCTGTAATGATCCTCATGAGCTTTGAACTCGGGCAGGCAGTTCTGCCAGGTCCAGGCTTCGTCGCCCGTATCCCTTGCCCAGCCGTCGAAGTCACGCGCCTGGCCCCGCATGTAGATCATGCCGTTGATCGAGGAGCAGCCACCGAGCGTCTTGCCGCGCGGATAGCGCAGCGTCCGCCCGTTCAGCCCGGCATCCGGCTCGGTGTTGAAGAGCCAGTCGGTGCGTGGATTGCCGATACAGTAGAGATAGCCAACCGGAATGTGGATCCAGGGATAGTCGTCCTTCCGCCCGGCCTCCAGCAGTAGGACGCGCATCCGTGGGTCACCGCTCAAACGGTTGGCAAGCAGGCAGCCTGCGGAACCGCCGCCGACTATGATATAATCAAATGCCTCATGCGATGGGAGGGAAGCCATGGCCGTCACCGTTCCGCCGCCCGGTTCGGATGGAACAGCACATGTGCGTAGCGGTGCGGATCCTGCCGTGTCATGCGCGCCTCCCAGCCTTCTTCCGAAAGGAATAGCGAAGGATCGGCCTGCAAATCCAATGATGAATCCGACGATGCGTTATAAGCGAAGCTAATATGCTGCCCTTGATCGATCTCAAGACCCTGCGGGCCTTCGCCATGGTGGCGCGGGAAGGCAACGTCACCCGCGCTGCCGAGAAGCTTCATGTCACGCAGCCTGCGGTCACGCTGCAGTTGAAGCGCCTTGCGGCGCAAACCGGGCTCAGGCTGTTTCGCAGGACCTCCTCGGGCCTTGAGTTGACGCAGGAGGGGGCTCTGCTTGCCGCGAAGGCAGAGCAGGTTCTGGCGGCCTACACCGATTTCGGCCAGACGGCGGGGCGATTGGCAACGCGCATGCGCGGCACGCTGCGGATCGGCACGATCATCGACCCGGAGTTCACGCGCCTCGGCGCCTTTCTGAAGGCGCTGATCGACATCGGCCCGGGCATCGAGACGACACTTCGCCACGGCATGAGCGGGGATGTGCCCGCGGGGCTGCGGCGGAACGAACTGGATGCCGGCTTCTACCTCGGCGATCCGAGGGACTACGATCCCGTGGCCGAGTTTTCGCAGCAACCGAATACCGGGTTGTTCCATGCCCGGGAACTGGCGCAACTGACCTATCGCGTCGTTGCACCGCCAGCACTGGCCAGCCTCGTGCGCGGCGCGGACTGGGCGCAGCTGGCATCCCTGCCGTGGATCGGGACCCCGCTTGCATCGGTGCACAACCGGCTGCTGGGGCGTCTCTTCGCCGATCTCGGCCTGCGCCAGAACATCGTGTCGGAGGTCGACCAGGAATCCTCGATGGTTGCGATGGTGCGTACGGGCATCGGCCTCAGCCTCTGCCGGGAATCGATCGCCCTCCACGAGCAGCAGGCGCACGGGCTCTTCGTTGCCGATGCGGTCAAAATCACAACGACGCTGCGCTTCATCTGCCTGGAATCGCGCATGAGCGATCCGACGATCGTGGCGGCATTCAACGCGATCAAACGTGTGTGGGGTTGATAGCGGCCTGAGCGATGCCGGAGGGATGCACGCTGTAACCCGTCAAGCCGCCTTTGCTTCTGGCCTCGCGGCATGTTCCTCGCCCCATGCCTTCAAAGCCAGGATGACGGGTTCGAGCGTCCGCCCGCGCGGAGTCAGGCTGTATTCCACCTTGGGCGGCACTTCCGGGTAGATCTTCCGATGAACCAGCCCATCGGCCTCCAGCTCGCGCAGCTGGTTCGTCAGCATGCGCTGCGTGCAGTTCGCCAATTGCCGCCGCAATTCGTTGAAGCGCATCGTCCCGCTCAAAAGGTGGAACAGGACAACGCCCTTCCACTTGCCGTCGATCAGCTGGAGCGTTGCCTCGACCGGGCAACCGGGGCTGCAATCCTGGCCCGGATGACGAACACGCGCCATGACGGTATCCTTTTCGACACTATGTGCGGATTTTGTGCGTTCTTGCGAGGATGATCACAACACATAAGTTGGGCCCCAACAAGCAAGTCCAAATACAGGGGACCCACATGAAAGCTGTCGGCTACCGCGCACCGGGTGCAATCGATCGCGACGACGCCCTCGTCGATATCGAGCTGGACACGCCTTTGGCCAGCGGCCGCGACCTGCTCGTTGCGGTCAAGGCCATCTCCGTGAACCCGGTGGACACCAAGGTCCGTCAGCGCGCCACGCCGGAGGGCGATGGCTGGAAGGTGCTCGGCTGGGACGCGGCGGGCGTCGTGTCGGCCGTCGGCGACGCCGTCGAGGGCTTCGCGGTCGGCGATGCAGTCTATTATGCCGGCGCGCTCGGTCGGCCGGGCACCAATGCTGAATACCATCTGGTCGATGCGCGGATCGTCAGCAGAAAGCCCGCCTCGCTCGACTTTGCGGATGCCGCCGCGCTTCCCCTGACCGCCATCACCGCCTGGGAAGCCCTGTTCGACCGCCTGATGGTCAACACGCCGGTGCCTGGCGCAGCACCCGCCCTCCTCATCATCGGGGGTGCGGGTGGTGTCGGCTCGATCGCCATTCAGATCGCGCGGGCCGCAACCGATCTGACCGTCATCGCCACGGCTTCCCGGCCGGAAACCGCCGACTGGTGCCGCGCGCTCGGCGCACACCACGTCATCGACCATTCGAAGCCGCTGGCAGGGGAAATCGCGGGTCTGGCCCTCGGCGCCCCCCCGGCTTTTGTCTTTTCGACGACCAACACCGACGCGCATCTGCCGGCCATCGCCGAGCTGATCGCGCCCCAGGGACGGTTCGCGCTGATCGACGATCCGGCGGTGCTCGACGTCAACCCCCTCAAGCGCAAGAGCGTGTCCACGCATTGGGAGTTCATGTTCACGCGTTCCATGTTCGAGACGGCCGACATCGCCGAACAGGGCAGGCTGCTGGCCGAAATCGCGCGTCTCATCGATGCTGGCAGAATCCGCACCACGCGCACCGAAACCTTCGGCACGATCAACGCGGCCAACCTCAAGCGCGCCCATGCGCTGATTGAAAGCGGCCGTGCGCGGGGCAAGATCGTTCTGGAAGGGTTTGGCGCTTAAGAGCACTCGCTCGTCGGCCTGCGCATTGCCCCTTCATTTTCCTTCCTGCGCCAGAAGATAAGCAGTCACCATCCTCGTTGCTTCTTTCCGAACGACAGGTGACAGAAGATCATTCCGGCGAGAGGCGGCGTGGACGATGCCTTCCAGTGCGTCCGCCAGAATGCGGGCTGCGGCAGCGTGGTCCGCCCCCTTCTCGCTTGGGGCAGCGCTGGCCCTGATGAAGTCTTCGTAGCGGCGATGATACTCACGCTCGAAGGCGTCATAGAATTCCCTCGGAGCGAGCGGCACTTCGTCGATGAGGATCCGATGCAGATTCTGGTCGGTCGCATGGAGCGCCACGACGCCATCGATCCATCGACCGACACGCTGTTCGAGCGTCACGGATTCCCCCTCCGTTTCGAGAGCGGGAAGCACACGAAGAATTTCATCGAGGTGTCGTTTGCGAATGGCTTCGGCAATCGACAGATTGTTCGGGAAATACTGATACAGGGAGCCGATGCTGACGCCGGCAGTACGCGCCACCTCGTTGGTGGTGAAGTTGGCCCAGCCCCTTCGCGCCAGAACGCGAGCGCCTGCCTCGACGATACTCTCCACCGTGCTCTGAGAGCGCTTTTGCCTTGGCTCCTTGCGCATCGCGCGGTGGGTCGCGGGAATGCGAGTAGCCATGCGCCACCTCCGTTTCATAAAATGAGCATACGCTCACATCTGTCATCAGACCAGAACAGAGCGCAATCATTGCTTCGGAGCGCGCCTTATGTCTGCCAGTCCAAACAACAACCGCGAAGTCAAACTCGTCCGTCACGTCAAAGGTGCAATTCATCCCGAAGACTTTGCGATTGCGGACACGATCGTCCCTCCGCCCGGGCCATATAATGTCGTGGTTCGCAACCGGTGGTTCCGCGTTTCCATCTCGACCCGGTTGATGGCGCAGGAGGATGCGAAGGCCGCCGAGGGAATCCCCTTTCCGCCCCTCAACCCCGGCGATACGCTGGCGGACGGCGCAATCGGTGAGGTGGTCCAGGCTGGATCGGCCTGCAGCCTCGCTGTCGGCAGCCTCGTCATGCACCCGTTCGGATGGCGCGAATATGCCAGCGTCCCTGAACACGACTGCAGGCTGATCGACAGCGACGATCCAGACCCGGCTGCCTATCTCGGCCACGGCTGGACGGCCTATGCCGCGCTGACCCGTGGCATTCAGGTAAAGAACGGGGATACGGTATTCGTTTCCAGCGGAGCGGGGGCGATCGGTTCGATGGCGGGACAGATTGCCCGGCTCCTCGGCGCAGCGCGCGTGGTTGGCAGTACAAGCACGCGCGAAAAGGCAGGCTGGATGCAGGACGAGCTTGGGTATGACGCCGTCGTCACCCGTGACGGTGGGCCCATCGCCGAGCAACTCGCGAAAGCCGCGCCAGAAGGCATTGACGTCATCGTGGACATGGTGGGCGGGGACCAGCTTGCGGCAGCCATCGGGCTGGCCAAGGACGGGGCCCGTTGCGTCCTGCTTGGCGCGCTGACTGCCGAACTCAACCCGGACAAGGCATCCTTGCAGGCTCCGGTGACATTGGACAGCTGTCAGATCATATTCAAAGGCATGACATTGCAAGGCTTCAGCGCGGATCATGCTCCCGATGCGTTCGGACTCTGGATCCGGGACTTAAAGACATGGAAGCGTCAGGGACGCATCCATCTCCCGGCCGCGACCTCCAAGGGAATTGAAAGCGCGACCTCTGCCTTGCGGCAAGCCTGTGCGGGCCAGCTCAAGGGCGTGGTGCTGGTCGAGCTATAGGCGGAGAAAGCCGTAGGAAGGCACCGTCGTTCGCACGGGCTGGCGAAAACTGATGGATGAACGTCCGTCGCCTTATCCCTGCTTGCACGCAGCCGGCGCCCGGCCGGAACGGCCGATATTCAGATAGCCTGAAGCAGAAAAGGCCGCCATCTGGCAGCCTAGGCGGGAATACATCGATTTTCTGGCTTTATCCGTAAAGTGGTTGCGGGGGTAGGATTTGAACCTACGACCTTCAGGTTATGAGCCTGACGAGCTACCGGGCTGCTCCACCCCGCGACACGCCGCTGCGTCTTGCGCTGCGGTGAGGTCGATATAGGCGACGGGCGGGAGAATGAAAAGCCTTTTCGGCCGGCAGGCGACAAAAATCTTTCACATTGCGGGAAAGGCCCCGCAATGCTGGTCACCGTTGGGCAAGATTAATGCACGGGCAGCGGGCCCGTGCAAGTGATGCGGTGTGCGGGTTGGCGAATCAGCTGCGCAATTCGCGCCGCAGGACCTTGCCGACATTGGTCTTGGGCAGCTCGTCCCGGAACTCGATCTCCTTGGGCCGCTTGTAGCCGGTCAGGTTCTCGCGGCAGTAGGCCTTGATGGCATCGGCCGTCACGGCTGGATCGCTGACGACGACGAAGAGCTTCACGGCCTCGCCGGAATTTTCGTCGTCGATGCCGATGACCGCGGCTTCCAGTATGCCGGGCATGCGGGTGACGACGTCCTCCACCTCGTTCGGATAGACGTTGAAGCCCGAGACGTTGATCATGTCCTTCTTGCGGTCGACGATCCGGGTGGCGCCGCTGTCGTCCATGATGCCGATATCGCCGGTCAGGAAGTAGCCATCGGCCGTGAAGCAGGCCCGCGTCTCGTCCGGACGGTTCCAGTAGCCGGCCGTCACCTGCGGCCCCTTGATCGCCACCTCGCCCCGCTCCCCGGAGGGCAGTTCGTTGCCGTCATCGTCGACGATGCGGCAATCGGTGGAGGGGAGCGGAAAGCCGATCGTGCCGTCGAAGCTGCGCTCCGTGACGACATTGCAGCAGGCGACCGGCGAGGTTTCGGACAGGCCGTAGCCCTGGCAGACCGGGCAGCCCGTCACCTCCAGCCACAGCGCGGCCGTCGCCTTCTGGACAGCCATGCCGCCGCCGACCGAGATGCGCAGCGAGGACCAGTCCACGCTGCGCGCATCCGAATGGCGGGCGATGGCGCCGAACAGCGTGTTGACCGCCGGGAACAGGTGGAAGGGCTGCTCCTTCAAGGCCTTGATGACAGCCGGGATATCGCGCGGATTGATGATCAGCGTGTTGCAGCCGCCCTGGCGCAGCGACAGCATCATGTTCACCGTGAAGCCGAAGATGTGATAGAGCGGCAGCGCGCAGATCGTGTTGGTCTGCTCTTCGCGCGCAACGTCGCGCACGCCCGGCTCGTGCCAATATTCCGACTGGATGACGTTGGAGACGAGGTTGTGGTGGCTGAGAATGCAGCCCTTGGACGGGCCCGTCGTGCCGCCGGTATATTGCAGCGCCGCCAGATCCTGCGGCGCCGGAATTACGCGCGTGAAGCGTGCGGCCGCGCCGGCCTTCAGGGCAGCCTTCCAGCCCGTGGCGCCCGGGAGCGCAAAAGGCGGAACCATCTTCTTGACCCGCCGCAGCACGAAATTGACGAGGGTGCCCTTCAGGAGGGGAAGCGTATCGCCCACCGAGGCCAGGATGACCTCTTCCACCGGGACGTCCTTGCGGCACTTTTCCAGCGTCGCCGCCATGTTTTCCAGGATGACGATCGCACGCGCGCCCGAATCGGAGAGCTGGTGCTGCAACTCCCGCGGCGTGTAGAGCGGGTTGGTGTTGACCACCACCATGCCCGCCCGCAGGACGCCGGCCACCGCGATGGGATATTGCGGCACATTGGGCATCATGATGGCGACACGGTCGCCGGCTTTCAGCCCGCGTGACTGGAGGTATGCCGCAAATTTCTGAGACTCGGCATCCAGCTGGCGGTACGTCATAACCGCGCCCATGAAACGGTAGGCCGGGCGGTCCGCGAAGCGTCGGAAGGAATCTTCCATCAGTTCGACGAGCGATTGGACGGGAAGCTCTGGCAGGTCCGCCGGCACACCGTCCGGATAGTGCTGCAGCCACGGCTTGTTCATGAGCGTCGGGACCTCCCAGTTTCCGATGGTTCCTGAATAGCGCGTTCCGCGGGATGCGAACAGAGCAGTTACGTAAGCGTCAAATCAGGCCATCGTGACCGGGACGTTGTCGATCAGCCGGACCTCCCCCATAAAGGCCGCTACCAAAAGGCGCGCAGGCCCGCCTTCGAGCGTTTCGACGGGGGCCAGATCTGCCGCGTTGCGCAGTTCCAGATATTCGACACGGGAAAAGCCCGCCGCCAGAAGCGCCTCCCGCGCTGACGCCAGGACCGGACTTGTCGCCTCCCCCGCCCCGATCCGCCCGGCGGCATCGAACAGGGCCCTTGGCAGGGCGCCCGCCAGATCGCGCTCCTGCGGCGACAGGCGGCGGTTGCGGCTCGACATGGCGAGCCCGTCGCTGTCCCGCAAGGTCGGGCAGGGCACGATCCGCGTGGGCAGATCGAGATCCGCCACCAGGCGCTGGACGGTCAGGAGCTGCTGGTAATCCTTCTCCCCGAAATAGGCCCTGTCGGCCTGGCTCTGCAGAAGGAGCTTGGCAACGACTGTCGCCACACCGTCGAAATGGCCGGGGCGGAAGGCGCCGCACAGGCCTTGCGTTACGCCGCCGACGGAGATCGTGGTGGCAAAGCCCGGCGGGTAGACTTCTTCCGGGTCCGGCACATAGAGGATATGCGCGCCGGCGGGGACGAGACGCTCGAAATCCTCGCCCTCCGTGCGCGGATAGGCCGCCAGATCGGCGGCGCTGTTGAACTGGCGCGGATTGACGAAGAGCGTCACGATCACGCGGTCGGTCTCAGCACGTGCGCGTTCCACCAGGCTCAAATGGCCCTCATGGAGCGCGCCCATGGTGGGGACGACACCCACCGTAAGCCCCGCGGCTTTCCAGGCGCCGATTTCTGCGCGCAGGTCTCTACGCGTGCGGATGAGACGGAGCCCGCTCATCGCGTACGCGGCTCCCCGGGGCGTTCGGCAAAGCAATGCTCGGCGGCCGGGAAGCGGCCGTCCCGCACCTCCTGTGCATAGGCCGCGATGGCCGCCTCTGCGGCGGTGCCGAGTTCGGCATAGCGCTTGACGAATTTTGGCTGGAAGTCGGTGAAGATGCCGAGAATATCGTCCATCACGAGGATCTGCCCGTCACAGGCGGGCGAGGCGCCGATACCGATGGTCGGCACATCGAGCATGGCGGTAATCTCCCGCGCGAGGGGTTCGACCACCTTTTCCAGGACGATGGCGAAGGCGCCGGCCTGCGCCATGGCGCGGGCATCTTCGGCAACCCGCATGCCATCCGGCCCGCGTCCCTGCACCTTGTAGCCGCCGAAGCTCTGCACGCGTTGCGGCACCAGCCCCACATGCGCCATGACGGGGATGCCCCGCTGCGTCAGAAAGGCGACGGTGGGCGCCATTTCGGCGCCACCCTCCAGCTTCACGGCGCCGCAGCCGGTCTCCGCCATCAGGCGCGCCGCGGCGGCGAAGGCTTGCGTCGGCCCAGCTTCGTAGGCGCCGAAGGGCAGATCCACCACCACCAGCGCCCGCTCGGCCCCGCGCATGACGGCCCGCCCATGCAGGAGCATCATGTCCAGCGTGACGCCCAGCGTGTTGGGCAGGCCGTGCACCACCATGCCCAGACTGTCGCCGACCAGGACGATGTCGCAATGCTTGTCGGCAAGCCGCGCCATGGGCGTGGTGTAGGCGGTCAGGCAAGCCAGCTTGTCGCCGCCCTTGCGCGCGCGGATATCCGGCGGCGTCAGGGACCGGATCGGGGCATTGGCACTCACGGCAGGTATCCTCCCATTCTCCATCGGGTGAAACCATGTTCCGCACGCAAATGGTAGTGCCGGCCCCGTGGTTTCGACCAAGATGGCGTTTGTCCCGCGCCGCGCATGGCGTATGAGAAGGCCGTGACCATGACAGAGCTTTCTCCCCCGCCGCCGTCCGCGCATGCCGTCTACGGCGCCCCGTCGGCCGAACTGGACCTCGATCTTGCCGATGCGCGGCAGGTTTCGCCCTTCGTGCCCGGTGCGGATGCGCTGGACGAACTCGCCACCGGCAGCCTCGACCGGCTGACCCTTCTGGCGCCGCCCGGCTCCATCGAGCGGCGGGCCGTCCTGGCGCATGGCCTGCGCGTGCTGCGGCCCGGCGGCACGCTCCTTGCGCTGGCGCCCAAGGACAAGGGGGGCGCGCGGCTGGCGGATGAATTAACGGCGCTGGGCGCGCCGCCGGCCGAAAGCTACCGGCGGCGGCACCGGATCTGCGTGCTCGAGCGCCCGCCGGGGGCTTTGCCGCTGGAGGCCGCGATTGCGGAAGGCGCACCGCGCTTCCTTGCGGAACTCGGTCTGTTCAGCCAGCCCGGGGTCTTCTCCTGGGATAGAATCGATCCGGGCAGCGCGCTGCTTCTCCAGCATCTGCCGGCGCTTGCCGGGGATGGCGCCGATCTCGGCAGCGGCCTCGGCGTGCTGACGCGCGCGCTTATTGCCATGCCGGCAGTGGCGTCGGTGCGGGGGGTGGAGCTCGATCGCCGCGCCGTCGCCTGTGCCCGGCGCAACGTGACCGATCCGCGTGCCGGCTTCGACTGGGCCGATGCCTGCCGCCTGGAACTGTCGGGGCTGGACTTCGTCGTCAGCAATCCGCCCTTCCATGCGGAAGGCATCGAGTCCCGTTCGCTGGGGCAGGATTTCATCCGCGCTGCGCGGCGCGCCCTGCGCAAGGGCGGGCGCTTCTGGCTGGTGGCGAACCGGCACCTGCCCTACGAGGCGACCTTGAGTGATGCCTTCCGCTCCGTGAACACGGTGGCGGACAGCGGCGGCTACAAGGTTCTGGAGGCCATCGCATGACCAAGGGTGCACCTACGTCGCGGCTGGACAAGCTCCTGGCCAATATGGGCTATGCCTCCCGCCGGGAAATCCAGATGCTGGCTCGCAACGGGCGCATCCTCCTCGATGGTGTGCCGGTCACGGGCGCCGACGCGCGCCTGGCGCTGACCCCGCATCTGGAGGCGGGGCTCGTGGTGGACGGCGAAGCGCTGGATCCGCTTCCGGGCGTGGTCCTGATGGTCAACAAGCCACTCGGCACGACCTGTTCTCACAAGGAAGCCGGGCCGCTGATCTACGATCTTCTGCCGGCACGCTGGCGCCGCCGCGATCCGGCGCTCTCGACCATCGGCCGGCTCGACAAGGAAACCTCGGGCCTGATCCTGATGACCGATGACGGCGCCTTCCTGCACAAGGTGATCGCACCGCGCCACCATGTGGAGAAGCGCTACCGCGCGACGCTCGCCCGCCCGTTGGAGGGCACGGAGGCCGCGCTGTTCGCCAGCGGGACGCTGATGCTGGAGGGGGAGGACAAGCCGCTCCTGCCGGCCAGGCTGGAGATCATCTCCCCGAAAGAAGCCTTTCTGACGGTGACGGAGGGGCGCTATCACCAGGTCCGCCGTATGTTCGCTGCGGCCGGCAACCATGTCGTGGCGCTGCACCGGGACCGCATCGGCGGACTGACACTGCCCGCCGATCTGGCGCCCGGTGCGTTTTACCGCCTGAGCAGTGCGGAAGCAGCGAGCGTCCTGGCCAGGCCGGAACTCTGACGGCGCGGGGACGGGACGGAGGCTTCGCCCCGTCCTGTCCCCGCCCTCGTCCCTTTTGCAGCAGCCGGCGTCAGACGGCCGGCCACTGGTGGTGGAAGACGCCGTCCTGATCCAGCCGGCGGAAGGTGTGGGCGCCGAACAGGTCGCGCTGGGCCTGGGTCAGGTTGGTCGTACCCCGCGCGCGGCGGTAATCGTCGAAATAGGACAGGGCCGCGGACAGGGCCGGCACCGGGATGCCCGCCATGGCCGCCTTGGCGACGACCCGGCGCAGCGCGGCCTCGCCGGCCGTCACGCGGGTGACGAATTCCGGCGCATGCAGAAGGTTGGCCGGCGGCTCGTTGCCTTCGTAAGCCTTGGTGATGTCGTCCAGGAACTGCGAGCGGATGATGCAGCCGGCGCGCCAGATGCGGGCGATTTCGCCGAGCGGCAGGTTCCAGCCATGCTCGGCGGACGCGGCCGTCAGGACGGCGAAGCCCTGCGCATAGGCGATGATCTTGGCCGTCACGAGGGCGGCCTCCAGCTCGGCCAGGCCGTCCCGTTCGCCGTGGAACTCGGCGCGGGCATGCTCGATCCCGTCATAGAGCCGCTCCGTCAGGGCACGTTCGGCGCTGCGCGACGACACGCTGCGCGCCGAAACGGCAGCCTCGATCGTGGTGGCGCCGACACCCAGCTTCTGCGATTCGATTACCGACCAGCGGCCCGTGCCCTTCTGCCCGGCCTCGTCCAGGATGACGTCGACCAGCGGCTGGCCGGACCCGGCATCCTTTTCGGCCAGGTTCACCGCCGTGATCTCGATCAGGTAGGAGGACAGCTCGCGCGTGTTCCAATCGGCGAAGATGTCGGCCATCTGGCCGGCCGACATGCCGATCCCGTCGCGCAGGATGCCGTAGATCTCGGCGATCATCTGCATGTCGGCATATTCGATGCCGTTGTGGATCGTCTTGACGAAGTGGCCAGCCCCGTCCGGCCCGAGCCAGGCGACGCAGGGCTCGCCCTGGTACTTGGCCGAAATGGGCTCGAGGATCGGCTTCAGCGCGGCATAGGTTTCCTGGGCACCGCCGACCATCATCGACGGCCCGTGCCGGGCGCCGAGCTCGCCGCCCGACACGCCCATGCCCACGAAGTGGAAGGGCGTTCCTGCAACGGACTGGGAGCGGCGGACCGTATCGTTGAAATCGGCATTGCCGGCATCGATCATGATGTCGCCCGGCGACAGGAGCGGCATGATGCGCTTCATCTCGTCATCGACGATGGGGCCGGCCGGGACCATGAAGAGCACGAGCCGGGGCGACTTCAGCGACGACAGGAACTCTTCGATCGAATCGGTGGGCAGGATGTTCTGTCCGACGGCGCCGTTCTCGTCCCGCAGCTGGTAGCCTTTTTCCGCGGTGCGGTTGTTCACCGCCACGGTGAAGCCCTTTTCGGCCATGTTGAGCGCGAGGTTGGCCCCCATGACGCCCAGTCCTAATACGCCGATGTCGGCCTGCCGCTCGCTCATGATCTACTCCGATATATCGATTCTGCGGGTTGTATCTTACCTGGAGATGCCGCCGTCAACGGTCCGGCGTCATATCTCCACCAGCCGGTCGGGCAGTTCGTTGACGCTCTGCCCATCGGCCGGGAAGGCCTGTTCCAGGACGGCGCCGGCTTCGGCGATGACTTCCACGAGCCCATCGGCAAGCCGGTCGTCGCGCGCGGCGCGGATCAGCGTATCGACCATGCCGGACCAGGCCTCCGGCGCAACGCGCTCGGCGATCCCCGTATCGGCGATGATCTGCGCATAGTGCTCGGCCTCCGACACGAAGATCAGAATGCCAGTGCGCCCCTGCGTGACATGCAGATTGTGCGCGGCGAACTGCTCGCGCGCCACCCGCGCCGCCGCCGCGCGCGCCAGGATCCCCGGCACGAACAGGTCCCGCAAGCCGGGGTGAAAGCGCAGGGCGCTGAGGAGGACAATGGCGCCGATGCACTGGCCGAGGGCCAGCGCGACGGCCGGGAGGGCATGGCCGGCAAGAGCTCCGAGCGCCGAGGCGACAAGGCCGCACAGGAGGCACAAGGCCAGTGCCGCCGCGTAGGAAACCGGCGTCACGTCGGCGCTGCGCCGTGCGAAGACGGCGTAGATTTCCCCGCGCGTGCCGCGCTCGGCGCGGGTGATCGCGGCGGAAATGCGTTGATGATCGGCTTGCGTGAAGGTCAGCGCCATGGCCCGCCCCTACCAGCGCCCGGAGGCGCCGCCGCCCCCGAAGGAGCCGCCGCCACCCGAGAAGCCGCCACCGCCGGAAAAGCCGCCCGAGCCCCCGCCAAAGCCTCCGCCGCCCCAGCCGCCGCCTCGCCAGCGCCCCGAGCGCCCGCGTTGCGCCGGGCCGAACTCCATGCCGAGAAAGCGGCGCCGCCCGCCCGGCAGCTTGCGGCCGAACAGGCGCGCCAGCATCATCAGGAGGATCGGCCCCACCGCCGTCGCGATGATGAACAGGATGATGGCGAGCGAGAACCAGTCCTCGATCGTCTGCCCCTGCCAGCCGGCATTGCGCTCGGCGCGGGCCTGAACCTCCGCCGCATCGCCCGACAGAATGGCCAGAATGCCCTCCGCGCCCGCCGCGATGCCGCCGGCGAAGTCGCCATTGCGGAAGCGCGGAAGAATGTCGTTTTCGATGACGATGCGCGACAGAGCGTCGGTCAGCGTGGCTTCCAGCCCGTAGCCGACCTCGATCCGCACGGCGCGCTCCTGGCGGGCGACGAGAAGGAGGACGCCATTATCCTCTCCCTCCCGGCCGAGCGCCCAGTGGCGGGCCAGGCGGTTGGCATAGTCGGCGATCTCGTAGCCCTGGAGGTCCGGCACGGTGGCGACGACGACCTGGTCGGAGGACTGTTCTTCGAAGGCATCGAGCCGCTGCGTCAGGGCCGCGCGCTCCTGCGGCGACAGCATTGCGGCCCCATCGACGACCCGGCCCGTCAGCTCCGGAAAGGTCTGGGCGCGGGCCCCGCCGCCGGGCAGAAGAAGGGCCAGGACCAAAAGGCAGAGCGCGGCGCCGATCAGCGCGCGGCTGGCGCGGCCGGTCTGCATCAATCCGTGCCGAAGTTGACGGAGGGCGGCGTCGATGCGCCGTCGCTGGCGGCAAAGCTCTGCATGGGCTCGGCATCGGGGTAAAGGACGGCGGCGATCCATCGTCCGGGGATGGTCCGTAATTCGGTATTATAGGTGCGCACGGCCTCGATATAGTCACGCCGCGCCACCGCGATGCGGTTTTCGGTCCCTTCGAGCTGGCTCTGAAGCGCCAGGAAGTTCTGGTTGGACTTCAGGTCGGGATAGCGTTCCACGGTCACGAGAAGGCGCGAGAGCGCGCCCGAAAGCTGGTCCTGTGCCGCCTGGAAGCGCTGCACCGCCTGCGGATCGCTGAGCTGGTCGGCATTGATCGTGGTCTGCGTGGCGCGGGCCCGCGCTTCCACGACCGAGGTCAGGACGTCTCGCTCCTGCTCGGCAAAGCCGCGCACCGTTTCCACCAGATTGGGGATCAGGTCCGCGCGGCGCTGATACTGGTTCTGAACCTCGCTCCAGGCCGCCTTGGCCTGTTCCTCGTAGGTCGGAACGTTGTTCACGCCGCAGGCGGCGAGGAACGGCAGGATGAGCGCCAGCAGAAGCAGCGGGTTGAGCGCCGCAAGACGGCGCGGCATGACGGGCGGGACTGACATGGCAGGGACCTTATCCAGCGGAGCCTGCCCCCATATAGCGCCCATATGCCGACTTGTCCCGCACCGCCTGCGCCGGCGGTCAGGCTTTCAGCCGCGCCGCATGCCAGGCGATGTGATCGTCCATGAAGGTCGAGATGAAATTGTAGGAATGGTCGTAGCCTTCCCGCAGGTTCAGGGTCAGCGGAATATCGGCCCTGGCGCAGGCCTCCCGCAGGAGCTCGGGGCGCAGCCCAGTTTCCAGGAAGGCGTCGGCCGTTCCCTGGTCCACCAGGAACTCCGGAAAGCGGTGCCCGTCCTCGATCAGGAGGCAGGTATCGTAGGCGCGCCAGGCCATGGCATCATGGCCGAGATATTTTTCCAGCGCAGGCCGCGACCAGTCCGCCGTGGTCGGGTGCACGATCGGCGCGAAGGCCGAGCAGCTCCTGTAGGTCGACGGGTTCTTCAGCGCGATGGTCATGGCGCCGTGGCCGCCCATGGAATGGCCGAAAATGCCCTGCCGGGCCGTATCGGCCGGGAAGTTCACCGCGATCAGCGCCGGCAGCTCGTCCGTGACATAGGAATACATGCGGTAATGCGCCCGCCACGGATCCTGCGTAGCATCCACGTAGAAGCCGGCGCCCGAGCCCATCTGCCAGTTGTCGGGCTCGTCGGCCACGTCGGCGCCGCGCGGGCTGGTATCGGGCAGGACCACGATCACCCCGTGCTCGGCCGCCGCGCGCCGGAACTCGCCCTTGTCCATGGCGTTCTGGTGGCTGCAGGTGAGCCCCGACAGATAGGTCAGGACCGGCAGCCTGGTGCCCGGTGCATGGTCCGGCACGAAGACGGCGAAGGTCATCTGGCAGTCGGTCGTTCGGGACTGGTGGCGGTAGACGCCTTGCACGCCGCCATGGGCCTTCGACGTCGAAATCACTTCCATAGGGCTCGCCTCCTTCGTCCGCGCGCGGCCCAACTGCGGCAGCACGCTCCAATCAGATGTCTCGCGATGAGGAGATGGTGGCCGGGCGGCGGCGTCAAGGACCCGCCGCCCGGCCCGGCATCAATACAGGACGACCGAGCGGATCGACTTGCCCTCGTGCATCAGGTCGAAGGCGGTGTTGATCTCGTCCAGCGGCATGGTGTGGGTGATGAGATCGTCGATGTTGATCTTGCCCTCCATGTACCAGTCCACGATCTTCGGAACGTCGGTGCGGCCGCGTGCGCCGCCGAAGGCCGTTCCCTTCCAGACCCGCCCGGTGACGAGCTGGAACGGCCGGGTGGAGATTTCGCGCCCCGCTTCGGCCACGCCGATGATGATGGATTCACCCCAGCCGCGATGGCAGCATTCGAGCGCCTGGCGCATGACGTTCACATTGCCCGTGGCATCGAAGGAGAAGTCGGCGCCGCCGCCCGTCAGGTCCTGGATGGCCTGGACGACATTCTCGTTGCCGATCTCGGCCGGGTTGATGAAGTCGGTCATGCCGAACTTGCGGGCCATCGCCTCCTTGCCGGGGTTGATGTCGACGCCGATGATGCGATCGGCGCCGACCATGCGCGCCGCCTGCAGGACGTTTAGCCCGATGCCGCCCAGGCCGAAGATAACGACATTGGCGCCGGGCCAGACCTTGGCCGTGTAGATGACGGCGCCGATCCCCGTCGTCACGCCGCAGCCGATATAGCAGATCTTGTCGAAGGGCGCGTCCGGGCGCACCTTGGCAACCGCAATCTCAGGCAGGACCGTGAAGTTGGAGAAGGTCGAGCAGCCCATATAGTGGAAAACCTCCCCGCCATCGCAGGAGAAGCGGGAACTGCCGTCCGGCATGAGGCCCTGCCCCTGGGTGGAGCGGATGGCGGTGCACAGGTTGGAGCGCTGCGACAGGCACGTCTTGCACTGCCGGCACTCGGGCGTATAGAGCGGAATGACGTGGTCGCCCGGCTTGACGCTGGTCACGCCGGCGCCCACCTCGCGCACGATGCCGGCGCCCTCATGGCCCAGAATGGCCGGGAACTTGCCTTCCGAATCCAGCCCCGACAGCGTGTAGGCGTCGGTGTGGCACACGCCCGTCGCCATGATCTCCACCAGGACTTCGCCAGGCCGCGGGCCGCCGATCTCCACGGTTTCGATGGTGAGGGGCTTGTTCGCCTCCCAGGCGACGGCAGCACGTGACTTCATAGGCGGGATACTCCCGATTTTCGCGATTTCGGTCCGGGCAGGACGGTCCCGTTCGCGCCCCATGCGCCGATCCGGGTATTGGACTGTGGTTCCAAAGTCTCAGGCCGGGGAACGATGCCGCCCGTTGCGGCCAGCCGTTCCTGCCCCATGCCATAGCCGATTCGCCGGCTGACGCCCACCATGGCGGGCTGAATTCGACGTCATCGCCCCGCCGGCTGCTGCGCGTACCAGAGCGCGACGGCGTCGATCTGCTCCTGCGTCATGGTGATGGCGATGGGCGACATGACATGCGCATGCGCGGTGCCGGCGCGCTTGCCGTCCTTCCAGAGCTGGAGCTGGGTGGCGATGTACCATTCCGGCTGGCCCGACAGATACGGATAGGGGACCCCTTTCGCCCGTGCCGCCGCACCATGGCAGCTTTCGCAGGCGGGGATCTTGCGCTCCGGCAGGCCGCGCTCCGCAAGGTCGCGCCCGAGCGCGGCCAGGCCCTCCGCCTCGTAGGGCGGCCCGTAGGCGGAGGCGACATGCACCGTCTGATCGCTCAACCGCACCTCCAGTTCGCGCTCCTGCGCCACGCTGCCGCGCGGCAGGCGGGCGTGCCCCTCCGACCCGGCCGCAACGCCGGCCGGCGGCGGCACGAGCGCATCGGCGGTGCCGGCGGGAAGCGGCTGCCCGGCGTACCAGCGGGCGAGTTCTGTCAGGCGCGCATCCGTATGGATGCTGGCCGCCGGCTGCATGATGCCGCTTTCCCGCTCCCCCGTTGCAAAGGCCCGCAGGGCGGACAGAAGATAAGCTTCCGGCTGGCCGGCAATGACAGGCACCGTGCCTGCCGCGCCGGCGCCCGCGCCATCGCGCCCGTGGCACCGGCTGCAATCGGCAAGGGCGGACGGAAAATCTCCCGGCGTGCCGCCACCCGGCCAGGCCGCGCCATAGGCCAGATCCCGCCAGGCCGCCGTGTCGAGCTGGGGCAGCGTCTTCAGGAAGGCGACCATGGCCCAGACCTCGTCCGGCCTGTCCTGGCTGGCCCAGGCCGGCATGCCGGAATATTTGATTCCGTGCTGCACGATCCAGAACAGCTCCCGGTCGCGCCATTTCTCGGCCGCGCCGTCGAGCGGCGGTGGCGGCGGGGTCATGGCCCGCATGGCGGCCGATTGCGGCTGCCCCGGTGCGCCGTGGCAGGCCGCGCAGTTCGACTGGAAATGCCCGGCCCCGCGCCGCACCAGGAGGGGATCGGACAGGCTGACGCCATCCGGCACGGCGATGCCGATGGACTGCGTGGCAACCGCATTCTGCATGGTCCAGTGGAGGAACCAGCCGACCGGGGCGTAATGGCCCGAGCTCGCGGCAATGGAGACGAGCCCGGACCAGCCGACGCCAAGGGCCAGCAGCGGCACGGCCAGCGCGGCGTAGAGAAGGCGGCGGCCGGTGATGACGACGCGCAGCTTCATCGGCAGTCCACGATGAGAAGGGCCGGCATGGCCGTGAAGATGATGGCCAGGAAAGACATTGCGGCCAGAAGGAAGGAGGAGAATTCCAGGAAGCGCTCGCGCACGGAGGCACTGTCCCCGTCATGCGGGAAATGGCCGCCATGGCCGCGCCATTCGGTAATGGCGCGAAGGCCGACCCAGCCGCAGATGGCGAGCGCGACCACCGTTGCGACCAGAATGGCGATGCGCACGCCGCCGATGGGCTCGAACAGCGCCTGGTTGGGCGCGCAGTGCCAGGCCGCCGCGACATAGCAGAGGAGAAAATGCACCGCCCAGACCGTCGGGGTGAGGATGAGCGTCCACAGATTGTCGCGTGTGCGATTGGCCACCATCACCCATTGCCTCCACTGGCCAGCGGCACGAGGACCAGCACTGCCACCGTGATGAGCGCCGTCGCGCCGAGGAAGTGGAAGTACAGGCGCACATTGGCCAGGTCGATATCGTGGCGCGGCGTCAGCTGGCCGGCCAGCGACCGCGCCAGGCAGTAGAGCAGCATGATGGCGCCAACGACCGCATGCAGCGCCGTCCAGATGGCGAGCAGCCAGACGATGGCCGGATAGACATGGGCGCGCGGCGCCAAACCGGTCGCGTGCGGGCCCATCAGGAGCGCGGCCCCGCCCGCCAGCACGGCGAGGGTGCCGAGCGCGATGAGGCCGCGGGCCTGGCCGACCGCTCCGGCCCGCATCCGCAGATGCGACAGGAGGGTCGCGCCGAAGGCCAGCGCGAAGAGCGCCAGCGCCGTTGCGGGCCAGGCGACGCCGGGGCCCGACATTTCGGCCGGCGGAAAGGCCTCGTGAATGGTGAAGTAGAAGAGGTAGCCGAAGACCAGTGACAGGAAGGCCGTCATGTCCCCCAGCATGGTGATGAACATGGCCCACCAGGACACCGAATGCGGGCCGGACACATAGAGCGGGAGCGACAGGCCGCGGCCGACATCCTTGTGCGTCTTTTCCGGAATGACGCTGGTGGCGCGCCAGAGCCAGTGGATGACGGCCGCGAGCGCCAGGAACAGCGTGCCGAACATGGCCCACCACCAGTGGAAGGTGGCCGTGATGAACGAAGCGCCCAGGAAGAGCGCCGCGATCATCGGGACGAAAGACGGCCCCGGCACGCGCAGGCACTGGATCGGCTCGGCGTCGAGCACGCTGGTCACGATGGTCTCGCGCCGGCCTTCCTCGGCATCGGGCAGGTAGAAGCGGCCTTTGTCGACATCGTCCACGAAGCCCGGCTGGTCCCAGAGCGGATAGCGCGTGGTGACGATCGGCACCGAGCGCGCGCCCCAGGGCTTGTCGGGCACCTCGCCCATCCATTCCAGCGTCCCCGCATTCCACGTGTTGCGGCCGACCAGCGGGTCCCGGCGGGGCCGCAGCACATCCCAGACGATGACCAGAACGCCGGCAGCCAGGATGAAGGCGCCGACGCTGGAGACGAGATTGGGCAGTTCCATGCCAAGGCCGGACGGGTAGGTCCAGATGCGGCGTGGCATGCCGATCAGGCCGGAGAAGTGCATGGGGAAGAAGGCGATGTTGAAGCCCGAAAACATCATCCAGAAGGCGATTTTGCCGGCCCGGTCCGACAGGCGCCGCCCGCTGATGATGGGCCAGTAGTAATAGAGCCCGGCTATGATGGGAAAGAACACGCCGCCGATGATGACATAGTGGAGATGGGCCACGATGAAGTAGGTGTCGTGCGCCTGCCAATCGAAGGGTGCGAGCGCCACCATGACGCCCGTCAGGCCACCCAGGACGAAGACGGCGAGCGAGCCCGATACCCACAGCATGGGCAGGCTCATGATCATGCGGCCCGTCAGGCAGGTGGCCAGGAAGACGAAGATCTGCACCCCCGTCGGAATGGCGACGGCCTCGGAGGCGGCGGAAAAGAAACCGAGCGAGATCGAGGGCAGGCCCGTGGTGAACATGTGGTGGGCCCAAAGGCCGAAGCTCAGGAAACCCGTCCCCACCGCCGCAAGCACGATCCACGAATAGCCGAGCAAAGGCCGCCGCGCGAAGGTCGGGATGATCATGGCGAGCAGCGCGATGGACGGCAGGAAGATGATGTAGACTTCCGGATGGCCGAAGATCCAGAAGAGATGCTGCCACAGGAGCGGGTCGCCGCCGCGTTCCGGATCGAAGAAGGGCCAGTCGAACAGACGCTCCATCTCGAACAGGATGTCGCCTGCGATCAGCGGCGGGAAGGCGAAGAGGATCATCGTCGCGACGACGAGGACATACCAGGCATAGAGCGGCATGAGGTTGAGCCGCATGCCGGGCGGGCGGCATTTCAGCGTTCCGACGATGAGCTCGACCGCCGCGGCGATGGAGGCGACCTCGATGAAGGACAGGCCGAGCAGCCAGATATCGGCGCCATAGCCCGGCGTGAACCGCTCCTGCGTGGTCAGCGGCGGATACATGAACCAGCCGGAATCCGGCGCCGAATTGAAGAAGATCGAGCCGCAGACGAAGACGCCGCCGATCAGGAAGCACCAGTAGCCGAAGGCCGACAGCCGCGGGAACGGCAGGTCGCGCGCGCCGAGCATCTGCGGCAGGAGGATGATCGCCACCGCCTCGAAGATGGGGACGGCGAACAGGAACATCATCGCCGTGCCGTGCAACGTGTAGACCTGGTTGTAGAAGGTCGCCGTCAGGAAGTCGTTTTCCGGCACGGCGAGCTGGACGCGGATCAGAAGTCCCAGCACGCCCGCGAACAGTAGGAAGACGAAGGCCGTGGCCGTATACCAGATGCCGACTTCGGTATTGTTGACATCGGACCAGTAGCGCCAGCCGCTCGGGCTTTCCCAGGTGCGGATCAGGCGCTCTTCCTGCTCCTTGCGGACGGCCGGATCCTCCTGGTCCCTCGTGGAGGCGGGTGGGACGGTGGTCGCGCTCATTTGAGCCCCTCCAGCCAGGCGGCCATCGATGCGATCTCGCCCTGTGGCACCATGGCGAAGGCCGGCATCTCGACACCCTGCTTGACGTGCCCCGGCGCGGCGATGAACCGGGCGATGGCATCCGCGCTCATGGGCAGCGCGGCGGCGCCGATGGTCGTGCGGCTTCCCAGATGGGTCAGGTCCGGCCCGACGCCGCCCAACGCCTGCGTGCCGCGCACCGCATGGCAGGCGCCGCACCCATGTGCCAGGAAGGCGTCACGCCCGGGATCGGGACGGTCCGCCGCCGGCGCGGCCTGGGCAGCCACATAGGCCGCGAAGACATCCGGCTGCACGACGCGGACGCGAAATGCCATCTGCGCATGGGCCGTGCCGCAGAATTCGGCGCAGACGCCGTTGTAGAGCCCCTCGCGCGTCGGCTCGAGCACGAGGCGCGTCACGCGGCCCGGGATCATGTCGACCTTGCCGCCGAGCGCCGGCACCCAGAAGGAATGGACCACGTCCGGACTGCCGAGCATGAGTTCGCTGCGCTGGCCGACCGGCAGCCACAATTCGTTCGCGCTT
Organism: Aureimonas frigidaquae; assembly: GCF_001463905.1. Taxonomy (GTDB): domain Bacteria; phylum Pseudomonadota; class Alphaproteobacteria; order Rhizobiales; family Rhizobiaceae; genus Aureimonas; species Aureimonas frigidaquae. Next base: position 121,069 of record NZ_BBWR01000012.1, read on the forward strand.
TCCACGCCGCTGCGCGGCAGGCTGCGTTGCACGCCCGCCTCGGCGCTCGTGTCGTAGAAGATGCGCCACCAGAACCGCTCACCCGATATGGCGATCCGCGGCCCATCGCCGGGGCGGCGCAGTTCGGGCATGAGGGCAAGGCCGAAGCCGAGAAGGAGGGTCAGGGTCACGACCGGAAAGGCGACGCCGCCCCAGACGATCAACCGGATCCCCGCGCGTTCGGAATAAGCGTCCCGATGGGCGCGCGTGGCATAGAGGCTGATGCCCATGACCACCAGCCAGATCAGCGCTGCGCCGGCCGCCATGGCCAGGAACAGCGTATTGACCGCGTCGGACTCCGTCCCGGCCGCCTCGAAGGTGGATTGCGGGGACCGACAGGCCGACAGACAGGCCGCACACGCCACCAGGGCGAGCCCCCGCGCAGAATTCCGAACACCCGCCCAAAGCGGCCGCGCGACTGCCCTCATCCGTCCCCGTTGCTACCCCGATATCCCCGTTGGCTAACTAGATAGCGGCGCGCGACGCGACGGCGAGGGCGTCCCGCCCGCAAAAGACGAGACGGTAGGCACGCCGAGACTTGACTTCCCGTCCGCGCCACGCCTTGGATCGATCCAAATTCACAAGGCGGCAGCGCCGGGGAGAGAGAGACGGGGGAGAGGCCATCGTGGCAGGCAATCAGACGCGCGCTCCGACACTTCTGGACGTGGCGGCACATGCCGGCGTTTCACGCGCGACGGCGTCTCTCGTGCTGCGGGGCAGCCCGGCCATCAGCGCAGCGACGCGCGCCCGGGTCGAAGCGTCGATGCGTGCGATCGGCTATGTCTACAACCGGAACGCCGCGCGGCTGCGGGCACACAGCAGCCAGATGGTCGGCGTCCTCCTGCCCAATCTGACCAACCCTTTCTTCGCGACCCTTCTCGCGGGCGTCGAATCGCGGCTGGAGCCGGCCGGCTACTCCGTCCTCCTCGGCAATTGCAACGAGGACCCGTTGCGCCAGGATACATTCATCGCCCGTATGCGAGAGCATGGCGTGGACGGGTTCATCCTATGTCCGGCCGATCGCACGCGGCGCGAGGTGGTGGACGGGCTGACCTCCAGCGCGACTCCGCTCGTCCAGATCCTGCGGCGGGTGCCGGGGGCGCAGAGCGATTTTGCCGGCGTCGATTTTACGGAGCTGGTGGACGACATGGTCCGCCGCCTCATTGCGCTCGGGCATCGGCGGATCGCCTTCGTATCCGGCAACATGCACCATTCGGTCCAGGCGGAACGGCTGGACGGCTTCTATCGGGGCATGGCAGCAGCGGGGCTCGATGCCTCGCTCGTCATCTCCATTCCGCTGACCCACGCCGACGGGCGCGCCAGCGCCGCCTTCCTGATGCAGCGGCACTCGCCGCCCAGCGCGATCCTCTGCTTCAACGACGTCGTCGCGCTCGGGCTGCACCGGGGCCTGATCGATCTGGGCCTTGCCGTCGGGCGCGACGTTTCGCTGGTCGGTATCGACAATGTCGCCGAATGCGACCTCGTCGTGCCGGGCCTCGCCTCCGTTGCCACGGCGCCCTTCCGGATCGGCGCCTCTGCCGGGGACCTGTTCCTGCGCCGGCTCGGCGACCCGTCTGCGCCGCCGCAGAACCGGATCGAGGAAACGACGTTCGTTCCCCGCCCATCCTGCGGTACTGCGCAACCCACAATCTCGTGACCGCGCCCCGGGCTTGACCAAAGCCGAACGATCCCGTTAGATCGATCCAACGGTATGCCGGAACGCGCTCCCCCTGTGTGCGGCTGCATTTCGGTGCCGGCCGGCGAGTCTGGGAGGACCTGCGTGTATCAGCTCAACTTCGCGCCCGTATTGGCGAATGCGGACAGGCTGCTTGCGGGCGCCTGGGTGACCGTGCAGCTTTCCTTCTCGGCCATGGTGATCGGCCTTGTCGTGGCGGTGGCCTGCGCGGCCGCCAAGCTGTCGGGACCCCGGCCGCTGCGCTGGCTGGTGGATCTCTATATCGAGTTGATCCGCAACACGCCGTTCCTCGTGCAGATCTTCTTCATCTACTTCGCGCTTCCCTCGATCGGGCTGCGCATGTCGCCCAACACGGCCGCCCTCGTGGCACTGGTGGTCAATGTCGGCGCCTATGCTACGGAAATCATCCGCGCCGGCATCGAATCCATCAACAAGGGCCAGGTCGAAGCCGGCGTGGCGCTCGGCATGAAGCGGTGGCAGATCTTCCGCTACATCATCATTAAGCCGGCGCTGCGCACGGTCTATCCAGCGCTCACCAGCCAGTTCATCTATCTAATGCTGAATACGAGCGTCGTCTCGGTGATCTCGGCGACGGACCTGGCCGCCGCCGCCAACGACATCCAGTCCCAGACCTTCACGGCCTTCGAGGTCTATCTGGTGATCACCGGCATCTATCTCGTCCTGTCGCTCCTGTTCTCCGGCTTGTTCAGCCTGGTCCAGCGGGCCGTCTTCAACTACCCGATGAGCCGATAGGGGAGACAAAGCCATGATCCGCCCCTTTTCGATCAACGAAGTCTATTTCCTGCTGACGGCCATCCAGTGGACGCTTGCGCTTTCGGCCGTCGCCTTTGCCGGAGGCGCCATCGGCGGCCTGGCCGTCGCCCTGGCCCGTGTCGGCAAGAGCCGTTACCTGTCCTTGCCCGCACTGGCCTTCATCCGGCTGTTCCAGGGCACGCCGCTGCTCATGCAGCTCTTCCTGACCTATTTCGGCCTTCGGTTCCTGGGGCTCGGCATCAGCCCCTTTGCGGCTGCCGCCATCGCGCTGACGCTGCACGCTTCCGCCTTCCTGGGGGAAATCTGGCGCGGCTGCATCGAGGCGGTGCCGCAGGGCCAAAGCGAGGCGAGCTGGGCGCTCGGCCTGTCCTATTTCGACAAGATGAATGCGATCGTCCTGCCGCAGGCGGCGCGCATCGCCGTGGCGCCGACGGTCGGCTTCCTGGTCCAGCTGATCAAGGGAACCTCGCTCGCCTCGATCATCGGTTTCGTGGAGCTGATGCGCGCGGGCCAAATCGTCAACAACGCGACCTTCTCGCCCTTCAAGGTCTACGGGCTGGTCGCCCTTCTCTACTTCTTGCTGTGCTGGCCGCTGTCGATCCTGGCACGCCGCATGGAGGGGCGCTACGCCGCGATGGCCAAGCGCTGAGCAAAACGCAACCGGGAGGCATATTCATGACCCTATTCAAGCACGTCGCAGCCATCGGGCTGGCCGCAGCCATGGCCTGCGGTGCCGGCATGGGCGCGGCCAAGGCGCAGACGGTGGACGAGATCAAATCCCGCGGCACGGTCAATATCGGCATGCTGGTCGATTTTCCGCCCTTCGGCATCGTGGACCTGAACGGCCAGCCGGACGGCTACGACGCCGATGTCGCCAAGCTCCTGGCGCAGGATATGGGCGTGGAGCTGAACATCGTTCCCGTGACCGGGCCGAACCGCATTCCCTATCTGCAGTCGGGCCAGGTCGACCTCCTGGTGGCCTCGCTCGGCATTTCACCCGAACGTGCCGAACAGGTCGACTTTTCCCAGCCCTATGCGGGCATCGAGATCTTCGTGTTCGGCGACACGAGCGTCGAGGTTGCGGACGCGGCGGATCTGGCGGGCAAGAATATCGGCGTTGCGCGGGCGTCCACGCAGGACGTCGCCGTCACGGCCATCGCGCCCGAAGGCACCAACATCCAGCGTTTCGACGATGACGCCTCGGCGGTGCAGGCGCTTCTCTCCGGCCAGGTGCCGCTGATCGGCGTCTCCAACGTGGTGATCGCGCAGATCCAGGCGACGGCGCCGGACCGTTTCGATGAAAAGTTCAGCCTGCGCCAGCAGGTCCAGGGCATCGCCGTGCGTAAGGGCTCCGAGGCGCTCCTGGCCTATGTCGACGATTTCGTGGCCCGTCACAAGGCGGATGGCTCGCTGAACACCATCCACGAAAAGTGGCTGCAGGCCCCGCTGCCGGACTTCATCGCGCAGAGCGGCCAGTAAGTCGAACGCGCCGCTGGGAGGACAGGAAGATGAGCGTCACACACGATACGGACCCGACCTCTCCGGCGGTCACGATGGAGCATGTGGAGAAGTATTACGGCGACTTCCATGCACTGAAGAACGTGAACCTGACTGTCGCGCGGGGCGAAAAGATCGTCCTGTGCGGCCCGTCGGGATCGGGAAAATCGACGCTCATCCGCTGCATCAACCAGCTCGAACCCGTCCGCAGCGGGCGCATCGTCGTGGACGGGATCGAGCTGACGGCCGGGCCGCGCAACGTGGAAGCCGTGCGGCGCGATGTCGGCATGGTCTTCCAGCAGTTCAACCTGTTCCCGCATATGACGGTTCTGGAAAACTGCATGCTCGCCCCCATGAAGGTGCGGGGCGTGGCGAAGGCAGAGGCCGAAGCGACGGCACGCCGTTACCTGGAACGCGTCCGCATTCCCGAACAGGCGGACAAATATCCGGCACAGCTCTCGGGCGGGCAGCAGCAGCGCGTCGCCATCGCTCGCGCCCTGTGCATGAACCCGCGCATCATGCTGTTCGACGAGCCAACCTCCGCCCTCGACCCCGAAATGGTGAAGGAGGTGCTCGACACGATGATCGACCTTGCCAATGAAGGCATGACGATGCTCTGCGTGACCCATGAAATGGGCTTCGCGCGGCAGGTCGCCGACCGGATCATCTTCATGGATCGGGGCGAGATCGTCGAGATCGGGACCCCGGCCACCTTCTTCGACAATCCGCAGGAAGCGCGCACGCGTGCCTTCCTCGGCCAGATCACCCACTGACCCGGCCATGGCACAGGAGCCCATCCTCCTCGTCGAGCCCATGCTCGACACCGTGGAAGCCGCGCTCGATGCGGCCTACGACGTGCTGCGCCTGTTTGCGGCCGCGGATGCCGAGCGCCTCGCCGCGAGCCTGCCGCAGATCCGGTCTGTCGTCACCGGCGGCGGAACCGGCCTGGCGCCGGACCTCATGGCCAGGCTCCCATCGCTCGGCCTCGTCGCCATCAACGGCGTGGGCACCGACAAGGTCGATCTGGCCGCCGCTGCCAGGGCCGGCATCCATGTGACGACGACGCCCGGCGTCCTGACCGGCGATGTCGCCGATATGGCGCTGGGACTGCTGATCGGCGTGCTGCGGCGCATCGGCCAGGGCGACCGGCTCGTGCGGGCAGGCCAATGGGGCCGGGGCGCCCCGCCAGCGCTGGGGCGCCGCCTTGCGGGGCGAAGGGTCGGCATACTGGGCCTTGGGCAGATCGGCCGCGCCGTGGCGCGGCGGCTCGATGCCTTCGACGCCAGGATCGCCTACTGGAACCGCTCCCCGCTCGAGGTTCCGGCCCATTGGGAGCGTGAGCAAAGCCCGCACGCGCTGGCGAGCGCCTGCGATGCCCTGATCGTGACACTGGCTGCCGGCGCGGCGACGGACGGCATGGTCGATGCCGCCATCCTGAACGCGCTCGGGCCGGAGGGTATTCTCATCAACGTGGCGCGCGGCAGCGTCGTAGACGAGGACGCGCTGATCGAGGCCCTGTCGTCGGGGCGGATCGGCGGCGCCGGGCTCGACGTTTTCCGCAACGAGCCTGCCATCGACCGACGCTTCGCCGGCCTCGACACGGTGCTGCTGGCGCCGCACCAGGGCAGTGCAACGCTGGAGACGCGGCAGGATATGGGCCGGATCGTCATCGACAATCTGGCGGCCTTCTATGCGGGGCGGTTGCCGCCCCAATCGGTCACGGCACAGCTCATGACTGGAGGGGTGAGCGCATGATCGTGCGCATGGCCTTTTTCCGCGGCACCATCCATCCCGGGCACGAGCAGGCGTTTGAAGCCTTCGTCCTGGAACGGCTCAAGCCCATGTGGCTGCGCTTTCCCGGGCTGCGGGACCTCTCCATCCAGTTCGAGCGCGCCCGCGACGACGGCGCGCCGCCGATCCCGCTGGTCCTGTCCATGCGCTTCGACGACTGGGGCGCACTGCAGCACGCCCTGGCCGATCCGATCCGGATGGAAAGCCGCGCCGTGACGGCCGAGCTGCTGACCCTTTTCGACGGCAAGGTGGAGCATCACGTCTTCGAGGCGTGATGCGCCACCGACCGGGCGTGGTCAGTCGCCCGTCCGGGCCGCCGTGTCGTAGGACCAGCCCCACTCAGCGATCTCGGGCATGTCCTCGCCATATTCGCGCGTGTAGCGCTCATGTTCGGCCAGCTTGTCGCGGAAAGCCTCGGCTGCGCCGGCCGCCCGTTCCGAAAGGCCGGGCACACGGCGGATGACCTCCAGCGCCAGGTGGAACCGGTCGAGCTCGTTCATCACCACCATGTCGAAAGGCGTCGTGGTCGTCCCCTCCTCCTTGAAGCCGCGCACATGCATATTGGCGTGGTTGGCCCTGGCGTAGGTCAGCCGGTGGATCAGGTAAGGATAGCCGTGATAGGCGAAGATCACCGGCTTGTCCCGCGTGAAGAGCGCGTCGAACTTGTCGTCCGGCAGGCCGTGCGGATGCTCGGATTCCGGCTGAAGCGCCATGAGATCCACGACATTGACGACGCGGATCTTCAGGTCCGGCACATGCTGGCGCAGAAGGTCCACCGCCGCCAGGGACTCCAGCGTCGGCACGTCGCCCGCCGAGGCCATGACGACATCCGGCTCCGCGCCATCCTCCGTCCCGGCCCAGTCCCAGGTACCGATCCCCGCCTCGCAATGGGCGATGGCCGCATCCATGGACAACCATTGCGGGGCCGGCTGCTTGCCGGCCACGATTACGTTGATCCTATCGTAGGTGCGCAGGCAATGGTCGGTGACCCACAGGAGCGTATTGGCGTCCGGCGGCAGGTAGATCCGCACGATCTCGGCCTTCTTGTTGGCGACCAGATCCACGAAGCCCGGATCCTGGTGGGAAAAGCCGTTGTGATCCTGCCGCCAGACATGGCTCGTCAGAAGGTAGTTCAAGGAGGAAATGGGCGCCCGCCAGGGCAGCTCGCGACTGACCTTCAACCACTTGGCATGCTGGTTGAACATGGAATCCACGATGTGGATGAAAGCCTCGTAGCAGGAGAAGAGCCCGTGCCGCCCGGTGAGGAGGTAGCCTTCGAGCCAGCCTTGGCAGCAATGTTCGGACAGGACCTCCATCACCCGCCCCTCGGGCGCCAGATGGACATCATAGGGCTTGAGCTGCTCCATCCAGACGCGGTCGGTCACCTCGAAGATCGCATCCAGTCGGTTGGAGGCCGTCTCGTCCGGTCCGAACAGCCGGAAATTGGCTGTCCCTGCGTTCAGCTCGGCGATCTTTGCCACCAGCTTGCCCATGATCCGCGTCGATTCGGCCTGCACGCTGCCCGGGCGCTCGATCTCGACGGCGAGGCTGCGATAATCGGGCATGACGAGCTCGCGCCGCAGGCGGCCCCCATTGGCCACCGGAATGGCGCCCATGCGCCGTTCGCCGTCCGGCGCCAGGGCGCGCAGCTCCGGCATCAGGCGGCCGTCACCGTCGAAGAGTGTCTGCGGCGCGTAGCTGCGCATCCACGCCTCCAGGAGCCGCAGATGCTCCGGGTTGGTCTTCACGGCCGACAGGGGCACCTGGTGGGAGCGCCAGAAGCCCTCGACCTTCAGGCCGTCGACCTCTTTGGGGCCGGTCCAGCCCTTCGGGCTGCGCAGGACGATCATCGGCCATCGGGGCACGGATCCCGCCCCGCTGGCGCCAGCACCTTCGCCTCGATGCGCGCGGCGGATCGCCTCGATGGCGTCGAAAGCCGCGTCCAGCGCCGCGGCCATGGCCTGGTGCATGGGTTCCGGCTCGCTGCCGCAGACGAAGATCGGATCATAGCCGAAGCCTTCGAAGATCTTGGCGATATCGGCATCGTCCATGCGGCCGAACACGGTCGGGTTGGCGATTTTGTAGCCGTTCAGATGCAGAATGGGCAGGACGGCGCCGTCGCGCGCCGGATTGACGAACTTGATGGATTGCCACGAGCCCGAAAGCGGCCCCGTCTCCGCCTCTCCGTCGCCGACCACGCAGGCGACCGTCAGGTCGGGATTGTCGAAGGCCGCGCCGAAGGCATGCAGCAGGGCATAGCCGAGCTCTCCGCCTTCATGGATGGAGCCCGGCGTTTCCGGCGCGGCATGGCTCGGAATGCCGCCGGGGAAGGAGAACTGCCGGAACAGCTTGCCCATCCCCGCCTCGGTTTGCGGGACGTCCGGGTAGATCTCGCTGTAGGTGCCTTCGAGGTAGGTGTTGGCGACCATGCCCGGCCCGCCATGCCCAGGGCCACAGACATAGAGCACCTGCGCGTCGCGCGCCCGGATGACCCGGTTCAGATGGGCGTAGATGAAGTTCAGGCCGGGCGTGGTGCCCCAATGTCCGAGCAGCCGCGCCTTCACGTGGTCGGCCTTCAGCGGCGCCTTCAGAAGCGGGTTGGCCATCAGATAAATCTGGCCAACGGACAGGTAGTTGGCGGCCTTCCAGTAGCGGTCGATCAGATCGGCCTCTTGCGGTCCGAGCGGGCGCTGGCTGTCGGTCTGTCGCTTTCCATCCATGGTCAAAGCTCCCTGTTCCATGCACGCTAGGGTAATCATCGTGCCGCCGATTGACAGGTCGAAGACGTGGAATAAAATGAACGAACGATCATTTGTTAGCAGGCAAAGCGTGTCGAAGGGCTCCAAGACCGCAGACAGCATCCGGCGCCATGCCGAGCGGCTCTTTGCAGCACGGGGCTATGCGGCGGTGTCCATGCGCGATATCGCAGAGGCCGTCGGGCTGCGCGTCGGCGGCCTGTACAATCACTTCCCGACCAAGCAGGATATTCTGCGCGATCTCCTCGTCGGCCATATGGACGACCTTCTGGCCGGCTGGGCCGCCTTCGACGATCCGCTCGGCACGCCGGCCGATCGGCTGACCGGTTTTGCGCGCTTCCATATCCGCTTCCACTTCGAAAAGCCCGATGCGGTCTTCATCGCCTATATGGAGCTGCGCAGCCTGGAGCCGCAGAATTATGCGGAGGTCGAGGCCCTGCGGCGCACATATGAAGGCCATCTGCGCGCCATCCTGGCCGCCGGTGCGCCCTGTTTCGTGGTGCAGGATGCCGCGGTGGCCAGCCGCGCGATTATCGCCATGCTGACCGGGGTGACCACCTGGTATCGGGCGGGGGGCCGGCTGGGGATCGACGACATCGAGACGATCTACGTCGACATGGTGCGCCGGAGCGTCGGCCTGGCCGGGCTGCACGATGCGGCCATGGCGCCATTAGCGGCCGAAGCCGCGCATGTAGGAGGTCGGGCTGACATTCGGGCCTGATCCCGACATCGTGGCGCTGCGGGAGACCGTCCGCCGCTTTGCGCAGGATCGGATCGCGCTGCTGGCTTGGACATGCTCCTTCACGGCGCCGTTGCGGACGGCGCCTGTACGATCGTCCTGAGCGGCGAGGCCATTACAAGCCGCACGGGCGCGGAGCGGGCCTGGCCTGCATGGGCTCAAACCGCGTGTGAAGCCCGCCCTCTCCCGCCCGCCTCAAAATTCGACCGCAAGATCCGGGATGATCGATCGTTCCGTTTGACGGCACTGTCTGCCATGATCGAAACCGGGGGCCAAGATGATGCAGGATACGGATCGACTCTGGCAGGCCGTCCAAACGCGCGATGCGGGCCGTGACGGCGATTTCGTCTATGCCGTGCGCACGACCGGCATCTTCTGCCGGCCGAGCTGCCCGTCGCGCCCGAAGCGGCGGGAGAACGTGGCCTTCTTTCCGACCGCGCAGGAAGCTGCGGCCCATGGCTTCCGGCCATGCCTGCGCTGCCGCCCGGAGGCACCGCCGCACGATGCGGCGCACGCCGTGGTGGCGGCAGCCTGCGCGCGCCTGGACACGGCCGAGGCGGAACCCGACCTTGCCGCCCTTGCGGCGCAGGCGGGCTACAGCCGCTGGCATTTCCTGCGCCTGTTCCGCAGCCATGTGGGACTGACGCCCAAGCAATATGCCATGGCGCGGCGGAAGGAACGGCTGCGCGCCACGCTCCCGAAGGCCGACAGCGTGACACAAGCCATTTATGCGGCAGGCTTCGGCGCGAGCTCGCGGGCCTATGCCGACACGGGCGCGCTCGGCATGGCGCCCGCCACGCTGCGCAAGGGCGCCGCCGGGGAAGTGATCCGTTATGCGCAGACACAGGCGAGCCTTGGCCCGGTGACCGTCGCGGCCAGCGAGCGGGGGGTCTGCCTGATCGAGTTCGGCACGCTGGACGAAATCCTGCCGCGCATGGCCGCCCGTTTTCCCAAGGCGGTGCTGGAGCCCGCCGGCCCGGATCTTGCGGCGCTGATCGACCGCGTGGCGGCCCTCGTCGAGCGGCCGGGCGGCGATGCGCAGGGCCTGTCGCTCGACATTCGCGGCACGGTCTTCCAGGAACGCGTCTGGAGCGCCATGGCAAGCATACCGGCGGGCGAGACCTTGAGTTACGCAGAGCTTGCCGAACGGATCGGCGCGCCGGGCTCGGCCCGCGCCGTCGCACGCGCCTGCGCCGGCAACTGCCTGGCCGTCGCCATACCCTGTCACCGCGTCGTGCGCGGTGATGGCGCCTTGTCGGGCTATCGCTGGGGCGTGGAGCGCAAGCGCGCCTTGATCGAGCGGGAGCGGGCGGAGGCGGCAGCCGCCGTCAGGCGTGGCCCGGCTGATGCATATCGTCCGGCGCCTTCGGCAGGCGGCGCGACAGGCGACGCGCCATCCCGTCCAGGAAGGTCAGGATAACCGGCACGAAGATCAGCGTCAGAAGCGTCGACGAAATCAGGCCGCCGATCACCGCATGCGCCATGGGCGCACGCTGCGCGCCCCCTTCACCCAGGCCGAGCGCCAGCGGCAGCATGCCGAAGATCATGGCCAGCGTGGTCATGACGATGGGCCGCAGCCGCACCGCGCCGGCTTCGGCAAGGCTGTCCTTCAGGGACAGGCCGCGCGCCCGCGCCTGGTTGGAATAGTCCACCAGGAGGATCGCGTTCTTGGTGACGAGCCCCATCAGCATGATGAAGCCGATGATGGAGAAGATGTTCAGCGTCGAACCGGTGACGAGCAGCGCCAAAAGAACGCCGATCAGCGACAGCGGCAGCGTCATCATGATGGCCAGCGGCTGGATGAAGGATCCGAACTGCGAGGCCAGGACCAGGTAGATGAACACCACTGCCAGGACGAGCGCCTCCAGCGCATAGCCGGCGCTTTCGGCCATGTCCTCCGCCTCGCCGCCGAAGGTGATGCGGTAGCCGGCCGGCAGTTCGATATCGGCGATAGCCGTGGAGAGGGCCGAACTCACCTCCCCCAAGGGGCGGCCCGCCACATTGGCCGAGATGCGGATCTCCCGCGAGAGGTCCTTGCGGGTGATGGATTCCGGGGCGACGCTTTCCACCACATCGGCCACCTGCGACAGGAGCACGGTGACCGGCCGGCCGTCATCGGCCGTGCGTCCGGTCGACAAAGCGAGGTTGCGGAGCTGGTCGGCCACTTCGCGCCCTTCGCGCGGCAGGCGCACGACCACATCGTAGCTTTCGCCATCGGGCGCGTTCCAGACGGAGATGGCATCGCCCGCGATCAGCGGCCGCAGCGTCTCGCCGATGCCCTCGATGGACACGCCAAGATCGCTCGCCGCCTCCCGCCGCACGCGGATGGCGTAGGTCGGGCGCTGATTGTCGATCGAGGATTCGACCTCCACGGCGCCGGGTATGGCTTCGAGCCGCGCCTTCACCTGGTCCGAGATGGCGCGCAGCGCTTCGTCGCCATCGCCGAGGACCGAGACCTGCAACGGCTTGGCCGCTGCGCCGCCGCCCCCGCCCATGGAATCCTGGTTCACGGAAATCTCCAGCCCGGCGATGGAGGCCAGGCGCGCGCGGATCGGCTCGGCCATGCCCATGGTCGTCAGGCTGCGTTCGCGCGCGGGCACGAGCTGCACCGCCACATTGGCGGCGTTGACGCCGCGGGCCCCGCCGGCATTGACGGTGGAGTAGAAGCTGGCGACCTCCGGGAACTCCCGCAGCGCCTTTTCCACCTGCTGCACCTTCACGGCCATGTAGTCGAGGGACGAGCCCTGCGGCGCCTCGACATAGATGGAGAATTCGCCGCTGTCGTTGGGTGGCAGGAATTCGCCGCCGATGCGCGGCACGAGCATCAGGCTGCCGATGAAGATCGCGAAGGCAACGAAGACGGTCAGGTACCGGTGCCGGAAGCTCCAGTGGATGACGCTGCGGTAACGGCCGGCCAGGCGCTCGAAGGCCCGGTCGAACCGGGCGACGGCGCGCCCGAGCGGGCCGCGCTTAGGCTCGGGCCGCGAGGCCGGATCGTACCAGACGCTGGACAGCATGGGATCCAGCGTGAAGGCAACGAAGAGCGAGATGAGCACCGCGACCGAAACGGTGACGCCGAATTGCAGGAAGAAGCGGCCGATGATGCCGCCCATGAAGGCGACGGGCAGAAACACGGCGATGATGCAGAGCGTGGTGGCAAGGACCGCCAGGCCGATCTCGTTCGTGCCGTCGAGCGCCGCCTGTTTGTGGCTCTTGCCCATATGCAGGTGCCGCGTGATGTTTTCGCGCACCACGATCGCATCGTCGATCAGGATGCCGATCGACAGGGACAGGGCCATGAGCGTCATGGTGTTGAGCGTGAAGCCCAGGAAATACATCACGGCGAAGGTTCCGATCACCGAGATGGGCAGCGTCAGCCCGGTGATGACAGTGGACCGCCAGGAATTGAGGAACAGGTATACGATCAGCACGGTCAGGACGCCGCCCTCGATCAGCGTGCGCTGGACCTCCGCCGCCTGCAGCGCGATCGGGCGGGAATTGTCGCGGCTGACCGACAGGGTCAACCCCTCCGGCGCGAGCTCGGTCGACAGGCGGTCGATCTCGGCCCGCAGGTCCCGGGCGACGGCCACCGTATTGGCCCCTTGCACCTTGACCACGTCCACGCCGAGCGCCTGCACGCCGTTGTAGCTGGCGCGGCTCGTCAGCTCCGCCCCGCCATCGACCACGCGGGCAACATCCGCCAGGTAGATCGGGTAGCCATTGTCCTGGCCGACGATGATGTCGTTGAAATCGAGCACCTGGGCAAGCCGCCCCTCGACGGTGACGATCCGCTGGCCGATGCCGGAGATGAGCGTTCCGGCGGCCCGGTCCCGGTTCTCCCGGCGGATCGCGTCCATCACGGCGCTGACCGAAACGCCCCGTGCCTCGAGCCGCTCGGGGTCCATCATCACCAGCACCTGGCGGGCGCTGCCGCCGACGATGGTGACCTGGCCGACCCCCGGAAGGACGCTCAGGCGGTTGACGATGACGCGGTCGGCCAGCGTCGTCATGTCGGACAGGTCGCGGCTGTCCGAAAAGACGGCGACCGACAGGATCGGCTGGTCGTCCGGGTTGAAGCGCGTCACCTGCGGCGTGTCCACCGCATCGGGGAAGGCCGCCTCCAGCCGGGCCACGCGGTCCCGCACCTCCTGTGCGGCGGCGCGGGAATCGATATCGAGGTCGAACTGGATGATGACGACCGACCGGCCTTCGTAGCTGTCGGAGGTGATCGTATCGATGCCGCCGATCGTGTTGACTTCGGTCTCGATGCGCCGCGTCACCTCGTTCTCGACCGTCTCGGGCGCGGCGCCCTCATAGCTGGTCACCACCACGACGACCGGCAGGTCAACATCGGGGAACAGGTCGACGCCGAGGCGGTTGAAGGAAAACAGCCCGATCACAAGGATCGCCAGCATCATCATCGTGGCGAAGACCGGCTGGGCCACGCTGATCCGGGTGAGGAACATGAAGCGTCAGGCCCCGATCTGGATCGGCGTGTCGGGCATCAGCTCCGGGAGCGGCGCGGTGACGACGACGTCGCCTTCCTCGATTCCGCCGGCCACCTCGACCATGCCGCTTTTCGGAACGTCCGGCGCGATCTCCACCGCCTGGCGCGCCACCGTCCCCTCCACCACTTTCAGGACATAGGCTCCCGTCACGTCGCGGCGGATAGCGCTTTGCGGCAACAGGATCACCGCCTGGCGCTCGCCGGCCCGCAGGGTCCCTGTCGCGAACATGCCGCCACGCAGGACGAAATCGGGATTGTCGGTTTCCAGGTAGACGCGCACGGTGCGCGAGCCTTCCACCGCCGTCGGCGCGATCCGCGCCACCCGCGCGTCGAAGCGCCGGTTTTCCACGCCGTTGACCACGAAATCCGCACTCTGGCCGATATCGATGGCGGCAACGGAACTGGCCGGCACTCCGGCTTCGACCTCCATCAGCGACAGATCGACCAGGGACAGAAGCTCGGTGTTCTGCGCCACCGACTGGCCGGGCTCGACGCGCCGCTCCGACACGATCCCGTCGAAGGGCGCACGGACCGTACCATCGGCCAAATTGCGCTCGGCATCGGCCACTTCGGCGTCGAGGCCGCGAAGCTGGGCGGTCAGATTGGCGACATTGGCCTCTGCCTCCAGACGGGCGGCCTCGGACGAAATGCCGCTCTGGCCGAGCCGGTTGCTGCGCGACAATACCGTCTGGGCAAGCTGGAGCTGCGCCTGGAGCGCATCGCGCGTGGCGCGGCGGGCCGCGAGCGCGCTTTCCAGGGGCGCCTGGTCGAAGCGCAGGAGCACGTCGCCGGCGGCCACCGCCTGGCCGACCTTCACGTCGATCGTCTCGATCATGCCGGACACCTGGGCGGTCATGACCGTGCGGCGGGCCGGCCGCAGTGTGCCGGTGATCCGCAGCTCCCGGGCGACATCCTGCCGCTCGATGCGCTGCACCTCGACGGGTGACAGTTCCAGCGGGCGCGCAACTTGCGTGGCCGGCTGCGCCGCGGTGCCCGGCGCCCCGCCACCCAGTGCCAGATAGGCGCCGCCGCCTGCCAGACCGAGGCACAGGACGAGGACGAACAGGGTGCGTAGACGGGGCATTGCGGGCTTCACGCTTGCGGGAACGGGATCGCGCAGCTCATGCCACGCGATGATGGTCGATTAAGGGCCACTGCCCTGCGGGGCAAGCGATCGCTGATGGACCTTGCCGCAGATGGTGCCGTCAGAGCTCGATTTCCACCCGCCGCACGGTCATGTCATCCCCCGCCGGGCGCCGCACGAAGCCGAGCTCGCGGGCCAGCGCCAGCATGGACGTGTTTTCGGCCAGGACTTCGGCGAAGACGCGCTTCATGCCGCGTGCCCGCGCATAGTCCAGGATCTTGCGCATCAAGGCATGGCCGAGGCCACGCCCCTTCTGGTCCGAGCGGACCATGATGCCGAATTCGCCCTCCAGCCCCTCGGCATCGGTGATGATCCGCGCCGCGCCGAGAATGTCGCCCGTTCCGGCCTCGCGCGCGACGAAAGCCATTTCCCGGCTGTAGTCGATCTGCGTCAGCCGCGCCGCGAAGGCGTGGCCGATCTTCTGGATGGGGGCGAAGAAGCGCAGGCGGATATCGTCCGGAGCGCTGCGCGACAGCATATCGATCAGCGCCCCCTCGTCCTCGGGCCGGATCGGGGCAAGGTCGAAGGCTCGCCCGCCCTTGAGCGTCACGCGCTCTTCCAGCGCCTGCGGATAGGGAAGGATCGCAAAGCGCGACAGGCCGGCGCCGACGGCCGGTTCGATCATGACCCGCGCGTCGAGCGCCACCACGCCATCGGCATCGACCAGCAGCGGGTTGATGTCCAGCTCCACCAGTTCGGGGTGGTTGACCAGCATCTGCGACAGGGTGACCAGCGTGCCCGCCAGCGCGTCGATATTGGCCGGCTCGCGCCCGCCATGGCGGCCGAGCGCCTGGGAGACGCGCGTGCGGCCGATCATCTCGCGCGCCAGGAGCATGTTGAGCGGCGGCAGCCCCACCGCCCGGTCGCGGATGATTTCGGCCGCGGTGCCGCCCTGGCCCACCATCAGGACGGGGCCGAAGGTCGGATCCTGCGCAAGGCCGATCAGCATTTCGTGCGCGCCGGCCCGCCGGATCATCCGCTGGATCGAAAACCCGTCGATCCTTGCATCCGGTCGCAGTTCGGCCACGCGCCGCAGCATATGGCCGGCCGCGTCCTCGACCGCCGAAGCGCCCTCCAGTTCCAGGACGACGCCGCCGACATCCGATTTGTGCAGGATGTCGGGCGACAGGATTTTCAGGGCGACCGGGCCGCCGATCCGCTCGGCGATGCGGCCCGCCATGTCCGGGTCGGGTGCGGTGCCACCGGCCGCGACCGGAATGCCATAGGCCGCCAGGAAGGCGTTGGTTTCCGGCGCGCTGAGCATGCGCCGCTTGGCCGCGAGCGCCGCCGCCAGTGCGGCATCGGCCGCGGCGCGGTCCACCGGCGTGTCGGCCAGGGCCGGCGGCGTCTGCATCAGCATGTCCTGGTTGTGCCGGTAGGCGACGAGCTGCATGAAGCCGCGCACGGCCTCGTCCGGCGTATCGTAAGTGGGCACGCCCTTGTCGGCGAAGAGGCGCCGTGACTGGCGTGCCGCCCGCTCCCCCAGCCAGCAGGTGATGACGGGGCGCCGACGCTCGCCTGCCATCGTGTCGAGCGTGGCGCGGGCGGCCTCCACCCCGTCGGCAATCGCGGTGGGGCAATTCATGACGAGGACGGCGTCCTGCCCCGGATCCTCCAGAAGGGCGGACAGGGCCGCGGCATAGCGCGCGCCATCGGCCTCACGAAGCATGTCGACCGGATCGCCCGGCATCCAGCCCTGCGGCAGGATGCCGGCAAGGCGCGCGCGCGTCTCATCGGACAGTTGGGCGAGCCGCCCGCCATGGCGGCCCACCGCATCGGCTGCCAGCATCGCCGCCCCGCCGCCATTGGTCAGGATGGCGAGCCTGTCGCCCCGCGGCCGGATGCCGGAGGCCAACGTCCCCACCGCCTCGAACAGTTCGCGCAGCGTGGCCACCTGCAGCATGCCCGCGCGGCGGCAGGCCGCGGCAAAGACGTCCGCGCCGCTGGCCAGCGCCGCCATGGGCGTCTGCGCCGGCGATGGCGCACCGCCACGGTCCGGACCCGCCTTGATGACGACGACGGGCTTGGTCCGGGCGGCCAGCCGCGCGGCAGACATGAATTTCTGCGCCTCGGTGACGGTTTCCACATAAAGGAGGATCGCCCGCGTCCGAGGGTCGAGCGCCAGATAGTCCAGGAGATCGCCGGTATCCACGTCGCACATGTCGCCGACCGACACGACATGCGAGAAGCCGATGCCCCGCACATCCGCCCAGTCGAGCACCGCCGTGGCGATGGCGCCCGACTGGCTGACGAAGGCGAGATCGCCGGCCTTGGGCATCAGATGGGCGAAGCTGGCATTGATGCCCGCATGGGGCGACACGAAGCCGATGCAGTTGGGGCCGACGATGCGCAAAGTGTGCGGGCGCGCGGCCTCCAGGAGGTCCCGGCGCAACGCGGCATCCTCGAAGCCGGAGGAGATGACGACCGCCGCGCGGCAGCCCTTGGCACCCAGCCGGGCGACGATATCCGGCACGCTCGCCGCCGGCGTGGCGATGACGGCAAGGTCCGGGGCGGTGGGCAGATCCTCGATCGTGGGATAGGCGACGCTCGAGCGGATCGCCTTTTCATGCGGGTTCACCGGCATGACCGGCCCCTCGAAGCCGGCCGCGAACAGGTTGCGCGACAGGACCTCCCCCACCGAGCGGTAGCGGTTGCTGGCGCCCACCAGGGCGATGGCGCGCGGCGCGAAGAGCGCATCGAGATTGCGGGTCGACATGGTCGGGCTGCCTTTCGGGACCGGTCGCATTCGGACCCGGCCAGACTAGCCACCGCATGCCGGCAGGAAAACCCGTGCTGACCTTTGGCGGGTTTGAAGCTAGGGTTGTATCGTTGAAGACATCGGATGACCCCATGACGCACAGCCCGTTGCACCACGTTTCGATCATCGCCGGCCAGGCCCGGCAGAACCTTGCCTTCTACACCGAGATTCTCGGCATGCGCCTGGTCAAGCGGACGGTCAATTACGACGATCCGACGAGCTACCACCTCTATTATGGCGATGCGGTCGGCAGTCCCGGAAGCCTGATCACCTTCTTTCCCTGGGAGCATGTCGCACCCGGCAGGCTGGGCGTCGGCGAAACGCAGGAAACGGTCCTATCCGTGCCCGAGGAATCGCTCGGCTTCTGGCTGCACCGCTTTCTGGAAAAGGGCGTCGTCCACGACAGTATCGAAAAGCGCTTCGGGCAATCCGTCCTGCCCTTCCGCGATGTCCACGGAACCCGCCTGGCGCTGGCGAGCGTTCCCGGAAACGGCGCCGTGCCGGCCTGGGAAGGCTCCCCGATCGGCGCCGAACACGCGATCCGCGGCCTCCACAGCGTCAGCCTGCTTCTGGAAGAGGCGGAACCCACGGCCCGCATCCTGACGGAGGTTTTCGGCTATGAGCGGGGGCCGAGCGAAGCTTCGACCACGCGCTACGCCCTGCCCGGAAGCCCGGCCGGCGGCATCGTCGACCTGCGGGCCGTCGGCGGGTTCCTCAAGCCGCGATCGGGCGGCGGGACGGTCCATCACATCGCCTTCCGGGCGCGGGACGGTGCGGAACAGGCCGCCATGGCGGAGGCTCTGAAGCGCGATTTCGGCCTGGAGCCGACCGAGCTGCGGGAGCGCAACTACTTCCAGTCCATTTACGTGCGCGAACCGGGGCATGTCCTCTTCGAGATCGCGACGGACGGGCCCGGTTTCACCGTGGACGAAACCGTCGACATGCTCGGAACCCGCCTCATGCTGCCGGACAATTTCGAGCCGATGCGCGCCGAGATCGAGGCGGCCCTCCCCGAACTCTGACCTCCGCGCTTCAGCGCTTGCGGCCGACACGCGGATGTTCGGGGCGAAAGCCCATGCCGATCAGCCGGCCGGACAGATGCGCCAGGACAGGCCAGCGCGCGATCCGGCGTAAAAACCCCGGCGGCCCGGCGCCGGGGCCCTTCGCCCGCCGGCGGCTCGCGCCTTTCTGCATCATGAGCTGCACGCGCTGTGTGGCCCGCGTCGGGAAGCTGCGGCGCGCCTGCACGGCCGCCAGGTGCTTATCCTTCAGGCGCCCGTCCCGCAGCGGGCCGGACAGGATGTTGGCGGCCGCCACGGCGTCCTGGATGGCAAGATTGACCCCGACGCCGCCGATCGGCGACATGGCATGCGCGGCATCGCCGATGCACAGGAGGCCCGGCCGCCACCAGCGATCCAGCCTGTCGATGCGCACGCTGAGCAGGTGGACATCGTCCCAGCTCGTGACCTCCGCCAGCCGCTCGGGCGGCAGGGGCGACAGACGCGCCACAGCGGCGCGGAAGGCTTCCAGCCCGGCGGCGCGGTGATCCTCGAAACTGCCCTTGCGCACGATGAAGCCGCACTGCCAGTAATCGCCGCGATCGATCAGGACGAGCCCCTGCTGCGGCCCGGCATGGCCCATGGCCTGCGCGGGATCTCCCGGCTGGTGGGACAGGCGGAACCACAGGACATCGCTCGGCGCGCCGAAGGACTGTGCGCTCAGGCCGGCCTGGGCGCGCAGGGCGCCGTTGCGCCCCTGCGCCACGACGGTCAGCGGCGCCCGGAACTCCGCCGCCTCGCCCGCACAGAGCGCGCGGACCCCGACCACGCGATCACCATCCAGGACAAGCTCCCCGGCCTCCGCCTGCATGATCAGCCGGAAACCTGGCAGGGCCCTCGCCTCGCGGCTGAGGAAATCGAGGAAGTCCCATTGCGGCATGAAGGCGATGAACCGGTCCTCGACCGGCAGCTTCGAGAAATCGGCCACGGTAAAGGACTTGCCGCCGATCTCGGCCGTCAGGCGCTCCGCCCGCGTATGCGGCAATGCCAGGAGCCCGTCGATCAGCCCCAGTTCGCGCATGAGCTGCAGGGTGGAGGGGTGGATGGTGTCACCCCGGAAGTCGCGCAGGAAATCGGCATGTTTTTCGAGCACGGTCACCCGCACCCCGGCCCGCGCCAGGAGGTAGCCGAGCATCAGCCCGGCCGGCCCTCCCCCCGCGACGATGCATTGCTGGTCCATGCCATGTCCTTCCGAAGGCGCTCAGAGCGGTATGTTGTCGTGCTTGCGCCACCGTGTTTCGGTCTGCTTGCCGCGCAGCATGGCGAAGGCGCGCACCACGCGGCGGCGGGTCGAATGCGGCATGATCACCTCGTCGATGAAGCCGCGTTCGGCCGCCACGAAGGGGTTGGCGAACCGCGCCTCATATTCCCTTGTGCGGGCGGCGATGGCGTCGGGGTCCGCCAGTTCGGAGCGGTACAGGATTTCCGCTGCGCCCTTGGCGCCCATCACCGCGATCTCCGCCGTCGGCCAGGCATAGTTCACATCCGCGCCGATATGCTTGGATGCCATGACGTCGTAGGCGCCGCCATAGGCCTTGCGCGTGATCACCGTGACCATGGGCACCGTCGCCTCGCTATAGGCGAAGAGCAGCTTGGCCCCGTGCTTGATCACCCCGCCATGCTCCTGCGCCGTCCCGGGCAGGAAGCCGGGCACATCGACCAGGGTCAGGATGGGAATGGAGAACGCGTCGCAGAACCGCACGAAGCGCGCGGCCTTGCGCGAGGAATCGATGTCGAGGCAGCCGGCCAGCACGAGCGGCTGGTTGGCCACGACCCCCACCGTCTGCCCGTCCAGCCGGATCAGGCCGATCAGGATGTTGCCGGCAAAATCGGCCTGCAGCTCGAAGAAATCGCCGTCATCGGCCAGCGCCAGCACGAGTTCGCGCATATCGTAGGGGCGGGCGGCGCTGTCGGGAACGAGCGTGTCCAGCCGCATGTCCAGCCGCGCCGGATCGTCAAAGCTCGGGCGCTGCGGCACTGGCTGGCGGTTGTTGAGCGGCAGGAAGTCGAAGAAGCGGCGTGCCGCCTCCAGCGCCTCCACATCGTTCTCGAAGGCGGCATCGGCAACCGAGGAAATACGGGTGTGCGTGCCGGCGCCGCCCAGAGCCTCGGCGGTCACGCTTTCGTTCGTCACCGTCTTTACGACGTCCGGCCCGGTCACGAACATGTAGGAGGAATCGCGCACCATGAAGATGAAGTCCGTCATGGCCGGCGAGTAGACGGCGCCGCCTGCGCAAGGCCCCATGACCAAGGACAGCTGCGGCACGATGCCGGAGGCCTCCGCGTTGCGGCGGAACACCTCGGCATAGCCGGCGAGCGAGGCCACCCCCTCCTGGATCCGCGCACCGCCGGAATCGTTCAGCCCGATAACCGGCGCTCCGTTGCGCACGGCCATGTCCATGATCTTGCAGATCTTCTGGGCGTGCGTCTCGGACAGGGAGCCGCCGAGCACGGTAAAGTCCTGCGAGAAGACATAGACGAGGCGGCCGTTGATGGTGCCCCAGCCGGTCACCACGCCATCGCCCGGCACCTTGGACTGCGCCATGCCGAAATCGGTCGCGCGGTGGGTGACATACATGTCGAACTCTTCGAAGGAGTCCGGGTCCAGGAGGACGTCCAGCCTTTCGCGCGCGGTCAGCTTTCCCTTGGCATGCTGGGCCGCGACGCGCCGCGCGCCGCCGCCCGAGCGGGCCTGGGCCCGCCGCTCCTCCAATTGCTCCAGCACCGCGCGCATCCGGCCTCCTCCCCTGCAAGCTTGTCGATCCCTGGGTGTAATGGCAGCGCGGCGGCTTTTCAAACGCGCGGGTGACAGCCGGCTCTTGCAGGCCGTGCCGGCTTGCCTATGCTGCGCCGGGAGCCTTGAGGGCCAGAGAGAGGCGCGATGACGCAACAGAATGGCCGGACATGGCGCGCTTACCTCCCCGCACTGGCGACGCCGGGCATTCTTCTGGGCCTTCTCTTCTTTGCGGCATCCCTGACGCCGAGCCTTCTGCCGCGCGGCATCGTGGTGCAGGGCAGCCTTTCCGGCGCATCCTTTGCGGCGGGCTATGCG
Organism: Aureimonas frigidaquae; assembly: GCF_001463905.1. GTDB lineage: Bacteria > Pseudomonadota > Alphaproteobacteria > Rhizobiales > Rhizobiaceae > Aureimonas > Aureimonas frigidaquae. The sequence continues at coordinate 142,880 of NZ_BBWR01000012.1, forward strand.
CTCGGCGTCTTCCTGCGCTGGCTCTGGATGTACATGCAGCTTCCCATGCCGGGCGAAAAGCGGGCCCGGCACCTGCGCCTGGCAAGCCTGACCATGGCGCTGCCGATCCTTGCCCTGTGCCTGTGGAAGGCCGCCGAATGGCAGGATGCGATCCGCCGCGCCATGGGCCTCGATCCGCTGGACACCGCCCATCCGTTGAGCGTCGGCCTGATCGCCCTCGGCGTCTTTCTGGCGCTTCTGGCGGTGGCCCGGCTGTTCCGCGTGGTGGCGCGCGCCCTGTCGACGCGCATGAAGCGGATTGTTCCGCCCCGGATCGCCCAGGTGCTCGCGACGGGGGTGACGCTCTTCCTGTTCTGGTCGCTGATCGACGGGGTGGTCTTCCACCAGGCCCTGCGCATCGCCGACAGCTCCTTCCGCGAACTCGACGCCCATATCGATTCCGACATGCCGCCGCCGCAGGACCCGTTGCAGACGGGCAGCGCCCAGTCCCTCATTTCCTGGGAAAGCCTCGGCGCGCGGGGGCGTGAATTCATCGCCGGCGGTCCACGCGGGCCACAGATCGGCGCCTTCTTCGACACCCCGGCGCTGGAGCCGCTGCGCGTCTATGTGGGGCTGAACTCGCGCGAGACGGTCGACGAGCGGGCCGACCTCGCCTTGCAGGAAATGCTGCGCGTCGGCGCCTTCGAACGCTCCGCCCTGGTGGTGATCGTGCCGACGGGGACCGGCTGGATCGATCCGGCCGGCATGGACACACTGGAATATCTGATGCGCGGCGACGTGGCCTCCGTCGCCCTGCAATATTCCTACCTGACGAGCTGGCTGTCCCTCATGGTCGAGCCCGGCTATGGGGCCGAAGCCGGACGCGCCCTGTTCAAGCGCGTCTATGCGCACTGGACGGGCCTGCCGCGCGATTCCCGGCCCCGGCTCTATCTCTACGGCCTCAGCCTCGGCGCCATGAACTCCGAACTCTCCACCGATCTCTACGAGGTGGTGGCCGATCCCTTCCAAGGCGCGCTCTGGTCCGGCCCGCCCTTCACCAGCGCGACCTGGCGCATGGCGACTGACGAGCGCGTGCCCGGCACGCCGGAATGGCTGCCGCGCTTCCGCGACGGCGCCATCATCCGTTTCACCGCGCAGGGCAACAATCTTGCGGCCGCCAGCGCCCCTTGGGGGCCGATCCGGATCGTCTATCTGCAATATGCGAGCGATCCGGTGACCTTCTTCTCGCCCTCCAGCTTCTACCGGGAGCCGGACTGGATGAAGGGGCAGCGCGGACCCGATGTCAGCACCGCGCTGCGCTGGTTCCCGATCATCACCGGCCTGCAACTGGCCGCCGACATGATGATCGCCACGACAGCGCCGCTGGGCCACGGCCATCTCTATGCGCCCGAGCACTATATCGACGCCTGGATCGCCGTGACCGACCCGCCGGCGCTCGCCGATGGGGAGCTGGAGCGGCTCAAATCCGTCTTCGCCCAGCGCTTCCGCTAGTCGCAACCCTTGCCGCCAAGAGACACCGCCATGACCGATCAACGCTTCGTCTTCGCCCCCGCGCCCGTGCCGAGCCTTCCCGTCACCGGGCGCGCCGAGCGCTTCCCGGTGCATCGCATCTATTGCGTCGGCCGCAACTTCGCCGACCATGCGCGGGAAATGGGCCACGATCCCGACCGCGAACCGCCCTTCTTCTTCCAGAAGAACCCGGACAACCTCCTGGAGTCGGGGACAGCGTTTCCCTACCCGCCCGCGTCCAGGGACGTGCATCACGAGATCGAGCTCGTCGTGGCGCTTGGACGGGGCGGCGTGGACATCGCGCCGGCAGAGGCGATGTCGCATGTGTTCGGCTATGCCGTCGGGCTGGACATGACGCGGCGTGACCTGCAGGGCGCGGCCAAGGCGGCCGGCCGCCCGTGGGAGGTCGGAAAGGCGTTCGAAGCCTCCGCCCCCTGCTCGGCCATCCTGCCGGTCGATGCCGCCGGCCCGCTGGACGGGCGGCGGATCCATCTCAGCGTCAATGGCGCAACCCGCCAGGACGGGACGCTGGACCAGATGATCTGGACCGTTTCGGAAATGATCTCGATCCTGTCCGGGCTGTTCACGCTCAAGGCCGGCGACCTCATCTTCGCCGGCACGCCGGCCGGCGTCGGGCCGGTGGAGAAAGGCGATGTCCTGGTCGGACAGGTCGAGGGGATCGGGAGCGTGGAAACGCGGGTCGCCTGACCTTCTGCAGTTTGGAAAAGTTCTATATTTATGAGGAATTGACACAAGTTTGTGATTGCGTCATGAGCAAGCCAGCGGGGTGGTCCCGGTGGACGCCCGTGGAGGGTTCAACTCATGGTTCGCAATCGTCTCTTGGCCGCCGTCTCGTTCCTCGGCCTCCTGCCGGCAATCTGCGGAACGGCCCTTGCCAGCAGTGGCGTCGGCGCGGCGGATGTCGTCCAGCATTATGCCGATGTGGCGCTGGCCAAATACGAGGATTCGCTGACGACAGCCAAGGCGCTCGACGCGGCGATCGACGCCCTTCTGGCGCAGCCCTCGGAAGCCACCCTCGCCGCCGCGCGGACGGCGTGGATCGCCGCGCGCATCCCCTACCAGCAGTCCGAAGTGTACCGCTTCGGCAACCCGGTCGTCGATGCCTGGGAAGGCCGCGTCAACGCCTGGCCGCTGGATGAAGGCCTGATCGACTATGTCGACCCCGCCTATGGGACGGAAAGCGACAGCAACCCCTATTTCGTCGCCAATGTGATCGCCAACCCGAAGCCGGTGATCAATGGCGAGGCGCTCGACTTCACTGAGCTGACGCCCGAGACGATCCAGTCCCTCCAGGAAGCCGGCGAAGTCGAGGCCAATGTCGCCATCGGCTACCATGCGATCGAGTTCCTGCTCTGGGGGCAGGATCTGAACGGAACCGGCCCGGGCGCCGGCAACCGCCCCTACACGGACTATGACACGGCCAATTGCACGCATGATCATTGCGACCGGCGCGGCGCCTACCTGAAGGCGGCGTCGGAACGGCTGGTCGCCGATCTGCAGGAGATGGTCGACGACTGGAAGCCCGGTGGCGCCGCCGAACAGGTCGTCACCGCCGATCCGACGGCCGGCCTGCGCGCCGCGCTGACGGGTATGGGATCCCTGTCCTATGGCGAGCTTGCGGGTGAGCGCATGAAGCTTGGCCTGATCCTGCACGACCCGGAGGAGGAGCACGACTGCTTCTCCGACAACACCTATGCCTCGCACCAGAACGACGCGATCGGCATCCAGTCCGCCTATACCGGCCGCTATGTCCGCACGGACGGCACGGTCATGACGGGGGCATCCCTGTCCGATCTCGTCAAGGCGAAGGATCCCGCGCTCGACGCGGAGATGACCCAGAAGCTCGCCACGACCGAGGCGGCCATGCAGGCCATGGCCGACCGGGCCGCCGGCGGCGAGGCCTATGACCAGATGATCGGCGAAGGCAATGCTGAGGGCAACGCCGTGGTCCAGGCAGCCATCGACGGGCTGATCGACCAGACACGCAGCATCGAGCGCGTGACGGCCGCGCTCGATCTCGGATCGGTCGAGATCGAGGGATCGGACAGCCTGGACAATCCGGACGCGGTCTTCGAATAGGCCGCCGTCCGGCGGAATGGCCTCATGGCGCGGCGCATCGCCCTTTTCCTGGCACCTCTGGCGGCCACGGCGATGCTCGTCGTGGCGCAGGCGGCGGGGCCGGCCCCTCTGCCCGTCGCCGATTTTTCGCTCGCGCATCCACGCGCCGACCTGACGGAGAAAGACAAGGCCCGCGTCGGCAGCGTCACCGCGCCCACGCAGGACTTTTCCGCGCCCGAACGCTTCGAGGCCATGTCCGGCGGAGCCGGAACGAGCAAGGCCCCGGTCAATGCCGATGCCTTCTCGCATTTTTCCGCGAACATCACCTTCGAGGAAGAAGAGACCTTCAAGCTCGGCAATGCGCTGTTCCGCAAATTCTGGGTATCGTCCCCCTCCTCCACGCAGGCCTCGGACGGCCTTGGGCCGCTCTTCAGCGCCCGCTCCTGCCAGAGCTGCCACCTGAAGGACGGACGCGGCCGGCCGCCGGCGGGTGGCGAGGCCGTATCCATGTTCCTGCGGCTCGCCCGCGCACCGCAAACGGCCGAGGAGCGTGAGGATGTCGCTGCGCATCGGCGCCTGAACCTGCCGGACCCCGTCTATGGCGAGCAGTTGCAGGAATTCGCGGTGCCCGGCCTGACGGCCGAGGGGCGCATGCGGATCGACTATGACGACGTGCCCTTCACCTTCCCCGACGGGGAGGCGGTGTCCCTGCGCAGCCCGCACTACGCGGTCCTGGATCTTGGCTACGGCCCGCTCGATCCGGCCACGACGCTATCGCCCCGCGTCGCCAATCCGATGATCGGCATGGGCCTGATCCAGGCCATCGAACCGGGCGACATCCTGTCCCGTGCCGATCCCGAGGATGCGGATGGCGACGGCATTTCCGGCCGGCCCGCCATCGTGCGGGACCACCGCACCAAGGAGCCGATCCTGGGTCGCTTCGGCTGGAAGGCGCAGAACGGCTCGATCCGCGACCAGGTATCGAGTGCCTTTGCGGGCGATATCGGCATCTCCACGCCCGACCTTCCCCGCCCGGAAGGTGACTGCACCGACCGGCAGGCCGACTGCCTGGCCATGCCGAACGGCGTCCAGCCCCGCCTCGGCGATACGGAAGCGCCCGATCCCGTCATGGACCTCGTCACCTTCTATTCGGAGAACCTCGCCGTTCCCCAGCGGCGCGATGTCGACGACCCGACGGTCCTGCGCGGCAAGGCGCTCTTCTACGGCGCCGGCTGCCCGGCCTGCCACGTGCCCAAATATGTGACGAGCCGTCAGGCGGCCAACAAGGCGCAGGCTTTCCAGCTTATCTGGCCCTATTCCGACTTTCTCCTGCACGACATGGGCGAGGGCCTGGCCGATGGCCAGGCGGTCGGAGAGGCGGATGGCCGGGAATGGCGCACGCCCCCCTTATGGGGGATCGGGCTGACGCAGGCCGTCAGCAATCACCAGTTCTTCCTGCATGATGGACGGGCCCGCAGCCTGACCGAAGCGATCCTGTGGCATGGCGGCGAGGCGGAACGCGCGCGGGACGCCTTCGCCGCCCTGCCGGCAGAGGACCGTGCCGCGCTGATCCGTTTTCTGGAGTCCCTTTGATGATCAAGCTCCTCCAAGGGCTTCTCGCCCTGCTTCTGCTGGCGGCGCCCTTGGCACGGGCGCAGGAAACGGCGCTGCCGCCCCCGCCGCCGCTCGATCCGGCGGCGGTGCGATCCGTGATGCGCCACGCCGTGGAGGACGTGATCCGGCCCGGCTATGCCGATCTGGCGCGCGACGCCGAAGCCATGAAAGACCGGATGGAGCGCCTCTGCGCGGCGCCGTCGCCGGAAGGTCTTGCCGCCGCACGCGATGGCTTCGTCACGCTGACCGATGCCTGGGCGCGGATCGAGATCGTGCGGATCGGCCCGGCGCTGGAGGACAGCCGCTTCGAGCGCATCCTCTTCTACCCCGACCGCAAGGGTCTCGGCCTGCGCCAGATCCAGGCCCTTCTGCGGGACGAGGATCCGGCCGCGACGCAACTGTCCAGCCTGGCGGACAAGAGCGTTGCGGTGCAGGGGCTCGGCGCCTTGGACTATCTTCTCTATGGCGATGGGTCGGACAGCACGGCGACAGAGGCCGGCGCCTATCGCTGCCGGTTTGCGCAGGCCGTGGCCGCCAATGTGGCGCGTGTTTCCACAGCCCTCTCCGATGGCTGGAACGCGCCGGACGGGATCGGGTCGGCGATGATCGGCTTCGGCCCGGAGAGCCCGCTGTTCCGCACCCCGGACGAGGCCGCGACGGCGCTGCTCGGTATCCTCGTGCACGGGGCCGAAGCCGTGCGCGACCAGCGGATCGAAAGCTTCTACAGGGGCCCCGACCGCCAGTCCTTCCCGCGCCAGGCCCTGTTCTGGCGCAGCGAGCGGACCTTCCCGATGATCGCCGGCAATCTCGAGGGGCTGCGCGCTCTGTTCGACGGATCGCAGATCGCGACCCTCCTGCCGTCCGATCCGCTGGGCACCGCCGACAGCATCGACTTCCTCCTGTCCAACATGGCGCGGACGGCGCGCGGCATGGAGCCCCAGGCAGAGGCAGTCCTGGCCGATCCCGCCCAGCGGCAGCGCCTCGACTACCTCCTCCTGTCCGGCAAGGACCTCATCCAGCGCCTCGATGGCGAGCTTGGCGGCGCCATCGGCCTGTCTGCCGGCTTCTCCTTCCAGGACGGGGATTGAGCACCGTGCCGGCGCGTTCGGCGATGGACCGGCGGGGCTTCATGCAGGCTGCGGGCGCGGCCTTCCTGGCAACGCTCGCCCCGGAACGCCTGGCGGCACTGGAGCGGACCGATGCGGTCTATGCCTCGGCCTTCCGGGCGCCGGATGGCAGCTTCGGCGTCGCAACCTTCAGCGAAGCGGGACAGATCGTCCATCGCGCCCTGCTGCCGGCCCGCGCGCACGGATTGGCCGGCGGCGCAGAGATCGGGCGCTGCGTGGCCTTTGCGCGGCGGCCCGGCACTTTCGCCTATATTTTCGACCCGGCCCTGCCGGACGGCGGCACGGTGATCGCAACCCCGCCCGATCGGCACTTCTTCGGCCATGGCGCCTTTTCGCCGGACGGACGGCTGCTCTATGCGAGCGAGAACGATTTTGCGGGCAATCGCGGCACCATCGGCATCTACGATGCGACGGGGGGCTGGCACCGCATCGGCGAGTTCGACGCCCATGGCATCGGCACGCATGATATCTGCGTCAGCGCGGACGGGCGGCGGCTCGTCATCGCCAATGGCGGCATCGAGACCCATCCCGATTTCGGCCGCACCAAACTCAATCTCGACCGGATGGAGCCATCCCTGGTGATACTGGACACCGCCTCCGGCGGCCTCGTCCAGAAGCACGTCCTGCCGGCCGAACTGTCCCACCTGTCCACGCGGCATCTGGCGCTGGCGCCAGGCAACCGCATCTGGTTCGCCTGCCAGTACGAGGGCGACCGCCGGGACATGCCGCCTCTGGCGGGCTGGTTCGCGGAGGGCGAGGCGCTGCGCTTTGCCGCCTTGCCGGATCGGACCATCGAGCGTCTTGGCCATTATGTCGGCGCCATCGCCGTCAACCCGCGCGAGGGGCTCGTCGGCCTGTCCTCGCCCAAGGGCGGCCTCGTCATCCTGGATGCAGCGGACGGAAGGGTGCTGGCGGAACGCGCCATCCCGGAAGCGGCCGGCGTGTGCGCCGGTGCCTCTGGGATCGCGGTTTCCACCTATTCGGGGCGTCTGGCGCAGACGCAGAACGCCCTCGCCTTCGACCAGCACCTTTTGCGGATCGATGCTGCCGGGCGTTAGAAGTCGGCCTTCATCGGGTCCGGGCCGATGCGCCCGTCGGCCTTGTCGAGGCCGCCCACAGCCGCCATGTCCTCCTGGCTGAGCTCGAAGTCGAACACATCGAAATTGTCCCGGATGCGCTGCGGCGTCACCGATTTGGGGATGACGACGAAGCCCTTCTGCAGGTGCCAGCGCAGGATCACCTGCGCAGGGCTGCGACCGTGCCGCGCGGCAATCTCCGTCAGCACCGCATCCTCCAGGAGGCGCCCTTGGCCTAACGGGCTCCAGGCCTGCGTCAGCACGTCGCGCTCGCGGTTCGCCTCGGAAAGCGCAGCCTGCTGGAAGCGCGGATGCAGCTCGATCTGGTTGAGAACCGGCGTCACCCCAGTCTCGGAGATGATGCGGTCGAGATGCTCGGCCGTGAAGTTGGACACGCCGATGGATCGGACCCGCCCTTCCTCCCGCAGGCGGATTAGCGCGCGCCAGGTTTCCACATAGAGATCGCGGCGCGGCGATGGCCAATGGATGAGGTAGAGATCGACATAATCCATGCCGAGCTTGCCGAGGCTCTCCTCCGCCGCGCGCAGCGTAGAGTCGAAGCCCTGCGCCTCGTTCCAAAGCTTGGTGGTGATGAAGAGATCGTCCCGGGCGATGCCTGAATCGGCCACGCCACGGCCGACACCCGCTTCGTTGCCATAGATGGCGGCGGTGTCCACATGGCGGTAGCCGGTCTCGATCGCCGTGCGGACCGCGGCCTGTGCGTCGGAATCTTCGGCCTTGAAGACACCGAGGCCGAGCTGCGGAATCGTTCGACCATCATTCATGGTCAGATAGGGCTGGCTCGTCATCGTATGGGCTCCTTGCGCTGCGGCGGCCAAACGCCGCCCGTTGCCCGTAAGGTGGGATTGGCGCGCGGGATTTAAACCGCGGCCCGCCGCGGGGGCCGGAACGAAGGGCAAGCGCAGGCCGTTGCAGGGGAAAGCGGCGGATCGGACGACGAAGGCCAGACATGACGGCACGGGCCAACTGGAAGGGTTTCCTGAAGATCGACGACGTGACCTGCCCGGTCGCCCTCTATACGGCGGCATCCACCTCGGACCGGATCGCCTTCCATACGATCAACCGATCGACCGGTCACCGCGTCCGCCGGGTCTTCGTCGACAGCGAAACCGAGAAGCCGGTCGAGCGCGACGATCAGGTGAAAGGGTACGAAACCGGCAAGGGCGACTACGTCATCCTGACGCCGGAGGAAATCGCCTCCGCCACGCCGGAAAGCGACAAGACGCTGACCGTGTCCTCTTTCGTATCCTGCGGCACGATCGACGACGTCTATATCGACAAACCGTATTTTCTGGCGCCCTCCGACGACGTCGCGCGGGAATCCTACCGGCTCATCCGGGACTCGCTGCGCAAGCGCAAGGTCGCGGCCCTGGCGCAGGCCGTCCTGTTCCGGCGCGTGCGCACACTCCTGATCCGGCCCATGGGCGACGGCCTCCTGGCTGCTACACTCAATTACGATTACGAGGTCCGGTCCTCTGCGGAGGTCTTCGCCGACATTCCCAAGGGCAAGATCGAGCGGGAGATGCTCGACCTTGCCCGACATATCATCGACACCAAGCGCGGTGCCTTCGAGCCCGAGGCCTTCGAGGACCGCTACGACGCCGCCCTGGCGGAACTGGTCCGTGCCAAGATGGAAGGGCGCAAGATCCGCAAGCCGAAGGCGCCGGCGCGCGACAAGGTCGTGGATCTGATGCAGGCGCTGCGCGACAGTGCCGGCGCCGCGGCTAAGGCTGCCAAGCCAACGCGCCGCAAGTCTGCGGCTTCCTCCAAGGCCAAGGGGACGGACCTGAAGAAGGCGAGCTGACGCTCAGTCCTTGCCGCCGCCCTTTTCCAGGCTCTTCTTCAGTGCGTCCATGATGCTGACGACATTGTTGCCACCGGCGCCACCGCCGGCGCCCTTCGCCTTGGGCTTTGTGTTCGCCGGCTTGCGCTTGCGCTTGCGCGCCGCGATCATGTCCTTGAGCCTGTCCTGGACGGGGTCCTCGACCATGGATGGATCCCACTTCGTCGTCCGCGCATCCACGAGCTTCAGCATCATCCGCGACAAGGCAGCATCGCCCCGGGACTTGTCCCCAGGGGGGAACAGGCCTTCCGCCTTGCGCACCTCGTCCCCGTAGCGCAGCGTCCACAGGACGATGCCCTTGTCGCGCGGCTCCAGGAGCACGGCCCGCTCGCGCCGGTACATGACAAGCCGTGAAATCCCCGCCGTTCCGGTGGCTTCCATCGCATCGCGGATCACGACGAAGGCCTCCTCGCCGACCTTGTCCGAGGGTGTCAGGTAATGCGGGCGGTCGAACCAGATCCAGTCCACCGTGTCGCGCTCCACGAACCGCTCGATGTCGATGGTGCGGGTACTGTCCAGGGCGACGGCGTCAATCTCGTCATCTTCCAGGATGATGAAATCATCCTCGCCGCGCTGCCAGCCGCGAGCCTCGTCTTCCTCATGCACGGGCTTGCCGGTCTGCGCGTCCACATAGCGGCTGACCACGCGGTTGCCGGTCCGGGCGTTGAGCGTATGAAAGCGGATCTTGTCCTGGTCCGACAAAGCGGGCGTCATGCGGACCGGGCAGGTCACGAGCGACAGTTTCAGATAGCCCTTCCAGTAATTCCTCGGCGCCATCGACAAACCCCGCCATCCCGCTGTGGCACAATCGCCTCACCGTGAAACAGAATGCCCCGGCCGCCGGTTCCGGCACCGCGCCGCCGCAGGATCGCCAAGTTGCGCCTGCACGGGTCGAGGCACATGATGTCTGCAACCGAAGGCTACTCAACAGCGCCGATCATGGTCATGCTGCGCGCCTGTCTCATTGCCGTGGTCACCCTCATGACCCTCTTGGGCCCGGCAGCCGCCGCCGAGCGTGTGGCCGCGCGCGCCGGCTGCGAGCCCCTGGCGCTGCATGCAACGCAGGAAGACACGATCGGACAGGATTGGGCCAACGAGGCCCGCCTTCTCTACTGCCAGGTCGCGGCCAGCATCCTGCCCGAGGGCTGGTCGCCTACGCCGCGGCCGCGCGGCGCAGTTCACCGCGCCGCAGGCGCGCGTCGATCCACACTCCGTTTCGCCTTGGGAGCGGCCGCCCCGCATCGTCTAATGCACCGCCGGACCGAATTTTCCTTCTAGGCCCCCTGCGGATGCCACCGGCACCGCGGGACAAAACGGAAATCAGATCATGCTAAACTCTGACGCGTCACGCCGCGCTGTCCTCATCGGCGCCGGCAGCCTGCTTCTGACCGGCTGCGTCTCTACGCCGCCGACACCGCCGCTCGCGCCTCCCGTCCCGCCTGCGCCCGAACCGGTCGTCCCGCCGCTCATGTACCTGGCCGTTCCCGGTGAGCCTTTTCCGGTCGAGGCGGTGGATGTTTCCCGCGTGCCCGAACGCTACTGGCGGCGCGAGGTGTCGCTGGCGAGTGACGAGCGCCCGGGAACGATCATCGTCGATACGCAAGGCAAGTATCTCTACCATGTGGGGACCGGCGGCATGGCCACCCGATACGGGATCGGCGTTGGGCGCGACGGCTTCGCCTGGGATGGTCGGGCCGTCGTGGCCTACAAACGCCAATGGCCGCGCTGGACGCCGCCCGATGCGATGGTCGCCCGCCAGCCGGAGCTTGAGCCCTACAGCATCGCCAATGGCGGCATGGCGCCAGGGCCCAGCAATCCGCTCGGCGCGCGAGCGCTCTACATCCATCAGGATGGCCGCGACACGCTGTATCGCCTGCACGGGACCTTCCAGCCCTGGTCGATCGGCAAGGCCGTTTCCTCTGGCTGCATCCGCCTGTTGAACCAGGATGTCATCCACCTCCACGACGCAGTGCGCGACGGAAGTCCCATCGTCGTCCATCAGGATGGGTTCGCGGGTGCACCCGCGGTGTGATGCCGACTGGCGCCGGCCCTTACAGGCCGGCGCCGCGCAGGAACGCCACGCAGGCGACGCCGAGCGCCACCGTGGCGATGAGCGGCAGGCGGGTGGCGGCCAGGACGGTCAGCACGACGCCGGCCGTCTCGGCCGGTCCCGTTGCCAGCGCGACCGGAGTGACGATCGCCGTCAGCACCGCCACCGGCAAGGCGGCGAAGGCCCGCGCCAGGCGCGGCCTCTGCGTCAGCGCGGCGGGTATCGCCAGCCCGGCAAAGCGTGTCGCCAGAGTGACGGCCGCCATGGCGGCGATGGCAAGAGCGGTATCGTCCATCACGGCCGGGCCTCCCGGCCGCCGGTCGCATAGGCGGCCCCGACACCGGCCAAGGCTCCGGCCACGATGGACCAGGGCCCTGCGACCACGAGATGGGTGGCGAGCGCCGCCGCTGCGCTGGCCGCGATGGTGACGACAAAGCCCGAGCGTGCCCGAAATCCCATGATGAGGCCGATGAAGATGGCGATGAAGGCGAAGTCGAAGCCGAAGGCCACCGGATCGGCGATGGCGTGCCCGATGACGGCCCCGACCGCCGTCCAGATGATCCAGCTCAGATAGAACAAGACCGACAGGCCGGCATAATAGGCGATGGTCAGCCTCTGTCCGCTGGCGACGCGCGCCTCCGCATAGGCCCAGATCTCGTCCGCCATCAACGCCAGGGCGGCAAGCCGGGCGGCCTTCGGAAAATGCCGGATGTGGCGCAGGAGCGACGCGCTCATGAACATGTGCCGCATGTTGACGACGAGCGTGGCCAAGGCGATGGCGCCGATGAGCGGCGGCATGGTCCAGGAGGCGAGCGCCACGAATTGCGAGCTGCCGGCAAAGACCAGGGCCGACATGGCCCCGGCCTGGAACGCGCTCAGACCCTTGTCGGCGGCAAGGCCGCCCAGAAGAATGGCAAAGGGAATGGCTGCCACCGTGGCCGGCAGGATGGCGAGGCTCCCGTCCCTGAACTGCCTCAAGCCCGTGGAGGAGCCGGGGGCCTCTGTATCGCTTGCGCTGTCTTGCATCGTCGCATCTATCCGCTCGGTGGACCGGACGACGGCTCTAGCGCACAGCCGCTTTCCCGGGCTTGGACGAAAGTGACGCCCGGAACGCTCCGGGGGCCATGCCGACCCGCGCCCGGAAGGCGCGTGTCAGGTGGCTTTGATCGTAGAAGCCGCATTCCTGCGCGACACTTGCCGGGCTGCTGCCTTGCGCCAGAAGGCTGCGCGCGGCCCGCACGCGCCGGTCGGTCAGCCAGGCATGCGGCGTCATCCCCGTCTCGCGCCGCATGGCGCGGATCAGGCGCGTGCGTGCGATGCCGGCCGCGTTGGCCAGGTCGGACAGGCTGACCGGCTCGGCAAAGCTGGCATCGAGGTAGTCCAAGGCACGGCGGACCGGGCCGGGCTCGGCGCCGCCCGCCCTGAGGCACGGAACGTTCCGGCCGAAACGGGACAGGAGGGCCAGGAGCAGCCCGTGCATGCCCGTATCCAGAAGCAGCGCGTCGCCGCCCCGCTCGGCAAGGCCGTGCAGTTCGGCAAACCGTGCGCTGAGATCGGGCGCATCGACGACGATCCGATCGAAGGACACTGAAATGTCTTTCTCGCCCTGCGTCACCTCGGCCATGAGGGACCGGATCTGGTCCTCTCCCGGGTAGAGGATGCGATAGACGAAGCCGCCCTCCACAGGCTCCCCGTCATGCACCACGCCGGGGTTCAGGAGGCAGAGCTGACCGGGGCCGAGATAATGCCGCTGGCCGCCCGCCAGAAAGGTTTCGTAGCCCGACAGAACCGTTCCGATGACGAAAGTGTCGTGCGTATGGGGCGCATAGGCATGCCGGTGGAACCGGGCCGCCAGACCCTCCATGCCGCTGGCGCGCGGGACGCAGAAGAACCGCGCTTCCTCGCGCTGTGCCAGTTCACCCATGCCGAGATCCGGCCGTATTCCCATCCGCACGCCCACCCTCACCGGCACTGCCGCGCATATGGTCCGGGCGTCCCACGAAACGCTGCGCGACGCTATGCGAATTTCTGTCGACAAATAAAATACAAGGATTATTATGGCCTTCATGCGTATCGGCGGCATGATGCGGCCGAACCTCAATTCCCGGAGTGGATCCATGGCAAGCACGATTTTCAGCGGCTGCATCCCGGCCTTGATGACCCCCTGCCGCGCCGACCGCACGCCCGATTTCGACGCCCTCGTGCGCAAGGGCCGGCAGTTGGTCGATACTGGCATGTCCGCCGTCGTTTATTGCGGCTCCATGGGCGACTGGCCGCTTCTGACGGATGCGCAGCGGATGGAGGGCGTGCGCCGCCTTGTGGAGGCCGGCGTGCCCGTGATCGTCGGAACGGGCGCCGTCAATACGGCATCGGCCGCTGCCCATGCGGCGCATGCGCAAAGCGTCGGCGCGGCCGGCCTGATGGTCATTCCGCGCGTCCTGTCGCGCGGGCCATCACTCGATGCCCAGCGCCACCATTTCAAGGCGATCCTGTCGGCCGCGCCCGATCTGCCGGCCGTCATCTACAACAGCCCCTATTACGGCTTCGCCACGCGCGCCGATCTGTTCTTCGCGCTGCGCGCGGAGCACCCGAACCTCGTCGGTTTCAAGGAGTTCGGCGGCCGGGATTCCCTGACCTACGCCGCCGCCAACATCACCAGCCACGATCCCGACGTCACGCTGATGGTCGGCGTGGACACGGCGGTCTTCCACGGCTTCGTCAATTGCGGGGCCAAGGGCGCGATCACCGGCATCGGAAACGTCCTGCCGCACGAAGTCCTGCATCTGTGCGCGCTGGCGCAGGCCGCCGCCGCCGGCGACCCCGAGGCCCGGCGCTCGGCGCTGGAGCTGGAGGAGGCCCTTTATGTCCTGTCCTCCTTCGACGAAGGGCCGGACCTCGTCCTCTTCTACAAGCACCTGATGGTCCTGAAGGGGAATGCTGAATACGCCCTGCATTTCAACGAGACGGACGCCCTGTCCGACAGCCAGCGCGCCTATGCGGAACGCCAGCTCGCCGTCTTCGACCGCTGGTACGCAAGCTGGAGCGCCGGGCTGAACGGCGCGCTGCGGCAGGCCGCCGAATAGCACCAGGACAGGCGGAGGCCCCGGCCGCCGTCCCTTTCCCATGCAGGCGATGTTGGCGCGCAGGACGCGGAACGATCCTGCCATCGGCGCGGCTGAAACCGTAGCCGCGCCTTGAAAACGCCTCCGGGGCCTGACATTCTGCCCCGGACTGCCAACCACAAAAAGTATTCTGAACGACATGGATTTCGACCTCGCCGCCCACCTTTTCCCGGTCACACTGCGAAAGTCGCCTCATCATGTCGTCCAGCATCACCCTGTCGGGTCTGTCCTATTGCACCCTTGACGGCGCGCCGCTTTTCAGCGGATTGAACATCGCCTTCGGTCCAGAGCGGACCGGCCTCGTCGGTCCCAACGGGGCTGGCAAGAGCACCCTTCTAAAGCTGATCGCCGGTGAGCTCGCACCCATGACGGGGCGCGTCTCAACGACGGGCCGCATCGCCATGCTGCGCCAGGATGCCATGGCCCGTGACGGGGAGCGCCTGGTCGATCTGTTCGGCGCGGGCGCGGCGTTGGCTCTTCTGGCGCGGGCTGAAGCGGGACAGGCCGACGCAGCCGCCCTTGCCTGCGCCGACTGGACGCTCCCGGCGCGGATCGCGGCCGCACTGGCCCGTGTCCGGCTCGATCGTCCGCTCGATACGCCGATTGCGGCGCTGTCGGGTGGCGAGCGCACACGCGCCTCGCTGGCCTGCCTGCTTCTCGATGCGCCGGATGTCCTCCTCCTGGACGAGCCGACCAACCATCTCGACCGGGACGGGCGCGCGGCCGTGCTTCAACTCGTCGACGCCTGGCGCGGCGGGCTGATCCTGGCCAGCCACGACCGCGAACTCCTGGAACGGGTCGATGCGATCGTGGCGCTGACGCCGCAGGGCTTGCGGCGCTATGGAGGAAATTTCGCCCACTATGTCGAACGCCGCGGCGTGGAGGACGCGGCGGCGCAGCAGGCACTCGCCGCCCGCACGCGGGACGCAGCCCTTGCCGCGAGGCGCGCGCAGGACGCCGTGGAGCGCCAGGCGCGGCGCGATGCATCCGGACGGCGCGCCCGGGCGAAGGGCGACCAGCCGAAGATCCTTTTCGATGCCGCGAAGGGCCGTGCCGAAGCCACGCACGGCGCCAATGCCCGTCTGCGCTCAAGCCGACGACAGGCGGCCATGGACGGGCTGGCGGCTGCCCGCACTGCCATCGCGCCGGCGCGGGTGCTGTCCTTCGACATGGTCCCGACGCACCTGCCGCAAGGACGGTCCGTCCTGCGGCTGGAGAGGGTCACCGCCGGCCACGATGTGCGGACCCCGGTGGTGCAGGCCCTGTCCGTGCACCTGTCCGGCCCGGAACGCATCGCGATCACGGGCTGCAACGGCAGCGGCAAATCCACGCTACTGGCCGTGATGGCCGGCCGGCTGAAGCCATTGGCCGGGGACGTCCGGATCGACGTGCCGCACGCCTTACTGGATCAGGACCTGTCGCTCATCGATCGAAGGCTCACGCTGCGCGACAACCTCCGGCGGCACGTTCCAGGCGCCGGCGACAACGCGATCCACGCAGCCCTGGCGCGGTTCGGCTTCCGTGCAGCCGATGCCCTGCGATATCCAACGACATTGAGCGGCGGCCAGATGCTGCGGGCCGCCCTCGCCTGCGTGATGGGAGCCGAGACGCCGCCCCAGCTCCTGTTACTGGACGAGCCGACCAACCATCTGGACCTAGAGACGTTGGACGCCCTGGAAACGGCGCTGGCTGCCTATGATGGCGCCTTGGTCCTCGTCAGCCACGACGCCACGTTCCTTGAACGCATAACGCCGGATCGGCGGCTGGACCTGCCGGTGCCGCGCTAGGCACGCTCGTTAGCGCATCCATCCGCTTCATTCTCAATGCTGCGGAAATACCGCCTGCAGAAGCAAAATCAGTATTTCCGCGGTGGTTTACACTCGCCGCGCGCGAAACGTCGAAGACGCAGTTCTAATCTCGCTGCTTCAGCTTGTGCTGGCGCGTCCTGTAAATCGCCCAGGCGGCCACTGCGCAGATCAGCCCACTGGAGACAGCCCAGTAACGTAATTGAAAGCTGAGAATATAGGTCAATGCGACAGCGATTGGCACTGCACTGTCCATGGGATGAACCTCGGTTGCACCTATCTCCTGCATTCAACCAATTATCGTCTCCGCACTAGAAATCATAAGTTGCAAAGACGAACCAAGGTAGGCCGATGCAAACGCCCTTCGCACGCCCCAGACGCTGGACGCCCTGGAAACGGCGCTGGCTGCCTATGATGGCGCCTTGGTCCTCGTCAGCCACGACGCCACGTTCCTTGAACGCATGGCGCCGGATCGGCGGCTGGACCTGCCGGTGCCGCGCTAGGCCGCGTCAGGCTGCCGCCCGGCGCCAGCCGGCCGCCAAGGCACCTGCTGCGATCAGGAGGGAGCCGCCGATGCGGTTGACGGCCCGCTGGATACGCGGCGTGCGAATGGTCTTGGCTGCCGCGGCCGCGAGAATGCCGTAGAGCGTGGCGTTCAGCGCGGCGAGGACCAGGAACGTCACCTCGAAGAGGATCATCTGCGGCAGGATCGGCTGCGTCATGTCGAGGAACTGCGGAAGGAAGGCAACGAAGAAGATCAGGCTTTTGGGGTTCAGCGCCGTGACCGCGAAAGCGTGCAGGAAGATGCGAATGGACCTGGCAGCCTGCACCTGCGCCGATGGCGCCTGTGTGCCGGGCGCGGCGACCGGCGCCCGCCACATGCGGATGCCGAGATAGACGAGGTAGGCCGCGCCGATCCATTTGAGCAGCGTGAAGAGGGTGGCCGATGCCGCCAGCAGCGCGCCGAGCCCCAGCATGGACGCGGTCATGGCCGTGAAATCCCCGAGCGCGACACCACAGACCGTTGCTCGAGCGGCCTTGCGCCCATGGCTCATCGCGTAGGACACGACCAGAAGCACGGTTGGCCCCGGAATGGCGAGCATGATGGCGCAAGCGGCTGCAAATGCGATCCAGTGTTCAAAGCTCATGGCCGGGCGTCCCGTTGGGTTGATCCCTCCATCCATCCACGGCGCGACGGCGCGTGCAAGGGCCTGCCGGTTGCGGCTGGCGCGATGCGTCAGCCGGGCCGGCGAGCCTCCCGCTCGGCCTCGATCGCAGTGATCGAGCCGGCGATGGCCTCCTCCGCCCGGCGCTGCGCCAGTCGGTACTCCCGCACGATTGTCTCGCCCAAAGGCGACAAGCGAGCACCCCCGCCCTGGCTGCCGCCGTGCTGCCGCTCGACGGTGGGCTTGCCGAAGATGGCGTCGGTCTCTGCCACGAGCGTCCAGGCCCGCTTGTAGGACATGCCGAGCGAGCGTCCGGCTGCGGCAATGGAGCCATGGGTCGCGATCCGCTCGAGAAGGTCGACCTTGCCCGGCCCGAGGCGCTGATCGTCGAAATAGATCTTCAGGCTGATCCTGGCCATGGCACGTGTTCCCGCGGTCGAGCGCGTCGTTGAGGTTCGCCGCCTTTCTATAGCAGGCCTTACCGGTTCGCGACGATGGAGACGCTCTTGATCTGCGCATGCACGCGATCCCCGACGGCCAGGCCGAGCGCGTCGGCGCTGCGCGCACTGATGCGTGCGCGGAACCCTGCCGCGCCCCCATGCGTGCGCAACAGGATGCTGCGCTCATGTGGCCCGCTCTCGTCCACGGCAAGGATCTCGACAGGGAGCGCATTGAGGATGCTGCTCTGCGTGGACGGGCTTCGACTCAGCGACACATCGCCGGCGGCGATCCGCACCCGCACCGCACTGCCCGCAGCGAGCCCCTGCCCGAGTGTCAGGAGCGCGGCTCCGTCGATGTCGATCGTGGCGATGCCGTCGCCCTCCACCATCCGGACCCGCCCGCTCAGGATGGCTGCGAAATCCCGCCGGACGGCCAGGACGGAACCCGGCTCGGACAGGACCGTGTCGAGCGGCCCGGCGGTGACCACCCGCCCCTCATGCAACAGGACGATATGATCGGCCAGCCGTTCGACCTCCGCCATATCGTGCGTCACCAGGAGGATCGGGATTTTCAGCCCGGCATGCAGCGCCTCGAGATAGGGGAGGATTTCGTCCCTGGCCATGCGGTCGAGCGCGGCCAGCGGCTCGTCCATCAGGAGCAGCCGGGGCTGGGCGAGCAGCGCCCGGCCGATGGCCACGCGCTGGCGCTCCCCGCCGGACAGGTGCGTGGGCATGCGCTCGATCAGGGGGCCGAGCCTTAACAGATCGACCACCTCGCCAAGACCGATCACCGATCGGTCCTTCGGGGCGCGGCGCAAGCCATAGGTGAGGTTGCGAAACACGTTCAAATGCGCAAAGAGGCTCGCCTCCTGGAAGACGTAGCCGATCGGACGCCGATGGACCGGCCGGAAGGTGCGCCCGTCCTGCCAGACATCCTCGCCCACGCGCACGCTGCCCGAAAAGACGTGCAGCCCCGCCACGGCGCGCAGGATGGATGTCTTGCCGCAGCCGGACGGGCCGAACAGCGCGGTGATGCCGCGCATCGGCGCACGAAAATCGACATCCAGCACAAAGCGCGGCCCAAGCCGGCCGGTCAGGCGAACGGCGATCTCCCCGCCCGTCATGGCAGGCGCACCGCCGCACGCCGCGCGAGCAGCGAAACGGCCAGGATGACGAGGAAGGCGAAGACGATCATGCCGGCCGACAGGATATGGGCCTCGCGCCAGCGCAATGTTTCGACGAAATCGTAGATGGCGACGGACAAGACCTTCGTTTCGCCCGGTATATTGCCGCCGATCATCAGGACGACGCCGAACTCGCCGACCGTATGGGCAAAGCCGAGCACCGCGGCCGTCAGGAAGCCGGGCATGGCCAGCGGCACGGCGACGGTCGCGAACCGGTCGAGCGGCCCGGCGCCGAGCGTGGCGGCCACGTCCAGCGGCCGCCGCCCGATGGCCTCGAAGGCGTTGCGGATGGGCTGGACGACGAAGGGCATGGAGTAGACGACCGAGCCGAAGACGAGCCCCTCGAAGGTGAAGGCGAAGGTCGACAGGCCGAAGGGTCCGCCCAGCCACCCGCCGAGCCCGTCCGGCCCCAGCGCGATCAAGAGATAGAAGCCGAGAACCGTGGGCGGCAGCACGAGCGGCAGGGCGACCAGGCTGGCGACCACCTCCTTCAGCCGTGACCGGGTGTTGGCAAGCCACCAGGCCACGGGTGTGCCGAGGACGAGAAGGAGGAGCGTCGACAGCGCCGCCAGTTGCAGGGTCAGCCGGATGGGGGGCCACAGATCTGCGCTCATCGCTCCACCCTCGACCACGGCGCAGTCCTAGCGTTCATCGAGCCCGTAGCCGTGCCGGGCGATGATACGCTGCGCCGCATCCCCTTTCAGGAAGACCAGGAAGGCGGCCGCCGCCGGGTTGTCGCGCCCTTTCGTCAACAGGACGGCGTCCTGGCGGATCGGTGTGTAGAGCTCCTGCGGCACGATCCACCGCGAGCCACCATCCAGAAGCGCGACCTGGCCGAGCGCGACGAAGCCGAGCCGGGCATTGCCCGTGGCCACGAACTGGAACGCCTGGCCGATATTCTGCCCCTGGACGATCTTGCCCTCCAGCGCATCGAGGACCCCGAGGCCCTGCATCACCTCCACGGCCGCGGCGCCATAGGGCGCAGTTTGCGGGTTGGCGATGGCGATCCGCTCGAAATCCCCTGCCGTCAGCGTCTGTGGCCCGGTCACGACACCCGGGCTGGCCGAGTATAGAACGAGTTGCCCCACCGCAAAGGTGAAGACACTGCCTTCGACTCCGAAGCCTTCGGCGACCGCGCGTTGTGGCCGTTCGTCATCGGCCGCCAGGAAGACCTCGAACGGAGCGCCTTGTGTGATCTGCGCATAGAACTGGCCGGTGGCCCCGAAGGACAGGACCGCCCGATCGCCCGTGGCCGCCGAAAAGGCGGCGGACAGTTCGTTGGCCGCCTCGGTGAAGTTGGACGCCACCGCGACGCTGACTGTTCCAGCCCGTGCGATCTGCGGCGCGACGGCGGAACACAGGCAGAGGGACAGGATGATCGCGCGCAAGGAAGAACCTCGATATAGCCGTCTGGATATATCGAATGTCTAAGCCTGCCATGCCCGTTCAGCAAGGGGAAATCCGGCCTGGGCCTGTCAGAAGTGGCGGCGCAGTCCGAAGACATTGGCGTTGCCGGCGCCGCGCATACCGCCCAGCGTTCCCCCGGCGCCGGAGCGGTGATGCAGCCGCCAGAAGACCTCGTGGCCGCTGTCGGAGCGCGGATCGGACAGGTTCAATTCCGGCCCCAGATAGAAGAGCACCGTCGCGTCTCCCCCATCCAGCCGCTGCTGCTCGGCCTCGCGTCCGATCGTGTGGCTGACGGCCGAAAGCCCCACCGTCATGGCGGGCGTGACCGACAATCCTCGCGTGATTTTAAAACTGTCATGGCGCAGCACGTATCCGCCCCAGGCCTCGACCGTCGGGCGCTGGCCGAAGCGGCCCGCAAGGCCGGCTTCCAAACCGAGCGTCCATGCCGGCAGCACACGCTCCAGGAAGCGCTGGTAGCCGATGCCGAAGATGACGTTGTCCTCGTAATCGGGCGTAAAGAGGAGCGCCGACGTGCCCATGTCGTCATCCACCATGAGGCCGCCAAAGCCGAATACGGCCTGGTCCAGCGGTCGGCCGGGCGCGGGCTCGGCTCCTTGCGCGGCAATTGGCATGGCAAGGCAGATGGCACAGGCCAGCGCGCAGATCCGGTAGAGGGTCATTCGGGGCGCATCCTTTCGACGGTCGCGACAAGGCGTTGCCGCCTTCGATCGTGAAAGCATGGCCATGGCGGGGCACGCCAGCAGACGTGACCCGCCCGTGATCGGACCCGTCAGAACTCGAAGGAGGCCGATACCAGGAAGGTGCGGCCCGAGCCGGCGGCCAGGAAGCCGCGGGCCGAGGAGGCCCAGTAGTTTTCGTCGAACAGGTTCTCGACGCTCGCCTTCAGCTCCACTGGCGTATCGTTGGGACCGTCGAAGGCATAGCGCAGGCCAAGGTCGAAGCGGGTCCAGTCCGGCACCTTCTGGGTGTTGGCCTGATCGTAGAAGGTGCTGCCCGTGTAGAGTGCCCGTCCCGTCAGCGTCAGCCCGGACAGGAGCCACGGCATGTCGTACTCCGCGTAGAGGTTCACGGTCGTCTTCGGCACGCCCGGCACGGCATTGCCGTCGAAGCGGCCGCCCAGCGTGCGGGCGAGCTCGGCTTCGATGAAGCTGACACCGCCCAGAAGGCGGAACCCGTCCGCCACCTCGCCGAAGACGGAGAGTTCCAGGCCGCGATTGACCTGCAGCCCGCTGACGGAAAAGATGTTGGTCGTCGGATCGGTGTAGGCGCTCGGCTGGCGGATCTCGAACAGGGCGCCGGTGACCGCCAGGAGCCCGAAATCATACTTGATGCCGACCTCCTTCTGCTCGCTCACGATGGGCGCGAAGATCTCGTTCGCATTGGCCACCGTGGCGGGGGCGATCGGCCCTTCCGTCAGCGCCTCGACATAATTGCCGTAGACGGAAAGCTGGTCGGTGATGCGCGCCGTTGCGGCGATGGCTGGGCTGAAGCGCGAATCCTCGTAGAGATAGGTCTGGTCGCCCAGCGTCGGGCCGGGGACGGTCGAGAAGCCACGCGAGCGGATATCCTGGTACCGGCCGCCCAGGGTCACGAGAAAGCGGTCCTGCGCAAAGGACAGCGTGTCCGCGACGGCTAAGCTCGTCAGCAGAAGATCGGCGAAGAGGGGGCGGCCGCTTGCGCGCGGGAAGCCGCTCGTATTCACGCGGCTCGACGGCAGATAGGTCGGATCATAGATGTTGGTGGCATAGCTCGGCAGTGTGATGCGCGGGAAGCCGCCGCGATGATTCTCGTTCAGGGCGCGGCTGAGCGAGACGTTCAACTGGTGGCCGACCGCCCCGGTGTCGAACTGCGAGCGCAGCCCGATCTCTCCGGTCTTGCCGTCGATCTGCTGCGGCTGAATCGCCAGCGTCGCCGTGGCGTCACCCTCCACATCGGTGATGCGATAGGACGAGGTCAGGAAATCCTCGCGGTAGCGGCTGATGCCGCCGGCCGCGTAAAGGGTCGTTGTGTCCAGAAGATCGTATTCGACGCGCGCGGCCGCCATGCCGTAGCTGGAATCGATATATTCGAAGGGATTGGACGTGTTGGTCCGCCCGCTCGGCGCCTTCGGGATCTCGATCCCCGGCGCGGCCGAATTGAAGAGCGATGTCGGCGCGTCGATCTTTTGCTTCGACAGGTTCAGGTCGAGCGAGGCGCGGAAGCGCTCGCCGCGATAGTCGAGCCCGACGGCGCCGACGCCCACCTCCACCGAATTGCCGTCGAGCGTCGTATCGCCGGCGCGATAGGATCCGTTGATGCGCACGCCCCACTCACCGGTCGGGCCGTAACGTCGGCCGAAGTCGAGATGCGGCCAGAGCTGCGAATCGCCGATATAGGTCGTGGTGACGCGGTTCAGCGGTTCGTCCGCGGCGCGCTTGGGGATGAGGTTGATCGTGCCGCCTACACGGCCGACGCCGCCATTCAGAAGCGCCGTCGGCCCTTTCAGGATCTCGACGCGCTCGACGCCCTCCAGGAAGCTGCGACGGGGATTGGCGATGTAGAAGAGCCCGTCATAGGCCGTGTCGAGGTTGGTGACCGAAAAGCCGCGGATGAAGAAGGCGTCCCGTTCGCTGAAGGCCGGAGCATCGTTGCGCACCGACGGATCATTCAGAACGACGTCCGATACGGACCGCGCCTGCTGGTCCCGGATCAGCTTGTCCGTATAGCTGGTGACGCTGAACGGTGTTGTCAGGACGGAGCGGTTGCCCAGCATGCCGAGCTGCGCACCCGTGGCGACCTGCCCGCCGGCAAAGGGCGCAGGCGGCTGCCCGATCGTCCCCGTCGCGGGGGTGCCGGTGCCTGTGCCCGCACCCTCCACGACGACGGTGTCCAGGACGACCGTCCCGCCTGTCCCATTCCCACCGGCCGGCGCGTTCTGCGCCACCTGGGCGCTGGCCGACGCGAGGGTGGCCAGGGAAGCGCTAAGAACGAGAAGGGATATCGAGGCGGACTTGCGCGAGGGCATCTGGGTCGGTCTCCGGATCAGGACGACGCTCCTGCCACGGGAGCGCCACAATTGATCCCGGGCTTACGCGGGGACGCGATCCGGAGACAAACACGAACTGTTCTAAATGTGGATAAACTTTGTCATATTTGCAATTGTGCAACAGTCTGGAATGGCGTTGCCGTCGGGCCAGCAAAGGAAAGGCCCCGCCAGGCGGGCTACGCCGGGCGGGGCCATCTCGGCCATTGGTTGACGGGATGCCCGTGTCAGCGGGCCGTGCCTGCCGCCTTGCGGCGGAACAGGAGGGCGATTGCCTTGGACAGGATCGGCCAGAGCAGGAGCAGGATCGCAATGCCCATGATGGTGCCGACCAGCGGGTTGGACCAGAAGATGGAGAGCGAACCACCCGAGTAGAGCATGGACTGCCGGAAGGCGTCCTCGGCCTTGTCCCCCAGCACCATGGCCAGGACCAGCGGCGCAATTGGATAGTCGAGGCGCTTGAAGATGTAGCCGACGATGCCGAAGGCCACGGCCATAAGCACGTCGAACTCGGCATTGGCCACCGTATAGGCGCCGATCAGGCAGACCACGATGATGATGGGCCCGATGATCCCGAAGGGGATGCGCAGGATCGACGCGAAGAGCGGGACCGTGGCCAGCACCAGGATAACGGCGATAATGTTGGACATGTACATGGAGGCGATCAGGCCCCAGACGAAATCCGGCTGCTCCACGAAGAGGAGCGGCCCGGGCTGCAGACCCCAGATCATCAGGCCACCCATCATGACGGCCGCCGTGGCCGATCCGGGCACGCCGAGCGCCAGCATGGGCAGGAGCGCGGAGGTGCCGGCCGAGTGATCGGCCGTCTCGGGCGCGATGACGCCCTCGGGCTCGCCCTTGCCGAAATTCTTGCCGTATTTGCCGAAACGCCGGCCGAGCCCATAGCTCATGAAGGACGCAGCCGTCGGGCCGCCCGGGGTGATGCCCATCCAGACACCGACCGCAGCGGACCGCAGGAAGGTGACCCAGTAGTGCGGCAGGCGCGCCAGCGCCTTGAAGATTTCCCGGATCTCGATCTTCGATGAGACGCCCTTGAACTTCATTTCCTCCTGCACGGTCAGGAGCAGTTCGCCGATGCCGAACAGGCCGATCACCGCCACCAAGAAGGAAATGCCGCGCAGAAGGTCGGTGAAGCCGAAGGTCAGCCGCAATTCGCCGGACACCGTGTCCATGCCCACTGTCGCGAAGGCAAGGCCCGCCAGCAGCGACACCGCCGCCTTCATGGGATCGCCGCCGCCCAGCCCGATGAAGGAACAGAAGGCCAGAAGGTAGATGGCGAAGAATTCGGGCGATGAGAAGCGCAGCGCGAAATCCGCAATCCAGCCGGCCAGCAGCGTGATGACGAGCACGCCCGTCAGCGCGCCGAGGCCCGCCGAGAAGAAGGCTGTCGCCAGCGCCTCGGTAGCGCGCCCGTTCTTGGCCATGGGGTAGCCGTCGAAGGTGGTCGCCACCGATGACGGCTCGCCCGGAATGTTGAACAGGATGGATGTGGTCGATCCGCCGAAGAGCGCGCCCCAATACATGGAGGAGAGCAGGATGATCGCCGAGACCGGATCCATGGTGAAGGTCAGCGGCAGGAGCAGGGTCACGCCGTTCGGCGCGCCGAGCCCCGGCAGGACGCCGACCAGGATGCCCAGGAGAACGCCGAAGACGATCAGCCAGACATGGTAGAAGGAAAATGCAACGGAGAAGCCGTGCATCAGATTGGCGAAATCGGCCATAGCGCGTCTCCCCTCAGTAAATGCCGATGGCGGGCATGATCACGCCCTTGGCAAGCGGAACCTGGAACCACCATTCGAACATAAAGAAGAAGGCCGCCATGACGCCGGTCGAGATGACCAGCGCCTTGAGAAGGCTCGTCTTGCCGAGGGTGAGAATGGAGAAGATCAGGAAGAGCGCGCCCGACAGGTAGATGCCGAGCCAGGGGATCAAGGCCGCGCAGATCGTCGTCGGGACGAGGATCGAGCCGATCCGGCCCACCGCGCCATCCGGCATGAAGCGCTCGTCCAGCCCCGTATCATCATGCAGGGCTGCCGGCCCCGTGACCTCGGGCGCCGCCTGGGCCGGTGCCCGACGGCGGTGGCTGAAGGCATAACGGGCCGCGATGGCGAGCCCCAGGACCAGGATCAGGATTCCGATCCGGAAGGGAAAATAGCCCGAGGCCGGCCCGAAATCGGTCCAGCCAATGCCGTTCTCCAGGCTGCCATAGGCCGTCACGGCGCCCAGAAGGGCGACGCACAGGCCGGTGATGACTTCGACATGGCGGCGCGTCAACATCGCGCGTTCCTCCCGCTCTTAGGGCGCCCGTAGGCGAAAAGCCAAGTGCGGGGCGGAGGCTCCTCCACCCGCCCCGCCGCAAGGATCGTGTTACTGGACGAGCCAGCCGTCGGCTTCGAACTGCGCGCGCGACTTTTCGACATCGGCGGCGATGAAGCCCTTGAACTCCTCTCCGGCCATGAAGCGGGCGGTCTGGGACGTGGTCTTCAGGTAGTTCTGGAACTCGGGCGTTTGCGATGCCTTGCGCAGGAGCTCGGTGTAGTAGGCGATGGCCTCTGCCGGCACGTCGGCCGGTGCGAAGACGGTGCGCGGCATCTGGTAGCTTTCGATGGCCAGGCCCTGCTCCTTGCAGGTGGGGATGTCGTTCCACGACATCGTCTCGGTCACCTTGTCGGTATAGGCCATGCGCTCCGGCGCCATGACGCAGAGCGGCTTGGCCTGCCCGGCGCGCCACTGGCCGACATTCTCGGCCGGATTGTTGGTGTTGGCATCGATATGGTTGCCCGCAAGCTGCACCGCCGCCTCGGAGCCGGACTTGAAGGGAATGTACAGGAACTTGGCGCCGGACACGTCCTCGATCTGGCGCAGCAGCGTCTGGTCCACATCCTTGGACTGCGAGCCGCCGAAGCGCAGCTTGCCCGGGTTCTCCTTGCCGGCGGCCACAAGGTCGGTGATCGTCTGGTAGGGGCTGTCGGCCTGAACCCAGACGATGAACTCGTCCACCGCCAGCGTCGCCACCGGCGTCAGGTCCTCGGCCTTGTAGCCGAGCCGCGTGACCAGCGGCAGTTGCCACTCGTTGGACGTCCCGAAGATCAGCTTGTGATCGTCGCCCGCCGATCCGACGCCGTAGATAAAGGCTTCGGCGCCCGAGCCGCCACCCTTGTTGGAGACGACGACGTTCTGTTCGGCAAGCTTCTCCTTGGCGATGGCCGCCTGAAGCTGCCGGGCGAACTGATCCGTGCCGCCGCCCGCGCCGCCTGCCGCGATGAACTCGACGGGCTTGGACGGCGCCCATTGCGCGAGCGCGGGCCCGGCAGCAAGAGCGGCGCCGATGGCGATAAGGCTGGACAGGATCGTCTTCATGGCAATTCCTCCCGGAAATGGTGATGGGCGCGCCCGGCACGGTCGCCGGGCGGGCGTGAAGCGTCAGGCGTGCGCGCCGCCCCGAGCGTCGAGAAAGTCCGCGACGGTCCGGGCGACGAGCGCCAGAGAGATGGCGCCCGCATCCGGATGCCCGATGCTGCGCGCCGCCAGGGGCCGTGCGCGGCCAAGCCGCGGCGACAGATCGCGCGTCTTGTCCGCGGCCTCGGTGGCGCGCATCGCGGCCGTGCGCCAGGCTTTCGGCAGCGCCTGGCCGGCTTCGGCTTCGGCCGCCAGCGTGTCGACGAAGGGAACCAGGGCATCGACCAGCGTCTTGTCGCCCACCCGCGCGCGGCCGAGCTGCGTGACATCCGACAGCGCCGCCTGCATGGCGGCTGCCGCCGCCGGCGCGTCGATGCGTGCCGCATCGCCGATGGCCGTGCCGAAGCCGCGCAGGATCAGGCCCCAGATGGCGCCGGAGGTGCCGCCGGCCGTATCGGCCCAGGCGTCGCCCGCAACGGCAACGACGGTCCCCGCCCCGGCGCCGGCCGCTGCCGCGGCACGTGCTGCCTGTGCGGCCGAGGCCGAGCCGCGCGCCATGCCCTGGCCATGATCGCCATCGCCCGCCACGGCGTCGATGCGGCCGAGCTCGTCTTCGGCCTTCGCCAGCGCAGCCGATACCGCTTCGATGATGGCGGCCACGCAGGCGCCCTCGGCCTGCGAGGCTGCGCTCGCCTGCGGATACACGACCGGGCCGGCCGCCTCGTCCTGAACCCTGTCGGCCGGAGCGCGGGGCGCCACCGTGCCACGCCGGAAGGCGGCCGTGTCTGCTGCCGCGAGCCAGAGCGGCTCGAGTTCCGAATCGAGATAGGTCAGCGTCAGCGAGCAGCCGGCCATGTCGAGGCTGGTGACGTATTCGCCGACTTCCGGCTCCACGATGTCCAGCCCGGCGTCGCGCAGCCGCGCCGCCACATGCGTCCACAGGACGAAGAGTTCCTCGTATTTGGTGGAGCCGAGCCCGTTCAGGAGCGCCGCGACGCGCCCGTTGGCGCCCTCCGGCCGCTCGGCCAGCAGCGGCTCGACCAGAAGCGCGGCCAGCGCCTGCGCGCTCATGGCCGGCTCGTCGCGGATCCCGGGTTCGCCATGGATGCCGAGCCCGACCGCCACCGTGCCCGGCGCGACGGTAAAGAGCGGCCCGTCCGCGCCCGGCAGCGTGCAGCCGGAAAAGGCGATGCCGAAGGAAACCGTCCTGTCGTTGGCGCGGCGCGCCAAAGCTTCCACCGTATCGAGGTCCATTCCGGCTTCGGCCGCGGCGCCGGCGATCTTGAACACCGGCACGTCGCCCGCGACCCCGCGGCGCTTCTCGCGCTCCGAACGGTCCGCGCTCGCGATATCGTCGGTGACGGCCAGCACACGAACATCGATGCCTTCGGCGCGCAGGCGGGTGGCCGCCGCGCCGAAATTCAGGACATCGCCCGCATAATTGCCGAAACCAAGCACGATGCCGGCGCCCATGTGCGCCTGGCGGCAGATGCGCGCCACGCTTTCGGTCGACGGCGAGGCAAAGACATCGCCCGCGACGGCCGCATCGGCAAAGCCGACGCCGACATAGCCGGCAAAGGCCGGGTAGTGGCCGGAGCCGCCGCCGATCACCAGAGCGACCTTGTCCTGCGGCGTCTGCGTCGCGCGCAGGACACCGCCGCGCACGGGGGCCACGATGCGGGCATAAATGTCGCAGAAGCCGTCCAGCGCGCGGGCGGCGAAACGTTCCGGTTCGTCGAAGATCGTGGTCATGGGCGTGCCTCCGGACGGGGAAGGATCCGGCGCAGATAGTCCCGGTTGCTGGCGCAGACGCTGAGGCCGTCGCCACCGTAATGTTCGAGCAGCAGCGCCGAGTTGAAACCGTGCGCCAGCGCCATGGACAAGGCGGCGCGGTAATTGATGATCCCCGATTCCAGCGGCGCGGGATGCGTCACGACACGCCCGTCCGCGCTCTCGTCGCGGATGTAGTTCTTGACGTGCCAGTAGCGGCACAGCGGCGCGAGCTTTGCCATCATGTCCGCCCACTTTTCCACCGGGCGGTGCAGGCGGATCAGGTTGCCGATATCGGCATTGACGCCGACATTGGGCAGGTCGACCTCGGTCACGAAGCGGGCGGCGCTTTCGGCGGTGCCGAGATAGGTGTCCTCGTACATTTCGAGCGACACTTCCATGTCGAGCTCGGCGGCATGGCGCCCGAGTTCGCGGATACGCTCCACGGCCAGGCGCCACATGGCCGGATCGTCGGGATTGCGTACGCCATCCTCCGTCCAGAACCAGAGGACTTTTCTCTGCCGCTCGGTCAGCGGGCCGAAGAAGCCGAAGGAAACGGCGGAGGCGCCGATTTCGGCAGCGGCGTCGATCACCCGATGGCCATAATGCAGGTTCGCCTCGCCCACCGCCGGATCGTCGTCGATGAGGTTCTTGCGCGCCGTCGATACGGCCGGAATGCTGAGGCCGAGGCTCGCCGCGACATCACGGAACTCCTGGCGGCGCTGCGGCGACAGATCGCCCACGCGCAGCCAGCAATCGGTCGGATCGAGCTCGGTGAAGCCGGCATCGGCGATCTCGGACAGGGTGGCGGCCCATTCCTCCGCGCTCTGGTCCTGCACGCTGCGCCCGTCAGGCAACAGGTTCGTGTACTGGATCATGGCCGCGGCGATCGGCCAGTTCGTCCGATCGTAGCGTTGCCGTGCGTTGGCGCCGAATGCTGGCATTCCCATGCCCTGTCCTCCCCGAAAAGCGCGACCGGCCGAAACGCGTGACCGGCCGAAAAACCAGACTCGCCGCGGCTCCCGTGCCCGCGGCGCGCGGCCCGTCAGGCCGCCGCAGGCGCCGGCGTACCGGCGCGGCGCTGCCGGGCCATGCGAACGGCCAGCCGGAAGGCCTCACGCGTCGCGCCCAGATCGGCGATGCCCTTGCCGGCAATGTCGTAAGCCGTGCCATGGGCGGGGGTGCAGAGCGGGAACGGCAGGCCGCCCATCATGGTCACGCCCTTGTCGAAGCCCATCATCTTCATCGCGATCTGGCCCTGGTCGTGATACATGGTCAGGACGGCGTGGAACTCGTCCTTCAGCGCCCGAAGGAAGACCGTATCGGCCGGGAACGGGCCTTCGACGTCGTAGCCGCGCTCCTGCGCGGCCTTCACCGCCGGCTCGATCACGTCGATCTCTTCCATGCCGAAGGAGCCGCCATCGCCGGCATGCGGGTTCAGCCCGGCCACCGCCACGCGCGGCTTTTCGATGCCGGACTGCTTGAGGCAGCGGACGGTCAGGTCCACCTCGGCCAGGATGGATTCGACGCTCAGATGTGCGGAGACGTCCTTGAGCGGAATGTGGGAGGTGACCCGCGCATTCCAGACCTTCTCGAGGACGTTGAACTCACGCACCTTGCCGTTGAAGCCCGTCACGTCGACCACGAAGCGGATCTCGTCG
Source organism: Aureimonas frigidaquae (assembly GCF_001463905.1). GTDB lineage: Bacteria > Pseudomonadota > Alphaproteobacteria > Rhizobiales > Rhizobiaceae > Aureimonas > Aureimonas frigidaquae. The sequence continues at coordinate 173,217 of NZ_BBWR01000012.1, forward strand.
TCATAGCCGGGATAGGCGTAGCGCATCGCCTTCTTGTTGAAGGGCGTGAACATCACCGCTTCGGCGCGCCCCGCATCGGCCATTTCCAGCGCCTTGCGGAAATTGGTGGTGGCGAAGGTGCCGCCCTTCAGCGTGGCTTCGCCACGCTCGACCTCGTCCGGCGCAAGATGCGCAAGATCGACCATGGCATGGCGCTGGCCCGTCGGGGCCCCGGCGCTTGCCAGCATCTCGAGATCCAGCTCGACGCCGGCTTCCTGCGCGCCCTTGTCGAGGATGCGGCGGTCGCCGAACACCACGATCCGGGCGTTCTCGCGCGTTTCGGGGTCGGCCAGCAGCATGGCCGTCAGTTCAGGGCTGATGCCAGCCGGATCGCCCATCGCAAGAGCGATGACTGGGCGCGTATCTGCGGTTTTGACGGACATGGCGGTTCCTCCCCGGAGCGTTCATCGCCGGTTCTTGTAACGAAGGAAAATGCACGCATCAAGCGTTTTGTATGCTGCATACAGCATTTTCGTTTGACGCTGCGGGGCTGGCGTGATGGAACAGGCCCATGGCATCGGCGCACGCATCGACACCGCGCGACGCACGCATGGCCGGCGGATCCGAGGGCTGAGATGGTTGAAACGCAAGTGAGCGAGCACGGGACAGCGGACGGCGCCACGCGCCGCATTTCCCGCCAGTCGCTTCACGACACGCTTGTCGGACATCTGCGCGACATGATCATCGAGGGGCAGTTGCCGCCCGGCTCCCGGCTGCATGAGGGGCAGCTCGGCGAAGAGCTCGGCGTCTCGCGCACACCCTTGCGGGAGGCGATCAAGTACCTGGCCAGCGAGGGGCTGGTGGAGCTTGTCCAGAGCCGCGGCGCGGTCGTGAAGCGCTTCGATGCCAAGGACGTCCACGACATGCTCGTGGTGATCGGCAATCTTGAGGAGCTGGCCGGCCGCCTGTGCTGCCGCAACGCGTCGGATGCGCAGATCGCCACCATTCGCGCCGCGCATGACGAGATGATGCGGCTTTATGCGGTGCGTGACCGGCTTGCCTATTATAAGCTCAATCAGGAGATCCACAGCCTGATCGTACGCTCGGGCGGCAACGAGGCGCTGGCGCATGTCCATGCAACGCTGCAGATGCGGCTGAAGCGGGTGCGCTTCATCGGCCATGAGGGCCAGGAACGTTGGGCGGCGGCCATTGCCGAGCACGAGGAGATGATCGCCGCGCTGGAACGCCGCGACGGCGACGCCCTGGCAGAAACGCTCGGCCGCCACCTCGCCAATGCCTGGGAGCGCGTCAAGGACGCGGTCTGACCCCCGCGTCACGACGCGTCGGCGCTGGCCCGAAGCTGGCGCCAGGTGCTGCCGACATGGGCGCGCAGCGCCGCGGACAGTCCCGCACCGTCGCGCCGCGTGAGGCGCTCGACGATATCGCCATGTTCGGCAATGGCGCGGCTCCACAGCGAGGCATCGGCACTGCCCCGCCAGCGATAGGCATAGACCTGGCGGTTGAGCTGCGCATGGCACCGCGCCAGGGCTCCGTTGCGCGCCGCATCGACGATGGCGCGGTGAATCGCCTGGTTCAGCCGGAAATAGGTCAACCGGTCGCGGCGCTCATAGGCGGCAAGAAGCTCGTGATGCAGGGCGCGGATCTCCGCGATGTCGGCCTCGCTCGCCCGGCTTGCCGCAAGTTCCCCGGCAAAGCCCTCCAGCACGGACAGAAGATCGAGCTTCTCGGAAATGGATGCCGGCGAAAAGGGCGCGATGGTCGCCCCCCGCCCCGGCGACAGGAGGACGAGTTCTTCCGCCGCCAGAATCTTCAAGGCATCGCGCAGCGGCGTGCGCGATGCGCCGAGGCGTTCGGCCAGCTGCCGCTCGCGCAGCCGACTCCCGACGGCGAACTCCTCCGTCACGATCATATCGCGCAGGCGGTCCGCCAGACGTTCGGCCAGGGTCTCAGGTGCGGGCGCATCCTCCGCGGCGGGCGGCCGTGCAGCGTGCCAGGCCGGGCTCTTCCCGCCATCCGCAACCAGGTCATGAAGGGAATCATCGGCGTTCTGGTATTCCAACATCGCTCTCCGTTGCGTGATCGAAACGATCCCACGAAGCCCGCTGATGCGCAATTCCAAAAAATTTCTATTGACTAGCGCGTGCACAGTCAGCAGTTTGGTATACCAAATGAAGAGCTGGATAAGCCGGCCATGCGGGGAGGCTCCGCACCCCATAAGTTTTCGTCTTCACCGTGCGGCCATCCGGCCGCAACGCTGTTGCGACGTTTTGACAACGAGGCCTGCCGTGAACGCTCACAGCCGATTTTCCCGCGCGTCCCGCCCGATCGAGGTTGCCCTGGTGGGTGCCGGCGCCTTCGGCCGTTCGCTGCTCGGCCAGGGCCGTCGCATGGCCTTGATGAATGTGCGTGTGGCGGTGGACGTGACGGCCGAGCGCGCGGCCGACGCCTTCCGGGCCGTGGGCTGGGACGACGCGCAGATCGCCGTCTGTGACAGCCCCGCGGCGGCGCAGGCCGCCTGGACCGCCGGTCACTGTGTCGCGGCCGGCCGGCTTGCGGATGTGCTCGGCCTGCCGGTCGACATCGTCGTGGAAGCAAGCGGCCACGCCGAAGCCGGCGCGGCGCATGCCCTGGCCAGTTTGGATGCCGGCAAGCATGTGGGCCTGGTGACGAAGGAGACGGACTCGGTCGTCGGCCCTTACCTTGCCTGGCATGCGCGTGAGCTCGGCCTTGTCTGCACGCCGGTGGATGGCGACCAGCCGGCCTTGCTGATCGCGCTCGTCACCTGGGCGGAAACGCTCGGCCTGCCGATCCTGTCCGCCGGCAAGTCGAGCGAGTACGATTTCGTCTTCGACGCCGCCACAGGAACCCTGTCCAGCGAAAGCCGCGCCATGGCCGCGCCCGGTTTTGTCGATGCCATGGCGCTCGGCGACGGGTCCTCGGCCGAGCTCGTGGCGCGGCGCGCCGCCTTGGCGCACGCGCTGCCGCAGCTTGCGGTCCCGGACCTGTGCGAACTTGCTGTCGTCGCCAATGCGACCGGGCTGATGCCGGACCGCCCGGCCTTCCATGCACCCATCGCCCGGATTGCCGAGGTGCCGAGCCTTTTCGACACGGCGGCGATGGGCGGCCTCCTGTCGGGCGAGCGCCGGATCGACGTCTTCAATTGCCTGCGGGAGCCGCAGGACATCTCCTTTGCCGGCGGCGTCTTCATCACCGTGCGGTGCGAGGATGCCGAAACCTGGTCCGTTCTGGCGCAGAAGGGCCATACGGTCAGCCGCAACGGCAAGGCGGCCATGCTGTGGCTGCCCCGCCATCTCCTGGGGCTGGAAGCACCGATCAGCCTGCTCGACGCGGTGGTCAACGGCGTTTCGGTGGCCGGCGCGCCGCAACCGGTGGTGGATCTGGTGGGCCGCACGCAGCGCGCGCTCAAGGCCGGTACGCTGCTGGAGGCCGAAGGCCACCATCACACGATCGACGGCGTCGGCCCCGAACTGGTGGAGGCCAAACCCCTCGCAGCCGATCGGCCCCTTCCCTACTACCTTCTGTCGGGTCGGCGGCTGACGCGGGACATTCCCGCCGGTGCGGCCGTGACCATGGCGGACGTGACGCTGGACGAAACCGCACCGCTTCTGGCGCTGCGCCGCCGCCAGGACGCGCACTTCTTCGCAGCCGAGGCTCGCGCCCCGGCGCGTCAAACGGTTTGACCCGTCCCAACGACGGGCAACCCCACACACAAGAATCATAACGGAGGAAAACACGAAATGGCATCCATCAACCGCCTTCTCGGCCTGGCGCTCGCCACGGCAAGCATGCTGGCGACGCCGGCCCTGGCGCAGGAGTTTCAGCCGCGCAAGCCGGTGGAGTTCGTCGTCGCCTCCGGCGCCGGCGGCGGCACCGACCAGTTCGCCCGCATCATCCAGTCCATCATCCAGAAGAACGATCTGATGCCGGTTTCGATCGTCGTGACCAACAAGGGCGGCGGCGCGGGAACCGAAGCCTTCGTCGACGGCAAGCTGGCCGGGGACGATCCGCACAAGCTGGTCTTCGGCACCAACAATGAATGGCTGCTCCCCATGGTGACCAAGGCCGCCTATGCGCCGGGCGACCTGCAGCCCGTGGCGGCGATGGCGATGGACGAGTTCCTCCTGTGGACGCATACCGATGCGCCTTACGAGAACGCGGCCGACTTCGTGGCCAAGGCCAAGGAGGGCAACCTGAAGGTCGGCGGTTCCCAGTCGAAGGATACGGACCAGATCCTGTCCAAGCACCTGGAACATGCGACCGGCACCAAGTTCACCTACATCCCTTTCAAGTCCGGCGGCGAAGCAGCCACACAGCTGGCCGGCGGCCATCTGGAGGCGAACTTCAACAACCCGCAGGAAAACGTCGCCCAGTGGCGCGGCGGCATGGTCCGCCCGCTCTGCGTCTTCTCGCCCGAGCGCATGGATTATAAGGAAAAGGTGACGGACACGATGTCCTGGAACGACATCCCGACCTGCAAGGAGGAAGGGATCGCCGTCGAGGATTACAAAATGCCGCGCACCATCTGGATGAACGCAGAAGTGCCAGCGGAAGCCGTGGCCTACTATGCCGACGTCCTGTCCAAGGTCCGCGAAGCGCCTGAGTGGAAGGAATGGCTGACCCGCACCTCCCAGACCGACAGCTTCCTGACGGGCGAGGACTTCACCAAGCTCGTGGAAACGGAAAAAGCCAACGCCCGTCAGCTCTTCGAGCGCGAAGGCTGGTTGGTCAGCAACTAAGACCCGTCAACGGCCGGGGCGCACTGCGCCCCGGCCTCCGGCAGGGTGGCAGCGGCAGCGGCAGCGGCAGACATTATGCGCATCCTGTCAGGAGCCCCAAGCTTACCCAGATGACCGCAAGCGCACACAGCTCCGGCATACTCATCACGGTAAGACAGCAGCGACCGCTCCACGGTCTAGTCGAAACCTGCCACGACGGTTTCGATCGGCAGGAACAGAGTCCGGCTGTCTTCCGGATATTCGAGGAATTCCGCACAGCGCAGATAAAAGCTTTTGGCCGCTTCACCCTTCGCCTGGACCATCACGGCCCCGATGCCGATGCTTTGCGAGGCCAATGCGATCCGCCGCAGTGCGTCCGACAACAGGTCCGCGCCGAGGCCCAAGCCGGCATGGTTCATGCTGACCGCCAGCCGGCCGATGATCGAAACCGCAATTAGCTCGGGCGCGTTGCGTCGCACCTTACCAGGAGCCGCGCTCAGTTCCACCGACCCCGCAGAGATGCAGGAATAGCCGACGACCCGATTGTCAGCGCATACGACCAAGATACGCGAGAATTGGCTGTCATTCTTCAAGGCCCGATCGCGCAGCCAGTCGTTCAACGCAAGCTCGCCGCAGTCGAAGGCCGAAAGATCGTGCTCCGCCGTTAGAGGAACGGGGGTAGATAGGCACAGTTCGCGATGATCCGGCTTGTCGCCTATTTCTGCCATGATCGCCGCTGCGTCATCGATGAGCTGGCGGGTAGCCGACTTAATTCGCAGATTGCCTGCCGAACAGCAACTGATTGCAGCTGCCATTAGCGGTGCGTTTCCTTCGACTGCAACAGTGCTAGACTTACGTCGAAGGGGTTTGTCCATGGCGACACTGGAATCATATGTAGATGCATTGATCGCGGAACTGATCCGCGTGCAAGCACCCGGATCGATACCGGATCCGGATGAGGAAGGATTCTCGCTGCCGGGGCAGATTGCCGTCGGCAATGACCGCTTCATTATGACGACGCAAGAGATGGAGCGGCTGATCGAGCTTTCTTCCCGAGAACTCAAGCGCAGTGATCCAGTCCTAAGCCGCACTCATACCGATAAAGAATGGAATTGGATGGTACGGGGTGCCTTTGGCCCAGCACTAATGCTGATCGATCTCGATGATGATCGGCAGGAGAATGCCCGCATTGTTATAGCTGCCATCCGCGCGGCCGTCGGCGAACCTGCCAAGACATACGGTCCTGCTGAGCATGTGTTCGGCTGCACCCTCTTTGGAAACTTTCAGGTCGCACCGTTTTGGATAGGTCCAGTGCAGTTTGAGCCGCGTTCAGCTTGGCTCTCGCGCAAGCTTTCCGAATGCGATGTCACCAAGATCACCGCACGGCGTGTCACGCACGTCTGGTCTGGTAACAAATTGCGTAAGCGCAAGACATCGGTCGATTCCATACGAGAGAGGGATATTCTAGATGCAGTCGGCAGGTGTCCTTACGTGTGCAGCGTTCGCACCGATGGGCTCGCCTCCGAATCCGGGCGCCTCAAAGCGCAGACCGCTGCACGCCTTGCAATGACAGGTATTGCCCTGCGTTGGGCCGTATCCTCCAAAGCGCTAGATGGATTTCGGCTGCTCGTTGATCCGTCAGTTCGCCGCCAGCGCTCTCTGGTGTTCAAACCGAATGTCAAAACGCTGTCTGGCGGCAACCTTAGGGGCCTGCCGCATGGTCCGACCGTCAGTCCTGCGAACTGGGCGAACGAACTGACTGAGCACCGCAATGTCTTTGACGTGGTGGGTGAGGCAATCGCTTATTACCTCTCGCCTGATGGGAAGGTCGTTCGTCCGAAGCTCATGAATACCTTAGCACAAGCGCTTTTGTGGTTCCATGAGGGGTGCCGCGATGAGGTCGATCTGATGGCAGTGGTGAAGTTCTCGGCATGCCTCGACGCTCTTGCCAGTGGCGGCAAGTCAACCGGAATTAGAAGCCTAATCCGCGCCCGGCTGGGCATGCAGGACGACAAGCTAATCCGCAAAGATGGCCCAACCATGCACAGCGCTGTACAAGAAATCTACGGCTTGGGCCGAAGCCGCACGATCCATGGTACTAACGACAAGATCGGCGATGACTGGTCATCAACCCGCGCGGTTGCAGAGCAGTTTGCGCGGCTGTGCCTTATAAAGTGTCTGGACTGGGTGGTCAGCAATCCTACCAGTGACGACCCACTTGCCCTCACGAGATGAGGCAGTAGGGACTACTATGAGCGGTCATGCCCCTTTCGGTTCCATCACTCAGTACCATGATCGAGCCAGACTCCGCATCATGGTATCGGCGACTGTTTCGATCGCATACCATTGCGGCACTACGAAACATGCCGTTGAGGATGCAGGATAAGTGATAGATCCTTCACGGATTATCAGCCGCAATCAATAGGTTATAAGCACCGATCACTCCCACTCAATCGTCCCCGGCGGCTTCGACGTCACATCATACACGACGCGGTTGATGCCGCGGACTTCGTTGATGATGCGGGTGGCGGTGTTGCCGAGGAATTCCATGTCGTAGGGGTAGAAATCGGCGGTCATGCCATCCACCGAGGTCACCGCACGCAGGGCGCAGACGAATTCGTAGGTGCGGCCGTCGCCCATCACGCCGACGGTCTGTACAGGGAGCAGCACCGCGAAGGCCTGCCAGATGGCGTCGTAGAGGCCGGCCTTGCGGATTTCGTCCAGGTAGATGGCGTCGGCCTGGCGCAGGATGTCGAGCTTTTCGCGGGTGATGCCGCCGGGGCAGCGGATGGCGAGGCCCGGGCCGGGGAAGGGATGGCGGCCGACGAAGCGTTCCGGCAGGCCGAGTTCGCGGCCGAGCGCGCGGACCTCGTCCTTGAAGAGCTCACGCAGGGGCTCCACCAGCTTCATGTTCATGCGTTCCGGCAGGCCGCCCACATTGTGGTGCGACTTGATCGTGACCGATGGTCCGCCGGTGAAGGAAACGCTCTCGATGACGTCGGGATAGAGCGTGCCCTGCGCCAGGAACTCGGCGCCGCCGAGCTTGCGGGCCTCTTCCTCGAAGGTTTCGATGAAGAGCCGGCCGATGGTCTTGCGCTTGACCTCCGGGTCGATCTCGCCCTCCAGCGCATTCAGGAACAGGTCCTGCGCTTCGACGTGGACGAGCGGGATGTTGTAGTGATCGCGGAACATGGAGACGACTTCGTCCGCCTCGTTCAAGCGCATCAAGCCATGATCCACGAAGATGCAGGTGAGCTGGTCGCCGATCGCCTCGTGGATCAGGATCGCCGCGACGGAAGAGTCCACGCCACCCGACAGGCCGCAGATGACACGGCCCGAACCCACCTTGGCGCGGATCTCGGCCACGGCCTGCTCACGGAAGGCGGCCATTGTCCAGTCGCCCGCCAGGCCGACGATGCGATGGACGAAATTGGAAATGAGCTTCGCGCCGTCCGGCGTGTGGACGACTTCCGGATGGAACTGGACGCCATAGAAGCGCCGCGCCTCGTCGGCGATGGCGGCAAAGGGGGCGCCGGGCGAGGTGGCGACGATCTCGAAACCGTCCGGCAGGGCCGTGACGCGGTCACCGTGGCTCATCCAGACCTGATGCCGGGTGCCCTCCGCCCAGACGCCCTCGAAGAGGGGCGAGCCCTTCTGGACCTCGACGAAGGCGCGGCCGAACTCGCGGTGGAGACCACCCTCGATCCGCCCGCCGAGCTGGGCGCACATGGTCTGCTGGCCGTAGCAGATTCCCAGCACCGGAACGCCCGAATCGAAGATCGCCTGCGGGGCCGCGGGCGCGTTCTCCTCGGTCGTTGAGGCGGGCGATCCGGACAGGATCACGCCCTTCGGCGCCAGCCGGGCGAAGCCCTCGGCGGCCGACTGGAACGGGACGATTTCGGAATAGACACCGGCTTCCCGCACGCGACGCGCAATGAGCTGCGTCACCTGCGAGCCGAAGTCGACGATCAGGATGGTGTCGGGGTGCTGGGTCATGGCCGCTCATAAAGCATTTTGCGGCTTTGGGGAATGATTCGGGCGCTGGAGGGCAGCGTGCCCTCAGGCCATGCGCCAGCCATCCTCGAGCTTGCGCCACAGGGCGTCGAGCGCCTCTGCCAGCCGCACATCCAGGACGCCCAGAAGCCGCGTCCAGTCATCATAGACGCGCAGCTCCGCGGCGCCGTCCGATATGCCGCGCAGGGCCACCAGCGGAACGCCGAAGCGCTGGCAGGCCCGCAGGATCGCGAAGGTTTCCATGTCCACCATGTCCGCATCGACGGAAAGGTAGGCGTTTCCCGTCACGATATCGGCGCCGGTGGACAGTCTGGCGCTTGGAACGGTGTCGAGCGGGGTCGGCAGCGGTGTCTCGACGAGATGGTCGCTGAAGGGCGTCAGCCCCGGCGCAAAGCCGAGGGGCGAGGCGTCCATGTCCCGCCAGGACACGGAGGATGCCTGGTAGACCCCACCCTGCGCCAGATGCCGGGAGCCGGCCGAGCCGAGGCAGACGACGAGGTCGGGCAGCTCCCTGGCATCGGCAAGGCGCTGCAGCGCGATCCCGGTTTCGAGCGCGGCCTCCACCGGGCCCACCCCGACCATGAGCGGGGCGATCCGGGCACGCAGTGCCGGCCCGTATTCCGGGCTGGCCGCCATGATGCACAGGACACGCGTGCCGCCCGGCCGCGCGAGGGCCGGGAGCGATGTCACGCGGCGCCCCGATGGCGGAGCCGCACGAAGAAGAAGCCGTCCGTTCCGGTCCGGCGCGGCGTGAAGGTCAGGCCCGCGCCGCCGGCGATCAGGCTTTCGGCAACATCCGGCGCCGCGTCGGGAAGTTGGGCGGCCCAGATCAGGCGGGCATCCTCGACCGAGAAGCGCGGATCGGCATCCACGAAATGCCGGATGCGCGCGGCGTTCTCCTCTGCCAAGAGCGAGCAGGTGATGTAGACCAGCCGCCCGCCCGGCCGCACATAGGCGGCGGCGGCGGCAAGGACCTTGTCCTGCTCTGCCATGCGGCGATGGAGCTGCTGCTCGCTGAGCCGCCACTTGGCGTCGGGGCGGCGGCGCCAGGTCCCGGTTCCCGTGCAGGGCGCGTCCACGACGACGAGGTCCATGGCGCCGGTGAGCGCGCTCATATCGTCGCGCGGGCCGTGCACCTTCACGCTGTCGGCACCGGCGCGCCGCAGGCGCTCGAAGATGGGGGCGAGGCGCTGGCGGTCGGCATCATGAGCGTGGAGCGTCGACGGATCGCCCATCAGTGCGGCGAGGGCCAGCGTCTTGCCACCCGCACCGGCACAATAGTCGAGGACGCTCTGCCCCTGCGCAGCGCCGCAAAGCTGCGCGGCCAGCTGCGACCCCTCGTCCTGGATCTCGAAGCGCCCGGTCTGGAACGCCTCCTCGACCTGGACGTTCGGGTGCCGGCCGTCGCCCATGATGGCGGCGATCCGCAGGCCATCGGGCGCAAGGCGTGTCGGCTCGGCGCCGAAGGGCGCGAGCGCGGCCTGAACCTCGGTCCGCTCGGCCTTGAGGCGATTGACCCGCATGTCGAGGGGCGGCCGTTCGGACATGGCCCGGCATTCGGCCACCCAATCCGGGCCGAGCGATCGGGCCAGCGGAATGGCGAGCCAGTCCGGCACGTCCGCCACCACCGCATCGGGCGCGCCGTCGAGCCGCGAGCCATCCATCAGGCGCGCAATGCGATCGGGCGAGGGCATGGTGGGTGCGAAGCGATCCTCGGACAGGGCCGCGCCGAGCGCCGCAGGGTCGAGGCCGGCATCCAGGACCGCCCCGAAGGCAAGGGCGGAGACGGCGTCGTCGCCGGCGCGCCAGGCCAGCGAGCGGCGGCGGCGCAGCACGTCATAGACGATGTTGCCGATGGCGGCCCGATCGCCGGAGCCGGCGAAGCGATGCGACAGGCCCCAGTCCTTCAGGGCATCGGCCACCGGCCGTCGGCGGGCATCCATATCCTCGATCACGTCGATTGCGGCTGCAATTCTACCACCAAGGCGCATGTCATTCCGATCCGGCATGTGTTCTTGCCGTCCTATTGAAACGCGGCAGATACGGCAAGAGCGCGGCAGCCCCGAACAAGCCACGCCAGGACCGGGCAGCCCCGAACAGAAAAAGGCCGCCCTTGCGGACGGCCCTTCAAGGAGGCGGGTGTAGAGCCCCGCCGAAAGCGCGGCGCAGGCTTACTCGGCTGCCTGCTGCGGCGTGCCAGGCGTCACCGAAATGGCGGGCTCGCGCCCATCGGCAACCTCGCGCGCCGCCCGCACGCCCATTCCGTAATCGGGATGGATCTGGTCGAACAGCTTGAGCTGGCGCTCGGCGATCTCCTGCGGGATGCCGCTCATCGCCGCCGCGATATTGGCGAAGAGGCGCGCCTTCTGCGTATCGTCGAACAGGTTGAACAGAGCGCGCGGCTGGCTGAAATCATCGTTGCCGACACGGTGATCGTAGCGGTCCGCATCGCCCGAGATCTTGAGCGGCGGCTCCTTGGCGGACTTGTCCTCGAACGGGCCATTGACGGAGTTCGGCTCGTAATAGGCGTCCGGATTGCCGGTCTTGATGCCGCCGAAGACGTTCATCTGACCGTCGCGGTGGTAATGATGGACCGGGCATCGCGGCTGGTTGACCGGGATCGTCTCGTAATGCGTGCCGAGCCGGTGGCGGTGCGCATCGGCATAGGAAAAGACGCGGGCCTGCAGCATCTTGTCGGGCGAGTAGCCGATCCCCGGGACGATGTTGGACGGCGAGAAGGCCGCGTTCTCGATTTCCGCGAAGTAGTTCTCGGGGTTGCGGTTCAGCTCCATCACGCCGATGTCGATCGGCGGATATTCCGAATGCGGCCACACCTTGGTCAGGTCGAACGGGTTGTAGGACGTCTTCTCCGCATCCAGCTCCGGCATGATCTGGACCTGAACCGTCCAGCGGGGGAACTCGCCCCGGTCGATGCCGCCATACAGAGCTTCTTGATAGCTCTCACGCGTCTTGCCGATGACCTTGTCGGCCTCTTCATTGGTGAAGTGCTTGTGGCCCTGCTGGGTCTTGAAGTGGAACTTGACCCAGTAGCGCTCGCCCGCATCGTTCCAGAAGGAGAAGGTGTGCGAGCCGTAGCCGTTCATGTGCTGCGGCGACACTGGCAGGCCGCGATCCGACATCAGGATCGTGACCTGGTGCAGGCTTTCGGGCGAAAGCGACCAGAAATCCCACATGGCGGTCGGCGAGCGCATGTTGGTCTTGGGATGGCGCTTCTGCGTGTGGATGAAGTCCGGGAACTTGTAGGGATCGCGCACGAAGAAGACCGGCGTGTTGTTGCCGACCAGATCCCAGTTGCCGTCCTCGGTGTAGAATTTGAGTGCGAAGCCGCGCACGTCGCGCTCCGCATCCGCCGCGCCCATCTCGCCCGCCACGGTGGAGAAGCGGGCCAGCATCGGCGTCACGGCGCCCGGCTGCAGGGCCTTGGCCTTGGTGTAGCGGGAAATGTCACCGGTGATGGTCAGCGTGCCATGGGCGCCCCAGCCCTTGGCATGCACGACGCGCTCGGGAATGCGCTCGCGGTTCTGGTGCGCCAGCTTCTCGATGAGCTGGTAATCCTGCAGGAGGACGGGCCCGCGCGAACCAGCCGTCCAGCTGTTCTGGTTGTCCGGCACCGGAGAACCGGCGGTTGTGGTCAACGTCTTGCGATCGGTCATCTCATACTCCGTATACCGGCCGTTGGCCGGAGAAAGCTGGAACTCTTCCAACATAGCCAGCTTATAAATTCCAATCGTATTTCCATGAGCGCGCGATAGCTTTATCTTATCGCCATGCTGACCGTTCGACAGATGCGCTACTTCGAGGCCGTGGCCGACACGCTCCATTTCGGGCGTGCGGCCCGCCGGCTGAACATCACGCAGCCCGCCTTGAGCGCGCAGATCGCCCAGATGGAGGCGGCGTTCGGCCTGCTTCTGTTCGAGCGCCGGCCGTCCGGCGTCGTCCTGACACCGGACGGCGCGGCGATCCGCAGCCGGATCCGCCGTATCATGGGAGAGATCCGTGACCTGGAAGCCTTCGGGCAGCAGCGCGATCAGCTCTCGGGTCCCCTCCGGCTGGGGCTGATCGCCTCGGTTGCCCCCTATGTCCTGCCCCGCATTCTCGGGCGGATCCAGGCGCGGTTTCCCGATGTTGAGCCGGTACTGCGGGAAAGCGTCACCGACCGCCTGCTTGCCGATCTTCTGGCAGGCGATCTCGATTGCGCAGTCGTCGCGCTGCCGGTGTCCGACCCTGCGCTCCATCTGATCGATCTGGTTGAGGATCCGTTCTTCCTGGCCGTGCCGGCATGCGAGGCCGAGCGCATCGCCGCGCCGGTGCGGCCGCAGGCGCTGCGCTCCGAGCGGCTGATCCTTCTAGAAGAAGGTCATTGCCTGCGCGACCAGGCGCTCAGCGTGTGCCAGATCGTCGAAGCGCGGGACCTGTCGACGCTGGGGGCGACATCGCTCGGCACCCTCCTGCGCATGGTATCGGGCGGTCTCGGCGTTACCCTGGCGCCGCGGCTGGCGCTGGCGACGGAATCGCGTGATGCCGGTATCGCCTTCCTGCCGTTCCAGGAACCCTGCCCGATGCGGCGCCTTGCCCTCGCCTATCGGGCCTCGTCGGGGCGCCAGGCGGGCTTTGCAGCCCTATGCGCCGAGCTGTCCGCCGTCTTGAGCGCCGAACAGGCGCTGGGGGATCGGGCGGTGCGCGGCGGTGCCCTGGTGCCTCAACCATAAGGCGATTCGCCATTAAGCAAATCGACCGAGAAAGCGTGCCGCCGGGAGAAAGCTTTTGCTAAACTTACGTGCGCCGGTTTAGCTGTCGCCATTCATGGTTCTGACCTGTCTTGCCACAGCCACCGGTAGGCGATGCCCGCGAAAGACAAGACGCCGCTGCGTACCGAGGATCTTGCCCGACGCCTCGCCGAGGCGCAGGCAGATGCCGCGCGGCTGTCGGAAGAGCTGAACGGCGCGCGCCGGGCACTGGCGGAGAGCCGGTCGCGCTACAAGCTGATCATCGACAGCATCGTCGACTATGCCATCATCGCGACCGATCTGGATGGACAGATCACGCTATGGACCGAGTCGGCCGCGACGCTGTTCGGCTGGCCTGAAAGCCGCATGCTCGGCCGTTCGATCGAGGAGATCTTCACCGAGGCGGACGTCCTTTCCAACGTGCCCCGCCGCGTGATGCGCGATGCCATGGGACGGAACGCATCGCGCCAGGAACGGTGGCATCGCCGGGCCGACGGGTTGCATTTCTTCGCCTCCGGCGAGGCCATGCTTTTGCGCAACGAGCACGACGCTCTGGCCGGCTTTCTCCATATCCTGCGGGACCGGACGGAGGAGCGTCGTATCCAGCATGAGCTGGAGGCCAGTCGCGAGCGGCTGGAATATGCCTTGAGCACCTCGTCCCTCGTGGGCACCTATGATTGGGACGTCGTCAACGACCTCGTCTATACGGACGACAAGTTCCGGGCCTTCTTCGGCCTGCCGACCGTCGCCATTTCGGGCCCCCTGCCCATCGAGCGCTTTATCGCACCGATCCATCCGGAGGACCGGGAGCAGATCTGGGCACGGATCCAGGCATCGGTGCGGAGCGGTACGCCCTTGTCACTCGAATATCGCATCATCGACGGCGCCGGGCGAACCCACTGGGTCTCTGCCCAGGGCGGCTGCTTCAACGACGTGCTCGGCAACCCGATCCGACTTGCCGGCGCCGTCATCGACATCTCGCGCGAGAAGCGGCGGGAGGCGCGCCAGGCCGCCCTGTTGCGCCTGGGTGACGAGGATCTGCGCGAAGTCGGCGACGAGGTCGATTATCCGGCCCGCACGCTTGCCATGATCGGCGAGACCCTGGAGCTCGGCTATGCCGGCTATTCCGTGATCTCCCCCGACCGCAAGAGCTACCGGATCACCGCGCAATGGACCGGCCCCGGTTGCGACGCGCTGCCCGCTCAGGGCCGGCTGGGCTGGATCGAGCAGCGCATCCTCGAACGGCTGCGCAAGGAGAGGCTGCTGGTGGTGGAGGATATCGCCCTGCATCCGGCCACGCGCGAGCATGCCGACATCTGGTCGGGGCTGCGCATCTCCGCCATGTGCGTGATGGCGGTCGTGGAGGATGGGGAAGTCCGCATGCTCCTGTTCCTCTTCAGCCCGCTGTCCCGGCAGTGGGAGGAGGAGGAGCTCGGTTTCGTGCGCGACATCCTGAACCGCGGCTGGGCTTATAGCGGACGCCGCCTGGCCGAAAAGCGCCTGATCGAAGCCGAAACGCGGCTGCGCCTTTCGCAGGAGGCGGCCGATATCGGCACGCTGGATTATGTTCCGGACGTGCGGCGGCTGGACCTCGACGCCCGGGCTCGCTCGATCTTCGACCTGGACCCCGATGCGCCCACACCCGTCGAAGGCTTCCTGGACTATGTCCTGCCCGAGGATCGGGACGCCCTGGCCACAAGCATCGGCACGGCCCTGGAGGCGGCCGAGGAAACCGAGCTCGACCTGCAGTTCCGTATCCTTGCCCAACGTGACGGCGGCGTCCGGCATGTGCGGCTGGAGGCGCAGACGGTGGCAACGGGGGGCCGTATCGTGCGGATGGTCGGGGCCGTCCGCGACGTGACCGACGTTAAGACGGCCGAGGAACGGCAGGCGCAGCTGACGCGGGAACTGCGCCACCGCGTCAACAACACGCTCGGCATGGTGGACGCCCTGGCACGCCTGACGCTGCGCCGCGCTGCCTCTGCCGAAGAGGGGCTGGAAGCCTTTCAGACCCGCCTTGCGGCGCTGAAGCAGGCGCATGAGGTGCTGACGCAGACGAGCTGGACCAGCGCACCGATACAAGGGATCGTGGAACGCTCGGTCGGCGGCATGCCCGTGGTGCAGGCCGGCCGGATCGGCTGGCACGGGCCCGACATCCGCCTGTCGGCGCGCCAGAGCTTCGCCTTGTCGCTGGCACTGCACGAGTTGGCCTCCAACGCGGTCCGGCACGGGGCGCTGCGGGGTGCGGAGGGTCATGTCGACATCGCCTGGGAGATGCTGCTGCAGGCGGACGGACCCCATGTCCGCTTCACCTGGCGTGAAGCGGGGGGCGCGCCCATCGAGCCGCCGACGCGCTTCGGGCTGGGGCTGAAGCTCCTGCGGCAATCGCTGCCGATCGAGATCGGGGGCAAGGTCCGGCTCGTCTTCCCGCCCGAGGGCGCGATGCTGGAGATCGAGGCGCCGATCATGGCGCCAGAGGACGATCCGGACTGAAGGCTTTTCAGCCCGCGATATCGATGATGCCGGCTTCTCCGGTCTCGGTGCCGAAGGCGATTCGTCGTCCGGCCCTGTCCCAGTTCATGGTGGTCACCGGCCCGTTGCCGCCGCGCCGCAGCAGCGCTTCGCGCGCATCGGCGAAGCGGACCGCCAGGATCATGCCGTCGGAATAACCCACGGCGACGATATCGTCTCCCGGATGGCAGGCAACGCTCGTGACCATGGTGTCGCCGCGCGTCCCCAGCTCCAGCGGCGCCTTGCCCATCGGCCCGTCCTTGCCGGAGAACGGCCAGAGAATGGCTGCCGGCGCGCCGGACGTGGCCAGGAACCGGCCCTTGGCGGACCAGGACCAGGACTTCACCTTGGCGGGGTAGCCGGTCATCCGCATGTGTTTGCCATCCTCCATGCGCCAGCCATGCAGGGCGTTTTCCTGCATGGTCGTCACGAGGAAGCGGCCATCCGGGCTGAAGCCGACCGCCATATGCGCGCCCTTCCACTCCATGCCTACCGGTGGCGTGTCCATCGCGGGGAACCACAGGCTGGCGCCGTCATAACGGGCGAAGGCGAGCCGCAGGCCCTTGGGCGCGAAGGCGATCCCCTCCACGCTGCGGCCATGGACATGCTCGCGAAGCTGCCCATTTTTCAGGCGGACATAGGCCGAACGGCCGGCGGCAAAGCCAAGGGCCCCGTCGGGGCCGGCCGCCACGTCGGCGATCCAGCGGCGGCCGATGGACACGAGTTCCTGCGCCTCGCACGCGGCATCGACGGCCACGATGCGGCCGTCCTCGCCGCCGCACAGGAGACGAGGCGCGTACGGATCGGCCCGTGCGCAGACGAGGCCTGCCGGCAACGCCTCCGCGACCGTCTCGCCGCCATCCATGCGCCGGACAGTGCCGTCGGCCAGGGCGAAGAAGGGTTTGTCGGCCAGGAACACGGCCTGTTCGACGAAACCGTCGAACGCATAGGGAACGAGCTGCGGCATCAGGCGGGCGTCTTCACATCCGCATGGCAGGCCTGGAAGCCGGCCTCCAGCCGTGCGCGATCGAGCTCGCGGCCGATGAAGACGAGGCGGCTTTCACGCGGCTCGCCATCGCGCCAGGGGCGCTGGTGATCCCCTTCGATGATCATGTGGACGCCCTGGACCACATAGCGATCATCATCGCCGGCAAAGGCGAGGATACCCTTCAGGCGCAGGATGTTCGGCCCCTCGGTCTGGGTCAGCGCCTGGATCCAGGGGAAGAACTTCTTCTCGTCCAGCGCGCCGCCGCGCAGCGAGACGGAGGTGATCGTCACGTCGTGAATGTCGGACACCGCGCCATGGGCGTGATGGTCATGATCGTGGTGGTGCGCATGGCCGTGATGGTCGTGATCATGGCCATGGTCGTGGTGATCATCGTGGCCATGGTCATGATGGTGGTGGTGATCGTGGTCGCAGTCGGGGCCGCAGACGTGATCGTCATGCGCATGGGCGGCCTGCTCCAGGAAGTCCGGATCCTCGTCCAGGACGCGCGTCAGGTCGAAGGCGCCCTGGTCGAGCACGCGGTCGAGCGCGATCCGGGCGCGCTCCGCACGGTGGATGCGCGCATGCGGGTTGATGGCGCGCACCGTGGCCTCGATCTTCTCGAGCTCTTCGGGCGTGACGAGATCGGTCTTGTTGATCACGACGACGTCGGCGAAGGCGATCTGATCCTCCGCCTCGCGCGAGTCCTTCAGGCGCAGCGGAAGGTGGCGTGCATCGACCAACGCCACGACGGCGTCGAGCCGCGTGCGGGCGCGCACATCATCGTCCATGAAGAAGGTCTGCGCCACGGGCACGGGATCGGCCAGGCCCGTCGTCTCGACGATGATGGCGTCGAAGCGGCCCTTGCGGCGTACCAGCCCTTCCACCACCCGGACGAGATCGCCCCGCACGGTGCAGCAGATGCAGCCATTGTTCATTTCGTAGATTTCTTCGTCGGTCTCGACGATGAGGTCGTTGTCGATGCCGATCTCGCCGAACTCGTTGACCACGACGGCATAGCGATTGCCATGGTCTTCGGTCAGGATGCGGTTCAGCAAGGTGGTTTTGCCGGACCCGAGATATCCGGTCAGGACGGTGACGGGAATCTGGTCGGCGGCGGTCTCTGTACGCGACATGGCGTGCCTTGCTCCTTCACGGGAACTGTCAGGCCCCGATATAGGATGGCCCAGCGGCGATTGCACGGGCTGATTTCAGGGGCGCGGCGGCCCCGCCCGCAGCCGCGCCAGATCGAAGGCCAGGAGGTCCCCGGCCAGTGCCGTCAGGCCGGCCACCTGGTGTGCGGCGATGGCCTCGCCCATCGCCGCATCGGCCAGCCGGGCATCGCCGACGACCCCCTCCGGGTGGAGATCCTGGGCCGCCCAGGCGAAGCCGAGCCGCCCATGCGCGCGCAGGAGCTCTGCTTCCCCCTCCAGCGTCGTTTGCAGCGAGGGGAAATGCGCAATGGCCGCGCGCCGCACCAGATCGGGACGGAAGGCCAGCATCAAGGCCGTTTCGACCGCGCCGCCATGGATGCCATAGGCGCTTTCCGACGCCGGCACGAGCCCGGCCGGCAGGCCGAAGCGCTGCCAGTTGGCAACAGTGGCCAGCATGCCCTCCTGCCGGGCCGCCATGGCGGCAAGGTCCAGGACGGGCATGTTCCCGCCATGCGACGACAGGAAGAGAAGGCGCCGGAAACCGGACCGCCGCAGATCCTGCGACAGGCCGGACAGGAGCGCCAGCGCCGTCTCTGCCGACAGGCTCAGCGTGCCGGCAAAGGCCGCGTGCTCGGGCGACAGCCCGACCGGCAGGCAGGGCAGAATGGTCACCGGCCAGTCCGCCGGCAGGGTCGCTGCCGCGCGGGCCAGCATGTGTTCGGCGATGATGCTGTCGGTCCCGAGCGGCAGATGCGGGCCATGCGCCTCGATCGCCGCGATGGGCAGGATGGCGAGCGCCGCCTCGAGCCCCTGCGCGGCGGCGAGCGTCGCGCTGTCCATATCCTGGTAGAAGCGCTCGATCATCGCCCTTGCCCCTCGCGCCCGCAGGTCCCTTCTGCTTATGGCCCGGCTGCGCGGCAGGCTGCAAGGCGGGGAAGCGGCTAATCATCGAGTGAAACCCCTTGAAGTGCACAGTCGAAATAGCCTATCCTTTAGATGTCTTTGCTGGGGTGCCGACCGCCAACCTTAAGGCATGGGCTGGGCGGGCAGGCGGCTGACCCGCCCTTTTCACGCCGTGCAGGAAAGGCGCGCCCTGCCGATCATGCCCGGTGGCGCACCCTTCACCGACCTTCCCTTGCGTAACGCAGCGGCCCGCTGCCGTGCTTGCAAGGCGGGTTTGAAACCCGTCGGCGTGCAACTGGTCTGTTGCATGACACGCCGTCCATCGCTTACAGCATTTCCTGGAAGCGCGCATGCGTGCAACTCAGCCTGTCCGGTCGCGGCGCCGGGCCCAGCTTTCGGGAGATCGGTGGCTCAGAAGGTCAAATTATCGACGATCGCGGAAGCCCTCGGCCTGTCCACCGCGACCGTGTCCCTGGCCCTGCGGGATAGCCCGCTGGTTGCGGAAGCGACGCGTGAGCGCATCAAGGAGCAGGCGCGCGCCTCCGGCTATATCTACAACCGCCGTGCGGCCAGCCTGCGCACGTCCAAATCCGGCATCATCGGCGTCTGCGTCAGCGACATCATGAACCCGTTCTTCGGCGAAATCCTGAAAGCCATCGAGAACGAGCTCGACCGCCACCGCCAGACCTTCGTCCTGTGCAATCATTACGACCAGCTCGCCAAGCAGCGCGCCTTCGTCGATACGATGCTGCAGCTCGGCGCCGACGGGCTGATCATGTCGCCGGCCATCGGCACGCCGGCGCCCGACATCCACCTTGCGGAAGAGAACGACCTGCCCGTCACGCTCATCGCGCGGACGGTGGAAGGTTGCGGCGTCGCCTCCTTCCGGGGCGATGACAGCTACGGCATGCGCCTTGCCGTCAACCACCTGATCGAACAGGGCCACCGCCGCATCGCCATGATCGGGGGCACCGACCTGACCTCCACCGGGCGCGAGCGCGAGCGCGGCTACCGGCAGGCGCTCGAAGAGGCCGGGATCGCCTTCCGCGCGGACTGGCGCATTCCCGGACCGCGCAGCCGCCATTCGGGGTTCGACGCGGTGTCCGGCTTTCTGCGGCTCGCCGACCGGCCGCAGGCCGTGGTCTGCTTCTCCGATCTCGTGGCGCTCGGCTTCATGTACGGGCTGGCGCGCGAAGGGATCCGTCCCGGAATCGACATTGCCGTCACGGGATATGACGATATCGACGAGGCGGCCATCGCCATGCCGTCGCTGACGACGGTGGCCAACGGCCAGAGCGAGGTCGGCCAGCGGGCCGCGGCCTCGCTCCTGGCCCGCCTGAACGGCGCTCCGCCGGAGGAATCGGTCGTCCTGATCACCCCGCAGCTCAAGATCCGGCAATCCAGCAGCGGCATTGACCGCGCGTAAAGAAGAGGAAACGACACGACATGGCAGACCTCAAAAGCGTTCCCGTTCTCGTTCCCGTCGGTTTCCATGCGGCCGCCCGCGCAGCGCTTCAGGAGCGCTTCGACGTTCGCGACCTCACGGAAACCGGACTGGACGGCCTGAGCCCGGCCGAGCGGCAGGAAATTCGGGCCATCGCATCCTTCGGCAACGTATCGGCGGCCATGATGGACGCCCTGCCCGGGCTGCAGATCATCGGCAGCTTCGGGGTCGGCTATGACAGCGTCGATGCCGCCCATGCCGCCGCCAAGGGCATCATGGTCACCAACACGCCGGACGTCCTGACGGAAGAAGTGGCCGATACGGCGCTGGGCCTTCTCCTGATGACGGTGCGTGAGCTGCCGCAGGCCGAACGGCACCTGCGCGCCGGCCTTTGGGAAGCCAAGGGCCCCTACCCGCTCACCACGGGCACGCTGCGCGGCCGCACGGCCGGCATCATGGGCCTTGGGCGGATCGGCATGGCCATTGCCCGGCGGCTGGAAGCCTTTGGCGTCGGCATCGCCTACTATAACCGCCGCCGCCGCGACGATGTCGCCTATGAATATCACGACACGCTGGAAGGTCTGGCGGGCGCGGTCGATACGCTGATCATCGCCGCGCCGGGCGGCGCGTCCACCGACAAGGCGGTCGATGCGCGCGTGCTCGAAGCACTCGGCCCCGATGGCATCCTCATCAATATCGGCCGCGGCACCACCGTCGACGAGCCGGCCCTGATCGCGGCCCTTGCGGCCGGGACGATCAAGACGGCCGGGCTCGACGTCTTCGAAAAGGAACCGCACGTTCCGCAGGCCCTGATCGACCTGCCGAACGCGGTGCTCCTGCCGCATGTCGGCTCAGCATCGCTGCACACGCGCGCGGCCATGGGCCAGCTGGTGGTGGACAATGTCACGGCCTTCTTCTCCGGGCGCGACGTGCTGACGCCGGTTCCCGAATGCGCGAAAGCGGGCGTTCCGCTGCACGCTTAACCTTCTGGTAAGCTTAAGAAAGCTATACTCTCCGTTCCGCAACCCGAAAGGAGGGATCGCCATGAATTACGCCGTGATGGTTCTTTCCATCGGTCTGGCGGGCGTGATCGCCGTATCGAACATGCAAGGCTCCACTGTTGCCGCGCATGAAACGCTGCTGGCGACCCTGTCGCCCGCGGACGAGATCACCCATTCCGTGCCCGCTCCCACAGGAGAGGATCGCAGCGCGCTGCGCTTCATCGACCTGCGCAACGGCACGACCTGCAAGGTGGGCGCACCGGCCCAGGCCAACGGCGACTGGGGCCGGATTCCGATGGGCCCCGGCTGCCTGGCCTCGGCCGATCTTGCCAAGGCGAGCTGGTGGCGCAAGGGGATCAACGGCACGCTGGTGATGGCCGACGAAGAGGGGCGCACCGTTCTGGAGTTCTCTCCGGGCGATGGCGTGCTCTATGAGAGCGTCTATCCGGCCTCCGCGCTGATCACGGTCGTGCCGGCCAAGAGCTGACACGAGCGGGGGCACCGCATGCCGGCGCCCCTGCCAACCTTCAAATCCTGCCAGGCTTCAAATCCTGCCGACCTTCAATCGCGGATTGCCCTCAATGCGTGGCCATGGCCGGGCGGCAGTCCTGAAGACGCCGCCGCTGCCGGCCCTCGGCGTCGAAATTTTCGGCGCTGAGCCAGGTTTCGAAGGCGGAGCGCAAAGCCGGCCATTCATGATCCAGAATGGCGTACCAGGCGGTGTCGCGGTTGCGCCCCCTTACGATCATGTGCTGGCGGAACAGACCCTCGAAGCGGAAGCCCAGACGCAGCGCGGCCGCGTGGGACGGCGCATTGTCGTTGTGGCACTTCCACTCGTAGCGCCGGTAGCCGAGCGTATCGAAGACATGCTTCATCAAGAGATACTGCGCTTCGGTCGCCTCCGGCCGGCGCTGCAGCGCCGGCGAGAAGCAGATATGGCCGACTTCGATCACCCCGTTGGCCGTATCGATCCGCATCAAGGAGAGGACGCCAAGCGGTGCGCCCGTCTCACGCGACAGGACGGTGAAAAAACAGGGATCGTCCCCGAAATAGGTGCGCTCGGCGAACGCCTCGAAGGCGGCCGCGTCGGCAAAGGGGCCGTAGGGCAGATAGGTCCAGTTCCCCTCTGCCCCCGGCGCGCTGAAGGCGGCATAGAGCGCCGGCAGATGGGCCGGCACGACGCGCTCCAGCCGCACGAGACGGCCTTCCAGCCGTGCCGCGCCAGGGTGCTGCCGCGGCGCATAGGCCGACAGGTCGTCCGGTGCGGGCGCGCTCATGGCCGTGTCACCCGCGCAGGGCGGCCGCTTCCGCAGCCAGGGCCGTGATGGCGGCAAAGTCGCCCGCGGCCAGCTTGTCCTTGGGCGCGACCCAGGAACCGCCGACGCAGATCACATTGGGCAGGGCCAGGTAATCGCGGACATTGGCGGGCGACACGCCGCCCGTCGGGCAGAAGGTGATGGATTGGAAGACGGGCGCGAGCGCCTTCAGATAGGCGATGCCGCCGAGCTGCTCGGCCGGAAAGAACTTTAAGAGCTCGTAGCCTTCCTCGATCATCGCCATGAGTTCGCTCGGCGTTGCGGCGCCGGGCAGGAGCGGCGCTTCGCCTGCGCCCGCCGCGTCCAGCACTTCCATGGTCGCACCGGGCGATACGATGAAGCGGGCTCCGGCCTCTTCGGCGGCGTCGTATTGTTCCGGGGTCAGGATGGTTCCGGCGCCGACGATCGCCTCCGGCACCTCGGCGCTGACGGCGCGGATCGCATCCAGCGCGGCCGGGGTGCGAAGGGTGATCTCGATGGCAGGCAGGCCGCCCGCGGCCAGGGCACGCGCCAGATCGACGGCCGATGCCGCGCTTTCGACGGCCACGACGGGAATGACGGGCTGCCCGGACAGGACGGACTTCAGTGCCTCGATTTTCTGCGACATGCTCATCCTCTTTCCGGCGTGCCGGTCGGCGACGCACGAATGATCGACTGCTTCCAGGGCTTTGCTTCTACATGAGGACCGGGCCGGCTGACCAGACGCTACCCGTTGCCTCGAGCACCTTACGGCGCGATGACGGGATCGCCTTCCGAGCTCGCACCCGGCGCCTCGTCCTCGAGCGCGTTGAGGAAGGCCGCGCACCAGTGAGCGGCCGTGTTGCCGAAGACCGTCTTGCGCAGTGCCGCGTGCCGTTCCAGCCGCTCGGCCAGCGACATGGTGAGCGCGCGCTGCATGGCGCGCGCCACATCTTCCGAGGAATAGGGATTGACGATCAGCGCCTCGGCCAGCTCCTCGCGCGCGCCGGCAAAGCGCGACAGCACGAGTACCCCGGGGTCGCGAACATCCTGTGCAGCGATATATTCCTTGGCCACGAGGTTCATGCCGTCGCGCAGCGGTGTCACCATGCAGACCCGCGCCGCGCGGTAGATGCCGGCCAGGGCCCGCCGCGTGAAGCCCCGCGTCATGATCTGCACCGGCGTCCAGTCCAGCGTGGCGAAGCGTCCGTTGATGTTGCCCGCCAGCTGCTCGACCTCGTTGCGCAGCTCGGCATAGGCGTCCAGCTCCGAGCGCGACAGCGGCGCCACCTGGAGGAACTGCGATGCGCCGCGGTTTTCGGGATAGTCCTCCAGAAGCTGCTCGAAGCCGCGCAGGCGCTCGATGATGCCCTTGGAATAGTCCAGCCGGTCGACGCCCACGATCTGGTGGCGGCCATGGGCGATGTCGCGCACCATATCCTCGTGTTCGACGGCCTCGGGCGTCAGGGCAAAGTCTGCAAAGCCTTCGGCATCGATGCCGATGGGGAAGGCGCTGACGCGCACCGTGCGGCCGCGCACACGAATCCGCCCGTCGCCGAAATCTTCGCCGCCCAGTTCCTGCACGCAGAAGGCCACGAAGTTGCGGCGGTCCACCTCCGTCTGGAAGCCGATCACGTCATAGGCGAGCATGGCCCGGACGAGATCGTGGCTCGACGGCAGGGCCGTCAGGATTTCCGGCGGGCAGAAGGGAATGTGCAGGAAGAAGCCGAGGCGGCCGCCAAAGCCGCACTGCCGGAGCTCCGACCCCAGGTAGAAGAAATGGTAATCATGGACCCAGACGATATCGTTGCCATCGATCTGCGGAGAGAGCCGGGCCGCGAAGCGCTGGTTGACGGAGCGGTAGATGCGGTCGGACTGGCGGTCGAACTGGGCAATGTCCAGGCGATAGTGTAGGAGTGGCCACAGCGATTTGTTCGCATAGCCGAAATAGAAGCCTTGCAGTTCCTCCTCGTTCAGATCGATCGTCACCATGGCGGTCGATCCGACGATCTCGGTCTTCAGCTCGCTGAAGGTTCCTTGCGTAGAGACCTCACCGCTCCAACCGAACCACAGGCCTCCGCGCCGCCGCAGCGCATCGGCCAGGCCCACGGCCAGGCCGCCGGCCTTCCCCTCGTCGCTGAGCGGGCCGACCCGATTGGAAACCACGACCAGTCGCTTTTGCCGATCCGTCATGCCTGCCTTGCGGCCTCCTCGTTCAACCAACGCTCGACTGCCGCGACATCTCGAAGGCGGCGCGTGGCGGCCGTCTGTCCCTCGCCCACCTTGATGCCGATGCCGTTCCAGCGCGCCAGCGCACGGAATGCGAATTCGTCCGTCGTATCGTCGCCGGCATAGATGGGAACACGGCCGGCAAAGGGGGCCGATGCCATGAGGGCCGCCAGCGCCTCCCCCTTGTCCATCCCCGCGGGGTGCACTTCCACGATATTGTTGCCGGCCATGACCTTCAGCCCGTCGAGGCCCGCCACGGCGTCCTCCATCAGCCGGCTGGCAGAGCCGGCCAGCTCCGGCGCACCGCGATAGTGAAGGACGAGCGCTGTACCCTTGTCTTCCAGGCGAAGGCGCCCTTCCGTGGCAACGCCTGCGGCCAGCGCGATGCGCACCGGCTCCAGGTCCTCAGGCCGCGCCACGCGCCGGACCTGTGATCCCGGCGCCTGCCGCAGCTCGAGCCCATGCACGCCTGCGGCGCTGAAGGTCCAGGGCGCCAGGAAATGGTCCAGATCGGCGATGCGCCGGCCGCTGACGATGGCCAGCGCGCCGTCCAGCCTGTCCTGCAGGATGCGCAGGCTGGCGAAGGTGGCCGGCCGGATGGCGACGGCCATCGGGTCGTCGGCAAAATCGACGAGCGTTCCGTCGAAATCGAGGAACAGCGCCTGTTTGCGAAAATCTATGGTGTCATGAGCCTGCATGTCGCAGACAAGATAGAGGGGGATGACGCCACCGCCACCCCCTTCCCGTTGGATAAGCGTGCCTCAGGCGGCCTTGCGCTCGGCTTCGGCCCGGATGGCATCGACAGAAGGCAGCGCGCCGGACACGGCCTTCGCGCGGTAATCTCCCGCCACCTCGGCGGCGATCGTATCGGCGGTGATGGCGCTCAGCGTCCAGCCAAGATGGCCGTGGCCGGTATTGTAATAAACGCCCTTCGCCTTGCCCCGACCGACGCGGGGCAGCATGTCCGGCATCATCGGGCGCAGGCCCGCCCAAGGCACGGAAGCGGCCGTGGACACGCCCGGAAAGCGCATGCGGCACCAATCCACCAGGGGACGGATCCGATCCATTCGGATATCGCGGTTGTAGCCCGCGAACTCGGCGGTCCCGGCAATGCGCAGGCGGTCCTCGCCGAGCCGGCTGGTCACGATCTTGGCCTTGTCGTCGAGCAGGCTGACCCAGGGCGCGCCCTGGCGGCTCGCCGCGTCGTGAAGCTGGACGGTGATGGAATAGCCCTTGACCGGATAGATGTTCAGCCGGTCGCCCAGCATGGCGGCGAAGCGCCGGCTTTCGACACCGGCGCAGATGACGACGGCGTCGAAGCGCGCCGCCTGCGCGGCCAGGCCGTCAGCGCCTCCGAAGGCGACGGTCACGCCGTCGGCCCCGCGTGACAGGCCGGTAATGGCGGTGTCGTAGCGGAAGGTGACGCCCTGCCGCGCGCAGGCTTCGGCCAGGCCCCGCGTGTAGCGGTGAATATCGCCGGTAAAATCGCTTTCCGTGAAGAAGCCGCCGTAGAAATCACCCGCCAGGGCCGGCTCAATGGCGTGAATTTCCGCATTGGTCAGCGAACGGCGTTCCAGGCCACCCTTGCGATAGAGGGCGCTGACACGCTCCGCATGCTCGAACTCCGCCTTGGATTCATAGACATGCAGGATGCCGCGCTTTTCCAGGTCGAAGTCGAATCCTTCGGCCTCGGCCATGTCGATGAGGTGCTGGCGCGCCGCGATGGCCAGCTTGACGGTGGCGATCGTGTTGGCTTCGTAATTGCGGGCGGCCAGGACGAATTCGGCCATCCAGGAAAGTTTGTGCCAGGTCGGCGCCGGATGGACGAGCAGCGGCGCATCCTTGCGCAGCATCCATTTGAGGCCCTTGATGAAGGTGGCCGGCGAGTTCCAGACCTCCGCATTGGACGCGGACAGCTGCCCGCCATTGGCGAAGGAGGTTTCCATCGCGGCATAGCCGTTGCGGTCGAAGACCGTCACGTCCAGGCCCTGTTTCATCAGCTTGTAGGCTGTGGTGATGCCGGTGATCCCGGCTCCGATAACTGCTATCGAGGTCATGACACGTCCTTTCGACCGCACCTGAAGCGCGGTGTCCTGCGTGCCCCATCCGTCATTGGCCTGAGAGCTTCACGTCAGCCGGGAGATCCCGGCAGCGCTTTCTCCTTCGGCGGGTGGGCTGGTTGCCACCACTCTCCGGATGTTGACCTGCCGCGCGGTCCTTTTGCCTGAGAGATTCCGGGGCGGTTGCTCCTTCGGCGCCGGCCTTTGAAGGCCAGTCTCTCCCGCAAGCGGCATATGCGTTGCTTCTACACTTTGCCGCACCGCGCAGCAAGGTTATTATTTCATCACCTTTCCAACGCCGGCCGGAAGACAAGGGTTCCGTCAGTCGCGCCGGACCCCGTCCGTGCCGAAGATATGGAGTCGATCGACCGGGGCGCTGACGCCGAAGCGCTCGCCGATCTCGTGCCGCTGATAGCCCGGCATGCGGATGGCGACCGGCGCGGCAAGCCCGTCCCGCGTGCCATAGACATAGGTTTCGGCACCCACCATCTCGACGGCGGCGATGGTGAGGTCGAGCCCGATCTCGCCTTCGTTTCGCGGGGCACCCATGCGCATATCCTCGGGGCGGATGCCAAGCGTTCCGCCTGTACCGACAAGCGCTCCGGGCAGACCGGACGCGATGGCCTGGCCGTCCAGCGGCACGAGGTTCATGGCAGGCGAGCCGATGAAACCGGCCACGAAGAGGGTGCGGGGGCGCTTATACACGTCCAGCGGCGTGCCCACCTGCTCCACGGCACCGCCATTCATGACGACGAGGCGGTCGGCCAGGGTCATGGCCTCGAGCTGATCGTGGGTCACGTACAGGCTCGTGGTGCGCAGGCGATGTTGAAGCGAGCGGATCTCCGCGCGCATCTGGACGCGCAGCTTGGCATCGAGGTTGGACAGGGGCTCGTCGAACAGGAAGGCGGCCGGCTCGCGCACGATGGCCCGTCCCATGGCCACGCGCTGGCGCTGCCCGCCCGAAAGCTGGCGCGGCTTGCGATCGAGGAAGGGCTCGATCTCCAGCACTTTCGCGGTTTGCGCAATACGCCGGGCGATCTCGTCCTTGTGCGTGCCCCGGTTGCGCAAGCCATAGGCCAGGTTCTGCCGCACGCTCATATGCGGGTAGAGCGCATAGTTCTGGAACACCATGGCGATATCCCGCTCGGCCGGCTCGACCGTGTTGACCACCCTGTCGCCGATCCGGCATTCGCCTTCGGTGATGGTTTCCAGCCCGGCCACCATGCGCAGGAGGGTGGACTTGCCGCAGCCGGACGGCCCCACCAGCACCACGAACTCCCCATCCGCAATGTCGAGTGAAATGCCTTTCACGGCCTCCTGTCCGCCGGGATAGACCTTGCGGACATTGCTCAAGACGATGGACGCCATGTCCTCACTTCTCCGTTTCGGTAAGGCCGCGCACGAACAGCTTCTGCATGGCGACGACGACGATGACCGGCGGCAGCATGGCCAGCACGGCGACGGCCATGACGATGTTCCAGACGGGCTCTGAATCGACCGCCCGCGCGATGCGCTGGATGCCCATGACGACGGTGTAGTGATCGGGCTGGGTGGTGACGAGCAGCGGCCAGAGATACTGGTTCCAGCCATAGACGAACAGGATCACGAAGAGCGCGGCGGTGGAGGTCCGGGTCAGCGGGATGAGGATGTCCCACAGGAACTTCAGCGGCCCCGCCCCGTCGATCCGCGCCGCTTCCAGCATTTCGTCGGGGACGGACAGGAACACCTGCCGGTACAGGAAGGTGGCCGTGGCGCTGGCGATCAGGGGGATGATCAGCCCGCCATAGGAGTTGAGCATGCCGAGCCCCGCGACCACTTGGAACGTGGGCACGATGCGCACCTCCACCGGCAGCATCAGCGTCATGAAGATCAGCCAGAAGGCGATCATGCGGAAGCGGAACCGGAAATAGACGATCGCAAAGGCCGACAGGATGCAGATGACGATCTTGCCGAGCGCGATGCCAAGCGCCATGACGAGCGAGTTCAGCATCATGGGAAGGACCGGCGGCAGGCCGTTGCTGCTCGCCCCGTCCGACAGGACGGCGGCGTAATTGGCCCACAGCGCATCGCCCGGCCACAGCGGCGCAAGGCCGCTGTTCAGGCGAAAACTCGTATGGGTGGAGGCGACGAAGGCGACCCATACGGGAAACAGCACCAGCGCCACGCCCAGGATCAGGACGAGATGCGTCAGGAACGTATAGAGCGGGCGGTTTTCAACCATGGACCCTTCTCCCCCCTTAGCCTTCTCAGTAGTGGACGCGCCGCTCGACGAAGCGGAACTGGATGACGGTCAGAAGGATGACGACCATGGTCAGGATGACCGATTGCGCGGCGGAAGACCCGAAGTTCTGCCCCAGGAAGCCGTCCGTATAGGCCTGGTAGACGAGCGTCGTCGTCTGCCGGCCGGGGCCACCCTCGGTCGTGGTGTCGATGATGCCGAACGTGTCGAAGAAGGCGTAGACCATGTTGACCACAGACAGGAAGAAGATGGTCGGCGACAGGAGCGGCAGGGTGATGGTGAAGAAGCGCTTGGCCGGCGAGGCGCCGTCGATGGCCGCCGCCTCGATGAGCGAGCGCGGGATGGACTGAAGTCCCGCCAGGAAGAAGATGAAATTGTAGGAAACCTGCGCCCAGCTTGCCGCCACGATGGTCAGGAGCAGCGCCTGCCCGCCATCGGTGAAATGGTTCCAGTTCACGCCAAGGCCCCGCAGTCCATAGGCCAGGATGCCGATCGACGGGTTGAACAGGAACCACCAGAGAATGCCGGCCACTGCGGGCGCCACGGCGTAGGGCCAGATCAGGAGTGTCGAGTAGGTCGTGCGGGAGCGGATCAGCCGATCCACGGCGGCGGCGAAGGCCAGCGCCACGCACAGGGTGATGGCGCAGACCGCCGCGGCGAAGAGGAAGGTGACCTGGACCGACTCCCAGTACCGGCTGGACGCGAAGAGCTGGCTGAAATTGGCGCCCCCCACGAAGCGTTCGCCGAAGCCGAAGGCGTCGGAACGGTACAGCGATTGCCGGACCGCCTGGATCGCCGGCCAGAAGAAGAAGATGGCCGTGATCGCGAGCTGCGGGGCCAGAAGAAGGATCGGCAGAGCCGTCCCGCCGAAGGTGACGCGCTTCTCAGCCATGGGCCGTCGAGCTCCCGGTCAGGTCGTGGAAAGGCGATGGACGCACGGGTGCGGACGGGCCGCACCCGTGCGTTTTTAGGCGGTCGGGGCTATTGCTGCTGCGCCTCGAACTCACGCAGCATTTCGTTGCCGCGCCGCTGGGCATCGGCAACGGCGGCTTCCGGCGTCTTCTGTCCGCCGAGCGCCGCCTCCAGCTCTTCCTCGAACATGGTGCGGATCTGCACGTAGTTGCCGAACCGCAGGCCCCGGGAGTTCTCCGTCGGCGGGTTCAGGTTGATCTCGCGGATCGCGGTGTCGGCGCCCGGGTTCTTTTCGTAGAAGCCGGAAGCCTCCGTCGCCTCGAAGGCGGCTTTGGTGATCGGCAGGTAGCCGGTCGTCTGGTGCCACTGGCTCTGAATGTCGGGCTGCGACAGATAGGCCAGGAAGTCGGCGACCCCATTGTAGCTCGCCTCGTCCTTGCCGCGCAGGACCCAGAGCGAGGCGCCGCCGATGATCGAATTCTGCGGCGCGCCCTCGACATCGTCGTAATAGGGCATCATCGCATAGCCGACATCGAAATCGGCATTGGCGGTGATGGAGGCGCGGCCGGCCGAGGATTCGAGCAGCATCGCGCATTCGCCCGAATTGAAGGACGGTCCGGCCGTGTTGGTGCGTCCGCGATACTGGTAGAGCCCGTCCTTCTGCCATTCGGCAAGGTTGGCCCAGTGTCGGGCGACCAGCCCGGCATCGTCAAAGACGAACTCGGCATCGAGGCCCGCCATGCCGTTCTGCTGCGTGGCGATCGGCTTGTTGTGCCAGGCGGACAGGTTTTCCAGGTTCACCCAGGCCGGCCAGGTGGTCGTGAGGCCGCAGGCCTTGGTCCCGGACTGGGTGATCTTGCGGGCGGCATCGGCCAGCGCGTCCCAGGTCTTGGGCGGGTTGTCCGCATCGAGCCCGGCCGCCTCGAAGGCATCCTTGTTGTAATAGAGGATGACGCTCGACGAGTTGAAGGGGAAGGACAGGAGCGTGCCCTCGCCCGTCTGGTAGTAGCCGGTCACGGCAGGAAGGTAGCTTTCGGGATCGAAGGTCTTGCCCGTATCGCCCATCAGTTCCTGGACGGGGTAGATCGCCTCGCCAGCGGCCATGAAGGTGCCGGTGCCGACTTCGAACACCTGCAGGAGGTGCGGCTGCTCATTGGCGCGGAAGGCTGCGATGGCCGCCGTCATGGATTCGGGATAGGTGCCGCGATAGAGCGGGACGACGCGGTAGTCCGATTGCGTTTCGTTGAAGCCGGTGGCCAGCGCTTCCAGTTTCTGGCCGAGTTCGCCGGCCATGGAATGCCACCACTGGATTTCCGTCTGTGCGCTGGCGGCAGTGCCGCTGATGAAAAGCGCGACGAGTGCGGTCGCGGACAAGCCGAGTGTTCTCATGCGATCTCTCTCCCTTTGCAGAGCTGTCATAGCCATGCCGGTAGGCCCCTCCTAGCCATCCCGCCCGACAGGTCCGCGACAAACCCGTGATAGTTTGCTTACACGATAATTGCCCCTAAAAGTTTTAGCCAGTTGGCGATCTCGTCATTCCCCGCGCGGATAGCGCTGGGCTTCCTCCAGTATGTTCAGGTCCATGTGGTTGCGCATGTAACGCTCCGAGGCGCGTTGCAGCGGCTGGTGGTCCCACGGATAATAGGCGCCATTGCGCAGGGCCGCATAGGTGACGTGCCGCCGCGCCTGGCTTTCCCGCACCGCCTTGTCCAAGGCGTCGAGGTCCCACAGCCTGTCGACCTCCGCGGCCAGCGCGGCGCAGACCTTTTCGTGCTCGGCCTGGCCGGCGAGGTTCCGGCGCTCCAGCGGGTCGGCGGAAAGGTCGAAGAGCTGGTCGGGATCGGCCGCGCAGCGGTTGAACTTGAAGCGCCCCCGCCGCAGCGACACCATGGGCGCGACGCTGCCCTCGGCGGCATATTCCATGCGCACCGGCGGCCTGTCCCCGGTATGAAGCGTGTCGAGGAGCGATACGCCGTCCAGCCATTGCGCGGCCGCGCCGGGCGCCTGCCCGGCCAGGGCCGACAGCGTCGGCACGATATCCATCGTCGAGACGGGCGTATCGCAGCGGCCCGGCTCGAGGCCGGGTGCGGCGAGCATCAAAGGCACCCGGGCCGATCCCTCGAAAAAGTTCATCTTGAACCACAGGCCGCGCTCGCCCAGCATGTCGCCATGGTCGGACAGGAAGAGAATGGCCGTATTCTCGGCCATGCGGGTCCGCTCCAATATGTCGATCAGCTCGCCGATCTTCTCGTCGATATAGGAGATATTGGCGAAATAGGCCTGCCGCGCCCGTGCCACCATATCCGGCGTGATCGCATATTCCTCGTCCTGGCAGGCTGCCATGAGCCGCAGCGTGTGCGGATCGGGCTCCGCCTGCCGGGCAAGCTGCGGCTGCAAAGCGGGGCAGTCTTCATACAGGTCGAAGAAGCGGCGGCGCGCCACATAGGGGTCGTGCGGGTGGGTGAAGGAGACCGTCAGGCAGAAGGGTCGGTCGTCCTGACGGCGGGCAAGGTCATAGAGCCGCGCGCCGGCATGGTAGGCGACCTCGTCGTCATATTCGAGCTGGTTGGTGATCTCCGCCACGCCCGCCCCGGTGACGGAGCCGAGATTGTGGTACCACCAGTCGATACGCTCGCCCGGGCGCGCATAGTCCGGCGTCCAGCCGAAATCGGCCGGGTAGACATCCGTGGTCAGCCGCTCCTCGAAACCGTGGAGCTGGTCGGGGCCGACGAAGTGCATCTTGCCGGACAGGATGGTCCGATAGCCGGCCAGCCGCAGATAATGGGCGAAGGTCGGGATCTCCGAGGAGAACTCCGCCGCATTGTCGTAGACGCGGGTGGCCGAGGGAAGCTGCCCGCTCATGAAGGAGGCCCGGGCCGGGGCGCAGAGCGGGCTTGCCGTATAGGCGTTGGCAAAGCGCATGGAGCGTTCGGCCAGCCGGCGCAGATGCGGCACTTTCAGGAACTCGGCCGGCCCATCGGGAAAGAAGGTGCCATTGAGCTGATCGACCATGACGATCAGGATATTGGGACGGCGGGTGGCCATGGACATATCGCTCGCTGCGGGAAACAAAGACCGGCCCTCGAAGGGCCGGCCGGACGTTCGTTCAGGGCTGCTGCTCAACCGCCGATGGAAGCCTTGACGGCGGGAAGGCCGGGTTCGCCGGCCAGGGTCTCAACACCGTCGAGCCAGCCGTCCAGGACCGTCGGATTGGCCGCCAGCCAGGCCTTGGCAGCGGCGCGCGGCTCGGTCCCGGCGGCCAGCGCCTCCATCATCTGGTTCTCCATGTCGACGGAAAAGACCAGTTGGCTGAAGAGCTTGGCCGCATTCGGGCATTCCTGGCCATAGCCCGTCCGGGCCAAGGTAAAGACCTCTGCGCCACCATAATCGGGCCCGAAATAGTCGTCGGCACCGGACAGGTAGGTAATATCGAACTGCGTGTTCATCGGATGCGGCGCCCAGGCCAGGAAGGCCACCCATTCCTTGCGCCGCTCAGCCCGCTGCACCTGCGCCAGCATGCCCTGTTCGGACGATGCGGTCAGTTGCCAGCCCGACAGGCCGAAGGCGGGATCGGCGATCATCTTCTCGATGTTCTCGTTGGCGGGGGCCCCGGCCTCGATGCCATAGATGCGCGAGTTGAAGCGCTGGGCATTGGAGGACAGGTCCTTGACGTCGCGCACACCTTCCTGCGCCACATAGGACGGAACGGCGAGCGTGAACTTGGCGCCGGTCAGGTTGCGGGTGAGTTCCTCTGCCGCCCCGCGCGAATCGAGTTCCTTGCGGAAGGCGGTCTGTGCCGGCATCCAGTTGCCCAGGAAGACGTCGATCTCCTTGTTGCCGAGCGCCTGGTAGCCGATCGGGACCGACAAGGTCTTGACGTCGGGCGTGTAGCCGAGCCCCGCCAGCACTTCGGACGCGAGCGCATTGGTGGAGGTGATGTCGCTCCAGCCCGGATCGGACAGGCGGACGGTCGAACAGGTCTGCGGATCCTGTGCGTGGGCGGCGCCGGCAAGGCCGATCGTCGCAGCCAGGGCAAGGGCGTAACGGGTCATGTCAGCTCCATCCATAGAGCGGCGCGCCCTGCGTTGAACGCGCCTTCAATCTCTTGGCGAATCGACACTCTTTTCGTTGAATGAGCAACCCTAGATTGCGGTCACGAAGTGCTTGCCCTTCTCACGCCC
Organism: Aureimonas frigidaquae; assembly: GCF_001463905.1. GTDB lineage: Bacteria > Pseudomonadota > Alphaproteobacteria > Rhizobiales > Rhizobiaceae > Aureimonas > Aureimonas frigidaquae. The sequence continues at coordinate 207,608 of NZ_BBWR01000012.1, forward strand.
CTTTTACAGGTTTGATAAGCAACACACGGCTATGTTGCAGAGCACAAATTTCTTGCCGCAGTGCCAGATGACGGTTACTGTGCCGTCTCGACCGAAAGTTGATGGAGTGCCTATGCCTTCGGGAGATATGTCGATCAGCCTGGTCGTATCGTCCCGCAACCGTGCGGATGGGCTGTCTGTCTGCCTGGACGCCGTTGCGCAGGCCGCGCAGCGGGCTGACGGGCTGGATCTGGAACTCGTCTTCGTGGACAACGGCTCCACCGATGCGACACCGCAGATTGTGGAGGCCTTCGCCGCGACGGCGCCCCTCTCGGTGCGCCTTCTGCGCGAGCCGCGCCCGGGCCTGTCGGTGGCGCGCAACACGGGTCTGGCCGCAGCGCGCGGAAACCTCCTCGCCTTCACCGACGACGACTGCGCGCTGGCGCCTGAATATTTCACCCGCGTGGCGGCGGCTTTCCGCAACGATGCCGAGCCGATCCTGCGCGGTGGCCGGGTGGAGCTCGGCGATGCGCGTGACCTCCCCGTGACGATCAAGACCGACGCCGAGCCGGCGCGCCTCGACCGTACGCTGCATCCGGGCGGCTTCGTGCACGGCTGCAACATGGCCTTTCCACGCACCATCCCCGAGCGGATCGGCGGTTTCGACGAGCGGTTCGGCGCCGGGGCGCGGTTCCGCTCTGGCGAGGATACGGACTACATCCACCGCGTCTTCAAGGCCGGGATGGGTGTCGCCTACGAACCCGCCATGCTGGTTCACCATTTCCATGGGCGGCGGCGGCCGGAGGATGTCCACCGCCTGCATGCCGGCTATGCCTTCGGCAACGGCGCGCTCTACGCCAAATACATGTTCGACCGTGGTTCCAACATGCGCGGCATGCTCCGCTGGGACCTGCGCATGGCCGCGCGCGAACTGTTCACGGGGCAGACCCTGAGCCCCGGCCTCGGCCTGACCTGGCGCGCCACCGTGCGCGACAGCCTGTCCGGCATGATGAGCTACTGGCTGAACCGCCCGCAGGCAGGCTGAGCGCGCATGAGCGATACGGCCGCGGCCACGACGGACCTCAAGCACAAGACCGTCTTCTCCGTCCTCTGGTCCGTGCTGCGCGTGGCTTTCAGCACGGTTGCGACCTTCGTCATCTTCCTGGTGCTGGCCCGGGTTCTCGGCCCGGCGGAGTTCGGCACCTTCGCACTGGCCAGCCTGTTCACCGAAGTCGGCCGGATCATCGCCTTCGGGGGCTTCGGCGATGCCGTGACGCGCCAGTATGCGCTGGACGAGGAACTGGCCGACACCGCCTTCTGGGCACTGGTCGTCTTCAGCATCGCCATGGGGATCGGCATCTATGCCGCCGCGCCCTTCTATGCCGGTGCGGTGCGCGATCCGGCGGTCGAGCCGATCCTCAAATGGCTTGCTTTCCTGATTCCGCTCGGCTCGCTCGCCGTCATCCACAATGCCCGGCTTGCCCGTGATTTCCGCCACCGCAACCTGGCGGCGCAGAGCATGGCGGCCAGCCTCCTGTCGGGCGGGGCGGCCATCGCGGCGGCCCTGTCGGGCTTCGGCGTCTATGCGCTCGTGGTGCAGGCGGGCGTCCAGGCGGTCGTGACGGTGGCGCTCGGCTGGATTTTCTTTCCCTGGATGCCACGGCTGCGCTTCGACATGGCCCGGTTCCGCGGCGTCCTCGGCTTCAGCCTGAGCCTGATGGTGAGCCAGCTTCTCTGGATGCTGCTCACACGGGTGCAGGACATCTTCATCTCGCGCTGGTACGGCGCGGCGGAGGTCGGGCGCTACCGGGTGGCCTGGCGCCTGATCGAACTGATCGGCCAGGCGGTCCTGGCGCCCATCGGCAGCGTATCGCTCGTCACCCTGTCACGCCTGCAGAACGACCCGCAGGCATTGCGCAACGCCTATAACCGGATCGTCGGCGCGGCGGCGCTCGGCACCTTTCCGCTGCTCCTGGGCTTCGGCGCCCTGTCGGAAGAGACAATCCACCTACTCTTCGGCAGCCAGTGGCAGGATACCGGCCCCATCGCCTCGGTGCTGGTGCTGATGGCCGTGCCCTTCGTGATGAACGTCTTTGCCGCGCCGGCGCTCGCCGCCGTGGACAAGGCTCACACGATCATGTCCGTCGCCGCGCTGCAGCTGGCCGCAACGCTCCTCCTGACCTGGCTCCTCGTGCCCTATGGCGTGGTCTGGGTGGCGGCCGGCTACACGCTGCGGGCGTGGCTCACCATGCCCTATCAGCAGTACCTCCTGTCCCGCCATGTCGGCATTGCCCCCATGGGCACGATCCGCGCGGTCGCCCTGCCGCTGGCCGGCTCGGTCCTGATGGCCGCGACGGTCTGGCTGAGCAAGGCGGAGATCGCGTCCCTCGTCACCTCGCCCTTCGTGGCGCTGGCACTGAACGTCGCCCTGGGCGGCGTCGTCTATGCCGCATTCCTGGCGGTCTTCGGCCGTCGCACCCTCAAACCCTATACGGACATGGCCGCGGCCATGCTGGCGCGCCGCCGGCGCCCCGCCACAGGAGACGCATGATGCAGGAAACCAACGCCGCCATCGTCGCGCGCCTCGACGCGAAGATCGAAGACTCGCTGCGCGACCTCGTCGACCCTTCGCGCAAGTTCGCGCTGCTGGATTTCCCCAACTACGACAATATCGGGGACAGCGCGATCTGGATGGGGGAACTCGCCTACTTCGACCGCCACGGCATGACGGCGTCCTATGTCAGCGAGATTGGGACCTTCGACGGCGACCGGATGGAAGATGCCGTCGGCAACGGACCCATCTACCTGAGCGGCGGCGGAAACTTCGGTGATGTCTGGCCGAAGTTCCGTCCGTTTCGCGAAGCGGTCCTGAGCCGGTTCAAAGGTCGGCCCATCGTTCAGTTGCCGCAGACGATCAAGTTCAACGCCCAGGAAAACGTAGATTCGACGGCCCGCGCCATCGAGCAGCACGGAAACTTCACCTTGCTTGTGCGCGATCAGCGCAGCCTGGAATTCGCACGGCGCTGGTTCGAGTGTGAAACGCGCCTTGTGCCGGATATGGCCTTCTGCATCGGCCCGGTGCGCCGGCCGGAGCCGCGCCACGCCCTTCTCCTGAACCTGCGCGACGATCACGAGGCGGGGGACCAGCACGATACGAGCGCTGCGCTGGCCCGTTCCGGAACGGTCCAGAGCGACTGGCCGAAGGAGGAAGCGGATTTCCAGCGCCGCACGAAACATGCCGCGATCCTGCGCGGGCTCCTGAAGGGACAGCTCGGCGGCCGCGCACGCATGACGGAACTGGCCTACCGGGAACGCGCATCGCGCAGGTTTGACCGCGGGATCGCGCTTCTCGGCTCCGCCAGGCAGGTGATCACCGACCGCATGCACGGGCATATCATGTGCGTTCTTGCGGACATCCCCCACTGCGTGCTGGATAACAGCTACGGCAAGACGAGCGGTCTGATTGCGGCATGGCAGACCACGAACAGCGACCGCGCCCATCTGGCGTCGTCCATGGAGGACGCGCTGCATACCCTCGATCTGCAACGTGGGTCCACTCAGCGCGAAGCTAGTTTGGCCTGACCAATTCCAATCATAGCGCTGGACCACGCCCGTATGCGGCATTTACCATCACGAGATCACGAAATTGGATTGACCAGTTGAGGAAGTCGCATTAAGCCTCCAAGACCTGGACGCGAGGAGGCGCCCGGGACAGGTTGCCGAGCAACGGGAGGGTTGGGCGCCGCATGGACAAGGGAGTGGAACCGTCGCGCGCTGTCCTGGCGCTGGAAGGGATCGTCAAGACCTTTCCGGGCGTGAAGGCGTTGAACGGCGTGTCGCTCGATCTCCATGCCGGCGAGGTCCATGCCGTCTGCGGTGAAAACGGTGCCGGCAAGTCCACCCTGATGAAGGTGATCAGCGGCCTGTATCAGGCGGATGAGGGCCGCATCCTCCTGGACGGGCAGGAATGCCACTTCGTCTCCACGCGCGAATCGGAAGCCGCCGGCATTGCCATCATCCACCAGGAATTGAACCTGGTGCCGCATCTTTCGGTGGCCGAGAACATCTTCCTGGCGCGCGAGCCGCGGCGTGGCCCCTTTGTCGACTGGCGGCGCCTGAACGGCGAGGCGCAAGCGCTGCTGCGCCGCCTGGACGTCGATATCGCTCCCACGGCCGAAGTCCGGCGGCTGTCCATCGCCCAGTGCCAGATGGTCGAGATCGCCAAGGCGCTGTCGCTCAATGCGCGCGTCCTGATCATGGACGAGCCGACCTCGTCCCTGACCGAGTCCGAGACGAGCGTCCTCTTCCGCATCATCCACGATCTCAAGCGTGCCGGCGTCGGCATCCTGTACATTTCGCACCGGCTGGACGAGATGGCCGCCATTGTGGACAGGGTCACCGTGCTGCGCGACGGCACCTATGTGTCCACCCGAGCCTTCGCCGATACGAGTGTCGACCAGATCGTCTCCGACATGGTCGGGCGCTCTTTGGAAGAGAAGTTCCCGCCCCGCACCTCACGCCCCACGCAGGAGGTCCTGTTCCGGGCCACCGGCCTGGCGCGGCGCGGCGTCTTCGAAGACATCTCCTTCGAACTGCGCCGTGGGGAGATCCTCGGCTTTGCGGGGCTGATGGGGGCCGGGCGGACGGAAGTCGCCCGCGCCATCTTCGGCGCCGATGCGCTGGATGCCGGCCGGATCGAGTTCGACGGCCGCAGCCTGTCCATCGCCGACCCGCGCGACGCCATCCGCGAGGGGCTCGCCTACCTGTCGGAGGATCGCAAGGGCAACGGGCTCGCCATCAAGATGACGGTGGCCGAAAACATGACCATGCCCAGCATGGACAAGGTGTCCGGGCCGCTCGGCTTCATCCGTTTCGGCCGTGAACAGGCTGTCGCGCGCGACTATATCGACAAGCTCGCCATCAAGACGCCGTCGGCCCGCCAGGTGACGCGCCTCCTGTCCGGCGGCAACCAGCAGAAGATCGTTATCGGCAAGTGGCTGTATCGTGGATCGCGCGTGATGATCTTCGACGAGCCGACGCGCGGCATCGACGTGGGTGCCAAATTCGCCATCTACACGCTTCTGGATGCGCTCGCCGCCGAAGGGATCGGCGTCATCCTCATTTCGTCCGAACTGCCGGAGATTCTCGGCGTCACGGACCGGATCGCAGTGTTCCACGAGGGCCGCATCATGGCCACGCTCGACACACCGCACACCAGCCAGGAAGAGATCATGCACTACGCATCGGGCTACGGCCTTGCGGGTGGCCAGCACGGCAGCGGGGCAACCGCATGACGAGCGAGCGCCGCAAGGACCTTTTGCAGAAATTCGCCGCCCTGGGCAGCCTTTTCCTCCTGACCATCGCCTTTTCGGTCACGAGCAACGCCTTCTTCACCGTCAGCAACGGCATGACGATCGCGCTGCAGGTCACCTCCATCGCCATTCTGGGCTTCGGCGCGACCTGCGTGATCATCACCGGCGGGATCGACCTGTCGGTCGGCTCGGTGCTGGCGCTGGCCGGCGTCGCGGCGGCGCTTCTCGTCAAGGCCGGGGTGCCGGTACCGGTCGGCATGCTGGGCGGCGTGATCGTCGGCGCCCTGTGCGGCTTGATCAACGGCATCGCGGTCACGCGGCTGCACCTGCCGCCCTTCATCGCCACGCTCGGCATGATGCTGATCGCCCGTGGCGTCGCGCTCCAGATCACCGGCGCCCGGCCCGTCTCGGGCCTGGGGCAGAGCTTCGGCGTGCTCGGCAACGGTGCGCTCTTCCGGGTCGTCAATGTGGGGTCGGACGGGTTTCCGACCGTGGTCTTTCCGGGCATCCCCTATCCGGTGATCGTGATGGTGGTGCTGGCCATCATCATCTCCATCATGCTCACCCGCACGACCCTCGGCCGGCATATCTATGCCGTCGGCTCCAACGCCGAAGCGGCACGCCTGTCGGGCGTCAACGTGCGCGGCGTCACGCTCTTCACTTATGTCCTGTCGGGCACGATGGCCGGCCTGACCGGCTGTATCCTGATGTCGCGCCTCGTCACCGCGCAGCCGAACGAAGGCGTGATGTACGAACTCGACGCCATCGCCAGCGCGGTCATCGGCGGCACGTCGCTGATGGGCGGCGTCGGCACCATATCGGGCACCATCATCGGCGCCTTCGTCATCGGCATTCTGCGGAACGGGCTGAACATGAACGGCGTGTCGGCCTTCACCCAGCAGATCATCATCGGCGTCGTCATCCTGGTGACGGTCTGGCTCGACCAGATCCGCAACCGGCGCTGACGCCGCCGTACACTCCAGGGAGGAACCACTAAATGAAGAAACTCGTCGCGGCACTTGCGGCTTCCGCCGCCCTCTTGACCGCCGGATCGGCCCTTGCCCAGGACAAGGAAATCGCCGTCATCGTCAAGACGGCGAACTCCACCTTCTGGCAGAATGTCCAGAAGGGCGCGGACAGCGCCATGAAGGGCACCAGCGGCTACACGATGACCTTCCAGGGCCCGGCCTCGGAAGCGGCCATCGCCGACCAGGTCAACATGGTGGACAATGCCGTCAACCGCAGCGTGGCCGGCATCGTCCTGGCGCCGTCCGACGCGGAGGCGCTGCTGCCGTCGATCCAAAAGGCCTGGGAAGCGCGCATTCCCGTGGTGCTGATCGACTCCGCCGTCTCCGACGCCGGCGCGGACTATTACCAGTCCTTCCTGGCGACCGATAACCGCGCCGCAGGCGAGCTCGCCGCCAAGGCGATGATCGAGCGGATCGGCACCGAGGGCAAGGTTGCCGTGATGTCCTATGTCGCCGGCGCCGGGTCCGAGATCGGCCGCGTGGGTGGCTTCACCGACTATCTGAAGGCAAACTCCAAGCTGGAGATCGTCGGCCCCTTCTATTCCCAGTCGCAGATGGCGACGGCTCTGAACCAGACCACCGACGTCCTGGCATCCAATCCGGACCTGAAGGGTATCTTCGGCGCCAACGAGCCTACGGCCATCGGCATGGGCCGTGCCCTCGCCCAGTCCGGCCGCGCCGGCCAGGTCGTCGGGATCGGCTTCGACGGCAACGAGGATCTGCAGGGCTTCGTCAAGGACGGCACGCTGGCGGCCATCGCGGTCCAGGGCTCCTTCCAGATGGGCGAACTCGGCATTCAGACGGTCGTCAAGGTCATCGGCGGCGAGAAGGTCGCCAAGACGCAGGATACCGGCGTGGTCCTGGTGACGAAGGAAAACATCGACACGCCCGAGGCCAAGAACGTCCTCTACTGATCCGCGCTCGGAGAAGTCCGGGCCTGGCCATGCCAGGCCCGGAACGAACATTTCGCATCCCGAAAGGCAGGCATGACATGAAGGTCAGCGATCGTCGCGCATTGGCGCGCACCGGACTGGAACTCACGGTGCTCGGCATCGGTGGCGCGCAGCTCGGCGGCCTCTACCGCACGATGACCGACGAAGCGGCGGCCGAGATCGTGGACGCCGCCTATGCGGCCGGCATCCGCTACTTCGACACCGCCCCCTTCTACGGCTTCACGCGGTCGGAACGCCGCGTCGGCCATGCGCTCGAGCCCCGCCCGCGAGACAGCTACGTCCTGTCGACGAAGGTCGGCCGGTTGATGCGCCCGGATGACAGCGTCGGCGCCTTCGAACAGGGCTATGCCGAGCCCATGCCCTTCCGACCGCATTACGACTACAGCTATGACGGCATTCTGCGCTCGTACGAGGACAGTCTGCAGCGGCTCGGCCTGACCCGCGTGGATATGCTCTTCGTCCACGACATCGGAACGGCGACCCATGGCGCCGACAATGCCGGCTATTTCGAGCAGCTGACGCGCGGTGGCGGTTTCCGCGCGCTGGAGGAACTGCGCAGCGCCGGAGAGGTCCGCGGCGTCGGGCTCGGCGTCAACGAGCATCAGATCGTCGAGGCGGCGATGGACGAGATGGACCTCGACTGCACCATGCTGGCGGGTCGCTACACGCTGCTCGAGCAGGACAGTCTGCGCATGCTGGACCGTGCCGCCAAAGCGGGCCACGCCATCGTTGCGGCCGCGCCCTTCAATTCCGGCCTGCTGGTCGGCAATCGCAAGTTCAATTACGAGGACGCGCCCCAGGCCGTCATCGACCGCGCCGACCGGCTTGCCGCCGTAGCGCGGGAGTTCGACGTGCCGCTGCCGGCGGCGGCGATCCAGTTCCCGCTGGCGCATCCGGCCGTGGTAGCGGTCAACACCGGAGCGCACCGTGTGGACCAGGTGCGGACCAGCGTCGACTGGTTCGAAACCCCCATCCCCGCCGCGTTCTGGACCGCACTGAAGGAGCGTGGCCTGATCGGCGACGACGTTCCGGTGCCGGCATCCTGACATGCGGATCGATGCGCACCCGCATGTCTGACGCATGGCCGTTCGCAGGAGCGCCTGGCCGATGCCCGAGTTTTAAGGTCATCTGCCGCAACGTCGAACCTGTAGACCTGTAACCGCCCTTGCTGGCGTCTATCGCCTCGGGACCTCACCGTTCTGCCGTTCGAGCGCCGCGGTGATCTCCTCGGCGCACATGCCGTGGCCGAAGAGCCAGCCTTGCAGGTGGCTGCACCCGATCTCCCGCATCAGCGCCGCCTGCGCAGGCGTCTCGACACCTTCGGCCGTCACCGGCAGGTCGAGCGCCTGGCCGAGCTTCACCACGGCGGCGGCCATGCGCAGCCCCTTGCCGCCGCGCTCGGCCGCCTGCACGAAGGAGCGATCCATCTTGATCCGGTCAATCGACAGTCGTTGCAGATAGCCGATGCTGGAATAGCCGGTTCCGAAATCGTCCAGCGATATGCGGATACCCCGCATGCGGAATTCGGACAGGATGGCCGCAGCCTCGTCCGGCCGGCGCAGGAGATGGCGTTCGGTAATTTCGAGGTCCAGCCGTGAGCTCGGAAACCCGGCCTGATCGAGCACCCGGTGGATGGAGCCGACGAGATCCCGATCCCAGAACTCGACCGGCGACAGGTTCACCGATATGCGGATGGGCCAGGCTTTCGCCGCGGCGCAGGCATGGGCGAGGACCCGCCGCCCCAAGGCGTTGATCAGGCCGCTCTGCTCGGCCACCCGGATGAACTGGTCCGGCGGCACTTCCCCAAGCTGCGGGTGGTTCCAGCGCGCCAGTGCCTCGACCATCTCGATGCGGCCCGTGCCGGCGCTGACGATGGGCTGGAACACGACCCGCACGAGGTCGTTGTCGAGCGCCTCACGCAGGGCCCCCTCCATGACGTGACGGACCTGATTGGCGGCGTCCAGCTCCGTGTTATAGGCGAGCCAGCCGCGTTTGCCCCGCGACTTGGCAGCATACATGGCCACGTCCGCCCGGCGCATGAGCTCCTCGCCCTCCAACCCTTCCGCGCCGGAAGCGGCGCCCACGGTCACGCCGATATTGACGCTGTAGCCGCGCACCTCGAAGGCGGGATCGAAGGCGCGCAGGACACCATCGCAGGTGCGGCGCGGCTCCCCCTCCCGGCCGGGCATGAGGATGGCGAACTCGTCACCACCGGTGCGGGCGACCAGCGCATCCTCCGACGCCGCCGCGCCGATGCGCCGCGCCGCCTCGATCAGGAGCGCGTCGCCCATCGCATGGCCATAGACGTCGTTCGCTTCCTTGAAGCCGTCCAGATCCATGTAAAGGATCTGCATGTTGGGCCCCGCACCCCCCTCGCGCAGGACATCCTGGAACCTGCGGCGATTGGCAAGGCCCGTCAGCGCGTCGTGATAGGCGAGGTGCTGGATATTCACGCGGCTGGAGGTCAGTTCCTCATCGGCCCGGCGTGCGCGGTTGAGCACTGTGGCCGCCGCCGTGGTGGCGATGGCGCCGATGATGAACAGGCCCGGCAGGATCCGGTACAAGAGAACGGTTCCCGGGCGCTCGGGCATCCAGGCGAGTTGCCCGACGGAGGTGCCGTCCCGGCTGGTCAGCACCACGGCCTCCTCCGTATCGAGCACCCCCTCCGGCCCGACGATCCGCAGCGTGCCAAGCCGATAGCGCGACGCCATTTGCGCCAGCGCCTGTTCATCCAGCAGCATCGCGATGATCAGCGTGCGCGGCGGCCCGGGGGACAGGTCGGGCGAAGGCGTCAACGCCGTGAGCGCGGAGGCGGCGTAAGCGAAGATCCCGGCAGTGCTGTGGGAAAAGCCGCCGATCGCCTCCTGGCCGCGTATGCCCGGGCGGTTCGCATCGGTGATGCCGTACAGGATGGCGGGCCCGATCGCCGTCACGGCGTCCAGCGGGACATCGGCCGATTGCCCGTTTTCGTAGGAATAGATGGTCTTGCGGTCGTCCTCGACCACGAAGACATGCTGGTAGCCTTGGCGCGCGCCAAGATAGACGCTGATATTGTCGTCCGCCCACTGGCGGTCGAAGCCCCCCAGAAGGTGACGGGCGGCGTCGTCCCATATCGAATAGTCCTGCAGATCGTGGACGGCGAAATCCAATATCCCGTCCAGCGCGCTGGCAATGGCGATCCTGTCACGCTCCACATCCTGCCGGTTCTGGATCGCGGTCAGATACCAGAGCAGCACCAGAAGCGCGACGAAGGACGTGACCGACAGCATGGCAAGCGGCAGCACATAACGACGCGGAAAGAAGCGGCGGATGGACTTCATGCGCGTTGGAGGGCTCCCCGGGTCATGATGCCCTGCGACGCTAGAACAAATGCGAATGCTCCGCGAACGGCTTTTTCGCTGCGGCTGCGAAAACGCATGCGCGCGGATGGGCCCAATGGAACGACCGAGCCGCGCGCAGCACCGCTGTCAGGCGGCGGAGCCCACCGCGCGGGCCGCCCGCTCGGCCACGCGCTGGCGGATGCTCTCCACGTCGGCACGCGGCGTCGCGGCGAAGAGCTTGCGGGTGTAATCGTGCTGCGGATCGGAAAAGATCGCATCGCGCGAGGTATGTTCCACCGCCTGCCCGAGATACATGACCATGACCTCGTCGGCGATGTAGCGCACGACCGACAGATCGTGGCTGACGAAGACGTAGGTCAGGTCGAACTCGTCCTGCAGATCGGCCAGAAGGTTCAGGATCTGCGCCTGGACCGACAGGTCGAGCGCGGAGACGGGCTCGTCCAGAACCAGGATCTGGGGCGACAGCATCAGCGCACGGGCAATGGCGATGCGCTGCCGCTGGCCGCCGGAGAACATGTGCGGATAGCGGTTGTAATGCTCCGGCAGGAGGCCGACCTTCACCAGCATTTCCTGCGCAAGCGCCCGCCGCTCGGCTGCGCTCCTGTCCGTGTTCAGAAGGAGCGGCTCGCACAGGACGTCGCCGACCTTCTGGCGCGGATTGAGCGAGCCATAGGGGTTCTGGAACACCATCTGCACCTTGCGGCGCATATCGCGCGTCACGCCGCTGCGGGCGATGTCCATCACCTCCCCGCCGATGCTCAATGTGCCGCTGGTCGGCGCGTCGATCAGGGTCAGAATGCGGGCGAGCGTGGACTTGCCCGATCCCGATTCCCCTACCACGGCGAGGGTGCGCCCCTTGGCCAGCGAAAAGCTGATGCCGCGCACGGCATGGACGGTGCGCGTCCGGCCGAAGATGCCCTTTGCCACATGATAGTCGCGCGTGATGTCGCGCGCTTCCAGGACGGCGGCGCTCATGCCCGGCCCTCGCCTGCCATGAAGTCGGCCACGGTGGGCAGCCGGTCGCCCGTGGCGTTTTCCGGCAGGGCCGACAGGAGCGCCCGCGTATAGGGGGAGCTCGGATTTTCGAACAGGGTCAAAACGTCGGCCTCTTCCATCTTGCGTCCCTTATACTGGACGACGACCCGGTCGGCCGTTTCGGCCACCACGCCCATATCGTGGGTAATCATGATCAGCCCCATGCCATGCTGCGCCTGCAACCCCATCAAAAGGTCCAGGATCTGCTTCTGGATGGTCACGTCCAGCGCCGTGGTGGGCTCGTCGGCAATGAGCAGCTTGGGGTTGCAGGCGATCGCCATTGCAATCATGACGCGCTGCGCCTGGCCGCCGGACATCTGGTGCGGATAGCTGCCGAGCCGCTCCGCCGCGTCGCGGATGCCGACCGCTTCCAGAAGCTCGACGGCCCGGTCGCGGCGCTGGCGGGCCGACAGGTCGGTGTGGACTTTCAGGACCTCGGTGATCTGCGTGCCGACCGTGAAGCACGGGTTGAGGCTCGACCCGGGTTCCTGGAAGATCATCGACATGTCCCGGCCCACGATGGTGCGCCGCTCGCGGCGGCCAAGGGTCCGAAGATCCCGCCCGTCGAACTGCATGAGGTCCGCCGACACGCGCGCCGTCCGGGGCAGGATTCCCATGACCGCGAGCATGCCGACCGATTTGCCCGATCCGGATTCGCCCACGATGGCCAGGACTTCGCCGCGGTCGACGGCAATGTCGACGCCGTCCACGGCGCGGAACAGGCCGGTGACGGTTTCGAACTCGACCGTGAGGTTGCGTATTTCGAGAAGCGCCATGGGGTCAGCCCTTCCGCATCTTGGGATCGATGGCGTCGCGCAGGCCGTCGCCAATGAGGTTGATGGCCAGCACCGTGATCAGGATGGCGAGGCCGGGGAAGGTGACGACCCACCAGGCGCGCAGGACGAATTCCTGCGCCTCGGCCAGCATGGTGCCCCATTCGGGCGTCGGCGGCTGGGCGCCCATGCCCAGGAAGCCGAGCGCCGCGGCGTCCAGAATGGCGTTGGAGAAGGACAGTGTCGCCTGCACGATCAACGGCCCCAGGCAGTTGGGCAGGATGGTGCGGAACATCAGACGCAGCGGGCCGGCCCCTGCCACGCGCGCCGCGGTCACGTATTCGCGCTCCTTCTCGGCCATGACGGAGGCCCGGGTCAGCCGCACGAAATGCGGTTGCAGCACGAGCGCAATGGCGATCATGGCGTTCATCAAACCGGGGCCGAGCACCGCCACCAGCACCAGGGCCAGGAGGAGCGACGGGAAGGCCAGGATGATGTCCATCAGCCGCATGATGACCGTGTCGACGAAGCCGCGCACATAGCCAGCGATCATGCCGATGACGATGCCGGTGGAAACCGACAGGGTGACCACGAAGAGCCCGATAAAGAGCGAGTAGCGCGCGCCGTAGACGAGGCGCGAGAAGATGTCCCGCCCGACCGCGTCGGTCCCCAGGGGGAAGGCCCATTGCCCGCCCTCCATGAAGACCGGCGGGATCAGAAGCGCGGATCGGTTTTGCGCCGCCGGATCGTGCGGGGCGATGAAGGGCGCGAAGACGGCGACGAAGACGACGATCGAAAAGACGATCAGCCCGAGCACGGCGCCTTTGTTTTCGGCGAAATAGTACCAGAATTCGCGGAGCATCTGGCGGCGGATGCCGCTCTCGGGCGGACGCTGCGGGATGAGGCTGCCGACGCCCTCTTCCGCTTCCTGGGCTTGGATATGGCTCATGATGCGTTCCCCGCTTACCGTGTCCGCACGCGCGGATTGATCAGACCGTAGGTGAGATCCACCAGTAGGTTCACGACCATGATGACGATGGCGATCAGGAGGAGTCCGCCCTGCACGACGGGGTAGTCGCGGCGGAACACCGAATCCACCATCCACTTGCCGATGCCCGGCCAGGAAAAGATGGTTTCCGTCAGGATGGCGCCGGCCAGGAGAACACCGACCTGCAGCCCGATCGTCGTGACCACCGGAATGAGCGCGTTGCGCAGCGCATGCACCCCGACCACCCGGAAGCCCGACAGGCCCTTGGCCCGGGCCGTGCGGACATAATCCTCGCTCAGCACCTCCAGCATGGCCGAACGCGTCTGCCGGGCGATCACCGCCAGCGGAATGGTCGCCAGCACGATGCCGGGCAGGATCAGGTGGCTGATGGCCGATTTGAAGGACCCCGCCGGCCCGACCAGGAGGCTGTCGATCAGCATGAAGCCGGTGACCGGCTGGAAGAAGTACAGGAGCGAAATGCGGCCCGAGACCGGCGTCCATCCAAGCGTGCCGGAAAACAGGATGATCAGGAGCAGGCCCCACCAGAAGATCGGCATGGAATAGCCGACCAGCGCCGTTCCCATGATGGTCTGGTCGAACCAGGATCCGCGCTTGACCGCAGCGAAGACACCGGCCGGAACCCCGATGATCACCGCCAAGAGAATGGCGACCGTCGCCAGCTCTACCGTTGCGGGGAAGAGGTTGAGAAACTCGTCCAGAACGGGCCGGCGCGTCACGATGGATTGGCCGAAATCACCCTGGAACAGCCCGGTCAGGTAATGCCAGAACTGGATGGGCAGCGGTTGGTCGAAGCCGAGCTGGGCCGAAAGCTGCGCATGGCGCTCCGGCGACATGCCGCGTTCGCCGGCCATCAAGAGCACCGGATCGCCCGGCAGCAGCCGGATGAAGGAGAAGGCCACGATGGCGACCCCGACGAATGTCGGAATGAGCACGCCGATGCGTGAGATGAAAAATCGGAACATGGGGCTCGTTCTGCGAGGTTGTCTTAAGGTTCGGGGCCGGCCGTGTCCTCCAAGGCTCGTTGTCGAGCCGGAAGCTGCCGATCATGGGAGCACTTGAGAAGCGCCTGCCGCGCCCGGGCGACTGCCCCATGCACGCCGATGCGCGCCGTTGCCGCTCTGGCCTGCCCGGTCGCGGGGCATAGAGGCCACGCCGGGTTTCAATCAAGCCGGAAGGGGGGCGACAAGACGCCGCCCCCCTTCCTCAAGGTCGCAATCGGCAACCCTTACTCGGTGATGTCGACCCCGTCGAAAGTCATGTCGCCGAGCGGGCTCTGGACGAAGTTCTGCACATTGGCCCGGGTCGGCACGTAGACCACCGAATGGGCAATCGTCGCCCAGGGCGCCTCGCGCTTGAAGATTTCCTGCGCCTGCTTGTACAGGGCGGCGCGCTCTTCCTGCGTGGACTTGGTCTTGGCCTCCTGCACGATGGCGTTGAACTCGTCATTGCACCATTGCGCGCGGTTGGCGCCGCCCACCGCGTCGCAGCCGAGCAGGACGGCCAGGAAGTTGTCCGGATCGCCGTTGTCGCCCGTCCAGCCCATCAGGATCGCGCCGTCGCGGTCGACCTCAGCCGTGCGCTGCAGATACTCGCCCCATTCGTAGGAGACGATTTCCGAATTGACGCCAACGGCCGACAGGTCGGACTGGATCAGTTCCGCCATGCGCCGGGCATTGGGGTTGTAGGGCCGCGAAACGGGCATGGCCCAGATTTTCATGGACAGGTTCGACACGCCCGCCGCCGCAAGTTCGGCCTTGGCAGCCTCTGGATCGTAGGGATCGTCCACCGTCGCCTCGTCATAGGACCACATGGTCGGCGGGATCGGGTTCTTGGCGACTTCGCCGGCGCCCTGATACACGGCGTCGATGATGGCCTGCTTGTTGATCGCCTTGTTCAGGGCGCGCCGCACTTCCGGACGGTTGAACGGCTCCTGCTGGGTGTTGTAGGCGAAGTAGCCGATGTTCAGCCCTTCCTGCTCCAGCACCTTCAGATCCGGATTGCCTTTCAGGCTTTCGATATCCGACGGGTTGGGGAAGGCCATGACATGGCATTCGCCGGCGAGCAGGCGCTGCTGGCGCACCGAGGCGTCAGTCGTAATAGCAAAGACCAGATCGTCGATCGGCTGCTTGCCGCCCCAGTAGTCCGCAAAAGCCTGGTAGCGGATGACCGCGTCGGGCTGGTAGGCGACGAACTGGAACGGCCCCGTGCCGATCGGCGCCTGGTTGAGCTGGGCCTGGTTGCCGGCCTCGGCGAGCTTGTCGGCATATTCCTTGGACAGGATCGAGGCGAAGGGCATGGCGACGTTGGCGATGAACGGCGCATAGGGCTGGGTCAGCGTAAACTTGACCGTCAGGTCGTCGACCTTCTCGATCGACTTCACGAATTCCGGCATCGACATGGAGTTGTAATACTCCCACGACGCGCCGCCCACATACTGGTGATAGGGGTTGGCCGTATCGCCCTGCCGCTGGAACGAGAAGATCACGTCGTCGGCATTGAGATCGCGGGTCGGCGTGAAGTCCGCATTTGAGTGGAATTTCACGCCGGGACGCAGCTTGAACGTGTATTCAAGACCGTCCGGCGACACCTCCCAGCTTTCCGCCAGGCCGGGCTCGGTCTCGGTCGTGCCCTTCTTGAACTCCGCCAGGCGATTGTAGATCGGATGGCCGGATGCGTCGAAGGTGGTGCCGGACGTGTAAAGCGCCGGATCGAAGCCCTCGGGGGAGCCTTCGGAGCAGTAGACAAGGGTTTTGGCCTGGGCAGCAGAGCCGAGCGCAAGCGCCATTGCGGTTGCGGCCAAAAGCGTCTTCATCCGTTTCATAGAGGGAATGTCTCCGTGTGATTGCGGCGCACGCGCCATCCGCCGGATATTCCACCCTAAGTTGAATGCTCGCGCAACCCCGAAACCGAACGATCGTTCAGTGGGCCAGGAGAACGGGGATCGCCGAGACGGTCAGGATGTTGCGCGTCGTTCCGCCCAGCACCCACTCCCAGAAGCGGGAATGGCCGAAGGCGCCGATCACGAGGAGGTCCACCTTTTCCGCCGCGCATTCCGCCAGCAGCGTTTCGGAAACGCGGCCGCCGGTCGGCAAGCTGCGAAACTGCGCTGCCACGCCATGCCGCTCCAGATGGCGGACGATCTCCGGCGCACCCGCATCCTCCGCGCCGATGCCGACCGAAGCCAGGATCACGCGGTCGGCCTTGCGCAGGAAAGGCAGGGCTTCGGTCAGCGCCCGCGTCGTCTCCCGCCCGTCACGCCATCCGACGAGGATGGTGCGCGGCGGCTGCGGCGCGCGGTCCGGCGGGACCATGTAGACGCTGCGCCCGCCGGAAAAGAGCGTGCTCTGGAACAGGCTCGGCCAGCCATTGTCTTCCGGGCCGAGGGGTCGGCCGGCCAGGAACAGGTCCGTCAGCCGCGCCAGGCGGGCCGCATGTTCGCGCAGTTCGCCATCGGTTCCGTCGTGGCGGATGAGCTGGCAGGGTCGGTTCAGGGCCTCGATGCGCTCGCGGATCCTGGCCTCGGCCGCATCGCCGGCGCTCCGCGCCTCGTCGATGGCGTCGGCGACGATCTCCACCGAAGCGCCGACCGGATCGGCGGCGATGTAGCCGATCTCGATCAGATTGGTGAAGAGGACCGTCAGCTCGGCCTCGAACCAGTCGGCCAGCATGGCCGCGTGATCGAGGCGGGTGGCGTCCCGCTCCGTCCCGTCCAGGTGAACCGCGATATCCTTCAGCATCAGACCCCTCCGAACCTTACGCGGACAGGATACACGCCCTCCGCGGAGCGGCGAAGCAGAATTGAACGGTGCGTCTGGTCAGGATTTCGGGTTTTCCGGCAGGGTCAGGAGCGCCTCGAGCGCCAGGTGATAGGATCGATCGCCGAAGCCGGCGATGACGCCGACCGCAACGGGCGACAGGTAGGAATGATGACGAAACGCCTCGCGCGCGTGCACGTTGGACAGATGTACCTCCACCACCCGGGCGCCGCCGGCCTTGATCGCATCGGCCAGGGCAATGGACGTATGCGTGTAGGCCCCGGCATTGAGGATGACGCCATCGCCCGCCAGGCCTGCCTCCTGCAGCCAGGTGACGAGCTCGCCCTCGCTGTTGGACTGGCGGAAGGTCAGCGCAACGCGGTCCGCGGCCTGGGCCCGCAGCGCCGCCTCGATATCGGCCAGCGTCCGCGCGCCGTAGATGCCGGGCTCACGCTTTCCCAGCATGTTGAGGTTGGGGCCGTTGATGACGACGATGCGCTGAAAGGGCATGAGCACGTTCCTCCTGTGACTGGCGGGGGCGGCAGCCCCGTTTGTCTTCGATAGTGTATTTGTCTGCCGGAACAAACGGGCGAGGCCGCAGGAGCTAAGGCTATGCGCAAGGACCTTCTGGATTTCTTCAGCGAACCGGCGCCGGTGGTGGCGCGCGGCCTGATCGGGGCCTACCTCGCCATCCATGGGGTGGGAGGGCGCATCGTGGAGACGGAAGCCTATGACCACGCCGATCCGGCTTCTCACAGCCATCGCGGACGGACCCTGCGCAACCGCGCCATGTTCGGACCGGTCGCACATGCCTATGTCTACCGCTCCTACGGCATCCACTGGTGCCTGAACTTCGTCTGCGATGCGAAGGTCCCGGGCAGTGCGGTGCTGATCCGCGCCCTGGAGCCGCTGGACGGGATCGATACCATGGCGGCCCGTCGGGGAACGCGGGCGCCTGCCCTTCTATGCTCCGGTCCAGGCCGTCTGGCGCAGGCGCTCGGCATCGATGCGCAGTGGGACGGTTGCCCCCTCGACACACAATCCATCACCTTGTGCCTGCCGGACGCCGCCCACGCCGTCGCCTCCGGCCGGCGCATCGGCCTTTCAAAGGGGGTAGAGACGCCATGGCGCTTTACCCTCCGCGACTCCCTCTTTCTGAGCCGTCGCTCCGGAAGGTGATTCGCATGGCACGCCTTTGGGCTGAACAACTGCTCAAACCGGCCCATCCACACCCAAAGATCGCACTGCCGTCCCTATCGGCGTAGCCTATCCCCGTTCTGGGTTACGATCTAATCCTTTCGGTTGCAAAATCCGCTTTGTGGGGCCCGGGCGGAGTCGTCAACACCACCCCGGAAGGCGTATTTTACAAGGGTTTTGGACTGTTTGACGCACCTGTCAGTACGCAGGAAGACAGTTCTCAGTGAGTCGTATCTGCAACTCATGGTATCGATTTCAGGGTGCCATTTAACATATGTTAATTACGCAACCCCAGGTAGGCAGTAGCCATACTCACATCGACGGGGGCCGACGATCGGAAGATGGTCGTCCCGCTAGGTAACATTACCAAAACATTTGTTTCTTTGTACCGAGAGTCATTGGCGTAAGTCCGAGTTTTGGGCGCGTCGTAAAACAGTTTGAACATCAGCGGCCCTACAGATCGTACCGTTTGACAAGGGCCAAAACCGTTTCAGGTGGAGGTATTAAAATGCTGGACAAGGTTCAGAGCGGCGATCGCGGTCTTTCCCAGGCTGGTGTTCTCGCCCAACGTCACAATTACCGGCATACGGCCACGGCACTCGATCATGGCGCGAACCGCCATTCCGATCGTCATGCGGCCGACAGCCAGGATCTCGAACGCACCCATGTCGTGATCATCGACTCCCGTCAGCTCGAGCGCGAATGCCTGGCCAACAGCCTGACCGCCCAGAGCGCGGAACTGGCGATCACGACCTTCTCCAACATCGAGGGCTGGCGCCAGGCGCGGGCCCGTCATCCGGAGACGGCGGTCATCCTTCTGCACATCGGCAATCGCAAGATCACCGATTTCGGAATTGCGGCCGATATCAGCCGCATCGTGGCCGAAGCGAGCCCGGTCCCGCTGATCGTGATCGCCGATACGGAAGAGATGCCGCAGATCGTCAAGGCGCTGGAATGCGGCGCCAAGGGCTTCATTCCGACGACGGTGTCGATCGGCGTGGCGATCGAGGCGATCGAGCTGACGCTGGCCGGCGGCGCCTTCGTCCCCGCCTCCAGCATCCTGGCCATGCAGTCCATGCTGGAATCCGGCCATGCGCCGGAGCGCCCGCTGAACGGCATGTTCACCGCCCGGCAGATGGCCGTGGTGGACGCGCTGCGCCGCGGCAAGGCCAACAAGATCATCGCCTATGAGCTGAACCTGCGCGAAAGCACGGTGAAGGTCCATGTCCGCAACATCATGAAGAAGCTCAAGGCGACCAACCGCACGGAAGTCGCCTTCAAGATCCGCGATCTCCTGCCGGAGACGGCTGGTCCGAGCATCTAAGCTCTAGCGTCTTCCGCCGTCCCGCAGGCGCTGTCCCGGCGTCTTTGCGGAGCGGCGGACGAAACCGGCAACGACCCATGATTTTCGGGCGTGCCGGATGGAGTGCGGGGCCCCGTGCCGCCGTTACTTCCCTTTGTATTTCAATGCGTTCCTTTGTTTAAAGGTCATTTTCACGAACGGGGCCGGCGTGGTCGATGAAGATCGACCCGCCGCCCCGCTGCTTTTTTCGAAGATGGGCTGCCTTGCGCGTCAGGCGCAGCTTCGCGTGCCGGAGCCGTCCGCCGGCTCGATCTGGACACGCGCATGGCCGGCACCGACGAAGCCGAGCTTCTGGGCCGCGCCCTTCGACAGATCGATCATCCGGCCCTTCACGAAGGGCCCCCGATCGTTGATCCGCACCACGACTGTCCTGGAATTGTTGAGATTGGTGACCTTCACCCTCGAGCCCAGCGGGAGGGTCTTGTGCGCCGCGGTCATGGCGGCCGGGTTCATCATTTCACCCGATGCGGTCTTCGACTTCAGCGCATACCAGGACGCGCTGCCGCAACTCGTCTTTCCGTTCGCTGCCTGCGCCCCTGTGGCCGCCATGCACGCCGTCATTACAGCCAGAGCGGCTGCCCCCAATGTCAGTATCTTCAACGGTCCCTTGTCCTGTGCCGTTTCATACGGACAGGCGCCGAGCGTCGATGCTCATCCCTATCGGATGCGTATCCCCTCGTGGCCCCCGCCGTTCGATGACGCCTAAAGCCATGACGGATAAGGCGAAAATTCGACGGAGCCGCAAGAAACCGGATTCAGGCGCCTTTGCCGGCCCCCCCGGTGGCCGGATCGAGCGCGGCGAGCCCCTCCCGATAGGTCGGATATCGCATCTCGTAGCCGAGGCGGCGGAGCGCCGCATTGGAGACGCGCTTGTTCTCTCCATAGAAGCTGCGCGCCATGGGCGACAGGCTGGCCGTGGCGAAATCCTCCTCCGGCGGCGGCGCCACACCGGCCCGTGCGGCGGCATGCGCCACGACATCCTGCGGCGGCGCCGGTTCGTCGTCGGTCACATTCCATATGCCACCGGCATTGCGGGCGATCAGTAGCGCCAGGGCGCCGGAAATATCGTCCACATGGATGCGGTTGAAGACCTGGCCGGGCTTGACCAGACGCTTGGCGCGGCCCTCTGCCAGATTGACGAAGGCATTGCGGCCGGGGCCGTATATGCCCGACAGGCGCAGGATCGCGCAGGGTATTCCCTTCTCCCGCGCCAGGGCCGCCCAGGCTTCTTCCGCCAGGAGGCGGCGGCGGGAGCGCTCGGAGGCGGGAGCGGGCGGCGTCGTCTCGTCCACCACCGCGCCATCGTGATTGCCATAGACGCCGACGGTCGACAGATAGCCGATCCAGCGCAAGTCCGGCGCACCATGCAGGATCTCGTCCCGGTACCAGCGCAACACCGCATCGCCTTCGGGCTCCTCGCCCGGAGCGATGGACAGGATCAGGTGTGTGGCGCGGTGGAGTGCGGCATCGATCCCGGCGCCGGGGGCTGTGCCGTCGAAGAGGTAGGGCGTGATCCCCGCGGCTGCGAGGGAGGCCGCCTTGTCGGCACTGCGGGTGGTGGCGCCCTGTACGAGGGACCGGCCATCACTCTGCGCGAAGCGCTGCGCACTGTAGCCGCAGCCGAAGATGAAGATGCGCGGCGTCTCCATGTCGTCATTGGCCGCTTCGGGTCTGTTCATCCCACCTCTCCTCTGCGCTCACCCCCTCATGCCGCGTCTGTGCCCCCGACCGCAAGCCATTCGGCGCGAACGCCGGCATCCGGCTCGTCGGCCAGGGCCTGCCGGCTGCGCGCCGCCGCCCGGTCCGGCGCAAGGCGCCCATAGGCCCAGACGGCCATGGCCCGGACGATGGGCGCCGCATCGTCCAGCCGCGCCTCCACATCGGGCAGAAGGGAAGGATCGGCCGCGTTGCCGGCGGCGATCAGGCAGTTGGACACGAACTTGTCCCGTCCGATCCGCTTGACGGGGGACCCGGCGAAGCCGTCGCGGAAGCCTGCGTCGTCCAGGGCCATGAGATCGCGCAGCGCTGGGGCCCGCAATTCCGGCCGGCCGATCAGCCGCGCCTCCCGCGCGGCCTGCGCGAACTTGTTCCAGGGGCAGACCGCCAGGCAGTCGTCACAGCCGTAGATCCGGTTTCCCATGGCGGCGCGCAGCGCGCGTGGAATGGGCCGGCGCGTCTCGATGGTCAGGTAGGAGATGCACCGCCGGGCATCCAGCCTGTAGGGTGCGGGGAAGGCCTTGGTCGGGCAGATGTCCTGGCAGGCGGTGCAGGAGCCGCACAGGTCCCGCCCCGGCGCATCCGGCGAAAGGTCGAGCGTCGTCAGGATCGAGCCCAGGAACAGCCAGGACCCGAATTCGCGGCTGACGAGGTTGGTATGCTTGCCCTGCCAGCCGAGGCCGGCCGCCTCGCCCAGCGGCTTCTCCATCAGGGGCGCCGTATCCACGAAGACCTTGACGCCATGCTCCTCGCCCGGCAGCACCTGGCGCGCGCGGGCCAGGAGCTTGGCGGCCAGTTCCTTCAGCCGCCCCTTGATGACATCATGATAGTCGCGGTTCTGCGCATAAACCGAGATGACGCCGCGGTCCCGGCGCTGCAGGTCCGCCAGCGGGTCGTGCGCGGGGCCATAATTCATGCCGAGCACGATGACGCTGCGCGCCTCGTGCCAGAGCGCGCCGACGGTGCGGCGGCGCTCCAGCGTGTCGGCCATCCAGTCCATCGTGCCGTGCAGGCCTTCATTGACGAACTGTTCCAGCCGCGCGCCCGACGCGTCACGGCCGGCGGCCGGGGCCACGCCCACGGCATCGAAGCCGAGGCGCCGCGATTCGACGTCCAGGAAAGCGCGGAGGCGCTCGGCCGCCGAAGGGGTGGGGGCGTGTCCGACCTCGGCCGTCAGAAATCGAGCTCGGCGTAATGGGCAGCCGGCGGAATGCCGCGGATGCGCTCCTGCAGGAAGGGCCGGAAGGACGGCCGCGACTTGATGCGCATGTACCAGTCCTTGGCGACGGGATCGTCCTCCCACCGCACTTCGCCCAGATAGTCGAGCACCGAGATGGCCGCCGCGGCCGACAGGTCGGCATAGGACAGATGCGAGCCGGCCAGCCAGTTCCGGCTTTCCGACAGCCAGCCGATATAGCGCACATGATTCTTCAGATTGGCGCGGGCCGCGCGGATGGCGGAGGAGTCCGGCGCGCCGCCGCCTTCGGCGGCCGTCATCTCGCGCTTGAAGACCCGCTCGCGCACGAGATAGCGGGTGACTTCACCCTCCATCTTGCCGAGGAACCAGTCGGTGAGACGGCGGATCTCGGCGCGCTCGAAGGGCTTTTCCGCCAGAAGGCGCCGGTCCCGCTGGAACACGCCGCGCGTCTCGTCCAGATATTCGGCGGCGACCATGCCGCCGACGATGGGCGGACCGTTGTCCTCGACCAGCACGGGGACCGTCCCCGCAAGGTTCAGCGCCAGGAGTTCCTTGCGCCGCTCCCACGGTTTTTCGTCGATGAGTTCGAACCGCTCCCCATACTCCGTCATGACCAGGCGCAGGAAGCGGCAGGCGGCGGACATGGGATGATGATGGAGTCTGAGCATCGTTCGTCTTATCGCAACTTCGGCCGGCTGTGACGGATGTCAGCGCAGATAGCCTTATCAAAGACTTGTCCGCAAGCCTGACGGGCCAAATCGCCTTGCCCGAAACTGTCGCCACCTTATAGCCGGGTTGATTCGCATTGTGCGCTGCGCAATGAACGTCGAAGCGGAACGCGAAAAGGGGACCGGCGTGCAGTTCAACGATATATTCGATGCGACCCTGCTTGGGTTGATCGAGGGCCTGACCGAGTTCATACCCGTGTCCTCGACGGCCCATCTGCTGCTCGTGGGGCGGGCCATCGGCTGGTCCTCCACCGGTCACTCCTTCGAGGTGCTGATCCAGCTCGGCGCGGTGCTCGCGGTCCTGTCGGTCTATTTCGGGAAGCTGTGGCACCTGGCCGTCACCTTGCCCTCCGACCCGCGCAGCCGGCGCTTCGTCGCCAGCATCCTCCTGGCCTTCCTGCCGGCCGCCATCATCGGCGCCATGGCGCACGGCTTCATCAAGGGCGTCCTCTTCGAAACACCGGCGCTGGTCTGTACGGCGCTGATCGTCGGCGGCTTCATCCTCCTGGCGATCGACCGCATGCCGCGCCGCGTGCGCTACACGGATGCGATGGATTTTCCGCCGCTGGTCTGCCTGATCATCGGCTTCTTCCAGTGCCTCGCCATGATCCCCGGCACATCGCGCTCCGGCGCCACGATCGTTGGCGCGCTCCTGATGGGCACGGACAAGCGTTCGGCGGCCGAATTCTCCTTCTTCCTCGCCATGCCCACCATGGCCGGCGCCTTCGCCTACGATCTCATCAAGAATCGCGATATTCTGAGCACCAACGATCTGGCGCTCATCGTCATCGGTTTCGTCGCGGCTTTCATCTCGGCGCTCTTCGTCGTGAAGTTCCTGCTCGACTTCGTGTCGCGCCACGGCTTCGCCCCCTTCGCCTGGTGGCGCATCATCGTCGGCACGATCGGCCTCGTCGCGCTCTACGCCTTCGCCTGAGTCCCGCGCAACATGACAAAGGCCCCGTCGGCGTTCTGCCGGCGGGGCCTTTTTTATTGAACGATGCAGCTGCTCCGGGCGTCGGCGCCCAGAACCTTATGGGCGCGGCGCGATCTCCGGATCGACGGTCTGGTCGGATGTGGGGCTGCCCTTGGTGAACTGGCCCTGCGGACGGAACCGGACGAGATAGGTCGGCAGGACGGCTTCCAGCGTGCGCGGGCGGATGCCGAAGGCATCGAAGGTCCGCCCTTCGGCCTTGGCGGCCTCCGACACGACGTTGTCGTGCTTGAGCTGCTCCACCTGGTCGGGCGTCAGCGGCGCGCCCGGAAGATACTTCAGAACACCGGCCAGTTGCTCGGCCGCACCGAAGGGAATGGTCAGGAAGCGGCGCTTGCGATCGATGACGAGGAGCATTTCCTCCATCAGCTTGCGGAAGCTCAAGGCCTCCGGCCCACCGAGTTCGTAGATGCGCCCACCCGGCACCGCGCCCTCAACGGCGGCGGCCACTGCCTGCGCGACATCGTTCACATAGACGGGCTGGAACAGTGTCTTGCCCCCGCCGATCAGCGGCAGGACGGGCGACAGGCGCGCCATGTCGGCAAAGCGGTTGAAGAACTGGTCCTCGGCGCCGAAGACGATGGACGGCCGCAGGATCACCGCATCGGGCACGGCCTGCAGCACGGACCGCTCGCCTTGCGCCTTGGTGCGGGCGTACTGGCTGGCCGACGATTCGTCCGCGCCGATGGCCGAGAGCTGCACCATGCCGAGGCCCCGCCGCGCGGCGGCTTCCGCCACCAGCTTGGCGCCTTCGGCCTGGACGCTCGTATAGCGCTGCTTGCCGGCTTCCGTCAGGATCCCGACGAGGTTGACGACATGATCGGCATCCTCCACGGCCCGCTCGACCGACCAGGGATAGCGCAGATTCGCCTGGATCGGCTGGATCTGGCCGAGCCGCCCGGCCGTCTGCAGGTGATAGGCGAGATCGGGCCGCCGGCACGCCACGCGAATGCGGTGCCCACGCGCGGCGAGCGCATGAACCACATACCGCCCGAGGAACCCCGAGCCGCCGAAGACGGTCACCAGCTTCTTGTCGTCGATCCGCATGGAAATGCCCTCGCTATCCACCCCGCGCCCCGTGGCTCGATGGGAGCCAGGCACGGGAACGCCTTTCCTGGGCGGTGATTTAGAGCATTTCCACCGCCATGGGAAAGGGTCGGCGCAATCCAAAGCCCCCGAGCGGTCGTTTTTTCCCGCACCGCGTCAACGGCTCTGCCGCACTCGCGTCCCCCGCACATATTTTCTCCTCCCCACCCGACACAAAGCGTTGACAGCCGCCCGGCCGCTCTCTAATGACACCGCCAGTGCCCAGGTGGCGGAATTGGTAGACGCGCACGGTTCAGGTCCGTGTGCCGCGAGGCGTGAAGGTTCGAGTCCTTTCCTGGGCACCAATTCCCCTGATTGTTCAGGGAAGCCAAAGAGTTAAGCCAAAACATGGACTTACAGTTGCCCGAGTGATACAAACGGGTGATACAAATGGTCCTGCGTATGGCTCAACCATGGCCGCATCCTAGAACTGGCGTTTTCTGGTTTCGGCGGGCTGTCCCGGCGAGCCTTCGCGACGCCGTCGGCAAGCGAGAGGAACTCGTGTCGCTCGGCACGAAGGATGCCAAGCTCGCGCGCGTGAAGTACGCTCAAGTGTCGGCCGAGGTCGAAGCGCGATGGGCGAACCTACAAGATGGTCAGCGATCTCTGACGGAGCGTGAGGCGCACGCTATAGCGCGCACCGCGCACGACACATGGATCGAGTGGCATCTGGACGAGCCCAGTGAGCAGTTCGCATGGACCCCCCGACTGTATCGCTATCTCTGGCGTCAATCACCGCCAAACCAAGAGCAGCCTGACGGAACATTGTCGGTCGATAATCACCTCGTCCGCGCCATGCGCGAGTTTTGCTTCGCGCAGGCTGACAACGGACTTGCACACCATGGCATTACCGTTGACGACTTCAGCCGTCTAAAGCTCGCCAAGGCGATGGGCGCTGCGTTTCAACGTGCCAGTTTGACGGTCGGTGAAATGGCGGAAGGACGATACACTCCGGACGATGCCCGGATGGTGGCATATTCGGCGAATGGCGAACTTGGTGGACATTCGAGAACGGCGGCCGCGAAACCCCGAGCTGCTGCGGGCAAGTCGCCTCCCGTGACATTGACCGGGCTATTCGGTGAATGGTGGCGGGAAGCGCAGGCAGCGGGTCGAAAGCCCAGCACGCACGAAAGCTACCACAACACGGTGAAAAGCTTAGTAGCCTTCCTTAAGCACGATGATGCTCAGCGGATCACGGCCGAGGATATCGTGGCTTTCAAGGACTACCGCCTCACAACGCCATCACCACGCACAGGCAAGCCTCCCAGTCCGAAAACGGTCAAAGACAGCGACCTTTCCGCCTTAAAGACGCTCTTTGGGTGGGCAGTGATGAATCGGAAATTGCCAGCAAATCCTGCTGCCGGCTTGACGATCAAGGTAGGTCGTCGAGCTCAGGTGCGTCCAAAGGGTTTTGTGGCTTCGGAAGCAAAGGCAATCCTCTCAGCGGCGACTGCATACAGCGCAGGGCCCCGCGAACACCGAAAAACTGCTGCCGCAAAGCGTTGGATCCCGTGGCTGTGCGCATTCAGTGGGGCGCGGGTTGGTGAGATCGGCCAGTTGCGTCGAGAAGACGTTCGCTTCGAAATGGATCGCTGGGTGATCATAATTACCCCTGAGGCCGGGACGGTTAAGACAAATCAGGCGAGGGAGATTGTACTGCACCATCAGTTAGCGCAGTTGGGTTTCCCGGAATTTGTAAAGTCCAGCGAGGACGGGCCGCTATTTCTGGTGCCGACACCTGATGGCGATGTTCTAGGCCCACTATCCGGTCTTCTGAACCGCATGAGAGAGTTCATTCGGACGATAGTTTCGGATCCTAGGGTTCAGCCGAACCATGGGTGGCGGCATCTGTTTACAACCCAGTGCATCGAAGCCGGGATCGAGGCTCGCATTTATAACGCAATCCAAGGTCACGCCCCACGAAATGTTTCAGAGCAGTATGGCGATGTATCCATGAAGGCGAAGGCCTCAGCGATTGATAAACTCGCTAGTTTCAAATTCGATGAGACCCCTCACCCTAGCTGAACTGCTATCCAAAGTAGCGCCGTAATGGTGCAGACATAACAGATGGTCCGACAATTGCTAAAACGCACTGACAAAGAGAAGGCTGACATTGTCTCGGCATACGAACGGGCCGGATCCGGAAGTGCAGAGAGTGATGAGACGCGCCAGCAATTGTTAAAAGACAATAATGTATCTGTATCAACGATATATCGTTGGAAACGAGAGTTAATTGAAATTGGCAAGACCGCGTCTAAAGCCGACTCTATCCTTCGAATTTCTCAGATTATTGAATCCCTGCATACTGGCACATGCGACAAAGTCAACTTTATTGACTCGATTTGCTCGTTCTCTGCATGGTTGCGATGGCCACAGGATACCGACAGGCAACGCATAGGAAGTGTCTGTCTGGCATCCGCGTACCTAAATCTGATGACTGCAAAGGGCCGCAGCACTCCACCTCGAGCCGCGGAGCGGCTCATATACAATAAACTGACGTATAGTGATGTAACTCTCGCGCTATCGGGAAATCTTGAAGCCTACGCGGACTTCAACGAGATACCATACCAGAAACCAATATATTATAATAGAAATCTTTTAAGAGACATTATATATTACTTAATTTCCGATCTCGCATATAGCCCTGATGGACGGGTTAGCCTAAATCGAGCGCACGCCCTCATTCGCGATGGCCATTTTCACAGACAAGCCGCTCGCTCTCGGCGGTCGTTCGACCAATTATGGAAGGCGTTGGGTGTCTCAGCCCCATTTCATTACGTTGACCAAGATCAAAGCAGTCTTAACTGGGTGCTAGATCCAGCCGACCTTTATTTAGACGAATACATTGATGAGATAATTGAATTGTCGCAAGATCGTAGGGCATACTTCGAAAAATGCTTTGGGATCATTAGCCTTGTGAACGATCGTTTGGATCCCCGAGCTATCAATGCGTTGCATTTTCCTACTCCACCTCCAGCGCTGACACCGCAGGCCGTACCGCTAACGATGCTAGATGACAGCATGCTCGCTTCGCTTTCTGATTTTCATAAAAACAGATTTTATTTCAATTAATTACGACGCTCTAGGTTACCTAGAAGTGGACTGCGGATCACGTGGCTGTCCCGACCTGCGATGTTGTTGATGCGCAATCAAGCGCAGCACATCGGGGGGCAAATGAAACATCACATTTAGGCAAGGCAGCCGCATCGTAACCGGCGATACCCATGCTTGGCTTCCGGCGGTTAGCGGCAGGAACACGACGCTGGAAGTCTGTTGGCATCCCACCGCCACACAGCATCCTCAACGTCACACCCCAACAGTTTTGGACCACGAAATACTGGAAACCAGTATTTGGAGAATTAAAATGTCCCATAGGAATAAACTTGCGAGATCCACGCGTATGGCAACGAAAGTCGACCCGATCGAAGCACTTATTAACGCACGGGATAAGCTGAAAAAATCTGAAAATTCGGCGACAGAAGTACTATACCAATGTCTTGCGGATGCGGCCCGATTTATCCGCAAGGTAATGAGTGACCGAAAGTTGCGCGGCCGCTTCTTGTCTCATTTCAAAGGCGAGAGGATTGCAAAACGGCTATCAAAGGAAATTCCACTATCGAAGCTGCGGCGTCTCGTCCTTCGCTTCCTTTTCAATGCGCCCGCGTCTGGGCCGGCGTACGACCGAGCCCGCATTTATGCGCAAGCGCTTGGCACCATTCCAAAATCGGTCGCGACAAAGGATATCCCTGCTTACATCCGAGATCACGGAGGTATCGAAAAACTCTATGAGGAGGCAAACGCTCAAAAGACGGCGAAAGTAGGCAAGCCAATCGGAGATAGCGTAACCCCAGTCGCACCGTCATTGGAAAGCGACGTCGATAGTGATGGTGGCTCTGATCGTATCGGAACTACCACGGATGGCGATAGTAGCAAGCCCACCGACACAGTTCCTAGCGGTGACGGTCAGCCCGATGTCGCGGCTCCGCGCAAAACTCAGAACCGCGTGCGTATGAAATCAGATGAGCATCTTTTGGTGAGCATGAGTAAAGAGGTGCTTCATCGGATTTTGGCCCATTCGGGAACGCTGACCCTACACGTAGAAGTTGATTGCTACTCGGATGGTCAGGTGCCGGTGACGCTTACGGATTGGGAACTTAGCTAAAGACGATGAGCGACAGGGCGCGCGCTGCGCCCTGTCGCAACTATTAGGTTCGTTGCTAGACTCAGTTTGGTTTGATCAATCGCCAGATGCGTTTTCTCGGCCGGTAAAGGGGTGTGGGTGCGAAGCCAATTCGTACTCGACAACCGTCGTACCGGTCGATCTTGCGGATGCACCCGGATCATAACTTGCCGACGTACATACCTTTGCAATGGAGTGCCGAACCGGCTCTGCATACGGGCAACCCTTGTCCAACGGACCATCCGAGGCGACAAATCGGCCCGTAGGTAACCCGGTCACCGGCACACCGCACCCCCATCACAGATCACACAAGACCCAACGTGATCACCGCGAAGACCCGCCGTGACAGAGGAAGAAGGCTATCAATGGTTATATCGTCACGATCGACCTTCGACGAAATAGTCCGCAGCTACGCCACCCACATCGAGTCTAAAATATTGCTCGGGTGGGAGCCGACCTTCATGAGCTTCATGTACAATCCACTAAACGGGTCACCATCGGCCGTAGCAGAGCAGATGCGCTTCGAAGTGGAACGGATTTACGGCATTCTACTCACCCACCGTAGCCGCCGACCGAGCAAGACCCCACGCGATAGGCTGCCATTCTTCATGGCTTGCCCGGACTTCCCGGTGCCGAAATACGAGCGGGACCGCTTTTCCGCCATTAGCATCAACCATGGGCGGCATCTTCACGCGCTCGACCTGTCGCCGCCGCGGACCCGCACTGCCTCCAATCTGGCCGACATTGTAGCAGAGCGTCAGTCCCTCTTGGCCGGCCACAATCGCCCGCTGTCGCATGTGTATGCCGAGACCATGACAGGGTCCCCGGAGGAAGCGACAGCCTACGTGATGAAGGCTATCGGGCGCGGGCGGGCCAGCTTGGACGATCTAATCATCATGCCCCGCGCCAGTGGCGAGGCGCGTTATGGCAGACTCTTTCAGAACTAAGCGAACCAAGCTGGTGTCGGGACGGCGCGGCAGCTGGCAATCGTCACGTCATTGCAAGACCCGAGTGGGCGCCGTCCTTGTCGTCGGCCCTGCCCCGGCCTACGGTTAGTATCGTAAAGCTGGGGATGATGGCGAGGTCTGGAATGCGACGCATCGGTTTGGCGGAACAGGCTCGGCAGGGTGGCCGGCTGCAGCATGAGAAGAGACGCGGGGGACGGGGACCGGACCCCGCCGCATCCAACGATCCAACACAGGGCCCTCCGGGGCCCTTTTCTTTTGCCCGTGACGGTCTGTCGGCGAATGGCGGGGTGCGTCTCACCAAGCATGGTCGCTTGGCCATAGACACCATAGGCGGCGCGCGATGGCCGAGACGATGATAGCGCTGATAGATCACATGCGCACGACCCGCGCTGCGACCGGATTGTCGCCATCGGCGGCCCTGAACCTTGCCTTCCGCCGCACCCTCGCCGGCGGTCAGGTCATGGTGTCGTCCGGAGTTGCTGACCTGCCGCCGCGTGATCGCTTGGCCGTCCTCGACGCAGTGCGGGCTTTCGATGCCTTTCATGCCGGCGCAGACCCATACGGGCCTCAGGACTTCGGGGCGGTCGAGCATGATGGGGTACGGTACTTTTGGAAGATCGAAGCCTACGACCGCTCGTACGCCCTGCCCTCACCTGACCCTGCCAACCCAGCTATGACGGCACGCGTCCTAATGATCATGCGAGATGACGAGTACTAGATCATCACTGGGCTGCCGCGCTCGGCCCTGACACTGGGGTCGGCAACCGCGCATCACCTATCGATCTAGCTCGGCGGCAGTCAGCTCAGCTATCTGCAGGTCGGTCTTCGCCAGCGGATCGTCATCACCGATGAACCATGACGCGGAGAGACCGGTCCATGCCAGCACCCACGATAGGAGACGTCGTCGCTCAAGCCCACTTGCCGCTGTGACGACATCCATACGGCGTGCAAAGCGGCCCGGCTGCGTCGCCACGGGTCGCGTGGGGTCCGCTAGGTCTGGATTGGTGAAGATGTTGGCGAAGTCGAAGCCCCGCTCGCCGATGAGATGCTTCGGGTCGATTGCAAGCCAGCCGCGCGCCCCGAAATCAAGAACGTTATCGTGGTGCAAATCACCATGCAGCACGCCGACTTCTCGGGGTTCCGCCAATAGCATCCGGGCGGTTTCCGCGCTGCGGGCGAGGATACCGCCATGGGCGTCGGCTGCCGGCCATAGGTCCCGGAACCAATCCCTCAGTGGTGTCAGCTCCGGCAGCGGCTTGGGGCGGGGCGCATGAAGGCGTGCAGCTGTCCTGCAAAGAATGCGGCATGCCTCATCGTCCTGCCCGGTTCGGGCCATATCGCTCAGGGATGCAGAGCCTGTCGCGCGCTCCATCAGCAGGGCATCGCCATCCTGGGCGTACACCCGTGCCGCTCCATCCCCGCCCCACCATTCCATAAGGACGCCACCCAGCCGTTCGTCCGGCTCATGGGACAGTTTCAGCATGGCTGGCTTGCCGTCCGCCAAGACGGGCAGAAGTCGCGCGGCCGGCGTGATGATTGGCACACCGTCGACGATGAGATCCCACTGCGTCAGGTAGGGTTCGAACATACCCATCCATACCATGCTGCCGAACCGAATGGATCGCCTCCCCGATCGGCTCGGCCCGGCATTGGAGCCACGGGGTTTGCACAGGCCTCGCACGCAGATCGAAACCCAGTGCAAACTGCGTGATTTAATTATCTGATTGATTTATTTGTTTATTGTCTGTACGATTGGCCTGCGGCCAGCCATGCCAATTGAACGCAGCCACCGGCTGGGCCCGCATAAATCGCGATCGCGAAAGGACACCGTCATGCCGAAACGGGCCGACATCAACCGACACCGACCGCCAGCCTTGGGCGCTGGCGCGGCGCCGGCACATCCTTCCGCAATCGCATCTCATCGGGGCCTTCGGGCCCCTTTCTCGTTTCTGGAGCAAGAGTACAATGCCAGCTGAAACAGCAGCAGTCCGTAAGACAGTCGCCAACGGGGCGGCAGACGCCCTACCCGCTTTGATCGTTCTCGGGTTGGACGATAGCGGCAAGGCGCATGCCTCGTGGTTCGACGATGACGAGGCGGACACCGCCCGGTCGGCCGCAAGCCTGATGGGGATGCGGTCCCTGCCCGCCGATACCGAGGCCCTGCAGACCATCGCCGCCCGCCTGCCACATGGACGGATCTTCCCGAGCGGCAAGGCCTTCGTGCCCTTCGTCAAGGCGGCACTCTACGAGCAGCTGGCCGGCATGTTGCCGAAGGGCGAGGCGGCACCGTTGCGGTTGGTCGCTGGAGCAAATGGCAAGGTAGCCGGTCCAGCGAAGAACGCGGTCAAGGCTTCGGCGGTCGGGGCCGGTTCGGGAGGCCGTGGCGGT
This sequence comes from Aureimonas frigidaquae, assembly GCF_001463905.1. Taxonomy (GTDB): domain Bacteria; phylum Pseudomonadota; class Alphaproteobacteria; order Rhizobiales; family Rhizobiaceae; genus Aureimonas; species Aureimonas frigidaquae. The sequence continues at coordinate 240,608 of NZ_BBWR01000012.1, forward strand.
GAGGCCGGTGCTGCAAGCGGCAGCGAGGATCGTCCGGCCGACTGGCAGAAGCTGAAGGCCGGCAGCGTGGTCCTCATCACCGAGGGCGACCAGGAGGGCTGGTTCGAGGCCGTCATCGTTCAGGACAAGGGTGATGGCGCCTACACGCTGAAGTGGCGGGACTGGCCGGAAGAGCCGACGCAGGTGCGCCGTCGGCACCAGATCGCCCTGCTGCCCCCAGTGGCCGCGTGAGGACCCCTGCCATGACCGAACCTCAAGCATCCAAGAATGAGGAGGTCCGCAGCAATGCGGGCCTGCCCACCGCCCCGCGCCATGAGGTCATCGCCGCGCTCAACGATCAGTTCCGCCAGACCCTGCGGGGTGGGGCGGTGTTCATGACCGCCAGTGTCGCCAACATCTCCAGCGTTCGCCTGCGCCGCATGATGGAGGCCATTCGCACCTTCGAGGGCTTCTGCGAAGAGCAAGACCCCTATGGCGAACACGACCTCGGTTCCATCAAGGACGAGGACGAGCGGTTCTTCTGGAAGATTGACTACTTCGACCCGTCCATGCGGTTCGGGTCGCAGGATCCTGCCAACCCGGCCATCACCCTACGCGTCATGACCATCATGCGGCCGGAGGAGTACTGAGATGGGCTTCCACCAACGTGTACGGAGCCGGGCAGCCTCAGCGACTTTCGGCCTTGGGTTTGCGGCCAGCCCGCAAGGCGGGCGGCGGCGGTGCCCCCTCCGGCGGCTGGCTGACGAGATCGGCAACGGAAACCTCAAGCGCCTTGGCGATGGCCTCCAGCGCGCCGATGGTGAGGTTCTCCTTCGCCCGTTCGATACGCCCGATGTAGGAGCGATCGATATCGGCGGCCAAGGCGAGGCGTTCCTGCGACATCCCTTTGGCGACCCGCAGGACGCGAATGTTGTAGCTGATCGATTCTCGGGCGCTCATGACCCGGAGAGAGACGACATTGCGGGCTTGATAATCGACGGACTGACAATCCCCTATTGCGATAAACCACGTCGCTCACAGCCCGGACCTCAGTCATCCATCATGAGATTGCTTTCACGCATGCACGCCGCCCTGTGCAGACCTTGGCGCAGGATCACGGCCCGGGCATCCATTGCCCTCCTACTTTCCGCCGCTTCGATGGCGTCGCCCGCGCAAGCGCAATTCGACGAAGAGCAGCACTTCGGCAACTGGACACTGATCCCATACGAAGGCTTGGGGCCGGGTTCGTGCCTGCTCATGACCCGCTCGCCTCAGAAGGATGCATCCTTCATCGCCTTCGTTGGCGACGACGAACAGCTACAGTTCGGGTTCATGTCGGCCAGCAAGGACCTGTCTCTGGATTCGCGAGCCGCCATGGATCTTCGCATCGATGGGCAAAGCGTGCCGTTGTCGGCTATCCGGCCCTTTGATGAGTCCGTCGTGCTGTTCCGACAAAGTCAGACCGCGCCTCGGCTGGAAGAGCTGCTGGCCACCGCCGGACAAATCCACATCATGAGCCGGGACTACGTCTCTCGGTTTCGCCCGAGCCGAACGCCGCAGGCCATCGCGGCTTTGCTTGAGTGTTACGACCTCCACCTCGAAGCGCTCGGCGACATGGAGGAGGATCGGCATCAGGCCGCAAATACGCCGACGCCACCATCGAACGCGAGCGGCCTCGATGCGGCCATGGATGGCATGTCCGGCAGCGGTTCGATGATCGCCCAATTCGCCTGCGAGGTATCAGGACCGGCCCTCACCGGCATTCCCGACATCCTGAACAAGAACCAGATGACCGAGATGATGCTGTCGATCGCCGAGGATGGTTCGGCAACGATCAACGGCACGCAGCTTGCGGCCGCCAGCGTTCGGCGCGCTGGGGATGGGTCCCTGCAGATGGCCGCCTATGACGGCCGCATGGTCGTATCGGCCGTGCATGGCACACCCGGCAGCGCCGCGCCGGTCTGGGGCCTCAGCCCGCAGCAGCTGGAAGCCTATCAAGCGTTCCAAGGCATCGGCCGACAGATGACCGGTATGGTCATGGGCAATCGCGCCCGCTTCATGCTCGTCAACCTCGCCCAGGACGCCATCACCTTCTTCGACGTCGAAGCAGACGATCGCCCGACCAATCAGCAAAGCCCCTTCTGCATTCGCACGCAGTAGACCCCCTTCCCTCATCCCGACGCCACTGCGTCGCGGCCTGAAGGAGGGCCGAGCCTTATGAGTGCATACCTTTCGGCCATGAGCCAATACACCACCTTCTCCGGCCGGGCGTCACGGGCTGAGTTCTGGAAGTTCACCGGCATCTACATGCTGGGCGCCCTGATCATCATTTGCATCGAGACCTTCGTGCTCGGTGTGCCAGAAGACAGCATCACCGTGTTCTACGCGATCTACATGCTGGTGCACGTCCTGCCCGGGATCGCCGTCACGGTCCGACGCCTGCATGACATCGACCGCAACGGGGCATGGTTCCTGCTCCTGTTCACCGGCATTGGCATCATCGTGCTTCTGGTGTTCATGCTGATGCCCAGCATACCGGGCCCGAACCGCTTCGGCCCTGCGCCCGATGCCTTTGCCGAGCCGACCGGGCAGCGCATCGACCCGCACGATCACCGCATCGACACGTATGGCCACGCCTACGCCCCCGAGCAGCCTCACCAGCGCGCGCCAGCCGCCCAAGGCGACCCGATTGCCGAAATCGAGCGCCTTGCCCACCTGCGGGCCGCTGGCGGCCTCACCGATGCCGAGTTCGAAGTGCTGAAGGCGCGCGCCCTGTCGCGGCTGACCGCGAGCTAGGCCATGACAGACGAGGAACTCGGCATTCTCATGATCACCGGGCTGGTGATCTTCATCGGGTTCCTGCCGGTGTTCATCGCCTTCCTGCGGGGCCATCCCAACCGGTGGCCCATTCTCATTCTGACCGTCGTCGCCGGGGCGACCTTGGTAGGATGGCTGATCGCCCTGATCTGGTCGATGAACGCGATCCACCGGAGCCAAGGCCCGATCGCCAATGGCGGGGAGTCCGGCCTGAACCTGTTCGCGAACGATGTCCCAGCCCGCGCGACAGTACCTGAGGCGCCACAACCCTCACGGTCGGACAGGAAAGGCGCGCCAGTCGAAGCTGTTGCCGGTCAGCTGGAGCGGCTGACGGACCTCCACCAAACCGGATGGTTGACCGACGCAGAGTTCACAAAAGCAAAAGCAGCATTATTAGAGCAGTTCTAAAAAGCTCTGCGGACCAGATGCAGGACTTCAGACGCTAATTAGTACCCGATCAATAATAGGAGTTGCATTTGCTACAACTGTCTACAATAGTTGCGGTGATTTGGAGGACAAAATGGCCATTAAGGGAAAACGTAGTGCGCTGTATATTCCCGCTTCGAATGAGCGCGCGATTGGAAAGATCGCGTCTCTAGCATGCGACATCGTCATTCTGGACCTTGAGGATGCTGTCGCGCCGGATCGTAAGTCGTTAGCCCGTACAAACGCCGTTGCCGCATTCACGTCGAGTTTGGAAAGCGGCCGAGAAGCATTCATTCGCATCAACGCCATAGACAGCGAAGAATTCGAACAGGACGTGCTGGCGCTTCGTCAAACGACAGCGCCGGTGGTTGTACCGAAGGTCAATTGCTCAGACGACCTTCGGACTGTCGCCCGACACCTGCCTGATCGTCCGATTTGGGCGATGATAGAGACGTGCCTCGGCGTGCAGAACATCAACGGTATCGCCGGGGAGTCCAGGAACCTCCCACTCGCAGGCCTCATCATCGGAGCCAACGACCTTGCAAAAGAGATGTTTTGCCGGCTCGATCGGTCACGACGGCCGATCTGGCCGGCCCTCAGCATGGCCGTCATGGCAGCAAGAGCCAACGGCCTGGATATCCTCGATGCCGTATTCAACCGCATCAAGGATCAGGAAGGCTTCGAGACGGAATGCGCAGAGGGCGTTGAATTCGGCTTCGACGGAAAGACCTTGATCCACCCGACGCAGATCGAACCCTGCAACCGGATATTTTCGCCCGATGCTGATGATATCGCATGGGCCGAACGGGTCGTTTCTGCTTTTTCCAATACCGAGAATGCCTCGGTGAATGCGCTGAACATCGACGGGCAAATGGTCGAACGGCTTCATCTCGCCTCCGCCACGCGCGTCCTATCCCGCCGATAGCGGGAAACCGGAATACGCCTTGTTCACCCGTCCCAATAGTAGTAGCAATAGCAACAACTGATTGTCGGGAGGCAGACATGATTATTCGCCGGATGGTTTTGAGGCGGCTGGACCTTCCCCTGACGCGTCCATACCGGCTGGCCTATCGAACATTCGAGACCTTCGAGCCGTTCATGGTGGAGATCGAAGATGAAGACGGCCGCCGTTCGGTTTCCGACGCTCATGTGTCGCCGGGCTCGAGCGCCGAAACACGCGACGGCGCGTGGCGCTTTCTGCAGCAACGGGCGAGCGCGGCTATCGGCCGGCCTGTCCGGGAAGCGAAGGCCGAGATTCTCGATCATTTCAAGACAAGCAAGGTAGCAACGACCGCTCTCGTGACGGCGATCGAGATCATGGAAAACAATTTTCATCTCCAGATCGACGACAACGTGTCGCTTCCTCTCCTTGCCCCGGTCAACGCGTTGGATGCTGCCGGTATCGAGCAGGAGATGGAGAGCGGGATCGCCCGCGGCTTCGCGACCTTCAAGGTCAAGGTCGGCAAGGATGTCGCTGCCGATCTGCTTCGTGTTGAGATGATCCGCAAGGCCGTCGCCGGGCGTGCGACGCTGCGTCTGGATGCCAACCGCGCCTTTAGCCGAGACGACGCGGTGGCCTTCGCCGCGCGCCTGGACCCGGAAGGCATCGAACTCTTCGAGCAACCCTGCGATGCCGATGACTGGGCAGCCAATACGGCAGTTGCAGAGGCATCTCCGGTTCCTCTCATGCTGGATGAGCCGATCTGCACGCTTGCCGACATCCGGCGTGCCGGCGAAATCCCGAACGTTGGTTTCTGCAAGCTCAAGCTCAAACGCTTTGGGGGGGTCGACCGCCTGGTGACCGGGCTGCGGGCGGTGCGGGAGAACGGCATGGAACCCGTCCTCGGCGATGGCCTCGGCAGCGAGTTGCACAACTGGTTGGAAGCCTGCGCGGCGCGCCGCGAGATCACGAATGCAGGCGAGTTCAACGGCTTCCTGAAACCGAAGGAACGCCTTTTCCGAAATCCGATGCCGTTCGAAGCCGGAGAGATCCGCTTGCCGCCCGGATACCGGCCCGAACTCGACGAACAAAAAATCGAACGGGCAACGCGCGAGCAAGCCGTTTTTCAAGCCTGATACTGGAGGAAACGCAATGGGTCATGACGCCTTGATGGCAGAACTCGACCAACGACGCGCCAAGGCGCAAGCGATGGGTGGCGAGGACAAGCTTGCCAAACGGCGGGAGCGCGGGCAGCTCAATGCGATGGAACGCCTCGATGCGCTTGTCGATGAGAACACGTTTTTCGAAATGGGTTTGCTTGGCGCGTCGGCTGTCTACGAAAGCGATATCGCCGGCACTCCGCGCGACGGCAAGCTGACGGGATTTGCCAGGATCAACGGTCGCGATGTCGGAGTGGTAGTGAACGAGTTCACCACCAAGGGCGCGTCGACTAGCGCGACCAATTCGAAGAAGATGGGGTATATCCGCAAGACGTGTGTCGAACGCGGCCTGCCCTTCGTGCATATCGGGGAATCGACCGGTGCGCGCCTGCCCGATGCCATGGGCTCCAAGGGTATGGGCCAGTTGCTCGGCAACGACACGACGCAGTTCAAGCGCATGCGAGAAACGCCGTGGGCGGCAGCCGCGCTCGACACGTCGTTCGGCTCCTCTGCATGGATGTGCTGTTGCTCCGACTTCACCGTCATGCGCAAGGGCTCGATCATGTCGGTTTCCAGCCCGCGGCTGGTATCGATGGCCATCGGCGAAAAGGTCGACCTCGAGGAACTCGGCGGCTGGCGCATCCACGCGGAACAGACGGGCCTTATCGACCAGTTCGTCGACACGGACGAAGAGGCCATGGCGGCCATTCGGAGCTTTCTTTCGTACATGCCATCGCACAATGGCGAACTGCCCCCGGACAGCGCCGTGACGGAAGGCTCCGGCGAAGACCAGGAAAGCATTCTGGACCTCATTCCGGAAAAGCGGACGCAGGTCTACGACATGAAGAAGGTCATCCGGGTGATCTTCGATCGCGGCAGCTACTTCGAGATGAAGCCGCGTTTCGGCAAGTCGGCGACGGTCGGACTTGCCCGCCTTGCCGGTAAGGTCGTCGGGATCGTCGCGAACAATCCCCAGGTGGGCGGCGGCGCCCTCTCCGCCGAAGCCTGCCGCAAGATCATCGAATTCACGGTGCTCTGCGACAGTTTCAACATCCCAATCATCCGCCTCATGGATACGCCGGGCTTCGTCGTCGGCACCGACGCGGAGCGCCGCGGAGCCCCCGGCCACATCATGAATTTCATGAATGCGACCTGCATGACGACGGTACCGCAGGTTACCGTCATCTGCCGCAAAGCGTATGGCCGCGCCTATGTCGCCATGGGAGGCGGCGCCCATAACGACGCCATGATTGCTTGGCCGATGGCCGAGGTTTCCTTCATGGATCCGGTCTTCGCGACGTCCATCGTCCACAACAAGACCAAGGATGACGACGGCTTCGAGGAAGCGCTCGCCCATATCCAGAAGAACCTGGAGATCTGGGACATGGCGCGGATTTTCTCCGCCCACGACGTGATCAAGCCGCAAGAGACGCGGTCCTATCTTGTCCGCATGCTGGATATCCAGCGGCGCAGGCGCTCCAACGGCATCGGACAACATCTGATGCGCACATGGCCCACAAGCTACTGAGAGGTTTCCGGATGAACACGCACGAACGGCGCGGCGCCGATTATCTCATCTCGATGGCGCGGGCGCAGAACCGCAACTTCCTAAGTGAAGCAGACGGCAAATCCCTGCTTGCGGACTACGGTGTACGAACGCCTCTATCGCTTGTCGTGGACGATGCGGCAAAGGCGAAGGAAGCACTGGCCGGGAAATCCGGGCCCTTCGTCGTAAAGGTCGTCTCACCGGATATCCTGCACAAATCGGATGCCGGCGGCGTAGCGCTTAACCTCGGGGATGCGGATGCGGTCGCGGCCGCAATCGCCGAAATGTCGCGCAAGGAAGCTATAGCGGCTGCGCGCGTGGAGGGCTGGCTGATCGAGGAGATGGTCCAGCCGGGGCTGGAATTGGTCGTCGGCGGACTGCGGGATGCTCAATTCGGACCGATGATCATGGTGGGCCTCGGCGGCATCTTCGTGGAAATCATCCAGGACGTGGTCTTTCGCCTTTGCCCCATCACCGAAACCGAAGCACGGGATATGCTCGCCAACCTCAAGGGTGCCGCGCTGCTGACCGGCGCTCGGGGACGGGATAGAGTGGATATCGACGCGATCGTCGCGGCCATGCTGCGTATTGGCGGCACGGACGGATTGCTGACGCAGCGGGACGACATACTGGAACTCGATATCAACCCGTTGATCGCATCGCCATCCGACGCGGTGGCGGTCGATGCCCGCATCATCCTGACGGACCCATCCAAAGCGGAAACGCCACCTGTGGACAAGTCCCGAACGGGATCGCCGAGTGAGGAGTTTCGCCCGCTTTTCGAACCGGCGACAGTGGCCGTCCTTGGCGCCTCCACGAAGGATGTCGCGATAGCCAACACGTTCATACGGCGCATGAAGGCGTTCGGGTTCGGCGGGGAGATCTATCCGATACACCCGCACGCCGAGCAGATAGAGGGCTTGATGGCCTATCCTTCCCTGGGGCAAACCCCGCAACCCGTCGACTATGCCTACGTGGCGATCGGAGCGGGGCGCATTCCCAACGCGTTGCTGGCAGCCGATGGCAACTGCAGGATCGCCCAGGTCATCTCGTCCGGCTTCGGTGAGATCGAAGAAGGCCGTGAACTGGAAAACGAACTTCTCGCCAAGGCCCGGCAGGGCGGCGTTCGGGTGCTGGGTCCCAACTGCCTCGGTACATACTCGCCACGCGGGGGCCTGACGTTTCCGTCCGATGCGCCCCGCGAAACGGGTTGCATCGGCGTCGTATCCCAATCGGGCGGCCTGTCGACCGACATAATCAAAAGGGGTCAGTGGCGTGGCCTGCGCTTCAGCGGCCTCGTCACTATCGGAAACAGCGTCGACGTCGAGCCGCACGAACTGGTCGAATACTATCTCGACGATCCGAAGACCAAGGCCATCGGGCTCTATCTGGAAGACATCAAGGAAGGGCGGTCCTTCTTCGAACTGATGCGCTCGGCAAAGGCGACCAAGCCGGTCGTTATCCTCAAAGGCGGGCGGTCCGCCCAGGGTCGGCTTGCCGCAGCCTCCCATACCGGCGCGCTCGCAGGCAATGATGCAGCCTTCGAGGCGCTGCAACACCAGGCGCCCATACTGCTGGTTTCCACCGTGGACGCCTTTATCGATACGCTGCTCATGCTGCAGCACTGGGAACTTCATGCAGATCGTCCGACGAAAAACGTCACCCTCTTCGGCAATGGCGGTGGCTCCAGCGTCCTCGGCACGGATGCATTCGCATCCGTCGGACTGGACGTCTCGCCATTCGGCCCGGCCGCACGCGGTCCGCTGGACGCCATGGCTCTTCCACCGGGGTCCAGCGTGGCCAATCCGATCGACACACCCGTGCGGACCCTGCAGGAGAAGGACGGCTGGATCGCCGGCGAGATCCTGGACCTCGTCTACGCCCACGCAAAGCCCGACGCGGTGGCCATGCATTTGAACCTGGCCGCCTTCGTTGGCCGCGGCAGCGTCGATCCGATCGACAATCTCTTTACGGTCATCGAGCAAACCCAGCGCAAATGGCATAATCAGGCGCACTTCGCCCTGGCCCTGCGGACCGACGGATCGGCCGAGCTGGACGAACGACGAAGGCACTATCGCGAGAAGGCCTATGAAGCGAATGTCCCGGTTTTCGACGAAATACCGGCAATGGCCCAGGCGTTGGCCGGAATCGGCCATCTGGAGCGGCGGATGGCCGCCCGTCGGAAAGCCTAGGACAGACCTCGCACAAGATCGGGTCGCTTCGCCGGGGCAGCCGTTGACCCATCGAGGCCGGTACGCCGCATAAAGGACGCTTTCTGCTCATCTGAAAAGTAAGCAAGGCGCAGGTCACGGAGATAGGGTCCGAAGGTCTCGTCTATCTGTGGCCCCAGCGCGGAGAAGATTTCCGCCATGTAGTAATCGTGGCGGATCAGCGAGCCCGCCATGGTGACAACTGGCCGGTTTCGCGTGGTGGCAGCCACGACATCGCCATCCATCGTTGCGGTCAGCATCTCTTCCTGGTCGACGGCAAGTGTAAACAGATTGTCGGCCGTGCCCATGCGTACGCCATTGCTTTCGTGGATGTAGACCCGGCAATTCTCGGTAAAGCGGAATTCCTCGGGATCGGACCCGAACAGCACGATCAGCGTTTCGACACCGCGCTCGGCCGCCATGCGCAGGGCATTCGTATGTCGACGCAACACGTCGTCGGCCGCTTTGATCCATAAGGTCTGACGCGCTTCGGCAATCAACGCTTCGATCCGGTCGTGGACGGCCTCGTCTCCCTGCAAGGTCCAGACATGCTGGTCGTTTCTTGCCGGTGTCAAGGCAGACAGCCGGTCGGCGATGGTCGAGCAGAGGGAGCGTGTCTGACGCGAGATTGTCTCGAACAGTTCCTGCGGATCGGCGGGAGCGTAGCGAACCGGACTTTCGCTTATCGGCAACACCGCGCCGCGCTGTGTCAGGGCATCCAGCGCATGATAAGTGTTCGGACGCGGAACGTTCGAGTTCTTCGATACTTCATAGGCGGTGGCGGGGTTCTGACGCAGAAGTTGTACATAGACCCGGGCCTCGTATTCCGTGAAACCCAGCCGCCTGAGGTCCGCCACCAGTTCGCTTCCCGGACCCTGTGTTACTGCGAGTTTGCCGGCCAATTCTGGTCTCCTTATTTCCCCGACAGTCTAGCAGGTCGGGGCAGCCGCTCCAAATACGGCAAGCGGCCCCATGGAGCTTCATATAAGGCCCCCGCGATCAGGCCGCCAGAAGACGATCCTTCGCGCTCTCGATGAAGCCAGTATGGACATCGCCCGCCGAAAAGTCCGGGTCGGACAGACAGGCGATCAGGAAATCCCTGTTCGTTCGGATGCCCTGGACCTCAGTCGACCGCATCGCAGCCACGGCCGCATTCCGCGCGGACTCACGTGTTTCACCCCATACTATGATCTTCGCGATCATCGGGTCGTAGAAGGGCGTGACCGTGTCGCCCTGGCGGTAGCCGGTATCGACACGCAGAAACGTGCCTTCCGGCGGCAGCCGAAACAGCGTCAGCGGGCCCGGAGACGGCATGAACATACGCTCCGGGTTCTCGGCATAAAGGCGGCATTCGATCGCATGCCCCCGGACCTCAATTGCGCTTTGCTGCATGGGTGCGAGGGTGCCTTGCGCCAGCTCGATCTGCCATGCGACCAGGTCGACCCCGGTGACCATCTCGGTGACCGGATGCTCGACCTGAATTCTGGTGTTCATTTCTAGAAAGAAGAACTCGAACGTCGCGGCATCCACGATGAACTCGACCGTCCCCGCGCCCCGGTATCGCGTTGCCCTGCACAGATCCACCGCGGCTTGCGCCATCTGCCGGCGGACGGTTTCGGGCAGGCCCGGGGCGGGGCTTTCTTCGATCACCTTCTGGAAGCGCCGCTGCAAAGAGCAGTCGCGTTCGAACAGATGGACCGCCTCTCCGTTGCCGAATCCGAAGACCTGAATTTCGATATGACGCGCTTTCGGCACGAATCGCTCCAGGAACACGGCGCCGTTGCCGAAACTCTTTGCGGCCATGGACTGGGTCGCCGCTACCACCTCTGCAAGCCCGTCAGGCGTTTCCAGGCGCTTCATACCGATGCCACCGCCGCCGCCGGCTGCTTTGACCAGAAGAGGAAATCCGACCGCCGCCGCCGCGTCCTCGAGGCGGGCATTGTCGCCGGGTTCGAACCGCTGCGACCCTGGCACGACAGGAACCCCAGCACGAACGGCGATGTCCCTGGCACGCTGCTTGTCACCCATGGCCCTGATGGTTTCAGGGTCAGGCCCCACCCAGATAAGACCCGCCGCGGAGACCGCGTCCGCAAAATCGGCATTCTCGGACAGGAAGCCATAACCCGGGTGAATGGCGTCCGCCCCCGAATCCAACGCAGCGCCTATAATCTTGTCGGACCGCAGGTAACTGTCGCGGGCAGAAGGCGGGCCGATCGCAACGGCCTCGTCAGCGCCCAAGACGTGGGCTGCAGCATCATCCGCTTCCGAGAAGACCGCAACGCCCGCAATTCCCATATGCCGGCAGGTGCGCAAGACGCGCAAGGCGATCTCTCCGCGATTGGCGACGAGAAGTTTCTTGATTGTCGTCATCGTTCACGCCTCGATCCTTGCGACCACGGTGCCCTCTGTCACCGTGTCCCCCTCGACAACGAGGATATCGCGGACTGTGCCACCCTCCGATGTCGAGACGGGAATCTCCATCTTCATCGACTCCAGAATAAGGATTGGCTCGTCCTCCTCGACCGTCGCGCCCACGGTAACGAGAACCTTCCAGATATTGCCCGTGATCTCGGTCTTGACCTCAACGATCGCCATTATCTTTCCTCCCTGATCAGCAACGGCACCGGACAAGCCGGCTTGACGACAGGATCATTAGAACTGATAGTAGCTGCAATAGCAACAACTACTGTTGAAAACGCATCGGGGTCTGATGGTGATCAATTGGGAGAGTCTGCATGGATGGGTTCCACGACTGGATTGGGCGCGAACAGGTCCAGGAAGAGCGGTGCGACGCATGGCCGATGCGCGGGCTTGCCGCTCTTCTCGATCATGAGGCCGTCCCGGGGCCAGGCGATGAAATTCTGCCGCTGGCTCATTGGCTGCTGTTCGCCCCGAGCGTCCCCCAATCGCGGATCGGGAGCGACGGTCATCCGCAGCGGGGCGGCTTCCTGCCACCCATCGCACAGCCTCGCCGGATGTGGGCGGGAAGCGATATCCGGTTTATTGCGCCGATCCGGATCGGCGATCATGTCCGCAAGACCTCCCGCATCGCCGGCATAGAAGAAAAGGTCGGCCGAACCGGCACGCTTGTGTTCGTGACCGTAGAGAACGTTTACGAAACCGACGATGGGCCAGCGCTGAGCGAGGCGCAGACGCTAGTCTACCGCGAAGCCCCCCCTCCCGGCGAATTGCCGCCAGGGGCAAGGGCCGCCCCGACCGAAGCCGAGTGGACCGTCGACATCGAACCGGACCCGGTCCTTCTGTTCCGATACTCGGCGGTCACGTTCAACGCTCATCGCATTCATTACGACGCCCCGTATGCGAACGAGATCGAAGACTATCCGCGGCCGGTGGTTCACGGGCAACTCATCGCCACGCTAATGCTGGACGGCCTGGGTTCGCGCAGGCGAGGCGAGCGGCTGCAACGCTTCTCCTTTCGCGCGCAGCGTCCGCTTCTATGCGACACTCCGTTCGCGGTCGAGGGCGCCCGACCGGGGGAGGACGGCGCCGTGGCACTGTGGTCGCGGACGCGGGATGGTGCGCTGACCTTGAGCGCGACGGCGGAGTTCGCAGCATGAGCGCGGCGTCGATGCAGGGACGAGTTGCCTTTGTTAGCGGGGCATCACGCAATATCGGCAGGGCAATTGCCGTTGCCCTGGCCAGGACAGGCATTACGGTGGCCGTCGGCGCGAGAACCGACAGCGACGATCTTCGGGAGACGGTGCGGCTTGTCGAGGCTGAAGGTGCCCGGTGCCTTGCCGTCACGGCAGATCTTTCAACGTCCGCGGCATGCGAAGCTGCCATCGCAACGATTGTCGGCGAATATGCGAGGCTCGACATTCTGGTCAACAACGCCGCGCTTCGCTCCAATGTGCCGTTGGAGCAGATCGATGACGAGACATGGTGTCGCGTTCGATCGAGCATTCTCGACGCGAGCTTCTACACGACCCGCAGTGCCGCACCTCTGCTGCGACAGAGCCCGGCAGGCAGCATCGTCAATATCGGCGGCGTTGCCGGGCATGCGGGTATCGGTGGGCGGGTCCATGTCTCGGCTGCGAAAGCGGCGATCGCCGGGCTGACCCGTGCCGTGGCGTCGGAGCTTGCGTCGAGTGGCGTTACCGCCAACTGCATCGCCCCCGGCCGTATCGAGACCATCCGCGATGGCCCCCTGCCCCCGCATTTTCTGGAACGCGATACGCCGCTGGGGCGTGGAGGTACACCGGAGGAAGTTGCGGCGCTGGTTGCATTCCTGGTCGGCCCTGACGCGCGATATCTTACTGGACAGACCTTCCACCTGACCGGTGGATGGCACATGGGCGGATAGTGGTGAGTACTTCGAAAAGATAGTTGCATCAAATGCAACTACGGTTCATCATCTTGATATCGTAGACCCCGGACGCGGTTGGGTCGCAAGCCGGCTTCAGCGAAACTCCATTGAAAAGAACGATATGAGCGTCGGCAAGACGCCGTCTCCAGGGAGGAAGCAATGATAACTTACAGAATAAATCGGGCGATACTCGCGGGCTTGCTACTTGCAATTCCTTTTGGCGCGTTCGCTCAGGACTATCCTGATCGGCCCGTGCGTTACGTCCTTCACGTCACGCCCGGTGGCGCGACGGATGTTATGGCCCGTCGCCTGTCGATCGAGCTCGAGAAGGAACTCGGCCAGCCCTTCGTTGTGGAAAACAAGGCCGGCGGCAGGGGAGCCACACAGCTGGCCGACGTCGCAAAAAGCAAACCTGATGGTTACACGATTGCATCGGTTACCTCGACGCACATCGGCGCGATGAACCAGACGCTCAAGCAGTACAATGTCGACAGCTTCGACTGGGTGGCGCGGCTTGCAACCGAGCCATACCTGGTGGCGGTGCCGGCGGACAGCGATATCCAGACTATGCAGGATCTGGTCGCGAAGGCGAAGGAAGCCCCTGGCACCCTTGTGATGGCCGGGTTCGTGCGGGGCTCCGGTGGACACTTCGCATGGGAACTGATGGCCAAATCAGCCGGGCTGGACTCCAAGTCGGTGCGCTGGGTTCCGTATGACAGCGTCGGCGATGCGGTTACGGCAACGCTCGGAAACCATGCAAATGCGACGATCGCCTATGTCGACCTGGTCAAGAGCCATGTCCAGTCTGGGGCGTTGCGCGTTATCGGGATCATGTCGAAAGAGCGCGTTCCGCAGCTTCCTGACGTCCCCACCCTTGCCGAACAGGGCTTCGACGCCGATACCAACTGGCAGCAGATGCGTGGCATCATCGGCCCCAAGGGGATGCCGGACGCGGTCAAACAGACCCTTGCCGACGCGGTGAGCGCTGCCCTGAAAGCACCGGAGATGACGGAATACTTCGAGGAATCGTCACTGCTTCCGGCCTTTCTGGGACCCAAGGATTTTACCGCATACGCCACGCGTGAGGATGAAACGACGCGAAACATGATGCAGCAGTTGGGGCTGACGCAATGAAAGCCTCTTCGGCGAGCCTTCGAGCATACGACGGTGACGATGCCGGTGGAGAACTCCCACCGGCGCCGACCGTATCGGTTCGTGCGGAATGGGGCGATATCGTCGTCGCCTTGGCCATACTATGCATGGCTGCGTGGTTTTTCGTGACGGCTGGAACGCTCGAGGATTACTCAGGCGAAGGCATCGGCGCGGCGGACTTTCCGACTGGCATAGCCGCTCTGTTGGGCATCGGGACGTTGATCATCATCTCGGCTGCTCTTCGCCGCCTTGTCGGTGGCGGCACGCGCGGTGGAATCACGGTCCGTCGATATGTCCACGTCGCCCTCGGCATGTTGCTTCTGGTCGCGTTTCCGTACCTGATGGAACACTTCGGCTACTACTCCGCAATGGGCGTCTGGCTCGCGGCGTTCCTCGTCTTGTGTGACGTCCGCAGACCCATTCCCATCATATTGTATGTTGGGGGATTCCTCCTCTTCACCAAGCTCGTCTTCGAGATCCTGCTCGGAACGCCTTTGTCGTGAGGTCACCATGCTCGACGGTTTTCTTCTAGGCCTGCATTCGTTCACCTCCCTGGCCGTCGTGGCGGGGCTTCTTGGCGGCGTTCTCGTCGGCTATCTGGTCGGCGCGTTGCCGGGCTTGTCGGCCGGGGTCGGAATGGCGCTGCTAATCCCATTCACATTCGGCCTGGACCCGGTCGTTTCGGTTGTCATGCTGGTGACGCTTTACATGGCGTCCGAGTATTCCGGTGCCATTCCCGCCATTCTTGTGAACACGCCCGGCGAACCGTCGTCCGCGGTGACCGCGCTTGACGGGTATCCGATGCGCCTGCGCGGCGAGGCCGGACAGGCGCTGACCCTGTCCATTCTCGGATCGGCGGTGGGTTCCGTCCTCTCCACTATCCTCCTGGTCCTGACGGTCAGCTGGATGACGAAGGTGGCATTGGCCTTCGGCCCGGCAGAGTATTTTGCTCTCGCGGTACTTGGCCTCAGCCTTGTCTCGACGCTTTCCGGCCACTCGGTGATACGCGGCTTTGTCGCGCTCCTTTTCGGGCTCCTGCTGACGACAATCGGCACCGACCCGGTCGATGGCATACCCAGATTTGCCTTCAACGACGGGCTCCTCGGCGGCATACCGTTCATCGCAGCCCTAATTGGCCTGTTCGCACTCTCGGAAGTCCTGGTGATGCTGGAAACCACGGACGAGAAGCCGGCGCCACTGAAGGCGATGTCCGGCGTTCTTGGCCAGTTCAGCCTGTTGCGACCGCATGGCGGCAACATGGTTCGGTCGACCCTTATCGGCTACATCCTCGGAGTCATTCCAGGGGCTGGCGCAACGATCGCTTCCCTGACCGCCTATTCGGTGCAGCGACGCATATCCAAGTCGCCGGAAACGTTCGGAAAAGGAAACCCGGAAGGTCTCGTCGCCGCCGAGACAGCCAACAACGCGTGCATGCCAGGCGCGCTTGCGCCGATGCTGGCCCTCGGCATCCCCGGCAAGGCATCAACCGCAGTGCTTGTCGGGGCTTTGGCAATCCATGGCGTGCAGCCCGGCCCATTGATTTTCAGCCAGCATCCCGAGGTGCCGTATTCGATTTACGTCGCGCTGCTGCTCGGCATGCCGTTCATGGTTGCGCTCGGCCTTTTCGGCTCGCGCCTGTGGGTCAAGCTTACTCTCATACCACGAGGCGTCGTCGCGGCGATGGTGTGTGCCACGTGCCTTCTCGGAACCTATGCCGAGTCGAACGACATCTTCAGCATATGGATTGCCGTCGCCTTCGGTATTATTGGCTACGTCCTGCAGAAAGTCGAAATAGAGCCGGCGCCGATCGTCCTCGCTTTGGTGCTCGGATACATGATGGAATCCAACTTCAGGCGCGCCCTTGTCGGCTCAGGCGACGACTATGCCGTTTTCGCGACAAGCCCCATCTCGCTCGTATGCCTGATCCTGGCCGTTATCGTGTTCGTTCTCCCGTTGATCGGAAGCCTGATGTCCAGGCAGCCCGACACGTCGCAGGCCGGAGACTGACGGATTAGGGGGCTGGGTTCACACCCAGCCTCTTCCAGATCCCCTTTGCGGTCGCAATCGTTCGATTGCCCGCCATCAGTTCGCATTCCATGAACACGATGGAAGACGTCGATCTAACGATCGTCGGCCGGGTGGTCACGACCTCGTCGATTCCGCATTGAGAAACGAAATGCATGTCGAACTGAATCGTGGCGATCGGCTCCGGTCCGAACGCGTCTCTTATGGACTGGCCCATGGCGCGATCGGCGAAGGTCATCAACATGCCGCCCTGCACCGCTCCGCGTGTGTTGCGATGTTTGCCCTCGGTCAAAAACCCATAGAGCGGCACAGATCCGTCGCGCTTTACGAAGATGGGGCCGACATGGCCGATGAAGCCGTCATCCGGCATCGGTTTCCAACCCTCCTCGGCAGCGAGCATCCTCACCTCCCACGGTGTGCTTTGCATTGAAGGCATAACAGCTCTGTCGATTCGTAGCTGCTATCGCGACTACTTTATCTGTAAGACGCTGAGGATGGAAATCGCGAGCAGGCGAGAAAAGCGATGTCGAGCACGATAGAGAAGTTTCAGCTGACTGGCGTACGCATGGCCCCAGTTCAAGGAGTATTATACATACTCGCTCTAATAAGAGTGGCGGGAGCTTTGGAAAGACGCCGCACTCCAAGCGCCAGAGACACCGCGACAATCAGGGTTAATTTATCTTGACTATGTAATATGCTGTAAACCATTAACATCAGCGTATACCCTGAAGTTGGGTACTTGATGACGTGCTAACGCCGTCACATCCGGTTCGGAATTCCAAGATGTGACACAGAGAGCCGTTAGTTCAAACGCTGAGGTTACAATCAGTGCCCTTCGTAGCTGGGGCAAGCCACTACAACCGCTTTGCGCCCCTTCTCGGTCGTTCACGGCACGCCTTCCAATTCCTGGAAGCGGACATCAGGCCAGCCACGTCAACTTTCGCTCAACGATTGAGGTGACTTCCAAGCATGCTCTAGAACGATCATGGCTCGGTGCGCTATGGGTAGTCTCCTTGCTTTTAATCCTTTTTACGTGCCGCCCGCATATTTGGAAGACCGCGAACGGCGGGGTCTGCGAAAGGCACACCCAAACCGAACCATAGTAAGCGGTTTGTGAAACGTCAGGTTTCTCCGGTTGCGGTCGTAGGAAGAGCGTGCCGTTCGTTCAGATTGAACTCTAATGGGATTCGCTCGTCGCCGGCTGTGTCTGCGGCGCGTGTATGCATTACGCGATGGGCGAGGCAGCGAACGTTGAGCGTGAAGCTTCCATCAATTTGAGCTTTGCACTGCATGCTGAGCGTGGCACGCGGCGCTTTCGTTGGGGATACCGCGACGATCTCCTAGACCGAGAGCCGTATGGCTATGATACTGGCAATGCACCGTAACGTTATGCTGCAGGTTGTTGATGCCTTACTGGCCGCAGGTCAAAGCATTTCTGGACGTTGTCGGCTACGTGTCGACTGCAGTGGTCCTGGTGGGCGCACTATACGGTGGGTATCTCATCTTTTCCGGGTTCGTTCCCGTCCTGATCCGTCTGGGTAACGGGCTGACGAAGCGCAAAATCGCGATCTTCGCCAAGGGTGATGCCTTGAGTAGTCTCACCGCTCTCTTCGAGGATTCCGATCTTTTCGATGTGAAGAACGTTGTTCCGATCACCGACGTCCATGATATCGGCCGAGCAGAGAAGGCGAGCATTTTTTTGGTGCATTGGCCGGACTGGACGGAAAACATCCCGCAGATCCTGAGCCGCAAGGGGGACCGAACAGCTCTCATCATCTACGCGCCGCAAGGCCGCGGGCTCGTCTCGAACGAGGTGATTGCCGAACTAGAGAAGCACCGCAACGTGGTCTTGGCGAACCTTCGCGGCCGCTTGCTCAATGATGTCGTCACAAGCTTGATCACGACCGGGTATGAGAAAGCAAAGAATTAGCGAGAAGCTGCGCACCTTCGCCAAGGATCACCTGTCGCCAACCGAGGCGGACCGACGGTTTGTCTCGCGCGTGTATGCAGCCGTCTGTGACGTGATCGGCGTGAATAACGCCTTGCAGATCGGCTCCTACCCACGCTTCACCGCGATCCGTCCGCTGCATGACTTGGATGTCCTTTACATCCTTGGCGACTGGAACCCGTTGGAGCATGATCCGTCGTCAGCCTTACGGGAGTTGGAGCGGCGACTGCTGGACGAATTCGAGAACCCGACGTCATACAGGGCCATGATCGAACTTCAGACGCATTCCGTTACGATCAGGTTCCTGGATGGCGAGGACGAGGTTTTCGCCATCGACGTCGTTCCGGCTTACAGGCATGGTCGCAACGATCGAGGCGAGGACATGTATGTGGTGCCGGAGATCGCCCGGGCCTCGCGCAGCGAACGCCGGCGCATCCGTGCCGCCGTCGCTCGCGGCGAGCGCGAAATGGCTTGGATCCGCTCGGATCCGCGCGGATACATCGCCGTCGCCCGGGACATGAACGCTACCAACTCAGACTTCCGGAAAGCCGTGAAGATTGCGAAGGGATGGCGGGCCGCATGCAAGCGGCAGGATGCAAGCTTCGCGCTCAAGTCCTTCCACCTCGAACAAGCCATTACGCGGTGGCTCACGCGCAATCCCCATGCCGACATTTTCGACATGGTGTTTGCTGTCTTCTGTGATCTGCCGGACCTTATTCGTTATCCCCAAATTCCGGACCGGGCCGACCCGGCACGCAAGATCGACGACTATGTGCGCGGCATTACCGAGCAGGAGCGCCGGCAGATACTGGAAGCTCGCGACGGCTTCCTCATCGCGCTCGAGAACCTAGCCGAGCGGGATCCGGTCATCGCGTTGCTGCAGGCGCCGCGGCGCCGCCGTGCCAGCCCGAACGAAGCCTATCTGTTCGATCAGCGCATACCGGTGTTCTCAGAGCATGACTTCTCGATCATCGCCACGGCGCTGGAAAGACAGGGCAGCTTTCGGCGCTTCATCCTCGACATGATCGGCAGAATTCCTGTCGATCGCGCGATCGAGTTCCGACTTGGAAGTGATGCGCCCGAAGCGGATCTGTTCAAGTGGAAGGTCAAGAATGACGACGCTTCAGCACAGCCGCGTGGGGAAATCACCGATCATCGAACGCTGCAGGACCCGGAGCATACGAAGTTCCGCGGTCACCACCATGTGGAGTGCTTCGCTATACGCGATGGCGTTTGCGTTGGTCGAACACGACAGAACGTCGTGCTGGATGCAACTTGGTGAAGCCGACCGCCTGATGCCCACTCGCTTGACTCTTGGCAAAAGGCGCGCAGCTTCCTCCGGGTTTACGAACGGTCGAACGCTGTCAGGATATTGGCAGGGAAGCGTGGAAAGCGGCTACTCGATGCCCTTTAAATGGCGTCCGCTCCGCGCCCGATTATCGGCGTTCGGGGCGGTCTTTGATGACACTGTAAGCGGTCATATGCTCAGGATGTCCTCACGCCGTATAATGGGATCCATGCGCGCTTTGGAGATGCCTGCTAAGTAGACCCGAATTGAATAGGCGCGGTGGACGGCAATTGCGACATTCCCTAAATTGAACTCGCCTTCACGAGGGTATGGGAGTTAATGATGACCACGGTACAACGACAGGAGAATGGTTCAAGCAATCTGCGCGTGCTCATAAGCAACACGGCAGCGAACATGATCTCGTCGCTGTACCCGTTCGATAAGTCCAAGGCAAACGCCGTGCGGGCGAAGGTCCAGTCGAGCGTGCTTAACCCGGCGAAGATCAAAAGAATCGTCGGCGTCGATAATGCCTTCGTCGCGCGTGCCGGGGATCTGCGTGTGGTCTTCAAGAACGAGGGCGACTCAGTCGTTATTACCTCAGTCGTCGCGAAGAATTGATGGCCAAGCCCTATTTTAATTCCCACGATTTCAATTTAATGGGTGCGGAAGCTGAAGTAGCTGAATTCAAGATCATCCTTGAAACCAACACTGACCTTGCCGAGCGCAAACAGGTGCTGGAAAACTTCGACAAATGGCCCAATCTCTGCGCGATGATGGGGCAGTACAATAGTCGCTTGGGCATTGGCGATCTGATAAAGCGCGAGTTTCGGGTCACCCCCCATTTCAGAACCGATCTTACCGTCCGCCGTGCCGGCACCGACAACATCTGCCTGATCGAGTTCGAGGGCGCGTCCGATCGGCATATATTCGAAGACAGTGATCGCGGCGTCGACACTTGGGCGCGCCAATTCGAGAAGGGATTCAGTTAGGTAGTCGACTGGACCTGGGCGCTAGATCACTACCGCAAGATCGGCGATTACGTGGACGCCTTCGGCAGCGAGCGACCCAATATCGTAGGGGTGCTCGTGATCGGACGCTCATCCTCGCTGTCGACAGCAGTCCGCAAGGATCGATGGGAGTGGCGGCGGAACAAGGTCAAGGCCGACAGTTTCACGCTCACCCTCGTGACATTCGACGAGCTTTACCAAGACTTCGAAACGTGGATCGGCCTGAGAAAGATGGAGCCCGCAGTTCCCATGACGAACGGCGGCTTTCCCGCCTTTGGTCCCGGAAGCGGTCAGGGCGTCTGACGGCCATTCCGAACGTGAGCCACCGCGATATTGAACGTCTCCTTTGGGGCCGAACGCTAACGGTAGGCGGTAAAAAAAGGTCCGGTCTTCTTAAGGCATGCCGAAAGCGAACCACGGAGACTGCCGAACCAACCTTCGCCGTCCTCCGACAATGGCTGCTATCCGCCACATCTAGTGGGAAGCGGATTATCCGCTTACGGCCCCATTGCAGCCGTTAGGTCTGAAGCTCGCTGAGTATCCGGTAGACCTGCATGCGAGAACAGGCCATCTCGTTGGCGATTTGGCTGACCGGCACATTCGCTGCGGCCAGTTCCAGAACTTTCGCCCGGCTCACCCGGCGCTTGCCGCCCTGATAGATACCTTTCGATTTCGCGCGTTCGATGCCTTCGCGTTGCCGTTCCTTGATGAAGCGACGTTCCATCTGGGCAACCATGCCCAGCACGGTCAAAACCAAATGCCCCATCTCGCCGCGCGTTGAAACGTGCGGGTCAAGCACGGTTACGAACGCGCCCCGCTGTTCGCACTCGTGGATGACGTTCAGCACGTCGCGCGTGTCGCGACCAAGCCGATCAAGGCGGGTCACCACCAGTTCATCATCTGGCCGAAGGAAGTCGATGATCGTCGCCAGTTCAGCGCGCCCTTCACGCTTTGCACCAGACGCCTTCTCAGAGCGGATGATTGAACATCCCTCGGCGGTGAGCTTCGTCACCTGCAACTCGAGATCTTGGTCGAGCGTGCTAACCCGTGCGTACCCTATGCGTGCCATGTGTCACCTCAAGCTCTACGCCCGAGGCTACCAAGTCACAAATAGTCGCCGTCAACCCGGATGTTACGATTCATCTGTATCAAAGCGAGCATCACATCCGGGTATACCGTGATGTGTCGCGATGGCAGTTTCCGGTCCCACTCAAGAAGTGACGTGAGCCGTCGAAGCTGCTTTGAAGTGGATATTGTGGAGCGCCTCTCCAGACTCAAGCCTCCTCCTCGAGGTCGATCTGCGCGATACGCTGGGCGTTGTCATTTAGTCGGGCTGCAACGACGTGGCCAAGGCCGACTGCCGCCACGCATAAGATTACCGACAGGGCAACGTTCAGCGTCGCGCGCGGCACAGCGCCGACCCGCAGGAGATCGAGCGTCTGAAGGCTGAACGAGGAGAAGGTGGTGAAGCCGCCGCAGATCCCAATCATCACGAACAGACGAAGGTTCTCCGAAGCCGGGAAACGGCCCGAAGCGAGCGTGAGCGTCCCGAACAGCCCGATCGCGAAGGAACCCGCGATGTTGATGAGGATCGTGCCCCAGGGCAGATCACGGCTGATCGAAAGGGCGACAACCGAGATGGCGTAGCGCAAGAACGTGCCGAGCGCGCCGCCCAACATAACGATGACGCAGCTGGTGAAGGACATGCGGATCTCCTATCAACATGGGTGCGCATACTCGGAAAAATCCGAGCATGCGCCGCGGTTTCGATAGGAGTCATTAGCCCGACGCGGGCGGTTGCGGGGGAACCCCATCCCCGTAGCGATGGGATGGTAAAGCTCTCTCGCGAGGTTGGAAAGTCACCGCTCCCAGCCTTCCGTGCGCATCAAAGCCTGCGCCTCCGGTGTGACCAGAAAGTCGGTGAACTCCTTCGCCTGCGGATCGGCGTCAAGAGCGATCGCGATGTTCAGGTCGCGCCAGATGCGGCGGTCAGCCTCGATCGGCACAGCGTCCAGAACGTCGGCTTTCGTCACCGTCCAGTCAGGCCACGTGATCCAGGCGTCGGCATCGAGATCCCCGAACGCCTTGAAGCTGGCGCCCGAGCCCGTTGAGAAGCTGATGATATTGCGGCGGAAGCCTTCGATGTCGGACAGGCGCCCAAGGCGACCAGCTACATCCTCCCAGGTTCCCGTACCCGAAGTGTTCGAGACGCCCGAGCCCTCCGTGACGACGATCTTCATGCCCTCCTTCAGAAGGTCGTCGAAGCCCTGGATGCCCTTGGGATTGCCTTTCTTGACCGCGATCACTGTGGGGCGGACATAAATGGGCTCGACCTGGTCGGAGGAGAAGGTCTTATAGGTCTGCAGGAATGCCGTCATCGACTGCTCGGACGTGCCCCAGATGATGTCGGCATCGCCTTGCGCCTTCTTGGACCATGTCCCTTCCGGGCCGGCGGTGATTTCGACCGCGTTCCCAGTTTGCTGCGTCCAGAGGTCGGCAACCTTCTGGAATGCGGTGTGAGGCCCACCCGCACCATAGAGTCGGACGACGCCATCCTTCGGTTCGTGCTTGACGGCGGGATCGAACAGCGCGGTGTCTGCGGCCTGCGCGAAAGCACAGGTGGTTAGCAAGGCGCTGGCGGCAAAGACTGGAAGACGGAACATTTGAACTCCTGCGGTTCACATCGGTTGGTCATGGCCCTCAGCGGGGCGGCTTTAAGGGTAGACGCCGTCGACGGCTGTTTATTCCGTCGGGTGCGGTCAGATTTTTTTCGCCTATCGAAACGGAATAAGGTCTGCCCGGCGGCGTCTTGATATGGTCAGCAACCTTCAATGCCGAGGACAAACGCCTATGAAGACCCTTCTCACCGCCGCAGCCATCGCGACATCCATGGTAACAGCGGCGCATGCCGGCCCCGCCGCGGACATGGCGCAGGCCCGCATCGCCTCGATCGCCAAGGGCGACACCGAAACGGTTGCTGGCGCCTATGGCGAAGGCGCGACACTACACTGGATTGGCGGGCCGCTCGACGGCACCTACAAGGGCGCTGAGATAAAGGCGGTCTGGGATAAGTTCGCGAAAGCTCAACCGAACTTGACCGCCGACGTCATGGATGTCTCGGAGGCAATGAACCCGAAGGGAGCGACCGTCACCGCGAACGTCGTATTCTCGGGCAAGGACGAGATTCCGGTGCGCTACGTCATGCTATTCCGCGACGGCAAGCTTACCGATGAGATCTGGCAAGTCGATCCGGCGCTTGTGAAGTAGAGCCGTCATGAGCGAGGACGAGATCGCACGGCTTATCGAGCCGCTGATCCCCGGGTTGCGGCGTTATGCCTATGGCCTGATGCGGGACAACGCGGCTGCCGACGATCTCGTCCAGGACTGCCTGGAGCGCGCCGTCGGGCGTTGGCATCTGCGCCGCCCCGACGGCAACCTGCGGGCCTGGCTCTACACCATCCTGCGCAATCTCCATTTGTCCGCCCTGCGTCAGGGCCGGCGGCGCGGCGAGCACATCGGGCTCGACGACATGACAGAGACGGACGGCGTCGATGGCGGGCAGTTGGACAAGGCCGGGTTCCGCGACGTCATGAATGGCATCGGCGCGCTGAGCGATGAGCATCGAACGGTTCTCCTTCTCGTCGGCGTCGAGGATCTCAGCTACGAGGAGACGGCAAAGGTCATGGGACTGCCGATTGGAACCGTGATGTCGCGGCTGTCGCGCGCGCGTGAACGGCTTCGAACCTATCTCGACCACGGCGTCAAACCGAACCTTAGGAGGGTCAAATGAATAGCACCGACCTTCCCGTCGGCGAGGACGATCTCCAGGCCTATCTCGACGGACGCCTTACGCCCGAACGCCTCGCGGCAGTGGAACGCTATCTGAAAGACCATCCCTCGGCCGCGAGCGAACTCGAGCGGGACCGCACGCTTCTCGGAGAGTTGCGCGACCGTCTCGGTCCCAAGGCAGCCGAGCCCATCCCGACGCGCCTTCGCATCTCCAGCATCCGCGTCGGCGTGCGGCGTCGACGGCTGGCACAGTTGCGCTCGGTCGCCGCCGTCTGCGCCTGGCTCGCCATCGGAGGGCTCGGAGGCTGGATGGCGAACGGCCTGCTGGAAGCACCGAAGACCGATCCCGTCCGGATCGCCCGCATGGCCGATGACGCAATCTCGGCCTATCGCACCTTCGTGGTCGAGGTGGTCCACCCTGTCGAGGTCCGGGCCGACGAAGAGGCCCATCTCGTAGGTTGGCTGTCGAAGCGGTTGCGGACGCCGGTCACCGCTCCGGATCTCACCTCGCTTGGCTACCGCCTGATGGGTGGGCGCCTCCTGCCGGGCCTTTCCGGTCCCGCCGCAATGCTGATGTACGACGACGATGCGGGGACGCGACTGACATTGTACGTGAAGACCGATGAGACGGAGGATACGGCTTTCCAGTTCGTGAAACAGGACGGTGTCTCCGCCTTTCTGTGGCGCGATCGTGGCCTTGGCTATGTGGTGACAGCAGAGACGTCGCGCGAGGCGTTGATGGCGGTCGCCCGGCTTGTTTACGATGAACTTGAGCGGCAGCCGGCTACTGTGCCGGCGAACAAGCTTTGAAGGCGGCTCATGATGCTCGACGACATCGTGTCGGATCTTGCCGCGGCGACCGGAACATCCACCCTCTTCAATCCCTACGCGGATACCGACCGGGCAGTCGACGGTCCGAATGCGCCCTTGATCCGGTGCCGTAACCTTCGTTGCTACCTCGATGCCTTCATCGAGCGGGACGGCATCGACCTTTGGCTGGGTGAGGCGCCCTCAAGGTTCGGAGCCCGGCGCACCGGTGTACCATTCACTGGCGAGGGGCGCCTCGCCGACGTCTCGTCCCGGCTGGCCATCGCACCGCTTCAGCGGGCGACGGCCGATGCATCAACCGCGCGTCCCTCCGGCACCTCGCGGCAAATCTGGGGCGTGCTGCCGGCCCGCCTGCCCCTGTTCTGGAACGCAATTATGCTCCACCCCCATCGGTCCGGCACTCCGTTGCGCAACCGGACCCCGTCTCGCTCCGAGATTTCCCGGTCTCGCGACACGCTGGCGCTCCTTGTCGAAGCCTTCCGACCACGCCGTATCCTTGCGATCGGGCGGGTAGCCGAAGGCGCGGGCGCAGGGTTCGGAATTCCGATCACCTATGTTCGCCACCCCGCCCAAGGGGGTGCAGTGCAGTTCCGCGCCGGGGTGGCCGCGTTCCATCGCGTCACATGGTGACGGCAAGCGCCGTGGCGCGACGGTCGCACAACGGCCTGATTCATTGCCGTGTAAAGCTCACCGGCTTATAACCATTCCAGGGAGGAGAGCACGGAGGGTGACGGAAGAGGATCTCAAAGCCCATATCCTGGCCGATCGGGACGCCATGTACGGTTATGCCGTCACGCTCACGCGCGACCGTGAACTCGCAGCGGACCTGATGCAGGATTGTGTGGTTCGTGCCTTCTCCGCACGGTCAATTCCAATGCATGCCACTGCCTTGCGGCCCTGGATGTTCTCGATCCTTCGAAACCTCTGGCTGGATAGGCTCCGGGCACTGAAGACCGTCAGGCTCCATCGGGAAGCTACGCATGATCTCGACGCCTGTGAAGCGCCCATCTCGATGGAAACCGTCGTCGTGAATGTGCTGGCGGTCCGTCAGGCCATGCAGCTGCTGTCGGACGAGCACCGCGACGTTCTCGGGCTCGTCGACATTGCGGGGTTCAGTTATAAGGAAGCTGCTGATATCCTGTCGGTTCCGCATGGAACCGTGATGAGCCGCGTCTCTCGGGCAAGGATGGCAATGTGCGAATTGCTCTCGGACGACCGGGTGAAACAACTTCCGATGGCCGCTGGAAGCGAGTCCCGTGGCTGAGTTGAGCGTGGCCGATTTCAAGGCTCTCAGCGCCTATGTCGACGGCGCCCTGTCGCCGGCCGAGGCTGCACACCTTGCTGCGCGCATTGCAGGCGAACCGGCGCTCGCGCTCGCCCTTGCGCGCCTGTCCGCACTGAAGGCCGCAACGGCGTCCTGCCTGCCGAACGATGCGCGGCCCGACCTGCGCATGCCCGCAGCGCAATCGTCGATTTTCGCTCGACGGTCTGCGCGGAGGCCCGCCGTCGCCGTACTGGCAGCCTCCATCGGCGCCATCATCGTCGGGACACTTCTTGTGGTGACACTGCAAACGGCGCCGTTGTCCGGCGATCTTCAGGATCGGGCACAGGCGGAAACGTCCCTGACCATCGTCGACCGTCACGATCAATGGGCAAGCGAAACAGTTGCAGCTTCCGAGAACGTCGATATCCAGCGTTGGCCGACCGCGATCATGGCGGCGGCCCATTTGCGCCTGGCCCACATCGATGAGCAGACAAACAGCCATTCGGTCACGACGCGGCAGGAAGGTTTTATCGGCAGGAACGGCTGCCGGGTCAGCCTGTTCTCAGTTGCGCAGGCGTCTCCGCTCGAGGTCGGATCCATTGACGCTGACGTATCCATTGTTGCCTGGAGTGGCGAGGGCCGCCAGTTCGCGCTCGTCACGAGATCGATGGACAGCAAGCGCTTCGCCCTGCTGGCGAAAGCCGTCCGCGACGGCCAGTCACCATCCGAGCTACCTGCCGCGCTGATCGCGGCCGCACGGGATATGCCATCCACCTGTTCTTGACCTGAAAAATCGGTACTCCGGGAATAGAACCTGCCTGTCATCCGTCTTGTCCCCATCGACGCCCTCGGCGTCCAGAATGGGGAGGACAGGATGATGGAAACGATCGACCTCAAACGTCGGCGCCTGATGACAAGTACCGCCGGGGTACTCGCCGTCACGGGATTTACGGCAACCACGGGCACGACCGCCTTTGCGCAACAGGCGGCGCCTCCAGAAGGATCGACGCCCCTGCCCGCTTACGTCGGTGCGAAGGACGCCGACGCGCTCATCGTCCATTCCAACAACACGATCGAGTTGAAGCGAGAGGCGATGGGCACCAGCGCCATAACGCCCGAGACGCGCCTCTACGTTCGCAACAATGTCGCGCCGCCAGCCGCCGAAATCCTGGATGACCGCGACGCTTGGTCGGTCTCCGTGGAAGGCGTCGGCGAGCCCCGTTCGATCACGCTCGGCGAACTGAAGACCCTCGGGGTCGCCTCGGTCGCCATGGTCCTCCAATGCTCCGGCAATGGCCGGGCATATTTCGACCACTCCCCGAGTGGCACGCCATGGCAGGTCGGCGCTGCGGGCTGCGTGATCTGGACCGGCGTTCCCCTGCGCACGGTTGTCGACGCGATGGGCGGCGCTGCCGAAGGCGCCCGCTTCGTCACCGGGACAGGCGGCGAAACCATTCCTGCGGGCCTTGATCCACTGGATATCATGGTCGAGCGTTCCGTGCCGATCGCCGAGGTCGACACCATTCTTCTGGCGTGGGAAATGAATGGCGAACCGATCACGCTGGCGCATGGCGGGCCGCTTCGCATGGTGGTTCCCGGCTTCACCGGCGTTAACTCGATCAAATACGTCAAGACCATCGCGCTGACCGAGGCGGAGACCGAAGCTGCCATACAGAAGACGCGCTATCGCATTCATCCGCTCGGCACCAAGGGCGATCCAAGCTATCCGTCGGTCTGGGAAATGCAACCGAAGTCCTGGATCACCGCGCCACTCGGTGATCACGAGAGCGGCAGGATCCAGATCACCGGCCTTGCCTTTGGCGGCATCAACGCGCTGGAGAAGGTCGAAGTGTCGATCGATGACGGCGAGACATGGACCGACGCGACGTTCGTCGGTCCCGATCTCGGTCGCTACGCTTGGCGGCCCTTTGTCGTCTCGGCAGACCTGAAGCCTGGGCAGTACACGCTTGTCAGCAGGGCTACCGATTCGGAGGGCAACCAGCAGCCCCGCGACTTCGAGCCGAACGAGGCAGGCTACAGCCACAACGGATGGCAAGGCCCTGCCGTCAGCCTGACCGTGTCGTGACGACCCGGGTCGCATGCCCATTCCCGCACCGTCGCCTCGAGAGGTTTCCGACATGACACGCTTGCCATATCTTTCTCTATGTGCGGCCCTGTTCGCAATGGCTCCAAATGCCGCCCTCGCTCAGGATGCCAGCGAGGAGACATTGCAGCTCGGCAAACAGGTGTTCCTGGAAGCGGCGGAACCGCAATGCGCCATCTGCCATACGCTCGCGGATGCGGGTTCGACAGCCGAAATCGGGCCGATTCTCGACCAGTTGAAGCCAGACGCGGCGCGTACCGCGAACGCCGTGCGCAACGGCGTCGGAGTCATGCCCGCTTATGCCGATACGTTGAGCGATGAACAGATCGTCGCCGTTGCGGCCTATGTCGCGCAGGCATCGGGCGCCAACTGACACGTCGACTGCCACATCGAGGAACCGGTCACATCATGTGCCCGGTTCCTCATTCTCTTGCGGGACGATCCACCTTCCTCTTTTTCTTAGGCGTCAGGCTGCGGCATCGACAGCCGCGCCGAGTTCTGCCGCGTCGAGGGCACCGACATGTCGCTCGCCGTTTATGAAGAAGGTTGGCGTTCCCGAAACATCGAATTCAGTTTGTCCCCGCTCCCGTACGGCAAGGATGGCCTGCTGCAGTTCCGTGTTCGAAAGGCAGGCGGTAAATGCGTCTTGACTCATTCCAGCGAATTGGGCCAATGAAAGCAGGATGCCAGACACGTTTTCGGCGCGGGCCCACTCGTCCTGTCGCCGGAACAGAAGGTCGATCATCGCAAGCGTGCGCTCCCCTTCAAGACACCGAGCGAGCATGAAGCCGGCAAGAGCGCGGGGATCGAGTGGGAACTCTCGCACCACCAATCGCGCACGGCCCGCATCGATATGACTCCGCCGGAACTCCGGGAGCGCATCATTGTGGAAGTGCGCACAAAATCCGCAGGTAAGCGATGTGTATTCGACGATGGTAACAGGCGCATCCGCACGCCCGTAAACGAGTTCGTCGAGTTGTCCGGGGCGACCGACCGAATCCGCGACGATGGCAACTGAATCCTGTGCCGACGCCTTTGACGTCAGTATGAAGGCCGTGCCAACAGCAGCCGAACCGGTCAGAAACGAGCGCCGATCTGAGGGGCGACCGAGAATACGAAGGGCCATGATGTCTCCTGTCTGTGGCGCAGCAAGATCAGCCGTCCCCGGTAAGACGTCCGAGGCACATGCTTCATTCCGTCGTGAGGGCAAATCCGGAAAGTCCTTTCAGTCGGCCTTGAGGCATGGCGCTACGAAGAGGTCTCCGCGCCAGGCGCCGCGGAGCGTCCGGGCAGCCACCACCATCCAAACTGCCGCAAGCAGCACGACAAGCGCCACGCCGAACACATGGATCGCGGGGATTGGCAGGATCGTGCCGAGCTTCAAAGTCGCCACTGCGTAAACGCCGATCGGGAACGTATAGCCCCACCAGCCGAGATTGAACGGCAAGCCCTCTCTCAGGTAGCGGACCGTCACGAGCGTCGCCATCGCCAGCCACCAGAGGCCATAGCCCCAAAGAAGCAGTCCGGCGATAAAGCCGATGCCTTCTACCGGTCCGGAAAACCGATCCAGTCCGTTCGCATTCAGGATCGCCGGCGCTGCGCCGCCCAATGTCATCAATCCGAGCGCGCCGGTGCCGATCGGCCCGAGCGCAAGCCAGCTCGACGCCGCCATCGATGCGTGCGGCAGCTTGTGCACGGCGAGGCGCAGAACGAGGACCACAAGGACACTCATGGCGATCGGTACCGACAGCGCCCAGAGAACGTAGGAAAGGATTAGCACGGTGAGCTGGCTATGTGGGCCGGCCAGATGCGGTGCGAGAAGTCCTCCCGAAACGGCTGCCACCTCGGCCGCAACCATCGGCAGCAACCAGACCGCAGTCATCTGGTCGATCGAATGGCTCTGTCGCGTGAACATCATGTATGGGATCGCAATCCCGCAGGCGGCGGCCATCGCCACGTCCAGCCACCACAGGGCGTGCGCGATCTCCACAGCGACCGCGCCGAAGCGAGACGTACCGAAAATCAGGAAGCCATTGATGATCGTAGCCAATCCCATCGGTATGCAGCCGAAGAACATCGATACGACGGAATGGCCGAAGATGCGTTTGGCCCCATCGAAAAAGAATATCCACCGGGCGGCATAGAGCGAGGTAAACAGGGTGAAGAGGATAATGTTGAACAGCCAGAGTCCTTCGGCGATACCCTCTATCAACGGCACTCCGTCGGCGGCCTGTTTCAGACTGATGGCGAGGATGCCGGTTCCCATCGTGGCGGCAAACCAGTTGGGTGTAAACTGCCTGACAACTTCTCTAGGTTTGTCCAGTCGAGAAAGCGGACGCATGCCGGATGACACGGCACGCATTCTATCAAAATGCATCTGGATCTCTCCGTAGTGGTCGCAACTCGAGCATGAGGTCGACAAATTAATAAGTCCAACGAATTGATTGTCTTCAACCAATAAATTGGGTCGATTGATTTCACTCGTGCCCACCCACGAATGCTACGATTGGCACGTTGCCGGCTTGCCAAATGCTCTATCGTCTGCAAGCCGTGCGTACCTCTCGACCCGAATGACCGAAGGGGCGTGCGCAAATATTGAGAAGCGGGAGTACGGGATGGTTCGCAAGCGAATCGCGCTAGTCGGTGCCGGCGTGACTCAGGCGCGCGCGGCGACCTTAAGCGATGTCGCAAAGGCCGCCGGCGTTCATCCGAGCACTGTCTCACGAGCGCTGAACCCGCAGACTGCCCATATCGTCAATCAAGAAACGTTGGAGCGAGTCCGACGGGTGGCTCAGGATCTCGACTATCGGATCAACAACCTCGCCTCCAACCTCCGTCGAAGCCGCAGCGGTCTGATCGGCGTCGTCATGCGCGATTTTACCAACATGATGCTTCCGGTGATGTTTCGTGGCATCGAGAATCGCCTTCGCGAAAGCGGCTACATGGCGCTGCTTGGCAATACCTACGCAGACGCTGCCCGCAAGCATGATTTGGTGCGAACCTTTCTGGACCATAGGGTCGATGGCTTTGTCGTCACCTATGCTGATCGCGACGACCATGACCTCGATCTGGTCCGCTCGCGCAATATCCCGCTGGTTCTCCTGAATCGCGAGACCGACCACCTGGGCGACCCAACGATCCTGCCGGACCTTGTCATCGGAACGGAAGCGGTCATCGCACATCTTTTGGAGCTCGGCCACCGACGTATCGGCATCCTTGCTGGACCACGCAATGCCGTTACGGCGGACCACAAGCTCGATGGATTCCGGAGTGCGCTTGCGCGGCGGGAGATAATCCTCTGCGACAGCGAGACACGACGCGCCCACCTGGCAACCGATACCGATGGCGAGGACGCGGCCTTCGACCTACTCTCGGCGAGACCCGAACTGACGGCGCTTGCCTGCGGCAACGACCTTCTCGCGCTTGGGGCCGTCCGTGCCGCTGCGAGGCTGGGAATGCGTTGCCCTGAAGACCTGTCGATAACTGGCTTCAACGACATTCCCTTTCTGGACCGCGTTACACCGCCCCTGACAAGTGTAAGCATTCCACACTACGAGATGGGATATGCTGCGGCCCACGCGATCGTCAGCCGCATCTCCGGCGGGCCAATCTCCGATAAGGAACGGCGCTTCCCCTGTACGCTCGTCGTTCGCGCCTCGACATCGAGCCCTCGCCACGGCAGTCGTTAGTAAAAACTTCCTGCCCTGCAGAATTTAAGTTGACTGAGTATCTCATGTTTTGTAGCGATTGGTCTGCAATCGATTGCGGGAGCGTTTATCATGTATTGCTCGTGGAGCAGCCGGCGGTCATCTGTCCAAGCATTCTGGCTCGGGATCGCGGCTTCGGCGCTGGTGCCCTCGTTGTCCTCGGCACAAGAAACGGGCGAAACGATCGAACTCGACGCCGTCGTGGTATCGAGCGGCTTTCTGGGCGGCATCGCTATCGGCCCCGAACGCGGTTACGAGCCGGACGGGGTCGGCAGCGTTGCGGCAAAGGTGGATCTTCCGGCACGGCAAGTGCCATTCTCGGTAGACCAGGCGACAGCCGAGCTCATGGAGGACCGCGGCGAGACGACCGTCTACGAAGCGTTCGAGAATTTCGCCGGCGCGCACACGCAAAGCACCAATTCGGATACCGGCTCCAACGTTTCGCGCGGTTTCTTTTCGCGCGGGTTCGACCTCGGAAGTGGCGGAACCGTGCTTTACAACGGGCATCGGGTCTATGGCGTCGGGTCGAACTACCGGTCGACGGCCAGCCTCGCCGGCGTTGAACTGCTGAAGGGGCCTGCAGCAATCTATTATGGCGCGTCCGAACCCGGGGGGGTCATCAACTACAATTTCAAGAAACCGCTTTCGGAGCGGCGATACGAAGTCGGCATACGCGGCGACACGGAAGGTTCGTACGGCGCTTTCGTCGATGCGGGCGGCCCGTTCACGCCCGATGACGATCGCTGGCGCTATCGCTTCGTAGCCGAATACGACCGCCAGGACGACTGGCGTGACTATGTCGAGGAAACGCCCGATACTCTGTTCGGCAGCGTCGAGTTCGAGGCTACGACCGAGTTATCCTCCCGGCTGACCTACGAGTATCTGGATGTCGACGGCGTGCCTCAGCGCTACGACACGATCCGCTTTCCGGGCGATACGCTGTTTCCCGTTCCCGACGATTTCTTCGCTGGGAATTCGTCCAACTTCGTCGATATCCGGCAGCATACGATCTTGTGGGAGAACGAATGGTCCCCATCCGAGGCTTTCGGCGCCAATACCTACGTGCTCTATCAGTTCAACGAGCAGTCGCATGAGACGACCCGTATCGGGGGACGTGGCGGCGGCGCCCCGGATGGAACCGGCGCCCTTCCACGCACGGTTCATGTGGGCGAGAGCGAAGACAGGTCGTTCGCCGCCGGCGCGGACCTGTCAGGCAAGGTCGAGACCGGCTCCCTCACCCATCAATGGCTTCTCGGTTACGCCTATTCTCACCTCGACAGCGACGGGACGGTCGTTCAGATATCCACCACCGGAAGCGCGGCCGTGCCGCTCCGGCGCCTGCGTCCGACGGCCATCGATCCGTTCGCGCCGGACAATGGCCCCTACCCTTACGGCGACGATCTTTTCGATCTCCTCGACCGGGAGGGCGTCGCGCGCGGCGGTCCCTTCGAGAGGACGGACCACAATGTCTACGCCCAGGATATCGTGACCCTGCCCTGGCAGACCACGAAGCTGATGGGTGGCGTCGGTTATGCCTATTCCCAACAGATAGACGGGCCCGCTCTGGGCACGGACACGAGCGCCGAGCTGTCGGACGGTTTCGTGTCGCCGCGACTTGCGATCATCCAGGACATCGCCCCTGCCGCCAGCATTTACGGCTCCTATGCCGAGTCCTTTCTCCCGCAGCTCATCGTCAACGATTACGAGACTTACGAGGTGCTGGACGATCCACAGATCGGACGTCAGTTCGAGGTCGGCTACAAGCACGAGATCATGAGCGGCGCCGCGCTTTTTTCCGTCGCAGCGTTTCAGATTCGCAAGGAGAACATTGCTCGTCGGCTGGTTCCGGAAGATGAGTTCAATACGAACTCGGTGCTGGACGGCGTCTACCGCTCCCGCGGCGTCGAAGTCGGCCTGACCGGGCAGATCACCGATCGTTGGAGCGCTTATATGGGATACGCCCTCTTAGACACGGAGGTCGAGGAAAGCGACGATCCACTGCTTCTCGGCCAGGCGATCCCTTATGTCGCCAAGCACAATTTCGCGCTGTGGAACAAGGTCAACCTGT
This sequence comes from Aureimonas frigidaquae, assembly GCF_001463905.1. Lineage (GTDB taxonomy): Bacteria > Pseudomonadota > Alphaproteobacteria > Rhizobiales > Rhizobiaceae > Aureimonas > Aureimonas frigidaquae. Next base: position 275,193 of record NZ_BBWR01000012.1, read on the forward strand.
ATGGGGACATTGCAGGGCCGATCGGCCGGATCGATCTCGGTTTCGGCGTCAACCATTATAGCGACGCGCGCGATCCGACGGGCTTCGAGCGTGACGCCTACACGCTCGTAGACCTGGCTCTCTTCGCTGAAAAGCAGTTGGAGAACGGTGTCCTGTTGAAAGGTGCCGTCCGCGTCGAAAACCTGTTCGACGAGGAGTACTTCGATCAACGGTCCTTCGGATCGTCCGTAACCTTCGGAGATCCCAGGCGCGTTACATTCAGGCTGTCGACCATCTTCTGAACGAGTGCGACCATGCGTGTCACCTTTCTTGCCATCGGCTTTCTGGCCCTCGTCGCTTCCCTGCCGGTCAGCGCGGAGACAATCGACATCAGCGACGCCCCTCCTTATCCAGCGCTCTACGAACCGGACTCGCTCGGTGGGGAACCGGACTTTGTCCTGATGGGCGCGGATCTGGTCGAAATCGCCGTCGCATTGGGAGGGGCCGACCGTATCCTCGCAAGGCCCGACTCCATCGAGCTACCCGGGATAGACGGAACGCCCAACAAGGTTCGCGAGTGGGCCGGTGTCGAAGGCGTCCTGGCGATGCGCCCTGAAGTGACCATCGGGTCTTCCGCCCCCAATGTGCGGCTGATTGAGGGATTACGCGCACTGGGACAGCGCGCCGAAATAATCGACCGGACACTGCCACCGGCCGACAAGGTGCGGCGGATGGCCGAAATTCTCGGGGCGCCGGAACGTGGCGAGGCACTGGTGCAGGCTATACAGGCCGATTACGCGCAGGCCTCCGAACTCAAGAGGCCGGGGCACCCGTTGCGGCTTGTTCATGCATCTAGGATGGGTGCCGGCACCAGCTTTACGGCAGGCGGCTCGGCCACGGCGGTGGACAACCTGATCGCTCGCGTAGGCGCACTGAACGCCGCCGCGGCCGTCGGGAGAGACCGTTACAGACCCGTAACGCCCGAGGGCGTACTGCAAATGGCGCCGGACGTGCTGCTGATCGCGGAATCAGAGCTCGCCTCCTTCGGCGGTATCGATGGAATGTGGAGCAGTTATCCCGGGCTAGCCCTGACACCCGCCGGCCAGAGACGCAACGTCATCGTCATGCGTGACTTGCATGTGCGCTCGGATGCCGCATCCAGCGGCATCGCCACGGTCGCCTTGGCGAAGGCCCTTTCCGAGATTGCGCCATGAGCCTGTCAGGCGCGGTGCCGGGGCGGCTGCGATCCTGGCGGAGCCTTCCGGCTTCTGTCATCCTGCTGGCGATCGGGGTCGCGGCGGCGCTGGCGATCGCGACGCTCGTGTCCGTGATGTTCGGCGCGTTCCGCTTGTCGGGCGCTGACGTATTCCTGGCCATTGCGGGGCGGATAGACGGATCCGCCACGACCGACCCTGCCATTGCCCTGCGTGAGGCGGTCGTCTGGGATCTTCGGTTGGCGCGGATCGCAATGGCGGCGATCGTGGGAGCCAGCCTAGCCACCTGCGGAGCAGCGATGCAGGGCCTTTTCGGCAACCCCCTGGCCGATCCCGGAATCGTCGGGGTCTCGTCCGGCGCCTCTCTGGGCGCGATCACCGTCGTCGTCCTCAACATATCCGTTCTCGGCGTCTGGACATTACCGGCAGGAGCGTTCCTGGCCGGCATTGGCACGACACTGGTGATCTATGCGCTCGCACGGCCCGGCGCTGAGGGTGGAGATAACTCCCGATTGCTTCTGGTCGGGATTGCCGTCAATGCCATCGGCGGCGCCTTCGCCGGTTTCCTGACGTATCTTGCGACAACGGAGCAACTGCAAAGCCTGACCTTCTGGTCGATGGGATCGCTGTCCTCCGCCACATGGTCGACGGTCGTCATATCCTCCCCTTCCGCAATCGTTGGCGTGGCGCTGCTTCTACTCTGGTCCCGCCCGCTCGATCTGCTGGCATTGGGAGAACGGCAGGCCCGACATCTCGGTGTCGATGTCCGCGCCCTGCGTCGAAAGCTCATCGTCGTCACGGCGCTGCTGGTGGCCGCCGCTGTGTCCTTTGCAGGAACGATCGGGTTCGTCGGGCTCGTGATACCGCACCTTTTCCGATTGATGATCGGGCCGGGACATCGCCTGTTGATACCGTTCTCAGCGGCGGGCGGCGCTCTGCTGGTTATTCTTGCCGATCTTGCGGCGCGCACGCTGGACCCGCCTTCAGAAGTCCCCATCGGGATCCTGATGGGGGCGCTGGGCGGGCCGTTCTTCCTCTGGCTGATCTGGCGCGGACGAGCTACAGGCGGAGGCGACGCATGATCCAGGCCCAGGCAGTGACAGTGCGATCCGGCGCACGCGCGCTCCTGCAGTCGGTCAACCTAAGTTGTTCTGGCGGAACGCTGACCGCCCTCGTCGGCCCGAATGGCGCGGGAAAATCGACGCTGCTGTCGGTGATCGCAGGTGACCGCGTTCCGGATGAAGGGAAAATTCTATTATGCGGAAAGCCGGTATCCGGCTACTCCGTCCGGGCGTTGGCGCAAATTCGCTCGGTGTTCCCGCAAGGGTCGGTCATCCGCTTCGGATATAGCGTCGCCGAAGTTGTCGCCATGGGGCGGGCATTCCGCGAACTGCCACCCACGGACGACGACGCTGCCATCCGCGATGCGATGTTGGCAGCGGAAATCGAGGATATGGCGCACCGCAACGCCCAGACCCTGTCCGGCGGCGAGCAGGCACGGACGACCTTCGCAAGGGTCGAGGTGCAGGACACCCCGGTCATACTCCTGGACGAGCCGACTGCCGCACTCGATCTGCGGCATCAGGAACGGGTTTTGCAGCGTGCGAGGCAGCGCGCCGATGCCGGCGCCTGCGTCGTGGCCGTGCTGCACGACCTGAACCTTGCCGGAGCGCATGCCGACAAGATCGTTCTGTTGTCGGAAGGGCGCGTCGCGGCCACCGGAACCCCGCGCGAGGTGTTTCGTCGCGACCGTCTTGAAGCGGTCTACCGCCAGAGCGTCCACATACTCGATCACCCGACCCGGGATTGCCCCGTCGTCGTAACCACATGAGCAACTGGGCCACCGGAGGACAACGCAATGCAAATTCGGCCAATTACCGCACCGAAGGAAGTACGCGACGTCATCGAGCGAGAGCATCTTCTGGCCCGGCAGCAGCGCGCAGCAGCCCGCGCAGCCGGTGCGTGGCCATCCGAAGCCGGCGCGGTGGTGGACTTTCGAACGTCGGAAAGGCACAGAACCGCCTATCTTTCCATCGGACCGGACCAGGGCCGCTTCCTGTTCTCGATTGCCGTTGCAAGCAAAGCGCGCAACATCGTCGAGTTTGGTTCCTCCTTCGGAATCTCGACCCTCTATCTTGCAAGTGCCGCGCACTTGACCGGCGGCACTGTCGTCGGCTCGGAATATCACCCGGAAAAGGCGGAGAAGGCCAATCGGTCGATTGCCGAAGCAGGTCTTTCGGATTCCTGTGAAATCAGGGTCGGCGATGCCCGTGAAACGCTCCTCAAGGTTGCCCCGGGCATCAACCTCCTGTTTCTGGACGGTGCCAAGGAACTGTACCTGCCCATTCTCCTGATGCTGGAAGGAAAGCTTGGGTCGAACGCGCTCGTCGTAGCCGACAACACGGACCATCTGTCACAGGATGATCCGTTTCTGGCCCATATAGCCGAAGGCTCGTACGTCACCAGCCGGTTGCGCTTCGGCAAAGGGGAAATGAGTTTGTCGCTCTATCAGGGTCCAGTTGCTTGAGGCCGGCCCCCACCATACCGGAACGGTTGTTGCGGAAGGGCAACCCGTTGATGCTGGAGGTGGTGGAAGCCACCGTGGTTACTCCAGCCATGCGCCGCGTCTCACTGTGTTTATCGAGCGAGGAGCCCTTCGCGTCCAAGCCGGGACAAAGTCTGATTCTGGTTCTACCAGGCGACGGCGATGAACCGGCGTGCCGGCATTATACCGTGCGGAAATATCATGAGGCCCAGCGACTGATCGATATAGACGTCGTCCTGCATGGCGATAGCCCGGCCAATAGGTGGGCGCGGAATGCCCGGCCCGGCGATAGGGTTTTGGCCGTGGGTCCGCGCGGTCATGTAACTCTTAAGCAGGAGATTCACGACCATCTTTTGCTTGCGGACGAAACCGGCCTGCCTGCCGTCTTGTCGATGCTCGAGGCGATGCCTCAAGCGGCAAGGGCGACGGCTCTCGTCGAAATCGGCGCCCCGTCGGATCAACAGCCTTGGCCGGTCCGCCCGGGAATAGATATCCGATGGCTCGTCCGCTCCAATGGCGCCTCGGCAGGCGAAGCGGTCAACTTGGCGCTCCGCGAGATGGCACCATCACCTTCCGTCGGCCGTCACGCCTACATTGTTGGGGAAACCGCCGCAGTCCGCAGCCAGCGTCACTATCTGCTGTCCTGCGGTTTCGAAAAATCCGCGATATCTGCGGAAGGCTATTGGCGGCCGGGGCGTATCGGCGGACATGACCATATAGACTGACGGTCGAATATGCTTTCATTGGGCCAGAAAGCCGCTTGAAATCTTCTGTGCAGCGACACGACGGATTGCTGTAATCAATCCTATGCGACTAGACTATGGAAGCCTAGCGACGCAGCAATTTAAGTAAATGAGGCATTTTTTGCATCACCGGCACGCGGCACCTATCCGCCACTCCGGGACCACACACGCTTGCGTGTAGCTACAATACGGTGATACAAAACTCGCGCGTGCGGCGCTGATAAGTCGTTGTTTTGTCTTGATTTTAGAGCAATCGGGCCCGATCCTTTCCTGGGCACCAATTCACCGGATCAGTCCGGGAAGCCCGATAGATCAGCCGAAACTTGAACTAACAATCGCCCGATCTTTACCGTCGGGCGGTACCAAATGGTCCTGCGGCTAGCTCCGCATGAAACACTCCCGGAACACTAAGTGGGTTGTCTCGACGCCAAGTTCGGGCGAGTAGTCCGCAACGTGGTCAACGATGGCGAAGAGCTTGTGTCCACGATTGGCACATCCTCCATCGCAGCTGGTCGGTCTGCAAGCCGCAGAGTCTCCATTAGCCCTACCACCCCGGAGCGCCCCCGATCACGATGCCTTCCGCGCTGCCTGCAGCGTTCAGAGGAACGGTTGAGGGTGGTCGACGAATTTAAAATACACCTTCGACCATGGGGACAGGCCGGGCCCATCATGCACGCTCCGTCAGGGGCTTCCATACGCCGAGCCTATCGACGCATCAGTCCAGCCAGTTCTGCTGCCTCGCCGCCGATCGGCACGGAGATAAGGTTATCATCGAGCGCAACAACCATTGCCCGAAGAGCTTGGATGTCGTCCGCAAGGATCGCTGCCTCCGCCTGCTCGACGAGACGGTCGTGCAGAGCCTTGTCTGCGGCCAGTTCCCGACGATTTCGTACGGATTCGTAGTAGCCCATGACGAATACGGGGCTTTCGCGAAGAACTGGACCGATGACCATCCAAGCCTCCTTCAGTGAAGCCTCGGCATCTTTCAGTGAACTGGGCGTACCGCGATTAACCGCTTCCTCCGCATGTTCGATAAGCCGATGAACGCGGGCCTTCGTCCGATCGTCGGCAAACTGACGAACTTCGTTTTCGTAGATGTTTCTGAACTGTCGAATGCTTGCTCCGAGTTTGTGGCTCATAAATTCGGGCCTATTGCGCACACGCGCAATATCCTGGCGGATTGCACGCGCCTCCTCGGTGATCGACCGGCGCGTATCTGCCTCCCAGGACCCTTCAAGGGCGGCGCGCTGTTTGTCGATCCGCCTTGACAGGTCGGCCGCGTCATCATTGGCAACGGATCCGAGCATGTCCTTCAACGAGTTGAGATCGCTCGTCGCCTGATTGACCATCGCCGATGCGATCTTATCGCCCTCGGCCCCTTCGAAGTTCTGCGCGCCGCTGGTCGGGACGTACATCCGTCCGGAATCGAACGTCTTGCTGATGGCCGGCACCTCCAGCTTGCAAGTCAGGATGTTGCTGTCACTCATCTGCCAATGGCAATTGATTTCGTCGCCCCGCCGGATGATGTCCCCTTGCTCGAGATCGCCGGGCAAGATCCGGAACATGCCGATGTTCAATGACAACTCAGGATCGTCGACCCCGTCCTCGATCTCGTAAAGGTCGAAGTCGATAGAATCGGTCCCTCCGGATCGCAGGTCCTTGGCGGCTCGCAACTGAAGTGTCCCGCTGTTCGGTAGAATCGTTCCCTTTTCAAGCAGAGGTAGAAGGCTGTTGCGGCCGAATCCGTGCAACCCCTCGAGGACCTTCACGCCGATCGTCTTCGTCGCAGGGATACCGCCTGCGTTGGAACCCGCTCGCATGATGGAAATCTTGGCCCCGGCGTTCGGCACGACAGCGCCCGTTGGGTCATAAACTATGATCTCGAAGTCGTTGGCGCCGTTGTTAGGGACCGGAATGTCATTGATCGCGGTCGTCCCGGAGATCTCGACCTGACCGGAGGTCCAGCCATCTTTGCCGCTTACTTGAACGCGATGGCCGAGCTCGACGTCGGGGGCCGGCCGTACCCGAAGGCGCACGCGGCTGTCCGCCGTCCGAGCGGGATAGTCGTAGCGCAACTCGACAGCACCAGTGCTGCGGGCCGAACCACGCGTCGCCTTCGCCTTCGAGACACTACCGCTCCAGTCGCGCCCCTCGGCGAAAATCGCCGCACCCATCGCGACGGCGGTCATCGGGTCTGTCTTCAGGTCCGCCGCGATCCCGAGTTGGTGCGAGACACGCTCGCGGGTAATTGGCATCATGCTCGGACCGCCGATGAAGACGATGCGGTCAATGTCGTCCGGGTTGTAGCTGTTATCTGTGATCAGGTGGCGGCAGAGCTCAATCGTGCGGTCGAGGTTCTCCACGACGAGTCTTTCGAGATCCGAGCGATGCACCTCCACATCGAGATACACCTCGTTCCCATCAAGATCTTGCACGCCCACTTGATTCTCGTCCGCGAAAATCCGGTCTGTTGTCTGTGTCGACAGCGCGATCTTCGTAATTTCCGCGCGATACTGGGCAACGCTCAGGATGCGCTTGTATCTCGGGTCGGTCTGGAAACTCTCCGGAAGGTGGAAGTTCTGGGCGAGCCACGGCCGGACGACGTTGTCAATCAGGGCGCGATCGAAGTCTCGACCGCCCAGCATGTTTATGCCAGCGTGGGCTACGACGTTTACCGCCCCGCCGACGCTCTGAACGATCGCGACGTCGAACGTTCCGCCTCCGAGGTCGTAGACAAGAAACTGCCCATTCTTGTTTGACGTACCGGCGATGGCCGCCATGGCCGCCGCCACCGGCTCCTGGAGAAGCCCGACCCTGGTTAGCCCTGCGGCCTCCGCAGCTCGCATGGTCGCCTCGGACTGCATTTGGTTGAAAGCAGCAGGAATGGTGATGACTGCGCCCTCGATTTCAAAGTCGCCGGCGGCGGCTCGAGCTTGGCCGAGCAGCGCTTTGATAATTTCCGAGCTCGCATCCTCTGGGCTCATCTCTCGATTGGCGGCCGCGAACCGGACCGGACTGCTGGTGCCCATCAGGCGTTTGAAGCCTTGCTGGACGTTCTCCGGGGAGAAGGCCGCTTGGTCGTAGGCGCGCTTGCCCACCAGCAGCTGTCCACGCCGATCCAGCATGATCGCACTGCGTAGGACGTCAGTGCCCTCCGATGTCTTGAACAGGCGCAGCGCGTCGCCCGTGTTGCCATAGATCGCCGAGTTCGAGGTTCCAAGGTCGATGCCGAGATACATGTCAGTGCGCCTTCCTCAAGAAGACCTTACCGGTCGCGATGGGGGTTGTGCCGAAAATGACTGCAGGTTCGAGGGTTCGCTCCACAACGAGATCGTCGTCGGAATGGAAGTCGTCGGCATTCACAGCGGTGGCTGCCAGTCCGACTTCGAAGGCCCGCTCGTCGAAGTCGACGACCGCCATGCCGTTCTCGGAGAGGATCGCCGTCAGGCGCTCGCCAGCGTAACGCGCCTGTGAGTTCAGCCGATTGTGCTGGCTTTCTGGCGCGCTTGCGATCAGACGCTCGAACGCGCGGCAAATTTTCCAGTACTCGACCGCAAGCGCGGCGAGCGCGCGCACCTCTTGAGAACCGATCTCCGAACTCATTTTGCAAGGTTCCTTCCCTCGAATTCCAGGATCGCTCGGCGCGTCGATAGCTCGGTGTCGAGCGCTGACCAGTCGCCATTTCTGTACTGCCTATCAACGCAGCGCTGATTCCATTCATCAATGAACCCGTTGAGGCGCTCGTTCTGCGCGTAAGACAGCGACGCCTGGCCTTTCATCGCCTCATCAAGCCTGAAACTCTGGAAGCGACACCACCGCAGTTCAGATTTCGTCAGCGCGCTTGTGTCGCCGATCCGGGGTATGGAGGCTTCGCTATCCAATTCATGCCCGGCGAGTGGCGGTTGCGATGCCGTCGATACTGCGCTGGAGCTCCGCGTCGTCGAGGGCCTTCGGCCTTGAGCTTCCAGGTGATCATTCAGGATCACGAACCCGACGAACGCGGCAATCACGCCGAACACCCACAGCTTCACTCTCCGTGAGGACTTACGCTTTTGGATCGCCTCTACGAGCTCCCCGAATATGCGTTTGTTGTCCTCGTCCCGGGTCGCCGCTCGCGCTTGCATCGCCTCATTGAGCGCCAGACCCAGGCGTCCACCGGACACGTGCGCTGTCACGCTCATGAGGGCGAGGTTGTCCGTCAGGGTAGCAAAGTCGGACCGCAAACGCTCAAGAGCATCCTTCGGAGGGGCGACCGTTTGAGCATGGCGCAAAGCTCCACGCAGGAGCGCGGCCGACGACTCGGCAAACTTGTGCTCATTCGTCAGTCGAACTGCGAGCCCCCGAATAATTTCCCACGGCCGCTCCTCGACTTCCGTTCCCTTCGTTGCGTCGACGGCGGCCACAAAAAGCCCATGCAGCTCTGCGCCCTTTCCCTTTCGCCCGCCTTCGAAACCCCACCTTTTCAGATCGCGGTTGAGCCCGTGCACATTTGTTTCGGCGTCCTCGATCCCGCGTATGAGGGGTTGCAGCTTCTGAAAGGCGAGATTGCCTCGAACGATCCGTATATTGTCATCGATCTGCTCCACAGCGCCTGGTAGGGCATCGAACATCTCGTGGGCGATGTGAAGCAGGCGCAGCGCTGTCGCACTGTCGCCATCGTCGTTCGCGACCGAGACGCCGAGATTGTTGAACTGCTCGTAGAGCTCCCGTGTGCGCGGCTCGTCACGGCCTTTCCCTTCATCGAGTAGCTGCATCGGTCGGGTTAGGGACATCCAGCGGGCGACCGCGTCGCGCAGGGTTGCCAGATCCGTGTCGCCGCGCTTGCCGTCCCGAACCCTCTGGATGCGCGACTGTACCTGCTCCTCGCGCCGCGACAGTTCACCAACCACTGATTGAGCGTAGATGTCGACCACCGCATCCAAGCGATCGAAGTCACGGTCCGAGAACGCCACCGTTACGGTAACGAGGTCGACGACGGCCGTCGCACGGCTTTCCGGGTCGCTGATGCCATCGACAGCAGCCTGCATCTGACGTCGAAAAAGAGCTTCAAGCGCTGCCTCAACCGACTTTCGGTCCGCGGGAGGAAGGGAGGCTTTTGTGCGCTCGTCATTTACGGCGTCCAGTACGGACCCCACCGCGCACGCTTCCTGCGCTTCGTATAAATCCATAAGGTAGTTGCGTTCGGAGCCGAACACGGAGGCGAGGTGCGCCAGGAGGTTTGATCGAGGCAGGGAGTGAAGGGATCGAACGAAGGGCTCTAGATCTTCCACCTTGTGCTGCTTGCGCAGGGCCGAGCTGATACTGCTTGCAAGCTTTGGCTCAACATCGAGGAGCGCACCCAGTTCCGCGTCAATCCGCAACCGCGGGGTCGTGAGTACCTGCCGTATCCTATTGGCTTTATCCTCGCCGACCACTCCGTCATCGATTGCGTCTTGGATCTGATCGGTTGTCGCATGAACGTCCGCATCCGTCGCCAGCCCCAGCGCGATGAATGGATTGGTCGCCAGATCAAAACTCACGCCTGCCAACCTCTCCACTGAACGAGCTCAACTCTGGAATCACGCCCGACGGCCTGCTATCCAACGTATTTATGCAGACAGTATGTCGCACCCGCAAGAAGAGTAGTGAGGATGGAAACGGCTATGCCTGCTCACGCGATGGCATAAACGCCGAAAGGTTGCTCCCGCTTCAACTACCGGTCCAGGGCGTTGCCGAACTGTAGATATTTTTTGAGCGGCGGAACCTATCCCTAGTTTGTTTCAGTTTTGGTCCTCAGGAAATCTTATGAATCGTGCTCTTTAGAAGGCATTTTTCTCTGAATATTAGCTTAGACAACCCTTTGTAAGATCGATATTATTTCTACGATTTGGTACATCCAACTAATCATCTAGCGTTGAATTCAAATGTGAATGCGTAGCGTCCAATATTCGGCATGGCCCTTATATTATTCTCCTATGAACCGTAAGGCGCTGATACAGCCCACTTTGCGGGGGGGGTAATCTGACGCAAAGCTTGCGAGGCACCCTATAGCCGAGGTTGAAATGTCCGCGTCATTTATGGTGTGGTTGACCGAACCAGAGGTCATAGAGCCTGACGGTCAGCGACCGGCAAAGCGGTGATCGAACATCTCTCGCTCATCCTACCTTGGCCATCAGGGCCGAAGCGGATCCGGATCCCCGGCAGGTCGTCCGCATATCAGACCGGCAATCGCCGACCTGTTCGTCACCGAAGCCGATTGCCGAACCGGAATAGCGGGGCAGTCACTCTTTGACCGGTCAGGCGGCGAGTTCGTCCAGGATGGCATCGGGCACCAGGATCCCGTCGCGCTCGGCCGCCTGTCTTGCGGCAAGGCGTCGTGCGCCGGGCAGTCGCGCGCCGTCCTGCCCCTCGATCGCGTCGGCCAGCACGGCGAAGCGGGCCGGGTCGGTGCCGAAGGCGGCCGGGTCCATGGCGATGATGAGTTGGCCTGTTCCGGGCGGGTCGCCCGCCGCATCCAGGAAGGAGGACGCTTCCTGCGCATAATTGGCGCCTGTCAGCCCGCCTGCGAGAAGCTCCACCATGAGGGCGAGCGCAACGCCCTTGGCGTCGCCCAGCGGGGCCATGGTCCCGGCTAGGGCGGCGTCGGCATCCTGCGTCGGCTGGCCGTTCGCATCGAAGGCCCAGCCTTCCGGTATGGGCTCCCCGCGCGTTTTGGCCGCCATGATGTTGCCGCGCGCCACCTTGCTGAGCGCCATATCCACCACGATCGGCTCGCGACCTGGCACCGGGCAGGCGAAGGCGATGGGATTGGTCCCGAAGACGGCGCGGCGCCCGCCCCACGGCGCCATGGCCGCAGGGGTGTTGGCAAACAACAGCGCGACCAGCCCGCGCCGTGCCAGAGCTTCGGCATAGAGCCCCGCCGATCCGCAATGATGGGAGCGATGGATGGCGGCGCAGGCGATCCCCTGCGCGGGGGCGAGATCGACCAGCGTTTCGACCGACAGATCGAGCGCCGGATAGGCGAAGCCGAAGGCGGCATCCACCAGGACAAGGCCCGGCCGCACCGGGTTCCGGGTCGGTTCGGCGGTGCCGTCGATCTTGCCGGCCCGCACCTGCGCCGCGTAACTGCCGAAGCGCGACAGGCCGTGCCCCTTGAAGCCATCGGCCTCTGCCAGCACGAGAGCCCGTGCCACGCTGTGTGCAGTGGTTCGGGATGTTCCGCACCGCACGAAGGCCTCTTGCACACGCTGCTGAACGTCAGCCAAAGCCAGTATCGGCATGGTGTCAGTTCCCCTCGAGGCAGTTTCGGACGGCATCCACGACGACCTTCGATACACGCAGGTTCGATTCAGCGCTCAAGCCGGCGATGTGCGGTGTCAGGATCAGCCTGTCGATGCCTTTGAACCGCGCCGCGTCCTCCTTCGGCAGCGGTTCGTTCTCGAACACGTCCAGCGCCGCGCCGCCGATCCGGCCGGCGCGCAGCGCCTCTGCCAGCGCAGCCTCGTCGACAATGCCCCCGCGTGCCGCATTGATCAGGATCGCGCCCGGCTTCATGGCGCCGATGGCCGCGGCGTCGATCATTCTTCGGGTGTCGTCCGTCAAGGGTACGTGGAGCGAGATCACGTCGCTTTGCGCGATGAGTTCGGCAAGCTCGACCCGTTCGACCCTGCCGAAGGGCATGGTCCAGGCAGCGTCTCCGGCCGGCAGGAGCGGATCGTATGCCGTGACCCGCATGCCGAGGGCCGCGCAACGGCGGGCCGTCTCCCGTGCGATGGAGCCGAATCCGATGAGGCCGAGCGTGCGGCCCATGATTTCCCCACCATCCGACAGGGCCGCGCGCGGCCACGCGCCATCGGCCATGGCGGATGTCGCGCCGTAGGCGCCGCGCAGAAGCTGCAGGGAAACGGAGACGACATATTCGGCAACCGATACGTCATTGGCGCCGCGCGCCGGCAGCACCGCGATGTTGCGGCTGCGGCAGGCTTCCAGGTCGATATTGTCGAGCCCGACGCCGAGCCGGCCCACGGCCTTGAGGCGCGCCGCACCGGACAGGAGCGCGGCGGTGACGCGCGTGCGGTTGCGCACGATCAGCGCGTCCGCCTCTGCAACCAGTACGGCCAGTTCGTCCGGCCGGTCGACGAGGCCGGGGTCATAGGCAATCTCACACCCCTCCAGCCCCTGGCGAAGGATGGCTTCGTCCATGAATTCGGAAACGACGATTCTGCGCATGGCATTCCCTTGTCCCAAGATCCGGCCAGCATGCTGGGTCAGGACCCGGCCGTAAGGGGCCGGGTCCTGCAGGCACGATCAGGCGCTGCGATAGAGCTTGGTCATCACGAATTCGCGGTGCCCGAGCGCCTCTGCCGCCGTCAGGCGGCCATTGGCCGTGCGCACCACCATGTCGATGAGCGCGTCGCCCGCATCGGAGATGGTCATGTCACGCCGCAGAACGCCGGACACGTCCACGTCGATATGCTCGCCCATCGTGCGCACCGTACGCGGATTGCCGGTGATCTTGATGACCGGCACGATCGGGTTGCCGATCACATTGCCCTGGCCCGTCGGGAAGGTGTGAACCACGTAGCCCGCGGCGGCCATGAGCGTCACGCATTCGGCGGCGGCGGAAGAGGTGTCCATGAAATACAGGCCGGGCCCCTTGGCGGGCGCTTCCGCCGGCTCCAGAGCGTCGATGTAGGTGCAATCATGGCCGATCTTCTCGAGATTGCCGAGCGCCTTCTCCTCGATCGTCGTCAGCCCGCCGGCAATGTTGCCCTTGGTCGGCTGGGAGTCGGACAGATCGTCGGTCTTGTGCGCTTCGATCACGTCGTCCTGATAGGCCTTCCACATGGCGTACCACTTCTCCGCCACCTCGGGTGATGCCGCGCGCTCCTTGCACAGATGCTCGGCGCCGGTGATCTCGGAGGTTTCGCCGAACACGCCGTAGATGCCCTGCGGAATGAGCTTGTCGTACATGTTGCCGACCGTCGGGCATGAAGAGAGGCCCGTCGTCGTGTCGGACTCTCCGCATTTGGTGGAGACCCACAGATCGGAAACGGGGCACTCTTCGCGGGCAAGCTCGGTCGCCCATTGCACGAAGCGCTTGGCCTGGTAGCTGGCCTTGGCAATGGTGGCGATATCGCCATGGCCTTCGATCCCGAAGCCGATGACGGGCTTGCCCGTGCGGGCGATACCCTCCACCACGCGGTTGGTCCACTGGTCCTCGATGCCGATCACCACCACGGCGGCAACGTTGGGGTTGGAGCCGATGCCGATCAGCGTGCGGAAATGCAGTTCCAGATCCTCGCCGAACTGCAGGCGGCCATAGGCATGCGGCAAGGCGAGCGTGCCCTTGACCTGATGGGCGACCGCCTCGCAGGCGGCGTTGGACAGATCGTCCAGCGGCAGGATGACGACGTGATTGCGAACGCCGACGCGGCCGTTTTCCCGCCGCCAGCCCATGAAGGTGGCGTTGGCATAGTCGGACGAAGCACGTTCGCCCGAAAGGAGCGCGGTGGCGAACTGGTCGGGCGCGCCGCCCACGAAGGGATCGGCAATGGTCTCATTGGTCATGGTCTTGGACATCCCGGCTCACCAGCGCTTGGTCTTGGCGTTCTGCGTGTGGACATGCTCGCCCTTGGCGATCGGCGCGACGACCTTGCCGATATCCTGTCCGTACTTGATCAGCGTGTCGCCGACCTTCAGCTCCGTCAGCGCAACCTTGTGGCCGATCGGAATGTCGTGCTTCACGTCCACTTCGAAGGTGGTGTCGTTCTCGGTCACGACGCCGAAGGCCCGGGTGTTCGCCGCAAGGCCTTCGATCACCGCGACGGCGACATTGTCCTTGGGACTGTGCGCCAGGACATGCGGGTTCCTGCCCCCGGCCCCGTGCTGCACGGCTTCTGCTGCGCTCATCGTCTTTCCTCCGCATCGAAAGCGGCTGACCACCGCTCATGTCTTATATAAGACACTTTATCTCAACGGGGTCAAGCGACGCTTGGCGGGGTGGCGCGGTGCCCTTCGCGGTCAACGCAGTTCGGAGTGATAGTGTTGGGCGTCGGTGTTGCAGGTGCTCAGGCGCCATTCCACCGGAGCTCCGTCCAGCGAATAGGCGATGCGCGAAATCTGCAGGACCGGCGCGCCGGGCGGAAGCTGCAGGGCCGCGGCCTCGTCCGCCGTGGCGGCCACCGCCTTCAGCTTTTCGTCGGACTTGGCGATCGTGACGCCGAAGTGGAGGGCGTAGAGGCCGTAGAGATTGTTGGGCAGCTCCATCACCTCGATCTCACGGAACGTATCAGCCGGAAGGCTGATCGTCTCCACGATGGCGGGCCGCCCCGCAATGGAGCGCAAGCGGGTGATCCGGACCACTTCGCTCATGCGACTGAGGTTCAGAACCTCCTGCTCACCGGCATTGGCGCGCGACCGCGCGACGGACAGGACCTGACTGTCCGGGAACACGCGCTGCCCGGAATCGGGCACCAGCTTGAAGAACTGGAACATGATCCGCTCTTCGTCATGCGTGGCGACGAACGTTCCCTTGCCCTGCCGGCGCACGACGAGGTTTTCGCTCGCCATCGCGTCCAGCGCCTTGCGGACCGTGCCCTGGCTGACGCCGAGCTCGGCTGCGAGCTGCATTTCGCTCGGCAGGAGCGCGCCTGCAGGCCAGATGCCATCGGCGAGCCGCCGGACCAGCATGTCGCGGACCTGCCGATAGAGCGGCCGGAATCCCAACGCATCTTCCCCTGCCGTCTCGTTCCGATCCATCGTCGCCACCTGTGTCACATCCTGCTCTGTGTCATCTAGCCCGGCCGGGCTGCACATCGCTACAGCCATTTCAGCTCTTGACTCTTATATCTTATACGGTTGTATGGACAGAGTCGTTTGAGCAAGCGCAGATGCGACCGCACTGGTGCGGGGTCGCAACTCTCATAGGTTTGGCATGTACCGAAGCCTCCGGCGCCATCTGAGCCCTGAGCCGTTCCGCCCCATGACGGACCGCGTGCGGAGCGTCATGCCCGGCCTGTTGACGGCAGTCGTCATTGCCATGGCTGCAGCCTTCCTGTCGGACAATTATAGCGGCCCCGTCATGCTGTTCGCGCTGCTCCTCGGCATTGCCTTCAACTTTCTGTCGACGGAGTCGGCCTGCAAACCCGGCATCGACTTTGCCTCCCGCACGGTCCTGCGGCTGGGTGTGGCGCTGCTCGGTGTCAGGATCACCCTGTCCGACGCCATGGCACTGGGGCCGACACCGCTGATCCTAGCCGTATTAGGCGTTGCCACCACCATCGGCGCCGGCATCGTCCTGGCCCGGCTCCTGGGCTTCGACAGGCTGTTCGGCGTGCTGACGGGCGGCGCGGTCGGCATATGCGGCGCGTCCGCGGCCCTGGCCATCGCGTCGGTCCTGCCCAGGCGTGCGGATGGCGGGGAAAGCGATACGATCTTCACCGTGGTCATGGTCACGACGCTGTCGACCGTGGCCATGGTCGTCTATCCCGTGCTCCTGCAGCAGGGTCCGTTCACGGACATCCAGTCCGGCATCTTCCTCGGCGCGACGATCCACGACGTGGCGCAGGTCGTGGGCGCCGGCTACAGCATATCGACCGATGCCGGTGACGCGGCCACGCTGACCAAGCTCCTGCGTGTCGCCATGCTGGTGCCCGTGGTGCTCGTCATCTCCATCCTCGTGTCCCGTGGACGGGGCGAGGGTCGTGTCGGCCTGCCCGGCTTTCTCGTCGGCTTCGTGGCGCTTGTCATCGTCAACAGCCTGGGCCTCGTCCCTGGCGTCGTGGCCACCTTCCTGTCCGACCTGTCGCGCTGGGCCCTGGTTGCGGCCATCGCGGCACTCGGCATGAAGACGATGCTGGGTCAGATCGCGACGGTCGGTCCGCGCGCGCTTGTCCTGGTGTTGCTCGAAACGGTCTGGATCGCCCTGTTGGGCCTGGCCGTCATAGCCTGTCGTTAAGTTCAGCCGCGCCGCTGCATAACAGGAAAAAGACGAAACAGCGGTTGCGGATGCCAGCCTGTGTAAGAAGCAAAAGGGAGGAAACCATGCTTCTGAAAACTGCTCGATGCATCGCCTCGCTCGTCGCCGTCGGTGCCATGGCCACAGGCGCCCTGGCGCAATCGGCCTATCCCGATAAGCCCATCACCCTTGTGGTTCCCTACTCCGCCGGCGGCCCCACCGACACGGTTGCCCGCGTTGTCGGGCAGGCCATGAGCGATGAGCTCGGGCAACAGATCCTGGTCCAGAACGTGGGCGGCGCCGGCGGGACGCTCGGCTCCGGCCAGGTCGCGGCAGCCGCTCCGGATGGCTATACGCTGCTCATCCACCATATCGGCCTGGCATCGGCGCCGACCATGTATCCCAAGCTGAACTTCGACCCGATCGCCGACTTCGCGCCGATCGGCCTCGTCACGGATGCACCGATGGCTGTCATCGCTCGCAAGAACCTTGCGGCGAACACGATGGGCGAGCTCATCGCGGCCATCAAGGCGGATGGAGAAACCATGACGCTGGCCCACGGGGGCAATGGCGGCGCGGCCCATCTGTGCGGCATGCTCCTGCAGGAGGCGACCGGGGTGCAGATGGTGACCGTTCCCTACCAGGGCACGGCACCGGCCATGACGGATATCCTCGGCGGCCAGGTCGACCTGATGTGCGACCAGACCACCAATACGGTGTCGCAGATCCGCAATGGCGATGTGAAGGCCTATGCCGTGACCTCCGCGACGCGGGTCGCATCCCTGCCCGACGTGCCGACGACCGCCGAGGCCGGCCTGCCCGAGCTGACGGTCGGCGTCTGGCATGGACTTTACGGGCCGGCCGGCATGGACCCGCAGATCGTTCAGACACTGGATGCGGCGCTCAAGAAGGCGCTCGCCAATGAAACGGTGATCCAGCGCCTGGCCGATATCGGCACGACACCCGCCGCGCAGGAGGAGGCGACCCCCGATGCGTTGAAGGAAAAGCTGGCCTCGCAGATCGATCTCTGGCGCCCGCTCATCCAGAAGGCAGGCGTCTACGCTCAGTAACCGCCGACACGCGGCATGCGTGTGGACTGCCGGACGATCCCTTCGACCGGCGGTTCCACGCGTGCCCCGTTACTTCTGAGCTGATGCCTGCAGTTCGCGTACGAATGCGTCGGCCGTGCGCACGCGGGCATAATGCCCGTCCATCGCTTCGACGCTCTGCCTGTGGTTGTCGTCCCCGTAGGCGGCGCAGCCATCCTCGATCATCGTGACGAGGAACCCGCGGTCGGCAGCGTCGCGGATCGCCGATTCCACGCATTGATCCGTGACGACGCCCATGATGACGAGGTAATCCACGCCGAGATTGCGCAGCACATATTCGATGTTGGTCGCGTTGAAGATGCCGGAGGCCGTCTTGGGGATGATGATCTCGTCACCCTGCGGCCCGACCTCGGGTATGACCCTGGCTTCGAAAGAGCCCTTGGCGGCGTGCAAGCGCGAGATCTTGTGGTCGAGGCTGCGGTCCCGGCCATCGGCCGTCAGGCTTTCGATGACGGTGAAGATGACCTCGACCCCGGCCGCACGGGCTGCCGCCAGGATCTTGCGCTGTGCGGGAATGACGACATCGGCGACCCGCTCGTAGAAGGCGGCATGCGCATTCTGCTTCGTCCCCGGCTGCCGGGCCAGTTCACGCTCGCGCAGGCCGACTTCCATCTCCTGCATGTCGACAGACAGGATCGCGGTGCGGGCCGGATCGACAGGGCGCTCCCTGTAGGATGCGCCCTCGCTCTCGACCGCTTCGCGCACGATCCGCGGATGCCGGCTCATACCCACCCCCTTTGAAAAATCATCTGATACAGAATTGCACGTTTCAGATATTTCTGTAAGCATTGTTCCAGACACGGTTCAACCCTACGAAAACACGACGCGCGGGCGAATGGACGCACCCTTGCTGGAAGCCGATGGACTGGCCCGACGCTTCGGAGGGGTCGTGGCGTTGGATGGCTATGGCATCAGGCTGCGGCCGCGTGAGCTCGTCGGCCTGATCGGGCCGAACGGCGCGGGGAAGACGACGGCGTTCAATCTTCTGACCGGCGTCCTTGCGCCGACATCCGGCGCGATCTCCTGCGCGGGCACGCAATTGACCGGCAAGGGGCCGGAATCCTTCGCGCAGGCGGGCATTGCCCGCACCTTCCAGAACATTCGCCTGTTTCCGCAATTGTCGGTTCTTCAGAATGCCGCATCCGGCTGCACCATGCGCCGCGGCCCCGGTTGGCTGGCCACCGTGATGGGCGTGCCGGCCGCCCGGAACGCCGAGCGCGATATTGACGCATTCGCGCACCTGCAGCTCGAACGGGTGGGGCTTGCCGATCTGGCCGATCGCAAGGCCGGCTCCCTGCCCTATGGGCATCAACGCAAGCTGGAGATTGCGCGCGCCCTGGCTACGGAGCCGAAAGTGCTGCTCCTCGACGAGCCGGCCGCCGGCATGAACCCGAGCGAAACGGCCGGATTGGTGGCCATGCTGCGGGAGCTGCATGCCACACTCGACATCGGCATCGTCCTGGTCGAGCACGACATGAAGCTCGTCATGGGCCTGTGCCAACGCATCCAGGTGCTCGACCGGGGCAAGCTGATCGCGGAGGGCAGCCCTGAGGAGATCCGGTCGAATGCCGATGTGGTGACGGCCTATCTGGGCAGGCGAAGGAGCCGGGCGCATGCTTGATCTTCGCGACCTCGACGTGTGGCGCGGCCCCTCCCATGTCCTGCGGAACCTGTCCCTGACCGTCGCGCAGGGCGAGATCGTGGCCCTGATCGGCGGCAATGGCGCCGGCAAGACATCGACCCTGATGACCATCAGCGGCCTGTTGCGTCCGCGGGCCGGCACGGTGACCTTCGACGGCAAGCCCATTCACCGCATGCCGCCCGAGCGGATCGTTTCCATGGGGCTGGCGCAATGTCCGGAAGGCCGGCAGGTCTTTTCCAGCCTGACCATTGCCGAAAACCTCGCCATGGGCGCCTTTCTGCGGCGCGACGATCGTGTCGCCCAGGATCTCGAACGCGTTCATACGCTGTTCCCCATCCTGCGCGAGCGCGCCGCCATGCGGGCCGGCAATCTGTCCGGCGGCGAGCAGATGATGCTGGCGATCGGGCGTGCGCTGATGGCCAATCCCCGCCTTCTCCTGCTCGACGAACCCTCGCTGGGCCTTGCGCCCCAGATGATCGACCGGATCTTCGACGTGGTCGAGGCCATTGCCCGGGACGGCGTGACGGTGCTCCTGGTCGAGCAGAACGCCATGATGGCGCTCGAGATCGCCGACAGGGCCTATGTCATCGAAAACGGCTCCATCGTCCTGTCCGGCACGGGAGCGGAGCTGATCGAGGATCCCAAGGTACACGAGGCCTATCTCGGCTTCGAGACGGAGCCGTCGGCATGAGCGCCTATCTCATCCAGCAGATCGTCAACGGGCTGGTCCTCGGCTCCATGTATGCGCTGGTCGCCGTCGGCTTTTCGATGATCTACTCGATCGTGCGGCTGATCAATTTCGCGCAGGGCGACATCGTGATGATCGGCGCCCTCACCGCCGTCTTCTGCCTGATGGCGCTTGGCCTGCCCCTGTGGGTGACGGTCCTCGCCACGCTGGCGGCAGGTGCGGCCCTGGCCGCCCTGATCGAAGTGCTCGTCTTCCGTCCGCAGCGTGGCGCTCCGCAGGTGAACGGCTTCATCACCTCGCTTGCCGTGTCCATCCTGATCCAGAACCTGGGCGTCATGCTCCTGTCGGCGCAGCCGCGCCCGCTGCGCCTTCCGTCCGAATGGCGCGGGGGCATCGACATGTTCGGCGCGCGTCTGTCCATGCTGGATATTGGCATCTTCGTCTCGACGGCGGTCAGCCTTGCCGGGCTGGTCTACTTCGTCCGCTTCACGCGGATGGGCATTGCCATGCGCGCCACGTCGGAAAACCTGACGGCGGCGCGGTTGATGGGCATTCCCGTCAACCGCGTGGTGATGACCGCCTTTGCCGTCGGCGGCGCGCTGGCCGGGCTGGCCGGCCTTCTCTGGGGCGGGCGCTATGGCCAGGTCGACCCGCTAATGGGCTTCGTTCCGGGCCTGAAGGCCTTCGTGGCCGCCGTGATCGGTGGCGTCGGAAGCCTGACCGGGGCGGTCCTGGGCGGTTTTCTGCTCGGCCTTGCCGAGGTGCTGCTGGTGGGCCTTCTCCCGCAGGAATTCGGCGCCTACCGCGATGCCTTCGTCTTCGCCCTGCTCATCGTGGTGCTCCTGGTTCTTCCCTCCGGCCTGATGGGCCATTCGACGGAGGAGCGGGCATGAGGCGGGTTCCTGCGGCGCGGCTGGCGTTCCTCGTCACCGGCATCCTGGTCATGGCCGGCGCCTTCCTGGCCGGTCATGTGCTGACGCCCTTCCAGCAGACCATGGTCGGCTTTGCCGGCATCAACATCATCCTGGCCGTCAGCCTGAGCTTCTCCAACGGGCTGACGGGCCTGTTCTCGCTCGGGCATCCGGCCTTCATGATGGTCGGTGGCTATACGGCTGCGATCCTGACCTTTCCGGCCGCCCGCAAGGCGATGATGATGCCGGCCCTGCCGGACGCCGTCGCCGGGATCGAGGCCCCGTTCATCGTGGCGACGCTGGCCGGCGGCATGCTCGCCGCGCTGGTGGCGCTCATCTCCGGCTTCCCCGTGCTGCGCCTGAAAGGTCATTACCTTGCCGTCGCCACGATCGGGCTGATCGTCATCCTGCGGGTCGTCGTCAACAATGCCGATGGCGTCACGCGCGGCGCCATCGGCATTTCCGGCATACCACGCCTGTCCACCCTGCCCTGGATCTTCGGTTGGGCGCTCCTGACGCTCTTCGTCCTGTGGCGCCTCAAGCACGGGGCGCCCGGACGCGCCCTGATGGCGATCCGCGAAAACGAGCTTGCCGCCGCCGCCATCGGCGTCGACCGCGCGGCCGGCCGGATGAAGGCTTTCGTGCTCGGTGCGTTCTTCGCAGGTGTCGGCGGCGCGCTCTGGGCGCATCTCGTCACCAACCTGACGCCCGCCTCCTTCGGCATACCCTTGGCCTTCATGCTGGTGGCGATGGTCGTCATCGGCGGCAGCGGCAGCCTGATCGGCGCTGCCGTGGCGGCCATCGCCCTCAGCATCGTCGGCGAGGTGATGCGCCCGATCGAGCGCGATCTCGGCGCCTATGGCCTGATGCAGATCACCATCGCGCTCACCCTGATCGCGGTCATGCTGCTGCGCCCGAGCGGGCTGTTCGGCGGCGGCGAGCCGATATCCGATACATTCCCCCCGAAACGAAGGAGCATGCAATGAAGCGCAGACATTTCCTCGCCGGCGCCGGCCTGTTGACCCTGGCGGCCACCTTCACTGTCTCGGCGCCCTCCATCGTGCTGGCGCAGGATGGGCCGATTCGCATTGCCGCGCTCTACAACCTGACCGGTGGCATGTCGTCCATCGACGCGCCGGCGCTGAACGGCGCGCGCCTCAAAGCCAAGGAGATCAACGATGCGGGCGGCATCGACGGCCGCCAGGTCGAGATCGTCGCCTACGATACGCGGACGGACCAGGGGGCCACGGCGACAGCGGCGCAGGAGGCCGTCTCGGCCGATGTCGTGGCCGGTATCGGCTATGGCGACACGACCTTCGTCATGGCTGCGGCGCCCACCTTCCAGAGCGCCGGCATCCCCTTCGTCACCTCCGGCGCGACGCACCCCAAGCTGCCCGAATGGGTGGGCGACCATATGTTCATGACGGCCTTCGGCGATGACGACCAGTCCTTCGCCATTGCCGACTATGCGATCGACGAGCTCAAGCTCGACAACGTCATGGTGTGGACCGACAATTCCATGGACTTCACCAAGGCGCTGTCGACCTTCTTCAAGGAGCGTTACGCGGAGCGCGGCAAAACCATCTTGGAGGATGTGTCCTTCATGATGGGCGATACGGACTTTTCGGGGCAGATCGCCCGATTGAAGGCGCTCGACCCGCAGCCCGACGCGGTCTTCATCTCGGCCATCCCGAGCGAGGCCGGCGTGACCGTGCGCCAGATCCGCGAAGCGGGCCTCGACCTGCCGATCCTGTCGGGCGACGGCTTCGATACGCCGCTCGTGGCAGAGGTGCCAGGGCCGGACCTTGCCAACAAGGTCTATTTCTCCACCCACACCTATCTTGCCGACGACCGGCCGGAGGTCGCGGCCTTCATCGCGGCCTACGAGAAGGAGTTCGGCACACCGCCGGAGAATGCCTTCGCGCCACTCGGCTACGACGCCGTCGGCCTTATCGCCAATGCCATCGAAACGGCGGGCAGCGCGGAGCCTTCCGCCATCCGCGACGCGCTCGCCAAGACCGAAGGCTTCAAGGCGGTCACCGGCGAGATCAGCTATTCACGCGCGACGATGGTGCCGCCCAAGCCGATCTCGATCGTCGGCGTCGATGGCGGGACATATTCGGTGCTGTCCATCTGGCGTCCGGAAAGCGCGCAGTAAGGCATTTCAGACCCGGGAGGCGGCTCTGGCCGCCTCCCCCGACCCGTCATCAAAAGGTGCCCCATGCCGCTCCCACGCGAGCCGTTCATCACAATCGCCTATGCGGATATCGCCAACCAGCTTCGCGGCAAGGGCTTTCCCGCCGCCGACCTCGAAAAGCGGCGGGCGCATGGCGTCGGCTGGACGCCGACCAACATCATGATCAACTGTTTCGGACGCATTCCGGCAACGCCATGGGGTGCGATCGGCGATCTGGAGCTGGTGCCTGCCGAAGGCGGCGACGTCATCATCGACCATGGTGACGGAACGCGGGAGCATTTCATTCTAGGCGACGTGCGCACCCTGGATGGACAGCCCTGGTCATGCTGCCCGCGCAGCTTCCTGCGCTCGGCGCTCGGAACGCTGGAGGCAGAGACAGGCCTCTCGCTCATCGCCGCCTTCGAACACGAGTTCCATTACACCGGCGCCCGGGAGCGGCAGGCCGATGCCTATGCCATCGGCTCCTACCGGGGTGCGGAAGCATATTTCGAGATGCTGCTCGCGACCCTGCGCGCCAATGGGCTGGAGCCGGATACGATCCTTCCCGAATACGGACCGCGCCAGTTCGAGATCACCGTCGATCCCGCGCCGGGGCTCGAGGCGGCGGACCGCGCCGTCAAGCTGAAGGAGATCGCCCGCGCCCTGGCAGAGCGGTTCGGCGCGCGCGCCAGCTTTTCGCCTGTCGTCACGCCCGGCATCGTCGGCAATGGCGTCCATATCCATTTCTCGTTCCGGGACCGCCATGGCAGGCCCGCCACATACGATGCCGATGGCCCGCATGGCATGGCGCCGGCCATGGCGTCCTTTGCCGCCGGCATCCTGAAATATGCGCCCGACTACGTGGCCGTGACGGCGCCCAGCGTCATCTCCTACGAGCGGCTGAAGCCGAACAGCTGGTCCGCCTTCTGGACGAATCTCGGCGTTATGGACCGCGAGGCGAGTTTGCGCATCTGCCCGGTGCCCGAACATGGCGATGTCGACGTGGCATCCCGCTTCAATCTGGAATTTCGCGCCGCCGATGCCGCCGGCAACCCCTATTTGCAACTCGGCATGCTGGTCCATGCGGGTCTGGCCGGCATCCGGGAAAAGCTGGCGGCGCCCAATGTGGCGCAGGGCAGCCCTGCCGCGCTGAGCGATGCGGAGCGCGAAGCGCTCGGGTTTCAGGAACTTCCGCGCACGCTCGTCGCCGCGCTCGACAGGATGGAGTCCAGCGCGGCGGTCGCAGGCTGGATGCACCCCGACCTTCTGAAAGCCTATGTCATGCACAAGCGCGGCGAAGCATCCATGGTGGAAGGGCTCGACCTCGCCACGCAGTGCAGCCGCTACGCGGAGGTCTACTGAATGTCGAACGCCCAGATGGCTGTGCAAAGACTGCTCGGCCCCCGCGATCCATTTCCGTACGGCACCGTCAATCTCGACGTGGCGTCCCCCTTTCTCCTGATCTGCGATCATGCAGGCAACGCCGTTCCGCAAGCGCTCGGCAGCCTGGGGCTGCCGCGCGAAGAGCTCGACCGGCATATCGGGATCGACATCGGCGCCCTCCCCGTGGCCCTGTCGCTGGCGGCGCGGCTGGAGGCCCCGCTCCTGTACCAGCGCTACTCGCGCCTGGTCATCGACACCAACCGCCAGGCCCATGCAGCGGATTCGATTCCGGCGGTCTCCGACGGAACGGTGGTTCCTGCAAATGCCAGCTTGAGCGAGGCCGACAGGGCACTGCGCCGGTCTGAGATCCACGAGCCCTATCATGCGGCGATCGAGGAGAGCATCCTTACCGCAAAGGCGGCCGGGCGGCCGCCGATCATCGTCTCGATCCACAGCTACACGCCGGAACTGCGGTCCCGCCAGGAGGACCGGCCATGGCCCGTCGCCCTGATGTTTGCCGATGACGGCCGCTTCGGCCTGCGCGTCAAGGCCGCATTGGAGGCGGCCGGGGAAGGCCCCGTCGGCATCAACGAACCCTATGCCGTCAATCTGGACAAGGATTACTCCATCCCCGTCCATGCGCATGGGCACGGCCTTCCCTATGTCGAGTTCGAGATCCGGCAGGATCTCATCGCAACGCCCGGCGCGGCGGAGGAATGGGCCTGCAAGCTGGCGCATTGCCTGGACGCGGCGCTGGCCGCCTATCGCGGGGACGCGGCATGAGCCGTCCGTTTCAACCGCGCCGCAACGCCCCGCTCGACGCGTCGCGCTGCGCCATCCTGATCATCGATGTGCAGGACGGGATCTTCAACGCGGCCGCCGAGACCGAGCGCCCCTATTTCCACCGAACGGCGCGCGACACGGTCATACCCAACATCGCCCGGCTCATTCGCGCCGGGCGCGCGGCAGAGGCCGAGATCGTCTACACCGTGATCGAGAGCCTGACGGCGGACGGGCGCGACCGCAGCATCGACTACAAGGAAACCGGCTTCCACGTCCCGCGCGGGAGCGCGCAGGCGAAGGTCGTCGCGGCGCTCGCCCCGGCTGACGACGATATCGTCCTTCCGAAGACCTCATCCAGCCTCTTCAACTCGACGGTGTTCGAGTATGCGATGCGCAACATGGGCGTGGATACGATCGTCGTGACCGGCTTCCTGACCGACCAGTGCGTCGATCATACGATCCGCGACGGGGCGGATCGCGGCTTTGCCATGGTCTGTCCGCAGGATGCCTGCACCACCGATACGCAGGGCCGTCACGACGCGGCGATCTTTGCATTCAAGGGCTATTGCCGCCTGACGACGACGCAGGATCTGGTGGCCGAGTTGGGCGGGTCGTCACCCCTCGGCTCGGCATCGAGTGACGCATCATAATCGTCCCGGGCCTGTTCGATGGCCGCAATGCGCGTTGCGGCCCTCGGGCCCAGCGTCTCTGCCACCCGTGCGACCAGCGCCTCCATCTGCACCAGGCTACCGATCGTTGAATCGAAAAGGGACGGCACCGCGACGGGCGTGGTGAACACGTAGCGGGCGCTCATGGCGATGGGGGATTGCCATTCGTCCGTGACCGCGACGATGCTGGCCCCGCGCCGGCGCGCCGCCGCGACGAAGGCGACCACATCGTCCTGGTATCGTCGGTAATCGAAGGCGATGACCACGGCCGTGCGGCCCATATCGACCAGATGTTCGGCGTAGTTGGCCGGCGCTTCGTCGACCAGCCGGATATTGCCGCGCAGCTCGCGCAGCAGCTGGTAGGTCCAGAGCGCATTGGCCTTCGAGAAGCGCCCGCCGATCAGGAACAGCCTGCGCTTTTCGTCGGACACGAGCTCCGCCACGGCGGTGAGATCGACCGCGCCCAGCATGTCGACGGATCGGGCGATATTGTTGCGCATGACGGTGCCGAAATCCCCATCCGAACCGCCCGCGCCGGCCAAGGGGAGGCTCGACGCCCGTGTCAGCGGGGATTGCAGCACCTCGGCGACCTCGGCCCGAAGGCGTGACTGGAACTCCGCATAGGAGCGGAAGCCGATCTTGGCGATGAAACGCAGGACGGACGGGCTGCTGGTGCCGGCGCGGCGTGCGAACTCGGCCACGGTCTCCAGCCCCGCCGATGGATAGGAGCGCGTGAGCTCCAGGGCGATCATCCGTTCGACCCGCGTCAGGCTTGGCGTTTGTCGGCGAACGAGATCCAGGATGGGAAGGGTTTGAGAGGTCACATGCGCTCGACGGCGGGCAGCCGCGCCTTCGTCTGGATCGGTCCGTGGCCGCCAGCCGGAAGATAAGCTTCGGCGGCGCCTCGATGGGACGCCATTTAAGCCGAGCGGCGCCGACGTATCAATCTGCTTGCGTCGTGCCTTCGAAGTCAGGGCGGCGCCGAGCCGGACACAGGCGGTTTAGGATCCACGCATCGGACCCCAGCGCCCGAGGCGCGGGCTTTCTCGACGTGGCGATAGGCACAGCGCCTTGTTTTCAGAAGATGAGGAAACTGTCCGCCGGAGCGCCGACGATGGCTTCGAAGGAGGCGGGATCGCTCGCTCCTTCCGTGTTGATCAGAAGGACACGGGCCGTTTCATCCAGTCCGAGGGCGCGGCGCGCCCCGGTGTCGGCGGCCAGGGCCAGGAGCCCCGCGAGCCCGGCTGCGCCGCTTTCGCCCGCGACGATGGGCATAGGCACGCGGCGCGCCAGCCGGCGCATCGCCTGTCGCGCATCCTCGTCGGAGACGGTCATGAAGGCGTCGGCGGTCTTTTCCAGGACCCGCCAGCCGATCACGGAGGGCGTGTAGCATTCGAGCATGGCCATGATGGTCGGCCGGGCGGGGGTGAAGGAGCGCAGGGCCCCGGCACGCGCCGTCTCCAGGAGACAGGCTGCCCGGTCCGGTTCGACGACGATGGTGCGCAAAGCATGGCGACCAAGCCGCTCGCTCAGATGCGCCGAGACGCTGGCGGCGAAGCCGCCGACCCCGGCCTGCAGAAAGACGTGGGTGGGCGATGGCAGGCCCTGCTCTTGAATCTGCCGGAGCGCTTCGTCCGCCAGGATCGTATAGCCCTGCCCGACCAGGGCGGGTATGCGTTCGTAGCCCGGCCACGACGTATCGGACACGAGGCTCCATCCCTCTTCGCGGCTGACCCTTTCCGCCTCCTCCACCGAGCGGTCGTAGTTTCCCGGAACGCGGACCACCTCATCGGCGCCGATCGCCGCGGCCCGCGCCGGCGTGACCCCCTCGTGGACGAAGATGACCGAACGGCAGCCCAGGATGCGCGCCCCGGCCGCGACGGACTTGCCATGATTGCCGTCGGTCGCGCAGCAGAAGGTGATATCCCGTGCAAATTCGCGCGCCGTCGGGGTGATCAGCTGGGCGACCGTCACCGCGCCGCCGAGCTCGCGCTCCAGCATCTCCTTGAAGATCACCATCACGGCGTAGGCCCCGCCGAGGGCCTTGAAGCTTCCCATGCCGAGCCGCTTCGACTCGTCCTTCAGATAGACATGGCCGAGCTTCGCTTCGGCCGCGATCTCCGCAAGCTCGACGAGAGGTGTGGCGCCGGGGCGGCGCCACAGGGTCAGGAAAGGCTGGACGGCTGCCGGAGCATCGGCGCCGAAGAGCCGGCGGTCTTCTTCAGCCAATTCCCTGCCGGTACCATCCTGCAATTGCACGAACATCTCGCATCCCCATTTGATGACGAGAAAATAGGCAATTTGCGGCTGTCTTTGCGCTCGTTTTTGCCCTAGCTTTTGCAACAAACGTGCGTGACGGGGTCCGCAACGAATGAAGAAACCACAAACCGTTGCCCTCGACGCCCTGGATCTGAAGATCCTGCGCGCCGTTCAGGAGGACAATCTGGCTCCTCAACGGGTCATCGGCGAATCGATCGGCCTGTCGCCGCCCGCCGTCGCGCGGCGTTTGCAGAACCTGCGCGAAAGTGGCGTGATCCGGAAGGATGTCTCCGTGGTGGACGGCCACGCCGTGGGCCGCCCCCTGACCATCATTGCCCATGTCACGACGGAGAACGAGCGGCTCGAACTGCTCGACGCCATGAAGGAGCGGTTCCTGCGCTGCCCGCAGATCCAGCAATGCTACTACGTGACGGGAGACATGGATTTCATCCTGATCTTCAACGTCCGGGATATGGCCGAATATACCGAACTGACCCGCGCACTCTTCTTCGAAGGGGGCAACGTCAAAAGCTTCCGGACCTGCGTGTCGATGCAGAACATCAAGACGGACGGACCGGTCCCGCTCTAGGCTTCGGGCAGTGTCCATGCGCCCGCCGCCAGGGGCTCTCTGTTCAGGCCCGTCCGCCTGATATCCGCGACCGACCGGTATCCCGTCATGGCCATGGCGGCTTCCAGTTCGGCTGCGAGCATGTCGAAGACGATGCCCGGCCCTGCCGGACCATAGGCCGCGACGCCATAGAGGAACGGGCGGCCGATGAAGACGAAGTCCGCGCCGGCGTGAAGCGCCTTCAGAACGTCTTCGCCGGAACGCACGCCGCCATCGAGCGCGATGGGAAAATCCGGCGGCAGGGCGGCGCGGATGGACGGCAGGACGTCCAGCGGCGCCGGAGCGGCATCGAACTGGCGGCCGCCGTGGTTGGAGATCTGGATTGCATCCACGCCGGCCTCGACTGCGCGGATGGCGTCCCGCGGATCGAGCACGCCCTTCAGGACGAGTCTGCCGCCCCAGCGGCGGCGTATCCCTGCCAGAACGGCCCAATCGAGCCGGCCGGAGCTTTGCGCGGCCATCACCTCAGCCAGCGTTCGCGCACCGGCGCCCGCCTTGGCATAGGGCGCCAGATTGGCGAGGCGCGGCGCGCCGGCGCGCGCGGTGGCAAGGGACCAGCGCGGGCGGCGCACCAGATCGGCCAGGGTTGCCGCCGTCGGCTTGAGCGGCAGGCCGAACCCGTTGCGCAGATCGCGCAGGCGCTTGCCCGGGCGCGGCACGTCGGCCGTGACGACGAGCGTGTCGTAGCCTGCCCGCTCGGCGCGGGCGATGAGATCCTGCGTGATGTCCGGCGACGCGCCGACATAGAGCTGGAACAGCGATCGCGTGGGCGCGGCCAGGCGCAGTTCCTCCAGCGTCTCGGTCGCCGGCGTCGGGCAGACATAGGCCGCGCCACGCGCTTCCGCCGCCTTTGCGAGGGCTCGGTCCGCCCCCGGCCAGGCAAGGCCGGGCAGCCCCAGCGGGGTGATGCCGAAGGGCAGCGACCAGTCACGGCCGAGGAAGCGATGCGACAGATCGGCCGGCTCTGCGGAATTGACGAGGATGCGGGGGGTGAGAGAGGTCCGGCGAAACGCCTGGCGGCTGCGCAAGAGCGCATCCTCCGCACCCGCCCCACCGTCCAGATAGTCGAAGGCAAAGCGCGGAATGCGGCTGCGGGCGCGCAGGCGCAGATCATCTGCGCAGATGGGCGGCCTCACAATGAAGTCCGTGTCGTGCTGCGGGCGCGTCCCATCATGGCGAAGATTTATCCGTTCGGTCCTTAGGCTCATCCAAGCTTGCCCGCCCTCTCCCGCGAGCGAAATTCGGAAAATGCTTCGAAGCGCGAAGCATGGCCCGAAGCAGCCCCTCCCCCTTCGGCGCACTTGCGTCCGAAGCTTGCGCCTTCCAAGATTTGCGGATGGATCTCCAACTCTCCCTCAAGACGCTGCGCTACATCGTGGAAACGGCGGATTGCGGCAGCGTCACCGAGGCGGCGCGCCGCCTGCAGGTATCGCAGCCTTCGGTATCGGCCGCGCTGGCCCAGGCAGAACGCGACCTCGGCATCCAGATCTTCGTGCGGCACCATGCGCGTGGCATGACCCTGTCGGTCCCCGGGCGGCGCCTGGTCGAGGATGCGCGCCCGCTGCTGGCCCATGCCACCGACTTCGCCCGCACGGCGCGGGCGCTGGGCGATCCGCTCAGCGGCCAGATCGTCGTCGGCAGCTTCCCGACGCTCGCCATGCGGTACATGCCGCGCATTATCGGCAGCTTTGCCCGCGCCTTTCCCAATATCGGCGTCTGCCTGACGGAGGGCGCCCATCATGAAATCCTGTCCGCGCTCCTGGATGGCGGTATGGAAATCGCCCTCGGCTACGACTATGCGCTGCCGGCGGACATCCACGCCCATCGTCTCGCCACCCTGCCGCCCTGCGCACTGGTGACGCCGGACCATCCGCTGGCGCGGGAAAAGGCGGTCAGCCTGGCGGACCTGGCGGACGATCCCTTCATTCTCCTGGATCTGCCCCACTCCCGCGACTACTTCGCCGGGCTGTTTTCCGCCTGCGGCTTGCAACCCAACATTGCCTTCCGCAGCCCCTCGCCGGAGCTCGTGCGCGGCCTGGTCGGCAACGGGCTCGGCTTTTCGCTGACCAACGTCCTGCCGGCGGTCCCGATCGCCTATGACGGCAGCCCCATCGCCATCCTGCCGCTGGTCGACGCGCTGCCGCCCGCCCATGTCATGCTCCTGCATCTTGCAGGGGCCGAGATGCGCCCGGCCGTCAGGGCCTTCGCCCGCCATTTGCGGGCGAGCTTCCATGATGATGAACTGGCCTGATAAGCACCGGCCTATGCACTGCGCAGGCGCGACCGGTGTCAGATGCATAGTATTGTCTTATGCCGGAGATAGGCCTTCCATGTAACGGCGCGGTTTTAGTACCATGCTTAAATTATAGACCTTGCGCTTCCTTAGTCTGCTGAAATTTTGGACTGCCTTTCGATTGCTGGAAGGGCGCCGCGCAGTCGATCCTTTTGCGGGACAATTTCCGACGCGAGGGATCGAGATGCACAGACGCACGACGAAGATCATGGCCGCCATGGCCGCAAGCCTGATGATGGGCTCGGCTGCGATCGCGCAGACGCAGCTCCGGCTGGCCGTCGAAACGACCAGCGGCGACCCGACACACCTGATGCTGTCCACCTTCCGCGACACGCTCAAGGAGAGCGCCGGCGATGGGGTCACCTTCACCTTCAACGATGGCGGATCCCTGGGTGACGAGAACGCCTTGGCGGAGCTGATCCGCGCCGGCGCCGTGGACGTGATCCCGATGGGATCGGATGGCGTCGCGGCCCTCGACAAGCATTTCTCAATCTTCGACACGCCCTTCCTCTTCGCCAGCAAGGACGAGGCGCGCAGCGCGCTCGACGGCAAGTTCGGCGATGTCATGGCCGCCTCGCTGCGGGAATCGGCGAATCTGGAGGTCCTGGCCTTTGGCGAGCTCGGCGTCCGCGTCATCTCCAATTCCAAGCGCGAGATCATGACGCCGGCCGATCTGGCAGGCTTGAAACTGCGCACGCCGAGCAGCTCCACCCGCATGATGGCCTTCGAGACGCTGGGGGCCGTCCCGACCAACCTGCCGCTGGGCGAAGTCTATATGGGCCTGAAGCAGGGCGTGATCGACGGGCAGGAAAACCCGCTCTCGGTCATCAAGGAATTTTCGCTGCACGAGGCGCAGCCGCACATCGCGCTGACGAACCACATCTACACGCCCATCACGCTCGTCATGAACGGCACCACCTACGATTCCCTCAGCGACGAGATGAAGGCGCAGGTGAAGAGCGCGGCCGAGGCCGGCGTCGCCGCCACCCGCACCCTGTCGGACGACAGCGACAGCAAGCTGGTCGAGGAGTTCCGGGCAGCCGGCGTGACGGTGACCGAGCCCGACATTGCCAGCTTCCAGGCCGCGGCCGAGCCGGTGCGCGCGCGCATCACCGAAGTGGTGACGCCGGAATTCATGGATGAAGTCGAGGTTCTGCTTCCGTGAACGCCGTGACCAGGACCTACCCGACCTTCATGCCCGATGGTTCCGGAACGCTGGCGCGGATCGGGCTCATCTACATCGCCTCGTCCGTGGTGATGGAAGAGGAGATCGCGGCCATGTCCGCGCCCGGCGTGTCGACCCACACCGCGCGCATCCGCCTGCCCAAGGTCACCGTCGAGGGGATCGAGGAGATGATGGCCGCGCCGGAGCTGGAAACGGCGGCGCGCCATGCAGCAGCGCCGCCGGTCGGCATCGTCTGCTTCGGCGGCACCAGCGCCTCGTTCCTGCACGGCACCGCCTACGACCGGGCTCTGACCCGCAAGATCGAGGGTTGGGTGCCGGGCCCCCTCGTGACCACCGCCTCGACGGCGACGCTCGCCGCCTTGCGCAAGGTCGGCGCCGGCAAGGTCGCGCTGGCGACACCCTATGTGTCGGCCATCCACGAGCGGGCGGTGCGCTTCCTGTCCGAGAACGGCCATGAGGTGGTGGCGAGCGCGCATCTGGACATCACCGACGATCATGCGCTCGCCGACGTGTCGATCGAGGAGGTCTACGATCATGTCCTCTCCGTCGATCACCCGGACGCGACAGCGATCTTCGTCTCCTGCACCAATTTCCGCACCGTCGGCGCCATCGCGGCGCTGGAGGAGCGGCTCGGCAAGCCGGTCATCTCGGCAATCCAGGCATCCTTCTGGCACTGCCTCCACCTGTTGAACGTGCGGGGCGCGCGGCCCGGCTATGGCAGCCTCTTTCAGGGGCTCGAAGCCGATGTCTGAGACCGTCGTCACCCTGGTGCAACCCCGTAACGCCCTGCGGCGGCGGGCGCTCGCCGTGGTCGAGGCGGCGGCGATCATCCTGTTGATCGCGCTCGTCGTGCTCGTCCTGTGCAATTCGATCGGACGCTATCTCTTTTCGCGTCCGCTCCCCTGGAGCGAAGAGGTCGTGCGCTCACTCCTGATGTGGCTCGGCGGCCTCGGCATCACCGTGGCCGCGCTGCGCAACGGGCTGATCAGCTGCGCCATCTGGACCTCGCGGCTCGGCGCGGTTGCGCAGAAGCGCCTGCGGGTGGCCCAGAACCTCTTCGGCATCGCGACCATGGCCGCGCTCGGCTATTTCGCCTGGCAGTATCTCGGCATTTTCGGCGCCGATCGCTCGCCGCTGCTCGGCATTCCCAAAGCGGTGCCGATCAGCGGCATCATCGGCTGCGCGCTGGGCATGTCCTTTGCCTTCGTCATCGACCTCATCGCCCCGGAGGATCTGTAGATGCTCGCACTGGCTGCCGTCACGCTCGGCGTTCTGTGTATCCTGGTGCTGCTCGGGCTCCCGGTGGTGATCTCGCTCGTCGCCTCGGTCCTGATGTTCCTGGCCTTTTCCGGCGGCTGGGCGCTGGCCCTGCCGCAACAGGTCCTGGCAGGCGTGGGTGATTATCTCCTGATCACCCTGCCGCTCTTCATCCTGGCCGGCGGCATCATGAACGCCACCGGAATCGCCGACAAGCTGTTCGATTTCGGCGCCGCGCTGGTCGGTTGGATGCGCGGGGGCCTCGCCCATGTGGACGTGGCCGCCAGCGTCATGTTCGGTGGGATGATCGGAACCTCGGTCGCCGATCTGGCCGGGACGGGCTCGGTCACCATCCCCAAGCTGAAAGCGCATGGCTATCCCGGCCCCTTCGCGGCGGCGGTCACGGCGACATCCTCCGGCATCGGCGTCCTCATTCCGCCCAGCTCGCCCATGATCCTCTATTCGGTGGTGACCGGCACCTCGCTCGGGGCCCTGTTCCTGGCCGGTGTCGTGCCCGGGCTGCTTCTGGCCGGCGTTCTGATGGTCACCATCTCGATCCTGGCGCGCAGAAACGGCTGGCAGCCGATGAACTCCTTCGAATGGACGCGCGTCATGCGCACGGGCGTCCATGCCATCCTGCCGCTCGGCATGCCGGCCATGATCCTCGGCGGCCTCGTCTTCGGCATCTTCACCGCAACGGAAGCGGGTGCCTTCGCCGTCGCCTATGCCCTGGCGCTGGCGGGCCTCGTCTACCGGACCCTGACCCTGCCCAAGCTGCGGCAGGCGCTGGTCGATTCGGTCATCCTGACCGGCGAGGTCCTGATGGTCGTCGGCTTTTCCACCGCGCTCGGCTGGGCCCTGTCGCAGAGCGGCGTGCCCTCGGCCTTGGCCGCGTCCATCGATACGCTCTTTCCGTTCGAGAGCGTGACCATGCGCATCTTCGCGCTCCTGCTCCTGGCGCTCATCGCCGGAATGGTGCTCGATCCGCTGATCCCCATGATCATGCCGGTCCTCCTGCCGTCGCTCCTGGTGATGGACGTGGACCTCGTCCATTTCGGCGTGCTGATGGTCATGACCGTGGTGATCGGCCAGGTGACCCCGCCCGTCGCCATCGCGCTCCTGGTCGCGGCCAAGATCGGCAAGGAGGATGTCTGGGAGGTGACGCGCGCCAACGTGCCCTTCCTCTATGCGCTCTTTGCCGCACTGATCATCCTGACCCTGTTCCCGGCCCTGTCCACCACGCTGCCGGCACTGATGAACTAGCGACCGGCCAGCCATGGCGGACGCAAGCGCGACCGGCCCCGAAGGGCCGGCCGCACGAGCGTGCACGCCCCCATCGGCGGCCGGATCGGTTTTTCCTACCCTCTGGAATGAAACTTACTTCTTTCATCACGCCGGCTGCGCGCGCAGTTCTTGCAGCACGCAACGTGCTGCCGGTCGCAGACAGGTCAGACACGATGGAACGCGATTTGCCACGACAGTCCAACTCCCGGGAAGTGAACATGATGGTCGAGAAAACCGACACGCTGGTCGTCGGCGCGGGTCAATCCGGCATCGCCATGAGCGAGCATCTCACGCAGATGGGCGTGCCCCATCTGGTCCTCGAGCGCAAACGGGTTGCCGAGCGCTGGCGCTCGGAACGCTGGGACTCGCTCGTCGCCAACGGCCCTGCCTGGCACGACCGCTTTCCCGGCTTGGAATTCGACGATATCGCGCCCGACACCTTCCCGCCCAAGGAGCGCATGGCGCGCTACTTCGAAGACTATGCGAGCATGATCAAAGCGCCGATCCGCACCAATGTCGAGGTGCAGCACGTGCGGCGGCTCGACGGGCGCCAGGGCTTCCTCGCCACAACCTCGCAGGGCATGTTCGAGGCGCGGCGCATCGTGGTGGCGACCGGACCTTTCCAGGTCCCCTTCTTCCCCCCGATCGTGCCGGAGGACAGCGGCATCCAGCAGATCCACTCCTCCGCCTACAAGAACCCCGAGCAACTGGCGCAAGGGGCGGTGCTGGTGGTGGGCGGCGGTGCGTCCGGATCGCAGATCGCCGAGGAGCTGCACCGCGCCGGCCGCCATGTCTACCTGTCGATCGGTGAGCATTACCGCCCGCCCCGCTCCTATCGCGGCCGCGACTATGTCTGGTGGCTCGGAGTGCTCGGCAAGTGGGACGAGATCAAGATCAACGCCAAGAAGAAGCACGTTGCCTTCGCCGTCAGCGGCTATGACGGCGGCAAGACGATCGATTTTCGCCGGCTCGGCAATATGGGCATCACCGTGCTCGGGATGACCGAATCCTACGCGGACGGCGTGTTGACCATCGCCGACGATCTCGTGCGCAACCTTGGCGAAGGCGACCGCGCCTATCTGGATGTATTGGAAGAAGCCGACGCCTATGTGGCGCGCAACGGCATCGACCTGCCGCCCGAGCCCGATGCCTGGACGATTCAGCCGGACCCGGCCTGCGTGACCGATCCGATCCGGGCGCTCGATCTGAAGGCGGCCGGCATTACGACCATCGTCTGGGCGACGGGCTTCAAGTTCGATTTCAGCTGGCTTGAGGTGGATGCCTTCCATCCGGACGGAACGCCCTTCCACAAGCGCGGCATTTCGGCCGAGCAGGGCGTCTACTTCCTGGGCCTGCCGGAGCTGACCAACCGGGCCTCCTCCTTCATCTACGGCTGCTGGTACGATGCCAAATACATCGCCACGCATATCGGCGTTCAGCGCAATTACGACGCCTATCAGAGCGCCTGAGGCACCGCCGCCGCGCGAGCGCGTGCCGTGGATAAGGGAGAACGATCTTGAAGACCGTGATGTTTCTGAATGGTCCCAACGCCAATCTTTACGGGCTCGACCCGAAGGGAACCTACGGCACGGACAGTTTCCCGCAGATCGAGGCCGCCTGCATGGCGCGGGCGGCCGAGCTCGGCTTCAAGCTGCGGTTCCGGCAGTCCAACCATGAGGGTGTCCTGATCGACTGGATCCAGGATGCGCGCCGCGACTGCGACGGCATCCTGATCAACGCCGCGGGCCTGACCTATACGTCGATCGCCATCCTGGATGCGCTCCTGGCCTTCGACGGCCCGATCATCGAATGCCATATGAGCAATATCTGGAAGCGGGAGCCCTTCCGGCACCATTCCTTCATATCCAAGGCGGCGACGGGGGTCATCGCTGGGCTCGGCGTGCGAGGCTACCTGCTCGGCCTTGCGGCGATGAACGAGCTGATCGCCGGGGACGGCGCATGAGCGATACGCTCGTCTTCTACAGCGGGCCCGACCCGTTCGAAGCCTGGCGGGACGCGCTGGCGCCGCATCTGCCGGCAAGCACCCGCATCGAACAGGCCGACGCCGTGACCGATCCGCTCTCGGTCCGCTATGCGCTGGTCTGGATGCCACCCGAAGGCTTCTTCGAGCGCTTCCCCAATCTGAAGCTCGTCATCAACCTCGGCGCCGGGGTGGATCGCCTCGTCGCCCGCACGGACCTGCCGGACCTGCCCATCACCCGCCTGTCGGATCCGAACATGGGTCGTATGATGGCCGGCTTCGTCCTGTTCAGCGTCCTGCGCCATGCGCGCGACATACCCCATTTCGAAGCCGCGCAGGCGCGGCGGCAATGGAGCTACCGGCACCCCCGCGCCGCCGAGGAAACCACCGTCGCCGTGCTGGGCCTGGGCGAGCTCGGCGCCATGGCGGCCAGCGAAATCGCCCGCCAGGGCTTCGATACGCATGGATGGGCGACGCGCGAGCGCAGCCTGCCCGGGGTGAGCGTCCATTGCGGCGATGCCGCCCTGGCGCCGCTCGCAGCCAGGGCCGATATTGTCGTCTGCATGCTGCCGCTCACCCCGGCGACACGGCAGCGGCTGGACGCGGACTTCTTCGCGGCCATGAAGCCGGGAGCCGCCTTCATCAACGTCTCACGCGGGGAGGTGGTCGATCAGGACGCGCTCGTGCAATCGCTTCAGGCAGGCCATCTGTCCGGCGCCACGCTCGACGTCTTCGCCACCGAACCCCTGCCGCCGGACCATCCGCTCTGGAGCCTGCCCGGTGTGCTCATCACGCCGCATCTGGCCTCGGTCGCGCTGCCCAAAAGTGCCGCACCGCAAATTGCCGCCAACATCCGCGCGGTTCAGGACGGGCAGCCTCTGGCCAACGAAGTCTCGCGGTTGCGCGGTTACTAGGCACGATGCTGCCGGAGTGAACAGAATCGATCGGGCATCCAGACGTCCGATCCAAAAAATTGATATTTTGCAGCAGCTTAGAAAGGTCCACTGGGAAAATCTTCGCAGTGGATAGGTATTTCCAGCTAGGCTGTCGACACCCCTCCAAGCAGTATCTCACCCACGTCGAACCGGGAAAGCTCGGGCAGGACGTCCTGCGGCAAGGGCGGTCCGAACAGACGAAGCGGCGGTCGGGGCGGCTCGGCCGCGATCGCCGCATGCCACCAACAGATGGGAACCTCTCATGAAACGTCTTCTTCTGACTGTATCGGCATTCGCCTTTCTGACGCCCGCCGCCTATGCCGAGACCCTCGTGGTCAGCAGCTGGGGCGGCAGCTTCCGCGACCTGATCGCCGAAGCCATCGCCTCCAAGTTCACGCAGGAAACCGGCGTCGACGTCGAGTTCATCACCGGCGGCACGATCGATCGGCTGAACCAGGCCAATCTGAGCAAGGACAACCCGGAAAGCGACGTGACCTTCACCACGTCGCATGTCGGCTGGCTGTACCGCAATCAGGGCCTGTTCGAGGATCTGGACATGTCCAAGATCCCCAATGCGGCCAATCTGGTCGAGCAGGCGAAGATCAGCCCGTCGCATATCGGCGCCTGGGCCTATGTCTACACGATCGGCTATCTGCCCGATCTCCTGCCGGAAGGCGTGACCTTCGACAGCTGGAACGACCTCTGGTCGCCCGAGCTGAAGGGCATGGTGGCCGTTCCGGATTTCGACCCCTCCCATATCATCGCCGTGGCGGCGAAGCTCGAGGGCGTCGACATCGCGAACTGGATGGACGCCAAGGACAAGCTCCTGGCGCTGCAGCCCAACCTGAAGGCCTTCTATACCAACGACGCCAATTCCCAGCAGCTCCTGTCGACCGGCGAGACGCCCGTCCAGGTCCTTCTGTCGATGAACGCCTATCACATGCAGTCCGAAGGGCTGGACGTCCAGCTGGCCATCCCGAAGGAAGGCGCGGTGCTGGGCATCGACACGATGGGGATCACCAAGGGCTCGAAGAAGCAGGACCTGGCCTACCAGTTCATCAACACGGCGCTCGATCCGCAGGTGCAGGCGCGCATCGCCGAGATCAAGAAGGGCAGCCCCGTCGTCTCCAACGTGACGCTGCCCGAAGAGCTGGCCTCGCTTCCCGGCATCTTCACCACGCCGGAACAGTGGGCCAGCCAGACGCTGATCATCCCCGATCAGCTCCGCGCCGAGCTGATCGGCCAGTGGCGGCAGTGGTTCTCGGAAAACATGACGGCCGGCAACTGAGCCAAGTGATGCCCCGGTCGCTCATGACCGGGGCACCGACTGTTCCCGATCAAGGATCCGCATGTCGAAGCGCCCTTTCCTCCGCTGGTTCGCCTCTCCGTCGATCCTCATCGCGTTCGGCATTGCGGCATCCTTCCTGGCCATCGTGCAGTACAGCCTGCGGGCCTATGTTCCCGGATCGCTCGATCCGGGCGGGTTCACGCTCGACAATTTCACGACGCTGGTGAAGGCCGCCTACGGGCAGGCCTTCCTGAACACCGTCCTCCTGTGCCTCTGGACGGCGCTCTTCACCCTCCTGATCGGCTACCCGCTCGCCTATGCGATGATCCGCGCGAAATCGGCACGGCTGCGCAGCGCCATTCTGCTGATCTCGCTCACGCCCCTCTTCCTGGGCGAGATCGTGCGCACCTATTCCTGGATGATCGTCCTCGGCAACCGAGGCTTCCTGAACGCCCTCCTCCTGCAGATCGGGGTGATCGACCGGCCACTGAAGCTGATGTTCACCATGACGGGGGTGGTGATCGCCCTGGTGCACTTCACCCTGCCCATCGTGGTGGTCATGCTGGCGGCCGCCCTTTCGCACATCGACAGGAATCTGGAGCGGGCCGCGCGCTCGCTCGGCGCCGGGCGCATCCGCACCTTCCTGACGGTGACGCTGCCGCTGTCCATTCCCGGCATCGTGGCGGCCGCCTCCACCGCCTTCGCCTGGACCTTCTCGGCCTTCGCCACGCCGCAGATGATCGGCGGCGGCCAGGTGCAGACCATCTCCACCCTGGTCTACCAGGTCGGCTTCGCCTCCTTCAACTTCCCGCTCGCCGCGTCCCTGTCCCTGACCGGGCTTCTCTTCACCCTGGCCGTCCTCGCCATTTTCAACACGGGGATCCGGCGGCTCGAACGGATCGGAGCGCACTGACCATGAAGAAGAGCCTCCTCGACCGCGCGCTGGATTTGTCCGGCGCAATCCTCCTGACGGCGATCCTCGGCTTCGTGCTCCTGCCCTTCCTGGTGGTGGCGATCGCCTCCTTCAACGATGGCGCGATCCTGTCCTTTCCACCGCGCGCCTGGTCGCTGCGCTGGTACGCCAACGCCTTCCAGTACCGCGACTTCGGCGCCGGGCTGATCAATTCCCTGAAAGTCGCCGCGCTCGGGGCGAGCATCGCACTCATCGCCGGCGCCGGCTTCGCCTATGTGCTCGACCGGTACCGCTTCGCCGGCAAGACCGCGCTGAACGCGGTTCTGATGTCGCCCCTCATCATCCCGAACTTCACGATCGGCCTCGGCCTTCTGATCCTGTCGGCGGCGGCCGCGCTGCCGCGCAGCCTGTGGCTGGTGGTCGCCACGCATGTGATCATCGTCTTCCCCTTCGTGGTGCGCTCCGTCTACGTTTCGTTGAAGAACTTCGAGCGGCGCTACGAACAGGCGGCCGAGAGCCTGGGCGGCGCGCCGCTTCACGTGCTTCTGACCATCACGCTGCCCCTGTTGGTGCCGGGCCTCGTTTCCGGGGGGCTCTTTGCGGCGATCCTGTCCTTCAACGAGTTCACCGCCTCGCTCTTCGTGGTCAACCAGAGCACGCAGACCCTGCCCGTCGCCATGTACAACTACGTCCGCGAATATGCGGACCCGACCCTGGCGGCGCTGTCCGTCGTCTATGTCGCGGTGGTCGCCGTCATCCTCCTGATCATCCACAAGCTGTTCCGCCTCGAAAAGGTCCTCAATGTCGAATGAGTTGCCCCATCCTGCAGCGTCCGAGGACATGGGCGTGCCTGCCGTGCAACTGGACGGCGTCACCAAGTCCTTCTCCGGCATCCCGGCGCTGGAACCGATCTGGCTGAAGATCCGGCGTGGCGAGTTCATGACGCTGCTTGGCCCCTCCGGCTGCGGCAAGACCACGCTCCTCAACCTCATTGCCGGCTTTCTGGAAGCCGATGACGGGGAGCTTTTCATCGAACGCGAACTCGTCACACAGGTGCCCCCGCACAAGCGCGAGATCGGCATTGTCTTCCAGAATTACGCGCTCTTCCCGCATATGAGCGTGGCCGAGAACGTCGCCTACGGCCTGCGGACCCGGCGTGTCCCCAAGGCGGAGATCACCGAGCGCGTGCGCGAGGCGCTCGCCCTGGTGAAGCTCCAGGACTTCGCGGACCGCCGGCCGCGGCAACTGTCCGGCGGGCAGCAGCAGCGCGTGGCGCTGGCGCGCGCGCTCGTCATCCGGCCGCGGGTCCTGCTCCTGGACGAGCCCTTTTCCGCGCTCGACCGCAACCTGCGCACCGCCATGCAGGTGGAGCTTCGCGAAATCCAGACCCGGCTCGGCCTCACGACCGTCTTCGTGACGCATGACCAGAACGAGGCGCTGAGCCTGTCGGACCGGATCGCCGTCATGTCGCGCGGCCATATCCGCCAGATCGGCACGCCGGCCGATATTTACGACCGTCCGCAGAGCCTGTTCGTGTCCACCTTCATCGGCGATGCGAACCTGTTTTCCGCCACGCTGCGCAGCCACAGCGGAACTGCGGCCGAGGTGAGCGTGGGCGATACGCAGCTCACGCTGACGCTCTACCAGGATAGGGTGCCGGAAGCCGGTCCCGTCACGCTGTTCGTGCGGCCCGAGCAATGCCGGCTGACGGAGCCGGGCCGGCCGGGCTCCGTTCCCGCCACGGTAGCGCTGTCGGTCTATCAGGGCAGCTTCGCCGAACTCTATCTCAACTGCCCGACGGCTGCCTCCGGCCGGGTCATGCTGCGCGTGCCGGCCGCGGAGGCGCTCGCCCCCGGAACGCCGGTCGCCATCGCGCTGCCGCTCCAGGGCCCGGCCATCTATGCGGTGGGGGACGGCATTTGAACGACAGGATGAACAAGACGATGAAAGCCGTGATTGCCCGGGCGCCCGGCGGACCCGAAGCGCTGACGGTGGTAGAGCGCCCCGTGCCGGTGCCCGGCCCGGGCGATGTCCTGATCCGCGTGGCGGCGGCGGGCGTCAACCGTCCCGACCTCATGCAGCGCTCCGGCGCCCTGCCCGCGCCGGCCGGTGCCGGCGATGTCCTCGGCCTCGAAGTCTCCGGCACGATCGTCGCCACGGGCGAGGGTGTCGATCCCGCCTTGCAGGGCCAGGCCGTCATGGCGCTCCTGAAGGCCGGCGGTTATGCCGAACATGCGCTGGCAAAGGCCAGCCACTGCCTGCCCGTTCCGGACGGGCTGACCCCGGCGGAGGCGGCGGTTCTGCCCGAAGGGCTCTTCACCATCTGGCACAATCTCTTCGATCGCGGCGCCCTGAAGCGTGGTGAAACGGTGCTGATCGAAGGCGGGGCGAGCGGGATCGGCACGCTGGCGCTGCAGCTGGCGCAGGCCCGCGGCGCTCGCGTCATCGTCACGGCCGGCGGCGCGGCCAAATGCGCCCACCTGTCCACGATCGGCGCGACGGCGATCGACTACCGCAGCGACGATCTGGTGGACACGGTCCTGCGCCTGACCGACGGGCGCGGCGTGGACGTCGTCCTCGACATACTGGGCGGAGAGGCCGTCAACCGGCACCTCGCCTGCATGGCGCCGGGTGGCCGGCATATCGGGCTGTCCTTCATGACCGGCATGATCGCGCCGGTCGATCTGGGGCTTCTCATGCGCAAGGGCCTGTGGCTCAGCTCCTCGACGCTGCGGCCGAAAAGCGATGCCGAGAAGGACGCCATCGCCGGAGAAGTGCGCGAACACCTCCTGCCGCTGATCGGCCCGGGCAAGGTGCGGCCCGTCCTGTCGCGGTCCTTTCCGCTGGTCGAGGCTGCCGCGGCCCACGCTCTCCTGGAAGCTGGCGACAATGTCGGCAAGATCGTGCTCCTGCCGCAGGACGCGGCGCACGAATCCGGCGCCTCGCCCCTCGTCCCCTGAAATCCGACCCCTGTTGAAAGACGATACACCATGGCTCACCTGCGTCACCGCAAGTTCAACACGCGCGATACCTATCCCGAGCAGAAGCTCGACAACGATCTGTGCCAGGCCGTCGTGGCGCGCGGCACGACGATCTTCCTGCGGGGCCAATGCCCGCAGGATCTCGATACGGCCCACAACATCGCCAGCAGCGACCCGGTCGAACAGACCCATAAGGTCATGCAGAACATCCGCCAGCTCGTCGAGGAGTGCGGCGGGCAGATGGAGCATGTCACCAAGCTCGTCGTCTACCTGACCGACGTGCGGCACCGCGAGGCGGTCTACCGCACTATGGGCGCGTACATCAAAGGTGTCTTCCCCGTCTGCACCGGCCTGACGGTCGTGGCGCTCGCCCGCCCGGAATGGCTGGTGGAAATCGACGCCACCGCCGTCATCCCCGACTGACCGGACCCGACTGTCTTCGGACGGGCCGTCGCTTCAGGAGCTATCCATGACCTTTTCGATCGTAGGCCACTGCCCGCAGACGGGCATGTTCGGCGTCGCCATTTCATCCTCGTCGCCGGCCGTCGCGGCGCGCTGCTCCTTCGCGCGGGCCGGCGTCGGCGCGGTGGCGACACAGAACGTCACCGACCCGCGGCTCGGGCCCCATGCGCTCGACCTGATGGCACGCGGCGCCAGTGCGCGCGAGGCGCTGTCCATCCTGGAGCGGGGCGGCGCGCACATGGCCTATCGCCAGGTGCTGGCGGTCGGCCGCTCGGGCGAAAGTGCGATCTATTCCGGCAGCCATGTGCTGGGCATGTGGTCCGAGGCGCAGGGGCCGGACACGGCGGCGGCGGGCAATCTTCTGGCCGATGCCGGGGTCCCGGAGGTGATGGTCCAGCACTTCGCCCATGCGACCGGCCACCTCGGCGAACGGTTGCTCGGCGCGCTGCGGGCCGGGCTCGACGCCGGCGGCGAAGCCGGGCCGGTCCATTCGGCGGGCCTTCTCCTGGTGGATGCGCAGAGCTGGCCTCTGGCCGAACTGCGCATCGACTGGAGCGACGCCTGCCCGATCGCGGCGCTGGAGCGGGCCTGGGAGGTCTACCACCCGCAGATGGACGCCTATGTAACCCGCGCCCTGGACCCGCGGCAGGCACCCTCTTATGGCGTTCCGGGAGATGAGTGAGTAACCTTGGATGGGCGACGGACACGGCGCCAAGCACGGGACCCGAAGGATTGCCATGCCGCTCCGCTTCACGCTGCGCCAACTCGAATATTTCATCGCCGTGGGCGAAGCGGGCAGCATCGCGCTTGCCGCGGAGAAGGTGAACGTGACCGCGCCGTCCATGTCCTCCGCCATCGCCCAGCTGGAGGCCGGCTTCGGCGTCCAGCTCTTCACCCGCCGCCATGCCCAGGGCTCGGTGCTGACCCCGACCGGGGAGCGCTTCATGGAGCAGGCGCGCCTGGTTCTGGAACATGCGGCCAAGCTGAACGACCTTGCCAATATCTATACGGGCAGCGTCCTCGGCTCGCTGCGCATCGGCTGCCTGCGCACCTTCGTGCAGCTCATGGTTCCGCAGCTGCGCCGCAGCTTTGAGAGCCGATATCCGAGCGTCGAGTTCAGCCAGGTGGAGCTGGACCAGGCGCAGATCTTCGACGCGCTCGGCTCGGCCCGCATCGACGTGGCGCTCACCTACGATCTCGCCTTGCCGAGCGATATCGATTTCCAGCCGCTCCGCACCCTGCCACCTTACGTCATGGTGGATGTCGATCATCCGCTGGCCAACCGGCAGAGCCTGACCGCCGACGAACTCCTGGATCATGGCATGGTCCTTCTGGATATGCCGCACAGCTCGGACTACTTCCTGTCGCTTTTCCGGGGGCTGGGGCAGCGGCCGCGCATTGCCGAGCGCACCGGTGAAATTTCCATCCAGCGCAGCCTGGTGGCCAACGGGTTCGGCTTCGGCATCAACAACATGCGCACCGTGTCGGACATCTCCATGGATGGGAAGCAGCTGAAGTTCATCCCGCTGCATACGCCGGTTCCGCCTTTGCAGCTCGGCATCGCCCTGTCGCGGGCGGCCCATGTTTCCCGCACCATCCAGGCCTTCATCGATCACTGCCACGAAGCCGCGGATGCGGGCAATCTGCCC
Organism: Aureimonas frigidaquae; assembly: GCF_001463905.1. GTDB lineage: Bacteria > Pseudomonadota > Alphaproteobacteria > Rhizobiales > Rhizobiaceae > Aureimonas > Aureimonas frigidaquae. Next base: position 320,088 of record NZ_BBWR01000012.1, read on the forward strand.
GGCCTCCTGGCCTGACGGACCACTTGCCCATGACGCACGCGATCATCGAAATCCTCGCACGGCTCGTCGCCTTCCCGACCGTGTCGCGGCAGTCGAACCTGGCTTTGCTCGATTATGTGGAAGGCCTTTTGCGGCCAGCCGGCATCGCGCTCACGCGCTATGAGAGCGCGGACGGAACGCGGGCGAACCTGTGGGCCAGCGTCGGACCGAACATAGCAGGCGGCATCGTCCTGTCGGGTCATTGCGACGTGGTGCCGGTGGAAGGGCAGGACTGGTCCACCAACCCCTTCGCCCTCCACGCGCAAGAGGGCAAACTCTACGGCCGCGGCACTGCGGACATGAAGGGCTTCCTCGCCGTCGCGATCACGGCCATGCTGGACGCGGCCACCCGGGAGTTAAGGCTCCCCCTGCATCTCGCCATCTCCTATGACGAGGAAATCGGATGCCTGGGCGTGCGCGGCATGCTGGACATGCGCCGCACCCACCCCGCACGTCCCGCTCTGTGCCTGATCGGCGAGCCGACCGGCATGCGCCTGGCGACCGGCCACAAGGGCAAGCGCGCCCTGCGCGCCTGCTGCCACGGGCAGGAGGGCCATTCCGCTTTGGCGCCCCATGCCCTGAACGCCCTGCACCTCGGCGCCGACTTCATCCAGTGCCTGCGCGCGCATCAGGACCTTCTGGAGAAGACGGGCGCGCGTGACGCGGCCTACGACATTCCCTATTCCACCCTCCATGTCGGCACCATGCAGGGCGGGACCGCGCTCAACATCGTCCCCGCCCGCTGCGATCTGGAGTTCGAGCTGCGCAACGTCGCCGCCGACGATCCGGACGCCATCATCGCCGCCATCGCCGCCGATGCGGACGCGATCGCCGCCCGGCACCGCGATCGCTTCCCCAAAGCGCGCATCGATATCGACAGCGTCTCGGGCTATCCGGGGCTGGATACCCCCCTCGACACGCCGCAGGTGGCCTGGCTGCAATCGCTGCTCGGCCACGAGGACGCGCCCATCAAGGTCGCCTTCGGGACGGAAGGCGGGCTGTTTCACCAGGCCCTGGATATCCCCACCCTGATCTGCGGCCCGGGCCATATGGACCAGGGCCACAAGCCGGACGAATATGTCAGCCTCGAACAACTGGCCGAATGCGAGCGCCTGCTCGGCGCGATCGTGGCGGTGCTTTCGTCACCCGAAGGGGAGGAAGGAGTTCGCGCCGAGCTGTGACCTGTACCAGTGCGGCCCGCTTGACTTCCTGAAACGACCTTTTATCCTGTACGCAGGTTGCGTAGTAGGTAATGGTGGCGATCGAGCTTCTCGACCTCTGTATCGTCGTCGATCAGTCCGATGATCCGCATTTCGTCGCGATCATCGAGACCAATCGTGGCCGGCTCGAAACGCTGTGCGAAGCAATCCTCAGCGACAAGACGCTGGAACTGAAGGGCCTGCATATCGGAGGTGACCCCAGGGTCGAATGGGGCTGGGCCGACTTGAGAGCGCTGGCCCGGCTCGTCATGGAGAGGCTTGATGTCGACGAAATCGTCGTTACTGGAGGCGTTCGGACAACGGGTGGAAATCCGGGCCGTCAGCCCAAACAGTGGCGGATCCGTTGAGCGGGTGCGCCTTTGCATCTCGAAGGATCAGGACCACTCCATGCCATCCGCTGCCGTGATCCTGGTCCGCAACGGGATGCCGATGCGGGCGGCTCATCTGGCCCTGACCAAGCTCGCGGATACGGGAGACATCGTGGTCGAGCTGCCGAACGTCGAAGACATGGGCGCGCTGGCGACCGAACTGAAGTCGATTGGGATAAAAGCTCATCGCCACTCCGTAAAGGCGATGGATGCCAAGGCTGTGCGTCAACGCACCAGGCTTTCACAGAAAGACTTTGCACTGCGGTTCGGGCTGGACGAGGCGACGATCAGGAACTGGGAGCAGAACAGGTCGGGCTTGCCGGCGGCTGCGCGCGTCCTTCTGACCACGATCGACCGGTTTCCTGACGTGGTCGCTTCGGCAATCGAGGCAGGTCAGCCTCAAAATGGCAGGCGCACCCGATCACACAAAGAGGCCAAGGATACTGCTCATAAGTAGCGTCGGCGCCGTGAGAGTTGAGACGACGGCCGGCAGGGTCCGGAAAGCAGAAAGCATTTGGCTGTTGTCCCAACGTGAACAAAGCTCATGAGCCGGCTCTCGATAGACGCTGCCAAACAGGGGGCTGTCAGGCGTCTTTCGGTTCCCTCGTATTGCGCAGGCCCGTCGTCGAACCGTACGGGCGCTGTGCATCGAGGAGTGTGTTGATGCGTGCGGCCGCTTCGGTGGCGGTGGAAATGGCGGCGTCCATACAGGGGAATTCCAGATAGTCGCCGGCCAGGTGCACACGGGAGAGGTCACGCGTCAGGGCCGGCTGCAGCGCGGCGCGGCCGGGGAAGGAATAGGGGGCGCCGAGCGGCCACCGCTGGACCTGCATTTCCTTTACGATCCCCACGGCTTGCGGGAACAGCCTTTCAAGGTCCGATCGGAACAGGGCCTCGATCTCTGCATCGGGGCGCTGCATGAGCTCCGCCGCGCCGCGGGCGCCGCGAAACAGCATCAGGCTGCCGCCCGGTTGGCGCGGTCCTACCCGCAGGGTGCTGGCCTGGTTGAAGAAGACGCCGAAGGACAGGCCCGGCGTCGCGATGGCGTAGTTGCCGTCCCAGGGCATGGGGCCACGCTCGCCGGTCAGCACCGCGACCGACAGGAAGGGCCCGTAACGGACCTTGCCGAGTGCATCCTGTGTATCGGCAGGCAGGCCGCGCATTATCCGGGCCGAGACAGGGGCCGGCGTCGCCACAATGGCATGGCGCGCCATCACGCGGTGCTCCGTTCCGCCATGGCGATAGCGGATCTCTACCGCATCGCCCTTCTGTTCGACATGCGTTACATCGGCGCCGAGACGCAGCCTGTGACCCAAGGCGGCCGCGATGGCCTGCGGCAGGCGGGACGAGCCGCCATAAAGGTTGCGGCCGAACGAATGTTTCGACCAGACCTGCGCGAAGGATGTCAGGCCGTAGCCGGCCGCCATTTCCGATGGGTCGGCCGCCGTGCGCTCGGTGATCGTGCGCAGCATGCCGGCCACCTGCGGCGTGAGCCCTCCGACATAGGCTTCCAGGGTCTGCGCATTGGCGAAGGCGAGCTGCCGCATACGGCGCTCGGCCGGGCCTTCGCCGGCAACCGGCGCCTGTACCTTGAGAAGCTGCATCACGCCGCCGCGCAGCTTCAGGCCCATCCGGACGAAGGACAGGCGCGAGGCGAGATCGAGCGGCAGGCGCAGCGGAAAGGTTTCCGACCGGCCGCCCGCCACGAGACGGCCCTTCATGGCGATTCCCATCCGATCGCCGGGGATCGGCCGCGCCTCCAGGCCGAGTTCATCCGCCAGCGCGCCCGCGGGCGAACTGGCCTCGCCAAAGAGATGCGCTCCAAAGTTCAGCCAGTAGGGCCCGCGCTCTTCCGAGCGCAGGCGCCCGCCCGGCCGGTCGCCGGCCTCCAGCAGGAGGACATCCCTGTCGCGCAGGCGCCAGGCCGCGCTGAGCCCGCCAATGCCGCCGCCGATGATGACGACGTCGTGCATGTGCCCATCCTCAGTCATCGACATCGCCCCGTCCTGCCGCTCGTTCACCTGGCTCGACATGGCGTCAGGCGCCCGCATGGGCAAGCGCGCGCTCCAGCGCCGCGCGCTCCGCCGCCGTGCTTGCCATCTGCGGCGGGCGGATCCTGTCGCTCTGCAGGCGGCCCAGGAGCATGAGGCAGGTCTTCAGGCGGGCCGCCGCACGGCCGCTCGGGCCGTCGCGATAGATGGCGACCGCCAGCGGATAGATGCGCTCATGCGCCTGGCGCGCGCGCACCCAGTCCCCGGCCTTGGCCGCATCCCACAATTCGACGATGAGCTCGGGGACCACGGCCGCAAGCGAGACCTGGCTGCCCGCCGTTCCGATCAGGTAGCAGGCCAGGAGGTGCTCGTCGCCCGATCCGAGAACCTTGAAGTCCGGGCGCTGGGCATGGAGCCGGCGCAGATTCGCCTCGTAAGCCGCAACTTCCCAGCTTCCTTCCTTGATGGCGACGATGCGCGGCTCGGCGGCAAGCCGCGCCAGGAGCAGCGGCGGATAGGCCATGGCGCCGGCCCCGATCGGCGCTCCATACAGCATGATGGGCCCGCGCGTGGCGTCGCGGATCAAGGCGTGATGCAGGATCACGCTGTCGTCGGCATAGCCGAGCGCCCAGCTATTGGGCGGAAAGACCAGGAGCCCGTCCGCGCCCGCCGCTTCCAGCGCTGCGGCCTCCGCTGCGGCCTCCAGGCTCGATTCGCTGTTGACGCCCGACACGATGAGCACGTCCGGCACGACCTCGCGCGCCAGCGCAATGACGCGGATCTTTTCCTCGCGCGACAGGACGAAGTTTTCACCCGCATGGCCGTTCAGGAGCAGGCCAGCGATGCCGCGTACGGAGGCGACCTTTGCGATGTGGTCCTGCAGGGCGGCGTCATCGATGGAGAAATCGTCCCGCATCGGGACGATCGTCGCCGCGTGGATCCCGTCCAGACGATCGAGGAATGAGGACGCCATGTCTGTTTCCAACTCTTCAGGAGGCCGGATGCTCGAACGACGGCCCGCAGCGCCGCGTGAGGCAGCCGGCGATGGTGCGTTCGCGCGCAGTTTCACGACCCGATTGCCCACTATTTGTTCTTTACACGAGGGCAATATGTATACAAACTGTCTACCGAAGCGCAAGAGACGATCGTCGTCGTCGCGCAGTCCGGATCGCGTCCAGAAGGAGAATGCCGATGTTCAGGAAACTCGCCCTTGCCGGCCTTGTCGCGGTGACGGCTCTTGCCGCGACCGTGGCGCCCTCGGCCGCGCGCACGTTGGACGAGGTCATCTCGTCGGGTGTCGTGCGGGTCGGCGTCAATCCGACGCTGCCGCCCCTGGGCAAGTTCGACGAGACCAACGAGATCGTCGGCTTCGACGTCGACTTCGCAACCGAGATCGCGAAGATGCTGGGCGTCACCCTCGAAGTGGTGCAGGTGGGCTCGCCCGACCGTATCCCCTTCGTGGCCTCGGGCAAGATCGACTTCGTGATGGGCGCGATGACCCGCAATCCGGAACGCGCCAAGGTGATTGATTTCACCGTTCCGGCCCATACCGAAGTGCTGGGCATCCTGACGACCGAGGACAAGCCCTATACGGAGTGGCAGGCGATGAACACGCCGGATGTCACCTTCGTCCAGGTGCGCGGATCGACGCCGGTCAAGTTCATCGAGGAGAACCTGCCCAACGCGCAGATCACCCTGCTCGACAATTACCCCGATGCGGTCCGCGCGCTGGCGCAGGGACGCGGCACGGCGATGATCGACGTGATGGACTTCATGCGCGAGCACATGGACCGGCACGCCAATGTGCAGTGGAAGATCGTCGAGACGCCCGTCGATATCTACTATTGCGCGCTCGGTGTCGCCAAGAACGCGACCGGCCTGAAGGACTGGCTGAACGTCGCGATCTTCGAGATGCACCGCCGCGGCACCACCGATGCCTTGTGGAAGAAGTGGTTCGGCATGGACATGATCGCACCCGTCCAGGTGACGCCGTACTTCTGACGGTCGTCGATGCGCGCTGACCGGGCCGGGATCGGGCCCGGCCGGCGCGGCTGAGGGGAGTTCTTCCGCCCATGAACTACGTCCTGCAATATGGCCAGGTCTGGCCCTACCTGCCCCGTCTTCTGGACGGGGCGGTCCTGTCGCTGCAGATCGCCATCCTGGCCTTCTGCGGCGGCCTTCTGATGGGCACGGCCTGTGCGGCGATCAAGAGCTTCGGCCCGCGTTGGCTGGCGGCGCTGGTGGGGGTCTATGTGACCTTTTTCGTCAACACGCCGCAGCTCGTTCAGATCTACTTTCTCTATTTTGCCCTTCCCGACAGCGGCATCCTCCTGTCGTCCTATAATGCGGTGCTTCTGGGCATGACGCTGAATGCCGGCGCCTACCTGACCGAGATCCAGCGCGCCGGCTTCGAGAGCACGCGGCGCTCCGAACTGGAAGCGGCCGAGGTGCTCGGCTTCTCGCGGATGCAGCAGATCCGCTACGTGATCCTGCCGCATGTGGCCAAGGTGCTGTTCCCGCCTCTGTCCAACCACTTCATCATCATGACCCTCGGCACGTCCATGGCCGCCGTCTTCGGGGTCGAGGAGCTGACCGGCCAGGCGCTCAACATCAACGCGCAGACCTTCCGCTCCATCGAGGTCTTCTCGATCACCGCCGGCATTTATGTCGTGCTGACGCTGATCGCCTCGCTGCTTCTGGCGCTGTTCGGCCGCTATGTCTTTCGCGCACGGGCGGGAGGGTTCTGATGTTCTCGCAGATCGCCTATGAGTGGCCGCAATTCGCGACCTACTACAACCTGATCTTCCTGGCCAAGGCCGCCGGCACCACGCTGGCCCTGTCGGCGCTCGGCGTCATTCTCGGAAGCCTTCTCGGCCTTGTCCTTGCCGTGACGCGCGCAACGCGCAGCCCATGGCTGGCGCCGCTGCGCATCATCGCCTTCGCCTTCACCGAGATCTTCCGTCGGGTTCCCTTTCTCGTCACCCTGATGCTGGCCTTCTTCGTCTTCCAGATGTTCCTGGCCGATACGTCGCTCTTCCTGGTCGCGGCCGTCACCACGACGCTGATCGCCGCAGCCTATCTGTCCGAGATCATCCGCGGGGGCCTGAACTCGGTGCATCTGAACCAGTGGGAAGCCGCGGTGGCGATGAACTTCACGCTGCTGCAGACGATCCGCCTGGTGATCCTGCCGCAAGCCTGGCGCATCATCCTGCCACCGGCCTTCGGCTTCTTCGTCCTGTTCATCAAGGATACGGCGCTCGCATCCCAGATCGGCGTGGTGGAGCTGACCTTCGCGGGCAAGGTGCTCAACAATAAGGGCTTCTCCCCCACCCTCGCCTTCGGGGCGATCCTCGTCATCTACTTCATGATTTCCTATCCGCTCGCGCGCCTGGGCGCAGCGCTGGAGGCCAATCTTGCATCATCTCGACATCACCGGCCTTGAGGCCCGCTACGGCAAGCTGGCAGTCCTGTCCGGCATCGACCTGAGCGTCGCGCGGGGCGACGTGATCGGCCTCATCGGGCCGTCCGGCTCCGGCAAGAGCACGATCCTGCGTGTCGTCATGGGGCTGCTCGCGCCCTCTGCCGGCAGCGTCAAGCTGGACGGGCAGACCGTGAATTACGGCAATGCCGCCGATCTGCGCCGCCTGCGGGACCGGATCGCCATCGTGTTCCAGCAGTACAACCTGTTCCAGAACATGACCGTGCTGCAGAACGTCACCGTCACCCCGACCAAGATCCGCAAGCGGCCGAAACAGGAGGTCGAGGAGGAAGCCCGCACGCTTCTGGCTAAGGTCGGCCTTGCCGACAAGCTGAACGCCTATCCCGATCAGCTTTCGGGTGGGCAGCAGCAGCGCGTCGCCATCGCACGGGCGCTCGCCCTGCGGCCGGAAATCCTCCTCCTCGACGAGGTGACGGCGGCGCTCGACCCCGAACTCGTCTCCGAAGTCCTGGATTCCATCAGGGTCCTGGCGCAGGAGGGAATGACGATGATGATCGTCTCGCACGAGATGGGCTTTATCCGCGAAGTGTCCTCACGCGTGGTCTTCATGGCCAGCGGACAGGTCGTCGAGGAAGGGCCGGCGCGGCAGATCTTCGACGCGCCGACGCAAGCACGCACCCAGGATTTCGTCTCCAAGATCCTGCGGCATTGACCGGCGCGGGGCCTGCCATGCGGTCAGGCGTGGCGGGCTGCTAGCGCACGGTGGCGATGGCGAAATCGCCGATCGAGCGGATATGGGTCTGGACGGCCTTGCGCGCCGCCTTGGCATCTTCCGACTCGAGCGCCTCGAGGATCGCCAGATGCTCCACCGAGTCCGGCTGCACGCGGTCGGCCAGCCGGGCGATCTCGAACAGGCGGGTCGTGACCCGCAGCCCGCCGATGGCGCGGATCAGCACGTCGTTTCCGCAATGGCGCGCGAAAAGCTCATGCAGATTGTCGTCCGAACGCCAATGCGCATCCGTATGATAGGCCGTGGCGTCGCGCAGGCTGTTGATCTCGGCCCGGACAGTGGCCAGTTCCAGCCGCGGAATGTGGCCCGCCGCCATGGCCGCGGCCTCCGGCTCCAGGATCTCGCGCACGCGCAGGCTCTGCAGATACTCGCCAAGGTCCACGAAGCGCACCATGAAGGAGCGGCCGTTGCCCTTCACCACCAGCCCCTCGCCTTCCAGCCGCTGCAGCGCCTCGCGCAGCGGCGTGCGCGAAATGTTGAGCTGCTCGGCCAGCCGCGACTCCACGATGGTATCGCCGCCCCGCAAATGACGGGTGCGGATGAGTTCGGTCACCGACTTATAGGCAAGGTTCGACAGGTTTTCGCTCCGCGCCCCCGTCTCCCCGTCCTGGACGTTGCCGGCTTTCATGGCTCCTGCCTCGCAGCCGGGGATGCAAAGGGCGAACGATCGCGCGGCAGGTAGGTACCCAGCCCCTTGGCGCCGACAAGTTCGCCCTGGTCCACCACCGTCTGGCCGCGAACCAGCGTCAGGACCGGCCAGCCGGTGATCTCCATGCCGGCATAGGGCGTATAATCGGCACCGTCCCGTAAGTGCTCATGCTGCAGTGTGACCCGGCGCTCCGGATCCCATAGGACGATATCGGCATCCGACCCCACGGCGATGGTTCCCTTGCGCGGATAGAGCCCATACGTTCTGGCCGGATTGGCCGCCGTGACAGCGACGAAATTTTCCAGCGTCATCCGGCCCTTGCTCACACCTTCAGAGAACAGTATGGGCAGGCGCGCGCCGACGCCCGGTATGCCGTTCGGCACCCAGCGGAAGCTGGAGCGCCCCTTGGGATTGAGCTTTCCCTGTTCGTCATCGTAGCGATAGGGGCAATGGTCGGACGAGAAGACGGTGAAGACGCCCGTCCGCAGCCCCTCCCAGCACGCCTCCTGGCTTTCGCGGTCCCGTGGCGGTGGCGAGCAGACATATTTGGCGCCCTCCATGCCGAGGCCGTCGAGATCGTCCTCTGTCAGGACGAGATACTGCGTGCATGTCTCTCCCAGCACGGGCAGGCCCCGCTGCTGCGCCCAGCGGATCTGCTCCATCGATTCACGATTGGACACGTGGACGATCATGACCGGAACATCGACGAGTTCGGCGAGCGAGATGGCCCGGTGCGTGGCCTCCCGCTCGGCCACCTTGGGCCGGGAGGTCGCATGGTAGCGCGGCGCGGTGCGCCCTGCCTTCTCCAGCTGCTCGGTCATGAAGCGGATGGCATCGTAGTTTTCCGCATGGACCATGACGAGCGCACCGGTCTCCCGCGCCACGGCCATGACATCGAGGATCTGGCGGTCGTTCAGCTTCAGATCGTCATAGGTCATGAAGATCTTGAAGGAGGTGTAGCCATCTTCCACGAGAGCCGGGAGGTCCTGGCCCAAAAGCTGATTGTCCGGCGCGCTGACGATCAGGTGGAAGCTGACATCGACGTAGCACTCCCCCTCGGCCTTGTCGTGATAGGCCTGGAGCGTCTGGCGCATGGGCACGTCGCGCTCCTGCAGGCAGAAAGGCATGATCGTCGTCGTGCCACCCAGCGCCGCCGAACGCGTCCCGCTTTCGAAATCGTCTGCCATGACGATGCCCTCGCCCGATGGCTGGGCAATATGGACATGCGAGTCGACCCCGCCGGGAAGGACGTACTTGCCGCTGGCATCGATGACCCGGCGCCCTGTCAGACCCTGGCCGAGCGCGGCCACTTTACCGCCTCGGATGCCGATATCGCAGACGGTCCGGTCCCCTGCCGTCACAACCAAACCCCCGGCGATCACCGTATCGAATTCCTGCATGCTCAACCCCATTCGCATACGATCATTGTATACATTACGAATGCAATTTGGAAGCTGCCATCACGACGGCATCGTTGTTTTCGTGGCCTGCTCGCGGCGCAGCGTCTACAATCGGGTCACGGCCTGCGTCTGGGCCGTCCCATTCGCCGGGCGTCGCCATACCACCCTTATCGCCCGCCCGCCCGCCCGCTTATGCCCA
>NZ_BBWR01000013.1 GCF_001463905.1 Aureimonas frigidaquae
CGGGCATAAGCAAGCGGGCGATAAGGGTGGTATGGGCGACGCACGGCGAATGAGGACGGCCCAGACGCAGGCCGTGATCCGATTGTAGACGCTGCGCCGCGAGCAGGCCACGAAAACAACGATGCCTTCGTTGGGCGCGGATGCTGGTGCCGCTGCGCTTTTAATAAGCGCTGGTCTTTGGACGTCGTGCTTGACCAGTTCACGGATGGACCTGGCTTCCGCACCCTCACGTTTGGCGACGACTGCACGTGCGAATGCCTGACACTGATCGCGGACGCACATCGCGGTCGAGCACGCGGATTGTCTGCGATCTGGATGGGCTCTTGTTGCAGGGAGGGTACGACTAAGGATGATCGTCAGCGCCGATGGCAGCAAGTTCACCTCACGCGCCAACTTCGCTCCTCCCGATCAGAAATGCGTCGAGGAGCGTACCATCGTGCTCGGCAAGCCGATGCAGAATGGGTTCGGTCTGCTGCGCAACGAACTTCTCAAACTAGGCCTTGATCACCTCGCTTGGGACCACGTGGAAACCGACCTTTGGTGCGCCAACTTTGGCACCGACCGGCCGCATCCCCAGATCGCCCGTCAGACGCTGAACGAGTTTGCCGGCACCTTCACCCGCGATGGCGGCTCGCATTGCGCTATTCCAGAACTTCCATGCAGGCGCACGCAGCTTCACCCACCCAGCAGGACAAGACCTATGACGGGAAATTCTGCAAATCTGGAAAGAACCCCGGGGAAACGTCATTCGCAGGGGATGTATGAGCGTTCGTCCTGGATGGCCGGCCAAGACCTCTCATACTTGGCCGTCTCTTGCGGACGCTCTCAGCGACCGGAGCGGTGTCTTACCGGTACACCAGATGGAATCGCGGTCGCTGTGGCGGCCAGTTGCCCTTACCGAGGGGCTTGACCATTTGTCGAATCGCTGCCGCGTGTTGTCACACCCGGGGTGAAGCATGCCCATACTGGAAAGAGGCATGGCGTTTTCGAAGCTCAGCTTAAACGCCATCACCCCACAGTGGGGCACATGAGGCTCGTATGCAGAGAGCCGGGACGACACGGCTCCCCAGGGTCGATTACATGCCGATCGAACGGATCGACGGTAGCAGGGTCAGTTCGGCAGGCTCGCATTGCACGTCTGCATCGCGCCGACCTTCACCCGCTGTTCCCAATGGGGCCCGAGAATATCGCGCGCCGGTACGGCATTCTTGTACCCGGGCTCGCCCTTGCGGAACATGCGTATCGAGAATGTCGTGTCGTAGGTGCCGGTATAGATGGTCGTTCCAGGATAGTAGGTGGACTGGGCTGTGTTGCCATACAGGCTGGTCTGGACCGTGCCCCCGGTCTGATAGGTCGAGATGTTGTTCTGCGAACCGGCGCCGTCGATGATGTAACCGTCGAAGCCGGCTTTCAGTGTTTCGATAGCGGCGTTCATTTCCGCGACACGCGCAGATCCGATCGAACCGCATTCCGGGGCCGCAGCCGTGCGGATCAGCATGCTGTTCGCAGAAGTCCGAGTCGCGCCGGACTGAACGCAGCCGGACAGAGAAAGACAAGACAAGGCAATCACAAGAAGTTGGCGCATCACGAATCCATAAGCGTTTGACGCCTGCAGGTTCCGCGCGGGAGCGCGTCGTGTCCATAAACCTAGGGTTGGAGGGGTGAATGTTCGTGGAAAGCGCCCGGGTCGCGGTGGCCCTCCCATCTGGTCCGGTCTTGTGGACGGCGGGGTGGCCGTTGTTACCGTGACCGAGACAAGCGGGAAAAGCGGACAGCCCGATGGGGCATCAGCTTCCATACTAGTCGCCGGCCCGTTATGAAGGGTGAACGGCCGCTGTGCCGGCGCGTCCTTTCAGGGGAGGTCACCTGTGCGACAGACTTGGCGTTGGTTCGGTCCGAAAGATCTGACCTCCATCGACGATATGAAGCAGGCCGGTGTGGAGGGCGTCGTCAGTGCGCTCCATCAGGAAGCCACCGGAGCGGTCTGGACGCGGGAGGCGATCGCCCAGCGTCAGGCCGAGATCGGGCTCTGCAAGGATGGCAGTCCGTCCGGCCTTGCCTGGGAGGTGGTGGAAAGCCTACCCGTTTCCGAAGACATCAAGAAGCAGCGCGGCGACTGGCGCGCGCATATCGAGAACTACAAGGTCAGCCTCGCCAATCTGAAGGCGCAGGGGCTCGAGACCATCTGCTACAATTTCATGCCCGTCCTGGATTGGACGCGAACAGACCTTACCTTTCGCCTGGGCCATGGCGGCACCTGCATGCGCTTCGATATCGTGGACTTCGCCGCCTTCGATATCCACATTCTGGAGCGTCCCGGCGCAGCGGAGTCCTTCGGACCGGAGCTTGCCGAGGCCGCAGGTGAGCGTTACGCCACAATGAGCGATGCGCGCCGGCGCGAACTTTCCGACAATGTCACGGCCGGTCTGCCGGGCGCCACGGAGCATATGTCGAGGGAGGATGTCCGCCGGCATCTTGCCGAGTACGATGCGATCGACCCGGAAGGGCTGCGCCGCCATTACATCGCCTTTCTGGAGGAGGTGGCGCCCGTTGCCGAAAAGCTCGGCATGCGGCTCTGCTGCCATCCCGACGATCCGCCTTTCCCGCTGCTCGGCCTGCCGCGCATCATGTCGACGGCCGACGATTACGCGTCGATCCTGTCGGCGGTGGACAGCCCCGCCAACGGCATGACCCTGTGCTCGGGTTCGCTCGGGGCACGGCCGGACAACGATCTTCCCGCAATCATGCGACGGTTCGGCCCCCGGGTGCATTTCCTGCATTTGCGCAACGTCACGCTGGAGACGCCCGGCATCCCGGCCTCCTTCCACGAGGCCGAGCACCTGCGTGGCAATACCGACATGGTGGCGCTCATCGCGGAGATCGTGGCGGAAGAAGCGCGGCGCAAGGCGGAAGGCCGGGCCGACCATCAGATCCCCATGCGGCCGGATCACGGGCAGGACATCATCGACGATCTGAAGCGGCGCGGCCAGCCCGGCTACCCGACGATCGGGCGGTTGAAAGGCCTGGCCGAGCTGCGGGGCATCATGACGGCTCTGACCCATCCACGCTATGGCCTGGCGGGGCAGGGGGTGGCTTCCGCCTAGTGCGCGGTGGGAGCTGTCAGGCCTCCTGTTCCCACCGGCGCAGGGAGGTCAGAAGATGGGCGGCGAGTTCGCCGGAGGCACGCAGGCTGTCGCGGGAGCGCAGCGCCTCGACGATGCGGGCATGCTCGTCATAGGCGGCGCGCCAACCCTGGTGACTGTCGAAATGTTCGCGAAACTGGGCGGAGAGGGGGCTGAAGCGGGCTTCGAACAGTTCCCCGACCAGCCGCGTCATGACGGCATTCCCCGACAGGCCGGTGATTTCCATATGGAACAGGCGATCATTGTCCAGCGGGCTGCGCCCTTCGGCGATATCGCGGCTCATGGCGGCCAGGATCGCGTCCAGCCGGGCGATGCCCGCGCTGTCCGAGCGGGCACAGGCGAGCGGAATGGCCGCGGTCTCGATGGCGATCCGCGCTTCCATGATTTCGATCGGCGAGTCCCCATGCGGGCGCGTGCGCGATGCAGCGGCGCCGAGGTAATAGATGCCCGACCCCATCCGGATTTCGACCGTGCCTTCGATCTCGAGCGCGATCAAGGCTTCCCGAAGGGAGGGGCGGGAGACGCCGAGCTGCTGGGCCAAGTCCCGCTCCGGTGGCAGGCGGCCGCCCGTTTCGAGCGCCCGCTCCGCGATCAGGTCGCGGATCTGATCGGCGATCTGCTGGTAAAGGCGCCGCGGTTCGGCGGCCGGACTGTGGATCGACATAAGGCCTCGCTCGGGCGAACCATGGGGTTCGCTGGATGAATGCCGGATCGGCTCTGCGCTGTCCAATGCATTCGGGCATCGCGCGTGGCAACCGCGTTGCCTATGATCCAAAGTTGAGTCGATAGACAGCTTCGTTTATCAGACCTTGATCATCGGACAGTTTCCGGAGCGCGTTTCATGAGGGCAGAGAAGATCGCGGGGCTGCTCAGCGCCTTCGTCGAGACGCGCGATCTGCGGAACCTGACGCAGGAGGAAACGGACGAACTGGGCGGGATGTTCGTCGCGCTCCTGGACGCACGCGTCGAATGCAACGCGGATGCCGAGACGCTTCTGGCCTGGCAGTCGGACCTGTTGCAGGCCCTGGTCATGGCCGTCGAATCCGGGCGGCTCAGCATCGAGCCGCTGGATGTCCTGCGCTACTCCGTCGAGTTGGCCGAGAATGTCATTGCCTTCCTGGGCCGCGGCCCCCTTGCCCTGGAGCATCGCGGCTGATCCTGGAACAGCGTGGAAGCGCCCGTTACGTACGGTCGGGCCAGGCGGCGAAGGGATCGCGCAGGCTGCGCCATGCGGCAGGCGTGAAACTCTCGGCCGGAAGCAGGCAGGCATCGAGATCGCGTCGGATGGCGGCCTCATTCATCGGCTGTGTGCCGATGAAGACGATCTCCTGGCGCCGGTCGCCCCATTCGGGATGCATGATGCCCTCCATCATGCGGCGCCATTCCGGAAAGTCGGGCCGTGCCGCTGCCGGGACGCTGGCCCACCAGCGCCCCAGGCGTGTCGTGCGGACCTGGGCGCCGGCCTGGCTGATCTCTCCCACATGGTCGGGCCGGGTCGCCAGCCAGAATAGTCCCTTGGCCCGCACGACCCCCGGCCAGGACCGGCCGATAAAGTCCTGGAAGGCTGCCGGGTCGAAGGGCCGCCGGGCGCGGTAGACGAAGGAGCCGATGCCGTATTCCTCCGTTTCGGGAACATGATCCCCAAACCCGTTCAACTCCTTGTACCAGAGGGGATGCTCCTGCGCGCGCTCGAGGTCGAAACGGCCGGTTCCGAGCACCTCCTGCAGCGCCACGTTCGCAAAGTCCGTCTCCAGGATGCGGGCGACAGGGTTCAGAGCCTTGACGATCTGCCGCGCAGCGGACAGGTCCGCCGGAGAGGCGTCGCTGACCTTGTTCAGAATGATGACATCGGCGAACTCGATCTGTTCGACGATCAGGTCGATGAGGGTCCGGTCGTCGCCGGCACCGAGGGATTCGCCCCTGTCGCGCAGAAGATCGGCGGAGCCGTAGTCCGACAGGAGGCGCGCGGCATCGACGACGGTTACCATCGTGTCGAGCCGCGCCAGATCGGACAGGCTGGCCCCGTTCTCGTCGCGGAAGTCGAAGGTGGCGGCGACGGGCAGAGGCTCGGCGATGCCTGTCGACTCGATGATCAGGTAGTCGAAGCGGCCTTCCTCCGCCAGCTTGCGCACTTCGATCAAAAGATCGTCCCGCAGGGTGCAGCAGATGCAGCCATTCGTCATTTCGACGAGGCGCTCGTCGGTGCGTGACAGCTCGGCCCCGCCGTCGCGGATCAGTGTGGCATCGATGTTGACTTCGCTCATATCGTTGACGATCACCGCGACACGCATGCCCTCGCGATTGGCGAGAATATGGTTGAGAAGCGTCGTTTTGCCGGATCCGAGAAAGCCGGACAGGACAGTGACGGGAAGACGGGACATGAGCGAACTCCTGCTGATGCAAATTTTGTTACGTTATAACGTTACAAATAAGGCATCGCAAGGCGCTGATCTGTCAGCGGCGGGGACTGAGACTGGCAAGCCCGGCGCCCCCGACGATCAGAAGCGCCGCAAGGCCGATGGCAAGGCTGGCCGGCGCCAGCCCGGTCAGGACCAGAAGAAGCGTCGAGGCGAGCGGCGCCAGATAGGACAGGGCGCCGAGAAGCGGCAGGTTGCCGTGCTTGGTCGCATGATCCCAGGCCAGGAAGGCCAGGCCCACCGGCCCGATGCCCAGAAGGACGATCGCACCCCACTGCAAGGCGTCGGGCCGGACGCTGTCCTCCAGGGCGAAATGCAGGAGCCCGCCGGCCAGCGCGACAGCGCCGCAGACACCGACGAGCATCTCGCTCGGCACCTGTGAGAAACGCCGATTGGCGACGGAATAGCCGGACCAGATGAGGGCGCAGGCGCCCGCCGCCGCGTAGCCCGACAGGCTGCCGGCATCCTGGATCGGGGCGCTTCCATCGGCGAAGATGAGGGCGGTTCCCAGAAGCCCCATGGCGGCGCCCGCCAGGTGCCGGGCGCGCAAAGACTGGCCGCCGGGCAGCCACGCCGCCATCAGGACGATGAGGAGCGGCCACAGATAGGCGATCAAGCTTGCCCGCGCCGGGGGGATGGTGGCCAGCGCATAGAAATACAGCGCATGATACAAGAACAGCGCGCAGAAGGCGGTCAACCAGGGCGCAAGCGGCTGGCGCAGCCGCTCCAGCGCCGCCCGTCCACGCAGGGCCAGGACCAGCATGCCGGCCAGAAAGGCCACGCCGAAGCTCAAGGCCAGGACCTGCAACGGCGGTATGCCCCGGGTGGCCACGGTCAGGAGGGCCAGGACAGCCCAGAAGCCTATGGCGGTAACGCCGACCATCGTTGCTCCGACCATGACCGGCCCTTTTCTGTACTGCATTCGACTGCGAGCCTGTCTGCCCCATCAGGGGGTGCCTGTCTTGGCATATCCTGCCACGTTGCCGGCAGATCCTTCAGGATCGCATCGCTCTGCGTATTGCCGCAGGCGTGGTGCTGCGCGCGCGCCGGAAGATGCGCGTGGCGCTGCTCTGATCACCCAGGCCGCACCGGGCGGCGATCTCGGCGATGGAAAGGGCAGGGTCCCGCAGAAGCGCCTCCGCCTTGTCCAGCCGAAGGGCGGTCAGGGCCTCGTGCGGGGTCGTATCGCGGCGGCTGCGGAATGCCGCATGAAGCCGCGTGACGCTGAGACCAGCGGCACGGGCAATGTCGGTGCTGCGGATCGGCTCACCCAGCCGCTGCGCCATGAAGTGCAGCGCGCGCCGGAGGGCCAGCTCCACCCTGTCCGGGGCTCCGGCGGGCAGGCAGGCCGCCTCCAGCACCAGGGTCGCGAAAGCGTCGATGCCATCGCGCGTCCTGAACGGTGCAGCCCCCGCCGCCCGGTGGCGCATTGCGGCCAACTGCATGAGGGCGCGCAGGTCCGGGCCGATGGGAAAGAAGGGGGGCGCATCTGCTTGCAGCCGGTCGGCGGGCAGGTCCAGCACCAGGAAGGCATTGGCACCGGGCGCGGCGAAGGCATGCTGCGCACCGGCCGGCACGAAGGCGGCCAGATCGCCCGCCACCGCGCCGCCCCGCCGCTCGGTCTCGATCTCCAGGCGGCCGCGCAGCGGCAGGATGATGTGATGATAGGCGTGCCGGTGATGCGCCACCTCGCCGGCATAGCTGCGGATTTCCACCACCGTGCCCATGGATCAGACCTTCCACGCCGCGTTTCCGTGCAGCCGATTAGCACGCCGCCCGCAGGGCCGACAGAAGGATCCGCCGGCCGGACGGTCAGGCCTGACCTTCCAGGGCGGCCTCACGCGTCTTAGACGGAAAGTTGCCGGCGGATGATATCGCTGCGATGGCGAAAGACGCTGTCACGCGTCAGATGGGCGGCCGACGCGCCGGCGGCGCGGATCAGTGCGGCGAGCTGCTGACGGTCGCCCGCCAATGTCTCGACAGCCTGGCCAAGAGCCTGCGTGTCCCCGCGCGGGATCAGCACGCCGGCGCCTTGTTCATTTACCAGTTCGGCGGAATAGGGATCACGGTAGCCGACCAGGGGCGTGGCGGAATGCAGGCTTTCGATCAGATTGCGGGGCGATTCATCGCTGAGGTGGCAGAACAGGAGGAGATGCGCTTGGCGATAGGCTTCGCGCACGCGGGCCGGATCGGTGACGAAACCCTCGAAGACGATGTCGCGCCCGCTTAGCCCCGCCGCCGCCGCAGCCGATTGCATGGCACCGAGCATCTCGCCATCGCCGAGCCAGCGCGCCTCGAAGGCGATACCACGCCCTTTGAGCCAGGCCAGCGTGGCGACCCAGTCGAGCGGACCCTTCATGGGGGCGGCGCGTCCGCAGTAGACGATGCGCAGCGATTCGGTCAGCGCGCCAGCGGCCTTGGCCTGCGTGCCGGCGGCATCGAGGCGGTCTTCCTGCGTGAAATGAATGTCTTCGACCTGATGCGGATTGCGGGCCACCGGCTTGAAATGGCGGTAGACCGTGGCCCCATGCAGAAGGCTGAGTTCGGCGCCGCGCACCGCCCGCTTCTCGTTGCGGGCCATGACCGTGGCGCGGATGGCGGCCTTGAGACGTGTGGAGACGGAATTGCCGACTTCAGCCCGCACCACCTGGGATTCGACACGGTCGAACCAGACCGCGTGGGCGATGCCGTGGCGGCGCGCGACCGATGCTGCGATCTCTCCCGGATCGCCGATCCAGCCGCCATAGGGGAAGGTGTGATACTGCGTGTCGCGCATCAGGGCGAGCAGCCTGTCCGCCACGGCCTTTCGCTCGCGCAGATAGACCTTCAGATCATAGGTGTTGGGCAGGGGAACCAGCGTGATGCCCGGCGCCTCAATGCCATGGGCCCCGGCATCCTCCCACCCCTGCGGCGGCGGTCCGTCATGGCAGATGGAAAAGGCGGCGAGGCGGGCGAAATTCTCTTTCCAGGCGAGGAGCCCCGATATGGTCTGCCGCTCCACGAACAGGCGACCGGCCTGCCGGTACATGGGCGCGCTGAACCCCAGAAGAAGAGAATTGTCGGACATGGCGCAGCAAACATTCCCGAACGAAGGGTTGAGCCCGCGCAGACGGGCGCGGTCGCCGGGCGGGGTGCCCGTGATCCACCAAGGATAGGGGGCGCTCTTGCCGGTGCACAGGCCGTGGCATGCGCAATGGGGATAGGGTCGGCGTGCCAATTGTGGGGGTGGGGATCATCCGACCGGCTCAAGCGGGGCTTGCCACAGATGATCGGCGCGCCCCCATCGACGCGGGCCCGCCCCCGCGCTAGCTCCCGCAATGCCAGGGGCAGACGGAGGCGATCGGCGGCGGTGAAGATCGCGAGCTTCAACATCAACGGAATCAATGGCCGCCTGCCGGTGCTGTTGCGCTGGCTGGAGGAGGCCCGGCCCGACGCCGTCTGCCTGCAGGAGTTGAAAGCGGCGGACGAGCGCTTCCCACACGCTGCCATCGAGGCGGCGGGCTACGGTGCAGTGTGGCATGGCCAGAAGAGCTGGAACGGTGTTGCGATCCTGGCGCGCGATGGCGAGCCGGTGGAAACGCAGCGCGGGCTGGACGATCCGCCGGAGCCTGCCCAGAGCCGCTATATCGAGGCGGCGGTGAACGGCATTCTGATCGGCTGTCTCTATGCGCCCAACGGCAATCCCGCGCCTGGACCCAGATACGATCTGAAGCGGGCCTGGTTCCGGCGCCTGGCAAAGCGCGCAAAGGCCCTGCGCAGCCTGGACGTGCCGGTCGTGCTGGCCGGCGACTACAATGTCATTCCGACCGAGCTGGATGTCTACAAGCCGGAGCGGTGGACCGACGACGCGCTCTTCCGGCCAGAGGTCCGAAAAGCCTATCACGACCTTCTGAAGGCAGGCTGGATCGACGCCTTGCGCAGCCAGCATCCGGACGAGCGGCTCTATACGTTCTGGGATTACCTGCGCAATGCCTGGCCGCGCGACGCCGGGCTGCGGCTCGACCATATGCTCCTGTCACCCGGGCTGGCGCCAAGGCTTTCGGGGAGCGGGGTCGACCGGCATGTGCGCGGCTGGGACAGGACCAGCGATCACGCCCCGGTCTGGATCGCGCTGAACGACTGAGCCGCCACGACCGCGCCGGCGGCCGGGGCTGGGACGGGCGCCGGGAACAGGCAACGCGCCGTCCTGTCCCGCAACCGCTGAGACAACCTGCAATCACCTGCCTTCCGGCGCTCACACATAGGGCAGGCTGCTACGAACCGTGCATATCCCCTGACACGCCGAACGCCACGCTGCCCAAGCCTTGATCGCTCTGCCTGCAAATGGGGCGGATCGGTAAAAATCCTGCGGCGACAAGGGCGGGTTCGCCTGCATCCGCAATCTGGCACGCGGCTTGCTGACCCTTCGGTGCGATGGCTGCAGGTCGCGGCCTCGAACGATTGGAGATGGGGATGAGTTCAGCCTTGGGATGGGCGCGCGGTGCGCTCGGAGCGATGGTGATGTCGGCCTTGGCCGTGACGGGCGTGCAGGCACAGGACGCCGCCGCGCCCTCCGGCGAGCCGATCAAGGTCGGCGTCCTGCATTCGCTGTCCGGGACGATGGCGATTTCGGAGACGACGCTGAAAGACGCGATGCTGATGCTGATCGACGAGCAGAACAAGAAGGGGGGTCTGCTCGGCCGGCCGCTCGAGGCGGTCGTCGTCGATCCGGCGTCGGACTGGCCGCGCTTTGCCGAATTGTCGCGCCAGCTTCTGACGCAGGACAAGGTGGCGGCGGTGTTCGGCGCCTGGACGTCGGTGTCGCGCAAGTCCGCCCTGCCGGTCTTCGAGGAGTTGAACGGTCTTCTCTTCTATCCGGTGCAGTATGAGGGCGAGGAATCGTCCCGCAATATCTTCTATACCGGCGCCGCGCCCAATCAGCAGGCGATCCCCGCTGTCGATTATCTGGCGCAGGAAGAGGGCGTGGAGCGCTGGGTGCTGGCCGGAACGGACTATGTCTATCCGCGCACGACCAACCGCATCCTGGAAACCTACCTGAAGGATCAGCTCGGCGTCGCGCCCGAGGATATCATGATCAACTACACGCCCTTCGGCCAGTCCGACTGGCAGTCGATCGTGTCGGAGATCAAGGCCTTCGGCAGCGCCGGCAAGCGCACCGCGGTGGTGTCGACCATCAACGGCGACGCCAACGTTCCCTTCTATCGCGAGCTCGCCAACCAGGGCGTGAAGGCCGAGGACATCCCGGTCGTCGCCTTCTCGGTCGGCGAGGAAGAGCTGGCCGGCATCGACACCGCGCCGCTCGTCGGCCATCTGGCGGCCTGGAACTACTTCATGAGCGTCGATACGCCGGAAAACGAGCAGTTCATCAAGGACTGGCACGCCTATATCGGCAATGAGGACCGCGTGACCAACGATCCGATGGAGGCCCATTACATCGGCTTCAACATGTGGGTCAAAGCCGTTGAGAAGGCCGGCACGACCGATCCGGACGCCGTGATCGACGCGATGATCGGTGTGAGCGTTCCGAACCTGTCGGGCGGCTATTCCTCCATGATGCCGAACCATCACATCACCAAACCGGTGCTGATCGGCGAGATCCAGGACGACGGCCAGTTCCAGACCGTCTACGAGACGCCCGGCCTCGTCGTGGCGCAGGAGTGGTCTCCGTATCTGGAAGGCTCCAAGGACCTGATCGCCGACTGGCGCAAGCCGATGTCCTGCGGAAACTTCAACGTCGTGACCGGCAAGTGCGGCGGACAGGGCGAAACCGCCACCGGGCAGTAAGCCCGACCCGGCAAGTGTGAGACGAGCGGCGCGCTGCCTTGTCCGGCAGCGCGCCGCCGGCGGGACGGACCATATCCATGCTGTGCAGAACCATCAGCCTCATCCTGTTCTGGCTGGCCTGCCTGTGCTTGTCCGCGCAGGTCCAGGCGCAGGAACAACCCGATCTGGCGAGCCTCGTGCGTGCGCTCGGAGAGGGCAGCTACGGCCAGACCGAAAGCGCCATCGAGGCGCTGGCCGCAAGCGGTAGGCCAGAGGCCGCCTACGTGCTCGAGCAACTGGCCGAGGGGAACCTCGTGAGCCGCAAGGCGGACGGCGCCGTCTTCGTCGGCCGGCGCGACGGGAGCAGCTATGTGCTGGCCGATCCGCTGACCGGCGCAGATGCCGGGCAAGCGCCCCGCGCTGGGGTGGAGGCCATCCGCGTGAACAACCGGATCCGGCGTGCCATTCGGGCAGCCATGGGCTCGCTGACGCTGCAGAGCGAGGATGCCGGGCAGCGCCGCGCTGCCGCCGCAGCCATCTTCACCGCGCGGGACCCGGAGGCGATCGAGGCGCTCGACACCGCCATCGCCGCCGAGCGTGACCCCGCCATCGCCGCGCTGATGCGCCAGGCGCGTGCTGCCTCCGTCCTGAACTCCGACCGTGCGGAGGCGGAGAAGATCGCCGCGCTCGATGTCATCGCCGCCCGCGGCGACCGGGACGCCGCCGTCGTCCTTGCGCCGCTTGCCGAAGGCGAGGGCCCGCTGGCCACCGCGGCCGGCGCGGCGCTGGAGCGCGTGCAGGCGCGGCTCGCCTGGATCGATCTGGCGCAGAACGTCTTTTTCGGCCTGTCGCTTGGCTCCGTCCTCCTGCTGGCCGCCATCGGCCTTGCCGTGACCTTCGGCGTCATGGGCGTCATCAACATGGCGCATGGCGAAATGGTGATGATCGGCGCCTATACGACCTTCATGGTCCAGCAACTGCTGCGCAGCTACGCGCCGGGCCTGTCCGAATATGCGCTTCTCTTCGCCCTGCCGGCAGCCTTCCTTCTGGCCGGGCTGGTGGGCGTCCTCATCGAGCGCGGGGTGATCCGCTTCCTCTACGGGCGGCCGCTGGAAACGCTGCTCGCTACATGGGGCGTGTCCCTGATCCTGCAGCAGGGGGTGCGCAGCCTGTTCGGCGCGTCCAACAAGGAAGTCTCCGCACCGTCCTGGCTGTCGGGAACGGTGGATGTGATGGGCGCCAGCCTGACCGTCAATCGCCTCGCCATCGTGGCCTTCTCCATGGCGGTGCTGGCCGGGCTGATGCTGCTCCTGAAGGCGACGCGCTTCGGCCTGTCCATCCGGGCCGTGACGCAGAACCGGCGCATGGCCGCGTCGATGGGCATCCGCACGCCCTTCATCGACGCCATGACCTTCGGCCTCGGCTCCGGCATTGCCGGCATTGCCGGTGTCGCGCTCAGCCAGATCGACAATGTGAGCCCCAATCTGGGCCAGAGCTACATCATCGATTCCTTCCTGGTGGTCGTGTTCGGTGGCGTCGGCTCGCTCTGGGGCACGCTGACGGCGGCCATGTCGCTGGGCATCGTCAACAAGTTCCTGGAGCCCTATGCGGGCGCCGTCCTCGCCAAGATCGTCATCCTGGTCCTGGTGATCCTGTTCATCCAGAAGCGGCCACGCGGTCTCTTCGCGCAGAAGGGAAGGGCGGTGGAAGCATGATCGCCAAACGCTTGGTCGGCGGCATGGGCGGCGCTGTCTTCCTGTCCGTCCTCATCGCCGTCGCCATCTACGTGCCCCTGGCCAACCTTCTTCTCGGGCCGGACTCCCCGGCCTCACTGCCCACGACATGGGTCGTGCTGCTCGGCCGCTGGCTCGCCTTCGCCATGCTGGCGCTCGCGCTCGACCTCGTCTGGGGCTATTGCGGCATCCTCTCGCTCGGCCACGGCGCCTTCTTCGCCCTGGGCGGCTATGCGATGGGCATGTATCTGATGCGCCAGATCGGGGCCCGCGGCGTCTATGGCAATCCGGAACTGCCGGATTTCATGGTATTCCTGAACTGGAACGAACTGCCCTGGTACTGGTGGGGCATGGACAATTTCGGCTTCGCCATGCTGATGGTGCTCCTGGTGCCCGGGCTCCTGGCCTTCGGCTTCGGCTGGCTCGCCTTCCGGTCCCGGGTTACCGGGGTCTACCTGTCCATCATCACCCAGGCGCTGACCTATGCGCTGATGCTGGCCTTCTTCCGCAACGAAATGGGCTTTGGCGGCAATAACGGCCTGACCGACTTCCGCGATATCCTGGGCTTCGACCTGCGGGCGCGGGAGACGCGCGTGATCCTGTTCTCCATCACGGCGCTGTCGCTGGCGGGGGCCTTCCTGGTGGCGCGCGCCATCGTCACGTCGAAGCTCGGCCTCGTCCTCGTCGCCATCCGCGATGCGGAAAGCCGCAGCCGCTTCCTCGGATACCGGGTCGAGCGCTTCAAGCTCTTCGTCTTCACCGTATCGGCCGTCATGGCCGGCATGGCGGGCGCGCTCTACGTGCCACAGACCGGCATCATCAACCCGAGCGAGTTCGCCCCCGCCAACTCGATCGAGGCCGTCATCTGGGTGGCGGTCGGTGGGCGCGGAACCCTGTGGGGCGCCGCGCTGGGGGGATTGATCGTCAACGCGGCCAAGAGCTGGCTGACGAGCATGGCGCCGGGGCTCTGGCTCTTTGCGCTCGGCGCGATCTTCATCGCCGTCACCATCCTCCTGCCGCGGGGCATCGTGGGGACGGCCCAGCACGGCTGGAAGGCGCTGGGCGAACGGCGCCGCGCGATCCGCGCAGAAAAGGGTGTCATGCCAGAGGGGGCGGCGGAGTAGGACCCATGTCGACACATGTGATCGGGACACCGCCGCAACCCGACAAGGGCGGATCGCTCCTCTATCTGGACAATGTCTCTAAGAGCTTCGACGGGTTCAAGGCGATCAACGCCCTCTCGCTCGTCGTGGGCAAGGGGGAGATGCGCGCCATCATCGGCCCGAATGGCGCGGGCAAGACGACCATGATGGACATCGTCACCGGCAAGACGCGGCCCGATACGGGCGAGGTCTTCTTCCGGGGCGCCATCGACCTGACGCGGCACGACGAGGCGGAGATCGCCAATCTGGGCATCGGCCGCAAGTTCCAGAAGCCGACCGTCTTCGAGAACCTGTCGGTGGCCGACAATCTCAGCCTGGCCATGGCCGGCACGCGGGGCGTGTTCGGAACGCTGTTCTTCCGGGCCTATGCGTCGCAGGCCCAGCGCATCGCGGCAATCCTGGACCTGACGCGGCTGTCGGCCCGCAGGGACGCAATGGCCGCAGACCTGTCGCACGGGCAGAAGCAGTGGCTGGAGATCGGCATGCTCCTGGCCCAGGATCCGGAACTCCTGCTCGTCGACGAGCCGGTGGCTGGCATGACCGATGCCGAAACGGAAGAGACGGCGCGTCTCCTGCGCGATATCGCGCAGACGCGCTCCGTCATCGTGGTGGAGCACGACATGCATTTCGTGCGCGAGCTCGGCGTTAAGGTGACCTGCCTGCATGAGGGGCACGTCCTGGCCGAGGGCTCGCTCGACAGCGTCTCGGCCGATCCACGCGTGATCGAAGTCTATCTCGGGCGGTGACGGCATGTTGAAGGTAACCCACCTCGATCTGTACTACGGGGCCGCGCAGGCGCTGAAGAGCGTTTCCATGGAGGCCGGGCCGGGGCAGATCACCTGCGTGCTCGGGCGCAACGGCGTGGGCAAAACCAGCCTGATGCGCGCCATCGTGGGGCAGCAATCCATCCGCTCGGGCCAGATCGCGCTGGACGGAACCGATATCGGCACGGAGGCGCCCTATCGCAGGGCGCGGCGGGGCATCGGCTTCGTCCCGCAGGGGCGGGAAATCTTTCCGCTCCTGAGCGTGCGGGAAAACCTGATGACGGGCTATGCGCCCTTGCGGCGCGCCGACATGTCCATTCCCGATCACGTCTTCGATCTCTTCCCGGTGCTGCGCACCATGCTCGGGCGGCGGGGCGGCGATCTGTCGGGCGGACAGCAGCAGCAACTGGCCATCGGCCGGGCGCTCGTCGCGCGCCCGCGCCTTCTGGTGCTGGACGAGCCGACGGAGGGCATCCAGCCGTCGATCATCAAGGATATCGGCCGCGCCATCCGCTACCTGAAGGAGGAGGCAGGCCTCGCGATACTCCTGGTGGAACAGTATCTGGATTTCTGCCGCGAGCTCGCGGACCGCGTCTACATCATGGACCGCGGCCGCATCGTCTTTTCCGGCGTCGGCGCCGATCTGGACGATCCGGCCGTGCAGAAATTCCTGACCGTTTAGGCGGCGAGGGCCAGCGGCGGCACGCCGTAGCGTGCGGCGGTCGCCTGCAGGGCGGCGATGACCGCCGGGGACAGGGGGATGCCTTCCTGAGTCCGGCGCTCGGCCGCCAGCGCCTCCAACTCGCCCGGCAGGCGGATCTGCGCACCCGGGACGGGCTCGAGCGCATGGACCCTGTCGGCCACTGCCGCGACGTCCCGCGCGAAAGACTGCGCACCCCCGATTGCCGCCGGCTCCAAAGCCAGCAGGAGATGGCCGGTCCGCGATGGGCCGCCAAGATCGGTGATGTTGCGCACCGCGCCGGTCAGCGCCGTTGCAGACAGGACGCCGGTCAATATGTCGATTACCAGCGACAGGCCGGCGCCCTTGGGCCCGCCCATCGGAGCGACATGGCCATCCAGCGCTGCCTTTGCATCCGTCGTCGGCACCCCGTCCGCATCGACCGCCCAGCCGAGCGGAATGGCATCGCCATTCATGGCTGCCAGCCGGATCTTGCCCCGGGCGACGAGCGAGGTCGACATGTCGAGGACGATTGGCCGCTGCGCCCCGGCGGGGATGCCGAAGGCGATGGGATTGGTCCCGATAAGGGCCGTGCGGGCATTGTAGGGCGCCATGGCCGGCGATGCGTTGGTCAAGGCGATGCCCACCAGGCCCGCACGGGCGGCGCGCTCGACGAAATAGGCCGCGACGCCGAAATGGTTGCTATTGCGCACGCTGACCGCACTGATGCCATGCCGGCGCGCCATAGCGGCGGCGGCATCCATGGCCGTACAGGCAGCGATCTGTCCGAAGCCGTTCTGTGCATCGAGGAGGCGGAAGGCGTCGAAGGAACCGTCGACCGTCATGTCCGGGTCGAGTTCCATGGCCCCCGCCGCCACGCGGTCGAGATAGGAGGGCAGGCGCGCAAGCCCATGCGAGGAGACCCCGCGAAGCTCGGCATAGACCAGCGTGTCGGAAACGATTTGCGCATGGGGTTCCCGCATGCCGGCGGCCACCAGGATGTTGCGGGCAAAGCCCGTCAGTGTATCGGCGGCGATCGTGTCGTTCGTCATGGTGCTGCGTCGTCTCCCATCAGATATCGTCAGTCGATGTCGGCGGACAGGCTCCGCGCGGCGGCGCGCAGTTCCTTCAGCCCGGCTGCCACCTTGTCGTCGGTCAGCCGCGAGCGCAGGGCCGACACGGTGAGGGCCCCGAGGAACTGGCCGCCACGGCCGAAGATCGGAACCGCCACGGCGGCAACGTCCGGGTCACGCTCGCCCAGCGAAACGTAGACCCTCTCCTTGCGGATCGTTTCGTAGGGCTCTCCCTCAGCGCCGGTGAAGGCCAGGAGAACGCGGCCCGAAGCGCCCAGTTCGAGCGGCAGCAGGATGCCTTCGTCCAGGTGATGGCGGATCGGCAGGCGCGAGTTCTCGCGGTAGAGGCAGACGCGCTGCTGCCCGCTGCGCACGTAGAACGCCGCCGTTTCGCCGGTTGCCTCCACGAGCGCCCGCAGGCGCGGGCGTATCGCGTCTTCCAGCCCGAAGGACTGGTTGTAGGCCTGCGCCAGTGCCCAGATGGCCGGGCCGAGGCGGTAAGTCCCGTCCGAGCCGCGCGCCACATAGCCGAAGCGTTCCAGCGAGGCGATGAGCCGGAGGATCGTGCTCTTGTAAAGATGCGTCTTGGCCGCCAACGCCGCCAGCGTCATGCCGCGCGCGCCGGGCTCGAAGGCATTCAGGAGCGTCAGCGCGCGTTCGACGGATTCGACCCTCTGTTCCTCGATGGCCATGCTCAATCTCCAAACGTTCTACCTGATAGAACGGTGTCTTCTTATATCGCAACGTGATTGACTCGTCACCATTCATTCTGTTCAATACAACAACCGTTCCATCCAGAAGAACGGTATTGTGGGAGGAAATCGCGACTGATGGCATGCCTGCTCGACGGGATCCGTGTGCTCGACCTGACGAATGTCCTGGCGGGCCCATTCTGCTGCTACCAGCTTGCCCAGATCGGCGCCGAGGTGGTCAAGATCGAGCAGCCGGGCAAGGGCGATCTCGCCCGCCAGCTCGGTGGCGACCCGGCGATGAACGCGCAGCTCATGGGAACGTCGTTTCTGGCGCAGAATGCGGGCAAGCGGTCCATCACGGTCAACCTGAAATCCCCCGAAGGGCGGGCAGTCTTCGAAAGGCTCGTCGAGACGGCGGATGTCGTGGTGGAGAATTTCCGGCCCGGCGTGATGGAGCGCCTTGGCCTTTCCTACGATGCCCTGCGCGCGATCCATCCGGGTATCGTCTATTGCGCCATTTCAGGTTACGGCAAGAGCGGGCCGATGGCGGGCAATCCCGCCTACGACCAGATCATCCAGGGCCTGTCGGGCGTCATGAGCGTCACAGGAGACGCGGCCAACGCGCCGCTCCGGGTCGGCTATCCGGTCTGTGATACGATCGGCGGTCTGTCGGCTGCCTTCGCCATCGCCGCGGCGCTGTACCGCAAGCGGGTGACGGGCGCGGGCGAGATGATCGACGTCTCCATGCTGGAGGCGACGCTCGGCACGATGGGGTGGACGGTATCCAACTGGCTGATGGCCGGGCACGCGCCACGCCCGATGGGCAACCAGAACATGACCGCCGCGCCATCCGGAACCTTCGCCACGGGCGATGGACTGTTGAACATCGCCGCCAACAAGCAGGACCAGTTCGAACGCCTGTGCGCGCTGATCGAACGGCCGGACCTTGTGTCCGACCCGCGCTTCCAAGAGCGCGAGGCGCGCAAGCGCAACCGGGATGCCTTGACCCTGTCGATCGAGGACGCGCTGTCGACTCGCCGCGCCGCCGACTGGGCGGCGCTTTTCAACGCCGAGGGCATACCGGCCGGGGAGGTGCTCACCGTGCCGCAGATCCTGGCGCATGAGCAGATCGAGGGGCGGAACTTCGTCCACAATTTTGACGATCCGCGCCTTCCCACCGGCAGGGTGGGCGTGGTGCGCGCCGGTTTCCGCCTGGCATCCGGCGATCCGAGGCCATCCTCGCCGCCGCCGGAACTGGGTGCCGATACGGAGGCGCTGCTGGACGAACTCGGCTACGGCGCGGCGGCACGAACCGAATTGCGCGCGGCCGGCGCGGTCTGACGAGGGAGCGGAGATATCAACGCATGAGCATCAGCACCCGGAATACAGGACAGGACTGGTGGTCCACGGCGATCGTCGACATGGCGCCCGGCACCATCCGCTTCCGCGGCTATGCCATCGAGGAGCTGATAGGCACGGTCGATTTCCCCGGCATGATCTGGCTGATGCTGCGTGGCGAACTGCCGAAGGCGGCGGAGGCCGAGCTTCTGGGGACCGCCCTGATGGCCGGTGTCGATCACGGTCCGCAGGCGCCATCCATCGCCATCGCGCGCATGGCATCCACCTGCGGCATCGGCATCAACAACGCCATGGCCTCGGCGACCAACGTCCTGGGCGATGTCCATGGCGGCGCCGGGGAACAGTGCGTCGCGCTGTTCGAGGCAATCGCCGCGCGGCTGGAGGGCGGGGAGGCGCTGTGCGATGCGGTCCCGACTGCGCTGGACCTGCTCGCTGAGGCGGGCATGCGCTATGTTCCGGGCTATGGGCATCGCTTCCATCCCGTGGACCCTCGGGCACCGGCGCTGATGGCGATACTGCGCCGCCACGAGGTTTCCGGCACCGTTCGCGCGCGCTTCGCCGACATTGCCGAAGCGGTGGGGGCCGAGATATCCCGGCGCAAGGGCCGGACGATTCCCTTGAACATCGACGGGGCCACGGGCGCCATCTACGCGGCGCTCGGCTTCCCGGCGCCCCTGTGCCGCGGGCTCTTCGTCCTGTCCCGTTCGGTCGGGGCCATGGCCCATGCCTGGGAAGAGATGCAGCAGCCGCACCGCAACAAGGGTCCGCTGCCCAGACACTGGATTCCCGCCTATACCGGCGTGCCGCCCCGGCCCGTGCCCGGCAACCGGCAGGCTGGATCATGAGCCATGTCCGTTCCCACCACGGCCCGGCTTCCGCCGGCTCAGGTCGGAACGGGCGGCCGGGAATTTCATGTCAGGCGCTGCCAATGGCGGCGTCGTCATTCTGGCGGGGGCGGCAGGACGCATCCTGGCCCCGCACCCTGCATGCGCCGAACGGGAGATGGGCGAGTGCAACGGGAAGGCGGCGGGACGGCTGGCGACAAGGCCTGTTCGCGGCCTGTCGCGCGACAAAAGTGCTCCGTTCGAACGGGGCCGGACAATCATGGGAGGAAAGACAATGTTTGCACAGCGGACCCTGATGGCCGCCATGGCGGTTTTAAGCATCGGGCTGGCCGTGCCCGCGACGGCGCAGGCTTTTCCGGATGGGGATATCCAGTTCGTCGTCCCCTTCTCGCCCGGCGGCGGCACGGATATAGCCTCGCGCGTTCTCACCGAGCGCATCGCGGCGCAGAAGGGGTGGAACTTCGTTATCGAGAACCGGCCGGGGGCCGGCGGCAATATCGGCATTGCGCAGGTGGCACGCGCCAATGCGAAGGGTCAGGTCCTCGGCATGGGTCAGACGTCGAACCTCGCCATCAACCCGACGCTGTACGACGATATTCCCTATGATGCGCTGAAGGATTTCACGCCCATCGCCCTCGTCTCTTCGCAGCCCATGGTGATCGCTGTCGCAGCGGGCGCGCCCTATGAGAGTTTCGGCGACCTGGTCGAGGCGGCCCGGGCGAACCCGGCCACCATCACCATGTCGACGCCCGGCGCGGGCACGGTCAGCCATCTGGCCATGGAGCAATTCTCGCAGATGGCGGATGTGGAGTTCGTGCACATTCCCTATCCGGGCGCGACGCAGGCCATCACCGACGCCATCGGCGGCCATATCGACTTTGCGGCATCGAGCCTGCCGAGCGCCCTGTCGCATATCCGCTCCGGTTCCCTGCGGGCGCTGGCCGTCACGTCGGCGGAGCGCAACTTCGCCCTGCCGGATGTGCCGACCATCGCCGAAGCGGGCTATGCGGGTTTCGACGCGGGCGATTGGAAAGCCGTCGTCGGGCCAGCGGGATTGCCGCAGGCCGTCGTGGCCAGCGTGAACGCAGCCGTCAACGACGCGCTGACCGACGCTCGACTGCAGGACGCCTTCGCCGCCGAAGGAAGCACGACGGGTGGCGGCACGCCGGAGGACCTCGCCGCGCTGATGGAAGCGGAGTTCAACCGCTGGGCGCAGATCGTCTCCGCCTCCGGCGCGACGACCGAGTGATCGCCGCACCGGCGTCTTCATAAACAGCATTGAAGGGCGTCCGGTCAGCGGCCGGACGTGGCAGGGAGGTTGCCACATGGCAAACAAGGATTTCGCGGATGTCTGCTCCGGCGTCGTGGTGTGCCTGTTCGGCGTCGCCGTGGCGCTCTACGCCTATGCGAACTACAATCTGGGGACGCTGCAGCGAATGGGGCCCGGCATGTTCCCCTTCGCCATGGGCGGCGTGGTGTTCATTCTGGGCGCCTTTCTCTGCGTGGATGCGTTTCTGCGTGAGGCGGTGCCGCTTC
Source organism: Aureimonas frigidaquae (assembly GCF_001463905.1). Classification (GTDB taxonomy): domain Bacteria; phylum Pseudomonadota; class Alphaproteobacteria; order Rhizobiales; family Rhizobiaceae; genus Aureimonas; species Aureimonas frigidaquae. The sequence continues at coordinate 21,168 of NZ_BBWR01000013.1, forward strand.
CCGATGTCAACTGGCGCGCCGCGGCGGCGATCCTGGCGGGAATGCTGGTCTTTTCCTTCACCATCCAGTCGCTCGGCCTGATCCCGGCCATCGTCGCCATCGTGTTCCTGTCGGCCTTGGCCGAGAGCCCGTTCCGGCCCGTCCGCACCATTCTCTTGTCGGCGGCCCTGTGCTTCATCGCCATCGCCCTGTTCCGGTGGGGCCTCGGCATGAGCTTCAACCTCTACAGGTGGCCGTTCCGATGAACATCTTTCAGAACATTTCGCTGGGGTTGGAAACGGCGCTGTCGCTCAACAACCTCTTCTACTGTTTCGTGGGCGTCTTCCTCGGCACGTTCCTGGGCGTCATTCCCGGTATCGGCGTGCTCGCCGCCATCTCCATGCTCTTCCCGCTCACCTTCCATCTGGATCCGACGGCCGCGCTGATCATGCTGGCGGGGATCTGGTACGGCACCTCCTATGGCGGCAATACGGCGTCGATCCTCCTGAATGTGCCGGGAACGCCGGCAAACGCGATCACCTGCCTCGACGGCTATCCCATGACCAAGCAGGGCCGCGGCGGCGTCGCTTTGTTCATGACCACCATCGCGTCCTTCGTGGGCGGCTCCATCGGCATCCTGCTCCTTATGCTCTTCGCCCCGGTGATCGCCCGCTATGCGCTCAGCTTCGGCTCGGCCGAGTATTTCTCGCTCATGGTGCTCGGGCTGGTCGCCGCATCGACCGTGTCCAACGGGTCGGCTCTGAAGGGCCTCATCATGGTGGCGGTCGGCATTCTGGCAGGCACGGTGGGGGCCGACATATACACCGGGACGCCGCGTTTCACCTTCGGCTATCTGGAGCTCATGGACGGGATCAGCCTGGTCGCCCTGGCCATGGGCATCTTCGGCGTGGCGGAGGTCATCTCCAGCATCGGCAAGGTGGATCTGAAGGATCTCGACCAGAAGTCCATCAGCTTTGCCGCCATGAAGCCGACACGCGACGATGTCCGGCGCTCCTGGTTCCCCATGCTGCGCGGCTCGTCCATCGGCGCCTTCTTCGGCACGCTGCCGGGCACCGGGCCCTCGCTCGCGGCCTTCATGGCCTATGCGGTGGAGAAGCGCGCGGCGCGCGAGCCGCAGCGCTTCGGCAAGGGGGCGATCGAAGGGATCATGGCTCCGGAATCGGCCAACAACTCGGCCGACCAGACATCCTTCATCCCCACTCTGGCGCTCGGCATTCCCGGCAGCCCGACCATGGCGCTCATGCTGGGCGCACTGATGATCCACGGGATCGCGCCGGGGCCGGGCCTGATGACCGAACAGCCGAGCCTGTTCTGGGGCCTTGTGATGAGCTTCTGGATCGGCAACGTCCTGCTCGTCATCCTGAACATTCCGCTGATCGGCGTATGGGTGCGCCTCCTGGCGGTGCCCTATCCGATCCTCTTCCCCTCGGTGCTGATGTTCATCGCCATCGGGACCTATTCGGTCAACTACAACGCGTTCGACGTGCTCCTGGTCGCCCTGTTCGGCGCGCTTGGCTATGCTATGCGGGTCATGGCCTTCCCCGCAGCGCCCCTTCTGCTCGGCTTCGTGCTCGGACCCATGATGGAGGAGCATTTCCGCCGCGCCATGCTGCTGTCGCGCGGGGATTTCATGACCTTCCTCAACCGTCCGATCAGCGCCACCGTGCTGGCCATGGCCGCAGCGCTCATCGCGTGGGGGCTCTATGCAGGGCTGCGCGCCCGCCGTGCCGAGCGGGAAGCGATGGAGGTCGGCTGACATGCCTGATCCCGTGGTCGCGCCGCCCGTTTGGATGGTGGCGCGGCCGTGGCGCTTTATTCTCTACCGCAAATCCGTGTAGGTGTTCGCAAGTGACTACGTCGCGTTGCGATTCAAGGCCTCCGGAGCTCATCACATGCCCGACAGTGCAGCCGCAGACAAGATCGTTCCCATCATCATGGTCGGCGGTGCGGGCACGCGGCTTTGGCCCATCTCACGAGAGACGATGCCCAAGCAGTTCATCCCGATCATGGATGACGGCTTCTCGACCTTCCAGGCCACCTTGCAGCGCGTGACGGGCCCGGGCTTTGCCGCGCCCATCGTCGTGACCGCCAACGACTTCCGCTTCGTCGTCGCCGAGCAGATGCAGGAGTTGGGCCTGGAGGGGGAGATCGTCCTCGAACCGGAGCGTCGGGATTCTGCGGCCGCAGTGGCTGTCGGCACGCTGATCGCCCATGCAAGGGACGAGCAGGCCCTCTGCCTGATCCTGGCTGGCGACCATGTCGTCGAGGATGCGCAGGCTTTCGTCAGCGATTGCCAGGCGGCTGCCCGGCAGGCACGCCACGGCTTCATCATGACGCTCGGCATCGTGCCGACCTTTCCGGCATCCGGTTATGGCTATCTCGCCGTCGGCGAAGCCTTACAGGAAACCGGCGCCTTCGCCCTCGACCGCTTCGTGGAAAAGCCCGATACGCAGACGGCCGCCGCTTACGTTGCCGAAGGTCTCTTGTGGAACAGCGGCAACTTCCTGTTCGAAGCGCGGACCATGCTGGACGAGTTGCGGGCGCAATGCCCGGATGTCCTGTCCGCGGCCGACCAGGCGGTGCGCAAAGGCGTGCGTGACCTGGACTTCCTGCGGTTGGATGCGCAGGCCTTTTCGGCCGCACCGCGCATTTCCATCGACTATGCCGTGATGGAAACGACGCGGCGCGCCGGTGTCGTGCGGGCGAGTTTCGGCTGGTCGGACATCGGCTCCTGGGATTCGGTCTACGACGTCAAGCGGCAGGACGCCAAGGGCAATGTCGTCGAGGGTCCGGTATCCCTGATCGACACGACCGGCAGCCTCCTACGGTCGGACGGCCTGTTGACCACGGTGATCGGGCTCGACAACATCGTCGTGGTGACCACGCGCGACGCGGTCCTCGTGGCGTCGAAGGAGCATGTCGCCAAGGTGAAGGACCTTGTCCTGCAGCTGCGCGCCGAAGGCTACGGCGAAGCCACCGATCATCTGAAGATCCACCGCCCCTGGGGTTGGTACCAGCGGATCGATATCGGCGACCGGTTCCAGGTCAAGCATATCTGCGTCAAGCCGGGCGGGACCTTGTCCCTGCAAAGGCACTACCACCGCGCCGAACACTGGGTGGTCGTCAAGGGCACGGCGGAGGTCACGATCGACGACCAGATCCGCCATTACCACGAGAACGAGGCGGCCTACCTGCCCATCGGATGCGTTCACCGCATGCACAATCCAGGCAAGATCGACCTGAAAATCATCGAGGTGCAGGTCGGCAGCTATACGGGCGAGGACGATATCGTCCGTATCGAAGACATCTACGCCAGGAACTAGGGTCCGCCATGTCCAGCCTGAAATTCGGAACGAGCGGTCTGCGCGGCCTCGTCACGGACCTCGCCGGCCAGCCCGCACGCCGCTGGACAGCGGCTTTCCTTGCCGTCGCCGGACAGGCTGAACGGGGCGGGGTCAAGACGGTCCTGATCGGCCGTGACCTGCGGTCCAGCAGCCCCACCATCGCGCAGGACTGCGCGGCGGCGGCTGCGGCGCTGGGCTGGAAGGCCATAGATTGCGGTGCATTGCCGACGCCCGCCCTCGCGCTCGCCGCGATGGAGCGCGGCGTGCCGGCCGTCATGGTGACGGGAAGCCATATTCCGGACGATCGCAACGGGCTGAAGTTCTATCTTGCGTCCGGGGAGATCACCAAGGAGGACGAGGCCGCGATCCGCGCGGCGCTCGATGCACAGCCTGCCGACATTCCCGATGCGCCCCCGGCCGACACGGAGGGCCGGGCGCTCGATGCCTATGTCGCCAGATATCTCGACTTCTTTCCGGGCGATCTCCTGGCCGGACTGCATGTCGGCGTCTACCAGCAAAGCGCGGTTGCCCGGGATTGCCTGGTCGAGATCCTGCAAGGCCTCGGAGCCCGCGTCACACCGCTCGGGCGCAGCACCCACTTCGTTCCGATCGACACCGAAGCACACCACCCGCGCGATCTTGCGCTCTTTGCGCGCTGGGCGGAGCCCGGCGCCTTCGACGCCATCGTTTCGACGGACGGTGATGCGGATCGCCCTCTCGTGACCGATGCTGCCGGTATCGTCGTCCGGGGGGATCTTCTCGGCCTGCTTGCGGCAGCGCATCTCAAGCTTCGATCGATCGCGACGCCGGTCACGTCGAGCGCCGCGGTGGAGCGGTCCGGTGTCGCCACCACCGTCAGGCGCACGCGCGTGGGTTCGCCCTATGTCATCGAGGGCATGGCGGCGATTCTCGATGCGGGTGAGGGGGACGTTATCGGCTTCGAACCGAATGGCGGCGTGCTCCTGGGCTCGCAGGTGTCGCGCGGCGGCCGCCACCTTGCGGCATTGCCGACGCGCGATGCGGTTCTGCCCATCCTGACGGCACTGGCCAGTGCGAAAGCCGCCGCAGGGGGTCTTCGCGCAGCAGCCGAACGGCTGGGCGCAGGGCACGCGCTGGCAGACCGTCTGCCGGATGTGCCGGCGGAGGCCTCGTCATCCTTTCTGGAAAGACTGTCGAAGAATGCCGACTTTGCGGCGGTGCTTCTGCGCCCGGCCGGACGGATCGTGTCCTCCGACCGTATGGATGGGGTGCGGCTGGTGCTGGAAGATGGGGCGATCCTGCATTTCCGTGCGTCGGGCAACGCACCGGAGATGCGCTGCTACGTGGAGGCCGACACGGCGGAGCGGGCGCAGGAACTGCTGCGTTTCGGCCTCGATACGGCACGGACCGTGATCCAGGAAAACCTCTGACGACGCGATCCTGACCGGTCTTTCCGCAACTGCCGTGTGAAGTCCGGGGTCAGCCGCCGCAAGTTCGCGGCTCGCTGCACGTCTGCGGCGGCAGAAAGCTTATCCCGGCAAGAAGCTCCTGCGCATGGCGCAGCGCCGCGCCGGCCGATATGACCATGGTGGGCAGCACCATCCATTCCAGCGTCCAGGCGGCGCCCGAGCGCTCGTTCTCGTGCACCATGGCCTGCTGCAGCGTTCCGGCGCTGCCGGCATTGGCGCGTGCGATCGCCACCAGGACCTCGGCCGCCACCGGGTTGCGCTTGTGCGCCATGGCGGAAGATGCGCCCGCCGCGCCAAGGTGGACGGCCCGACGGTCGCTCTGTGCCAGAAGCGCGATGTCCTGGCCGATCTTGCCGAGCGTGCCCGTCAGAAGCGCCAGCGCATGAGCGATGTCGAGGATCGGCGTGCGGTCGCTGTGCCAGGGCTCCCGCGCCGCAAGGCCGAGAATATCGGACATGACCTCCCGCAGCCGGGGCGCTTCGCCCTGGAAGGCGGAGCCGGTGCCGACCGGCCCGCCAAGCTGCAGCGGAAGCTGGGCTTGCAGGCGCATCAGGCGCTGCGCATGATCGTCGAGCGGGGCGCGCCAGGTGGCGAGCTTGTCCGCCACGCATATGGGCAGGGCGGCCTGCATCCTGGTCTGCGCCATCAACTCGGTCTGGCCCTCTGCGCGGGCCAAGGTGTCGATCTGTGACACGCTCGCCGCCAGGCGTTCGGCCAGAATGCCGAGCGCCACCTTGAGGCGCAGCATTAGGCCGGTGTCGACTGCATCCTGGCTCGTCGCGCCGCGATGGACGGCCGCAGCGTCGAGCAGGCCGACGGCCGCGCGAAGCTGCCGCACAAGCGCCGGAACCGGAACGCCGTCGCGCACGAGGCCGGCGACAATATCCTGCATGTCCGGCCGGAACCGGGCAATGCCCGCGCGGATACGGCCAGCCGCGCCGGGCGCCAGCAAACCAACAGCTTCCTGCGCCCGGGCCAGGGCGGATTGGAACGTCAGGATCGCATCCACTTCCGCCTGTGGCGAAAAGAGTGCGGCAAGCTCGGTATCGCCGGTCAGGCTGTTCAGAAGCGGGGTGCCTTCCTGTCTCGACATGGTCTGTCCTGTTCGTCCGAATGCTACACTTCCCAGATGCGCCAGGGTGGGACAAGCCCATCGTCCGCCACCAGCCGTGCCGCTCTGTCAGCAGCGACCAAGGCGCGCCCATAATTCGAGCAGATGCACCGAAAGACGACACGCGGTGTCGCCCGGACGATAGCGGATACGGGTGGTTGCGACCGGGTTTCATGTCCTGAGTGAATTGGCCTGCGGTTTGCTTGTGATTGTTGCGGGGAACCTGCCTCCGCCGGTCGCGGGGCACAACATGGGGTTGTACATTGATCAGAATGTCGCTTCTCGCAGCCTGCGCCGCCGTCGGTCTGACGGCGCAGCATGCCGATGCCCAGTCCATCAGCTGGCTCAGCCAGTCGCAGCAGCTCAGCGCGCAGTATCCGTCCGAGATCGCCGCAATCGAGGCGATCAATGGCGACGGCTTTTCAGTCCAGCGGCAGGAGTTCCAGATCCTTGGCATAAACCTTGCCGACGCGCTGCGCACGGCCAGCCAGGGCAGCTTCAACGTCGTCTCGGCGCAGATCGGCAGCGTGGCGAAGGACGATGCCTTTCTGGAGGGCATCGACCTGATCGGCGTTGCGACGGATCTTCCCGCGCTTCAGACGGCCGTCAACGCCTATCGCGAAGCTTTCAACGCTCGCCTGAGCGAGCGCTTCGGCGTCAAGGCCGTCGCCATCTGGCCCTTCGGGCCGCAGGTCTTCTTCTGCAACGAGGAGATCGGGGGCCTCGCCGACCTCGAGGGCAAGAAGGTGCGCTCCTTCACGGCCTCCATGTCGAAGCTTCTGACCGAACTCGGCGCCAGCCCGGTCACGCTCAGTTTCCCGGAAGTCTATCCGGCGCTCGAACGCGGCGTCGCCTCGTGCGGCGTGACCTCGCCGACCTCGGCCAATACCGGCAAGTGGCCGGAGGTGACGACGCATGTCCTGCCCATCTCCGTCTCCGGCTCGGTGCAGGCCCATCTCGTCAACCTGGACTGGTGGAACGGCCTGCCGGAAGACCAGCGGACCAAGCTCGAGACGCATTTCGCCAAGCTGGAAAGCGATCTCTGGTCGGTGGCCGGCACCACCAATACGGACGCGCTGGATTGCACCGTCGGCAAGGAATGCGTCGGCGGCATCTACACGCCCTACAAGCTGACGCTCGTCGATGTGTCGGATGCCGATCTTTCCCGCGTCAAGACCATCTCGACGCAGAGCATCCTGCGCGAATGGGCCGATCGTTGCGAGGCGACCTATGAAGGTTGCGCGGCTGCCTGGAACGACAGCATCGGCAAGGCGCTGAACGTTTCCATCCCGGCCAACTGACCGGCGCGTGGCCCGTACCGGAACGCGGTGCGGGCCCTGAGCCCGGAGGATACTTTCCATGGACGAGAAACCGGCCCTCGTCGGGCTCGACAATCCGCTCGCGCGCGCCTTCGCGCACCCCATCCGCTGGATGCAGATCCTGATGGGCTGGTGCCTGCTCGCCCTGTGCATCGCCACGACGGTGGAGGTGCTGGGGCGCAAGTTCTTCGGCTACTCCCTTCAGGGCGTCAACGAGATCGGCGCCTACATGCTCGCCGTCTCCAGCACCTGGGGTTTCTCGATGGCGCTGCTGCAACGGGCCCATTCCCGTGTCGACTTTCTGTTCCCGCGCTTTCCGCGCGGCATGCGGACCGTGTTGAACCTCTCCGCCGCGGTGATCCTTGCCGCCATTGCCGTCTTTGCCGCCATCCAGGGCTGGCATGTGCTTCAGGATACGCTGCGCTGGCAGGCGCATGCCAACACCCCGCTCCAGACGCCCATGTGGATCCCGCAGGGGCTGTGGCTCGTCGGGCTCGTCGTCTTTGCGGCGACGAGCGCCGCCTTCGGCGTCCATGCCGTGATCCTGGCCTTCACCGATCGTGACGCCCTGAACCGCTATTACGGACCGCCATCGCTGCAGGACCAGATCGACCTCGAAACGCAGGGCAACCTTCCGGCCATGCAGGAGCCCGCCCGATGATCAGCATCCTGACCGTCGCCATCGGCTTCGGGCTCATGCTCAGCCTGCTTTTCCTGGGGCTACACGTCGCTTCCGCGCTGTTCGTCACGGCCTTCGTGGCCATCGTCGTGTTCTTCGACGGCGTGCACCTGCGCGTCTTCGGAAGCCAGCTCTGGAGCTCGATGGAGGATTACATCCTGCTCGCCATCCCGCTCTATATCCTTTTGGGAGAGATCCTGGTGCGCAGCGGCATGACGGATCGCATGTATGCGGCCCTGTCACCCTGGCTGAACCGCCTGCCGGGCGGCCTTTTGCACACCAATATCGGCGCCTCGGCGATCTTCTCGGCCGTGTCGGGCTCGTCCGTATCGACGGCCGCGACCATCACCACCGTGGCGCTGCCCTCGTTCCGCAAGCGAGACTATGACGAGCGGCTGGTGCTCAGGTCCATCGCGGCCGGCGCCTCGCTCGGCAACCTCATCCCGCCGGGCATCGCCTTCATCGTCTATGCCTCGCTCACCAACACTTCGGTGGCGCAGCTCTACGCCGCAGCGCTCATTCCCAGCATCGCGCTCGCCTTCATGTTCATGCTGACGATCGCCATACTGTGCATCGCGCGGCCGGAACTTGCCCGCTCCAACGAACCCTATGTGCCCTGGAAGGAGCGCTTCCGCCTGATGGGCGGGCTGCTCGGTCCCACCGTCGTCTTCGTGATTATCATGGGTTCGGTCTATACCGGCTGGGCCACGGTGACGGAGTCGGCGGCGCTGGCGGTGGTCGCGACCATTCTCATCGCCGGTTTCCAAGGCAGGCTCAGCCTCCGGATGCTGCACGAATCCTTCGTGACGACGGCCAGCCTGACGGCCATTTCCATGCTGATCCTGGTCGTCGCCTTCTACCTCAACTACGCGCTCGCCCTCCTCAACGTCACGCAGACGCTCAGCACCTGGGTGGCCGGCCTCGGCGTCTATCCGCTCACGCTCAAATGGGCGCTGGCGATCTTCTACGTCCTGCTCGGCATCTTCTTCGAGACGCTGCCCATGATGGTCGGCACCGTCCCGGTGCTGCTGCCGGTCATCCTGGCGGCGGGGATCGATCCGATCTGGTTCGGCGTCTTCATCGTGCTCATGTGCGAGATGTCTCTTTTGACGCCGCCGGTCGGCATGACGCTCTACGTCATCCAGACGGTGCGCAAGGTCGGCAATATCGGCACCGTCTTTGCCGGCACCATACCCTTCATCGTCACCATGCTGGTGATGATGGTGCTGCTCATCCACCTCCCGCAGATCGCCACCTGGGCCGTTCCCGCCGCCAGATAGGATCATCATGTCAGACGCATCGCCGCAGACGCACTGCATCCGCCGTGCCGCCTGGATCATCGGATGGGACGCAGACAGGGGAGGCCATGTCTACCTGCGCGACGGTGACGTCGCCTGGCAGGGGGATCGCCTCATCCAGGTGGGCGGTTCCTATGACGGCACGGTCGATACAGAGATGGACGGGAGCCGACGGCTCGTCATGCCCGGCCTCATCAATATCCATTGCCATCCCACGCAGACGCCGATCTATCGCGGCTTCGTGGAGGAGTACGGAAACCCGCGCCTCTTCTTCAACGGGCGGCAGGATTTCCGCCAGAGCTTTATCCAGGACGAGGCGGCACTGCGGGCCTCCGCGCGCTATGCGCTGGCCGAGATGGCGACCAACGGCATCACCACCATCTTCGACCTCAGCCACGCCTATCCCGGCTGGCTCGATCTCCTGGACCAAAGCGGCCTGCGCGTCTGGGTGGCGCCGATGTTCCGTTCGGCGCGCTGGTGGGCCTCCGACGGGCAGGAGACGCTCTACGACTGGTCGCCGGACGAGGGCGCGGCGGCCTTTGCCGAGGCACAGGCCGTGATGGACGCCGCCGAGCGGCATGCGAGCGGACGTTTCAGCGCCGTCGTCGCGCCCGCGCAGATCGACACCTGTACGCAAGACCTTCTTCGAGACGCGATCGCCCTGTCACGCGATACGGGCCGTGTCCTTTTCACGCATGGGGCGCAGAGCTACCCCGAATTCAACCAACTCGCGCGGCTGCATGACAAGACGCCCATCGGTTACATGGACTCGATCGGGTTCCTCGGCGAGCGGACGGTCATCGGGCATGCGGTCTTCACCGATCGGCACCCGTGGTTGCTCTGGCCGACGCGCGACGACCTGTCGCTCCTGGCGGAGAGCGGAACGACGGTCGCCCATTGCCCGACCGTCTTCATCCGCGACGGGACGCTGCTGCACCATATCGGCGCCTATATGGATGCGGGCGTGAACGTGGCGATCGGCACCGACACGCACCCGCAGAACATGCTGGAGGAAATCCGCACGGCCGAGCTTCTGGCGCGGGCGGCTGCCGGTGCGCAGCATACGAGCACCACGGCGCGGCTGTTCCACGCCGCGACCGCCGGCGCTGCCAGGCTGCTCGGCCGCGACGATATCGGGCGGCTCGACGTCGGCGCCAAGGCCGACCTCGTCACCTTCGACCTCGATCATCCGCAGATGCACCCGCTGCGCGATCCGCTGCGCGCGATCATCCACCAGGCGGCGGAGCGCGCCATCGATGCCGTCTATGTCGATGGGCGGCGCATCGTGTCGGCCGGTCGCTGCGAAACGATCGACTGGGACGACGCGGCGCGCACGCTCGACCGCGAGCAGAAGCGGATCGCCGCCAAGGCGCCGCGCCTCGACGAGATCGTGCCCCTGATGCTGCCGATGGGGGCTTGAGCGGGAGATGATGGACAGGGCCCTGATCGGCGTTCTGACGCCGTCCTCGAACACCATCCTGGAGCCGGCCACATCCGCGCTGGTCGCCGGGCTGCCGCATGTCTCGGCGCATTTCTCGCGCTTCAACGTCACGCAGATCGCGCTCAGCGACAGCGCCAACGACCAGTTCCGGCTGGACCCCATGCTGGCGGCCAGCCGCCTTTTGGCCGATGCGCATGTGGGCGTGATCGCCTGGAGCGGCACGTCCGCCAGCTGGCTCGGAAACGCCTGGGACCGGCAACTCTGCGAGGCCATCGAGGGGCAGACCGGTATCCCCGCCTGCACGGCGGTGGGCGCGATCAACGATCTGATCGCCCTGCGCCCCGCCACGCGCATCGGCCTCATCTCGCCCTATACGCAGGATGTGCAGAGCCGCATCATCGCCAACTACGCCGCCGCCGGCATTCACACCGTCGCCGAAGCCCATACGGGCCTGTCGGAGAATTTCGCCTTCTCGCAGGTGCCGGACGACACCGTGGCAACCATGTGCCGAACGGTTGCCGCAGCCTCGCCGGAGGCCATCGTCATCATGTGCACGAACATGCGCGGCTGGAGCATCATGGCCGATCTGGAAGCCGAGCTCGGCATCCCGATCATCGATTCGACCGCGGCCGTCGTCTGGAAGGCGCTCGGCATGCTGGGGGTGGACATGGCGCCGCTGCATCAACGCGGATGGATGTTCAGGCAGGGTTTGTAAGGCGGGGCCGCCCCGCTTTACGACGCGGGAGCGTCCGGCAGCGCGCTGCGTGCGATGGCGCCATCCAGTTCTTCATAGGCGAAGTAGTCGAGGAGATCGTACAGATCGGCGCGCGTCAGCATGGACGCGCGCGCGGCGGTGGTCGCGCCGTCGGTCGCGAGCGATCGGTAAAGATCCCGCTGGGCGGCCGCGGCGACCCGCAGCGAGGATACTGGCCAGATCACCATCGCGTAGCCGAGCGCCTCGAAGGCATCGGCCGTCAGGTCCGGCGTGCGCCCGAACTCGGTCATATTGGCCAGGAGGGGGACGTCCGGCATTGCTTTCGCGAAGGCGCGCAGCATGTCGATGCTCGTCAGCGCCTCCGGAAAGATGGCGTCCGCTCCGGCGTCCACGTAGAGGCGCGCCCGCGCAACCGCCGCCTCCAGACCTTCGCTCGCGACAGCATCGGTCCGGGCGATGACCACGAGGTCCCGGCGGGCCCGTGCCGCCGCGGCGATCTTGGCGGCCATGTCCGATGGGCTCGCCAGCCGCTTGTCGGACAGGTGCCCACACTTCTTGGGAAGGATCTGGTCCTCGATGTGGACGGCGGCGGCGCCCTCGGCCTCGAAGCGCTGCACCATCGCCATGACGTTGAGCGCTTCGCCGTAGCCCGTATCGCCATCGACGATGACGGGCAGCTTCGATACCCGCGCAATCTGGCTCAGGAAGAAGCAGACATCCTCGATCGTGATGATGCCAAGATCCGGCAGCCCCATCGAGGCGCTCATGGCGGCGCCGGAGAGGTAAAGCCCCTCGAAGCCGCTTCGGGCCGCTTGAAGGGCGGCGAGGCCATTGTGCGCGCCCGGCAGGCGCAGGATCCGGCGATCCTTCAGCCTGGCGCGCAGACGGGCGCCGGGCGTGCCGACGGGCTGTGCGGAGAAGATCGTCATGGCCTGGCCTCCGGGGCATCCTTCGCCACCACGTCTTCGGGCGTGGGCAGCACGGGCTCGCCGCTCCGTCGCTTCAGGATCTGCGGGACGATCAGCATCAGGGCCGCGGCCGACCAGAGCACGATGGCGATCCAGCTCGACCAGAGGATGTCCACCTCGCCCGCGGAAAGGGACAGAGCGCGGCGCAGATTCTGCTCCAGAAGCTTGCCGAGGACGAAGCCCAGGATCAGCGGCGCCATTGGAACGGACAGCTTGCGCAGCCAGTAGGCGGCCACCCCGATGATGACCATCAGCACGAGGTCGAAGCCGGCGGACTTGCCCGAATAGACGCCGATCGCGCTGACCACGACGATGAACGGAACCAGCGTCCAGGCCGGCACGGACAGCATCCGGGCAAACACCCCGACAAGGGGAATGTTCATCGCCAGAAGCATGATGTTGCCGACGAAGAGCGAGGCGATGAGACCCCAGACGAGGGCTGGCTGGGCGTTGAACAAAACGGGGCCGGGGGTGATGTTGTAGAGGGTGAGCACGCCGAGCATGATCGCCGTCGTGCCGGAGCTCGGAATGCCGAGAGTCAGCATCGGGATGAAGTTGGAGTTCGAAGCGCTGTTGTTGGCGGCCTCGACGCTGGCGAGCCCGCGAAGATCACCGCGTCCGAAGCGGCTTCCGGCCGGATCGCGGCGTTCCACGATGCGCTTCTCCGTGGTGTAGGCGAGTGCCGAGCCGACCGTCCCGCCGGCGCCCGGCAAGAGGCCGATGGCAAAGCCGATGCCCGATCCGCGCAGCGTCGAGAAAAGCGTGCTGCGCATTTCGGCAAGGTTGAAGAGGCTGCGGCCCATGCGCTCGATGCGCACGGAGGCGCCGGAGCGGTGCCCCTCGTAGAGGAGGAGCAGCTCCGAGATCGCGAAGAGACCGATGACGATCGTCGCGAACTGGATCCCATCGATCAGATTCACCATCCCGAACGTGTAGCGATAGACGCCGGAGTTCGGATCGATCCCGACCGTGGAGAGCGCCAGGCCGATGCCGACCGCCAGCAGCGCCTTGATCGGCTTGTCGGCGAGAAGGCCGGTCAGGCAGGCGAAGGCAAAGACCATCAGGGCCACATATTCGACCGGCCCGAAGGCGAGCGCCCAGCGCGAGACGACAGGCGCGGCAATGATGATTCCGAGCGTCGCCAGAAGCGAGCCGAGAAAGGATGACCATGCCGACAGCGACAGGGCGATGCCGGCCTTGCCCTGCCGCGCCAGCGGGTAGCCCTCGATGGCCGTCATGACGGCGGAGGCCTCGCCCGGCACGTTGATCAGGATCGCGGAAATGCGGCCACCATATTCCGATCCGACATAGATCGCCGCCATCAGGATCAGCGAGGATTCCGGCGGAAGCCCGAGCGCGAACACCACCGGCACCAGCATGGCGACCGCGTTGACCGGGCCAAGCCCCGGAAGCACGCCGACCATGGTGCCGACCACGGCGCCGAGCGCGGCAAGACCGAGGTTCGACGGCGTGAGGGCGACGGAGAAGCCCATCATCAGATAGGAAAGCGTGTCCATCAGATCACTCCCGAAAGGAGGCCGGCCGGCAGCACGACGTCGAGGAGCCTGTCGAAAAGGAGGAAGGAGCCAACAGACAGAGCGACCCCCGTGAGCCCCGCCTGCATCCATGTCGCGCCGAAGATACGCGCCACGGCAACGCACATCAGCGCCGTCGACAGGACGAAACCGAGTGGCTGGAAAAAGAACGCATAGGCGAGCAGAACGGCGGAGATCGAAACGATGCCGACATTGACGCCCGGCGCGTTCGGCGCCTCGTCCGGGCCCGGGCGCAGGACGAGCATGAGCCCGCAAATGCCGATGAGGGCGGCGGTCAGGAGCGGGAAGGCGCGCGGGCCGACCGGCTCGTAGGCGAAGGGGGCGACAAGCCCCCAACCGAAGATCAGAAGGCCGAGACTTGCGAGCAACGCCAGCCCGCCGAGTGTCCTGTCGTTGCTCATGCAAATTCGCCCGCTTACTGCGCGACGAGTTCGAAGGAGCGGGCAAGCTCGCGATGCAGTTCGATCTGTTCGCCGACGAAGGTCTGGAGCTCTTCGCCGACAATCGGCAGCGGCAGAAGGTTGCGCGACGTCAGGAGTGCGTCGTAGGTCGGCGCGTTCATCGCGGTCTGGAAGGCGTCGGTCCACCAGGCGTAATCCGCGTCGGAGACGTCCGGCCCGACATAGAAGCCGCGCACGATCGGCCATTCGATATCGTAGCCCTGCTCCTTGGCGGTGGCGATATCGGCGAGCTTGCCGCCGAGGCGCTCGTCCGCGTAGACGGCCAGAAGCTTAAGCGGCGCGCCGCCGTCGATCGCCGCCTGGCTGTCCCCGACATCGTTCATGCAGGCCTGTACGTGGCCGCCCTGCAGCGCGGTGGCGCAATCGCCGCCACCCTCGAAGGCTACGAAGCGCATGGTCTTGTGGTCGATGCCGGCGGCGCGCGCCGTCAGGGCGGCCTTCATCCAGTCCTGGCTGCCGATGGTGCCGCCCGCGCCGAGGATCACCGAAGCCGGGTCGGCTTTGATCGCCTCCATCATTTCCGAAAGGGACGCCCAGGGCGCGTCCTCGGCAACGACGACGGCGCCGTAATCGGTGCCGACGGAGGCGACCCAGCGCACGTCCTTGGCCGCATAATCGCCGAACTTGCCCTGGGCGAGGTTCAGGAGCGAGCCGGCCGAGAAGGCGACGATCGTTCCCGGTTCGGCGCGGCGCTGGCCCACGATGGTGTTGAAGGCGACGGCGCCGATGCCGCCTGGCATGTAGGAAACGCGCAACGGGCTGGCGAGGACGTCGGCGTCCACGAGCGCCTGCTGCGCCAGCTTGCAGGTGATGTCGAAGCCGCCGCCCGGCTGCGCGGGTGCAATGCATTCGGGATTGGCCGGCTGCGCGGCGACCGGCGCGACGGCCGATCCCAGAAGTGCAAGGGCGGTTCCCGCGCCGAGCGCGGCACGGTGGATGATCGTCAAGGACATCGGTGCTTCTCCCACTAGAGCTATCGAGCCTCCCAGCTCTCACCCAGCCTTACGAAATCGAAGCTTTCATTCGCCTTTCATCGCGCGAAGGCCGGGATGGGCAGGTCGATCGTTGCCGCGGCGCCCGTCGGCTCCCGGTTGGCAAGGCGAAGGGAGCCGCCATGCGCCCGGGCGATCGCCTCTGCGATGGCAAGGCCGAGGCCCGAGCCGCCCGATGGCGAAGGGCCCCCAGGCTCGTGAAACCGCTCCCGGGGCAGGGCGATGTCCGCAACCTGAAAGCCCGGACCCTCGTCCAGGACCGTGAGCGCAATGCTGCGCGCGTCCGCAGCCGGCTCGGCCCTCAGGATCACGCGGCCGCCCGGCAGTGAGTGCCGGATCGCATTGTCGACGAGGTTGCTCAGTGCCTCGAAGAGAAGATCGCGCTGGCCCGGCATCGGGCGGTCCGGCCCCGCCATCTCCACCTCGATCGCGATGCGCCTTTGGCGGGCGCGCGAAAGGTGAAGCCGTGCGACGTCCGTCAGCAATGCTTCCGGAGAGGGCACGCCATCGGGCTGGTTCGTCAGCAGCCTTGCGTTCTTGGCGCGCGCCAGCGCCAGGAGCTGCGTCATCGTGCGGCCGGCCCGCTCGACCACCGTGCGCATGGACAGGAGCGCCTCGGTTCTGGCCTCCGGCGCCGTTTCGGCCAGGGCGTAATCGATCTGCGCCCGCAGGACGGCGATGGGCGTCTTCAATTGGTGCGATGCATCGTCGATGAAGCGCCGCTGCGCCTCGCCCTGCTCGCGATAGCGGTCGATAAGGCCGTTCAGCGCCGCGACCAGGGGCACGACCTCGCTTGGAAGGCGCGCCGGCGGCACCAGCCGGGTGCGATCCTGCGGATCCCGTCGCTCGAGCCGCTCCTGCAGGCTTGCCAGCGGACGGATGGCGACATGCGCCCCGAGGGCCAGGAACAGGATCGAGGCGAAGACGACGGCGGCGTCCCGCCACAGCGCACGGCGGAAGATTTCGTCGCGGAAAGCCTGTCGCGAGCCGGTCGTCTCGGCCACTTCGATAATGATGTTCTGGGCGGTCGGCGCGCCATAGAGCGGCGTTTGGAGCGGCCGCTTAAAGACGCCGATCCGCACCTCCCGTCCCAGATATCGGGCATCGGAAAAGACGTAGCTTCCCGGCGAGATGTCGTCCGGTGGTGGCGGAAGGAGCGCGTCGCCGATCTGTACGAGGTTGTCGTCCGTCGAGACGCGGAAAAAGACTTCGCCGTCGGCGGTCGTCTGGAAGCTTTCGAAGAGCGGATAGGGAAGCTCCACGCCGACTCCGCCGCTTTCGGTCGAGATGTTCAGATCGATTGCGCGGATCGCACCCGCCAGCGACCGGTCGTAGGCGCTGTCCGAAAGCTCCTTCATGTTCAGCATGGTCAGCCAGAGGCCGGCTCCCAGCAGAAAGGCGATGGCCGGTATGGTCCAGCTGGCGAGCTTCTGCCACAGCGGGCGGGGCCGCCGCAGGACGCCGGGATCAGCGCCCTGCATCCTGCGCCTCCAGAAGATAGCCGAGGCCTCGCAGGGTCACGATGTGGACGCCGGTCTCCGCCAGCTTGCGCCGCAGACGATGAACGATGACTTCGATCGCCTCGAGCGACAGGTCGGCGTCGGAGGCGACAAGATGATCCAGGAGATCCTGCTTTGCGACGGGTTCGCCGAGGCGGCGCACGAGAACGCGCAGCACGGCATGCTCGCGCGGTGTCAGTGCCAAGGGATGGTCCCCGACGGTGAAACGCTGGGCCCGCTCGTCGAAGGTGAGGGGACCGCAGGTGAAAAGGCCATTGGCGCGGCCGCGGCTGCGACGCACGAGCGCCACCAGCCGCGCCTCCAGCTCCTCGATCGCGAACGGCTTGCCGAGAAAGTCGTCGGCGCCGTCCCGGAGCAGACTGACCCGGTCGGCAAGACCGTCTCGGGCAGTCACGACGATCACCGGCGTCGGATCATCGGCCGATCTGCGCGCCCGCAACACGGCCTCGCCGCCGAGCGAGGGAAGCCCCAGATCGAGCACCACCGCATCGAAGGTGTCGATGCCCAGCCGACGCTTGGCCATATGGCCGTCCTCCTCCCATTCGACGAAGAAGCCGAGCTGTTCCAGGCTCTTCTTGAGCCATCGGGCGAGGTCGGGATCGTCTTCGACCAGAAGAATACGGTGACCGGGCATGATCGGATCGGTCCCTTCCGAGGGTGGGTGAACGTTGGCCGGCCGGCCTGGAACGGCCGTGAATGTGTTCCGGGTCGCAAACCTGCCAGCATGAACCTAACGCCGTGATGCATGGGACGCCACGCGTTCCATGGCGGCGGGGTCAGTCGCCGTCGGTCGCAAAGACGGTGCTGCGACGGTATGACAGGACCGGCGGGGCGCGTGCAGTGCACCAAAGATGACCGGGAAACTGACCAGATTCGCCCTTGTCGGGGCGAACCTAATCGTTTATGCAGTTGCATAATCGTTTAGGGCGCTTTGGGAAGCGTCGGTGCGGAAGGGGAGGTCTGCGCATGAAGAAATCGACGATGCGCGACATCAGCAACGCCACCGGCCTGTCTATGTTCACCGTCTCGCGTGCCCTCAGCGGCGCCGACGGCGTGTCGGACGAGAGCCGCATGCAGGTGCGACGGGTTGCCGATGAGCTCGGATACATCCCGAACCGGGCGGCGCAGGATCTGCGCAAGACGAGCCGCGACTCCGTGACCGTCATTACGGCCAGCACATCCAACAGCTACTATCTCGACCTCATGGCCGGCATTCAGAAGGCTCTGAGGCCTGCCGACTGGACGGTCGTCATGGCCGATGTCGCGGTGGAGGGGGTCTACGACGCCAACCTAGAGGCGCGCACGATCCGTCGCCTGATCGAGACGCGAACGGCCGGTGTCATCTCGACCCTGACGCTGAAGCCGGAAAGCGTGTCCCTGCTGTCGCGCTGGGACATTCCCATCGTCTTCGTCGATTCCGCCCCGCCGGAGGGGAAGGTCGCCTTTCCGAGCGTGACCACCGACAATTACGAAGCCAGCCGCGAGGTAGGGCGCCACCTGGCCGGCCATCACTATGCGGACTGGCTGTTTCTGGCCTATCCCACGCGCTGGTCGACACGCTTCGAGCGCGAGCGCGGCATCCGGGAGGCGGCCGACGCCCATGGCGTGCGCCTCGAGATCCTGGAAAGCGGCAACGATCCCGAATCCGCCTATGCCGTCATGGCCGAGCGCCTTGCAACGCGCCGTCCGCTGCCGCGCGCGCTGATCGCCGGCAACAACCCGCTGCTGCTCGGGGCGCTGCGGCTTCTGCGCGAGAAAGGGCTGCGCGTTCCGCACGACGTCGCGGTGGTCGCCTTCGACGAATTCGCCTGGTCCGGCCTGATCGATCCGCCGCTGACCGTTCTGAACGAGCGAAGCGAGGAGATCGGCCATCGCGCGGCATCGATGCTGGCGCGGATCATCGAAGCGCAGAGCGAGGCGGAGAAGCGCGGACTGCCGGCGCCCCCGGTCTACCGGGACGAGGACGTCCAGCGGGTCGAGCCGCAGCTCGTGATCCGCAAGTCCTGCGGCTGCTGAGGCGGGGAAGGCGGCCACACCGTCGTTCCGCGCACGGTGACATAAACGATTTGGATGCCGCGGAGCGGCATTCGAACACAGGCGGCGGGCCAGCCTCGCAGCCGTTCGGAGGATACGTCGGCGCTGACCGTCGGCGGCAACGGGAGGAGGTTCCCCAATGAAGATTCATGCCATTCTCGCATCCACCATCGCCCTGGCTGCGCTGGCCATGCCTGCCGCGGCGCAGACCGCCGCTCCGAAAAAGATCGAGTCGATTGGCCTGTTGGTGCAGGACATGTCGAACCCGTTCTTCTCGGCGATGGACAAGGGCGCCCAGAAGGCCGCGGCCGAGATCGGCGCTAGCGTGAACACGCAGGACGCGCAGCTCGATCTCGCCAACCAGAACAATCAGATCGACACGTTCATCCAGCAGGGCGTCAACCTGATCGTGGTGTCCGCAGTCAACGAGGTGGGCCTGGAGCCGGCCATCGAGCGCGCCAAGGAGGCCGGCATCATCGTGATCGCCGTCGATACGCCGGCCAAAGGCGCCGAGGCCGTGGTCATGACCAATGCGGTCCAGGCCGGTGAGCGCTCCTGCGAGTACCTCTTCACGCAGATGGGCGGCAAGGGCGAGGTCCTGCTCGTCGACGGCACGCCGATCCAGACCATCATCGACCGTATCCAGGGCTGCCGGAACGTTGCGGCCAAGTTCCCGGACATCAAGATCGTCGGTCAGCAGGCCTCCAAGAACGACCGCGCCTCCGGCCTTGCCGTCACCACGGACATGCTGACGGCCAACCCGGACGTGACGGGCATCTTCGGCATGAACGATCCCTCCGCGCTCGGCGCGGTGCTGGCGGTCGAGCAGGCCGGCAAGAGCGGGCAGATCAAGGTCACGGGCGTCGACGGCAGCCCCGAGGCGGTGGCCGAGCTGAAGCGCGAGGGCTCCCCCTTCATCGGTACGGCGACGCAGAACCCCGGCGGCATGGTTCAGGAGGCGATCCGCATTGCCCAGGAAATGGCGGCCGGCAATGCTCCGGCCGAGCGTACGGTGCTGATCGAAAGCGTTCTCGTCACCCGGGACAATGTCGGCGAATATGCCGGCTGGTAAGCCGCAACGCCCGTTCGACTGAACCCTTGAGACGGGGGAGGCGGCACACCCGCTTCCCCGCGTCCCTTCCAAAAGGCAGGCACAGCCATGAGCAGCATGACGGCGCCCCTCCTGCAGCTCGAGGGCGTAAGCAAGCGCTACGGCGCCACGCTGGCGCTGAACGACGTGCATCTGGACCTGCGCGCCGGCGAGGTCCACGCCCTGATGGGCGAGAACGGCGCCGGCAAATCGACCCTGATGAAGATCCTGGCCGGCAACGTAGAGCGTGACAGCGGCCGGATCCTGGTGGATGGCCGAGAGGTCGATATACGCTCCCCGCGCGATGCGCGGGCCCACGGGATCGCGATCATCCATCAGGAGCTCAACACCGTTCCGGCCATGACGGTGGCCGAAAACCTGTCGCTCGGCGCCGAACCGCGAACCCGGCTGGGCACGCTCGACCGCGCCCGCGTCCTGGCCGATGCGCGCGAGAAGCTGGCCCGTATCGGCGCGGCGATCGATCCGCGCCGTCCGCTCGGCTCCTTGAGCATCGGCATGCAGCAGATGGTGGAAATCGCACGCGCCGTCGCCGAAAACGCCCGGATCCTCGTCCTCGACGAGCCGACGGCGGCGCTGTCACGCGCCGAGGCCCAGGCGCTCTACGCGCTGATCGGGCAGATGCGCGCTGCCGGCGTCGGCATGGTCTATATTTCTCACCGGATGGAGGAGGTCTGGCAACTCGCCGACCGCGTGACGGTGTTCCGCGACGGCACCCATGTCGGCACCGGGACGATGCAGGAGCTGGCGCCCGGCGATGTGGTGCGCATGATGGTGGGCCGGCCGGTCGCCGATCTCTACCGGCATGATCCCCGCAGCCCCGGCAAGCCGGTCCTCGACGTGGAGAACCTGTCCGGGGAGGGTGTCGGCCCGGTAAGCTTCCGCGTCCATGCGGGCGAGGTCGTGTGCATGGCCGGCCTCATCGGATCGGGGCGCACGGAAGTGGCGCGCCTTCTGTTCGGTGCGGACCCGCGCAGCGGCGGCGACGTGCGCGTCTCTGCCCGGCCGAGCCGCCCGGCCGATCCGAACGCGGCCATCGCCGACGGCTTCGGATTCGTGCCAGAGGATCGCAAGGCGCAAGGGCTCTTCCTCGACCATTCCGTGGAGGCGAACATCGCCATCTCCACACTGCCCCGTTTTGCGCCGGGCGGTGTCGTGCGGGCCGGCACGGTCCGGGAGGCCGTCTTGAGCGAGATGCGGCGCTTGCGCCTGCGCCTCAACGCGCTCGGCCTGCCGGTGCGGGCACTGTCGGGCGGCAACCAGCAGAAGGCCGCGCTGGCGCGTTGGCTGCTGCGCGATTCCGCCATCCTGATCCTCGATGAGCCGACGCGCGGCGTCGATATCGGCGCCAAGCGCGAGATCTACGAAGTCATCGACGGGCTCGCCCGGGCCGGCAAGGCCGTTCTCGTCATCTCCTCCGACCTGCCCGAAGCCATCGGCATCAGCGACCGCCTTCTCGTAATGCGGGGCGGGCGGATCGTCCGGGACCTGCGTTCCGCCGACACCACCGAGGAAGAGGTCATGCTGTACGCCACGGGAGCGGCGCCGCACGCCGAACCAGCCATTCAAGGAGCAACGCCGTGATCGCCCCCAACACCCCGGAGCCGGGTCCGGCCACCGAAGCCCTCGCCGCGGAGCCCTTCGACTTCGCCAAATGGTGGGACCGCGTCGGGATTCTGGTCGTGCTCGTCGCCCTTGTCGTGCTGATGGCCGCCATTGCGCCGAACTTCGCGCGGGTCGACAACCTCCTCAACATCGCCCGCTCCATCTCGGTCAACGCGATACTCGCCGCGGGCCTTACCTTCGTTATCCTGACGGGCGGCATCGACCTGTCGGTCGGCTCCATCGTCGCCGTGTCCGGCGTCGTCTCCGTGCTCGCCGCGATGGCCGGCCTGCCGGCGCCCGCGGCGATCGCCGCCGGCATGGCGGCGGGCGGTCTCTGCGGCCTGATCAACGGCGCGCTGACGGCCTATCTGGGCCTGGCGCCCTTCATCGTCACGCTCGGCACGATGACCTTCCTGCGGGGGCTGTCCTACACGATGACGGCCGGCCAGCCGATCGTTGCGAGCGACCTGAGCTTCCGGGATCTCGGCAACGGCTATCTCCTCGGCCTGCCGGTCCCGGTGATCGTCATGGGCCTCGTCTTCGTCGTGGCCTGGTTCCTTCTGGAGCGCACGCTCTATGGACGGCACGTCTATGCCGTCGGCGGCAATCCGGAGGCGGCGCGGCTCGCGGGCGTGCGGGTGAACCGGATCGTCACATCGGTCTATGTGCTGGCCGGAATTGCGGCGGGCCTGGCCGGCGTGATCCTTGCCGCCCGCCTCATCTCGGCCCAGCCGACGGCCGGCACGGGCTACGAGCTCGACGCGATCGCCGCCGTGGTCCTGGGCGGGACGAGCCTTGCCGGCGGGCGCGGTCGCATCGTCGGCACGCTGATCGGTGCCGTGATCCTGGGTGTCCTGTCGACCGGCCTCATCCTGATGAACGTGCCCTTCTTCACCCAGCTCCTCATCAAGGGCGTGGTGATCATCCTGGCGGTCGCGATCGACAGCCTGAAGCAACGCTCCTTCCGCTTCGGCCGCCGCCCCGGCAAGGCCTGAGACGTCGCCCCTGCCGCATGCGCTTCGTGCGGGCCTGGCCGGCCCGCGCCTTCCGACCCCTTATCCCTTGCGAGCCGACATGACCCAGATCATCCGCATCTCCGATCCCCTTGCCGGCCAGCGCCGCAACGAGCCGATCACCTTCAGCGTCGACGCAGATCTCGACGCCCCCCTGTGGTGGGCCCGGACCGAAGCGGGGGAACGCGTCCTGTGCCAGCGCCTGAACGTGCAGGACGAACCCGGCAGGACGCGCTTCATCGCCTGCGTCAGCTTCGAGGGGAGCACGGCCCTGACGCTGGAAACCCCGGTCGAGGCGGAAGACGTCGCCACGCTGGCCGGCATCCGCGAGTTGAAGGGGCGAGAGCCGGACTGTTTCGTGCGGCTCGATACGCAGGCCTTCGATCTCGAAATGTGCTCTGGCACCGCCGGGGGGCTCGGCTCCTCCAAATGGGGCCTGCGCCACTTCCGCTCACTGGGCGACGGGTTCGAGCTTCTACCCTCGGGCAACAATGCCATCGGCGGGTTCTACGGCCCCTTCTTCACGCCGGAGAACGGTCTGATCAATCCGCCGGAGCATACGGTGGTCCGTATCGAGACGATCGAGCATGGCCCGGTCCTGCATCACTACCGCATGCACGGCACCATCCCCGATGGTCTCCTGGACGAGCTGAAGGGCAAGAGTTTCGCCATCGACTGGCGCTTCACCTACGGTACGCCCTTCTTCCAGCGGCGCTACGTGGTCGACGATTTCCAGACCGTCATCAATGGCCGGTCGGTCACCAACAAGATCACCGTGGGGGACGAGTTCGAGGGCGGCGTCGGCGAGCTCGTCTTCGACCGCTTCGCCGCCTATGGCGGCACGCGCTACCGCTCGGGCGATCCCTATGCCGGCGAACTCGTCGCGATGGTGGCCGATACGGTGGCCCATTCGCAGAACCAGAACCCCAAGTTCGACGAGTTCCGCACCCAGCTGTCCGACATCGAATCGGCGCATTGGGACCTGTACTGGCGCCTCTTCTGCGCCTGGGAAAAGGTGCTGGGCGAGGACGAGATCCGCGAACGGCTCGCGCGCGTACGTGCCGCCTCGCACGTTCTGGCCGATCTGCCGGACCAGCGGCCCTGGACACTGACGGACAAGCCCGTCGACGTGTCGGCGGTGCCGCACGAGACGATCTTTCCGGGGCCGGCCTCCAAGACGGTGGAGTACCACGAGGCGTCCGGCCGGGCGATGGTCTGGTGGACCTCCGCGCCCTCCGGCGCCTTCCAGATCGTCCAGCGCCGGCAGTCGGGCTGGGTGAACTGGGGCTCGAACGGCGAGAACGAATGCCCGGAGCTTCCCGTCGGCGTCGACATCAAGACGGCCTATGGCCGCTTCGCCGAGAGCTGGCAGGCGGTCGCCGACCAGTTGGAGACGCCGCCGACCGTCACGCTCGAAACGCGCCCGTGACCGTGCCGCCCTTGCCTCCGAAAGGGGCAGAGGGGGGCGGGAGCCTGGAGTCCGATGGGAGATTGAACAGGCGCGCGCCGGACCGTCAGCGGCGCAGGCGCCGCGACACCGCCCACATGCCGGCCGCCGCAACCAGCGCATAGGCGCCCATGGCGGCGAGCTGGAGGTCGTAATCCACCCCGGCGTCGATGAGGTAGCCGGTCAGGCCGGGGCCCGCCGCGCTGGCGAACACCATGGTCGCCACCACGACGGAGCGGATCGCACCCAGGTGCCGCGTGCCATAGAGCTCCGGCCACATCGCGCCCGACAGGGTGGACGAGAAGCCGTTGCTGACGCCCATCAATGCCATGAAGAAGAAGATTGCAAAGGGCGCGGTCACGAAGGCGGCAATCAGGCTTGCCGCCGCAAGCGGCAGCAGGAACAGGGGCAGGACCCGCAGGGCGGACAGACGATCGATCAGCCATCCCGCAAACAGTGTGAAGGTGACGTTGGCCACCGACATGACGGCAAAGCCGGCTGCGAAAAGCGTCAGCGGCCAGCCGCGCAGCTCCGTCAGATACACCTGATGGAAGAAGATCGTGGTCGCCACGAAGGGCGGCGCCAGCACGCCAGCCGAGATCAGGTAGAAGTTCGGATCACGCAGCACCTGCGCAAGCGTCCAGTCCCGCCCGGCCTCTTGCGCATGCGCGACGGGACGGGTCAGCGGCACGCGATCGCGCCGCAGGAGAATGAGGACGGCGGGGAGCGCGACGAGAAGCAAAACCGCCGTCCCGGTGAACCAGGACTGCCGCCAGCCGATCGCCCCCGCCACCAGCACGAAGAGGAACGGGAACGCTGCTTCCCCCGCCTGCTGCCCTAGATTGACGAGCGATACGGCGCGCCCCCGATTGGCCACGAACCAGCGTCCTGTGGCCGTCAGCGCAGTCTGGGTCATCATGCCCTGACCGAACAGGCGCAGGAGATAGAGCGACAGGACGAGGAAGGGCAGGGATGTCGACAGGCCCATGGCCACCGTCGCGGCCGCCAGCATGAGGATCGTCCCGGCTGCCACGCTCACCGTCGGGTATCGGTCCATGACGCGGCCGAGAAAGGGCAGCGTCAACGCGCTTCCGAGGGTCGCCAGCATATAGAGCCCGCCGAAAGCACCATGCGTCAGGCCATAAGCTTCGCGGATGCCCGGGTTCGACAGCGAGATGAAGAAGGTCTGCCCGAAGGACGAGAACAGCGTGAGCAGGAAGCCGCCCGCCAGCCACCGAGCGTTATCGGCGATGAACCGCCCCATGCGATGTGTTCCGTTCGTTCAATAACCTGGCGTGTGGGTCGATATCGGATATCGACGACTCCCAAACGCGTAACTTGAAAATGACAGCAATTCAACTAATCTGATAGCACTGATGTCACTCTACAGACGGTGCTATCACATGCCTGCCGTAACCATTCGCAACTTGTCCGAAGAGACACACCGAGCCCTCAAGTTGCGCGCGGCACATCATGGCCGCAGCGCCGAGGCGGAAATGCGAGATATTCTGGACGCGGCGGTTCGCCCCGCCAACCGCATACGCATCGGTTCCGCCCTGTCGGCCCTGAGCCGCGATGCCGGCCTGACCAATGCCGATTTCGAGTCGTTGGAACAGGCCCGCGACCGCACGCCCACCAAGCCTATGAGCTTCGAATGATCGTCCTCGACACCAATGTCGTTTCCGAGGCGATGAAACCGGAGCCGGCTCCGGCCGTGCATGACTGGCTGGACGAGCAGGCCGCAGAGACCCTGTATCTTTCCAGCGTGACTGTTGCCGAACTTATGTTCGGCATCGGCGCGCTGCCTGATGGGCAGCGAAGAGAAAAACTCGCCGCCGCACTCGACGGAATGCTCGACCTGTTCGACGGCCGCATCCTCCCCTTCGATACCGAAGCCGCCCGTCATTACGCAGCCTTGGCCGTCACGGCGCGCAAGGCCGGCAAGGGATTACCCACGCCGGACGGCTATATCGCTGCGATCGCCGCCGCGAACGGTTTTGCCGTCGCGACGCGGGACACCATTGCCTTCGAGGCAGCGGGTGTCCCCGTTATCGACCCGTGGGCGAAGGGACACTCGGCTTCGGCATGAACCCGTCCGCTAGGTACGCTCAAAACGCACGGACGCGTCCACACCTACTGGCAGAATGATCTTGCGCTTGCCTTAGCCTGTTCTGCGCCCCAGACCTGAGAGGTCTTTCTCCGATGACACGCTTTCCAGCTGAAAACTGGAGAGATGGATGGCTGCTTTTTAGTAATCGACAGTGTCTGGCGGGCTATGCGGGACCCGGATGAGAACTATACCTACTCCATAGCCCTCCAAGGCCCTCTATAGAACGACAAAAGGCTGATCATCGGGTCCTTAGCTACAGTCGATCCGGGAGACATCATCCTGTTATTGCGCCGCTGCTGGCTCCTGATGATCGTTACTTCGGCTCCGGCGTCAGCTGAGATGATCAGCTCATCTTCGGACCTCTGGCGCGGTATGCAGAGACTGCTTCCGACTCATTGAGCAGAATGGCCATCATACCGAGGTGTCGATAACCATCATCGCGGCAAGCCGGTCTCGTCGTCATAGAGAAAATCCTGGCTGCGGGCGGCTGAGAGACCCGCCGACGCCTTCGCTGCACCGGACTTTCGAAGCGCATCGAGAAGAACCCGGCAATCTTTGACGGATGGAACAGTGTGAACCGGCACGAGCCGCACGGCGGCATGACCATGGCGGGTCAGCACCACGTCCTCGCCAGCTTCGGCACGGCGCACCAGTTCTGCCAGTTGGGCCCTTGCTTTCGTAATAGATACCCTCATGGAGCTTCCTTTCGGATGACCCAATAGACCATCTTCATGCGACACGCGTCCGTATCAATCGCGAACGTGTCGCCGCTTCCCTTCGGCAAGGATACCTGCATCCATCCGCGAGATCGACTTCGGCTTTCCCCCTGTAAGGCAGCGCGCCGAAGACATCTTCCGGCCGCGTTGCAGCAAAGGTCGGCGCGAATTTCTGCACGGCGTCGTCAGCCGTCGCCCCACCTGTCAACGTCATGCCGGGCTTCTGCTCGGTATTGATCATCAGCCCTCCTTCGCGATGCGAGCCAAGCATGGATAACCCAACGCGGGTGATGCTCAAAGGCTGCTACGGGAGCGCGTGGTGGGCATCGGCGAAAGTCCACGCATCCGCCGGAAGAAAGCGGCTTCGGTACATGCTTGCCTTTGGGAAGGGATCGGCGGCTTGCGAAAACCCGTCAATAACACGGTAAATCAGTATATTAGTCGCATTCTGTTGTTTCCATTTCCGGCCGCTCCAGCGATACGCTGCGGATGTCAAAACCTCCGCGTAAATCCCGATCCACCTCGCCCACGAACTCCAACCCTGCAGTCTCCAGCTCCAAGCGCCGCCCGAAACACGACGTGTCCACCTGGATCGTCACGGACGACTGGCCCGATGAGGTGCCGATCACCGAAGCTGAGATCGAGGTGTTCGAGCGCTACTTCGGCGATGTCTTCGATGAGATGTTCGGTTCCATCGATCCGATCGACCGGTCAAAGCCGTGACCGGCGTAGGGAGCAGCGCGGCCCAGCGGGTTGCGCTTTACCTGCGCGTCTCCACGACGCGGCAGGCACAGCACGACGTCTCTATCCCCGATCAGCGTCAGCAAGGCGAAGCCTGGTGCGCCGCGCATAGGCATCAGCTTGTCGACACCTTGGTCGATGCCGGGGTCTCCGCCACCAGCGATCGCCGACCCGAGTTCCAGCGTCTGATCGAAGCGGCAAGCGGACGGCCTGCGCCGTTCGACGTCATCCTCGTCCATTCTTTCAGTCGGTTCTTCCGCGACCATTTCGAGCTGGAGTTTTATATCCGCAAGCTGGCTCGCAATGGGGTGAAGCTGATCTCGATCACCCAGGCGGTAGGCGATGATCCGATGCATGTCATGATGCGCCGGGTGATGACCCTGTTCGACGAATATCAGTCACGCGAGAACGGCAAGCATACGCTCAGGGCCATGAAGGAGAACGCCCGGCAGGGTTTTTGGAACGGAGCGCTGCCGCCGATCGGATACCGCATCGTCGAAGCCGAAAAGCGCGGCGCCAAGGTCAAGAAGACATTGGCCATCGATCCCATGCACGCCGACACAGTGCGTATGATCTACCGGCTGGCGCTGTCGGGTGATGGAACCACCGGGCCAATGGGCGTCAAGGCGATCGTCGGATATCTCAACGACCGGCGAATCTTCACCCGCGACGGAGGACGCTGGGGCGTCGGCCAGATCCACGCGATACTGACCCGAACGACCTATGTGGGCGAGCATCGGTTCAACAGACGCGGTAAGGACAGGGTGCGCAATGCGGATGATGAGGTCATCACCGTCGCTGTGCCGACGTTGATCGATCAGGCAACGTTCGACGCCGTTCAGACGCTGTTGCGCGACCGTAACCCGAAGACACTTGTGCCGCATCTCATCAGCAGCCCGAACATGCTGACCGGCCTGCTGCACTGCGCGCAATGCAGCGGTCTCATGACCATGCGGACCGGTAAGGCCGGGCGCTATCGCTATTATGCCTGTCAGAAGGCGGCGCGCACGGACACCGCCCGGTGCACCGGCATCGCGATCCCGATCGATGCGCTCGACACGCTGGTCGCCCAGCACATGATAGGCCGGCTGCTGGAACGGAAGCGTATCGAGGCTATTTTGACGATGATCCTCCAACGTCGGCAGGCGCAAATAGCGCGGGACGGAGCTGGCCGGCTCGACGAACTGAACCGATGTGCCGAGGAGGCGATGCTTCGCCTACAACGGTTGCGCAAAGCGATTGAAATCGGTGCGCTCGACCTCGAAGACCCATCGTTGCAGGAGCGCTTGGCCTCCCTACGGTCATTACGAGCCCGAACGGCGGAGGAAATCGCGAGCCTTCAGGCCGAGCTCGACCGATCGGGCGCCGTGACGGTGTCAGCATCGATGCTGAGCGCGGTCATCGAGACGGCAGGTCAGCGCCTGCTGGAGCGAGGGGACGGCTTTCGCCGCGGATATGCCTCCGCCTTTGCCGGGCGGATCGTTGCCGAGGCGGACAAGGTGCGGGTTACGTGCACGCAGTCATGAAGGTTCCGCACTTCAGGCAGGTAACGGTAGTTCTGCGCTGGAATCCAATCTCCTGCTGGTGGCACTGAACGCCTGAAAGTCGACTCCCGCTTTGGCTCAATCAGAATGTCCGCAATGTCGGGCGAAATGCTCTTTTCTTTCAACCCATTGTGGCTAAAATAGCTCTAACTCTGGAGGGGCACATGCAGCACATGTCGGCGCGCGACGCTAAGAATGGCTTTGGTCGGCTGATTGATCTGGCTCGGGCAGCCCCTGTCTCCATAGACAAATACGGCAGACCTGTCGTGGTCGTGCTGTCGGTGGAGGAATATGAACGGCTTTCGGGCCAGGCCGAAAAGAACGGAACCAATGCCTGATGGCCACTCATACCAACCTTGCCAACCTGATCTGGGACATCGCCAATTTGCTGCGCGGCCCCTACCGACCGCCGCAGTATGAGCGAGTCATGTTGCCGTTGGTCGTCCTTCGCCGCTTCGATTGCGTCCTAGCGGATACGAAGGCAGCGGTCGTTGCCGAGGCCAAGCGCCGCGAAGGCAGCAAGATTAAAGGCGATGCGCTCGACAGCAAGTTAAACCAAGTGGCTGGCCATCGCTTTCATAATCGCTCAGAGCTCGATTTCAGAAGGCTTCTCGGGGACCCAGACAACCTCAATCGCCATTTGCAGACCTACATCGACAGTTTTTCCGCCAACGTCCGGAAGATCTTCGAGTATTTCGAATTCACGGCAGAGATTGAGCGGATGCACGAGGCAGGCATTCTGTTCCTGATCGTCAAGGAGTTCGCTGCGGTCGACCTCCACCCCAACGCAGTCAAGAATGAGCAGATGGGGCTGCTTTTCGAAAACCTGATCCGGCGCTTCAACGAATTGGCGAATGAAACGGCGGGCGACCATTTTACCCCGCGCGAAGTCATCACGCTGATGGTCGATCTGCTGTTCTACGATGATGACGACCTGTTCGTGAAGGAAGGGGCGGTCCGCACCATCCTTGATCCGGCGTGCGGCACGGGCGGAATGCTGGCCGAAGCGCAGGCCTATATGCGGCGGCACAACTCGCCGGCGAAGCTGTATGTCTATGGCCAGGATTACAACAAGCGCGCCTTCGCTACTGCCGCATCAGACATGCTGATGAAGCAGGTCGATCACAACGGGCACGGTGAAAACGTTCAGTTCGGCGATACGTTCACCGAAGACAAGTTCGCGGAAGAGGGAAAGAACCGTTTCGACTACTTCATCGCCAATCCGCCCTTTGGCGTGGACTGGAAAAAGCAGCAGAAGGAAATCGTGGCCGAGCATGAGCGCGGCAAGTCCGGCCGGTTCCATGCCGGCCTGCCGCGCGTGAACGATGGGTCATTGCTGTTCCTACAGCACATGATTTCGAAGTTCGAAGACTATACGCCAGCCAAGCAGAAGTACGGCTCCCGCGCAGCCATTGTCTTCAGTGGTTCGCCCCTGTTCACCGGCGGCGCCGGGGGCGGGGAAAGCAACATCCGCAAATGGATCATCGAAGCGGATATGCTGGAGGCGATCATCGCCCTGCCGGAACAGATGTTCTACAACACCGGCATTGGCACTTACATCTGGATCGTCACAAACCGGAAGGCGAAGGCTCGCAAAGGCAAGATCCAGCTTGTCGACGCGCGCGACACCTGGATCCCCATGCGCCGCAGTCAGGGCGACAAGAGGCGCAAGATCGGCGAAGGCCCAGCACTCCCCGGCGATGATCGTCCAGACGAACCGGACCAGATTGCCGACATCGTCCGCCGCTATGGCCAGTTTGCCCAAGGCGAGCAGTCCAAGATCTTCGACAACAATGATTTCGGCTATACCCGCGTCACGGTCGAGCGCCCCTTGCGGCTGAGTTATCAGATGACGGTGGAGGACAAGGCGCGCTTCCTCGATGCCGCGCCGCACCTGCTCGACGATATCCAGGCGATCGACAAGGAGCTTGGCCGCGAACCGCTGCTGGACTGGAATGCCGTGTCAAAGGTCATTGAGCGGATTCTGAAGCAGCTTGGATCGAAGTGGCGTGCGGCGGACCAAAAGCTGTTTCGCAGTGTGTTCACCACCAAGGACGCAAGCGCGGAAAAGGTGCGCAAGGGCAAAGGATTCGAACCCGATCCTGATCTGCGCGATTTCGAGAATGTTCCGCTCAAGGTCGATGTCGAAGCCTTCTTCGAACGCGAAGTACTGCCCCATGTGCCCGATGCCTGGATGGACCGGACAAAGGATAAGGTGGGCTATGAAATCAACTTCAACCGCCACTTCTACAAGTTCACCCCGCCTCGGTCGCTGGCGGTGATCGATGCTGAGCTGAAGGAGGCGGAAGAGGAAATCCTGCGCCTGCTTCGGGAGGTGACGGAGTGAGCGCGGTACAAACTCGCTTGAAGTACGTTACCCGCTTCGCATACGGTGAGGCCCTGCCAACTGACGAGGTGCAGGACGGTCCAATCCCAGTTTACGGATCTAATGGTAGATTCGCGAAATTTTCTCGCGCGAATACCGGGAGTCCGGCGATAATTGTTGGGCGGAAAGGCTCTTACGGCAAAGTTAACTGGAGTAATGAGGCTTGTTTCGCCTCGGACACCACCTTTGTTGTGGACGAGCGAACCACTTCGCACCACCTTCGCTGGCTCTACTGGCTGCTTCAGGCGCTCGATTTGGACAAGGGGTCTGACGAAGCTGCGGTGCCCGGTCTGAACCGAGACGACGCCTACGAGCGTGAAGTGCTGCTACCGGATTGTGAGACCCAGGAAGCGGTGGCTTCATTTCTGGACTTCGAAGTTCAAGCCGTCGACTCCCTGATTGAAGCCAAACAGAAGCTGCTGGACCTGCTGACCGAAAAGCGGCGGATGCTGGCGGCAGAGGCGGTCATGCGCGGGCTGGACCGCTCCGCGCCCTTGCGCTCTTCCGGAATCGACTGGCTCGGCGACATTCCGGCACGTTGGGAAATCGAGCGCTCCCGCTGGCTGTTTACCGAGCGCGATGAGCGTTCGGAAACCGGCGAAGAGGAAATGCTGACCGTCTCCCACATAACCGGCGTCACGCCCCGGTCCGAAAAAGACGTCAACATGTTCGAGGCGGAGACAACAGCGGGGTACAAGCTGTGTTTCACCGGCGATCTCGTCATAAACACGCTCTGGGCCTGGATGGGCGCGATGGGCACGGCCTCAGTCGATGGCATCGTCAGCCCGGCCTATAACGTCTACACTCCTTGCCCGCGCCTGCTACCCTCCTACGTCGATGCACTGGTCCGTATCCCTGTCTTCGCGCAGGAAGTGACGCGATATTCCAAGGGCGTCTGGTCATCCCGTCTGCGCCTGTACCCGGAAGGCTTCTTCGAAACTTTCTGGCCAGTGCCGCCGCTTGATGAACAAGAAGAGATCGTCGCCCACATCGCCGAGGAGCGCACCAAAATCGACAAGCTGGCAACCGCCACCGAGCGTTCCATCACCTTGCTGAAAGAACGCCGCAGCGCCCTGATCGCCGCCACCGTCACCGGCCAGATTGACATTCCGGAGGCCGCATGAAGCTTACGGGTCTGGCGCTATTCAACCTGCGGTCGTTCGAATTCGCAGAGTTCAAATTCAACCCTCAGTTCAACCTGATCGCCGGCATTAACGGTGCGGGCAAGAGCACCGTGCTAGACGCAATCCGTACTTGTGCGTCGCACATCCTTCCTGCGCTCAGAAAAGGCCCGTCGCGGCCATTCGGGTTCACGGTCGACGATATTCACGACGACTCACCCATCGCCGACGCTACTTTGCACTTCACGATCGATAACGAGCCTTGTCGCTTTTCTTTGCGCGAATGGCGGGAGCCGAGGGCATTCGACAATGCCGAGAACCTGGAAAAGCTTCGGCGAGAAATCCTGGAATCCGAACGCTTAGGCGATCGGCCTCGAAATCTGATTCGTGATCTGACGGAGACGCTGGATACACCCAGTCCAACGGTCTTCTATCCACCTGAGCAGCAGCTTCAGCGCTTGGCTGCATTGAGCGTTAGTGCTCCCCTCGTAATATATTTCTCTACGGCCCGCACCCAGTTGAGTGGCCGAAAAGAGAGCAGTTCGGCGGCAGCCCAGGGCTCCGGTGCGGCCTACGTGCGCGCATTGGGTGTCCGCGACCTAAGTGTCGTGCAACTCGCGGACTGGCTACGCGCGCAGCAGGCCTTGGCGGTTGAGCGGGACGTATCGCGGCGACTGGTGGCTGTTGTCGAAGAAGCCGTTCGCCGATTTCTGCCCGGCTTTGCGAATTTACGCCCAAGCAAGGTGGGGCCGTCCCAGTTGCTAATCGATCACGAAGGAACGACCCTCCATCTGAGGCAATTGTCCGACGGCGAGCGTAGCGTTCTGGTGCTGATGTTAGACATCGCCAAGCGATTGACACAGGCAAATCCGCGGCTGACCGACCCTCTCCCTGAAGCGGAAGCTGTAATTCTCATCGACGAGATCGATCTCCACCTGCACCCGGAATGGCAGCGGAAGATCGTTGGTGACCTCATGCGGACATTCCCCAACTGCCAGTTCATCGCCACAACGCATTCGCCGCAAGTGATTGGCGAAGTGCCCCACGAGCAAATTCAGATGATCGATGGCGATAACGTGTTCGTGCCGCCGCACTCTTTTGGCGTCGACTCCAGCAGGGTTCTTGAAGAGCTGATGGGCACGAAGCCAAGGAATGCCGGGGTTGATGACAAGCTGGCAACGATTGCCAAGCTCATTGGCGAGGAGAAGAAAGCGGAAGCGCGCAATGTCATCGACGCACTGGCAAAGGAGATTGGCGAGAGCGATCCCGAAATCATCCGCGCGCGCCTCCTGCTCGATTTCCTTGATGAGGGCAGCGAATGAGGGCAATCACGAAGGGCAATGAGCCCGCCTGCCTGACTCAGCATCGTGCAACAGCACACAGTTCTTATCAAAACTATGCGGGCAAAGATGCGCTGCGTGTTTCCCTTGTCACTGATCAGCGCGGCCTGTGCTGCTATTGTATGTCACGCATAGTAGCCGACCGCCAGAAGATGAAAATTGAGCATTGGCAAAGTCAATCGGACCCGGCGACCCAGCATTTGCAATTGACGTTCAGCAATCTGCTTGGTGCCTGCAAAGGCGGTGAGGGAGGAAGCTCTGACCAACAGCATTGCGATACGCGGAAGGGTAACCAATCCCTGATGTGGAACCCTGCGACACCGGCTCATGCTATAGAAGCGCGTATTCGATATCAGAACAACGGCGAAATCCGTTCTGATGACCCGCAGTTCGATAATGAATTGGACACCGTACTTGGTCTCAACATTTCAGTCCTCAAGAACAGTCGAAAGATCGCGCTCGAAGCGATGCTAAAATGGTGGCAAATGGCGAAGCCAAATAAGGCCCAACTAAAAGCAAAAATCGCAAGATACGATACTGGCGTCGGCGAGCTTGAACCATTCAGTCCAGTTGCAATCTGGTATCTGAAACGAAAGTAGGACGCATGACCCAGGCTAAGCCGGCCCGCCATACCGAAGAAGCGTTCGAGATCGTCGTCGAGGGCGTATTGCTGGCGAATGGCTATAGCTCCCTTCCATCGGACAGGTTTGACCGCGCGTCCGCCATCTTCCCCGACGCTGTGCTCGATTTCATCCGCACCGCCCAGCCGAAGGAATGGAAGGCGCTTGAGGCGCTCCACGGCGAGAAAACTGGCGCGCAAGTACTGGCAGACCTGGTCAAGTGGATCGATGTCAATGGCTCGCTTGCCACACTGCGGCACGGCTTCAAGTGCTATGGCAAGACCCTCCGCGTAGCCACATTCAAGGCGGCGCACGATCTGAACGCAGAGCTGGAGGCGCGATATACCGCCAACGTAGTCAGCGTCACGCGCCAGCTTCGCTACTCGCTGAGCAACGACAATGAGCTTGACCTGGTTCTGAGCGTCAACGGTATTCCAGTGATCTCGGTCGAGCTGAAAAACGCGATGACCGGATCAACAGTTGAGGATGCCATTTGCCAGTACCGCCGCGACCGCGATCCGCGCGAACCGATTTTCGAGTTCAAGCGGCGGATCCTCGCGCATTTCGCCGTAGACACCGATGCGGTCTTCATGACAACGCGATTGGCCGGTCCGGCCACGCACTTCCTGCCCTTCAATCGCGGGAACGATGGCGGCGCGGGCAATCCTCCTGACCCGAAGGGCCAGAGCTATCGCACGGCCTACCTGTGGGAAGAGGTGCTTCAGCGCGACAGCCTGCTCGATCTGCTGGCCCGGTTCATCCATTTGCAGGTTGAGGAAAAGCGCGATGACGCAGGTCGGAAGGTCAAGAAGGAAACCCTGATCTTTCCACGCTACCATCAGCTTGAAGCCGTGCGTGATCTGGTCGCGCGGGCGAAGTCCGAGGGCCCCGGCCACAATTATCTGATCG
The DNA here is from genome assembly GCF_001463905.1 of Aureimonas frigidaquae. Taxonomy (GTDB): domain Bacteria; phylum Pseudomonadota; class Alphaproteobacteria; order Rhizobiales; family Rhizobiaceae; genus Aureimonas; species Aureimonas frigidaquae. The sequence goes on from NZ_BBWR01000013.1 coordinate 56,714, forward strand.
AGCATTCGGCGGGCAGCGGCAAGAGCAACACCATCGGCTGGCTCACGCACCGGCTTGCGTCGCTGCACGACAGCGCCAATGACCGCGTGTTCGAAAGCGTCATTGTCATCACCGATCGCGTGGTGCTCGACAAGCAGTTGCAGGACACGATCTACCAGTTCGAGCACAAGCACGGGGTCGTGCAGAAGATCGACGACAATTCCCGACAGCTGGCGGAGGCTCTCGAAAGCTCTGTGCCGATCATCATTACGACCTTGCAGAAGTTTCCGTTCGTCTCGCGCCAGCTGATCAGGCTGGCCGAAGACCGAGGGGACGATGGTGACGGGGTGCTCAAGACCCGAAATTTTGCGGTCATCATCGACGAGGCACATAGCTCACAGGGCGGTGAAGCGGCGACCGACCTGAAAGAAGTCCTCGGCGGCCAGCGGCTGCGTGAAGAGGCGCAGCGCTATATGGCCGAGAACGACAGCGTCGGCGAGGATGAGCTGTTCCGCAGCATGGCGAAGCGCGGTCGTCAGGCAAACATCAGCTTCTTCGCATTCACCGCGACGCCGAAGCACAAGACATTGGCGGTGTTTGGCAATGGCGGAAAACCAGCCCATCGCTACACCATGCGTCAGGCCATCGAGGAAGGCTTCATCCTCGATGTGCTGAAGCACTACACCACCTACGCCACCTATTTCCGGCTGTTGAAGGCAAGTGACGACGATCCGAATGTGGTCAGGAAAAAGGCGGCACTTGCGCTGGCGCGTTTCCTGAAGCTTCATCCTCACAATATCGCCCAGAAGACCGAGGTGATGGTCGAGCATTTCCATGCAGCCACCCAGCACAAGGTCGGCGGCCGCGCCAAAGCCATGGTCGTAACCGGCTCGCGGCTTGAAGCCGTACGGTACAAGCAGAGCTTTGACGCCTACATCAAGGCGAAGGGGTATGCGATCAAATCGCTTGTCGCATTCTCTGGTGCGGTGGCCGACGACAAGCTTCCCGATGTCACCTACACCGAGGAGGCAATGAACCTTAGCGTCCGTGAAAAGGAGCTGCCGGACGTCTTCGCCAAGTCCGAATATCAGGTTCTGCTAGTCGCAGAGAAATATCAGACCGGATTCGACCAGCCGCTTCTCCACACGATGTATGTGGACAGACGGCTGTCAGGCATCCAGGCCGTCCAGACGCTGTCGCGGTTGAATCGCACTCACCCTTTTAAGGAAGATACGTTCATTCTCGATTTCGTGAACGACCGAAATGAGATTCAGGAGGCCTTCAAGACCTATTATGAAGGCGCAGAAATCGGCGAGGAAGTCGATCCGAACCGAATGTATCAGATCAAAGGCGAACTGGATTCGAGCGGCATATACACCCTGAGCGATGTCGATATTTTTTCAGAGATATACTTCAAGCCAAAGCTGAAACAGAGCGCTGCCGACCACCAAAAAATGAATGCCATTATTGATCGGCCGGTGTCTAATTTCTCTGATCTTGCGAAAACGGATCCGGCAGAGGCCGAGGTATTGCGAGGAAAGGTCCTCGCATTTGGTAGCCTCTATAGCTTCCTGAGTCAGATAATCCCCTATCAGGATTCAGATCTGGAGAAGTTGTACGTCTTCCTGCGCCATCTGGCTTCGAAGCTGCCAAAGAAGGGCGGCAGCCCCTCATATCAGTTCGATGACGAGGTTAGGTTGGATTACTACCGCCTTCAGAAGGTAAGTGAGGGTTCAATCAGCCTGTCTGATGGCACTGCCAATAAACTCGACGGGCCATCTTCTGTTGGCTCGAAGGTCGCGCGTGAGGAAGAATTACCCCTTTCTCGGCTGATTGATGTCGTTAATGACCGCTTCGGCACTGATTTCAACAATGCCGACCAGCTGTTCTTCGATCAGATCGTTGAGGCCGCGATGGCGGACGCCAATTTGCGGCAAGCTGCCATTGCAAACCCAGGCGAAAAATTCGAACTGTTGTTTAAGAACCTGCTTGAAGCTCTGTTTGTTGAGCGCATGGATCAGAACGAAGAGATTTTTGCCCGGTTCATGAATGACAAAGCCTTCCAAGGCCTTGTCACGAACTGGCTTGCGACCGAGGCCTACTCCAAGTTGCGGAGATCATATGAATAGACGGAGGATCGCTTCATTGTGGCGGTTCGGTTGCTCCAGACAGCCACTCGCTAGCGAGCACCCGACACATGACCGGGAATCGGGCAGCCCTGAAGTCCTTTGTCGGCAGAAATGGCCCGTCTAGGAAAACAGGATCAGCGTGCCAGAGACCATGTCCATCCTTCTTTACCCATAGCCGCACTGATCCAGGGGACCACCTCACCGGGAGGCCCGCTGCAATACCACAGGAGCGAGTCGCCTTCTTCTCGCACCCACGCGACCAGTTCCGCAGCCTGGCGTGAGGTATAGGAAACGACCGCCCCACTTGCCGCGTGCCAACGAATTCCGGCGAGCGCAGACCAAAGCTCAACGCCACATGCACCGTCTGCTCTCACCTCTTCGCCAACGACGCGATCGATGGTGGCTTCGAATTCCTTGCTCGGTCGAAGTAGGCGCTAGCTGGGCATCCCCGCGAAATCGGCTTTATCGAGAAGGAGAAAATGAACCTCCCGCTGCTGCGGTCTATTTGATCAGGCGCTTAATTTTGTGCGGGAAACGGCGGCCAACGGCGGTGTTTGGCGTCTTAAATCGGGCCAAAACAAGAAGTATGGCGGAGGGAGGGGGATTCGAACCCCCGATACGGTCTCCCGTATACACACTTTCCAGGCGTGCGCCTTCAACCACTCGGCCACCCCTCCGTCGATTCGTCATTGCGGGCCGCGAGTGCCGCGCAGTGTGGTCAGCCATTCTGTGTGGGAAGGGACTGCCGAACCGGTCGCGCGGACTATAGCCAGAACGGGTTCGGGTTCAAGCCTCTTGATAGGGGCGGGCTTCAAGTTTTTTATGGGGGCGGTGCTTGCCTTCGGGGGCAGGGGGCGGTTGATGGTCGGGG
>NZ_BBWR01000014.1 GCF_001463905.1 Aureimonas frigidaquae
GTTGATGGTCGGGGGCGGGCGTGGGGCGCGCCGGTTCTGTCATGGAGTGGTTGCGGGCATGGTCCGATTCGTCTTGCGCTTTCTGGCCTTCTTCCTGCTGGCCGCCGCCTGCGTGATCGGGGTGGGGGATGTCGCCCGGTCGCTGGCGGTCTCGCAATGGCGCCTGATGGGGCTGGATGCGGCGGCCACGCTGGTGGGCGAGCATATGCCCGTCGGGCTGCCGGAACTGCAGGGAACCGGCGCCGATATCCTGGCCTGGATCTGGGCGCAGATCGCCCATTGGCCCGCGGCACCGAGCCTCGGCATCCTGGCGCTGTTGATCTTCGGCGCGACGGCGCAGGAGCTGCGGCGCGGGCGCGTCGCGGCAATGCGCCGCTGACGCGCTTGTCCGGGGGCGCTGCCGTGACCACATAGGCGGCAACGGAACATCCTGGAAAGCTGAGGGTCGCATGTCCTTTCTCGATCGTCTCCTGCGCAAGTCCGAACTCCCCGCCAGCGCTGCGGAGGCCCTGCCGGGCCGGGAGCAGCCCATTCCCACGGCCGAGCGCCATTACGTCAACGGCACGCCGCTGCAGGGCCCCTATCCGCAAGGCGCGCGCACGGCCCTTTTCGGGCTCGGCTGCTTCTGGGGCGCCGAGCGTGTCTTCTGGCAGCGCGATGGCGTCATCTCGACGGCGGTCGGCTATGCCGGCGGTTACACGCCCAATCCCACCTATGAGGAAGTGTGCAGCGGGCGCACCGGGCACAATGAGGTGGTGCAGGTCGTCTACGATCCGACGCGCGTGACCTATCCGGAACTCGTGAAGCTGTTCTTCGAAAGCCATGACCCGACACAGGGCATGCGCCAGGGCAACGATATTGGAACGCAGTACCGCTCGGGCATCTATGTCGACGGGCCGGAGCAATTGGCGCAGGCGCAGGCCGCGCTCAAGGCCTATCAGGCGGCGCTGGCCAAGGCCGGCCATCGCGGCACGATCACGACGGAAATCCTGGAGGCGCCGCACTTCTATTATGCGGAGCCCTATCACCAGCAATATCTGGCCAAGGTGCCGAACGGCTATTGTGGCCTGGGCGGGACGGGCGTCGCCTGTCCCGTGGGATTGGCCGCGACGGCCTGACCGGTCAGTAATGCGGCGGCCGGGTGATCTCCGGCCGCGGCGTCGCGACGTCCTCCAGGGCCATGAAGCGCTGGGCGAGTTCCTTCAGCGCCTTTTCTAGAAAGTCGACCTTGCCGCCGGTGCGGGCAAGTTCGCTCGACATGTCGTCGAGCATCTTCTGCTGATGCGCCACAAGCTCTTCCAGCTTGGCCATGCGGTCGGGTTCATGCATCGCAATAGGGCTCCAAAAGCGTGCGCAGGGCCGCCGGCAGGGGATGCGGGCGGCGTGTCGCGGCATCGATATGGACGTGGACGAACCGCCCCTGCGCCACGGCCAGGGGATCGTCCTGCCGGAAGACGGCCAGTTCGTAGGCGATCGAGGACGTGCCCAGCCGCTCGATCCGGATGCCAACGCTCAGCGCATCCGGATAGGCCGCCTCGGCGAGGTAGCGGCAGCTCGTTTCCGCCACGAAAAGGATGGGCAAGGGCTTCGGGATCTGGTCGGACAGGCTGAACAGGAAGCGCGTGACCGCCGTATCGAACAGCGCATAATAGACGGAATTGTTGAGATGGCCGTAAGCGTCGTTGTCGGACCACCGCGTCGGCACGTCGATGAAGGCGGCGTAGCGGGACTTGTCGGGCCGTGGATGCTCGGGCACGGGCGCTGTTCCTTGGCTGCGGTTGCGGCGCATCCTATACGCCATCGCCCGGGTTGTTGGCACCCCGCGCATTTCCCAAGGCGTGTCTTTGCTTCTAGACTGGCTTCCGTCTCGAACCGGATGGTGTGAATGAGCGAAGATCTGTTCGCGTTGGCGCGTGGCGCGATGCGCAAGGCGCATGCGCCCTATTCACGCTTCCCCGTGGGGGCGGCGCTGCGCACGTCGGATGGACGCATCTTTGCCGGCTGCAATGTGGAGAATGCGAGCTTTCCGGAAGGCTGGTGCGCCGAGACGACGGCCATCGCCCATATGGTGATGGATGGCGGCGGGCGCATCGCCGAGCTTGCCGTGGTGGCGGAACGGCTGCGCGGCTGCACACCCTGCGGCGGCTGCCGCCAGCGCATTGCCGAATTCGCCTTCCCCGAAACGCGAATCTTCCTGTGCGACCCCGTCGAGGGCGTGATCGAGACCCTATTGCTGGACGATATCTTCCCGCGCGGCTTTGCCGAGGACAGCCTGTGCGGCCGGACGGGAGACGCCGCATGAGCGCCGCGGGCGATGTTGCCGCCACCCTGTCACGCGCGCTCGACGGCTTTGCGCCGCAGACGGCGATCATCCTCGGCTCCGGCCTCGGCAGCCTTGTCGATGCCGTGGAGACGCCCCGCCGCATCGCCTGCGCCGACATTGCGGGCCTGCCCACAAGTGGCGTCTCGGGCCATGCCGGCGAACTCGTCGCCGGGTATATCGGCCGCGCGCCCGTCCTGACCCTGTCCGGACGGGTCCATGCCTATGAGCGCGGCGATGCTGCCGTCATGCGGCCCTATCTGGCCGCGTTCAAGGCGCTCGGCGTGCGTAACTTGGTGCTGACCAACGCGGCGGGCGGCGTCAATCCTGCCTTCGAGCCGGGCGATATCATGCTCCTGGAAGATCACATCAACCTGGCGGGGCTCAATCCGCTGGTCGGCGAGAAGGGTGATGAACGCTTCGTCGATATGACGAACGCCTACGACCCCGCACTGGCCGCGACGGTCACCTCGGTGGCGGATGCCTGCGGCGTGGCAGTGCATAGCGGCGTCTATGCGTGGTTCCTCGGGCCGAGCTTCGAGACGCCGGCGGAAATCCGGATGGCGCGGCGGCTGGGGGCCGACGCGGTCGGCATGTCCACCGTGCCGGAAACCATCCTGGCGCGGTATCTCGGCCTGCGGGTCGTCGGGGCCTCCATCATCACCAATCTGGGCGCAGGGCTGGGGGCGCAGCCGCTGTCCCACGCGCAGACACAGGCCGTCGCGTCCATCGGCGGGGCGCGGCTGGCCACCATTCTGCAACGCGCCGTGGCGGAGTTCTAAAGCATCGTGTCCGTTGCATCGCAGGTACCGGCCGGCCGAGCCGCATTGTTGCCGCAGGAGATCATCCGCGCCAAGCGCGATGGCGGCGTCCTCGACCCCGCGGCGATCACAGAGCTGATCGAGGGGCTCGTCAGCGGCCGCGTCAGCGAGGGGCAGGCAGCGGCCTTCGCCATGGCGGTCTTCTTTCGCGGGCTCGAACACTCCGAAACCGTGGCGCTTACCTGCGCGATGCGTGATTCGGGCACGGTGCTCGACTGGTCGGACCTGTCCCGCCCGGTCGTCGACAAGCATTCGACGGGCGGCGTCGGCGATAATATCTCGCTCATGCTGGCGCCCATCGTCGCGGCCTGCGGCGCCGCCGTGCCGATGATCAGCGGCCGTGGCCTCGGCCATACGGGCGGCACGCTCGACAAGATGGAATCCATCCCCGGCTACCGTGTCGCGCCCGACAACGCCCTGTTCCGCCGCACCGTCGCCACGGTCGGCTGCGCCATCATCGGCCAGACGGAGGCGCTGGCGCCGGCCGACAAGCGGCTCTACGCCATCCGCGACGTCACGGCGACGGTGGAATCCATTCCCCTCATCACCGCTTCGATCCTGTCCAAGAAGCTGGCCGCCGGCCTGAACGGCCTGGTGCTCGATGTGAAGACGGGGTCCGGCGCCTTCATGGCCGAGCGGGATGGGGCGCGGCAGCTTGCCCACAGCCTCGTCGCGGTGGCCAACGGTGCCGGGCTGCGCACGACCGCGCTCCTGACCGATATGGACCAGCCCCTGGCCGACCATGCCGGCAATGCGGTGGAGGTCGATCATGCGGTCCGGTTCCTGACGGGCGCGCGGCGCGATCCCCGCGTGGAAGCGGTGACGCTGGCCCTGGCCGGCGAAATGCTGGTCCTGGCGGGCCTTGCCAAGGACCTGGAGGCAGGCACGGCCCGCGCGCGTGACGCGCTCGACAGCGGCGCCGCGGCGGAGACCTTCGCCCGCATGGTGGCGGCGCTGGGCGGGCCGGTGGATTTTCTGGAACGGCTGGATGACCACCTGCCGCGCGCGCCGCTGCAACGGGTGGTGGCGGCGCCGGCGGATGGTTACGTCCATGCCATGGATACGAGGGGGCTCGGCCTTGCCGTCGTTGCGCTCGGGGGTGGGCGCACCCGGCCGCAGGACCCGGTCGACCATGCGGTGGGATTGGCAGAGATCGTGCCCATGGGGCGGCGCATCACCCGCGGGGAACCGCTCGCCATCATCCATGCGCGCGATGCGGCATCGGCCGAAGCAGCTGCGCAGCGTGTCGTCTCGGCGCTGCGCATCCTGGAGGCGGCGCCAGAGGCAGCCGCCCATCCGGTGCTGGAGCGTATCGGCGCCTAAGGCCTATTTGGTGCCGTACATCCGGTCGCCGGCATCGCCCAGGCCGGGGATGATGTAGCCCTTTTCGTTCAGGCCGGCATCGATCGACGCGGTGAAGATGGGAATGTCCGGATGGGCGGCCTGGAAGCGCGCAATGCCTTCCGGCGCGGCGAGCAGGCACAGGAAGCGGATGTTGCGCGCGCCGCGCTCCTTCAGCTTGTCCATGGCCATGATGGCCGAATTGGCGGTGGCGAGCATGGGATCGACGGCGATGACGAGCCGGTTCTCCAGATCTTCCGGCGCCTTGAAATAGTACTCCACCGCTTCCAGCGTCTCATGATCGCGGTAGAGGCCGATATGGGCGACGCGTGCTGCGGGGACGAGGTCGAGCATGCCCTCGAGAAGGCCGTTTCCGGCCCGCAGGATGCTGGCGAAGACGAGCTTCTTTCCCTCCAGTATGGGGGAATCCATCTCCATCATCGGGGTTTCGATGCGCGTCGTCGTGACATCGAGATGGCGGGTGACCTCGTAGCAGAGAAGGGTGGAGATCTCCCGCAGGAGCCGACGGAAGCTTGCCGTGGAGGTTTCCTTGCGGCGCATCAGCGTCAGCTTGTGCTGCACCAGCGGGTGATCGACTACTGTGACGCCAGCCATGAAACCTCACGCGATGAAAAGACGCTTCTTCATAAGCCGGAATGTTCCGCAGTTGAAGCGCGCCGCTACAGGAAGCTCGTGCCGTGCACCCCTTTCGCGAGCCCCAGATGCTGGCCGATGCTCTCTGCAATATCGGCGAAACTGTCGCGGTGGCCGATGGAGCCTGGTGCAATGCCCGGTCCATAGGCCAGGATGGGCACATCCTCGCGCGTGTGGTCGGTGCCGGGAAAGGTCGGGTCGCAGCCATGGTCGGCCGTGATCACGGCCAGATCGCCGGGCCGCAGGCGGCGGTCGAGTTCGGGCAGGCGGGCATCGAAGGCTTCCAGCGCCGCCGCATAGCCTGCCACGTCCCGGCGGTGGCCATGCACCATGTCGAAGTCGATGAAATTGGCGAAGACGAGATCGCCCGATTGCGCTTCGTCGAGCGCGGCGAGCATGGCGTCGAACAGGGCCATGTTGCCGCTGGCCGGGCGGGAGGTGCCGATGCCCTGGCCCGCGAAGATGTCGGAGATCTTGCCGATGCCATGAACCTGCCCGCCGGCGGCCGCCACGCGGGTGAGGAGCGTTTGACCCGGCGGCGGCACGGCGAAATCGCGGCGGTTGGCGC
>NZ_BBWR01000015.1 GCF_001463905.1 Aureimonas frigidaquae
TGGCGCTGCGGCGGTAACCGCCATTCCCATCATCCACGAAGGGCCGGGCGATGACCCGGCCGATGTTGAGGCTGTCGACATGCCGCCGCGCGACGACACAGAGCTGCAGGAGGCGGTCGAGCCCGAAATGGACCTCATGCGCGGCGATCTGCAGCACGCTGTCGACGGAGGTATAGAGAATCGGCTTGCCGGATGCGACGCTTTCACCGCCCAGCGCCGCGATGATCTCTGTCCCCGATGCGTGGCCGCGGCCCAGCACGCCGGGCAGGGCGCATTCGGACACGAGCGCATCGACCAGCGCATCGCCGATGGCCGGATCCGCCTTGGGGAAATAGCCCCAGGCGAAGGGGACCGGCAGGCCGGCGATCTCCCAGTGGCCGGACGGGGTGTCCTTGCCGATGGAGCGCTCCGACGCCGTGCCGAAACGGGCGCGCGGCGAAAAGCGGCTGCGGCGCCCCGTTGCAGCGTAGAGGCCGAGCGCGTCGAGGTTCGGCAGTTCGAGCGGTCCCTGCCGCAGCCCGGCGCGGTCGGCCCGGCCTTGTGCGGCCGCCGCCACGATATGGCCGAACGTGTCGGCCCCGGCATCGCCGAAATCGGCCGCGTCGGGCGCTGCGCCGACACCGAAGGAATCCATGACCATGAGTATGGCGCGTGCCATCGATCCGACCTTTCCTGCCGATCGGCATCATATAGGCCGGGCGGACAGCTTCGTTAATCCGCCCTTTATGGGTTTGGCGGCACCATGGCGCATGGCGGTGGGGTGACCGCCCGTCAGGTCTTTGCGTCATACGGGGAAACCGAAGCCGTCCATGCCCTCAGCCGGGAACAGCCAGGAACACGGCGCATATCGCGGCGCGGCAGTACCACGCCTGCCGGCCCTGCTCCTGCACGCCTTCTGTGACGATGAACGCATTGCGGCCGCCATCCAGCGCGCCGCGCAGACCCCCACGGCCGGGCAGCTGACGGTGCGGGTGCGCCCGGGCGGCATCGCCGCGGCCTGCCGCCACTATGCCGACCGTCCGACGCCGCATCTCCTGATTCTCCAGTCCGATGCCGGCCCGCACGGCCTTCTGGAGGCGCTCGACACGCTTGCCGATCACTGCGACCCGGAAACGAAGGTTGTCGTGGTGGGCGCGCCGGCCGATGCCGACCTGACGCGCGAGCTGATGCGCCGGGGCATATCGGCCTTCCTGCCGCTTCCCGTGTCGCCGGCCGACATCGTCCTGGCCCTGTCCCGAATCGTTCCGGCGGAACGGGGCGTCCACCGCCCCCGCATGGTCGCCTTCATGGGCGCGCGGGGCGGCGCCGGCTCCTCCGTCCTGGCGCAGAACCTGGCTTTCCTGTCGGCCCGCCTCTACCGCGACCGGGTCGTGCTGGCCGATCTCGACCCGGCCTTCGGTTCGGGGGCGCTGAACCTCGACCTTTCCCGGCAGCAGGGGCAGCTTGTTTCGCGCGGCGAGAATTTCAACCTCATCACCCTGCCGCAGGACTGGCAGGGCGATGCTTCGGACCGCCGGACGGCCGCAGCGCTCGCAACGGCCCGCCGGGCCGCCGAGCTCGTCTTCCTCGATCTGCCGCATGGCTGGAACCCGCTCGTGCGCGACCGGCTTGCCGAGGCCGACGCCATCGTGATCACGGCGACGCCCGATCTGCAGAGCCTGAACAACCTGGCAAACCTTCTGGATGCCCTTGAGAGCCTGGAGCGCGTGCCGCCCCGGCCGCAACTCATCCTGAACCAGATGGGGCTGTCCGCGGGCGCGGACCTGCCGATCGGCGATTTCGTCGAACCCGGGCGGATCGACCTTCTGGCGGCGATCCCCTTTTCACCCCGCCTCTTTGCCACTGCCACCCGGCGCGGCCAGTTGCTGGCCGAGGTGAATGACGCACACCCCTTGACGCGCGTCCTGGAGCGGGTGACCCATTCGGTGACCGGTCGCACCCTTTCCGTGCGATGACGGACCGGCGTTTGTAACGCCCAACCATCGAGGAAAAGCTGATGTCGCACACCACCGCAGCACGCCCCGTCCATGCCGTGCACAGCGAGGAACTCTCGCAGCTACCGGCCAAGGCCGCAGGCTGGGCGGATGCGGCGCGGTTCAAGGCGGGGCTCGGGCAGGTGCTTCTGGTGCCGGGGGAGGATGGCGGCGTCGGCGCGGCCGTCCTCGGCCTCGGCCCGCGGGACGAGGCCTGTCCGGCCACGAGCCTTTCAACGGGTGCGCTTGCGGGGGCGCTGCCATCGGGTGCATGGCGGCTCGATGCGGAGCTGGACGCCGATCTGGCCGCGCTCGGCTTCCGGCTCGGCGGCTACCGGTTCGAGCGCTACCGCAATGCCGGAGATGGCAACCCGCCGCCGACGCTGACCGTCCCGGGATCGGGCGGGCACGAGACGCGGCTCTACGAGGGTGTCGCGCTGGTCCGCGACCTCATCAACACACCGGCCAACGACATGGGCCCCGATGCGCTGGAGCGCGTAACGCGCGACCTGGCGGCCGAATTCGGCGCAGAGGTCGAGGTGACCACCGGCGATGCGCTCCTTCCGGCGAACTTCCCGATGATCCACGCGGTCGGCCGCGCCAGCAGCCGGGCGCCGCGCCTGATCGACATGCGCTTCGGGCGGCACGACGCCCCGCGTGTGACGCTGGTCGGCAAGGGGGTCGCATTCGATACGGGCGGCCTCGACATCAAGCCGGCATCGGGCATGCTCCTGATGAAGAAGGATATGGGCGGGGCGGCCAATGTGCTCGGCCTGGCGCGGATCCTGATGGCGGGGCGGGTCGATATCCGCTTGCGCGTCCTGGTGCCCGCCGTCGAGAACGCCATTTCCGGCGATGCCTTCCGGCCGGGCGATATCCTGCCGAGCCGCAACGGCAAGACGGTGGAAATCGGCAATACCGATGCCGAAGGACGCCTCGTCCTGGCCGATGCTTTGACGCTTGCCGACGAGGACGCGCCGGAACTTTTGATCGACATTGCCACCCTGACGGGTGCGGCCCGCGTGGCGCTGGGGCCGGAGCTGCCGCCCTTCTTCACCCCAGACGACGCCCTGGCGGCGGATGTGGAACGGGCCGCGGCGCGGCTGGCCGATCCGGTCTGGCGCATGCCGCTGTGGCGGCCCTATGCGGCCAACCTGTCGTCCCGCGTGGCCGATATCAACAACGTCACCACGGATGGCTTTGCGGGCGCCATCACAGCGGCGCTGTTCCTGCAGGGCTTCGTGCGCATGACCCACGCCTGGGCGCATTTCGACGTCTTCGGATGGCGGCCCAAAGCCGTCCCCTATGGCGGCATCGGCGGCGAGGCGCAGGCCATTCGCGCGCTCGCCGCCGTGATCGAGGAGCGTTACGGGCGATGAGCCTGGACCTTCGGCTGAACGCCGCCCGGCCCGACCTTGCCGATCTGCGCCTGCAAAGCCGCGTCGGCGCGGACCGCTTCGTGGCGGGGACGCCCGCGCGCATCCGTGCGCCGCTGGCCGCCCTGCGCCGGCGCCCGGCCAGCGACGCGCCGCTGGAGACGGAAGGCCTTTGCGGCGAGGCGGTCCTGATCTTCGAGGATCCGGGCGAGGGCTGGGCCTGGGTCCAGCTCGTCCAGGATGGCTATGTCGGCTGGATGGCGCGCGAGGAGATCGGCCCGGACGCGCCCGCGCCGGATCGCATCGTCACTGTCCCTCGCACGCTGGTCTTTCCCGCGCCGGATATCAAGCAGCCGCCGATCGGCTTCCTGCCCATGGGCGCGGCCTTTCGCGCCGCCGGAACGGCGCAGGACAGGAATGCCGCTTACGTGCTGATCGAGCCCTTCGGCGCGGTCGTCATGCAGCATACGGCCAGCGTGGATGCACAGGCGGCCGACTTCGTGACCGTTGCCGAGGCGCTTCTGAACGTGCCCTACCTCTGGGGCGGCAAGAGTGCGCTCGGCATCGATTGCTCGGGGCTCGTGCAACTGGCGGCCGGCATGGCAGGCCATGCGCTTTTGCGGGATGCCGACATGCAGGAAGCGTCGGCCGGCGTGGCGCTGGACGAGGGCGCGCCTTTGCAGCGCGGCGACCTCGTCTTCTGGCCGGGCCATGTGGGGATCATGCAGGATGACGCGCGGCTCATCCATGCCAATGCGCATCATATGATGGTGGCATCCGAGCCCCTCGCCGCCGCCGTGGAACGGGCAGGGGCGAAGGGTGTTCGGGTCACGTCACGCCGCCGGCTCACCATCGCCTGACGCACGGCCGCGCAGGAGCGCGGTCACCACGTCACGCGGGCCGACGCGGCCCACAACGCGCCCACGGTCGGAGATCAGGACCTCGCCGCCGCGGCTGCGCAGCATTTCCATGACACGCCGGAGCGGCGTGTCGGGCTGCACGGCGGAGGCGATGGGCGTGTCCATGGAGACACCCTCCATCGAGGCCATGGCATCCTGCGCGGTCAGGACGTTCATCGGATTCACATGGGCTACGAACTCGGCCACATAGGGGCCGGACGGCTTGCGGACGATTTCGCTCGCCGTGCCGACCTGCACGATGTGCCCGCCTTCCATGATGGCGATGCGGTTGCCGAGCTTGAAGGCTTCGTCGAGATCGTGGCTGACGAAGATGATGGTCTTCTTGAAGCGCCGCTGGCTTTCCAGGAGCTCGTCCTGGAGCTTGGCGCGGATGAGCGGGTCCAGGGCGGAAAAGGGTTCGTCCATCAGGAGGACGGGCGCATCCGTGGCGAAGGCGCGGGCAAGGCCCACGCGCTGCTGCATGCCGCCCGACAGCTCGCCCACCCGGCTGTGCGCCCAGTCCTGCAACCCGACGATTTCCAGCTTTTCCAGGGCCTGGCGGCGGCGCTCGGTGCGCGACATGCCGGCAAATTGCAAACCGAGCGCGACATTGTCGACGACGCTGCGCCAGGGCAGCAGCGCGAATTGCTGGAAGACCATCGCCACTTCGTGCCGGCGCAATTCGCGCAGGCGGCGTGACCCTCCTTCCGCAATGTCCACCGCGCCGCGCCCCGTATCCACCACCACCCGCCCGCGCGATATGGGGGCAAGGCCGTTGACGGCGCGGATCAGCGTCGACTTGCCGGAGCCGGACAGGCCCATGAGCACGGCGATCTCGCCCTCGCGCACGTCCAGGCTGGCGTTGGCGACGCCGAGCGTGGCGCCCGTCGCCTCGCGGATTTCGGCGCGCGTCTTCCCGGCATCCACCAGTTCGAGCGCCTTCTTGTCGGCATCTCCGAAGACGATGGAGACGTTCTGGAACGAAACGATGGGCTTCATCGCGTGCCCCCCTCGTCGATGCGGAAGAACCTGTCGAGGATGATGGCCAGGATGACGATGGCCAGGCCCGCTTCCAGGCCCCGGGCGATGTCCACCGTGTTGAGCGCCCGCAGGACCGGCACGCCGAGCCCGGGAGCGCCGACCAGCGCGGCGATCACCACCATGGACAGGGACAGCATGATGGTCTGCGTCAGCCCGGCCATGATCTGCGGCAGGGCGTTGGGGATCTCGATGTTGACGAGGCGCTGGAACCCGGTCGCGCCGAAGGCGTCGCCCGCTTCGAGGAGGGCGCCGGGCGTCGACACGATGCCGAGGCGCGTCAGCCGGATCGGCGCCGGCAGCGCGAAGATGACCGTGGCGACGAGGCCCGGCACGGTGCCGAGACCGAAGAGAATCAACGCCGGGATCAGGTAGACGAAGGTCGGGATCGTCTGCATCAGATCGAGTACGGGGCGCATGGCATTGTAGATCCACTGCCGCCGCGCGGCGAGGATGCCGAGCGGCACGCCGATGACCATGCAGACGAAGGTGGAGGCGATGACGAGCGCGAGGGTCTGCGTCGTCTCCCGCCAGTAGCCGAGGTTGACGATCAGCAAGAGCCCCGCCGCCGTCATGAGCGGCGCGGCGAGGTTGCGCCGCATCAGGAAGGCGAAGGCCGCGAAGGCCAGGATCACGCCAAGCGCGGGTGGCGTCTCGAGCGCATAGGTGATCCAGCCGATAATGGCCGACAGCCCGGCGCTGAGCGCGTCGAAGAAGGGCAGGAAGTTGCCGATCAGCCAGTCGAAGGCCGCTTCGCCGTAATGCCCGATGGGGATCTTATGCCCGGTGATCCATTCCACGCCTTCGCCCACCCCTCGCATTCCTGTTGATACGGCTGCGACAAAACTACGTCCGGGCTACCATTTGTCCACCTAGGAAACGAGGTGGCCGTGCCGGGCGCAAGGCGCAAAGGCGACACGTTTCGTTAAAAACGCGGCTTGAGCCGGCATTGGCACGCCCGGGTCTTGGTCGCACGGATGGCCCGGCCTATGGTGCGCCGCGCCATTGGCGCCGCAACAGACCGGGAGCTGACCGTGAGCGCATTCCCCTCCGACATCGAAATCTCGCGCGGGTCGCGCAAACGTCCGATCGCCGAGGTTGCGGCACGGCTGGCCATACCGGACGAGGCGCTGATCCCCTATGGGCGCGACAAGGCCAAGGTGGAGCGTGCGTTCCTGGATTCCCTGGAGGGGCGGCCCGACGGGCGCCTGATCCTCGTCACCGCCATCAACCCGACACCGGCGGGCGAGGGCAAGACCACGACCACGGTGGGGCTCGGCGACGGGCTCAACGCCATCGGGCGCAAGGCTGCCATCTGCCTGCGCGAACCCTCGCTCGGCCCATGCTTCGGCCAGAAGGGCGGGGCGGCCGGCGGCGGCCGGGCGCAGGTCGTGCCGATGGAGGATATCAACCTCCATTTCACCGGCGATTTCCACGCCATCACCGCCGCGCACAACCTTCTGGCGGCCATGGTGGATAACCATATCCACTGGGGCAACGCGCTGGGCTTGGATTCCCGGCGCATCGTCTGGCGGCGCGCGGTCGACATGAACGACAGGGCGCTGCGCGATATCGTGGTCTCGCTCGGCGGCCCGGCCAATGGCATCCCGCGGGAAACGGGCTTCGACATTACCGTGGCGTCCGAGATCATGGCCATACTGTGCCTGGCGGACGGCATTGCGGACCTCGAACGCCGCCTGGCGCGGATCGTCGTCGGCTACCGCACGGACCGCACCGCCGTCACGGCCGGAGAGATCGGGGCGACGGGCGCCATGGCGGCCCTTCTGCGCGACGCCATCCTGCCCAATCTCGTCCAGACGCTGGAAAACAACCCTGCCTTCGTGCATGGCGGGCCCTTCGCCAACATCGCCCATGGCTGCAATTCGGTCGTCGCCACGCGGGCGGCGCTGAAGCTGGCGGATTATGTGGTGACGGAAGCGGGCTTTGGAGCCGACCTCGGCGCCGAGAAGTTCTTCGACATCAAATGCCGCAAGGCCGGGCTGCGGCCCGATGCCTGCGTGATCGTGGCCACGGTGCGCGCCCTGAAGATGAACGGCGGCGTCGCCAAGGCGGATCTGGCCACGGAAAATGTCGAGGCGCTGCGCCAGGGCGCGGCCAATCTCGGCCGCCATATCGAGAATGTGCGCGGCTTTGGCGTGCCGGTGATCGTGGCGATCAACCATTTTGCCGGCGATACGCCCACCGAGCTGGAGGCGCTCAAGGCCTATGTCGCGCGGATGGGCGTGGAGGCGGTGATCTGCCGCCACTGGGCCGAAGGCTCGGCCGGCATTCTGGAACTGGCTGAAAAAGTGGCGGCGCTGGCCGATAGCGGAACGGCGGACTTCTCGCCCCTCTATGCCGACGAACTGGGGTTGTTGGAGAAAATCGAAACCGTGGTGCGCAGGATCTATCGCGGCAGTGCGGTCACGGCCGAGCCGCAGGTCCTGCGGGAGCTGGAGCGCTTCGAGGCGGATGGTTTCGGCAGTCTCCCGGTCTGCCTTGCCAAGACGCCATACTCCTTCTCCACCGACCCCCGGCGCTTCGGCGCGCCGGAAGGGCATATCGTCCATATCCGCGAGGTGCGCCTCAGCGCGGGCGCCGGCTTCGTGGTGGCCATCTGCGGCGATATCCTGACCATGCCGGGCCTGCCGCGCCACCCGGCGGCCGAGCATATCCACCTGACGCAGGCGGGCTTCATCGAGGGGCTTTCGTGACGGAACGGATTTGCGAAGCATTGGCATGTTGGGGGCGGCGCGCTTTTTCATTTGCGCGTGGGACGGCGAGCCGCTAACGCTTTGCCCATGAACATGACGGCGAACATCACTCTTTGGTGGCAGGCGCGCTAACCGCGGCCTTCGACCATGCGCATGTTCGAAACGATGGGCCGCTTCGGGAAACCGGCGGCCTTTTTCTTTGCGTGCCGCCCCCCGAGGCTTTGTGAGGATGGCAAGGATGAGTCTCGACAGTCAGTCCGATGGGACGGAGCGTTACGTCACCGAAGGCGGCATAACCATCACGCGGCACCGCCAGGCGATTGCCTATGAGGGGGCCATCGAGCCGGTCATCGATCAGCTCGACACGCGGCGCGGCGCGGTCTTTTCGTCCAACTACGAATATCCGGGCCGCTATACGCGGTGGGATACGGCGATCGTCGATCCGCCGGTCGTCATCACCGCTTCGGGGCGGGTCATGCGGATCGAGGCGCTGAACCCGCGCGGCAGGGTACTCGTCGGATTCATCGGCGACGCGCTGGACGGCCATCCCGACCTTTCCGCCTTCGCGCGGACAGAGGATGCGATCGACCTTTCGGTCAAGACGCCGGACCGCGTCTTCACCGAAGAGGAGCGGTCGCGCATGCCGACCGTCTTCTCGGTCCTGCGGGCCATCGTCCAGCTTTTCAAATCGCACGAGAACGGCGATCTCGGGCTCTATGGCGCCTTCGGCTACGACCTGGCCTTCCAGTTCGATCCCGTCACGCTGCATCTGCAGCGCCCGGACGACCAGCGCGACCTCGTCCTGTTCCTGCCGGATGCGGTCCACACGGCCGATCACTACGGCGCGACGGCCTATGTGGACCGCTTCGAGTTCGAGATGGATGGCGTCGGTACGGCCGGGCTTCCCGGTGGCGGGCCGGAGGCCCCCTACAGGGCCGCGCAGGGCACGCCCGAACGGGGCGACCATGCGCCGGGCGAGTATGCCGCGCTGGTGCGCCGCGCCAAGGACAAGTTCGTGCGCGGCGATCTGTTCGAGGTCGTCCCCGGCCAGACCTTCTACGAGCGGAGCGACAGCGCCCCCTCGGCCATCAGCCGCAAGCTGAAGTCGATCAACCCGTCGCCCTATTCCTTCTTCATCAACCTCGGGGACAATGAGTTCCTGATCGGCGCGAGCCCGGAAATGTTCGTGCGCGTCAGCGGACGCCGGGTGGAAACCTGCCCGATCTCCGGCACGATCCGCCGCGGCGCGGATGCGATCTCCGATTCCGAGCAGATCCTCAAGCTCCTAAATTCGCGCAAGGACGAGTCCGAACTGACCATGTGCTCGGATGTCGACCGCAACGACAAGAGCCGGGTCTGCGAACCCGGATCGGTGCGGGTGATCGGCCGCCGCCAGATCGAGATGTATTCCAGGCTGATCCACACGGTGGACCATATCGAGGGCCGGCTGCGCGAAGGCATGGACGCGATGGACGCCTTCCTGTCGCATGCCTGGGCCGTCACGGTGACGGGCGCACCCAAGCTCTGGGCGATGCGCTTCATCGAAACGCATGAAAAGAGCCCGCGTGCCTGGTATGGCGGCGCCGTCGGCATGATGCATTTCAACGGCGATATGAACACCGGCCTGACTCTGCGCACCATCCGGCTCAAGGACGGGGTGGCGCAGGTGCGCGCCGGCGCGACGCTCCTCTACGATTCCAACCCGGAGGAGGAAGAGGCCGAAACGGAGCTGAAGGCCTCCGCCTTCCTGTCGGCCATCCGCGATGCCGGGGCCGAGGCCGTCGGCCCGGCCGAGGCGGTCCATTCCCGGGTGGGCGAGGGCGTCCGGGTGCTGCTCGTCGATCACGAGGACAGCTTCGTCCATACGCTCGCCAACTACATCCGGCAGACGGGCGCCGAGGTGACGACCGTGCGCACGCCGGTGCCGGTAGAGATATTCGACCGGGTCGCGCCGGACCTCGTGGTCCTGTCGCCCGGGCCGGGAAGCCCGGAGGATTTCGATTGCCGGGCCACGATCGGCGCGGCGCGCCAGCGCGGCCTGCCCATCTTCGGCGTGTGCTTAGGGCTCCAGGCGCTGGCGGAAGCCTATGGCGGCAGCCTGCGCACACTGCATGTGCCTGTGCATGGCAAGCCCTCCCGCATCCGCGTGAGCAAGCCGGGGCTGATCTTCGACGGCTTGCCGGCGGAGGTGACGGTGGGGCGCTATCACTCCATCTTCGCCGATCCGATCCGCCTGCCGCGGGAGTTCGACGTGACGGCCGAAACGGAAGACGGCGTCGTCATGGCCTTCGAACATCGAACGGAGCCCGTCGCAGCGGTGCAGTTCCATCCGGAAAGCATCATGACGCTGGGTGGCGATGCCGGCATGCGGATGATCGAGAACGTCGTCGCCAAACTGGCACGCCGCGCGCGCGTCAAGGCCGCTTGAGAGGGCAGGATCGTGGTCGAGCTGAAAACCGCGAACCGCATTGCGGTGACGACGATCTTCGTCGCGCTCCTGGTGCTGGGCCTGAAATATCTGGCCTATGCGGTCACCGGCTCGGTCGCGCTCTACTCGGACGCGCTGGAGTCCGTCGTCAACGTGGTGGCCAGCCTGGCCGCCCTGTGGGCGATCAACGTTTCGGCGCGCCCGGCCGACACCGATCATCCCTTCGGCCACCACAAGGCAGAGTATTTCTCGGCCGTCCTGGAAGGCGTGCTGATCACGGTGGCGGCGCTCCTGATCCTGCGGGAGGCTTGGGCCGCATGGCAGATGCCGCGGGCGCTGGACACGCCGGCCCAGGGCATGGCGATCAACGCCGTGGCGACCGTCGTCAACGCGATCTGGGGCACCTACCTGATCCGGCAGGGCCGGGCGCGGCGCTCCCCGGCGCTTGCCGCCGACGGCCGGCACATCATGGCCGATGTCTTCACCTCCGTCGGGGTGCTGGCGGGGCTGGGCCTTGCGATCCTGACCGGCTGGCACGTGCTCGACCCGCTGATGGCCGCGCTCGTGGCGCTCAACATCCTGCGCGAGGGGCTGAAAGTGGTGACCAGTTCCCTGTCGGGGCTGATGGACCAGGCCATGGATCCGGGCGAGCTGGAGGAGGTGCGCGGCATCATCTCCGCCCATGCGGACGGCGCGCTCGAAGTGCATGACCTGCGCACGCGCCATGCCGGGCCGGCCTTCTTCATCGAGTTCCACATGGTCGTGCCGAGCGGCATGACGGTCGGTACGGCGCATGTGATCTGCGACAGGATCGAGGCGCGGCTGCAGGAGCGGTTCCGGGGCGCCAACGTGCTGATCCATGTGGAGCCGGAGGACGAGGCCAAGCAGGTCGGCGTTCCGATCCTGTGAAGGTTTCGACGGGAAGGGGCTTGCATTCGGCAACGCGCCGACGCAATTTGCCGGCATGACGAATCTCGGCTCGCACGACATGGAATGCCCTATCGGCTCTGCCGACGGCTTCGCGCGCGCCTGCCCCAGCCTCCTTCTGCTCCTTAGCGGCGGTCGTCGGGCCCGTTGAGAGGGGGCGCCCGGCGGTCGAAGCCGGCGCCTTGCTGACGCAGTCGTCCCCTCGCAAACCCAAGTTAGACAGACCCGAAGGCCGCGGCCGGCACGATGAGTGCGCCGGCGGGTGCGGTCCTTGAAGAGGCAAAGACGATGTCGCAGTCCAGCATACCGGCCAAACCTTCCGGCCGTCCCGTCATGGCCAAGGCCGCCGAAAAATACGTCCCGTACCCGCATGTCGATTTGCAGGACCGCCAATGGCCGTCCCGCCGGATCGAGAAGGCGCCGATCTGGTGCTCCGTCGACCTGCGCGACGGTAACCAGGCCCTGGTCGACCCGATGGGCCATGAGCGCAAGGCGCGCATGTTCGCGCTCCTGAAGGATATGAACTTCAAGGAGATCGAGATCGGTTTCCCGTCGGCCTCGCAGACCGATTTCGACTTCACCCGCTGGGCGGTGGAAGAGGGCGGCGTGGCGGAGGACGTCTCGCTCCAGGTGCTGGTCCAGTGCCGGCCCGAGCTGATCGCCCGGACCTTCGAATCGCTCGAAGGGGCGCATCGCCCGATCGTGCATTTCTACAATTCGACGAGCGAGCTGCAGCGCAGGGTCGTGTTCCAGAAGGACCGCGCGGGCATCAAGGAGATCGCGACCGACGCGGCCAAGATGATCGCCGACATGGCCGCCAAGGCGGGGGGCGGGTTCCGCTTCCAGTATTCGCCCGAAAGCTTCACCGGCACGGAGCTGGAATTCGCGCTCGAGATCTGCAACGCGGTGTCGGAGATCATCCAGCCGACGGTGGATAACAAGCTGATCCTGAACCTGCCGGCCACGGTGGAGATGTCCACCCCCAACATCCATGCCGACCAGATCGAATGGATGAGCCGGAACCTCGATCGGCGGGACGCGATCATCCTGTCGCTGCACCCGCATAACGACCGGGGCACGGCCATCGCCGCGACCGAGCTGGGGCTGATGGCCGGCGCCGACCGCGTGGAGGGAACGCTGTTCGGAAACGGTGAGCGCACCGGCAATGTTGATCTGGTGACGCTGGCCTTGAACCTCTTCACGCAAGGCGTCGATCCGGAGCTGGACGTCTCGGACATCAACCGCATCAAGGATGTCTACGAGCACTGCAACCAGCTGCGCATCCCCGAGCGCCACCCCTATGTCGGCGAGCTCGTCTACACGGCCTTTTCCGGCTCGCACCAGGACGCGATCAACAAGGGCATGAAGGCCGCCCGGGCCGCCAATACGCCGGTCTGGGAGGTCCCGTACCTGCCGATCGATCCGAAGGATGTCGGGCGCAGCTACGAGGCGATCATCCGCATCAACTCGCAGAGCGGCAAGGGCGGCATCGCCTATGTGCTGCAGGCCGATTACGGGTTGAACCTGCCGCGCAACCTGCAGATCGAGTTCCGGGACGAGATCCAGCGCATCACCGACCAGGAAGGCAAGGAGATGCCGGCGCGCCGCATCTACGAGCAATTCCTGGAAACCTATGTCGAGCAGCCCGGTGCGCCGCTGCGCTTCGAAGAACATCTGACGCGCGCGGAAGGCGGCGGCCGGTCCGACCGGCTTGTCGAGGCCGTCATTCTGGACCGCGGTGAAGAGGTTCGGATCGAAGGCCGCGGGACGGGCCCGATCGACGGCTTCGTCGATGCCCTGTCGCGCCATATCGGCATCGACATGGCAGTGGCCAACTATGCAGAGCACTCGCTGCAGCACGGCTCCAACGCGACGGCGATTTCCTACATGGAAATCGAGTTTCCGGGCGGCAAGGTCTTCGGCGCGGGCATCGACCACAACATCGTCTCCGCATCGCTGAAGGCGATCGTGGCGGCCGCGAACCGCATCCTGATGAGGCCGGAGGAGACCACGGCCGAGTAGGGGCCGGGCGGCGGCGGTTGCGCTTTTGCGTGCCGTCGTCGCATTTTCTTAACGAGCCCCGGTGTCTACTGCACCCGACATGCGGAATGGTCGGAGAAGCGACATGGGCGAGCCAAAGACAGATCTTGCGGTGGCCAAGGGGTCCCGCCGGCTGACGGATGCGGTGCGTGCGGCCAAGATCGCGGCGGCGCAGCGGTCCGACATCGTGGTCGACATACGCGAGGCGGAGCGCGCCCGGCTGGCCACCCTGGCCGACGATATGAAGGAAGTCTCCGATGCCGTTCCGGCGACGGACGACCTGTTCGACTTCACCCTTTCGGAAGGTCCGCAGCCCCGCTACTGGGTGGATGGCACGGCGCATGTTTCCATGGCGCGCGACCGCGTCACCTATCGCTTCCTGCGGGAAACCCGGCTCGGGCGCGTCACCCTGTCCGAATCCACCGATCCGCAGCGCATCGTCGATGCCGTGACGGAGTATGTGGCCGAGCGCATCGTGGAGCGGGACCGCGCGCTCGCGCTGTCGGACCGGGTTGCCGCGCGCGGGGATGCCGGCCGTTTGGTCATTGCCGGCCCGGACATGGTCGAGGATTCGCGACCGGCGGGCGCGGGGCGGCAGACGGCCCTGATGCTGGCGCTTGCCTGGATCATCATCGGCGCCGTCCTGGGTGCGGGCGCGTTGATCGGCCTGTCGCTCCTAAGCGGCGCGCCGCTGATCTGACCCTGCCAGCCGCCGCAGGCCGAGCACGCCAGCGCCCGATACGAGGCCCCAGAAGGCAGCGCTGACGCCCAGGAAGGCCAGCCCGGACGCCGAGACCAGGAAGCAGACGGCGGCTGCCTCGCGCTCCTTCACAACCTCCATCGCGCCATGCAGTGAGCTGGCGAGCGCGCCCAACAGCGCCAGACCGGCAATCGTGCCGATCAGAAGCGGCGCTTGCGCCGCGAAGGTGACGATCCAGCCGGCGGCCAGCCCGAACAGGATGTAGGCCGCGCCGCTGGAGATTCCGGCCAGGTAGCGCAAACGCTTGTCCGGGCCGGCTTCCGGCCCCGCGCAAAGCGCGGCCGTGATGGCGGCAAGGTTGAACGCGAGCGCGCCGAAGGGCGCCGCCAGCGCCGTCGCAAGGCCGGTGCCGACGAAGATCGGCCCCGGCGCCGGCTCGTATCCGTTGAGTTTCAGGATGGCGAGGCCCGGCACGTTCTGGGACGCCATGGTGATGACGAAGAGCGGCAGGGCAATGCCGATGATGGCCGACAGGTCGAATTGCGGCATGACGGCGATCGGGCCCGTCAGGCTGGCAAGGCCCGGCACCGTGTCACCCGCCCGGAACAGGATGAGCGCCATGGTGACGAGCGCGGCGGCCGGCACGGCCGCCAGGCGCTTGACGGCGCCGACCAGGAGAAAGGTTGCGATGATGAGCCCGGCATCCAGCGGAACGGCGGCGGCCGCCCGCACGGGGGCCATACACAGATCGAACAGGATGCCCGCCAGCATGGCATTGGCGAGCGAGCGCGGCACCTTTGTGATGAGGCGGCCGAACGGTTTGATCAGCCCTGCCACGAGGATCAGAAGCCCGGTTGCGACGAAGGCGCCGATGGCGGCCGGATAGCCCGCCGAAGGCGTGCCCGCAATGGCCAGGAAGGCGGCGCCGGGCGTCGACCAGGCGATGGAGATGGGCATCCTGCTCGCCCAGGAATAGAGGATGCTGCACAGGCCCATCGTGACCGACAGGGCAAAGAGGCCCGAGGCCGCCTGATCCACCGTCGCGCCGACACCGTGCAAACCCTGCACGATCACTGAGAAGCTGGAGGTAAAGGCAATCGCCGCCGTCAGAAGGCCGGCGGCGAGGGCGGGCAGGGCTGCGGTGAAGCGTTGGTGTTGCACGGCATCGACCCTGCGCAGGAATGTGGCGACGACCGGCATAGACCAGGTGGGGCAGGCGCCACAAGCCACGACCGTCCCCGCCGGTACGGTTGGTGGAAGTTGCGCATTTACCGCACGGGGGAGGGCTCGGCCGCCGCCACCTGCCGTGCGGCGCGTTGCCGGCTGATCGCCAGCCCGACGCCGACGAGGATCAGGACCACGCCGCAGATGAAGAGCGGCCCCATCCTGTCGCCGAACATCGCCGCCGAGGCGGCGATCCCGAAGACGGGCTGCAGGAATTGAACGCTCGCGGCGACGCGGGCCGGGACCGTCCGCAGAAGCCAAAGCCACAGGAACAGGCCCGCGACCGTCACCAGGACGCCGAGATAGGCCGCAGCCGCAACGGCCGCCGGTTCCAGGGTGAAAGCGGTCCGTGACATTTCCCACGCGCTGAACGGCAAGAGGACCGCGAAGCCGGCAACCGTGCTCCAGATCGAGACCGTGACGGTCCCGAAGGCTTGCGTCAGCTCGACGCTCCAGACGTAGTAGAAGGCGATCGTCACCGCCGACAGGAAGACGAGGGCCACGCCGGAAAACGTCGTCCCCGCAAGGCCGGAGGCGCCGTCCCCCTGGCCGAAAGCGACGAGCGCGATCCCGCCGAAGGCGGCAAGAAGGCCGACCCTTTGCAGGCGCCCGACCGATTGGCGAAGGCGCAGGCTCGCAAACACCACGACGAAGAGCGGGATCGTTGCCGAGATGATGGTGCTGACCGAGGCCGCGGTTCCCGCGATCCCGAAGGTCTGCGCGACCTGGCCGACGCCGATCCCCACTATGCCGAGCGCGGCGACCTTGGGCACGGCCTTCCAGGGAAGCCGGAGGCGGCCGAGCCCGAACAGCATGAAGACCGGAACCGCGATCGCGAAGCGCAACGCCGTCAATGTCAGCGGCGGCATCGAGGCAAGGCCAAGCTTCGTGATCGGAATGGACAGGCCCCACAGGAGGGCAAGAACCAGCATGGCCGGGACGCTCCATGACGAGCGCAACGAAACCTGTGTGCCCGCGGTGTTTCCAGATGCGTCTATGGTCATGGAAAGAGGGCCGCCCGTTTGAGACATCCGATGGCTCTTCGCACCCGGCGAAGCGTCATGACAAACGATATGTCGGCCCGCTATGCTTGAGCGGAATGCAAGCGTCGGTGCGCCATGTCAAACCGCCTCCCACCCCTTCAGACACTCCGCGCCTTCGAGGCGACAGGACGGCTCCTGAGCATGACGCAAGCCGGTGCCGAGCTTCACGTGACGGCCGGCGCGATCAGCCGCCAGATCCGGGCTTTGGAGGAGGAGCTGGGCTTCCCTGTGTTCCGCCGCCTCACCCGGCAGATCGTCCTGACGCAGGCCGGAGCCGCATTCCACCAGACGGTAAGCCGGGCGCTTGCGGATATCGCAAGGGATGCCGACCGCCTGCGGGTACAAGGCGGGAACGACCGCCTGACAATCAGCACGAGCGTTTCCTTTGCCGCCAAATGGTTCGCTCCGCGGCTCCATCGGCTCGCTGCGCGGCTCCCCTCGGTCGACATCCACCTGGAGGTCAGCGACGTCAACATCGACCTGTCGGACGGACGGGTCGATGCCACGATCCGCTACGGCGTCGGCAGCTACCCTCAGACCGTCTCGGAGCGCATCCTCGACGAAACCATGTGCCCGGTCTGCAGCCCGCATTACCGCGACGAGAAGCAAATTACGGTTCCGGCAGACCTTCTGGGCTGCACGCTGCTCAACGAGGAGCGGCTCCTCCACGACGACAGCACGCTTCCCAAATGGGCGCTCTGGTTCAAGGCCGCGGGGGTGTCGGCGCCGCGAATGCGGGGGCCCACCTTCAGCCATGGAAGCCTTGCCATAGAGGCGGCGATTCGCGGGGAGGGCGTTGCCCTCGGACGCAGTGCCCTGGTCTGCGAGGATATTGCGGCGGGGCGCCTCGTAGAGCCGTTTGCCGGCATCCGCCTGCCGGCCGGGCGCGGCTACGACCTCGTCCATCGCCCGGGCGAGGAAGAGGAACCGATGATCATGACCTTGCGGGAGTGGCTCCGCGACGAGGTTCGCGACGTCCTGGCGGAGCCGGGGTCTTGAGGTCTGATGCCCTCACGGTGAGAAGGGCACTCCGCGGGCGCGCCTTACGGCTCCTGCGGCCGGTCTTCGCTGCGGCGGGCCGGAGGCAAGTCGACCGTAGGACCGGTGGCCACGGCGGTGCCGTTCGCAAGGAGCTTGCGCTCCCGGATCCAGTCGATCCGGCTGCCGTCGGGTGTCAGGCCCCGCTCGCGCTGGACGAGGCTCCATTCGCCGGGGCCGCCATCGATGTCGAAGAGATTGTAGCGCGCGGCCGGTTTCTCGTGCCCGGCGCTCTGGCTGGCCGACGGGACGCCGCAGACCGGCACCCGCGTTCCGCCGTGACCGTTCAGCCAGTACAGCGTATCCAGATGGGTGTGGCCGTGCAGCACGAGTTCAGCGCCCGCATCGCTGATGACGCGTGAGAAGAACTGCTTGCCGACCAGGCGCTTGGACCAGGCCGCGGCGCCGGAAATCGGCGGATGATGGATGAGGACGATCCGGAACAGGCCGAGGCCATGCGCCTGCCGCAGGAGCTGCGCCGTGCGCAGCGCCTGGCGGCGCTTGAAGCTGCCGGTGGCGAAGAAGGGCACGGTGGCCTCGGCGCTCGACGTTCCGATAATGGCGACGGGGCCACGCACCCGCATGTAGGGAAAGCGCCGGTCGTCGAATTCCAGCCCCTCATCCCCGACCATATAGGGGTTCCATTCACGGCAGGCGCGGTTGAGGGCGCCGGGGACATAGGCGTCGTGATTGCCCGGTACGACGGAGATCCAGTCCGGCTTGCCCAGATCCTGGAGCCAGAGACGCGCTCCGTCCACCTCGGTCTTGGTCGCCAGGTTGACGAGGTCGCCCGTAACGGTGACATGGTCGGGCCTGTTCTGCCGCATGTCCGCCACGAGCTGCAGCAACGTATCGCCGAACATGGCGCGCTTTCGATTGCGCTGCCAGTTGATGTAACCGGTGATCCGCTTGGAGGCGAGCTCACGGTAGGAGAGCTCGGGCAGCGGGCCAAGATGGATGTCGGAAAGATGCGCTATTCGAAACATCGTCGGGAATGTAACCGGGCGAGGGAGTTTGGAAAGCCTTATCGGGTGACAAGAGTTTGAGCATGCTATCGAGACTGCGACATCTCGCCTTCCTGGCCCTGCGTCCAATGACGCTCGGGGTGCGTGTCGCGGCCTTCGATGTGGCAGGCCGCATCTTCCTGGTGCGGCACACCTATGTTGCGGGCTGGCATCTTCCCGGCGGCGGCGTCGATCCGGGCGAAAGCATCGAAGCCGCCGCGCTGCGGGAAATGGCCGAGGAAGGCAACCTGACGGCGCTGGCGCCGCTGCGCCTCGTCTCCGTTCATTTCAACCGCGCGGCTTCGCGGCGCGATCACGTCGTCCTCTATGCCTGCGACCACGCCGTGCAGTCGGCGCCCCATGCGCCGGATCGGGAGATTGCCGAAAGCGGCTTCTTCCCACCCGACAGCCTGCCGGAGGGCGTCACCCCGGCAACGCTGCGCCGGCTGGCTGAGCTGCGCGCGGAGGCGCCCTCAAGCCCCCTCTGGTGACCATGCCGGCAGCCGGGCGCGGCCGTGCGGTCGGTCGAGGTCCAGCTCGGGGCCGAGCGGCACGATGCCGGTCGGGTTGATCGTCTTGTGGCTCTGATAGTAGTGGCCCTTGATGTGCTGGAAGTTCACCGTCTCAGCGATGCCCGGCCACTGATAGAGTTCCCGCATGTAGTCGCACAGGTTCGGATAGTCTGCGATGCGGCGCAGATTGCATTTGAAATGGCCGACATAGACGGCGTCGAAGCGAATGAGCGTGGTGAAGAGCCGCCAGTCCGCCTCCGTCAACCGGTCGCCGATCAGGTAACGCTGCGTGCCGAGCCGCGCTTCGATGTCGTCGAGAGCCGCAAAGAGCCTCATGAAGGGCTTTTCATACGCCTCCTGCGTGGTGGCAAAACCGCAGCGATAGACGCCGTTGTTGATGGCCTCGTAGACGAATGCGTTCATGGCATCGATCTCGGCCCGCAGGGCCTGCGGATAGAAATCGACATCGGCCCGTCCAAAGGCGTCGAAGCTCGCATTGAACATGCGGATGATCTCGGCCGATTCATTGCTGACGATGCTGTTCGTCTGCTTGTCCCACAGGACCGGCACGGTGACCCGCCCCGTCATGTCCGGCTTGGCCTTCAGGTAGACCTCGAACAGATGATGCGCGCCGTTGACGCTGTCGGGAATGGCGCCGGGACGGTCGGAGAAGGTCCAGCCTTTTTCGGCCATGAGCCAGTCCACGACCGACAGGGAGATGATCTCCTCCAGGCCCTTCAGCCTGCGCAGGATCAGCGTGCGATGGGCCCAGGGGCAGGCGAGCGAGACATAGAGATGGTAGCGCCCGGCTTCAGCAGGGTAACCCTTCTGGCCATCCGGGCCCGGGCCGCCATCGGCCGTGATCCAGTCCCGGAAGCGGCTCTGTTCGCGCTGGAAGCTGCCGCCGGTCGACGTGGTGTCGTACCACACGTCTTCCCACTTTCCATCGACCAGCAACCCCATGCGCATGCACTCCTGTCCTCGGCCGGCGGCCCACGTCCATCGCCCAAAATGCAATGGACGCTTTCAAGAGCGCATGATAGAGGCGAAGATCAGATGGAAAAGAGACGATCGGGCACACACTTGCGCCTTCTGCGACGACGAAGCCTGCCAGCGGCGCCAGCCGCAGCCAAAGCCTCCGCCTGAAAGCCGTGTTGCCGGCCGACGGGCGGGAAGACTTCGCCGCGTCACCATCCGGTCCCATCATGTTGTCTCGTCCCTTCGTCGCCGAACTGCAGTTCGGCCTGGAACTTCCCGCGCATGCCGCCGCTATCGAATCCATTGCAGCCGAGGCGTTCGGGCCCGGCCGGCACGCGCGCGCCGCTGCCCGCGTTCGGGAAATGGCGCCCCATGCACCCGACCTCTCCTTCGTGGCCTGCCTGAACGGGGAGGTGATCGGGTCCGTGCGCCAGACGCCCGTTCGGATCGGCGACCGGCCGGCCCTCATGCTTGGGCCGCTGGCCGTGCGCCCGCAATTCAAGAGCCTCGGCATCGGCCGCGCCTTGATGAAAATGGCCGCGGAGGCCGCGGCCGCTGCCGGCGAGGAGGTCATTTTCCTGGTGGGAGATCGAGCCTATTACGTTCCGCTCGGCTATGCGCCGGTCCCGCCGGGAAGCATCGATATGCCGGGGCCGGTCGATCCGGCACGCATTCTGGCGCTGCCGCTCGTGCCGGGTGCACAGGCCGGGCTTACGGGCAGGGTTGCCGCTCGATAGGGTAGGGGAAGCCTCCGCGCCTTGGATCTGACCCGCGAAGCGGCCGTGCCCGGACGGACACGGCGCTATACGCAAAGCTCGGGCGCGTCGTCCCCTGCGTCAGGCGTAGACGAAGAAGCAGGATGCTTTCATGGCGAGCCCGGCTTCCACATTCGCGAACTGAATGGCGGCGATGGAGCCGGAGCCGTCCGCGTCGTAATACAGCGCTCCCGTGCTCTTCTGGTACAGAATTCGATCGGAAGCGGTTACCGCGTCCGTATCGAGCGTGCAGAACGCGTTCTCCTTCAATTGCCCGACGCCGATGCCGGTGAATACCGATTGCGACAGCGCGATCTTGTCGGATTCGGCCGACTGACCGATCAGCGATCCGATGAAGTTGGTTACCAGACTGAACAGACCCCCCAACGGTGTCGACGAAAGGAACGGCACGCCATCCTTCGCAAGGTGAAAGTTGGTGATCGTATCAATATTATCGGCTCCAAGTGCCGTGGAGAAGCGGAATGTATCCACATCCTTCCAAAGAATGCTCAACAAGCCGGACTTGTCGCCACCATCCAAAGTATCGTTCCCAAGCCCGCCGTCGATAATATTGTTTGCGTCGTTGCCCACGATGGTCTGGGCGAACTGGTTGCCGACGATCGTCCGCGCATCGGAGCCGGCTTCGATCCGTTCAATCTCAGAATGCGTCGTAAGTTGATAGTTGGCGACGTTGACGATGACCCTGTCCCGCCCGGCGTTTGGGAACTCGACGACGGTATCCTCCGATGAGCGGACGATGTACGTATCGTCGCCACCGAGGCCACCAAGATTGTCCCCGCCGCCGCCGCCATCGAGCGTATCATTGCCGGTCCAGCCCGTGATGGTCTGCTGCAGCGCATTGCCCTTGAGGCTCAGTCCGCCATGCTGGCGGGTCTGATCGGCAAACAGATACTCGATCGACTGATTGTCGCCGAGGGTGAAGTCGCTCGTCGTATGGACGCTGTCACGGTTGCCCTCGTTGGCGCGTTCTATCACCACGTCATTGGATGAATCGACATAGTATGTGTCGTTTCCCGCTCCTCCTTCCAGCGTATCGCTTCCTTGACCTCCGTCGAGATAGTCGTCGCCGGCCTGTGTAACGAATTTGTTGGCTCGGTTATCGCCGACCAGCGTATCATTCCCTCTTCCGGTTATGACACTGCGGACGTCCGAATTAACGTTCCAGTTGTGGTCAAAATTGCCAGTAAAGCGAGTAAAGCTCGGGAAATTTACAACGATGTTCTCATTTGCGCTTCGGAGATCAAGCCAGTCACTGCCGCTGTAAGGGTCCTCCGCGGTCTTGTTGTTCGACGGTCGTGTGTAGAAGAGGGATGAAAGGCTCCAATTGGAGAGCAGTTTTGAGAAAATTCTCATAATATAAATCCTGGTATAGAACGATAAATAAATCGCGGAAAAATTATGCAGAGACCACGAAGCTTGTGAAATTGAGAGATTGATGCGCGTTCAGCTCAGCGAACTTAATCGCCAGGGCGCTGCCGGAGCCGTCTGAATCGTAAAAGATCGATCCTGTGCTGGCCGAGTACAGAATGCGATGGTCAGCATTGAGCGCTTGCGTATCCAGTTGGCAGAACGCCGATGCGGAAAGGTTTCCGATGGGAAGCTGCGTGAAGATCGCCTTCGACAATTCGATCGTATCGCGCCCACGGAAGGGCGTTGTGAAGTCCAAAGCGAGAACCTTGAGGACGCCGGTAACGGGATCGACCTGATTGTTGAAGTCTACGATTTTGTCGACATTGTCCGGGCCAAGGGGTGTTGAGAAGCGGAACGTGTCGTAATCGCTGAAGAGCATCGGCATGGCGAATGCCAGGATACCGGCCTTCCCGGTCGGATTGCCGCCGATCAGCGTGTCGTTTCCAGCACCGCCATCGATAATGTTGTTGAAGGCGTTGCCGACGATGGTCTGCGAATGCTCGTTGCCGGAGACGATGCGGGCATTGTCATCCGCCAGCTCCAGCCGCTCCACCGCAGCGCCCTGTGTCAGCCGGTATTCCTGGGCTTTGACGAGGACGGTGTCGTATCCCTCGTTGACGGCTTCGATGATCTTGTCTGCTGAGCTGTAGACGGTATAGCGGTCGTCTCCGAGCCCGCCCATCAACGTGTCGCCACCCCCGGCACCGTCCAGCGTATCCTGACCCGCGCCGCCTACGATGGTCTGTTGCAGGCTGTTCCCGACCAGTTTGTGGCGGGCCGTGCTCGATGGATCGGCAGCCTCGAGGCGCTCGATGGATTGGCCGCTCAGAAGCGTATAGTCGACTGCTACCCTGACGGTGTCGTAGCCTTCAGCATCGGCTTCAAACACACTATCGGATGTCAGGTCGACGATATACGTGTCGTCACCGGCGCCGCCCCGCAATGTATCGGTTCCGATGCCGCCGTCCAAGAGGTCGTTCCCCTGGCCGCCCAGAAGGATGTCATCTCCGACCTCGCCGAAGAGTTGGTCGTGGCCAATGCCGCCGTCGAGCGTATCCGCGCCGTCACGCCCGAAGAGAGCGTCGTTTCCTAAGCCGCCATTGATCTTGTTGGCGCTCGAATTGCCCCAGATGAAGTCGTCGCCGGACCCGCTTTGAAAATTCGGCTTGCTGGCTGTCTGGTAACTGCGGCCGTCGAAGGTGACGGTGTCCCTGGACATGTTGATGAACAAGGGTCCTGTCGCGGACGTGGCGTCCATCCACGACGCGCCTGAAACATCGGTATCATCCAGGACCATGCGGGCCACGGGAGCGGGAGCGGGAGCTGGACGAAATGGGTTGAATATACTCGTGAAGAACGATCTGAAACTGAACATGACGTTGCTCTGATATGGAAGATTAAAACGAGACATTTTTGTGCGCGCACAATCACCAAGCGACTGCGTGCAGCTTATGAGTGCGCGCGACCACTCGGGTGCCCGCGCTGGACGGGCAGTCGGAGTATGAGAATGCGGTAGGGGTTCGGCTTACCGGTATTGCAATATGCGTCCGGTCTTGCAGGCCTCTAACCCCAAAACAGATGCGGATAAGCCAAAACTCGATGCGACAAAGGGCGCAGATTGCGCGCTCCCAATCGTTTTCATGCTGAAACCATTCTTGTAGAAATAAAATGTAGAAATTTAATTCTTGAATGTACTGTAATGTGCGCTAACGTTTCTATAAACTGGAAGTTGAAATGCTCGTAAAAATATCAGAATGATGCTCAGCCCTGAGGCATGGTGCTACGTGGTTGGCCAATGTTTTGGCGCCATCGTGGTTTGGGCTGCGAGAAGGATTTCCCAAGCCGGTATGTGGCTTGGCCACTTTCGCCAAGTGTTGTTGTGAGATCGGATGGCCTATCGTCGGGGTCAGGGTAAGATGACGACCTCACCCGGCAGATGACGTTCTATGGCTTTGTCGGCACCTTGGCGACGAACGCCGCGCCGATGGCTCGGCGCAGCGCTTATGTCCGAGCCGTGCGTCTGTGCGTGACAGGTCAGGGGGGGGGGAGCGCCGGCCATTTCGGTCGGCGCTCCCCGCAATTCTCAGGCATAGACGAAGAAGTTGGAGGCCTTCATCGCAAGGCCTGCATCGACCTCGGCGAACTTGATGGCGGCCTGGGCGCCGGACCCGTCCACGTCGTAGTAGATAGAGCCGCTGTTGCGGTCATAGAGAATGCGGTCCGCGGCGCTGACCTTCTCCTTGCCCATGTCGCAGAAGGCCTTGTCCGAAAGCGTCCCAACGCCGATCGTGTCGAAGATCGACTTGGACAGTCCGATGCGGTCGATGACCGTGCCGGGAAAGTCGATCGTCCACCACAGGACCTTCGTGCTGAAGCCGCCGATGCCGGCTTCGAAATTGTGGATGCGGTCCACATTGTTGGCGCCGAGCGCGGTGGAGAACAGGAACGTATCGCTGTCGCCGGGAGAGAAGACCTTGACGATATTGCTCCACAGCGTGGCGCCCTTGGCGCTGCCATAGAGAATGTCGTTGCCGCCGCCGCCATCGATCGTGTTGTCGAACCCGTTGCCGACGATGGTCTGGGACAGTTCATTGCCCACGACCCTGCTCTTGCCGGAAGAGGCGATCTCGATCCGCTCGAC
Source organism: Aureimonas frigidaquae (assembly GCF_001463905.1). GTDB lineage: Bacteria > Pseudomonadota > Alphaproteobacteria > Rhizobiales > Rhizobiaceae > Aureimonas > Aureimonas frigidaquae. The sequence goes on from NZ_BBWR01000015.1 coordinate 24,722, forward strand.
CTCGGTACCGGCCGCCAGCGCGTAATCGGCGCCTTGGACGGCGACGACGTCGAAGCCTTCGCGATCATATTCGACGATGCTGTCGGCCGTGCTGTAGACGGTGTAGCGATCATCGCCCGCGCCGCCCGAAAGAGTATCGCCGCCGCCTCTGCCGTCCAGCGTATCGTTGCCGTTACCGGTCGAGATGGTCTGGGCGAAGGCGTTGCCCCGCAACTGCACCGAAACCTTGCCATACATGTCGTCGGCGCGCAGGAGCTCGATCGATACGCCTTCGGCCAGGGCGTAGTCGCCCTTGGCGATGATCATGTCGTAGCCCTCGCCTTGCCGCTCAACGACCTGATCGCCAGAGGAATCCACATAGTAGGTATCGTCACCAAGCCCGCCGGCCATGGTGTCCTGCCCAACACCGCCGTCGAGCATGTCCGAGCCATCGCCGCCATCGAGCGAGTCGTTGCCGCCGAGGCCGTAAAGCAGATCGTTGCCGCCTTCGCCCTTGAGCGTATCAGCGTGTCATTGTCTGAGCCGCCCTCCAAGGTGTCATTGCCACCCCCTCCGTGAAGAAAATCAGATCCGTTGTCGCCGTAGAGATTGTCGTCCCCACCTCTTCCTTCAATACTATCGTTCCCCGAACTCCCCCAGAAGGAGTCATTCGTGCTATCGCCGATTAGTGTATCGGCATACGAGCCGCCTTTGACTTTCGTAAAACCGTTGATGTACCAATCTTCCTCTGAATCAAAGAGGTGGTGTTCAGATGCATCGAAGTGCATACGTTTCGCATTGACGCCATCGAGCGAATCGCCATCGTATTTCAGAATGTAGTGTGTCTGTAGGCCGATCTTATGGAAAACATTGCGAATATCTTTAGCCATAAACATCATCTACTCCACAAAATAATCAATGATTTTATTATTATTATTTTGATATTTAGTAAAATTTATATATTTTATGCATAAATTGTCTGGGGGCGCTCTTGTGCCTTAACAGGTCTATGCACGGCCGGTATCAGTCCAGCCGTTCAGAACTGTCGATTACTACGCATAGACGAAGAAATTTGAAGCCTTCATCGCAAGGCCCGCATCCACCTCCGCAAACTTCACGGCAGCCTGCGTCCCCGATCCGTCGGCGTCATAGTAAAGCGAACCTGACCTGCCGTCGTAGAGGATGCGGTCTGCTGCTCCGAGCTTTTCGCTCTGGAGATTGCAGAAGGCGCTCTCCGTCAACGTCCCCAGTGCGATCTTGTCGAAGACCGATTTGGACAGGCCGATCTGGTCGATAACGGTGCCGGGCGTCGTCACCGTCCACCACAGGACCTTCATGGTCGAGGCAGCGACACCGGGGTCGAAGTTGTAGATGCGGTCCACATTGTCGGCACCCAATGGCGTCGAAAAGAGGATCGTATCCTTGTCGATCTGCAGGAAGGATGTGAGGAAGTTCGTTGCCTGCTTCGGGGCGCTCAGGCTGGCATAGATCGCATCGGACCCCCCGCCGCCATCCAGGATGTTGCCGCTTTCATTGCCAATGATCGTCTGCGCTATGGCGTTGCCGAAGATCCGGCCGCCCAGCGAGCCTTTCGCGAACTCCAGACGCTCCACGGAAACATCCGGCGCAAGCCTGTACTCGCTGCCGGTCAGGACCAGCGTATCGTATCCACCGTTCGCCGCTTCGACGATGACGTCCGATGAGGCATAGACCCGGTAGAGGTCGTCGCCACCCATACCCGTCAGCCTGTCCCCGCCGCTGCCGCCGCCGTCGAGCGTGTCGTTTCCGGCGCCGCCATCGATGCTTTGGCGGTAGGCATTGCCGGTCAGTGCCGCGCCGACTTTGGTGGTCGCGTCCGCAAGCGCCAGCCGCTCGATTTCCTGGTCGGCCTGAAGCCTATAGCTGCCTGCGGTCAGAACCGTATCGTAGCCATTGTCGGCGGTTTCGAAGACGCGATCGCCTGCGCAATCCACGTAGTAGATATCGTCGCCGGCATAGCCGTAGGCCAGATCGTTGCCGCCGCGCCCATCCAGCGTGTCGGCCCCGGCACGACCGTGCAGCGTCTGGGCCTGGGCGTTGCCGGCCAGCCTTGCCGAGCCGCCTGTCCCGACCTGCCGCATTGTTTCGATGCTGACGCCGTCGGCAAGCGTATAGCTGCCATCGACGAGCAGCGTATCGCTGCCCTCGCCATCCACCTCCTGGATGACCTCGTTCATGCCGTAGACACGATACAGGTCGTCGCCGCGTCCGCCGCTCAACGTATCTGCGCCGCCACGCCCGTCCAGGATGTCGTTTCCGCGCATGCCGACAAGGTAGTTGGCGCCCGCGCTTCCCAGGAGCGTATCGGCACCGTCACCGCCGACCGCGTTCTCGATGCCCGCGACCGCAACGGCCGTGCCGGCGATCGTTCCGGTCCCGGCCGCCAGGTCGATGAGCGATGCGCCATGAACCGCCGACGCATCGATCCAGTCAACCCCGCCATCGGTGTCGCGAAGGACTGTGCGCGCCTTGTCGATGGCGGCCATCGTCGCGAATTCGTCGGTGTAGTGATACACATCGTTGGCGCCGTCGGCATGGCCATACGCCTTGAGGTTCAGGTGGGAAACCATACCACCCCAGCCCTCGTTCGCCGGATCGTCGAAGACAACCTCCCACGTGCCCAAGGTGGAAACACCGCGCAACGATTCCATTCGAAGCTTCGCCTCGATGCTGGATCGGCTCGTGCCGCTGAGCGAGGTGAAGTCCTGCACCTGGAATATCTGTCCATCCGGGCTGACCAGGGAGATGCGAACGGTCGCGGGCAGGGGGTGCGTGAAGGAAACGTCGATTTCCACATGTTCGATGAGCATGGCCTGATCGATCGAAACCGAATAACGCCCAAGCGTGCCACCACCGGTAAGAAGATCCACCTCGATCGACGTCTCGTTGGTCGATGTCCAGGCTTGCGATGAGGTGTACTTCCAGGCCTCCGCCATCCGCGTTGCGCCATACGCATCCACGAGGCCGTATCCGTAGTCCACGCTGAAATGCCGCCCGCCGCCGTTCCAGTCGGAGGCGTCGTTGATCTGCCATGCCCCGACTTCCGCGCCGATGGGCGCTGACGCGCCGATGGCGCTTCCGGTATGCCGGCTCGTCAGGGACAGTATTTCCTGCACATCACGCCATCCAAGCCCGGGATTGGCGTTCAGCATCAAGGTGACGACGCCGGTGACCATCGGCGTCGATGCCGAAGTTCCGTGGAAGTCCCGGATGACGCTGTACTGTCCACGCCCTTCCTCACCGCTGATATCGGTCGTCCAGACCGTACCCTCTTTTCCGGAACCGGGAGCAACGACCAGAAGGCTGCTGCCGTAGTTCGAGAAATCACTGCGATAGCCGCTGCGGAGCGTCGATCCGACCGTAATCGTATGGCGGAAATTGCTGTATGCATCCGCCCCCGCATCCATATTCTCATTGCCGCCCGCCTGGACGATGGTGGTGCCAAGCCCATCCCGGCCCTCCGCAGAAGCATTGGCGTAGATTGCCGCCATCTCCGCATTTTTGAAATAGCGGCTGCCTTCCGGTGAGCCCCAGCTCTTGTTGACGACATCGAAGTTCGTCATCTGCCGGAAGGCTTCCTTGTAGTAGCGTTCGGAAAGCGCGCTTTCATCATCCAGGAAGTTGACGCTCGTGATGCTCGCCTGGAAGGCGACCCCGACCGGATCGAGAAGTCCACCCTTGCCCGCGATGAGGCCGGCCACGGCCGTACCGTGATAGGCCATTCCCTGACCCGGCGTGAATCGGCCGGAATAGGTAACGCCTTTGATCGTCACCTCACGGCTCGGGTCGTAGTTGGGGGCGAGGGAGGAATGAGTGGTATCCACCCCCGTATCGTAGATGCCGACGTGGATGCCCTGTCCGCGATAATCGTCCCAGACGGTTTGCAGATCACCAAGCTGCTGCAAATGCCATTGTAGGCCATACAATAAACTGACCGGTTGCATGTACAAAACCTACGTTAATCAAAAATCGTTGCGCCTCAATCGCCTGATATTATGCCTCCCCAAACGTCTGTAAATAAACCGCGCATTGTAAAGGAGAGCGTATCCATTCTTCCTCGTTGCGGAACGGATCGATATCTCTGACTGACCCATGGATATACAATCTATGGTTATCCGGCAGCCCGCCGGCCTCGTGCGCTGGGAGCCGGGAGCGCATGATGGACAACAGGTATTCTTCGCTGGTGCCGATGCGGTCAGGTGCTGGTGAACGGCTCAAGCATGTTGGGTGCCGTGGACCGGTGGGCAAGGTCGCCGCGGTGGCGCTGCAGCCAGTCGCGGGCGGCCTGCCGGCCGCTTTCGGCGAGGGCGGTGAGTTCCGACCACCGCGTATCGAGCTTGGCGACGCCGGATGGTGCGGCGTCTTGCGGGCTGGCTGCGATCATATGCACGCGCAGCCGTGCGATCCGTGAAAGCTGCGGATTGGCGTGGCCGCCGCCGCCGTTCAGAAGCTTCTGGATTTCCGCCAATGTTCGCAGGTCGCGCATCAGGCTGGAATTGAAGGTGATCTCCGTCACGCGGGAGACGATGTCGTCCACGCTGCGTGGCGTTTGCGCTCGATGGAAGGGGGTCACCTGCACGATGAGGATGTCGTCGGCCAGATCCTGCGCGAAAAGGGGTGTCAGGGTCGGATTGCCCATGTAGCCGCCATCCCAGTAATCCACGCCATCGATGGTGACGGCGCGGAACAGATTGGGCAGGCATGCCGAGGCGAGCAGCGCATCGAGCGTCAGTTCCGCACCGGTGAAGACCCGGGCCGACCCGTCGTCGACCCGCGTGGCGGACACGAATGTCGGCACGACGGCCCGGCTTTGCAGAAGATCGAAATCGATCAGCCGCTCCAACACGGCGCGCAAAGGGTTCTCTGCCGGCATGGCCGTGTCATAGGGAGAGATCATCTGCCCCATTGCCCGCAGCCGCTCGAGCATGGAGTGCACCATGTGGCGTGGCATCGGCAGGAAGGGCAGGGAATGCTCCACCGCCCCGAGCGGCGACTGTTCCGAGACCAGCCGCCAGAGATCGTGCAGCCGGGTACGCGCACCGTCCGGCCCGCCTTGCGCAAGGCCGGTGACGAGGCAGGCGGCATTGAGCGCACCTGCGCTCGTGCCGCTGACGGCCGAAATGTCGAACCCGCCTTCCTCCAGAAGGACGTCGAGGACGCCCCAGGTAAATGCGCCGTGGGCCCCGCCGCCCTGCAGCGCAAGGGAGATCCGGTTCATGCGCGTTCCGCCGTGTCGCCGTGGTGCAGAGGGCAGTCTGGACGATCGCGCCCTCAGCGCCCCTCACGGTACCATGTCGAGGATAGGGCGAGAAGCAGCACGGCGAAGCCGAGGAAGCCGGCGAAGAGCGGCGTGCGGTCCACGCCGCGCAGGGCCGTCTCGTCGGTCGTGCGCAGGCCGATCCAGTCGCGGCCGTTCCCATCGGCACGGCCGGAGATGGGGACGATCCGCGGTACGCTCACGCTCGCGCTCGCTCCACCATCGGCGACGCGCCGCACGCTGCCGCGTGTCGCATCGGCAAGGCCCTGCAGCTTCTGTGGGGTGGAGATGGCCTCCCGGAACTCGCGCGGATTGGCCGGGCCGACATTGACCAGCGTGCGCAGATCGCCGTTGGCCACCTGGTAAAGGCCGAGCTCGCTGACCGGCATATCGGCCCGCCAGACGCCGTCCGATACTTCTGCGAGCGGCACGGTCACGGCTTGCCCATTCGGGGTAATGACCGTGGCCGGGCCGGGCGCATCGCCTATCGTGTTGCGGGTGATCGTCAGGCTGGCGCCGCTGGCGACTGCTTCCAGCGATTCCTCTTCCAGCTCCGGTTCCTTCATCAGCCAGTGGGCAAGCCGCCGGAACAGCGGCACATGCGGCCCGCCGCCTTCGAAGCCGCGGGACCAGAGCCAGCCCTGGTCCGACAGGAGCAGGGCCACGCGGCCCTCTCCCACGCGGTCGAGGACGAGGAGCGGCTTGCCGCCCGGCCCGTTCATGATCGTCTCGCCCGACGGGTCGGACACGTCGACCGTCCGGAACCAGGGGCTCCAGTCCGGCGGTGAGACCTCCGACCCCGGCAGATCCCGTGTCACCGGGTGCTTGCGGCCGAGCTCCGACAGGACGGGGCGGAAGGCGCGATCGTCGATCGAACCGGCCGGCAAGGCAGGCAGAACGCTGGCCAGCGGCGAGTTGGCGATGGAATCGAGCCCCGCATATTCCGGCCCCGAGGCGATCAGCATGGCGCCGCCATTGCGGACATATTGCGCGATGTAATCGTAGTAGAGTGTCGGCAGAACGCCGCGCCGCTGGTAGCGATCGAAGATGATGAGGTCGAAATCGTCGATCTTTTCCACGAAGAGCTCGCGCGTCGGGAAGGCGATCAGCGACAATTCGTCGATCGGCGTTCCGTCCTGCTTTTCCGGCGGGCGCAGGATGGTGAAGTGCACCAGGTCCACCGCCGCATCGGACTTGAGAAGGTTGCGCCATGTCCGCTCACCGGCATGCGGCTCGCCCGAGACGAGCAGCACGCGCAGGTTTTCGCGGATGCCGTCCACCATGGCGATGGCCCGGTTGTTGACGCGGGTGATCTCGCCCTCCGCATCGGCCGCCACAAGCTCCAATATGTTGCTTCCGGCCCGTGGGAGCTGGAAGCTGACCACCGCGTCACGGCCGGGCATGGCGTTCTGGCGGCCGATCAGATCGCCGTTCAGATAGACCCGCACATCGACGGGGGCGCCGTCGCCCGTCTGCCCTTCCTCGATGACGCGGAAACTGAGCTGCTGCGGTTGCTCGACCAGGCCGAAGCGTGGCGCCGAGACCACCTCGATGCGGCGGTCGAACTCGTCCGGCCGGCCGGTGATGAGCCCATGAAGCGGGGCATCGAAGCCGAGCGCGGCTGCGTTGTCGGGTATGTCGTGGACCTGTCCATCCGTCACCATGATCGCCCCGGCGACGCGCCCCGGCGGGACATCCGCAAGGCTTGAGCCGAGCGCCGAGAAGAGCGCCGTCGTCGCGTCGGAATTCCCCTCGGCCGGACGGTCCGCTTCCACCACGCGCACATCGAATTGCGGGTAATTGGAAAGGCTCGCGCGTAAGCCGGCCACCGTGGCGTCGGTCTGAGCGTTGCGGTTTTCGATCGACTGGCTCTGGCTGCGATCGACCACGAGCGAGACGACGCTTTGCAAGGGATCACGCTGTTCGCGCAGGACGACCGGATTGGCAAGCGCCAAAAGGAGCGCCGCCAGGGCCACGACGCGCAGCACTGCGCCGCGCGTGCGCCCGATCAGGAGCAGGGCGGCGATGATGGCCGCCGGCGCCGCCAGAATTGCGATCACCGTCCAGGAGAAGAAGGGAGCGAACTGCAACGACCAGCTCATTGGCCAAGCCTTTCCAGGAGGGCCGGAACATGGACCTGATCGGCCTTGTAGTTGCCGGTCAGCACATACATGACGATGTTGACCCCCGCCCTGTAGGCATATTCGCGCTGGGCCGGATCGGCCGAATCCGTCGGGTAGACGAAGAGGCCGCTGTCATCCACCGCCCATGCGCTGGCGAAGTCGTTCGAGGTGATCATGATGGAGGAAACCCCGTCGCCTGCGCTGGCCGGCCGCGCATCGGCATCGGCCGAGCGTGCCGTGGCCTCGACCCAGAGGTCGGAATTGCCGTAGCGCCCGGGGAATGAGTCCATGATGTAAAAGGACTTGGTCAGGACATGCCCGGCCGGCACGGGTTCCAGCGGCGGAATGTCGAGATCGCCTAGAATATCGCGCAGGCGGCGCTGGCCGTCGGAGACGGTGCCGCTGCCGAAGGCTTGCGCGGACGGGTCGTCCACATCGAAGAGCACCGTCCCGCCCTGCTTCATATAAGCATCGACGCGGCTGATGGCGGCCGGGTCCGGCATGGGCGCCGCGGCCGAGACGGGCCAGTAGAGGATGGGATAGAAGGAGAGTTCATCCGCCCCGATGTCCACCGCAACGGGCTCGCCGGGTTCCAGCGCAGTCTTGGCCGCGATGAAGTGGGACAGGCCCGACAGGCCCTGACGCGAGATTTCGTCCTGCGCGGCATCGCCCGTGCGCACATAGGCAAGATGGGTCGTCCGGGTGGCGGCAATGGCGGAGGCGGCATCATAGTTTTCGAGCCCCGCCAGCGCCGGGTCGCTCGCCGGCTGGGCCAGGCCCGCCGAGGGCAAGGCCAGGATGACCGCCGCCAGGATAAGGACGGGAAGCGGCGCTGCGCGCCGCAGGCGCGCCGGATCGAAAAGTCGCCGCAGGCCGCCCTGCAGCCAGATCAGCGCCAGGGCGTCGAGGGCGAAGAGCACCAGCGCCGCCGCGAAGAGCCAGGGCGTCAGGTCGCGGCTGTCCGTGCCGGCATAGGCCCGGCTTTCGACGGGCCCGGCGGCGGAGAAGCCGCCGATGGGCGAAAGGACGGCGTCGGCGGGTAGAAGGTTCAATGCCACGAAGCCGGCCTCCGACCCGTAGAGACCCGGCGGATGTGCGCGCGTGATGGCGGGATCGGCTCCGTCCACGCGCAGGAGCAGGCGCATTTCCGTGTCGGGTGTGGTCAAAACGCCGTCGGCATCCAGCATGAGATAGGGCGGATAGGCAAGCTCGGCCGCACCGGCCAGGCCCGTGGAAGCGCCTGCACCGGACCGGGATGTCATCACGATCCGGCGGAGCATATCGACGAAGGCGCCGGAAATCGGCAGGTTGGACCAGGTCGCCTCTGCCGTCGTGTGGAAGAGCACGATCCGCCCGGCGCCACGGTTGGCTGCCGTGACGATGGGCGTACCGTCGGCGAGGCTCGCCCAGGTATGGTCCGTCAGATCGACGGTCGGATCGGCCAGGATCTGCCGCGTGACCGTGACGTCGTCGGGCAGGGTGATGCCGGCAAACGGCCCGTCCGGCGGCATGGCGGCGAGGCGCTGGGGCTCTGACCAGGACAGGGCGCCGCCGAGCTGGCGTTCGCCGCCGCGCAGGCGGACGGGCAGGAGCTCCTCGTCCGCCGCGGCTGCGGCAAGGCGCGGGCCGGCGAAGCGCAGGAGCGTGCCGCCGCCCTCCACGAAACCGGTCAGTGCCTCCTGCGCGGGGCGTGGCAGGGCGCCGATATCGGCCAGGACGATGATGGAGGGTCGCGCCCGCACCATGGCCGGCACGGCGGTTGCCAGATCGGCGCTCTCGGCGGGGATCAGCTCGGCAAAGGGCTGCAGCGCGCGGGTGATGTAATAGAGCGGCGACAGGAGCGGTTGCGCCAGATCGAGCGGCTCGCCCGAAATCAGCCCGACCCTTCGGCGCTGGGCGCTCTCGTCCAGAAGGCGCACGCCCGCCGCATCGCCCTGGCCGGCAATGTCGATCCGGGCCACATCGTTGCGCAGCTCGACCGGAATGTCGAAACGGGCCTCTGCCCGATCCGCGCCGGCGCCGAAGGTAAGCTCCGCGCGCCCCACCTCACGCGACTGGCGGTCCAGAGCGCGCAGGCTGTCGACCGCCGGGGCAAGACCGCCCGGGCGGATCGCCGTCACCGTCAGGGCTTCGCTGGTGTTGTCCGCGGCGACCAGGCCGCGCAGCGGCGCAATGTCGGCGGCGTAGTCCAGGAGCTGACCCGGCGCCAGCGCCGACAAGATCTCTGCGGCCGCGGCGCGGTCGGGGCTCTCCAGCCCGTCGGACAGAATGGCGAGGGTGATGCCAGCCTGGCCCGACAGGGCTGAGGCCAGGCGGCGGGCCGCCGCTTCGCGGTCGGCGGGAACGGGGCGGGGGCTTGCGGCGCGCAGCTTTTCCAGCGCGGTCGCGGCGTCGATGGGGGTGGCGTCGTCGGCCGCGCCCTCGGCCGTCAGGACCAGGGAAACCGGCCGCCCGGCGCCCTGCGCTTCCTCGATCAGCGCGATGGCCGTATCGCGGATGGTCTCGAAGTCGCGGGCGCTGGCCCAGCCATTGTCGATCATCAGCGCGACCGGCCCCGTCCCGGACAGGACGTCCTGGCGGGGATTGAGGACGGGGGCCGCCAAAGCCAGGATGACCAGCCCGGCCAGGAGAAGGCGCAGCAGGGTGAGCCACCAGGGGCTGCGTGCCGGCGTTTCCTGCGGCTTCAACACCTGTTGCAGGATCCGATAGGGCGGGAAGGCCTCCGTATCCGGCCGCGGCGGCGTCAGGCGCAGGAGCCACCAGATGATGGGCAGCGACACGAGCCCGAACAGGACGAGCGGCGCGCCGAAGGAGAGTGCGAGGCCCCCCATCAGGCGGAATGCCGGGGCGGCTGGACCACGCCGCTCAGTTGCCCGTGTATGGCCACGAGCGCTTCGGAGGCGAGCCTGTCCGTCCGGTTGGACACGAAGCTCCAGCCAAGGCGGCGGCAATGATCGCGCAGCGCCGCGCGGCGCGCCTGGTACAGGCGCGCATAGTCCGCCTTCAGCGCTTCGGCCCGGCCGGCCGTCAGCCTGGCGCCGCTTTCCGGATCACGGAACTCGGTCCGGCCGGCATAGGGAAATTCTTCCTCGACCGGATCATAGACCTCGATCAGATGGCCGCGCACGCCGCGCCGCGCCAGCATGTCCGCGCGGGCCAGTATCTCGTCCAGCGGGTCCAGGAAATCGCTGATCCAGACGAACTCGCTGAAGCGGCGCATGCCAGCGTCCGGCGCGGGGCCGGCGGGACGATGGGTCATCAGTGCCGCCGCCATGCGCTCGGCGGCATTGCGGGCCGTCAGCGGCGCCAGCACGCCCGGATAGGCGATCCGCTCGCCCGCGCGCGCCAGAAGCTCCGCCAGGGCGAGCGCCAGGACCAGCGCGCGCGATTCCTTGGAGACTTCGGCCATGCGCGAGCGGAACATCATCGATGCCGACGGGTCCGCCCAAAGGAACACGGTCTGGGCGGCTTCCCATTCGCGGTCGCGCAGGTAGAGGGAATCGTCGCGGGCCGAACGCCGCCAGTCGATGCGGGAGGTGGCTTCACCGTCCACGAAGGGGCGGAACTGCCAGAAATTCTCGCCCGCGCCGCGCCTGCGCCGCCCATGCCAACCCGTCGCGACCGTGGCCACGATGCGCCGCGCCTCGATCAGAAGATCGGGCATCAGGGCCGCGCGCTGGCGCGCGCGCAACAGCGCCGGCTGGCTCTGCGTCAGGGGATGGGTGCTGCCGATGGCGGCCATGCGCGCTCCGTTGCGGGGCTTGTGCGTCCCGCCGCCGCAAGGTGCGGACGAAACGCGGCATACGATCGAATCCAGCGCTTTCGGCCGCTCAGCCGAGGGCGCGCTTCAAACGGGCGATGACCTCCCTGACGCCGGTGCCTTCGGCCCGCGCTGCGAAGTTCAGCGCCATACGGTGCTGCAGGATGGGTTCGGCCAAGGCGTGCACGTCGTCGAGGCTCGGGGCGAGACGGCCCTCGTACAGGGCACGGGCGCGGACGCACAGCATGAGCGCCTGGCTGGCGCGCGGACCCGGCCCCCAGGCGATATGCGCATCCGCTTCGGCGCTGCCGTGGCCGGGGCGTGCCGAGCGCACGAGCGACAGGATGGCGTCGACGACGCTTTCCGGCACGGGCATCTGCCGCACCAGCCGTTGAATATCGCGCAGGCGCTCCGCATCGATGACGGGCTCGGCCTTGTCGTCGGTCACGCCCGTCGTCGCCATCAGGATGCGCCGCTCGGCCGCCAGATCGGGATAGTCCACATCCACCTGCATCAGGAACCGGTCGAGCTGCGCTTCGGGCAGGGGATAGGTCCCTTCCTGTTCGAGCGGGTTCTGCGTGGCGAGGACATGGAAGGGGGCGGGCAGGTCGTGGCGCTCGCCGGCTACGGTCACGTGGTATTCCTGCATGGCCTGGAGCAGGGCAGACTGGGTGCGCGGGCTCGCGCGGTTGATTTCGTCGGCCATCAGGAGCTGGGCGAAGACCGGGCCGCGGATGAAGCGGAAGCTGCGCCGCCCGCCATCCCCCTGGTCGAGCACTTCCGACCCCACGATATCCGACGGCATGAGGTCCGGGGTGAACTGGATCCGCTTGCCATCCAGCCCGAGCGCGACGCCGAGCGTTTCCACGAGCCGCGTCTTGGCAAGGCCCGGAACGCCGACGAGCAGCGCGTGGCCACCCGCCAGAATGGCGGTCAGCGTATGTTCGACGACCGTCTCCTGGCCGAAGATGGCCCGGGCGACGGATGCGCGGATGGCGGCGATATCGGCCAAGGCCGCCTGCGCACGTGCTTCGATATCGCTGGCATCGGCAACGGGATCGTGCGGCTCCAGGATGGTCATGACGCTGTCTCCGTTGCACGTGTCGGTGTGTGACTGCCCATGAAAACGGGCCGGCACCCATCTGGCAAGTCCATCGCGGCGGAACTATCTGGTGACGCTCAAGGCGGGCCAAAATAAGACGGGCAGGAGCTCGATATCGGGGCTTAAGGTTGGGCCGGCAAGGAGTGCGGCGATCGTGACGGCCAGGACTGAGGACAGATCGACACCGGGGCCCGGCGCAGGCGGTGGCCTGGAGGGGCTTGCCGCGCTTGTATCGCGCGCAGAATGCGCCGGGCGGAGCGCGCCGCCGGTGGAAACGTGGCATCCGGCCGCATGCGGAGATATCGATATCGTGATCGCGGCGGATGGCACCTGGTACCATGGGGGGCAGCCGATTCTGCGCGAGGCGCTGACCCGGCTCTTCGCCACGGTCCTGCGCCGCGATGCGGATGGCGATACTTTCCTCGTCACCCCGGCCGAGAAGCTGCGCATCACCGTGGAGGATGCGCCCTTCCTGGCGGTGGAGATGGACGCGGGCGATCCGGACGCGCCGGTCCTGACGTTCCGCACCAATATGGGCGACGTGGTCATGGCGGATGCGGAGCATCCCCTGCGGCTGTGCAGCGATGCCCGGGGCTTCGTGCCCTATCTGCGTGTGCGGGGACGGCTGGAGGCCAAGTTGACACGGTCTCTGGCCGTGGTGCTGGCAGACCGCCTGCAGGTGGATGGGGACCGTGCCTATGTCTTGTCGGCAGGCACACGCTTCTATGTGGCGGATGATGGTTCCAGCCCGCAAATCCAGGGCGCCGATGCTTGAGGCGCGCATGCTGACGGCGGGGGATCTGCGCGCGCGGATCCTGCGCGCCACCGACGTGAGCGATGAGCACGATGGCGGCGATCACGTCCTCAACCCCGGCTGGGCGCCCGGCGCGCAGACCCTTCCTGCCGGCCGCGACGCCGCTGTTCTCGTGCCTGTGGTCGACAGGCCGGCAGGCGCCAGCGTGCTCTTGACGACGCGCAGCACGAGGCTGCGCCACCATTCCGGCCAGATCGCCTTTCCGGGCGGTCGGATCGACCCCACCGATGCCTCGCCCGAAGCGGCGGCGCTGCGGGAGGCGGCAGAGGAGGTGGGCCTGCCGGCGGCGCAGGTGGAGATACTGGGGCGGCTCGAAGCCTACCGCTCCAGCACGGGCTACCGCATCGTGCCCGTTCTGTCGGTCGTCACCCCGCCCATTGCCCTGCGTCTGAACCCGGACGAAGTGGACGATGCCTTCGAGGTGCCGCTCGGCTTCTTGATGGATGCCGCCAATCACCGGCTGGAAAGCCGCGTATGGCAGGGTGCGGAACGGCATTTCTACACCATGCCGTTCGGTGAACGGTACATATGGGGCGTGACCGCGGGCATTCTGCGTTCCCTCTACGAAAGGTATTATGCATGAGCGCACATATCGACGCGGCCTGGCTGCGCGACGACACCGTCCAGGCGGTCCTGCGCGCTGTGTCCGGCGCTGGGGAGGAAGCCCGTGTCGTGGGCGGCGCGGTGCGCAACCATATGCTCGGCCTGCCGATCACCGATATCGACATCGCCACCACCTGCCTGCCGCAGGACACGGCCCAACGCGGCCAGGCCGCCGGCTTCAAGACGGTGCCGACCGGCATCGACCACGGAACGGTGACGCTGGTGGCGAACGGCCGCCCCTTCGAGGTGACGACGCTGCGGCACGATACCGAGCCGGACGGCCGGCGGGCGCGGGTCGTCTTCGGGCGCGACTGGCGGCAGGATGCCGAACGCCGGGACTTCACCATCAACGCCCTTTATGTGGATGCGGGCGGCGCTGTCCTGGACCTCGTCGGCGGGCTTGCCGATCTGTCGGAAGGGCGGCTGCGCTTCATCGGACAGGCAGAGGACCGCATCCGCGAGGATTACCTGCGGGCCTTACGCTTCTTCCGCTTCTATGCCTGGTACGGAAAGGGCCGGCCCGACGCCGAGGCCCTACGCGCGGTGACGCGGCTGAAGGACAGGCTTGCCAAACTGTCGGCCGAACGCGTCGCGGCAGAGCTCGGCAAGTTGCTCACCGCCCCCGATCCCTCCCGGGCGCTGCTGTGGATGCGCCAGACCGGGGTGCTGACGGCCATCCTGCCCGAAAGCGAGCGCTGGGGCATCGATGCCATTCATGGCCTGGTGGCGGCGGAAGCCGAGCATGGCTGGGACGCCGACCCCGTCTTGCGGCTGATGGCGATCGTGCCGCCGGACGAGGCCCGCCTGACGGAGATGGCGCGGCGCCTGCGCTTCTCCAACGCCTGGCGCAAGCGGTTGCAGGCCTTTGCCCGCATGGCGCCCCTGCGGGCCGAGTTCACCCAGGACGCGTTCCGAAGCCTTCTACAGGAGACAGACCGCCAGGCCATCCGGGACAGGCTGCGGCTCGATCTGGCCGGCGCCAGCGCGAGGGGCGATGCGGCGGGCGCCGCGTCCCTCGAAAGGCTTGCGGCACTCATGGACGAATTCGAGCCGCTCGCCTTCCCAGTGAGCGGGGAGGATGTGCAGGCGGCGGGAGTGCCGGCAGGCAAGCCGGTGGGGGAGGCACTTACGCGTCTTCGGCGGCTGTGGCTGGATGGCGGCATGCGTGCCGACCGGGAGGCCCTGCTCGCCGCACTGGCGGATGCGGACACGAAAACGGGCCCTTAAGAGGGCCCGTCGCATCAAGCATATCCGTCGATGGCGCCTGCCGCAGAGGCCGTCAGTGCAGCGGCATCTCGTGAACATTGGTGCGGAAGGCATCCATCATCATGGGCGTGATGGTCTCGACACCCAGCTTCTTGGCCTGGACAACGGCCCGGCGGATGACCTCCGCCTGACTCTCCGCCCGGATGACACGGCTGCAACCCGGTATGACGTCGGAACAGTTGAGTTCGAACATGCGAGCCTCCCTTGGACGACTATTAATGATTGAAATACTTAGTGAAAGTCAATCCAAAGTGGGAGTGCTTAACCGAAAATTCATGTTGTCATGCACTAAAAAAGACCGGCGCGCCGGGTATCTCCCCTGGCGGCCGGCCGGTTGCGCTGCGTGCAGGTCGGGCGTCAGCGCACGTCGATGACGGCACCGTCGCGGCGGTCGACATCGACCCGGATGTCGTCGCCCCGGCGGTCATAGCCTTCCACGCGGTAGGAGTTGCGGGTCCGGCGCACATCCTCGACCTCGCGCAGGCCTTCGGCACGGGCAATGCGGACGGCGTCACGCTCACTGATTTCGCCGCGGGCTTCGCCACGGCGGGCCGGGCGTTCGACCTGGTCCTCGGGCGCAACGACGCGCACGCCATCGGGTCCGATCATGATGCCCTGCGCATGCGCGGGAATGCCTGCTGCAAGGACACTACCGGCGATGACGCCGGCGGCAATCATGGATTTCAGCATTACGGTTTCCTCCGATCGGGCTCTTGCCCATTCTCATCGGCCGTTAACCGTTTATCGGAATTCAGGTTCCCGGATAGGGTGGGACGAATTGCCGCCGATGCCGAGAGCCGCTCGCTCGCCCGATGTCAGGTGCCGCGCCTCCCCCTTGCCGAGCGTGCCGAGCGCGAGCGGACCGATGGCCACGCGCACGAGCCGCAGAACGTCGATGTCGAGCGCGCCGAGCAGCCGGCGGATCTGCCGGTTCCGGCCCTCGTCCAGGGCGATCTCGAGCCAGGCGGTGCGGCCGCCCGACCGCAGCATTATGGCCGATGCGGCAGACAGGAGATCGCCCCGATCCTCAACCCCCCGGACCATGCGGGCGAGTTCCTGCGCGTCCGGCACCCGGTCCACCTGCACGTGATAGAGCTTTTGCGGGCCGGTCTGCGGATCGAGCAGCGCCTGCGCGAAGAGCGTGTCGTTGGTCATGAGGATCAGGCCTTCGCTGGCCTTGTCCAGCCGCCCCACCGGCGAAACATGCGGCAGGTCCATCCCCTCCAGACAGCGGTAGATCGTCTCGCGCCCCTCCGGATCGCTGAGGGTCGTCACCAGGCCGCGCGGCTTGTTGACCATGAGATAGACCGGCGCCTCGGCGCTCAGACGCTCGCCGTCCAGCGCAACCGTGACGGCTTCCATGTCGACCCGCAATTCGGGGTCCGTGATGCAGCGTCCATTCACCGTGACGCGGCCCGCCCGGATCAGCCTGTCCGCTTCCGAGCGCGAGGCGATGCCGAGCTTCGAGAAGATCCGGTTGAGACTGGTCCCCGTCGCCTTGCGAACCGGGCGGCCGGCCGCAGGGCCCGCCGCCTTGTCAGGACGCCGCGGCATGATCGGCTGCCGTCAGCGCGCCGCGTGTGCGCTCCACCCCGACATGGATGACATTTTCCATGGCATGGCGCGCGGCGGCCTCGTCGCGCGCCGCGATGGCCCGCACGATGCGCAGGTGGTTGGCGGCGCATTCGGCGATCTTTTCGGGGCTGTCGGCAGGGGAGGACAGTTGGAAGGACACGGCCAGCGCCGCCTCGATCAAGGCGCTGACGGAGCGCATGAACGGGTTCTTGGACACGCGGGCAACGGCCAGATGGAACTCCAGATCCACTCCGGCGATGCTTTCGCGCGTGTGGGCCGGATCGTCGAGCTGGCCGGCGATCTCGTAGAGTTCGATGATCTCGTCCTGCGTGGCACGGCGGGCCGCCATGGCCGCGGCGGCCGGCTCCAGCGCCAGGCGCATTTCCGCCAGGTCCGCAATCAGCGCGTCGTCGACGCCGGATTCGAAGCGCCAGCCCAGAACGTCCGCATCGAAGAAATTCCATTCCGAACGGCTCAGAACGCGGGTGCCGACCTTGGCCTTGGGCTGGACGAGGCGTTTGGCCGTCAGCGTCTTCATCGCCTCTCGCAAGACGGTGCGCGACACGCCGAACCGCGCCGTCAATTCCGCGTCACCGGGCAGGAGCGATCCTTCGGCCCTCGCACCCGTGACGATTTCGCGCCCCAGAATGCTGACGACCTGCGCGTGGCTCGTGCGCAGGGCACCCCCGCCCATCCTCGTCTGCAACAGGCTCATGACCCGCCCAACCTCCAATGAAGACCCGTCCGAAAAACACTATTTGTATGATTTTATACGGAGCCTGCGCCAAAACCAATCTCATTTCTGGCCTTGACGCAGTCGGGTCTCGGAGTATTAGTCACACATAATAAGATTGGAAACGGTCAAAGATGCTTCCGCATCCCATTCGCCTAGCGATTGTCGGCCTCGGCAAGATCGCGCGAGATCAGCATATTCCGGCCATCGAGGGCAATCCCGCTTTCGAATTGAGCGCGATTGCCAGCCGCAATGCCAGCCTTCCCGGCCTGCCGCATTATGCGGATGTCGATGCGCTGCTGGCAGGCGCGACGGTCGATGCCGTGTCACTGTGCACGCCGCCGCAGGGGCGCTATGCCCAGGCGCTGGCGGCCCTGAATGCCGGCCGTCACGTCCTTCTGGAGAAGCCGCCCGGCGCAAGCCTGTCGGAAATCCGCCCCATGCTGGCTCTGGCTGCGGAAAAGCGCGTATCGCTCTTTGCCACATGGCATTCGCGCTTTGCGGCCGCCGTCGAACCCGCCCGCGCCTTCCTGGCGCAGAATGCGATTCGCTCCGTCCGCGTCACCTGGAAAGAGGATGTGCGGCACTGGCACCCCGGTCAGGCCTGGATCTGGGAGCCGGGTGGGCTCGGCGTGTTCGATCCGGGTATCAACGCCTTGTCGATCGTCACCCGCATCCTGCCGCGGCCGATCTTCCTGACGCAGGCGCAACTCGCCTTCCCGGCCAACCGGGCCGCGCCGATCGCGGCGGACCTGACCTTCCGCGACGTTATGGGAACGCCTGTCGAGATGGCGTTCGACTGGCGGCAGACCGGCCCGCAGAGCTGGGATATCGAGGTGGAGACCGATGCCGGGACGCTTCTGCTCAGCCAGGGCGGCAAGGTGCTGACGCTCGATGGCCGCCCCCTCGTCGAGGACGAGGATGTGGAATATGCCGGGATCTACCGCCGCTTCGCCGCGCTGATCGCGGCGGGGGAAAGCGATGTCGACCTGGCGCCGCTCACCCATGTCGCCGATGCCTTCCTTCTGGGGCGCCGCGTGGATGTCGAGCCTTTCGAGGATGCGGCATGAGTGCGTCCACGGCCCCCTTCGGCCGCATGCCCGACGGTCGCCCGGTCGACTGCGTGACCCTTTGCGCCCATGGGCTGGAGGCGCGGATCATCACCCTCGGCGCCGCGCTCCAGGCACTTCATGTGCCGGATCGGAACGGGCAGATGGAGGATGTCGTCCTGGGGGGCGATGATGTCGAAGCCTATCTGGACGCGCGCCGCTTCTTCGGTGCGGTGATCGGGCGCTTTGCGAACCGCATCGCCGGCGGGCGCTATACGCTCGACGGGCGCGTGGTGCGCCTGCCGGTGAATGACGGGCCCAACTGCCTGCATGGCGGGCCTTCGGGCTTCGACACGCATGTCTGGCAGGTCGCAGCCATGGAAGGCGGCAGCGAGCCCTTCGTCGAGATGGTCCTGGCGTTGGAGGATGGCGCGGACAGCTTTCCCGGCGCAGTGCGGGCGCGGGCGCGCTACACGCTGACGGCGCCCGGCACGCTGACGCTCGACCTGCAGGCGCAGGCCAGCGAGGCCGGCCCGATCAACATGACGGGCCACAGCTATTTCAACCTTGCCGGCGCCGGCCATCCGGACGGTATCGGCGGCCATGTGCTGCGCATCGACGCCGAGCAATTCCTGCCGATCGACGCCACCTCCATCCCGGAAGGGGCGCCCCGGTCCGTCGCCGGCAGCCCGTTCGACTTTCGCGACGGTGCCCGCATCGGCGCGCAGCTCGACCTCACCGATCCGCAGATTGCCGTGACCGGCGGCTTCGACCACAATTACTGCTATGCGGACCGGGGCGCGGAACGGCTCATGGCGGAGCTCTTCGAGCCCGGTTCGGGCCGTCGGCTGTCGGTGTTCAGCGACCGCTCGGGCCTGCAATTCTATAGCGGCCAGTTCCTGGACGGCAATGCGCGGGGCAAGGGCGGCCGGACCTATGGGCGCTACGGCGCCCTTTGCCTGGAGCCGCAGGATTGGCCGGACAGTCCAAACCGTCCCGACTTCCCCGACGTGGTCGTTCCCGCAGGGGCGACATACCGCCATACCATCCGTTACGCATTCGCTTGAAACTTGACACAGGATCGGGCGAAGAGCCCACAATCGACACGCTAGGGCAGGAAAGCCGACCGCAATGAGCCAGGACCTGACGACCACCACGCCGAACAAACTGCGCTCGCGCGCCTGGTTCGACAATCCGCTGAACGCCGACATGACGGCGCTCTACCTCGAGCGCTACATGAATTTCGGCCTGAGCCAGGAGGAGCTGCAGTCCGGCAAGCCGATCATCGGGATCGCACAGACGGGCTCGGACCTGTCACCCTGCAACCGGCACCATCTGGAGCTCGCCCAGCGCGTGCGCGAGGGCATCCGGGAAGCCGGCGGCATCGCCATCGAATTTCCCGTGCATCCGATCCAGGAAACGGGCAAGCGCCCGACGGCCGGGCTCGACCGTAACCTCGCCTATCTCGGGCTTGTCGAGGTGCTTTACGGCTATCCGCTGGATGGCGTGGTCCTGACCATCGGCTGCGACAAGACCACCCCGGCCTGCTTGATGGCCGCCGCGACGGTCAACATTCCGGCCATCGCGCTGTCGGTCGGTCCGATGCTGAACGGCTGGTTCCGCGGCGAGCGGACGGGCTCGGGCACGATCGTCTGGAAGGCCCGCGAGCTGATGGCCAAGGGCGAGATCGACTATCAGGGCTTCGTCAAGCTGGTCGCCTCCTCGGCCCCCTCGACGGGCTATTGCAACACGATGGGCACGGCCTCGACCATGAACTCGCTGGCCGAGGCGCTCGGCATGCAGCTTCCCGGTTCGGCCGCCATACCGGCACCCTATCGCGACCGGCAGGAAGTGTCCTACCGCACGGGCCTGCGCATCGTGGACATGGTGCGCGAGGATATGAAGCCCTCCGACATCATGACGCGCGAATCCTTCATCAATGCGATCCGCGTGAACTCGGCCATCGGCGGCTCGACCAACGCGCCGATCCACCTGAACGCGCTTGCGCGGCATATGGGCGTGGAACTCACCATCGACGACTGGCAGACCTATGGCCACGACATTCCGCTTCTGGTGAACCTGCAGCCGGCCGGCGAGTACCTGGCCGAGGATTATTACCATGCCGGCGGTGTGCCGGCCGTGGTCAACCAGCTCATGGAGCAGGGGCTGATCCACGAAGACGCCATGACGGTGAACGGCAAGACGATCGGCGAAAACTGCCGCGGCGCCATCATCGAGGACGCCAAGGTGATCCGGACCTTCGACCAGCCGCTGAAGGCGCAGGCCGGCTTCATCGTGCTGAAGGGCAATCTCTTCACCTCCGCCATCATGAAGACCAGCGTCATCTCGCCCGAGTTCCGCGAGCGCTACCTGTCTGACCCGACGGATCCCAATGCCTTCGAAGGGCGTGCGGTGGTGTTCGACGGGCCGGAGGATTACCACCACCGGATCGACGATCCCGCGCTCGGCATCGACGAGCATACGGTGCTCTTCATGCGCGGGGCGGGGCCGATCGGCTACCCTGGTGCGGCGGAAGTGGTCAACATGCGCGCGCCGGACTATCTGATCCGCAAGGGTGTCACCTCGCTCGCCTGTATCGGCGACGGGCGCCAGTCCGGCACATCGGGATCGCCCTCCATCCTGAACGCTTCGCCCGAGGCGGCGGCCGGCGGCGGCCTTGCCATCCTTCGGACGGGGGATCGGGTCCGGATCGACCTCGAGAAGGGATCGGCCAATATCCTGATCGACGATGCGGAGCTGGAAGCCCGGCACAAGGCGCTCGCAGCGGAAGGCGGGTACCATTTCCCCGCGCACCAGACGCCCTGGCAGGAAATCCAGCGCGGCATCGTCGGGCAGATGGAAACCGGTGCGGTGCTGGAGCCGGCGGTGCGCTATCAGCGCATCGCCCAGACCCAGGGCCTCCCGCGCGACAATCACTAAGCCTCGATCCGGGCGGAAGGAGACGAGAATGGGCGCCGTGACGATCCTGTCGGACGATCATTGCCACCTGGGCGAAGGGGCAGCCTGGCTGCCGCTCGCCGGTCGCGCCGCCTGGTTCGATATCGTCGAGCGCCGGCTCTACGTGCACGATCTCGATACGGGTGAGACACAGCTCCACACGCTGCCCGTCATGGGATCGGTCCTGGCCGAGATCGATGCGCAGCGCCAGCTTCTCGCCTCCGACGAGGGGATCTTCGTGCGCCATGTCGCCGACGGGCGGCTGGAGCATCTTCTGTCGCTTGAGGCCGACAAGCCGGGCAACCGGTCCAATGACGGGCGGGTCCACCCCTCCGGCGCCTTGTGGATCGGCACGATGGGCCGCAAGGCCGAGAAGGAGGCCGGCTCCATCTACTGCGTTTCGCGCGGGGGGGCGGTCCGGCTCTTCGCCAATGTCACCATTCCCAATGCGATCTGCTTTTCCCCGGATGCGGCCACGGCCTACTTCACCGATACGGATGTGAACGCCCTGATGAAGGTTGCCGTCAATCCGCAGACCGGACTGCCGGTGGGCGAGCCCTCCGTCCTGCACAAGCATGTGGGCAAGGGCGGCCTCGACGGCGCGGTGGTGGATGCGCAGGGGCTGATCTGGGTGGCGCAATGGGGTGCGGCGCAGGTCCAGGCCTATACGCCGGAGGGCGAACCGGTCCGCAGCCTGCCGCTTCCGGCCAGCAACACGTCCTGCCCGGCCTTTGTCGGGCGGAACCTCGACCGCATGATCGTCACCAGTGCCTGGCAGGGCATGGGCGATGCGGCCAAGGCCGCCGAGCCGGCCCACGGCCAGACCTTCCTGATCGACCCCGGTGCCCGCGGCCAGGCCTGGCCGCTGGCACGCCCCTTCGCGGAGTAGGGGCGATGAGCGAAGCCGTCGCACTGGCCGTTGACTGGGGCACGACCAGCTTCCGCATGTGGGCGCTCGGACCGGAAGGGGAGGTGCTGTGCGAGCGGCGCGCCGCCGACGGTTTGATGTCGGCGGTGTCCGAAGGGTTCGAGGCGGTGCTGGAGCGCCATGCGCAGGCGGCCGGCATCGGCCCCGACGTGCCCGCCATGCTCTGCGGCATGGTCGGCTCGCGCACCGGCTGGATGGAGGTGCCCTATATCGACGCGCCGGTGGCGCTCATCGATCTCGGGCGGCATGCCGCGCGGGTGGCCGGGGTGCGCCGGGAAACGCGGATCCTGCCGGGCGTGGCGCAACGCGGCTTCGCGCCCGACGTCATGCGGGGGGAGGAAACCAAGCTTCTCGGCCTCGGCCGGGAAGACGGCCTTGTCCTGATGCCCGGAACGCATACGAAGTGGGTCCGGCTGGAGGGCGGGCGCCTGACACGCTTTTCCACCTTCATGACGGGCGAGATCTTCGCCCATCTGCGCGGTGCGCCCAACTCGGTGCTCGCCCAGGCCTTGCCCTCCAGCGCCGAGGGCCCGGACACGGATACGCCCGCCTTTGCGCAGGCGGTTCGCGATGGCTTCGAGGCGCCGGAAGGCATCGCCAACCGGCTCTTCGGGCTTCGCGCATCCTGGCTCCTGGACGACACGCCGCCGGCACGGACGCTGGCGCGGCTGTCCGGCCTCCTGATCGGCGCAGAACTCGCCGGCGCGGCCAAGCTGCACGGCGCGCTCGACGGCTGCTGCCTGGTCGGGGCGGGCCCGGGCGCAGAGGCCTATGGGCGCGCGCTCGATGCCGTCGGCGTGGCGCGGGTTGCGCAGGTGGATGCCGATATCTGTGTCCGCAACGGCCTGATCCGGGCCGCGCGGGGCGTTACCCTGGAGGATGCGGGCGCATGAGCGAGATCCAAGCGACACCCTGGCCCACGCTGCGGCGCGATCTGGTGGCCATCCTGCGCGGAATCACCATCGACGAGATCGAGCCAGTGATCGGCGCGCTGGTCGAAGCCGGTTTCGAGGCGATCGAAATCCCGCTGAACTCGCCCGCGCCGTTCCGCTCCATCGAGGCGGCCTTGCGCGTGGCGCCGCCCGATTGCCTGATCGGCGCGGGCACGGTGCTGAGCGTCGAGGATGTGGACCGGCTTGCCCATGTGGGCGGGCGGTTGACCGTGAGCCCGAATGTCGATGCCGCCGTCATCGGCCATGCGGCCCGGCTCGGCATGGTGACCATGCCCGGCATCTTCACGCCCAGCGAGGCCTTTGCGGCGTTGCGCGCCGGGGCGAGCGCCCTGAAGTTCTTTCCGGCCAGCGTGCTCGGCCCATCCGGCATCGCCGCCATTTCGGCGGTGCTGCCCAGGGGCACGGTGCTGGGTGCGGTGGGCGGAGTGTCCGAGGCGGACTTTGCCGGCTTTGCGACGATCGGCCTTCGGACCTTCGGCCTCGGCTCCAGCCTTTACAAGCCGGGCATGTCGCCGGAGGTGGTGGCGCAGCGCGCCCGGGCGACGATCGACGCCTATGATGCGGTTTACGGCAGGGACTAGACGCCCGGCCGGGGGAGTTTCCAGCCGCAGGGGTGCGCGCTGGAGGTTTTGCGGTTCGCATGGTGCGGCCGTATGGGAGGTACCGGAAATGAACAGACTGGTGAAATGGGCCGCGGCCCTGGCGATCGGTGCGTCCATGGCGATGCCCGCAGTGGCGCAGGACAAGGGGCTCGTGGGCATCGCCATGCCGACGAAGTCCTCGGCACGCTGGATCGACGACGGCAACAACATGTCCAAGACCCTGCAGGACCGCGGTTACGAGACCGACCTGCAATATGCCGAGGACGATATCCCGAACCAGCTCTCCCAGGTGGAGAACATGGTCGTGAAGGGCGCCAAGGTCCTGGTCATCGCGTCCATCGACGGCACGACGCTGTCGGACGTGCTGCAGCAGGCAGCCGATACGGGTGTCAAGGTGATTGCCTATGACCGCCTCATCCGCGATACGCCGAACGTCGACTATTACGCCACCTTCGACAACTTCCAGGTGGGTGTTCTGCAGGCGACGTCCATCGTCGACAGCCTCGGCCTGAAGACCGCGGAAGGCCCCTTCAACGTCGAGCTCTTCGGCGGCTCGCCGGATGATAACAACGCCTACTTCTTCTACAATGGCGCCATGAGCGTGCTGCAGCCCTATATCGACAGCGGCAAGATCGTCGTCCAGTCGGGCCAGACCGGCATGGACAAGGTCTCGACCCTGCGCTGGGACGGCGCGGTGGCGCAGGCGCGCATGGACAACATCCTGTCCGCCTACTACACGGACAAGAAGCTCGATGCGGTCCTGTCGCCCTATGACGGCCTGTCGATCGGCATCCTGTCCTCGCTCAAGGGCGTGGGCTACGGCTCCGGCGACATGAAGATGCCCGTCGTCACCGGCCAGGACGCCGAGGTTCCCTCGATCAAGTCGATCCTGGCGGGCGAGCAGACCTCGACCATCTTCAAGGATACGCGCGAACTCGCCAAGGTGACGGCCAACATGGTCGACGCCGTGGTCAGCGGCGGGCAGCCCGAGGTCAACGACACCACGACCTACGAGAACGGCGTGAAGACCGTGCCGTCCTACCTCCTGAA
Source organism: Aureimonas frigidaquae (assembly GCF_001463905.1). GTDB lineage: Bacteria > Pseudomonadota > Alphaproteobacteria > Rhizobiales > Rhizobiaceae > Aureimonas > Aureimonas frigidaquae. Next base: position 49,513 of record NZ_BBWR01000015.1, read on the forward strand.
GCCGGTCATCGTGACCAAGGACAACTGGAAGCAGGTCCTGGTCGACAGCGGCTACTACACCGAAGACCAGATCAAGTAGGATCGAAAGGGGCGCCGAAAGGCGCCCCGCCCTTCAGCGTGCGGGGCAGGAAAGGCTCAGCATGAACGCCATTCTGGAAATGCGCGGCATATCCAAATCCTTCACCGGCGTGAAAGCGCTGAGCGATGTGAACCTGTCGGTCATGCCGGCGGAGATCCACGCCGTGGTGGGAGAGAACGGGGCCGGAAAATCGACCTTGATGAAGGTCCTGTCGGGGGTCTACCCCCACGGCTCCTATGACGGGCAGATCCTCTTCGAAGGAGAGGAGCGGCAGTTTCGCACCGTCAACGATTCCGAGGCGCTCGGCATCATCATCATCCATCAGGAACTGGCCCTGATCCCGCTCATGTCGATCGCCGAGAACATCTTTCTCGGCAACGCGCCGACGCGCTTCGGCGTGATCGATCGCTCGGCGGTGTTCGAGCAGTCGCGGGCGCTTCTGGACAAGGTGGGGCTGAAGGACAATCCGGACACCCGCATCGCCGATATCGGCGTCGGCAAGCAGCAGCTGGTCGAGATCGCCAAGGCTTTGTCCAAGAAGGTGCGCCTGCTCATCCTGGACGAGCCGACCGCGAGCCTGAACGAGGCCGATTCCGACGCGCTCCTGAACCTTCTCATGGAGTTCCGGCGGCAGGGAATCTCCTCGATCCTCATCTCGCACAAGCTGAACGAGATTTCCCGCGTCGCGGACCGCATCACCGTTCTGCGCGATGGCCGCACGGTGGGCACGATTGATTGCCACGAGGGCCCCGTGCCGGAGGACGAGATCATCCGCCGTATGGTCGATCGCGATCTCGAAAGCCGTTTTCCCAAGCGCGTGCCGAAGATCGGGGAGACCATCTTCGAGGTGCGCGACTGGAGTGTCGAGGACCCGCTACGCCCCGGCCGGGATGCCGTGCACAAGCTGAACTTCTCGGTCCGGGCAGGGGAGATCGTCGGCATTGCCGGGCTGATGGGCGCGGGCCGCACGGAATTTGCCATGAGCGTCTTCGGACGGTCATGGGGCCGCAACATCCGCGGCGAGGTGCAGATGCACGGCAAGCCCGTGGACCTGACCACCGTTCCGCGCGCCATTGCGGCGGGGCTTGCCTATGTGACCGAGGATCGCAAGCAGCTCGGCCTGCTCCTCGACGAGGATATCCGCAAGAACATCACCCTGGCGCATCTGAACGGTGTCTCGAACCGCGGCGTGCTGGACGATATCGCGGAGCTCAAGACCGCCGAGGGCTACCGGCAGCGCATGCGCATCCGGTCTTCCAGCGTCTACCAGGATACCGGCAAGCTGTCGGGCGGGAACCAGCAGAAGGTCGTCCTGTCCAAATGGCTCTTCGCCGAGCCCGAGGTGCTCATCCTGGACGAGCCGACGCGCGGCATCGACGTGGGTGCGAAATACGAAATCTATTCCATCATCAACGACCTTGCCGACAGCGGTAAGGGGGTCGTGATGATCTCTTCCGAAATGCCCGAACTCCTCGGCATCTGCGACCGCATCATGGTGATGAACGAGGGGCAGTTCGTCGGCGCCTTCCAGCGGGAGGAGGCCAGCCAGGAGAAGATCATGCGCGCCATCATGCGCAAGGAGATCCTTCAATGAGCGACAATACGGCCGTCGCGCAGAAGCGCGATTACACCGGCTTCCTCAAGAACAATCTGCGTGACTACGGCATGCTCCTGTCGCTGCTGGCGATCATGATCTTCTTCCAGGTCATGACGGACGGCACGCTGATGCGACCGCTCAATCTGACCAACCTGATCCTGCAGAACAGCTACATCGTCATCATGGCGCTGGGCATGCTCCTGGTGATCGTGTCGGGCCATATCGACCTGTCGGTCGGCTCCGTCGCCGGCTTCGTCGGCGCGGTGGCCGCGGTGCTGATGGTCAAGCTCGGAATGCCGGCCATCGCGGCGGCGGCCATCTGCCTCGTCATCGGTGGGGTCATCGGCGCGGCGCAGGGCTGGTTCGTGGCTTACCTGCGCATTCCGTCCTTCATCGTCACGCTGGCCGGCATGCTCGTCTTCAAGGGGCTGAGCCTGGCGGTGCTGGGCGGCGCGTCGGTCGGCCCGTTCCCGACGAGCTTCCAGCGCCTGTCCTCCGGCTTCATTCCCGATGCCTTCGACACGCCCGGCCTGAAGCTCACCTCGCTCATTTTGGGCACAGCGCTTGCGCTGGCGCTCGTCTATCTGAACTTCCGCAACCGGGCGCGCCAGCAATTGCACAACACCGAGACGGAGCCCTACGGCTTCTTCGTTTTGAAGAACATCGTGCTCTTCACGGTCATCACCTACTTCACCTATCTCCTGGCCTCGCTGCGCGGCCTGCCCAACGTTCTGATCATCATGGTGGCGCTCATCGCGCTCTATGCCTTCGTGGCCAACCGCACCACGATCGGGCGGCAGATCTATGCCGTGGGCGGCAATGAGAAAGCGGCCAAGCTGTCCGGTGTCATGACCGAGCGCCTGACCTTCTACACCTTCGTCAATATGGGCGTTTTGGCCGCGCTGGCGGGGCTGATCTTCGCCGCGCGGCTCAACACCGCAACGCCGAAGGCAGGCCTCGGCTTCGAGCTCGACGTCATTGCCGCCTGCTTCATCGGCGGGGCCTCGGCCTATGGCGGTGTCGGCAAGGTCGTTGGAGCGGTGATCGGCGCCTTCATCATGGGCGTGATGAACAACGGCATGTCGATCCTGGGCATCGGCATCGATTATCAGCAGGTCATCAAGGGTCTGGTGCTCTTGGGCGCCGTCTGCATCGACGTCTACAACCAGCGCCGCTGAGCGGCAGGCGCGAGCGGGCCAGCCCATCGTCGGGCAGGGCAGGCCCGCTTTCGCAAACGGAGTTCACCTATGGCTGCATATGTCTTATAGGCGGTGCAACATGCCGCCCGTGGAGTCGCAGCCATGTCCGAAGAATATGTCCTGACCCTGTCCTGCCCGAACAAGCCGGGCATCGTGGCGGCCGTGTCGCGCCATCTCTACGAGGTGGGTGCCGACATTCGCGAGGCGCATCAGTTCGACGATGCCGAGACGGGCCGCTTCTTCATGCGCGTGCGCTTCAACTTCGTGGGCCCCGTGCCCGATGGCGACACGCTGACGCAAGGCTTTGCGCCGATTGCGGACGGCTTTGGCATGGTGTGGAAGCTTTCCGCCGTCGGCGAGCGGGCCAAGGTTCTCATCCTCGTATCGCGCTTCGATCACTGCCTGGCCGATCTTCTCTATCGCTGGCGGATCGGTGAGTTGTCGATGGACATCGTCGGCATCGTCGCCAACTACCCGCGAGAGACCTACGCCCATCTCGATTTCGCGGATGTGCCCTTCCACTATCTGCCCGTATCCCGCCAGACCAAGCTGGAACAGGAAGCCGATGTGTGGCGCGTGGTGCAGTCCACCGGGGCCGAGCTCGTCGTTCTGGCGCGCTACATGCAGATCCTGTCCGATGGGCTGGCGGCCAAGCTGGCCGGCAAGTGCATCAACATCCACCATTCCTTCCTGCCGGGCTTCAAGGGCGCCAGGCCCTACCACCAGGCCCATCGCCGCGGCGTGAAGCTCATCGGCGCGACGGCCCATTACGTGACGGCCGACCTCGACGAGGGGCCGATCATCGAGCAGGACGTCGAGCGCATATCGCACCACGACACGCCCGAGGACCTGGTGCGCAAGGGGCGCGACATCGAGCGCCGGGTCCTGTCCCGCGCAATCGCCTGGCACCTCGACAACCGGGTCATTGCGAACGGATCGAAGACGGTCGTCTTTCGCGACTGAAGGAGAGGGCACATGGCCGCAACTATCATCGACGGCAAGGCGGAAGCCGCTCGGGTCCGCGCCCTGGTGGCAACCGATGCGGCGGCATTCGAAGCCGCGCACGGACGCAAGGTGGGGCTGGCGGTCGTGCTGGTCGGATCCGATCCCGCCAGCGAGGTCTATGTCGGCTCCAAGGTCCGCCTGACCCGGGAAGCCGGGATGGAAAGCTTCGAGCACCGGCTCCCCGCCGATACGGCTGAGGCCGATCTTCTGGCGCTGGTGGCGCAGTTGAACGCAGACCCGGCGGTGGATGGCATTCTCGTGCAGCTGCCCCTGCCGGCGCCGCTCGATGCCGGCCCGGTCATCGCGGCCATCGATCCTGAGAAGGACGTGGACGGGCTGCACCCGGAAAATGCCGGCCGCCTGATGGCCGGGCTGCCGGGGCTCGTGCCCTGCACGCCGCTCGGCGCCATGCACCTGATCAGCCGGACCTTGGGCGATGTCACCGGGCTGAACGCGGTCGTGCTCGGCCGATCGAACCTCGTCGGCAAGCCCGTGGCCCAGCTTCTCCTCGGCGCCAATGCCACCGTCACCATGGCGCATTCGCGCACGCGGGAGCTTCCCGCCCTGTGCCGCACCGCCGATATTCTGGTGGCCGCCGTCGGCCGCCCGAACCTCGTGCGGGGCGACTGGATCAAGCCGGGGGCAACCGTGATCGATGTCGGCATAAACCGGCTGGACCCGCGCGAGGGTGAGGCGAAGGGCCGGCTCGTCGGCGATGTCTGCTTCGACGAAGCCCTGGCGGTCGCGGCCGCGCTGACGCCGGTGCCCGGGGGTGTCGGGCCCATGACGATCGCCTTCCTTCTGCGCAATACGGTGACCGCCGCGACGCGGCGACAGGCCGCGGCGAAATAATCGCCGGGTACGAAATTTGATTTGGCATTTGAACTGGTAATGGACATATAGCAGCTGTTCCTGACAGCGAGATGCCCATGAACGATCAAGTGACGACGCTTGGGTCCAGACCTCCGCGTGGCGGCGAGACGGGTGCCCTCCTGCACGGTTTCGATTGGTCTGCGACGGAGCTGGGCGCGCTCGATGGCTGGTGCCCGCATCTGCGCGTGACCGTCGATACGATGATCGACTCGCCCGTGCCGAAGGTCCTCATGTGGGGGCCCCGCCACCGCATGATCTACAATGACGGATACATCGCCATTGCCGGCCGGCACCATCCGACGGCATTCGGCGGTCTGGTCGACGCGGTCTGGCCGGAGATCTGGGAGTTCAACGCCCGCATCCTCGCCACCGGCCTGAAGGGCCAGGTCCAGGCCTTCCATGACCAGCGCATGGTGCTGAACCGTCATGGCACGATGGAGGAGGTTTATTTCGACCTCTTCTACACGCCCATCTATGTCAACGAAGACACGGTCGGCGGCGTCCTTTGCACGGTGATCGAGAACACCGACCGGGTGCGGGCCCGCCAGGCGCTCGCCTTCAGCAACCGCCGCTTCGAGGCCGCGGTCGCGGCGGTCGACGGGGTGGTCTGGACCAACAGCGCCGACGGGCGGATGAAGGGCCCGCAACCCGGCTGGCAGGGGCTGACCGGCCAGAGCGAGGCGGAATGCGCCGAATTCGGCTGGGCGGACGCCGTCCATCCCGATGACCGTGCCGCCACCGTCGCGGCTTGGAACGAGGCCGTGGAAAGCCGCTCCACCTTTGTCTTCGAGCATCGCGTGCGGCGCGCCGACGGTGCGTGGCGGTGGTTCGCCATCCGCGCCGTTCCCTCGCTCGACGATGACGGTTCCATCCGCGAATGGGTCGGCGTGCACACCGACGTCACCGACCAGCGCGAGCAGGCGCGGGCCTTGCAGGAACATGCCGAGCAGCTCGAACGGCAGATCAAGCACCGCAAGCGCGCCGAAGATCAGCTACGCCAGCTCAACGAGACGCTGGAAACGCGCATCGTGGAAGCCATCGCAGAACGGCGCCAGGCCGAGGTCGCGCTTGCCCAGGCGCAGAAGATGGAGAGCATCGGCAAGCTCACCGGCGGCGTCGCGCATGATTTCAACAATCTCCTGCAGGTCGTGTCCGGCAATCTGCAACTCCTGTCCAAGGATATCATGGGCAATGAGCGTGCCGAACGCCGCGTCCACAACGCCATGGCCGGCGTGGCGCGCGGCTCGAAGCTTGCCGCACAGCTCCTGGCCTTCGGTCGGCGGCAGGCCCTGGAGCCGAAGGTCGTCAACGTAACGCGCTTCGTGCGCGGGATGGACGACATGCTGCGCCGCGCCATCGGCGAGGGGATCGAAATCGAGACCGTCGTGGGCGGCGGGTTGTGGAACACCTTCATCGACCCCAACCAGATCGAGAATGCGCTCCTGAACCTTGCCATCAACGCGCGCGACGCGATGGAGGGCCAGGGCAAGCTGACCATCGAACTCGGCAATGCGAGCCTCGACGATGATTATGCCCGCAGCCATGACGAGGTGAAGGCCGGCCAGTATGTCATGCTGGCCGTGTCGGATACGGGCTGCGGCATGGCGCCGGAGATCGTGGAGCGCGTCTTCGAGCCGTTCTTCTCCACCAAGGGGGAGGGCAAGGGCTCCGGCCTCGGCCTGTCCATGGTCTACGGTTTCGTCAAGCAGTCGGGCGGCCACGTCAAGATCTACTCGGAGCCGGGGCACGGCACGACCATCCGCCTCTACCTGCCGCGCGCGCTGGAGGCGGAGGATGTCGAGGTCGATGTGGATGCCGGCCCGGTGACGGGCGGCACCGAGACGGTGCTTGTCGTCGAGGATGACGACGAGGTCCGCTCCACCGTCGTGGAGATGCTGAACGACCTCGGCTACCGGGTCCTGAAGGCGGTGGACGCGCAGTCGGCGCTGAACGTCGTGGAAAGCGGCATCGCGATCGACCTGATCTTCACCGACGTTGTGATGCCCGGCGCGCTGAAGAGCCCCGAACTGGCGCGCAAGGCGCGCGAGCGGCTGCCCGGCGTGGCGGTGCTCTTCACCTCCGGCTACACGGAAAATTCGATCGTGCATGGCGGCCGGCTGGATGCGGGCGTCAACCTATTGTCCAAGCCCTACACGCGGGAGGCCTTGGCCCGGAAGGTGCGCCATGTCCTGGCGAACCGGGCGCAGGTCCAGGCGGCATCCGCCCCGGCCGAGCCCGTGGCGCCCGGCACCGACGGGGGCGCCGGCATTGTCGGCGTATCCGTCATGCTGGTCGAGGACGACATGATGATCCGGCTGAACACGGCCGAGATCCTGAAGGATCTGGGCCATCTCGTGGTCGAGGCCGGCAGCGCGGAAGAGGCGATGACCGCGCTGCAGACCATGCCGGTGGCCGTGCTGGTGACAGATGTCAACCTTCCCGGCATTTCCGGGCCGGAGCTTGCCAAGCGGGCGCTGGAATTGCGGCCGGGCCTCGGCATCGTCTTCGCCACGGGGGATCGCAGCGTGAACGGGATCGAGGATTTCGACCCGGCCCGCACCACGATCCTGACCAAGCCTTACGATCTGAAGGGGCTGGAGCGGTCCATCGCCAGGGTCGTGGCGGCATCCGCGCCGCAAGCCATGGATACGTCCGAGCGCTCGAACGCCTGACAAGCGGGGCCGGCCGGGCCGTCGAGGCCCGGCCGCTTTGTCAGCTTCAGCCTGCGACGACGCCGTCCGCCTTGAGCGCGGCGTAGGTATCGTCCAGCGCGCGGCCGAAGCGGGCCACCATTTCACGCACTTCATCCTGGGTGATGATCAGCGGCGGGCAGAAGGCGATCTGGTCGCCAATGGCCCGGATGATGACGCCGTGCTCATGCCCCTTGCCGAAGAGGATGCCGCCGGCCCGCCCGACCGGGTCGAACCGGGCCTTGGTGGCCTTGTCGGCGACCAGCTCCACCGCCGCGATCAGCCCGGCGCCGCGCACGTCGCCCACCAGCGGATGATCCGCGAAGCGCGCGAGCTCCGACTGCAGCACCGCGCCGGACGCCTTGGCGTTGGCGACGAGGCCGCGCTCCTCGATGATGGCGAGGTTCTCGTTGGCGATGGCGCAGGAGACCGGGTGACCCGTCGTGGTGAAACCATGCCCGAGCGTGCCGATCCTGGCCGTGTTGTCCGCGATGCCCTGGTAGATCTCGTCGGACATGATGATGGCGGCCAGCGGCGCATAGGAGGATGCGATCTGCTTGGAGGTGACGAGCACGTCCGGATCGATGCCGTAATATTCGCAGGCGAAGGTCGTGCCGAGGCGGCCGAAGCCGTTGATGACCTCGTCGGCCACGATCAGGATATCGTTCCGGCGGCAGACCTCCTGCACCCGCGCCCAATAGCCTTCCGGCGGCGGCAGCACGCCGCCCGCACCCATCAGCGGCTCGCCGATGAAGGCGGCGATCGTGTCGGCGCCTTCGCGCGCGATGGTGTCCTCGAGCTCGCAAATCAGCCGGTCGGTGAAGGCGGCTTCGCTTTCACCCGGCTGGCCGAAGCGCCAGTAATGGGGGCAGGTCAGATGACGGACGGGAATGATCGGCAGATCGAAATCGCGGTGGTTGACAGGCAGGCCGGTGAGTGAGCCCGACACCATCGTGATGCCGTGATAGGCGTTCTGCCGTGACAGGAAGGTCTTCTTCTGCGGGCGGCCGCGGGCATTGTTGTAGTACCAGATCAGCTTGACGACGGTGTCGTTCGCCTCGGAGCCGGAATTGGTGAAGAAGACGCGATTGACGCGTTCGGGCGTCATGCGCACCAGCCGTTCGGCCAGGTCGACCGAGGGCTCGTTCGTCTTGTGGCTGAAGGTGTGGTAGTAGGGCAGCTTCTGGAGCTGCTTGTAGGCGGCATCGGCAATGCGCTTTTCGCCGAAGCCGACGGCCACGCTCCACAGGCCCGCCATCGCCTCGATATACTGGTTGCCCTGATCGTCGTAGACGAAGATGCCCTCGCCACGGTCGATGACGATCGGGCCCATCTCCTCGTGCTTGCGCGCGTTGGTTACGGGGTGCAGCAGATATTCCACGTCCCGTGCGTAGACGGAATTGGGCAGTGCCGTGGACATGATCGCATTTCCTTTCAAAGTACAGGTCGGCCGGGACCGTTCCCAGCCGACGATAGCATGTCTGCGCCCGGTCAGCTCCGGGCGGTCAGGATCCGCTGCTGGCGCCAGCGCAGCAGTGCGGCGAGCCCCGCCAGGAGCAACGTCCCGAGGATCAGGATGAAAGCCGCCGCCGCCACGGCCGGGCTGATATTCTCGCGGATCGAGGAGAACATCTGCCGGGCGAGCGTGCGCTGGTTCGGCCCGGCGACGAAGAGCGTCAGGACGACCTCGTCCAGCGAGGTGGCGAAGGCGAAGACGGCGCCGGTGACGATGCCGGGCATGGCCAGCGGCATCGTCACGCGGCGAAAGACGGTGATCGGGCCTGCCCCGAGGCTGGCGGCTGCCCGCAGCGCCGTGCGGTCGATCCCGGCGAGCGCGGTGGACACGCTGACGATGACGAAGGGAATGCACAGGACCGAATGGGAGACGATCACCCCCAGATAGGTCGAGGACAGGCCGATCCGCGCCAGCGATATCTGCAGTCCGACGCCCAGCACCACGGCGGGCACCACCATGGGCAACAGGAAGACCGTGCGGAACAGCCCGGCAAAGGGCAGAGCGCGGCCCGACAGGCCGAGCGCCGCGAGCGTGCCGAGCACCACCGACAGGAGGGTCGCCCCTCCGCCGACGATCAGGGAGTTGACGATGGACCGTTGCCAGACCGGCGCAGTGGCGAGCTCGTCGAACCACCGCAATGACAGGGAGGGGATCGGATAGGTCAGGAAGATCGAGTCGGTGAAGGCGAGCGGCAGGATGGCGACCAGCGGCAGAAGCAGGAAGCCGACGGCCAGGAGCGCGAAGATGAGCTTGGCGGCGCGCATGGACATCAGGCTCCCAGCGGCGCGCCGTTGCGCGACAGGCGATTGTAGACGAGGTAGAGCAGCGTGGTCACCACCAGGAGGATGATGCCGAGCGCGCCCGCCATGCCCCAATTGGCGGTCTGCAGCGCGTAGAAGGCGATGATCGAGGAGATCATCTGGTCGTTCGGTCCGCCGACGAGCGCGGGCGTGATATAGTAGCCGATGGCGACCATGAAGACGAGGAGCGATCCCGACAGAACCCCCGGCAGGCTCAGCGGCAGGAGAACGCGCAGGAATGCCCGGAACGGCGAAGCGCCCATCGAGGCGGCAGCCGGCATCAGGTTGGCCGGGATGGCGGTGATCACCGAAAAGATCGGCAGCACCATGAAAGGCAGGAGGACATGCGTCATCGCGACGATGACGCCCGCCCGGTTGAAGATCAGCGGCAAGGGGCCGTCGATCAGGCCGAGGCCCGTCAGGGCCTGGTTGATCAGGCCCTGGTCCTGCAGGAGGATGAACCAGGCCGCCGTTCGCACCAGGAGCGATGTCCAGAGCGGCAGGAGCACGGCCAGGAGCAGGAGGTTGCGCTTCCAGCCGGTCACCGATGCCGCCACCATGGCATAGGGCAGACCGATGGCGATGCAGGCCAGGGTGATGATGGCCGCGATGGAGAAGGTCCGCCAGATGATCAGCCGGTTGGCCGAGCTTCCCGCCGGCAGGCTGGAAATTTCGCCGGCATCGTCCCGGGTGAGGTCGAGCGCGGCCAGGAGATTGCGGTCCGTATAGGGGCTGGCGGCATTCTGGATGGCCGTCCAGTAGGCGGCATCGCCCCAGCGCGCATCGATCCCAACCATGTCCACCGGGGTGTCCGGCGTATAGTCACGCGCGGCACGCTGGGTCTTGCTCATCAAGGTCCGGAAACCGGAGACGGCACTGTTCAGGCGGCGCACGGCCGGGCCGAGCGTCGCATTGTCGGCGCCGTTCAGATCGGCCATGAACGCGCCCTGGATCTCGGCCGGCGGCGGGGCCTCACCGTCCCATTCCCCGATGATGGCCGCGGTCCGGGGCAGGGCTCCGGCCATGGCATCGTCCCGCACGGCCACCGATACCATGGTCCAGAGCGGCCAGATGAAGAAGATGCCGAGGAACAGCGCCAGGGGCAGGATCAGAAGGCCGGCGCGCAGCCGAGCGGAGGCGGGGATATCGTTCATGCGGCAAAGACCGCGCAGTCGGCGGCGTCGAAGGAGACTTCGACGCGCTCGCCCGGTGAAAAGCTGCGGGCCGAACGCTCCAGGCGCGCCACGAGCATCAGGGGGCCGGCATTCAGATGCAGGCGGATGTGATCGCCCTGGTAGACCGCATCCTCCACCGTCGCCGATATGCGGTTGGCATGGGCCGGAATGCGGTCGAGCGCCAGGCGCTCGGGCCGGATCGATAGAAGGGCCGGCCCGCTGGCGAGCCCGGCCGGGGCGCTCGCGCGGACGACCGGGCCGCCCGGCAGCTCCAGAAGCGCCGATTGGCCGTCATGCCCGGTCAGCCGGGCTTCCACGAAATTCGTCTCGCCGATGAATTGCGCCACGAAGCGGTTTTCCGGCCGGTCGTAGACATCGGCGGGCGCGCCGATCTGCGCGATCCGCCCCTTGTCGAAGATGGCGATCCGGTCCGACATGGTCAGCGCTTCGGACTGGTCATGCGTCACGAAGACGATGGTGAGGCCCAGCCGCTTGTGCAGGGCGCGGATCTCGAGCTGCATTTCCTCGCGCAGCTGCTTGTCGAGCGCGCCGAGCGGCTCGTCCATCAGGATGACCTTGGGCTCGAAGACGAGCGCGCGCGTCAGCGCCACGCGTTGCTGCTGGCCGCCGGACAGTTGCTGCGGCTTGCGATCCGCCAGGTGGCCGAGCCGCACACGGTCCAGCGCCGCGCGCACGCGGTCCTCGCGCTCGGCCTTGCCGACGCCACGCATCTCCAACGGAAAGGCGACATTGTCGGCCACGCTCATATGCGGAAACAGGGCGTAGTTCTGGAACACGACCCCCATGCCGCGCTTGTGCGGCGGCAGATCGTTCAGGCGGACGCCATCCAGCCAGATCGTGCCGCTCGTCGCCTGTTCGAAGCCGGCCAGCATCATCAGGATCGTCGTCTTGCCGGAGCCCGAAGGGCCGAGGAGACTGAGAAACTCGCCCTTGGCGACTTCGAGGTTCAGGCCTTCCACGACCTTCATGGGGCCATAAGACTTGGCGACGTCGTGGAGGTGAATGAAGGCGCGATCGGACATGCGGCAGGCTGGTCCTTCTAGGCAGGGGCGGCGGCGGGCGCGGAAGCGCCCGCCATGCTTTCTCGTATGGTTATTGCGCCAACCAGGCGTTGAAGCGCGTGTTGAGTTCCTCGATGTTGTCGATCCAGAAGTCGGTATCCAGGCTGATCGAGGATTCGAGGTTTTCGGGCGCGGTCGGCAGTTCGGCCGCCTGGGCGGCGTCGATGAGCTTGCCCGCCTCGATGTTCGGCAGACCGTAGGCGATATATTCCGGCAGCTTGGACTGGTTCTCCGGCGCGCTCGCAAAGGCGATGAAGTCGAAGGCGGCGTCTTTGTTGGGCGAATCCTTCAGGACGACCCAGCTGTCGACGGCATAGATGCTGCCGGGCCAGACAATCTTCAGATTGCGCTTCTCCGTCCGGTTGATACCCGTCAGGCGACCGTTATAGGCAGAGGTCATGACGACCTCTCCCGAGGCCAGGAGCTGGATCGGCTGGGCGCCGGCTTCCCACCACACGATGTCGGACTTCAGCTCGTCGAGCTTGGCGAAGGCACGATCGACGCCTTCGGGCGTGCGCAGAACGTCGTAGACTTCCTTGGGCGCGACGCCATCGGCCATGAGGGCGAATTCGAGCGCGTATTTCGGCCCGCGGCGCAGGCCGCGCTTGCCCGGGAATTTCTGCGTATCCCAGAAATCGGCCCAGCTGGCCGGCGCCGTCTGCATCTTGTCGCCATCATAGGAGAGACCCGTCGTCCAGACGATGGCGCCCACACCGCATTCGCTGACGGCGGATGGAATGAAGGCGTCCTCGCCGCCGAGCTTCGACCAGTCGACCGTCTCATACAGGCCGTCCGCACAGCCAAGCGCGAGCTCTTCCGCCTCGACCTGGACGACATCCCAGTTGGCCGGGCGCGTTTCCATCTTGGCCGCGATCACACCGTAGCCGCCATCCCACGATTCCTCGAGCAGGGGCTTGCCTGTCTTTTCGGCGAAGGGCTTGAAGTAGATTTCGCGCTGCGCGTCCTGGTAGTTGCCACCCCAGGACACGACCGTCAGGTCACGCGCGGCGGCCGGGCCGGCAGCCAGGGCGAGGCCCAGGGCGACAGCGCCGGCAAGTGTCGAAAATCGGCTCTTCATGATGGTCATTCCCCCTTGAGGTTCCGTGGCAGGCTGGCGAAAGACAACCATACTCCACCCCGGCTCTGCATCCGCTAAAAACCACTGGTGAATATTCCGACCAGCAGAAGCCTGCAAACTGGCCTGTGGTGCAGCAACGCCGCGCTCAATAAGTCGGCGGGGTGATGGCGCTGACGATCTGCGCCGGTTCCGACCCGACATTGCGGAAGCGATGGGGACGGCTGCTGTCGAAATAATAGCCATCGCCCACGTTCAGGACCTCTCGCACATCGCCCACCGTCACCTCGACGGAACCGGCGGTGATCACCCCGGCTTCCTGCGCGGCATGGCTGATCGCATCGCCCGTATCGGCCCCCGGCGCATAGGATTCATGCAGCATCAGTATGGCGCGGTTCGGATGGTTGATGCCGACGATCCGGTAGCTGATGCTGGTCGGCCGCCCGGCCTCCGGCAGGTCGGCCGCGCGGTAGAAGGGAGAGTGCGGCGTGGTTGCGGCGAGCTGCGAGAAGAAGCCGCTCATCGTGCCCCCCATCGCTTCCAGAATGGCGCCGAGCGTGTCGACCGAGGGGCTCAGCCTGTCGCGCTCGATCAGCGATATGGTCGAGTGGGATATGCCCGACCGGATGGCCAGCTGGCGTGTCGACAACTGCCGCCGCCGCCGCAACTCCCGCAAACCTTGGCCGATGGCCGGCATGACACGCTCCTTGTGCATGTGCGACCGGCAGATTTCGCGGCGCACAAGTTTTCGGCAGCATTGTGAGCTCACTGGTGCGTATATTCAACAGGGCATGGGAGTCGGATTGGCACGGCCGGCCTCCGGTGACAGCTTCCGATCCGTCATTCCCAGCGCGAGCAACGGTTTCATGTCCGCAAATCCCCAGAGTGCAGGCCTTGTCCACATCCGCGCGCCGAAGGCGCCGGCCACGGTGGAGGGAACGGAGATCGAGTCCACGGTCCGGACCATCCTTTCGGATGTCGCGCGGGAGGGGGACGACGCCGTCCGGCGCTACAGCATGCGCTTCGACGGCGCGGCGCCGGAACGTTTCGAGGTGAGCGCGGCGGAAAAGCAGGCCGCCGTCGATGCGCTCGACCCGGAAGCGCGCGAGGACATGGAATTCGCCATCGAGCAGGTGCGCCGCTTCGCGCAGGCGCAGCGCGACACCATGCTGCCGCTCGAGATCGAAACCCTGCCGGGCCTGCATCTCGGCCATCGGATCATTCCGATCCGCCGGGTCGGCGCCTATGTGCCCGGCGGGCGCTATCCGCTCCTGTCTGCGCCGGTCATGACCATCGTTCCGGCAACGGTGGCAGGCTGCGCCGAAATCGTCGCCTGCCTTCCGCCGACGGCGCATCAGGCCATGGTGGCCGGCTGCCATCTGTCGGGGGCGACGCGCATCTTCCGCATCGGCGGCGCGCAGGCCATCGCCGCCATGGCCTATGGCACGGCCAGCGTTCCCGGGGTCGACAAGATCGTGGGCCCGGGCAATGCCTATGTGAACGAGGCCAAGCGGCAGGTCTTCGGCCCGGTGGGCATCGACCAGCTTGCCGGGCCGAGCGAGATCTACATTCTGGCCGACGATACGGGCGATGCCGCAACGATCGCGACGGACCTCCTGGCTCAGGCCGAGCACGATGTGCGCACACGCGTCGGGCTCATCACCACCTCGGAGCGGCTGGCGCATGCGGTGGAAGCGCAGGTGGCCGAGCAGCTCGCCACCCTGTCGACGGCATCCGTCGCGGCGGCGGCATGGGACAGCTACGGGGAAATCGCCCTCGTGCCCAATGAGGCTGCGATGATCGCCTATTCGGACCAGATCGCGGCCGAGCATCTGCAGATCCACACTGCCGCGCCGCAGGAACTGGCAGCGAAGCTGTCTTCCTACGGCTCGCTCTTCATCGGTCCGAAGGCGAGCGTCGTCTATAGTGACAAGTGCTGCGGCACCAACCACACGCTGCCGACCATGGGGGCGGGGCGTTATACGGGTGGACTGTGGGTCGGCTCCTACCTCAAGGTCGCCACGCATCAGTGGCTCGAGGATGCCGGCGTGTCGGCCGTGGCCCCGCATGCGGTGCGGCAGAGCGCGCGCGAAGGACTGGAAGGCCATCGGCGCGCGGCCGCCATCCGCCTGGAGGCGGGGTGGACCGGCCGGAACTGACGGGCTGCCTCAGCGGCAATCGGCGCGGCGGATGAAGAAGGTTCGCGCCTGACCCTCGCCATGATAGCGGTGCTCCAGCTCGGCGACGTCGCCGCGCAGGAGCGCGCGCTTCCAGACGGCGCAGCGCTGTTCCAGCGCGACCTGCTTCTCGCGCCGCGTATCCAGCGGCGCGGTCGCGTCATAAGCGTAGACGACCCTGTCACCTTCCTGGAAGACAGAGACGAGGCTCACCCCGGGCAGCACGTCCCGGGGGAGGGATGCAGCCTCGAGCGTGACCGTGTCCGGTACGAAGCTCGGGCTCTGCGGGACAGCCCAGGCCTGGACCTCCTCGACCGGCAATTGCGTAAAGACGATCCCCGCAGCAGCGAGGATCCCCAGCAGCAACGTCTTTCTGTGCGGCTTTTCCATCATTCTGCCCATATGAACGAACCCTGTCAGGCCATTTAAACGATTCATATAGCGGTTCGTTGCATCGCAATATGTGACAGCGCCCGCCTTTCGCCGTCTTTTCGCCCAGATGGTTAAGAGCTTCGCAGTGCGGCAAACACGCTTGAAAGATTGGGTGTAATGTTATAACCAATTGGCGATCAGCCCTTCCGGACAGTCCGTTCCATGCCCCCGAGCCGCCCCGCAAGACACCGCCAGGCCCCGTCCGTACTGCGCATGTCGGCTCTTGGGCGGCTTGCGCTGGTGCTGCCGCCCTTGATGCTGATGTGGTTCTGCGTGGCGCTTGCGCTCGGCTGGTTCGCATGACAAGCCCGATCATCACCCTCACCGATCTGACGCTCGCCTATCGGCGCCAGCCCGCCGTGCACCACGCCTCGGGCAGCTTCGAGGCGGGATCGTTGACGGCGGTCGTCGGACCGAACGGGGCCGGCAAGTCGACCCTTCTCAAGGGTATCATGGGGCTCGTGCGGCCATCCTCCGGCTCGGTGCGCCTGCATGGAATCGACCGGCGCGACATCGCCTATCTTCCCCAGATCGGGGATCTCGACCGCAGTTTCCCCATCGACGTCCAGGATCTGGTCGCGCTCGGCACCTACCGCCGGATGGGCCTGTTGCGCCGGATCGCCGGCGGGAGCCTAGAGCAAGTCCAGGCCGCGATCGAGGCGGTCGGGCTCGGCGGCTTCGAGCGCCGCGCCATTTCGACCCTGTCGGGCGGGCAGCTCCAGCGCGCGCTCTTCGCGCGCATGCTGGTCCAGGATGCGCGCGTCCTCTTGCTGGACGAGCCCTTTACCGCAATCGACATGCGCACCACGATGGACCTTCTGGACGTGGTGGCGCGCTGGCACGGCGAGGGGCGGACCATCATCGCCGTCCTGCATGATCTGGAACTGGTGCAGCAGCACTTCCCGCGCAGCCTGCTCATTGCCCGCGAGGTGGTGGCGTGGGGCAAGACAGATACCGTCGTGACGCGCGATAAGCTGCATGAGGCCCGTGCCTTGAGCGAACACTGGGTCGAGGATCCCTATTCGCGGGCTGCCGCTTGATGTGGGATGTCCTGATCGGGCCGTTCGTCGAATACGGCTTCATGATGCGTGCCCTGACGGGCTGCCTTGCGCTGTCCCTCGGCGCCTGCCCCTTGGGTGTGCTGCTCGTCCTGCGCCGCATGAGCCTTGTCGGCGATGCGATGAGCCACGCCATCCTTCCGGGCGCGGCGGTCGGCTTCATGGTGGCTGGCTTCTCGCTGGCGGCGATGACGATCGGCGGCCTCGTTTCCGGCCTTGCCGTGGCGCTCCTGGCCGGCCTCGTCTCGCGCTTCACAGCCTTGCGTGAGGATGCGAGCTTTGCCGCCTTCTACCTCGCCTCGCTCGGGCTCGGGGTTCTTCTGGTTTCGGTGCACGGGTCCAACATCGACCTTCTCAACGTCCTGTTCGGCACCGTGCTCGGGCTCGACGACGCGGCGATCCTCCTGATCGCCGGCATCGCCACGGCAACACTCCTGATCCTGTCGGTCCTCTACCGCCCGATGGTCGCCGAATGCCTCGATCCGGGCTTCCTGCGCTCGGTCGGCGGCGGCGGCGGGCTGACCCACATGATCTTCATCTGTCTCGTCGTCCTGAACCTCGTGGGGGGGTTCCAGGCGCTTGGAACGCTCATGGTGGTCGGCATCATGATGCTGCCCGCCGCGGCAAGCCGCTTCTGGGCCGAAACCGTTGCGGGTCAGATGCTGGTCGCCATGGTGATCGGGATCACCTCGTCGCTCGCCGGGCTTCTCCTTTCCTATCATCACGCCATGCCGGCCTCGCCGTCGATCATCCTGTCGGCCGCCGCCATCTACGCCGTGTCGGTCCTGTTCGGACGCTTCGACAGCATCCTGACCCGCACGGTCCAACTCCGTCATATCCACCATTGACTGCGCCAAGAGCGCCAGGGAACGGGTCATGAGCAAAACCTGTATCACCGCAATCCTCCTTACGGCCGCATCGTGGCTGCCGACTGCGGCCCATGCCGAGCCCATTCGGGTCGTCGCGAGCTTCTCCATCCTGGGCGACATGGTCCGGCAGATCGGCGGCGACGACGTCGTCGTGCAGACGCTCGTGGGACCGGACGGCGATGCCCACGTCTTCCAGCCGTCGCCGCGCGACACGCGGGCGCTGGCCGATGCCGATCTGGTGGTCGAGAACGGGCTGGGCCTGGAAGGCTGGATGCCGCGGCTGGTGGAAGCCTCCGGCTTCAAGGGGCCGCGCGTCGTGGCATCGGACGGCATCACGCCCATCGCCGGCTCCGAGGAGGAGGGGGAGGCGCATGAGGATCATGCGCAGGCCCATGACGAAGAGGCGCATGAAGACCATGCGCATGGCCATGACGAAGAGGCGCATGCTCATGATCACGATCATGCCGCGCATGGCCACGATCACGGCCCGAACGATCCGCATGCCTGGCAGGATCTGTCCAATGGCATCGTCTATGCCAGGAACATCGCCGCCGGGCTGGAGGCGGCCGATCCCGCGCATGCCGAGGCCTACCGTCAGCGCAGCGAGGCCTATATCGGCGCGCTCACCGCGCTCGACGCCGAACTGCGGGCGGCGCTCGCCAAGATTCCGCCGGAGCACCGCAAGGTCGTGACCTCGCACGATGCCTTCGGCTATTTCGCGAACGCCTACGGGATCGATTTCATCGCGCCGGAAGGGGTTTCCACCGAGTCGGAAGCCTCTGCCGCGGATGTCGCCAGGATCATCAAGCAGATCCGCGACGAAAAGATCGCCGCGGTCTTCGTGGAGAACATTTCCGATCGGCGGCTGATCGACCAGATCACGCGGGAAAGCGGAGCTGTTGTCGGCGGAACGCTCTTCTCGGACGCGCTGTCCGGGCCGGATGGCCCGGCGCCGACCTATGTGGAGATGTTCCACAACAATATGCGCCAGATCGTGGCCGCCCTGACCGGCGCCTGAGCGGAAGGACGATTCATCCGCCTGCGCACGCCATGGCGCAAGATTGGTTCCGTCAGGCGCTGCCGGACGCAACCCTCTGCCTGGCGGGCCGGGGCGGCGAATTGCGATAAGGAGGTAAGACACTCCCTATACGCGAAAGGCCCCCCTGCGATGACATCCAAGACCATGCTCCTGTCCGCCGCTCTGGTCCTGTCCATGCTGGGCGGGGCCCGGGCGCAGGAGGCAACCAGCCTTCTGAATGCATCCTACGATGTGTCCCGCGAACTCTTCGAATCAGTCAATCCGGCCTTCGCGGCGGCTTATAAGGAAGCGACCGGCAAGGACGTGACCATCGACCAGTCGCATGGCGGCTCCTCGCGCCAGGCGCGCTCCATCCTGGAAGGGCTGGAAGCGGATGTCGTCACCTTCAACCAGGTGACGGATGTGGACATTCTGGCCAAAGCCGGCTTCGTATCGGCCGAGTGGGCGCAGGAATTCCCCAACGGTGCCTCGCCCTATTATTCGCTCCCGGCCTTCCTGGTACGTGAGGGCAACCCCAAGAATATCCGCGACTGGAACGACCTGGTGCGCGACGACGTGCAGGTGATCTTCCCCAATCCGAAGACCTCCGGCAATGCGCGCTACACCTATCTGGCGGCGACGGCCTACGCTCTGGAGGCCTTCGACGGCGACCAGGAAAAGGTCGAGGCCTTCGTGTCCAAGCTGTTCGACAACGTTCCCGTCTTCGACACGGGCGGCCGTGCCGCGACGACGACCTTCGTCGAGCGCGAGCTGGGCGACGTGCTGATCACCTTCGAAGCGGAAACCCGTGGCATCGAGCGGGAATTCGGGACGGAGCGCTTCGATACAGTCGTGCCCTCCGTCAGCCTTCTGGCCGAGTTCCCGGTGGCGGTCGTCGACCGCGTCGTCGAGCGCCGGGGCAGCGCGGACCTCGCCAAGGCCTATCTCGACTTCCTGTACACGCCACAGGGCCAGCGCATCCTGGCCGAAAACGGCAACCGCGTGCATGACGAGGCCGTCGCCGCCGAGTTCGCATCTGCCTTCCCCGATGTCCGGCTCTTGACGGTGGATGCCGTCTTCGGGGGCTGGGACAAGGTGCAGGCCGAACATTTTGCATCGGGCGGAACCCTCGACCGCATCTACGGCAGCCGCTAAAGAGGCTTGCCCGCTGAACGGTCGCGGCCGGCACATGCCGGCCGCGACCGTTGCGCATTTCAAGGAGGTCGCCGGTCCCGTGTCACGCCGTGTCCTGCCGGGGTTCGGATTGAGCCTCGGCTTCACCCTTCTGTATATTTCGATCATCGTCTGCCTGCCGCTGGGCGCGCTGATCTTCAAGGCCGCGAGTCTTGGCCCGGAAGCCTACTGGCAGATCGTCTCGGCGCCGCGTGCGCTGGCGAGCTACCGCGTAACCGTATTGACGGCGCTGGGCGCGACGGCCGTCAACCTGGTGTTCGGGCTGGCGCTCGCCTGGGTCATCACACGCTACCGCTTTCCCGGCCGCCGCATCCTGGACGCGATCGTCGATCTGCCCTTCGCGCTGCCGACGGCGGTGGCGGGCATTGCGCTCACGACGCTCTTCGCCAGCAATGGCTGGCTCGGCGGTCCTTTGTCCGATCTCGGCATCCCGGTCGTCTACACGCCGCTCGGCATCATGATCGCCATGACCTTCACCAGCCTTCCCTTCGTGGTGAGGACCGTGCAGCCGGTGCTCGAGGATCTGGATCCCGCGCTGGAAGAGGCCGCCCTGTCGCTCGGCGCGGGCGAGGGGCGGATCTTCGCCAAGGTCATCCTGCCGCTTCTCGCGCCGGCGCTGCTGGCAGGCACGTCTTTGTCCTTTGCCCGCTCGCTGGGCGAGTTCGGCGCGATCATCTTCATTGCCGGCAACCAGCCCTTCCATACCGAGATCACGGCGCTCCTGGCCTTCATCCGGCTGGAGGAATACGACTACCCCGCCACGGCGGCGATCGCCTCCGTCATGCTGTTTGCGGCCTTCGTCATGCTGGCGATCACCAACATTCTGCAGGCCCGGGCCCTGCGCTATACGGAGCGTGGCTGATGAAGGCAGATCACCGCCTGCCGCGGATCGGCGATGCGCCGCTGTTCCGGCGGCTCCTGATCGCCGGCGTGCTCCTGATGGCGCTTGTGCTTGTCGTCCTGCCGCTCGGCGTCATCTTCGCGCAGGCCTTCGCGCAGGGCTTGCCCTACTTCGCCGCCACGATCGGGCAGGCCGATACGCTGCATGCGATTTTCCTGACGGTGGTCACGGCGCTGATCGCCGTGCCGATCAATACGGCGTTCGGCATCGCTGCCGCCTGGGCGGTGACGAAGTTCGACTTTCCGGGGCGGCGGGCGCTGATCGTCCTGATCGAGATTCCCTTCTCCATCTCGCCCATCGTGGCCGGCATCGCCTATCTCTTCGTCTACGGGCTGCAGGGCTTGTTCGGCGATGTGCTCATGGATGCGAATGTGAAGATCCTCTTCGCGCTGCCCGGCATCGTTCTGGCCTCGATGTTCGTGACGGCGCCCTTCGTGGCGCGCGAGCTGATCCCGCTCATGCAAGCCCAGGGGCGTGATCTGGAAGAGGCGGCGACCTCGCTCGGCGCCGGCGGGCTGCGCACCTTCCTGCGCGTGACCCTGCCGAACATCCGCTGGGCGCTCCTGTATGGCGTGGTCCTGTGCAATGCGCGGGTGATGGGCGAATTCGGCGCCGTATCGGTCGTGTCCGGCAATATCCGGGGCCAGACCAACACGCTGCCCCTGCATATCGAACTGCTCTATCACGACTACAACACGGTGGGCGCCTTCGCGGCCGCTTCCATCCTGACAGTCCTGGCGCTCGTGACACTCGTCATCAAGGTGTTTCTGGAGGCGCGCGGGGCAGGGCGCCGCACCCGCCCGCAGGCCGCCGCCACCCAAGGGGGAACCGCGTAAATGAAGATCCGCCTCGACACCGTGACCAAAAGTTTCCGCACCTTCCGTGCCGTGCACGGGGTCACGCTGGACATCGAAAGCGGCCGCCTGGTGGCGCTGCTCGGCCCGTCGGGCTCCGGCAAGACGACCATTCTGCGCATGGTTGCGGGGCTGGAGTTTCCCGATTCCGGGCAGATCCATTTCGGCACGCAGGATGCCACCCATATCCCGATCCGCGATCGTGGCGTGGGCTTCGTGTTCCAGCATTATGCTCTCTTTCCGCATATGACGGTGCAGGAGAATATCGCCTTCGGCATCGAAAGCCGGCGCGGCAAGCGGGCCGACCGGCAGACCATCGCCGCGCGTGTCGATGAGCTTCTCGGGCTGGTGCAGCTTTCCGGCCTGCAGGACCGCTTCCCCAACCAGATTTCCGGCGGTCAGCGCCAACGCGTGGCGCTTGCCCGCGCGCTGGCCGTGGACCCGCGCGTCCTGCTCCTGGACGAGCCTTTCGGCGCACTCGACGCAGCAGTGCGTCGCGATCTGCGCCGGTGGCTGCGCGACATTCACGACGAACTCGGCATCACCACGCTCTTCGTCACCCACGATCAGGAAGAGGCGCTGGATCTGGCCGACGAGGTGGTGATCCTGAATGGCGGGCGGATCGTCCAGCGCGGCACGCCGGAAGAGGTGACGCGCCGTCCGGCCAATGCCTTCGTCATGCAGTTTCTGGGCGATACGAACCGCCTTCCGGTGGACGTGTCGAACGGCGTTGCCCGGCTCAGTGGCCTGTCACTCCCGGCGCCGAACCTTCGGGACGGCAAGGCGGCGCTGTTCGTGCGTCCGCGCGACGTTGCCTATGCGACGAGCGGCGAAGGCCTGCCCGTCACCATACGGCAAGTCCTCGACCGGCCGGACAGCCGACGGCTGATCGCCGTGGCCGATACGGGCGACACGCTGGAGTTTGACGTGCGGCCGGACACCGAAGTCACCCGTGGCGCGCGCGGCGTCGTCGCGGTGCGCCACGGGCATGTCTTCGCCGACGAGCCTGCCTGATCCGTCAGCTCGGACGAACGAAGCGGACGCGCGTTCCCCAGGGGTCCACCAGCTCGCGGGGCGTGGCATCCGGGCGCCGATCCAACAATTCGAACCAGAGGAGGCCCGTCCTGTCCTGGCGAGGGCCCGACCCGGCGCTCTGCCAGACATTGGTGCCGACATGGTGGTGATAGTGCCCGGTCGACAGGAAATGCGCGCCGGGATAGGTCGTGGTGAGATCGAAGCCGACAACCTCCCGGTAGAAACGGTCGCTCTGCGCCAGGTCTCCGACACGCAGATGGATATGGCCGATGGCGGTGCCCTCGGGCGCGCCGTCCCACAGCGGCTCCGACAGGTCGACCTCTTCGAACAGGCTGTTCAGGTTCAAGGCGCGCGTCGCCATTTCCACCTGTCCGTTCGTCCAGTGCCAGGCGGCCGGCGGCCGGTCGGCATAGACCTCGACGCCGTTGCCTTCCGGATCGGACAGGTAGAAAGCCTCGCTGACGAGGTGGTCCGAGGCGCCCTCGATCGCCACGCCACGGCGCACCGCCATCTCGGCAGCCCATTCGGCAAGGGACTCACGGTCCGGCATCAGGAACGCCGTGTGGAACAGGCCTGCCTCTGCCGGGTCGTCCGCCTTGGCGTCGGGCCGGGAGACGAGTTCGATCAGCGGCACGCCGTCGACGCCGAGCGTAACGCCCTCCGTCCCGTCGCCGGTCGGCTCGAGGCCGATAATCTCCTGGTAGAAGCGCGACATGGCCGGCAGATCGCGCACGGCAAGCGCCACGCGGCCGATGCTCAAGGGTGCGTCACGCGGATGGTCGACGATTTCCATGTTTTGTTCTCTTTCTGTCCGATCCTGTGTTCGGCTTCGATATGGCCCTCGGGACGCGTGTGAGCAAGAATGCATCTGGCATAGTGGTTCACACCGGGAGTTATAGATCCGGCAGGTCCCGGTCCCACGGGGGACGAGCGCCCCACAGGCTGGTAAGGTGGTCGATCATCGTGCGCATCTTGGCCGATGGATGCCGTGTCGCCGGCCAAACGGCATGGACGCCGTTGAGGTGCATGCACGGCCGGTCGAGCTGCAGGGCACGGAGCGCGCCGCTGCGCACGGCATCTCCAACCAGGAAGGTCGGCTGGTAGACGAGGCCGATGCCGGCCACGGCTGCCGCAACCAAGGCATCCCCGCTCGTGGCGCGCAGACTGCCGGATATTTTCACGACGGATTCGCCATCGCGGCCGAAACTCCATTGGCCTGCACCGGTCGTCGCCGACAGGGTGTAGCCGAGGCAGTTGTGCGCGGCGAGCGCGCTGAGGGTCTGCGGTGCTCCGTGCCGCTCGATATAGGACGGGGCAGCGCACAGCATCATGCGGCAGGGCGCGAGCCGCCGGGCGGTCAGGCTGGAATCGGCCAGGCGGCCGATGCGAATGGCAAGATCGAAACCCTCGCTCAAAATGTCGACGAAGCGGTCGTTGTAATCCACGTCGAGCGTGACGTCCGGGTAGCGCGCCATGTAGGCGGGCAGGATGGCGGCCAGTTCCCGCAGCCCGAAGGCCAGCGGTGCGCTCAGGCGCAGCGTGCCCTGCGGCTCCACCCGGTCGGCGCTGGCGATGCTGTCGGCCTCCCGCACCTCTTCCAGGATGCGCTCGCAGGCCTGCGCATAGCGCTGGCCGGCTTCCGTCGGCGTGACGCGCTGGGTGGTCCGCCGCAGGAGCTGCACGCCAAGCCGCGCCTCCAGCGCCGCGATGTGCTTGGTTACCATGGTCTGCGACAGGTTCATCGCCCGCCCGGCCGCCGAAAAGCTCCCGGTGGTGACAACCTTGGCAAAGACTTCCATGGAGCGGAGCTGATCGGGCACTTATTCCTCTTGGTGTGAAAGCCTATGCCATCTTTGCCCATTCTCAAACAAAGCGAAAGAGGCGACATCACGGGGGACGGCAGGGCGATGGTGCGCCCGCTTTATCGGAGTTTGAAACCAATGATCGACACACGTACCGCGCCTTATGGGCTCTTTTTGCTGCGGGTCACGCTGGGCCTTCTGTTCCTGGCGCATGTCGGGCTGAAGATCTTCGTCTTCACGCCGGCGGGCACCGCCCAGTTCTTCGAGAGCCTCGGCCTTCCGGGCGTCCTGGCCTACCTGACCATCGCGGTCGAGCTTATCGGCGGCGTGGCGCTGATCCTCGGCATCATGACGCGGGTCGCCGCGCTGGTGCTCGTACCCGTGCTGCTCGGCGCCATCGTGACGGTGCATGGGCCGGCCGGCTTCTTCTTCACCAATGCCGGTGGCGGCTGGGAATATCTGGCCCTGTGGATCGTCGCGCTGGTGGCGCTGGCGCTGGCCGGCGACGGTGCCTATGCGCTGCGCCCGTCGCGCAACGGCTGACGCTCACGGCCCGCGAGATGGCGGATCAGCTCCGCCAGATCCGGGACGATCATATCCGCATGCCCGCTGAGCGCCTCGCGCGCGGCGGGCGTGCGGCCAATGCCTACGGCCTCGGCGCCCGCGGCGCGGGCCGCGTCCATATCGTGGGTGGAATCGCCGATCAGCGCCACGGCCTGCGGCGGGATGCCGAGATGCTCGGCGAAGGCCAGCACCATGCCCGGCAGAGGCTTGGCGCCATGGCCGGAATCATAACCGGCGACGAAATCGAACCGGTCCAGGACACCTAGCGCGTCCAGATGCGCGCGCGCCGTGGCCTCGGAATCATTGGTGGCAAGGCCAATCCGGTATCCGGCGGCGATCAGCGCGTCGATCCCCCCGGCCACATCGTCATAGCCGCTGAGGCTCGCAAGGCTCGCCTGTCGATAGAGGGCGTTGACGCGCGCTTCGAACGCGGCGTCGTAGGGGCAGCCGAGAAGCTCGGCCCAGACGGGCGCATAGGCATCGGTATCGCCCGCGATGATGGGCGCGCCGGGCAGGAAGGTCATGGCCCCGACATCGAGGCCGCAGGCCAGCGCCAATCGCCGGAACAGGGCGCCGTCCCCCTCGGCCAGGGTTTCCAGCACGTCACGCGTGGCCGGCGCCCAGGTGGCGTCGAAGTCCAGCAGCGTTCCGTCCTTGTCGAAGAGTATGCCGGTCAGTCGTGTCATCGCCGCTCCCCCGTCTCACGGCATGGCATGGCAGCGCGGCCGGGTATGGTCAAGCCGCGCTGCACCAGGGTCTTTTGCGGGATCAACCGCGGCGGTGATGGTGCGTGCCGCCCGCACCATGGCCGGGGCGTGGCAGCTCGCGCAGCAGCCGCTCTGCCGTGGCCGTCTGCTCCGGCGTCAGTTGTGCGGCGAGCGTGGACATGGCGTCCTTCAGATCGGCCGCCGCCGCCCCGCGCGCGATGCTGCGATCCAGCATCCGGTCCGCCCGGGCAAAGGGGCCGGTACTCGACTGCGCCGCATCGGCGCTATCCCCGGCCGCGGGATCGGCCGGTGCCGCCGGTCCGGGTCGCGCCGGGCGCCCGGCCTGCGAAAAGGCGATGGCGGCGGTGGAAAAGGCCGACCAGGCATCGCGCTGTTCCGGCGTGATGCCGAGGGCGAGTTCGGCGGCGGCCAACCGCGAAGCGACGTTCCAGAGTGCGGAAGGCCGATCCGACCTGTGTTGCCCGGCCCAGCGCCCGCCGGGGCGGGCGGATGCTGCGTCCGGCTGGGTGCCGGCCTGGGCGGCAGGGGCGGCACGTGGGCTCTGTGGCTCGGGGCGGCTATCCTGCGCAAAGGCGGCCGCCGGCAAAGCGATGGCGGCGGCAAGGCCGGCAGCGATGATCTTGGACGGAAAAGTCATGTTCGTTCGCTCCTTTGGTTGGTCCGACCCTAGAGCTAGGGGCGCTTTCGGGCGGCAGGGCGCCCGTCAGGTTTCGATATGTTGCAAAGCGTCTCGCCGACGCTGCCGGCAAGGTTTCGCAACAATTTTCCGGGGGCCAAACCGTGCCCGAGCGCCTAGATGGAAAGCGTGAGATGCAACGAGGTTGTCATGACGGACGCGCGCGTACGGGTTCTGGTGGTGGATGACGATGCGGAGATCCGCAGCCTCCTGAGCCGGTACCTCGAAAGCCAGGGCTTTGCCACCGAACTGGCCGGCAGCCGCCGCGAGGCCGAACAGAAGGTCGCCGCCGGCGGGCTGGACCTCGTCGTCCTGGATGTTATGCTGCCGGACGGGTCCGGCCTCGACCTCTGCCGCCAGCTCCGGGACGAAAAGCCGGAGCTTGCCATCATCCTCCTGACCGCGCTGAAGGAGGATGTCGACCGCATCGTGGGGCTGGAACTGGGCGCGGACGATTATCTCGGCAAGCCGTTCAACCCGCGGGAGCTTGCCGCGCGCATCCGGGCTGTCCTGCGGCGCGGCACCGAGCGGCCGGACGAGCTGCGTGCTGTCACCTACCGCTTCGCCGGCTTTGCCGCCGACAGGATCGGCCGCCGGGTCACGGACGAAGCCGGCCGTGACCTGGAACTGACCGGCGCG
Organism: Aureimonas frigidaquae; assembly: GCF_001463905.1. GTDB lineage: Bacteria > Pseudomonadota > Alphaproteobacteria > Rhizobiales > Rhizobiaceae > Aureimonas > Aureimonas frigidaquae. The sequence continues at coordinate 76,551 of NZ_BBWR01000015.1, forward strand.
GAGTTCGACCTTCTGCAGATATTTCTGGAGCGGCCGGGCCGCGTCCTGTCACGCGATACGCTGCTGGAACTCCTGCACGGCCGCAGCATCACCGATCCCTTCGACCGGACGATCGACGTGACGATGAGCCGCCTGCGCCGCAAGTTCGGCGATGGCGGCGTGTTCCGGCTGTTCAAGACGGTCCGCAATGGCGGCTACCAGTTCTCGGTCACCGTCGAACGCACGCAGGAGGATGGATGACCTCGATCCGCTCACGCCTGGCGCTGCTTCTGACCGTGGCCATCGTCGGCGTCGTCGTCCTGGCGGCGCTGGTGAGCTGGTGGGTGCTGGAGCGCCCGGACCGCCGCAGCTTCGCCAACAGCTTTGCCGAAGAGGTGCGGATCGTGTCGCAGGTGCTGCGCGACGATCCGGCGGCCGCACAGCGCTACGGCATCGCGACCGGGCCGCGGCCGGGCACCGAGGACGGGGAACTGGCCCGCGAGGCACGGGGAATCCAGCGATCCCTCGGCGGCCAGGGCATCGACATGCCGGTGCTGATCGTGGAGGACGGGTCCGGCCGCCGCCGCATGGCCTTCGAGTATCGGCCCGGCGCATGGGCCTTCCTCGCCTATCCCAGTCCGCCGCCTTCCGCGCGGGCGCCGCTGATCTTTTATCTAGGCGTGGTCACGCTGGGGGCGCTCGCCATCGCGCTGATTGCCGCCACCATGATGACGCGGCCGCTGCGCATGCTGGACGAGGCCGTCAGCGCCGTCGGGCAGGACGGGCTCCTGCCGCATGTGGCCGAGCGCGGCCCGGTGGAGGTCCGCGCCACGGCCATTGCGCTGAATCGCCTGTCCGGCCGGCTGCGCAGCGCCGTGGAAAGCCGCATGCGGCTGGTGGCCGCCGCCGGGCACGACCTCAGGACGCCGATGACGCGCATGCGGCTGCGCGCCGAGTTCCTGCCGGAGGAAGAGCGGGAAACCTGGCTGCGTGACCTGGAAGAACTGGACCGCATCGCCGACAGCGCCATCCGGCTGGTGCGCGAGGAAGTGGCCGGCGCGCAGGGGCGTGAGCCCGTCGACCTTCGGGCGCTGACGCGCGACATCGCCGCCGAGCTGGGCGAGATCGGCCGCACGGCCACCGTGGTGCCGGGCCGCGAGCCCGCCACCGTGACGACGCGCCCCCTAGCGATCAAGCGCGCCCTGCGCAACCTTCTGGACAACGCCGCCCTGCATGGCGGCGGGGCGGAGGTTCACGTGGAGCGCATGGGCGACACGGTGTTGATCCGCATCCTCGATGGTGGGCCGGGCATTCCGGAGGATCTGATGGCCAGGGTCTTCGAGCCCTTCTTCCGGGTCGATCCGGGCCGGCGCAAATCCAATCCCGGCGCCGGGCTGGGCCTTGCCATCGCGCGGGAGATCATCGAACAGGAGGGCGGCACGCTGGCCTTGGCCAACCGGCCGGAGGGTGGGCTGGAGCAGCGCGTCACGCTGCCTGCAGCCTGAAGCCCGCTCAGTCGCTGCGGCCGACGCGTGACAGGACGGCAACCGGGATCATGCCCACCAGAACGATGAGCAGGGCCGCCACCGAGGCATCCTCATAGGTGCCGCGGGCGGCTTCTCCGTAGAGGTGGGTTGCCAGCGTCTCGAAGTTGAGTGGCCGCAAAAGCAGCGTCGCGGGCAGTTCCTTCATGCAGTCCACGAAGATGAGGATGGCCGCGGCCGCGATCGCCGTTCGGGACATGGGAATGTGGATGCGGCGCAAGAGACGGGCCGGCGTCGCGCCCAGCGTGCGGGCCGCCCCGTCGAGGGACGGGGGGATGCGTGACAGGCCAGCCTCGATTCCGCCGGCCGAGATGGCCAGGAACCGCAGCGTATAGGCGAGCACCAGCGCACCGCCCGAGCCGAGCACGAGAAGGCCGAGCCCGGTGTCGAACTGCGTTCGCCACATGGCGTCCAGCCAGCGATCGAAGAGCGTGACGGGAAAGAGCACGCCGATGGCGAGGACGGTGCCGGGAACGGCATAGCCGACCAGCGCGGTGCGCGCGATGAGCCGGGTGCTGCGCCCGGGCGCCAGGCGCTGCGCGAAGGCGACGATCAGCCCGAAGGCCAGCGCCAGCAGCGTTCCGGCCCCGGCGATGACCACCGTATTGGCCGCCTCCCGCAGGATGGTCGGGGATACGCCGGCAAATTCGATCCGGCGCCAGGCCGACTGCACCAGGTAGGATGCCGGAAAGAGAAAGCCGATGGTGATGGGAAGGAGCGTCGCCGCCAAGGCCATAAGTCCGGCAGGGCCGGGCAGGGGCTTTGGCTCCAGGCGCCGGGGGCGCTGCGCGGATGCCGCATAGGCTTGGTGGCGCCGGGCCCAGCGCTCCACGGCGATGAGGAACAGGACGACGACGAGCAGCGTGAGCGCGATCTGCGCCGCACCGGCAAGGTCGGTGCGATTGACCCATTGGGAATAGATCGACACGGTCAGCGTACGGATGCCGAGAAATTCCGACGCGCCGATATCGTTCAGCGTTTCCATGAGCGCCAGGCTGATGCCGACGGCAACGGCCGGGCGGGCCTGGGGCAGGGCGACGCGGCGGAAGGCGGCGGTGTAGCTGCAGCCCAGCGTGCGCGACACGTCGATCAGCGCGGCGGCCTGGGTCATGAACATGGCCCGGACGGTGATGTAGACATACGGGTAGAGGACGCTCGACATGACGAGGATGCACCCGGCCATGGAGCGGATATCCGGCAGGCGGAAGTCACGCGGGCTGTCATAGCCCAGGATCGCGCGGATGGTGCCCTGAATGGCGCCGACCGGATGCAGAAGGTCCAGATAGGCATAGGCGACGATGTAGGTGGGCACTGCCAGCGGAAGCAGAAGCGCCCATTCCACATGGCGGCGCAGCGGGAAATCATAGGCGGTGACGAGCCACGCCGCGCCACATCCCACCAGCCCGGTGAGCGTGCCCACCCCGCCGAGGAGCAGGAGCGTGTTCCAGGTGGCGCGCGGCAGGACATTGGCGACGAGATGCGGCCAGACGCCGGCCGATCCACCGGCCGCCAGCACAGCCAGGGCGATGATGGGCATCAGCGCCAGAGCGGCCACCAGGGTTGCCGCGGCGAGCCAGAAGAGGTGGCCCGATCGCCGGAATATGCCGGGGCTCGACGCTTCGGCCGCAGTCTCAATCGTCATCGGCTGTATCCGTCAGGATTGCGGCGGCACAGGGCCGCCGCAATCGTGTTCTGTCAAGCTTGGCAGACCTCAATCGTCGAAGCCGACCTTTTCCGCAAGGGCAGTGGCTTGCGCGCGGTGGCTGGCGATTTCCGTCAGCGGCGTCGTGTCCATCTGCAGCGTGCCGAAGGAGGCGATGATCGGGTCCGCGGCGACGCCCTGGCGCACCGGATATTCGAAGTTGGCCTTGGCGTAGATTTCCTGCGCTTCTTCCGACACCAGGAACTCCAGGAAGCTGACGGCGGCGTCGCGATTGGGCGCATGGCGCGCCACGGCCGCGCCGGAAATGTTCACCTGCGTTCCGCCGCCCTCGAAGGTCGGCAGCACGACCTTGATGGCCTTGCCCCACTCCTCCTGCTCGGGGCCGCCGGCGCCGCTGCGCATCAGGCCGACATAATAGGAATTGGCAATTCCGATGTCGCAGATCCCGCCCATGATATCGCGGGCGACGTCACGATCACCGCCGCCGGCCTTGCGGGCAAGGTTGGCCTTGACGCCTTCCAGCCAGGTCTCCGTCGCCTCGACGCCATGATGGGCGACATAGTCGGCGAAGAGGGCCGTGTTGTAGGGGTGCTGGCCGGAGCGGATGCAGACCTTGCCCTTGTACTGCGGATCGGCCAGGTCCTCATAGGTGAAGCTGTCGATGTCGAGGTCCTTGGCGGCATAGAGCACGCGCGCCCGGGCCGACAGGCCGAACCAGTTGCCGTCGGCATCGCGGAGGTTTTCCGGGATGGCGCTTTCGAGCGCCTGCGACTCGACCGGCTGGGTCAGGCCCTTTTCGACCAGATCGATCAGATTGCCGAAATCGACCGTCATGAGGATGTCGGCGGGGGAGCTTTCGCCCTCGCTCGAGACGCGCTCCGCCAGGCCGTCCTTCAGGAAGATCGTGTTGACCTTGTTGCCGGACTCCGCTTCGAAGGCGGTGATGAGCGGAGCGATCAGCCCGGGTTCGCGCGTCGTGTAGAGATTGATCTCGGCCGCGGATGCCCCGCCGGCGATGGCTGAGAATGCGATGGCGCTCGTCAACCCCTTCAGCGCAAACGTCTTCATCATCGTCTGTCCCCTTGCTTCAATCGGCGGTCCTTCGCCGGCGGGGGGACAAAACGATACATGACCCGCCTAGTCAAGTTTCAATCGGCCACTCGCGAAGAATTCATTAATGATGTCGGAAACACAAAGGCTTCCTTATGATCGAGCGCCAGGCGCAGCCGTGCCGGATGGGAAGCAAGATCGCCGGCGTTTCTTCGAATGGTTATGATTTGCGGAAGCGTATCGATGCGCAGGCCGATCTGTTCCATTTCACCGCAGAACTGGCGATGGACGATCTCCGCCTCAATACTGTCGGCGGACTCGCTCGGGTGGAGGCCACCGGGCCGCACGAGCACCAGGAGGTTTTCCCCGTCGCGCGTGCCGGCGGGGGCGGGGACGCGGCCGAGCGGCGTTTCGACCATGCCATTCCTGCACCGCCCGGTGACTTCGTTGAAATCGCTGAAAAAGCGGGCGACGAAGGGGGTCGCGGGCTGGTGGTAGAGCTCACGCCCCGTGCCGGCCTGGACGATGCGTCCCGCCCGCATCAGCGCAACGCGATCCGACAGCATCAGGGCTTCCTGCGGATCGTGTGTCACCAGGACGACCGTCGTCCCGAGTTGACGCAGGAGATCCAGCGTTTCCACCCGGACCGTTTCGCGCAATCGGCTGTCGAGGTTGGAGAAGGGCTCGTCCATCAGCAGAACGCCGGGCTTGGGGGCGATGGCGCGGGCCAGGGCCACGCGCTGCTGCTCACCGCCCGACAGCATGTGCGGATAGCGGTCGGCGAAATGCGCGATGCCGAGCCGCTGGAGCGTGGAGGCGACCCGCGCGGCGACTTCGCCCCGTCCGTGCTTGCGCAGGCCGAAGCCGACATTCTGCGCCACGGTCATGTGCGGAAAGAGCGCGTAATCCTGGAACATCAGGCCGACGCCGCGCTGTTCCGGTTCCACGAAACGGCCTGGCCCGGCCACGATCCGCTCACCCAGGCGAATGGTGCCGCCGCTGGGCGCATCGACCCCGGCAAGGAGCCGCAGGAGCGAGGACTTGCCGCAGCCCGAATGCCCGACCAGGCAGACGATCTCACCGGCGGCGACGGACAGGTCGATATCGGTCAGGATGGCGTGATCGCCGATGCGGCGGGACAGGCCGGAGGCGACGACCGACAGGGCCTCGCCTTCATCCGGAAGCGTCTGTGTCACCCCCACTCTGCAATCCTTTCGATAAGTGGAGGCCATTACTACACAATGCAGCCCTGCCGGTTCAACCGGGAAGTCCTAGAGCGTGGCGAGGACGCCGCCATCGACATAGAGCGTCTGCCCGTTGACGAAGTCGGAGGCGCTCGACGCCAGGAAGATGGCTGCGCCCTGCAACTCCTGGACATTGCCCCAGCGGCCGGCCGGCGTGCGGCTGCGCAGCCATGCATCGAAGACCGGATCCTCCACCAGGGCCTTGTTCAAGGGCGTTGCGAAATAGCCCGGACCGATGGCGTTGATCTGCAATCCGTGGCGTGCCCAATCGGTGCACATGCCCTTCGTCAGGTTCTTCACGGCGCCCTTGGTGGCGGTGTAGGGCGCGATGGAGTAGCGGGCGGCCTCGCTCTGCAGGCTGGCAATGTTGATGATCTTGCCACGCTTGCGCGGGATCATATGCCGGGCGACAGCCTGACCGACGAAGAAGACGCTGTCCAGATTGGCCGAAACGATCTCCCGCCAGGTATCCACCTCGAAATTTTCGAGCGGCGCGCGGCGTTGGATGCCGGCATTGTTGATCAGGATGTCGATGGGCCCGATCTCATTCTCGACGCGGTCCACGCCCGCGCGGACATCCGCCGCGTCCGTCACGTCGAAGACCGCCGTTTGCGCGTCGAGCCCGGCCTGGCGTAGCCCGTCCGCCGCCGCCTCCAGGCGTTGCGCATCCCGACCGTTCAGGACGATCGAGGCGCCGGCACGGCCCAGCCCCTCCGCCAGCGCAAGGCCGATCCCCTGGCTGGAGCCCGTGATGAGGGCGCGGCGGCCGGATAGATCGAACAGCGATAGCGACATAATGGTATTTCCTCCCCTGGAACACTTCCGGCAGCGCTGCCACCTTGCCCGTGGCGGCGCTTCCGACGCGATGCTGCAGGTAACGCGGACGCGGCGGCGTATTCAATCCCATGCGTGTCTGCGCTATCTGCAGAGAGCATCATGATGGGAGCGGGAATGCCCTCGACAATCGTCAGCACCGGTTCGAATACGGTTTCCGCGGATCTTATCGCGGTGCTGGCCGCCGTCTCGGACGGTGTGCCGCTCGTCCTGACGACCGGCCAGGGCAGAACCCTGCCGTCCGGCCCCTTCGAGCTCGAACACCGCTCGTTGCAGGAGGGGCTGCGGCGGTGGGTCGAGGAACAGACCCACCATCCGCTCGGCTACCTCGAACAACTCTACACCTTTGCCGATCGCGGCCGCGACGGCGACGGAGGGCGCGTCATTTCGATCAGCTATCTGGGGCTGACGCGCCGCGGTTCGGCGCAGATGGATGGCGGCGCCGGCTGGGTCGACTGGTACCGTCATTTTCCGTGGGAAGATCACCGCACGGGGGAGCCGCCCCTCGTCGCCGCTTTGCGTCAGGCCCTGTCGCAGGCGGACACTGCGCCCGGGTTCCTCCAGCGCGTCGCCACGTCCTTCGGCGCGCAAGGGGAGGGGTGGAACGAGGAACTCGTGCTGCAACGCTACGAGCTTCTCTATGAGGCTGGGCTGGTCGCCGAAGCGCGCCGCGACCGGGGCGCCGGACAGGCGGCGGCGCTGGCAACGGGCCTGCCGATGGAGGGCGACCACCGGCGGATCCTCGCCACGGGGATCGCGCGCCTGCGCGCCAAGATCAAATACCGCCCGGTCGTCTTCGAACTCATGCCCGAAACCTTCACGCTCCTGCAATTGCAGCGCAGCGTGGAAGCCCTGTCGGGCCGGCTCGTGCACAAGCAGAATTTCCGGCGGCTGATCGAGCAGCAGCAGCTCGTCGAGGAAACCGGCGACGTCACGGGCGATACGGGCGGCCGGCCTGCCAAGCTGTTCCGCTTCCGCCGCGAGGTCGTGGCCGAACGCGCCGCCACGGGCACGAAGCTCCCGCTCATCCGCTCTTGACAGGGCTTATGCTCATGGTAAGCATATGCGTGACATATACTCACCGTGAGCATTACAAATGGCCCTCGATACAGCCCTCCTCGAACGAACCGCGCCCCTCTACGAGCGTGTCGCACGTGTCATTCCCCGGGTGGAGTGGCCGACCATGGCGGGCGATGTCGACGCCATCCTGCGCCTGAAGCGGGAGCGGAACGCCATCATCCTGGCGCATAACTACCAGTCGCCGGAAATTTTCCACTGCGTGGCCGACGTGGTGGGCGACAGCCTGGCGTTGGCGCGGCGTGCCATGGATGTCGATGCCGACGTCATCGTCCTGGCCGGCGTCCACTTCATGGCGGAAACGGCCAAGCTCCTGAACCCGTCCAAGACGGTGCTGATCCCCGACATGGGGGCAGGCTGCTCGCTCGCCGACAGCATCACCGCCGCCGATATCCGCCTTCTGCGCCAGCGCTACCCCGGCGTGCCGGTGATCACCTATGTCAACACCTCGGCGGACGTGAAGGCCGAGTCCGACATATGCTGCACCTCCGGCAATGCTCGCGCCGTGGTGGAATCGCTCGGCGTGCCGCGCGTCATCATGCTGCCGGACGAGTATCTGGCGCAGAACATCGCCCGGGAGACCTCGGTCGAGATCATCACCTGGGCCGGGCATTGCGAGGTGCATGAGCAATTCACGCCGCAGGACATTGCGCAATTGCGGGAAAGCCACCCCGGCATCGTGGTGCTTGCGCATCCGGAATGCCCGCCGGAGGTGGTCGAGGCGGCCGATTTCGCAGGGTCGACGGCGATGCTGTCCGACTATGTGGAACAGCGCAAGCCGCCGCGCGTCGTGCTACTGACGGAATGTTCGATGAGCGACAACGTGGCCGTCCACCATCCGGAGGTCGACTTCATCCGGCCGTGCAACCTGTGCCCGCACATGAAGCGCATCACGCTTGCAAACATCCGGCAAGCGCTGGAAACGGGCCGCCACGAGGTGACCGTCGACCCCGCCGTGGCGGAGCGCGCGCGGCTGGCCGTCGAGCGGATGCTGGCCGTATGACCGGCCGCTCCGTCATCGTGGGGGCCGGGATCGCCGGGGCGATGACGGCGCTCGCCCTGCAGGAGGATTGTGTCCTCGTCTGCGCGGGGGCGCTCGGTTCGCTGTCGTCGAGCCGGCTGGCGCAGGGCGGCGTGGCCGCCGCCATCGGCCCGGGCGACGACGCGGCCCAGCACCTGAACGATACGCTCGCGGCGGGCGACGGCCTGTGCGACGCAGCCGCCGCCGGCGCGATCCTGTCACAGGCCCCGGCCGCGGTGGCGCGGCTCGAAAGCCTCGGCGTCCGGTTCGACCGGGGGCCGGACGGCGCCCATGCACTGGGGCTGGAGGCGGCGCACGGGCAGAACCGTATCCTGCATGTCGCCGGTGATGGGACGGGCGCCGATATCATGCGCGCGCTGACACAGGCCCTGCGGCGCGCGGCGCATGTGACGATCATCGAGCATGCGGAGCTCGTACGCCTTCATGTGCGGGAGGGGCGGATCGCCGGCGTGCTGCTCCGGCGGCCTTCCGGCCCGCTCACCCTTGCGACCGGGCGCCTCGTTCTGGCGACGGGCGGCGTCGGCGGCCTGTTCCCGGCGACGACCAATCCGCTCGGCAATACCGGCCGTGGGCTGGCGCTGGCCGCCCGCGCCGGCGCGCTGATCCGCGATGCCGAGTTCGTCCAGTTCCATCCGACGGCGCTCGACTGCACGCTCGATCCCCTGCCGCTCGTCAGCGAGGCGGTGCGCGGCGAGGGCGCGGTGCTGATCGACGATGCCGGGATGCGCTTCATGTCCGGCATTGCGGGGCGCGAACTGGCCCCCCGGGATGTCGTGGCCCGCGCCATCCAGCGGCGTATCGCGGCCGGGGCGCGCGTGTTCCTGGATGCGCGCCCGGCGCTCGGCCGCCACTTCGCGACCCGCTTTCCCGGCATCGACGCCCTGTGCCGCGCGCAGGGGATCGACCCGGCACAAGAGCCGATCCCGGTGCGTCCGGCAGCCCATTACCATATGGGCGGGATCGCCGTGGATGCGGAAGGGCGCAGCAGCCTGCCGGGCCTCTGGGCCGTCGGCGAAGTCGCCGCGACGGGCCTGCACGGCGCCAACAGGCTGGCCAGCAACTCGCTCCTGGAAGGAGCGGTTTGCGGGCCCCGCGTGGCGGCCAGCCTGGAGCGGGCCGCGCGCGAGGCGCCCCCGGCGCCCGCCCACACGGAACTGCCGCCGCCCGATCCGGCCCTGCCGCAGGTGCGCGCCATTCTGGGGCGGGCGCTCATGCTGGAGCGCGAAGGCGGCGCGCTGGCAGGCGCGGTCCTGCACCTGCGCCGGCTTGCCCCGCGATCGGACGCCGCCGCCGCCGCGCTGATGATCGCCGCCGGCGCGCTGGCGCGGCGGGAAAGCCGTGGCGCCCACTGCCGGACGGATTACCCTGCCACCCTGCCGGCCGCCTCCACCCTGTCCACCTATGCGCAGGCCATGGGATCGGCCGAAGCCGATCCTCTGGCGCTGAGCGCCTGACGCTGCCTCCCTTCAAGACCGACGGAACACGATCCATGCTCGTTGCCCTGCCCGACCTGATGCTCGAACCCATCGTGCGCGCCACGCTCCTGGAGGATCTCGGCCGCGCCGGCGACATCACCACCGATGCCATCGTGCCCGCAGGGCACCGCACGCGGCTGCAACTCGTCGCACGCCAGGAGGGCATCGTGGCGGGCCTGGACCTTGCGCGCATTGCCTTCCGGCTGATGGATGCCGGCACCCTCATGGAGGTTCACCGGCCGGATGGAGGCCGCGTTGTGCCCGGCACGGCCATCGCCACGCTGGAGGGGCCGACACGCGGCCTTCTGACCGCCGAGCGCACGGCGCTGAACCTTCTGTGCCGCCTGTCCGGCATCGCCACGGCGACGGCCGGGCTGGTGGCGGCGGTGGCAGGCCATCGCGCGCAGATCGTCTGCACGCGCAAGACGACGCCGGGCCTGCGTGCGGTGGAAAAATATGCCGTGCGGGCCGGCGGCGGCGGCAATCACCGCTTCGGACTGGACGATGCCATCCTGATCAAGGACAACCATGTGGCCATTGCCGGCGGCATCCAGCCGGCCGTCGAGCGCGCCCGGCAGCATGCCGGCCACATGGTCAAGATCGAGGTCGAGGTGGATACGCTGGATCAGCTGCGCGCCGCCATGGCGCTCGGCGTCGATGCCGTGCTCCTCGACAATATGGCGCCGGCCATGCTGGCGGAAGGGGTGGCGATCGTCGGCGGCCGCGCCATCACCGAGGCATCGGGCCGGATCACCGCGGATACGGCCCCGGCCATCGCCGCGGCCGGGGTGGACCTGATCTCCTGCGGCTGGATCACCCATTCCGCGCCGATCCTGGATATCGGTTTCGACTACGCTGCCTGAGCCGGCCCCATCCTGGACCAGTCGAGGACGATCTTACCGCTTTCACCGCGCATCATGGTCTCGAAGGCCGTGCGATAATCGCCGGCATCCATGCGGTGGGTGATCACGCCGCGTATGTCGAGGCCGCTTTGCAGCATGGCGAGCATCTTGTGCCATGTCTCGAACATTTCGCGCCCGTAAACGCCTTTGATGGTCAGCATCTTGAAGACGACGCGCGTCCAGTCGACGGGGGCGGGCCGGGGCGGGATGCCGAGCATGGCGATCTTGCCGCCCATCAGGAGCTGATCCACCATCTGGTCGAAGGCTGCGGGCGCGCCGCTCATTTCGAAGCCGACGTCGAACCCTTCCTTGAGGCCGAGCCGCGCCTTCACCTCTGCCAGATCCTCCACCGCCACATTGACGGGCACCACGTCGGCGATACGGCCGGCGAGTTCCAGCCGCGACGGGTTCACATCGGTGATGACCACGTGGCGCGCGCCGACATGGCGCGCGACGGCCGCGCTCATGATGCCGATCGGCCCGGCACCGGTGATCAAGACGTCCTCCCCCACGAGGTCGAAGGACAGGGCCGTGTGCACGGCATTGCCCAGGGGATCGAGGATCGCGCCGAGCTCGTCGTCGATATCGTCCGGCAGGGGGACAACGTTGAAGGCCGGCAGCTTGAGATACTGCGCGAAGGCCCCCGGAATGTTGACGCCGACGCCCTTGGTTTCCGGGTCCAGATGGAACTTGCCGCCGCGCGCGGCGCGGCTCTTCATGCCGATGACATGGCCTTCGCCCGAGACGCGCTGCCCGACCGACAGGTTGCGCACTGCCGAACCGACCTCCACGATGCGGCCGGCATATTCATGGCCGGTGACCAGCGGCACGGGCACGGTCCGTCTGGCCCAGTCGTCCCAGGCATAGATGTGAATGTCCGTCCCGCAGATTCCCGTCTTGGCGACTTCGATCAGCACTTCGTCCGGGCCGATCTGCGGGATCGGCTGTTCCTCGAGCCAGAGCCCCGGCTCGCCACGGGATTTCACGAGGGCCTTCATGGTCGACATGGCGGTGTCCTTCAGACGAGGCGCAGCGCATGGCCGGCATCGGCGAATGCGTCTATGGCAAAATCGACATCCGCCTCGGTCAGCGCGGCGGACATCTGGGTGCGGATGCGCGCCTTGCCCTTCGGCACGACGGGGAAGAAGAAGCCGGCCACGAAGACACCGCGCGCATCGAGCGCGGCGGCCATGTCCTGCGCCTTGCGCGCATCGTGCAGCATGACGGGAATGATCGGCGTGCTTCCGGGCAGGAGTTCGAAGCCTGCCGCTTCCATCCCGGCGCGGAAGCGCTTCGTATGGGCGGCCAGGCGTGAGCGCCTGTCATCGGCCGCGCGGGCGATGGCAATGGCCTTGAGCGAGCCGGCGGCGACGGCCGGCGCCAGGCTGTTGGAAAAGAGATAGGGCCGCGCACGCTGGCGCAGAAGATCGATCACCGGCTGCGGCGCGGCGACGAAGCCGCCCATCGCCCCGCCCAGGCTCTTGCCGAGCGTTCCGGTGATGATCTGTACGCGGTCGCCCACGCCCGACAGGGTGGGCGTGCCGCGGCCCTCCTGGCCCAGATGCCCCGTGGCGTGGCAATCATCCACCATGACGAGGGCGCCGTAGCGTTCGGCCAGAGCGCAGATGGAGGGCAGGTCGGCAAGGTACCCGTCCATGGAGAAGACGCCGTCGGTGACGATCAGCTTGAACCGCGCCCCGGCGGCATCCGCCTCTTTCAGCCGGGTTTCCAATTCGTCCATATCGCCATTGGCGAAGCGGTAGCGCGCCGCCTTGCTGAGGCGCACGCCATCGATGATCGAGGCATGGTTGAGGGTGTCGGAAATGATGGCGTCTTCACCACCCAGAAGCGGCTCGAAGACGCCGCCATTGGCGTCGAAACAGGCGGCGAAGAGGATCGCGTCATCCGTGCCGAGATAGCGGGCGATCTCCTGCTCCAGGGCACGGTGCAGCGTCTGCGCGCCGCAGATGAAGCGCACCGAGGCCATGCCGAAGCCGAATTCGTCCAGCCCGGCGCGGGCGGCAGCCACGATGTCGGGGTGGTCGGCCAGGCCGAGATAGTTGTTGGCGCAGAGGTTGACCACCTGCCGTCGGCGCTCGCCCTCGGCGATCTCGATGCGCCCGCCCTGTGGCCCGGCGATCAGCCGTTCGCGCTTGTAGAGCCCATCATCCTCGATCTGGGCCAGCGTCTCCTGCAGATGCTCGAAAAACCGGGCGGTCATGACGCCTCCTTGCCAAATCCATTATGCTGGAAATTACAGTATAATGGACAAATCGCAATGGGGCGGTGCGCCCCTAACGATAGAGCAACACCATGAGGGCGCGTGCGGTTTCACCGCCGGCATTGCGGATCGCATGGGGAATGTCCGCCTTGTAGCGGGCGGTTTCGCCCGCCTCCAGCATGCGGGACGCGCCGCCGCTCGTCACTTCCAGGCCGGATGTCAGGGCCGTCAGATGCTCGAAGGCGCCGGCGGCATGGGCGGCACTGTCGAGCCGGCCGCCGGGGGCGATCTCCACCTCGTACCATTCGGTCAGTCCCGCCAACCGGGGCGGCGACAGGATGCGCAGGCGGCAGGTTCCGTCCGGGCTGCGGATTTCCGGCGTGTTGTGGCGGCTGACGACATCGATGGCCGGCACGTCCATGGTGGGGGTGCGCGCACCGCCGATCAGCTCGGAAAAGTCGATCTGTAGGGCGCGGGTCAGGCTCCAGAGGACGGCGAAGGTCGGGTTGGCGGCGCCGCGTTCGATCTGCGACAGCATGGAGCGCGATACGCCGGACAGGGTGGCAAGCTGTTCCAGCGACAGGCCGCGCGCCTTGCGCTCGCGCTGGAGGATGGGCCCGATGCGCGGTGTCGTCTCCGACATCAGGGCCGGCTCCGCAGGGATCGGGCGCGTCCTTCAGTTCCGGGGTGCGGCGGCGTCATTCAGGGCTCCTCGTCCGTACCGGCATCTTATAGGACGTGCCGGGCCGGGCGGGAAAGCGTCAATCCGGCTCGCGCGTGCCCTTGCGCGCGGCGTCGCCCGCCAATCCGCGCCGCCAATAGGTCGCCACCATGTGCCTGTCCTTCGGGTGGGCGAGCGTCTGGCGCATATGGCGACGCATGGCCCGGAACGCCGAAAACTCGCCCGCCGCCCAGACATAGCGCTGCGGGGAAATGCCATCGCGCGTTTGCGCCATCAGCGCATCGGCCAGGAGCGTCGTGGTTCCGGCTTCAGCGCCGTTGCGGTGGAGGTAGGTGATCTGCGCCTGCGCGCGGGTCGACAGGATCTGTTCCTCGGCCGGGCCATCGACCTCGATATAGGCCGTCGCGCGGGTCTGCGGGGGCGCGGCCTCCAGAATACGGGCAATGGCCGGCAAGGCGGTCTCGTCGCCCAGAAGCAGAAGATCGTCGCATTCCGGCAGGAAGCCGCCACCGGGGCCGACCATGCCGACGACATCGCCGGGCCGTGCGGCCAGTGCGAAATCGGACCCCGGCGCCGCCTCGACGCCCGGATGGACCACCATGTCGATCTCGACCGTCTGGGCGGCAAGGTCGATCGACCGGATCGTGTAGACCCGCAGGATGAACTGATCGTCCCCCTGCGGCCAGACCGGTATCCCGTCCTCTGCCATGACCGGCCAGACCGGTGCGCGGCCCTGGGGCGGGAAGGCCAGACGGACATGCAGCCCGCCCGTGGCGAAGCGGGCCAGATCCTGGCCGCAGAGCGTGATGCGCTGCATATGCGGCGTCAGCCGCCGGCTCTCCCGGACCTGCATGGCCCGGAAGAAGGGCGGGGCGACACCGACCGCGCCATCGCCCTGCCACCGCACGGCAAGCGGGGGCTCGGGTGCGAACTCGCGCAGATGGCTGGTGACGCCCATCTTCATATAGGCAAGGCCCGTTTCGTCGACCGATTCCGCCTCGATGTGCAAGCGCCCGTCGCGCAGCCGGAAATGCGCCTCACCGAAGCTGACCACGATCCGCGCCGCATCGTCCGTCTGGCTGACGGCGCCATGCTCGGCATAGTGGCTGCACAAGGCGGCGAGGAGCCGGTTCGGCTCGGCGACGTCGACGATGGATTGCGCGCGCAGGACCATGGGTGCCTTCCTTTCTGGTCGGTCAGCGCTATTAAATTTGATTGTAATAGTCAAGTTATCAGACGCTGCGCATGCCGGTCACAGGCGGTGGACGCGATCGGCGATGCAGGCCAGCAGAGGCTCGTCATGGCTGATCGCCAGGATGCCGAGCCTGCGCGTGCGCGCCAGCCCTGTGACGACGCGCCAGAGCGCCGCCTGCGACAGGGGGTCCAGCGCGGCGGTGATCTCGTCGAGGACGAGGTAATGGACGCCCGGGGCCAGTGCCCGCGCCAGGGCGATCCGCGCCTGCTGCCCGCCGGACAGCATGTGCGGCAGGCGGTCGTGCCAGCTTTGGTCGATGCCGAGGGCGGCCAGAAGCGCCGCATCCGGCGCGAAGGCTTCCGTCAGGATACGCCCGACCCGCCAGCGCGGGTTCATGGATTGCGCCGGATCCTGCGCCACATATTGCACCGGATGCGGGCCGCGCTTGCGTTCCGGGGCCGGGCGAACGGTGCCGGCCTGCGGCGCGAGCCGGCCGGCCAGGATCAGGCCGAGTGTGGTCTTGCCGACGCCCGACGGGCCGGCGAGGCCGACGATCTCTCCGCGACCGACCGACAGATCGACACGGTCGAGGAGCCTGCGACCGCCGCGCGTGGCCGCAATGCCCTGCGCCTCAAGCATGCGGCGCCTCCTGCATCCCCTGTTCCGGCAGGGCCCGAAAGAGCGCATGGGCATAGGCGCTGGCAGGGTCGGCGCCGCCTGTGCGCACGCCATGACCATCCGTCAGGCCGAGCATGCGGCCATGGCGCATGAGGGCGATGGGGCCGGCGCAGCGCAAAGCGAGCGGCAGATCGTGGGTGACGACGATGACGGCGACCCCATCCCTGGTGATGCGCGCCAGATCATCGGCCACGCGCGCGGCATTGGCGCTGTCGAGACCGGCCGTCGGCTCATCGACGAGGAGGAGACGCGGCCTGCCCACCGTGGCGAGGGACAGAAGGACGCGCCGCGCCATGCCACCAGACAGCTGGTGGGGGAACAGGTCGGCCGTCCCGGCCGGCAAGGCGAAGCGGTCGAAGCTGCGGGCGACCGCGTCCCGCACCGCGCCGCGCGGCAGGCCGGCACGCCGTGCGGCCCAAGTGATCTGCCGCCCGATGCTGGCCGTCGGATCGAGATGCGACAGGGATTGCGGCGCAAAGCCGATCATGCGCCCGCAGGCCGCCCGCAACTGCGCATCGGTCGCGGGCTGCCCGTCCAGGCGGATCGTTCCGTGGCGCCGGGCGCCGGGGGGCAGAAGGCCCATCAACGCCAGAAGCAACACGCTTTTGCCGGCGCCCGACTCGCCGAGAACCGCGAGGATTTGGCCGGGTGACACGGTAAAGCGGACATGCTGCAGCGTCGGCATGCGCCGCATGCGGAAGCCACCTGCCGGCAGGACAAGATCGACGCAAAGGCCCTGCACCTCCATCATGCGGCATGCCCGGCATGGCGGTTGCCGGCTAGACGCCCGAAGGCGGCGCCGATCCGCGCGATCAGGGCAACGGCGAGGACCAGGACGAGGCCCGGAAAAAGCCCGAGCCACCAATGGCCGGCGCTGATCGATTGCATCGCCTCGGCCAGGAGAATGCCGATGGCGGGGCGGGTCGGCTCCAGGCCGAAGCCGAGAAAGGTCATCCCCGCCTCGTGCAGGACGGCGTGCGGCATCAGGAGGAGCGTGCCGACGCCGAGCTGTGGCAGAAGATGCGGGGTGAGGTGCGTCGCCGCCACCTGCAGCCGCGAGCGGCCGAAAGCGCGTGCCGTGGCAACATAGTCCGATGCCAGGACCTGCGCGATCTCGAGCCGCAGAAGCCGCGTCAGGCGCGGCCAGTGCGACAGGGCGATGGCCGCGACGACGGCATCCGCGCCGCCGCCGAAGGCAAAGGACAGGAGGATCAAAAGGACGAGATGCGGCAGGCTGAGCACCGCATCCGTCAGGAAGGAGACGAGGCGGCCGGCAAGCCCGGACAGGCTGGCCGCCATGGCGAGGGCCAGCGCCACAGCGGCGGACAGGGCGGCGGCGATCAGCCCGATGCGCAGGCTGAGGCCGAGCCCCGCCAGGCTGCGGGTGAGCATGTCGCGGCCGAGGGAATCCGTTCCGAACGGGTGTTGCCACATGGGTGGCTGGAAGCGGGCCGCAAAATCCACCGGCACGCTGGGCGGCGTGGCAAGCGCTGCCGCTGCCAGCACCACCAGGAGGAAAGCCGCCACCACGGCGCGCCGCAGGCCGGGCGCGGCGAAGGTGGCCGACCTGTCCTGCGCCCCCGTCACGCCATGGCCTCCAGGCGCGGATCGAGCCGCCGGGCCAGAAACCGGGCGATGGCGCCGCCGGAGGCGACGATGGCCGCCGTCAGCAGCGTCAGCGCCAGAAGCAGCGGCACGTCCTGCCGAAGGCCGGCTTCCACCAGCGCCCGGCCGATCCCCGGATAGGCGAAGACCTGTTCCGCGAGCATGGCGCCGCCGATGATCTCTCCGATGGAGGCGAAGAGAAGCGCCAGGCCCGGCAGGGCCGCATTGCGCATGACGTGCCGGCGCACGATGTCGAGTGTGCCGGCGCCTTGCGCACGGGCCAGAAGCACATAGTCGCAAGCCAGGATATCCAGCGCCTTGCTGCGCGTATGCAGGCCGATCTGCGCCACGCCGAAGGCCGTCAGGACGGCGAGCGGCAGGACGAGGTGGTGGATGCGCTCGCCCATCGTGACCGCATCGGGCGCAACGCCGATGGGGCCTGCGCAGCACAGCGGCGCCCATCCGAGCTCCACCGAAAAGACCGTCAGCGCCAGCATGCCGAGCCAGAATGTCGGCGTGGATGCCAGAAGAAAGAACCAGCCCGTCAGGAGCCGGTCCGGCCATCTGTCCCGATGCAGCGCGGCCAGGATGCCGAGGCCGAAGCCGAGGCACCCGGACAGGAGCCAGGCCATGCCCGTCAGCGCCAGGCTCGGCCCGATACGGGCGCGGATGACCTCCGCCACCGGTGCGTTATAGGTGATGCTGAAGCCCAGATTGCCCGATGCAAGATTGCCGGCCCAGGCCAGGAATTGCACCGGCCACGGCCGGTCGAGCCCCCAGGCCGCCGCGATGGCGGCCTTCTGCTCCACGCCGACGCGCGCCATGGCCGGTCCGAGATAGGCATCCACCGGATCGATGGGGGACAGGCGCAGGAGAAGAAAGGCGGATGCGGCGACGAAGGCCAGGAGGGCGATGGTCCGGCCGAGGCCGAAGCCCAGGGCCGCCCACCCGGCTGCGCGTGTAATCACGGGCAGGTCCAGCGCCACTGCGACAGGCCTGCGGTGATCGGCCAGCCATGGCCGTGCGGCTCGATCTGCGTTCGGCCCAGATCGAGGCAGGACCGCACGAAATAGACATGCTTGAGATTGACGAGCCAGGCATAGGCGACATCGCCCCGGGCATCATAGCCGGTCGTGCCGTCGAAGGCAGCGGCGCGCCAGGCGGGGTAGGACTCGTCCAGGCTGGCGGCGGACTGGGCCGCGTCCAGATGCGCGTCGACGCTCGGATTGGCGTAGTAGGTCGGGTTCATGTAGCCGTTGCCGGCCAGGGAGGAATGGTAAAGGCTGTAGACCTCGAAGGGGGAATGGCTGCCGAAGCCGAAGACCACGGGTTCGGCGTGCATGACCTGGCGTATGGCACTCCAGGAACCGCCCTTGGGCGTGAGCTGGATGCCCAGCGGCTGCAACATGGCCGAGACGGCTTCTGCCAGGACCTGGCGTGTCCGGTCGCCGGCCGGGTAATTCAGGGGGAGGGATGCGCGCACGCCCGCGCGGCTGCGCACGCCATCGTCCCCCATGCGCCAGCCGGCTTCGTCCAGTAGCGCGGCTGCGGCCTGCGGGTCGGCCTTGCGCGCTCGCGCATCAGCACCCCAGGGCAGGCCGTCGGCCGGGCCGAAGGCCGGCGTGCCCTGGCCGCCCAGTGCCACAGTGACGAGCGCGTCGCGGTTCACCGCCAGATCGATGGCGCGGCGCAAGGCAAGATCGGCAGTCACGTCGTTGCCGATCGGCCGCCCTGCGCCATCCTGTCGGCCGGCCGGGATGGTCGGCAGGCTAATGCCCCGGTTGTCGACCGTCTGGACGGCCGTGCGGACATAGCCGTCCGGTACGCGTTCGGCCAGAAGCCCGGGAACCGCCACGATGTCGGCCGCCCCGGCGCGCGCTGCCGCAAGCGCCCCGTCCTCTCCGGTGAAAAGGAAGGTGATCCTGTCGAATTGCGGGGCGGCGCCGTAATAGAGCGGGTTGCGCTCGACGATGAGCTGCTCGCCCTCCTGCCAGGAAACCAGGCGGTAGGGCCCCGAGCCGATGGGCATGCGGGCATAGCCGGGCCCGTAGGACGCCGCCGGGACGATGCCGAGCGTATGGAAGAACTCCGTGAAGGTAATGGCGGGCCGCTTCAGCCGGAAGAGGATCGTGCGGTCGTCCAGCGCCTGGGCGCTGTCGAGGGCCGACAGGTCCAGCGCACCCGCCGCATCCTTCGCCTTCGTGAAGGTGAAGGCGACATCCTGCGCCGTCAGCGGCGAGCCGTCCGAGAAGCGGGCATCCGTCCGGATGCGCACGGTCCATTCGAGGCGATCGGACGACAGGGTCGCGCTTTGCGCAAGGTCCGGCTGGCTCTGCAGATCGGCATCGCGCACCATGAGCGTCGATTGAAACAGGGGGTGGCCGTAGGAACCCCAGCCCATCAGGGAATCGTAGCCCGTTTCCGGCTCACCCCCAATCGCCAGCACCAAAGCGCGCCCGGCCGCCTCTTCTGCCCGAGCCGGCGCCGCGCCCGCGGCGGCAAGCAGCAGGAAGATTGCAAACCAACTCAAAATTCTGCGAACACGCATCGGAAAGGGCCTAAATTGAATGGGGGTTCAACCGAATCACATGCGACGATATGGCTGCGAGAGTATGACGTCCAGACTAAAACATCATACTTCCCCGGTCTGCATGGGTTCGTCCGGATGGCGGGGATAGGCGATGCAGCGGGTTACCGTGACACTGGACGACGCGTTGATGCGCGAGCTCGACCGCATCATCGCCCAGCGCAATTACCAGAACCGGTCGGAAGCCGTCCGCGATCTGGTGCGGGCGGGCCTGCGCGATGCGGCCGTGGAGGAACATGCCGGCGGACAGTGCATGGCAGCGCTCGTCTATACCTATGACCACAGCGCGCGCGATCTTTCGCGGCGACTGACAAACGCCCATCACGATCATCATGAATTGTCGCTCGCCAGCCTGCACGTTCACCTGGACCATGATTCCTGTTTGGAGGTGTCCGTGCTGAAGGGGGAGATCGAAACGGTGCGCCACTTCGCCGAACATGTGATCGCCGAGCGCAGCGTGCGCCACGGGGAACTCGTCATCATTCCGGAGCGTCCGCCGGATGGAGCCGATGCCGATGGCTGACAAGAAGGCCAGGAAACGCCCGAACAAGGACGTCCGCCAGCAGGTGGCCGCGCTTCCGCTGCGCATCGACGAAGACGACAATCTGCGTGTCCTGCTCATCACCTCGCGGGAGACGCAGCGCTGGGTGCTGCCCAAGGGCAATCTGATGCGTGGCAAGACGCCCGCCCGCGCGGCGGCGATCGAGGCGCTGGAAGAAGCCGGTGTGGTGGGCAAGATCTACAAGAAGCCCTACGATACGTTTCAATACTGGAAGCGCGGGCGCAAGGCGTTCATCTTCGCGGATGTCACCGTGTTCCTGCTGGTCGTCACCGGTATGCGCGCGACCTGGAAGGAGCAGAACCAGCGGCGCATGGTCTGGGTCACGCCCGCGCAGGCCGCCGTCATGGTGGTGGAGCCGAGCCTCCAGGCCCTGTTGCAGAATCTGGAGCTGGACGACGCCACGCAGCGCCTGGTGCGCAAGCACCTGCAGGCGGCAGACGAGGACGCATGAGGCGTCGGCCACTGCCTTTTTGCGTTTGGCGGTGCGCGCGCGCATTTCCTTCCCGATCTTGATACCTAAGTCTTCACGAAAGCGTCGAGCGCAGGAAGAAGGGCTTACAACCATGCGTCAATTCGTGATGGCCGCCGCCGTGGCGGCGTTCCTGGCAGGTCCAGCCCTTGCCGCCCCCGTGGTCGTATCCTCCAAGATCGATACGGAAGGCGGCGTGCTCGGCAATATGATCCTTCTGGCGCTGCAGAATGGCGGTATCGAGACGACGGATCGCATCCAGCTCGGCGGCACGCCCATCGTGCGGCAGGCGATCATCGCCGGAGAGATCGACATCTACCCCGAATATACGGGCAATGCGGCGTTCTTCTTCAACGAGGCGTCGCAGACCGACACCTGGAACGACGCCGCCAAGGCCTATGAGGCGGCCCGCACGCTGGATCTGGAGGCCAACAAGATCGTCTGGCTTACGCCGGCGCCGGCCAACAACACCTGGGGCATCGCGGTGACCGGGCCGCTCGCACAGGAGCACGATCTGTCGACGCTGTCGCAGTTCGGCGCCTATGTCGCAGGCGGGGGCGACATCAAACTGGCCGCGTCGGCGGAGTTCGTGAACAGCGCGGCAGCCTTGCCCGCCTTCCAGAGCGCCTACGGCTTCACCCTGTCGCCGGATCAGCTCCTTACCTTGTCGGGCGGGGATACGGCGGCGACCATCGCCGCGGCCGCGCAGGGCACGAACGGTGTGAACGCCGCCATGGTCTACGGCACGGATGGCGGCATTTCCGCGGCTGGGCTGAAGGTCCTGGAGGACGATAAGTCCGTCCAGCCGGTCTACCAGCCTGCGCCCATCATCCGGCAGGCCGTGCTGGAGGCCAATCCGCAGATCCAGGAGATCCTGGCGCCGGTCTTTAAGTCCCTGGACCTCGCCACGCTGCAGGAGCTGAATGGCAGGGTGCAGCTCGGCGGAGAGCCCGCACGGGCCGTCGCGCAGGAGTATCTGACGGGCAAGGGCCTTCTGAAGTAGGGCTCGGCCGCAGGAGGCGAGATGCCGCGACTGGACAGGCTGGGCGTACTGATCGCCGGGCTGGTGGGGGTGGCGCTGCTGGCGCTGCCCTTTGCCGTGTTCCGGGCCAACCGGATCGTCGCCGGAGAGGGCGTTTCGCTGGCCGATGCCCTGGCGCTGCCGGCCTTCCTGGCCGCCGGCACGGTCCTGTGCGCGGCCGCGCTGATCGGCCTCCTGCGCACGCCGGCCGTGCCGCGCCTTCTGGCAGCTTTGGCCGCGCTTCTGGCCATCGCGCTGTCGATCGGCATGGTGCCCGATCATCTCGTCGCGCCGGGCAATGCCTATGCGCGCGTATCGCCATCCTCGGGCTTCTGGCTGCTCCTCTTCGCTTTCGGCCTCATGGCGACCGACGCCCTGACACGGCTGCGGCCGCCTCCCGTGGCGCGCATCGCCATTCTGGCGGCGGCGATCGGCTGCCTGGCGCTCATCCTCTGGTCGGGCCGATGGGACGGGCTTTCCCTCATGCGCGAATATGACAGCCGGGCCGACAGCTTCTGGCGGGAGCTCGGCCGGCATCTGGTGCTGGCGCTCGGCTCGCTCGCCGCATCGGTGGTGATCGGCGTGCCGCTCGGCATCGCCTGCCACCGGGTGGCGCGCCTGCGCACGCCCATCCTGTCGAGCCTCAACATCGTGCAGACCATCCCCTCCATCGCACTGTTCGGCCTGCTCATCGCGCCGCTCGGTTGGCTGGCAGCCAACGTGCCTCTGGCGGCGGCGCTCGGCATACGCGGGATCGGGGTGGCGCCGGCCTTCGTGGCGCTGTTCCTCTATTCACTGCTGCCCGTCGTCGCCAATACGGTGGTGGGGCTCGCCAGCATCCCGCCCGAGGCCGACGATGCGGCGCGCGGGGTGGGCATGACGGACCGCCAGCGCCTCCTGTCGGTCGAGCTGCCCTTGGCCTTTCCGGTTATACTGACGGGCATCCGGATCGTCCTCGTCCAGAATATCGGCCTGGCGACCATCGCCGCCCTGATCGGCGGCGGCGGGCTCGGCGTCTTCGTCTTTCAGGGGATCGGGCAGACGGCCATGGACCTGGTCCTTCTGGGCGCCCTGCCGACCGTGATCCTGGCCTTCAGCGCCGCCGTCATTCTGGATGCCGCGGTGGAGGCATCCAGCCATCGAACAACCGGAGAACGGGCATGATCGAGATTTCAGGCCTAACCAAGCTCTATGGCGACAACGCCGTCGTGAACGATGTGAGCTTCACCGTGGAGCCACGCAGCGTGACGGCCATCGTCGGGACCTCCGGCTCCGGCAAGACGACACTGATGCGCATGATCAACCGCATGACGGAGCCGACCCATGGCCGGATCCTGATCGACGGGCAGGACAATCGAAGCCTGCCGGCGCACGAATTGCGCCGGCGCATCGGCTATGTGATCCAGAATCACGGTCTCTTCCCGCACCGCACCGTCGCCGAGAATATCGCCACCGTGCCAGGCCTTCTTGGCTGGGATCGCGAGCGGATCGAAGCGCGGGTGCGTGAACTCCTGTCCCTCTTCCAGCTCGATCCGGCGCAATACGGGCCACGCTATCCGCACGAATTGTCCGGCGGCCAGCAGCAGCGCGTTGGCGTGGCGCGGGCGCTGGCGGCCGAGCCGAACATCCTCCTGATGGACGAGCCTTTCGGGGCCCTCGACCCGATCATCCGCGCCAAGGCACAGGCCGATCTCCTGGATATCCAGAAGCGCTTCGGGACGACGATCATCTTCGTCACGCACGATATGGAGGAGGCGATCCATATGGGCGACCGGATCGCCGTCATGGATGATGGGCGGCTCCTTCAATACGACACGCCCGCGCAGATTCTCGCCCGTCCGGCCACGCCCTTTGTCGAGGAGTTGATCGGCGCCTCCGAGCGGCCCTTCCGCTTCCTGTCGCTCGGCAAGGTCGCGGACATGGTGGAAGAGGGTTCGGCGGCCGGCACGCCCATCGCTTCGGCGACGAGCCGGCGCGATGCTCTGGCCGAACTCCTCTGGTCCGGCCGCGAGGCCGCGCCCGTCATCGCGGAGCGGGGCGGGGCCGCGCTCGGCATCGTGCGGCGTGCGCGGCTGATCGCGGAGGCGGCACGCCCCGCATGAGGCTGTCCGCCGCCCTGGTCCTGCGTCTGGCGCTCGCCGGCCTGCTCGTCGCCTTCCTGACGATGCCGCAGCGCTTCGCGCCGCTGCTGCGGCCGCTGACGCAGAACGACGCGCCGGCCATCTATGCGCAGGGCGACCTTCTGGGGCTGACGCTCCAACACCTTCAGACCGTGGCCATCGCGACGGCGGCGGCGACGCTGGTCGCGGTTCTTCTGGCCATCCTGGTTACGCGGCCGGGCGGCCGGGATTTTCTTCCCCTGTCGCGCAGTGTGGTCAATGTCGGCCAGACCTTTCCGCCCGTCGCCGTGCTGGCCCTGGCCGTGCCGGCCGTTGGCTTCGGCGAGGCGCCGACACTGATCGCCCTGTTCCTCTATGGCCTCCTGCCGATCTTCGAAAACACCATGACCGGGCTGACGACCCTGCCGCCGGCGGTCATGGAGGCGGCCCGTGGCACGGGAATGACCAACGCCCAAAGGTTGTGGCGTGTCGAGCTGCCGCTGGCGCTGCCCGTCATCCTGGCGGGTATCCGCCTGTCGGCCATCATCGGCCTCGCCACCGCCACGATCGGCTCCACCGTGGCCGCGAGGACACTGGGAGAGGTCATCATTGCGGGGCTTTTGTCCAACAATCTGGCCTATATCGTGCAGGGCGGTCTTATCGTCGCCGTCCTTGCGGTCCTCATTTCCGATGCCTTCGGAACCGCCGAGCGTTTTGCCGCCCGCCGCGCCGGGCAGGGTGGCCGCAAGGGTTGAGGGCCGGCTTCCTCCCGCCTCGAAATCGGCGTAAGACACGGTTTGTTTGCAGCGCAACATGGAGGGGTCATGAGCGTTCTCGTTACCGGCGGAGCCGGCTATATCGGCAGTCATATGGTGCTGGGCCTGATCGACCGGGGCGAAGAGGTCATCGTCCTGGACAATCTGTCGACGGGCCACGCTTTCTGCGTTTCGCCGCATGCGCACCTCGTGGAAGGCGATATCGGCGATACGGCGCTGGTGGAACGGCTGATCGGCGAGCATAAGATCGACGCCATCGCGCATTTCGCGGCCTCGCTCCTGGTGGGGGAATCGGTCCGCGAGCCGCTCCTCTATTATGCCAACAACACCGCCCGCACGCGGGACCTGATCGAGGTTGCCGTGCGAGCCGGCGTGCCGCATTTCATCTTTTCCTCGACCGCAGCCGTCTACGGCATGGCGGGGCAGGAGCCGGTACGTGAGGATGCGCGGCTTAACCCCATGTCGCCCTATGGCCGGTCCAAGCTGATGAGCGAGATCATGCTGGAGGATGCGTCGAGCGCTCATGGGCTCGGCTACGCGGCGCTGCGCTATTTCAACGTCGCGGGAGCCGATCCGCAGGGGCGCTCGGGCGAGTCGACGTTCAACTCCACCCATCTCGTCAAGATCGCCGTCGAGACCGTCCTGAACAAGCGGCCTGGCATGCAGATCTTCGGAACGGACTATCCGACCCCCGACGGCACCGCCATCCGCGACTATATCCACGTGTCCGACCTTATCGACGCGCATATCGCCGCGCTCGACCATCTGCGCGCCGGCAAGGGCAATCTGACGGCCAATGTCGGCTATGGACGCGGCTTCTCGGTGCGCGAGGTGCTGGACGTCGTCCAGTCGACGACCGGCCTGCCGTTGAACGTGACCGAAGGGCCGCGCCGCGCCGGCGATCCGCCCAGCATCGTGGCCGATTCCGACCATCTGCGGCAGATGACCGGCTGGACGCCCCGTTATGACGACCTGCCGCTGATCGCCACCCATGCCTTCGAATGGGAAAAGCATTTGAGCCGGCGCAACCACCAGGGCTGATCGGGTGGGAACGCCCGGCCAGCCTGCCCCGTTCTCTCGGCATGTGGACCGAGGGAGGCTGGACATGCCCCGTGGTGACAAGTCGAAATACACCGACAAGCAGGAACGCAAGGCCGAGCATATCGCCGAAGGCTACGAAGACCGTGGCCTGAGCGAGAAGGAGGCCGAACGGCGCGCCTGGGCCACCGTCAACAAGGATGATGGCGGTGGCAAGAAGCCCGGCGGCTCCGGCCGCGGCACGCAAACGGGCCATCCGGCGGCGCATAAGGGTGGCAAGAGCGGGGGCAAGGCCAGCGCCTCGCGCACGGCCGAGGAGCGATCCGCCTCTGCCCGCAAGGCCGCGGCCACCCGCAAGCGCAACGCGGAGAAGAAGGCCTCCTGATGCGGCCGAGACCCGTCAGGAACCGCCGTCCGACAGGATGCGCGGCTGCGTGCCGCCCTCCGGCCGGAAACCGCCGGCGATGTTCAGCCCGTCCATGACGAAGACCTCGCAGCCGGGGCAGGCCTGTTCCTCGCGCGGGGAGGGGGTGACGCGGCGGAAGTAGCACATGGCCTTGGCGGCGATCGGCGTGCCGTAAATATTCGCGGCCTCGAAGGCGATCGTCATCGTATAGGCGGTGGAAGCGGTGTCGCGCTGCTCATCGACCGCCATGCGCTGATAGCTGTTCGGATTCTGGATCGCTCCGAGCACGGCGGCTTCACAGCGACGGACGGCCACGGAATCCTCGTCCGCCACGGCGCTGGCCGGGGTGAGGAGCGTCGTGATCAGGCCGAGATGGAGCAAGAAGCTGCGTGCCGTCATAGGCTTCCATTTGAAGTCGCGTCGGCGCGATCCTATCCAAGACTACGGCATTCAGACGGCACGGCGGCAATTCCCGCGTCCGGCGCGGGGCGAAGCGGCTCGCGGAACTGCATGCGGGCCAGTTCCGCATAGAGGCCGCCCCGTTCGATCAGCTCGCCATGATGGCCTTCCTCGACGATCCGCCCGGCCGACAGGACGAGGATCCGGTCCGCCTTCATGACGGTCGCCAGGCGATGGGCGATGACGAGGGTGGTCCGGTCCTTCATCAGCCGTTCCAGCCCGGCCTGCACGGCTGTCTCGCTTTGCGAGTCGAGGGCGGAGGTCGCCTCGTCCAGAAGCAGGACGGGCGCATCGCGCAGAATGGCCCGCGCGATGGCGAGGCGCTGGCGCTGGCCGCCGGACAGCGTGACCCCGCGCTCGCCGACCAGCGTGTCGTAGCCATCGGGCAAGGCGCGGACGAAACCGTCGGCATGGGCGGCCTGCGCAGCGGCCAGGACCTCGTCCCGCGTGGCGCTTGGGCTGCCGAAGGCGATGTTGTCCGCAACACTGGCGGCAAAGGCCGCCACATCCTGCGGGACGAGGGCCAGCCGCCGCCGCAGGGCGGACAGTTGCGCATGCGATATGTCGACGCCGTCCAGGGTGATGCGGCCGGCCGTCGGGTCGTAGAAGCGCTCCATGAGCGCAAACAGCGTCGACTTGCCGGCGCCGGAGGGGCCGACGATCGCCACCGTCTCGCCCGGGCGGACGGTGAAGCTGACATTCGACAGGGTGGGCAAGCCGGCCATGGGATAGGCGAAGGACACGTTCTCGAAGGTCAGCGCGCCGCGCGGCGGCTCGGGCAGGGCCAGCGGCTGCGCAACGTCGCGCACCGTGGGCTCCTCCGCCATCAGCTCGGTCAGCCGTTCGGTGGCGCCGGCCGCCAGGGCAAGATCGCCCCAGACTTCGGACAACTGCCCAAGCGAACTGGCCGCAAAAACCGCATAGAGCAGGAATTGTCCGAGCGTTCCGGCGGACATGGCGCCGGTGATCACCTGCTGCGAGCCGATCCACAGGACCACGACGATGGAGGTGAAGACCAGGAAGATCGCAAAGGCCGTCAGGAAGGCGCGGGCGCGGATGGAGGCGCGTGCTGCCTCGAAGGCATCGTCCACCGCCTGTCCGTAGCGCCCGGTGGCGTGCGATTCTCCCGTGAAGGCCTGCACGGTGCGCATGGCCCCGATCGCCTCCGTCGCGTAGGCGCTGGCGGTTGCCAGCGTGTCCTGTGCCGCGCGCGAGCGCTTGCGCACCGACCGGCCGATGGCGATGAGCGGAATGACGATGATGGGGATGACCGCGATGACGATGGCCGACAGCGCCGGTGCCGTGATGACCATCATCACCAGCGATCCTGTCACCAGGATCGCATTGCGCAGTGCCAGGGAAGCGGTGGAGCCGACGGCGGATTTGACCTGCGTCGTATCGGCAGTCAGCCGCGATACGATCTCTCCCGACATGGTCCGGTCGTAGAAATCCTGCGACAGGCGGGTGACGCGGGAGAACACGTCCTTGCGCAGTTCCGCCACGATGCGCTCGCCCAGCGTGACCACGAAATAATAGCGCCCGGCGCTGGCAACGGCCAGAACCGCGGCCAGCACCGTCAACATGGCGAAATAAGTATCGACGAAGCGCGTGTCGGGCGATTCGAAGCCGAGGTCGAGGACGCGGCGGACCGCCAGGGGCAGGGACAGGGTCGTCACGGAGGCGAGCAGCAGAAAGACGATCGCCCCCGCCACCAGGCGGCGATGCCGCGCGAAATAGGGGAGGAGGTTGCGCAAGGGGCCAAGATCGCGCCGGCGCTTTGCGGTTGCGGCCGCGGAACCCGGCGCACCGACGTCTCCGGCATCTGTTTGCGCCACGGTCAACTCTCCCTCTGCCTGCCCTTGTGCCATATGGGCCGCTGATGTATAGGCTCACCCTCGAATTTGGAAGCTTTTGCGCGCATGGGTTCCCCGCAAGCCGAGTCTCGGCCGCCCGGGTCCGGTCCGGTGCGGCGCGTGGCCGACGCTGAAGGATCAGGAAACATGAGAGCCAACATTCATCCGGACTACCACACCATCACCGTCGTGATGACCAACGGGACCGAGTATCAGACCCGTTCGACCTGGGGCAAGGAAGGCGACAAGCTGAACCTCGACATCGACCCCAGCAGCCACCCGGCCTGGACCGGCGGCAACCAGCAGCTCATGGACCGCGGTGGCCGCGTGTCGCGCTTCAAGAAGCGCTACGAAGGCCTCGGCATCTGATCTTTGCCGCAGGGCAGCAGTTACGAAAAACCCGGCCTCGCGCCGGGTTTTTTATTGGCTACTACGGCGCGCCTGCGCAGACCCCCGGAAGGGTGGCGGGGCACTCAGAAGGAGAAGGCCGTCCGCAGAAGATCGATCTGTTCGGCCACGGCGTTGCGGGCCGGCTGATCCTGCAGGGACGCGGCCGGCGAAAGATCGCGATCCAGCCGACGAACCCGCCCCTCCAGCCGATCGGTCCGTTCGACAAGGTCGACGAAGCGGGGTGGAAGCTCGGCATAGCTGCGCGAATCCATGGATGCCGACCCGCCTTCCAGGCGCACCTTGGCCTTTTCGGCGGCCACCTGTTCGGCTGTCATCTCGCCCTGAATGGCGGCGCGCTGGAGCAGCAGCCAGGAGGCCAGATGCATGAGCCGCGTCGTCAGGCGCATCGACTCCGCGGCGTAGAGCGTCGCGGCCGACTTGCCGAGCGCCTCGGCGGCATCGCGGCCTTCGCCGTCCAGATAGGTCGCCGTTTCGTCGACGAGGTCCATCCCCTCGCGGAAGAGGGCCTGGAACGAATGTCCCTGGGCATGCCGCTCCGCCAGCCGGACCAGGCCTGTGGCGGTGCGTTCGTCGGTGAAGCCTGTGTTCATGGATCGGAAAACGGCAAACTCGAGTTCAGGTTGCAGGGCGCGACGGAATCGCTGCGTCCGGTCGAAGGTGGAAAGTGCGTCCGGACGGGCCGCAAGGCAACCGGGGACTGGTCGGTTGGTTAATTCCCGTTAAGCTTCTGTGGAAAAGCAGGAAAGGTTGGTCCGATGAAGATCGTCATGATCCGGCAGTTCGGGGGTCCGGAAGGGCTCGTGGTCGAGGACAGGCCGCGCCTGATCCCGGGCGAGGGCGACGTGTCCATCGCCGTGCATGCCGCCGGCGTGAACCGGCCCGACGTCCTGCAGCGGCTCGGGCATTACCCGCCGCCGGCAGGTGCGCCGGATTGGCCGGGCCTGGAAGTGGCGGGCACCGTGGATGCGGTGGGTTCGGCAGTGACCAACGTGCGCGTCGGCGACCGCGTCATGGCGCTGCTTTCGGGCGGGGGCTATGCCGAGCAGGCCCTGGCGCCGGCCGGCAGTGTGCTGCCCGTGCCCGCCAATCTGTCGATGGTGGAAGCGGCGGCCATTCCGGAGACCTTCTTCACCGTCTGGCACAATGTGATCGAGCGCGGCCGGCTCATGGCCGGCGAAACGCTCCTCGTCCATGGCGGTGCGTCGGGCATCGGCACCGTGGCGATCCAGCTGGCCCGGGCGCGTGGCGCGCGGGTCCTGGCCACCGCCGGAACGGCCGAAAAGTGCCGCCGGCTGCTGGAACTGGGTGCGGACGGCGCCGTCAACTATCGGGAAGAGGATTTCGTCGAGGCGGTGATGGGCGCGACAGGTGGCGCCGGCGCAGATGTGATCCTGGACATGGTCGGCGGCGATTATCTGGAGCGCAACATGCGCTGCGTGGCCGAGGACGGGCGCATCGTGCAGATCGCGCATCTGCGCGGCAAGACGGCACAGCTCGATATCAACCGCCTGATGGTGCGCAGGATCACCGTCACGGGCTCGACGCTGCGGGCGCGGGACGCGTCGGTCAAGGCGGCCATCGCCGATGCGATCCGCGCGCATGTCCTGCCGCTTGTCGAGGTTGGCCAGATGCGGCCGATCATCGACGTGGTCTTCCCGCTGGAACAGGCCGCAGAGGCGCACCGGGCCATGGACGAGGATCATTTCGGCAAGGTGGTGCTGGTGACGGCGGCCGGGCAGGCGGGCTGAGGGCCATGCCGGATTTTGGCGCGCGCTTCCTTGCGGAGCGCGGAGCCAGTCCCTATACTCGCCGCGAATTCCCGACATGTGGCTCAAGTCCACGGCCCGTTCCAAGGAGCGGGCGAACAGGAGACCTTTATTCATGGCTCAGCAGCTTCTGATGCCCAAGGCGACGGCGGTCTGGCTTGTCGACAACACCGCTCTGTCTTTCGACCAGATCGCCGAGTTCTGCAAAATGCATCCGCTCGAGATCAAGGCGATTGCCGACGGCGAGTCCGCCCAGGGTATCAAGGGGCTGGATCCGGTCATCACGGGCCAACTCTCGCGCGAGGAGATCAAGCGCGCCGAGGAGGATTCCAATTACCGGCTGAAGCTCGCGCCGCCCAAGGTCCGCGTTCCGGAATCCAAGCGCAAGGGGCCGCGCTACACGCCGGTCTCCAAGCGTCAGGACCGCCCGAACGCCATTCTGTGGCTGGTCCGCAATCATCCCGAACTCAAGGATGCACAGATTTCGCGCCTGGTCGGCACGACCAAGCACACGATCGAGCAGATCCGCGAGCGGACCCACTGGAACTCCGCGAGCCTGCAGCCGATGGACCCGGTGACGCTGGGCCTGTGCTCGCAGATCGATCTGGACCTCGAGGTCGAGAAGGCGTCGCGCGGGCTTCCGCGCCCGGAACAGGCCGAGGAAGAGCGCCTGCTCGCCGCCGCGCAGACCCAGAATTACGACGACCGCTCGAACAAGAGCGAGGAACTCGACGCGGCGGCCGTCTTCGCCAAGCTCAGCTCCATGCGCAATGCGCCCAAGGACGACGAAGACGACGCCTATTGATGGCTGTCTGAACGGCCGCGGCTCCGCCGGCATGATACTGACGCGACCCCGCCGATACCGGCGGGGGTTT
>NZ_BBWR01000016.1 GCF_001463905.1 Aureimonas frigidaquae
CCCCGCCGATACCGGCGGGGTTTTTCGTTGGTGCGTGGGCAGGGCTTCCAGGAGATGACAACCCAAGCCACCCTTCTGAAAAGCGGTCTTGGAGATCCTCCCCACGCCCAGCGGAAGAGCAAGAGTCCACACTGTCCGGTGTCGGTGGACTGGCGCTAAGCGCACTGTGCTGATCGAGATTCGCCTGGGGCGGGCGGGCGATCCCGGCTCGTGTTCAGAGTGTCTGAATTTCGCCGGCAGCCACTTCAGCGCTGATGTCGATCAGGCACGTCGCGCCTCCCCTCACCGGGGCGCCGCCCCATCGCACGACATCCGCGGTGGAAAGCTCGATCTTGTAGCGCTTCCTGGATCGTTCGACGCCCGACCGTGTCGCCGTCTCCTTCCAGGCGACCGTCCCGCGATATCGGTCCGGCGGAAGGACGATGGTCCCGTCGATCCGCGTGTCGACCGAGACGAGAAAATCCATCGGCCCACCCATCATGCGGGAACCCTTGCGCAGCCTTAGCCTCTTTTCGGCTTTCATGCGTACCTCGCCATTACCGCCACCTGGATAAACCGTTGTGCGGTCGTCGTCATGCTTCCCCCCGATCCCGGACCAGCCGGCCCCGCGCCGTCAGGCGCCACCATCGCGCGCCGCGCCAGCCGACGTCGAACCGGGCAAGACCCATCTGCTCGAGTTGCGCCACGGCTTCCAGAATCGCCGTCGGCAGCTCGGATTCCAGGCAGCCGATCGACTCGAAGTCCGACGCCCATCCGGTCAGGCGGATCACGGCCCGGCATTGTATGGGTGTCAGGTCTTCGAAGCGCATGGCCATTCGCTTTCCCATGGTTTGGAACGGCTGCCAAGGTCGTGGCGTGCGAATGGGGCGGACCGGCCGGAAGGATGGCGGCGGCATCGTTCCACCCGGCATGGTTCACGAGGTTCGAGGCTTGGAGGATTCCTGGCTCGTTCTCATGGCGATAGGACCGCTGCTGTTTGCTTGTCATCTCCTGACAGAGCTTGCGCGGACGAGGCGCTGGCGGGGCGGGGAGGGGACACCGGGCCGCGTAGCCTCCGATCTACCGGCAAGAACGATTGGACGCCGGCCGCTCCGCATATCCGAAGCCCAGCGTCCGCCTTCCATCCCTATGGCGCGTCGCGCTTGCCGCTCGTCAGGCGGAATGTTTGCGGCAGGAGCCCCGTGATCTCCTGCACGTCACCGCGCCCGTCACGTTCGGCTTTGAAGTGCTGATGGCGAGGCTCGGGCGCTAGCCGTTGCCGCGAAATTCCGGATAGAGGCTCATGCCGCCATCGACGAAGAGCGTCGTTCCGACGACATAGTCGGACGCGTCGCTTGCCAGCCATGCGACGGCACGGCCGACATCCTCCGGCGTGCCGATCCGCCCATAGGGGATGAGCTTCAGCATCTCGGCTTCCCCACCGTCGCTGTCGCGTTCCGCCTCGTTGATGGCGGTCGCAATGGCACCGGGCGCCACCGCATTGATGCGGATGCGCTCCTGCGCGACCTCCTGGGAGAGGGATTCCATCAGGAGTTTCAAGCCGCCCTTGGACGCCGCGTAATTGGCGCGGAAGGCCCAGGGTATGCGTTGGTGCACGGAGGAATTGAAGATCAGCTTGCCGGCTGCGCGGCTGACCTCGGGCCGCAGGCCCTTGGCCCGGAAGCGGCGGATGGCCTCGCGCGCGGTCAGGAAGGCGCCGGTCAGGTTGACGGAGATGACGGCGTTCCAATCGTCGAGGGACATGTCGGCGATGGGCCCGTCCTTCTGGCGTCCGGCATTGGAGAAGACGATGTCGAGCGGGCCGAACTGCGCCTGCGCGGCGTCGAACATGGCGATGACATCGTCCTGCGAGGCGACATCCCCCTGGATCAGGGTGCCGCGCACGCCCAGCGCCGTCACCCGGGAAAGGGTTTCCCGCGCGCCGTCGAGGGATGAGCGATAGTTGATCGCCACATCGGCGCCGGCCTCTGCCAGGGCGATGGCCGCCGCCTGGCCGATGCCGCTCGAAGCGCCGGTCACGAGGGCGGTCTGCCCGTCGAGCCGCAGCGTGTCAGGCAATGCCATCGGGATCCTCCAGAATGTGATTGTGGGTTCCGCCCGTCCGCGATTGCGACAGGGCCCGGTCCAGCCAGATGGCCGCGGAGATCAGCGAAAGATGGGTCAGCCCTTGCGGAAAGTTGCCCAAATGATCCCCGGCCGAGGACAGCTCTTCCGCATAGAGGCCGAGATGGTTGGCATAGGAGTGGAGCTTCTCGAACATGAGGCGCGCTTCGGCCACCTGCCCGGTCCGGGCGAGGGCCTCCACATACCAGAAGGAGCAGATGGTGAAGGTCCCTTCCTCGCCCTCCAGCCCATCGAAGCTGGCTTCTGCATTGTCGTAGCGCTTGACCAGACAGTCGTGGACAAGCTTTTCCTGGACGACGCGCAGGGTCGAGGTCCAGAGTGGATCGCGCGGGTTGATGAAGCGCACGAGCGGCATGAGCAGCACCACCGCATCGACGGCCGTCCCGCCCTTGGTCTGGGTGAAGGCGCCGACATCCGGGTTCCAGAATTCCGTCAGGATGGTCTCCTGGATGCGGTCGCGTTCGACGCGCCACAGATCCATGTCGCAGGGCAGGGACTGGCGCATGGCGATGCGCAGGCCCCGGTCCAGCGCCACCCAGCACATGAGGCGCGAGGACAAGTATTCTTCATCCTCGCCGCGGCTTTCCCAGATCCCCTTGTCCTTCAGGCGCCAGTTGGCGGCCACCCAGTCGAGCATGCTCGCCATCTTGCGCCAGGCGGAGGTGGTGGGTTTGCCGCGCGCCTTGGTCGAGATGTAGACGGCGTCCATGAACTCGCCGAAAATGTCCATCTGGCGCTGGGTATAGGCCTCGTTGCCGATCCGAACGGGCCGCGACCCTTCATAGCCTGGAACATGGTCGAGTTCCCTCTCGGTCAGGTCGTCCTCTCCGTTCATGGCATACATGATCTGCAGGCCCGGCCCGTCCTCCGGTTCCTCCATGACGCGTTCCATCAGGAAGTGGATGAAGGCTTCCGCCTCGTCATAATAATTCAGGCGCGAGAAGGCGTAGAGCGTGAAGGCGGAGTCCCGCACCCAGCAGAACCGGTAGTCCCAGTTGCGCTCTCCGCCCAGGACTTCCGGCAGGCCGAAGGTCGCGGCGGCGGCGATGGAGCCATGATCGCGCGAGGTGAGGAGCTTCAGGGTCAGGGCCGAACGGGTGACCAGCTCCTTCCAATTGTTGGGATAGGTCCCTTCGCCGACCCAGCCATGCCAGAAGTGGCTCGTATCGGCAAAGGAGCGGCGGACATATTCCTTGTCGATCCGGGGATGCCCGATCCGGCCGGGGCAGAAGACGACGTGGAGCGTCTGCCCTTCCTCCAGCGTCCATTGGCCGTGAATGCCGTCGGCTTCCAGCGCCAAAGGGCGGTCGCTGTAGAAGAAGGCCGAATGGTCCTTCCCGGCCTGTGTCCATGTCAGGTGAACGCCGCCCTCGACCGGCTCCATCGAAATCGCGGCGCGCCCGTAGTCGGGCCGTGGCGTGATGAGGAGCTGGAAGGTGACGGTGCCGAGCACCGCCTTAGCCCGGCGGACGATGCGGCCCGATTCGTCCACTGGCATGAAGTCCGACACTTCGCCGATGGACCCGTCGCCCAGGAATCGCGTCAGGAGGATGTTGGTGTCCGGCAAATAGATCTGCCGGGTCGCGCCGCCGCAGCCCGGCACATGCAGCCGGAACTCGCCCATGTCCTCGCCCAGGAGATGCCCGAAGAGCGTGGGCGAATCGAAGTGCGGGTAGCAGAAGAAGTCGATCGTGCCGTCCATGGCGACGAGGGCCGTCGTTCGCATGTCGCCGATGATTCCGTGCTCGGAAATGCGGTTGCGGGCCTGGCGCGCTTTGGGCTCGGTCATTGGGCGGCTTCATCCTTACTGTCGTTGCGCGGACCCACGCGTCGGCGCCTTGCCATAAAGAATGCGAGCGCCGCGCGGTTCCGACGCGGCTGGACCGTCAGCGCTCCGACACAAAAACGTGCGATCCTGGTCAGGCCCGGGCGGATGCAACGAGCGGGCGTTTTTCGGCCTCGTATGCGGCATTGACCACAGCGGGTGATTCCCCCTTGCGGCAAGATGTTCTACATGGGGGGAGGTGCCGCCAAGGCCGAGCGGGGGTGTAATGAGTGCAATGGAGACGAGCCTGCGGCGCGCGCTGCAGAACGGTAACGCCGCCGATCCGGAATTCAGGCTTTCCATCTACCAGGCCTCCGAACGGGCGATGGAAAAGATGCTGTCGGACAAGGGCGTGCCGGCGGCCGAGGCAACGCAGCGTCGTCATGCGCTGGCCAGTGCCATAGCGCAGATCGAAGCCGATTACGGGCCGGGCGATGGCCTGGAGGCCGGCCATGGGGACAGCCAGGGCGACGTTGGCTATGCCGACACGTTCGACGATGCCACGCACACCGGCGCCCCGCAGGATACCCCGGCGTATGAGGATGCGCCGGCGGCGCGCCGGGCGGCGCCCGTGCGGGGGCGCAGCCCCTTCCTGTCGCCGGCCTTTCTGGGCGTCGTCGCCGCGCTGTTCCTGGTGATCCTTCTCTATATCGTCAGCACCGTCTTCCAGGGCGGCGATGGCGCGCAGGAACAGTCCGGCACCACCTCCTCCGATACGGCGGCGACGGCAGGCAATCTGTCCTGGATCAACGTCTTTTCCGGCGGCAATATCGACGTCCTCGCCACGCCGCAGGGCGGCCGGGTCGAGGCCATTTCGCTCGACGGGCGCGATGCCGTGCGCATGCAGGCGCCGGAAGGCCAGTCGGGCGAAGTGCTCCTGAATGTCGGTCCCGGCCTCGTCGGCGAGCTTGCGGGCTCGACCGTGCGTGTGGAACTGACCGCCGGCTCGCCCGATTCCAACGCGCGCGAGTTCAGCGTCCGCTGCCTGTTCGGAGAGGCCAGCGTCTGCGACAGGCAGCGTTTCGTGACCAGCATGCAGGAGGAAGCCTTCGTCTTCGACGTCGCCGTCCCGCGCGATGCGGCAACGCCGGCCAGCCTGGCGATCGCGCCGGGCGTGGGCGGCGCGGGCGGGGACATCGATCTCTTCGCGGTGCGCGTGCGCGTTCTCGGATAGGTCTGTCCCGCCATGCCTGCCCCTGCGGCGTCCCCGTTCCAGTTCCTTCGAAAGCTTCTGTCGGGCCAGGGCCAGGCGGGGGAGCGCAAGACGCGGCGGGCGCCCGGCGTGGCCTGGCCGGATGCCGGCATGAAAGCGGTCCTGGAGGCGATGCAGGAGCCGGCGCTCCTGGCCGACCGTGCGCTGACCCTGCGCTTCTGCAACGCCGCCAGCCAGACGACCTTTGGCGCCATGGCGCTGGGCGATCCCGTCTCCTTGCGCTTCCGCACGCCCGAGCTCGTCGCGGCGGCGCAGGCCGTGCTCACCGATGCCCAGCCGCGCCGCGTGGCCCTGATGGAGCGCTCGCCCCTGGCCCGCTTCTTCGAGATCGAAATCGCCGGCATCCGGCCCGAAGGGGCGGATGCCCCGGTGCTCCTTCTGTTCATCATGCGGGACAGGACCGGTGAGCGGAAAATCGAGCGGATGCGGACCGACTTCGTGGCCAATGCCAGCCATGAGCTGCGCACGCCGCTCGCCTCGCTGATCGGCTTTATCGAAACCCTGCAGGGGCCGGCCCGCAACGACGTGAAGGCGCGGGAGCGTTTCCTGGACATCATGCGCGAACAGGCCGGGCGCATGTCGCGCCTCCTGGACGATCTTCTGTCCCTGTCACGGATCGAGATGCGTCCGGCGCTGGCGCCGGGCGAGCGGGCCAATCTGTGTGAAATCCTCACCTCCGTCCGCGACGCGATGGAGGCCCGGGCGCTGGCGGCGGGCCTGTCCCTCGAACTCGTGCTCCCGAAGACACCCGTCATCGTGAACGGCAATGCGGACGAACTCTCGCAGGTCTTTTCCAATCTGGTGGAAAATGCCGTCAAATATGCCGGGGGCGGGGAGCGGGTGATCCTCGGCCTGCGCAGCGTGGTTCAGGACGCCAATATCGTCGAAGCCTATGTGCAGGATTTCGGGAAGGGCATCGCGGCCGAACACGTGCCGCGCCTGACCGAACGCTTCTACCGGGTCGAGGACGGCAAGACCAAAGCCATCGTCGGAACGGGCCTCGGCCTGTCCATCGTGCGCAACATATTGCAGCGCCATCAGACGCGACTCCAGGTGCAGAGCCGCCCGGAATCGGGCTCGACCTTCTCGGTCCGTTTCACATTGATGAAGGCATAAGCGGCGTCGTTTCCGTTTCACCAACGATAACAGCATCTTGCACTGTCACAAATCGGCAATCCATCCGTCATATACGGTTCAAGGCGACGGTTTAGACGGTTGCTGAGACCCGGAGCACGGGCCGTACGAGACGGCCCTGTGGGTTGGCAGCCTATCCAGACAACTCCCTGAAGGAGCAGATTTCGTGACGACCAAGATTTATGCCGGCCTCGCGCTCGGCGCAGCCTTCTTCATGTCCGCCGGCGCCCAGGCGCAGTCGGTGGAGCGCATCCAGATGGCCGGTTCGTCGACCGTGCTGCCCTATGCGCAGATCGTGGCCGAGAATTTCGGCGAGGTCTATCCCGACTTCCCGACCCCGATCGTCGAATCCGGCGGCACGTCCGGTGGCTTCCGCCAGTTCTGCCAGGGCGTCGGCTCGCAGACGATCGACATCGCCAACGCATCCCGCCCGATCAAGGAGTCGGAGCTGAAGGCGTGCACGGATGCCGGCGTGACCGACATCCAGGAAGTCAAGTTCGGCTATGACGGCATCGTCTTCGCGTCCGCCGCTTCCGGCGCCGATTTCGTGCTGACGCCGGCCATGGTCTTCAACGCCCTGGCCGCCAAGGTGGTCAAGGACGGCAAGGTCGTCGACAACGCCGTGACCAATTGGTCGGACGTCGATGCCTCGCTCCCCAACCAGACGATCACCGCCTTCATCCCGGCCGAAAATCACGGCACGCGCGAAGTCTTCGACGAGAAGCTCCTGGCCGCCGGCTGCGATGCATCCGGCGCGCTCGCGGCCTTCAAGGCGTCCGGCATGGACGACAAGGCCGCCCATGACCAGTGCATCACGGTGCGCGGCGGCAACATCACGACCGACATTTCGGGCGACTACACCGAGACCCTGTCGCGCATCGACGCCAATCCGCAGGGCATCGGCGTGTTCGGCCTGGCCTTCTACGAGCAGAACCAGGACCGCCTGAAGGTCGCCACCATCGACGGCGTGACCCCGTCGGTCGAGACCATCTCCGCCGGTGAGTATCCGGTGTCGCGGCCGCTCTTCTTCTACGTCAAGAAGGCGCATGTCGGCGTCGTTCCCGGCCTGAAGGAGTTCGTCGAATTCTTCCTCGACGACCAGATGGTCGGCCCCGACAGCCCGCTGGCCGCCTATGGCCTCGTCCCGGCGCCGGATGCCGAGCGTGATGCGGCCCGCGAAGCCTTCGCGGCCGGCACCACCGTCCAGGGCTGACCCCACATCCAGTCGACATGGCCGGGCCCGCATGATGCGGGCCCGGTTTTCACGCCCGCAGCCGCGGGCCCTGCCGGGATGGAGCAATGTCCACCTTATCGATCGTCATCCTTGTTCTTTTGATCGGGGCCATCGGCTTTGCCCTCGGCAGAGCGCGGGCGGCACGCCTGCCGTCGGGCCCGAAGGAAAAGCTGCATTCCCGCCCGATCTATCACGGCTCCTACGTCCTCAGCTTCGTGACGGTGCCGGCCCTGGCGCTGCTGGCCGTCTGGGTGATCGCCGCGCCGGTCTTCGTCGGCAGCGACATTGCCGGCCGCATGCCGGCGCAGGGCGAAGGGCAGTTGCCGCCGCATCTGGCGATCAACATGGTCAACTCCCTGGCGAACGGCATCCGCGTCCTGCCCGCCGACGAGCGTGATGGGCTGGAGGGCGCTAGCATCGCCTCCGTGCGTCCGCTCCTGGAGCGCCGCGGCATCCCGCTGGCGGCCGAGACGCAGGACTACATGCTGCCGCTCGCCCAGCGCCAGATCGCGCTGGAGGATACGAGCCGTCTCGGCATGACGGTGGCGACCATCCTGGTCGCGCTGGCGGGGCTGGTCTTCGCCCTGTCGCGCATCCAGCGCCGGTTGCGCGCCCGCAATGCGGTCGAGGGCGTGGTGCGGGGCTTCCTCATCATCTGCTCCTCCATCGCCATCCTGACGACGGTCGGCATCGTCCTGTCGATGCTGTTCGAATCCTTCGATTTCTTCTCGCGCATATCGCCGGCCGATTTCTTCTTCGGAACGGTGTGGGAGCCGCGTTTCGCGGCGGCCGGCTCGAGCGTCCAGGGCCAGTTCGGCCTGATCCCGCTTCTGTACGGAACGCTCTACATCGCCTTCGTGGCCATGCTCTTCGCGGTGCCGGTCGGTCTGTTCGCCGCCATCTACATGGCCGAATATGCGAGCAATCCGGTCCGCTCCACCGTGAAACCGCTCCTGGAAGTGCTGGCCGGCATCCCGACCATCGTCTACGGCTTCTTCGCGCTCATCACGGTCGGCCCCTTCCTCCGGGACCTGTCGGCCGAGCTGAACGGCCTCGTCACGGGGAGCTACACCTCCTTCATCCAGGCGCAGAGCGTGCTGACGGCGGGGCTGGTGATGGGCATCATGCTGATCCCCTTCGTGTCGTCCCTGTCGGACGACATCATCACGGCAGTGCCGCGTTCCCTGCGCGACGGCTCGCTCGGGCTGGGGGCGACCCGCTCGGAAACGGTCAAGCGGGTCATCCTGCCCGCGGCGCTTCCGGGCATCGTATCGGCGCTGCTGCTGACGGCATCGCGCGCCATCGGTGAAACCATGATCGTGGTGCTCGCCG
The DNA here is from genome assembly GCF_001463905.1 of Aureimonas frigidaquae. Lineage (GTDB taxonomy): Bacteria > Pseudomonadota > Alphaproteobacteria > Rhizobiales > Rhizobiaceae > Aureimonas > Aureimonas frigidaquae. The sequence continues at coordinate 8,863 of NZ_BBWR01000016.1, forward strand.
CCGGCATCGCCGCCAACATCACCATCAACCCGTTCGAGGCGATGACGACAGTGACCATCAAGATCGTCAGCCAGTTGACGGGCGATCTGGACTTCACATCGCCGCAGAGCCTCGTGGCCTTCGCACTCGGCATCACGCTCTTCGCCATGACGCTCGTGCTCAACATCGTCGCCCTCTACATCGTCCGCAAGTATCGGGAGCAGTACGACTGATGTCCGACTTTTCCATCGACACGTCGTCCGCCGTTAGCAAGGCGCCCGCGCGACGCGATATCGGCATCAAGCGCCGCTATGCCGCCGAACGCCGGTTCAAAGCCTACGGCATCACCGCCATCGCCATCGGCCTTCTGTTCCTGTGCACGCTCCTGTGGACCGTGATTTCCCAGGGCTACACGGCCTTCTGGCAGACGGAGATCCGCCTGCCGATCGACTTCAGCCAGTCGATCATCGATCCCGGCAATACGGGTGGGCAGGATGCCGGCGCGCTGATGCGCGCCAACTATCCGCGCCTGGCGCAGGACGCGATCTATCAGCGGCTCGGCGTGGATGCGTCCAACCGGCAGGAAGCGCAGCGCGCCGCAGCGCTCGTATCCCAGGGCGTGCGCCTGCAGCTGCGCGACATGGTGCTGAGCGATCCCTCGATCATCGGCACGACGCAGGATGTCTGGATCATTGCCAGTTCCACGGTGGATTCGGCCCTCAAGGGCCAGTTCGACCTGTCGGTCGAGGAAAGCCGCCGGCCCCTGAACGACCTGCAGCTCGGCTGGATGTCGCAGCTGGAAGAGGCGGGCGATCTGCAGCAGCGCTTCAATACGGGCCTTTTCGTCAACGGCGCATCGAGCCGCGCAGAGACGGCGGGCGTGGGCGTCGCCATCATCGGCAGCTTCTTCCTGATGGTGATCGTCCTGGTCCTCGCTTTGCCGATCGGCGTGGCGGCGGCGATCTACCTGGAAGAGTTCGCGCCGAAGAACAAGCTGACCGACCTGATCGAGGTGAACATCAACAATCTGGCGGCGGTGCCCTCCATCGTCTTCGGTCTTCTGGGCCTGGCCGTCTTCATCAACTGGTTCGGGCTGCCGCGCTCGGCCTCCCTCGTCGGCGGCCTCGTCCTGACGCTGATGACCCTGCCGACCATCATCATCGCCACGCGCGCGGCGCTGAAGGCGGTGCCGCCCTCCATCCGTGCGGCGGCTCTGGGGCTCGGCGCATCGCGCAACCAGATGGTGTTCCAGCATGTGCTGCCGCTGGCGGCCCCCGGCATCATGACGGGCACCATCATCGGCCTCGCCCAGGCCCTGGGCGAGACGGCCCCGCTGCTCCTGATCGGCATGGTGGCCTTCGTGGCGGACTATCCGTCCAACCTGATGAGCCCGGCCACGGCGCTGCCGGTGCAGATCTACATGTGGGCGAACGAGGCGGACCGCGCCTTCGTGGAGCGGACTTCCGGCGCGATCATCATCCTTCTCGCCTTCCTGGCGCTCATGAACATCGCGGCCGTGCTGCTGCGACGCCGCTTCGAGCGGCGGTGGTAGACAAACGGAGCCAGACCATGATGGAACATATTCGGATCAAGGCCGGCCCCAGGGCCGCGGAACAGGTGACTATGCCGATCAAGATGCGCGGTGAGAACGTATCCGTCTTCTACGGAGCCAAGCAGGCGCTGTACGAGGTGGATCTCGACGTGGCGGAGCGCCAGGTGACGGCGCTGATCGGCCCTTCGGGCTGCGGCAAGTCCACCTTCCTGCGGACGCTGAACCGCATGAACGACACGATCGACAATTGCCGCGTGGCCGGCAAGATCACCCTGGATGGCGAGGATATCTACGACCGCGACCTCGATGTCGTGGAATTGCGGGCCAGGGTCGGCATGGTGTTCCAGAAGCCGAACCCCTTCCCGAAATCGATCTTCGAGAACATCGCCTATGGTCCGAAGATCCATGGCCTGGCGCGCAACAAGACCGACCTTGAGGAAATCGTCGCCACCAGCCTGAAGCGGGCCGGCCTGTTCAACGAGGTGAAGGACCGGCTGCACGAGCCCGGCACCGGCCTGTCCGGCGGCCAGCAGCAGCGGCTGTGCATCGCCCGCGCCATCGCCGTCTCGCCCGAGGTGATCCTGATGGACGAGCCCTGTTCGGCGCTCGACCCCATCGCCACGGCGACGGTCGAGGAACTGATCGACGAGTTGAAGCAGAACTTCACCATCGTCATCGTAACGCATTCGATGCAGCAGGCCGCCCGCGTGTCGCAGACGACGGCCATGTTCCATCTTGGCCGCATCGTCGAGGTCGGGCCCACGGAGAAGATGTTCTCCAACCCGGACGACAAGCGCACCCAGGATTACATCACCGGCCGCTTCGGCTGACGGCGGCGAGGAGACACATCATGGAAGAACATATCGTCTCGTCCTACGACGAGGAACTGAAGTACATCATGCGCCGCATCTCCGAGATGGGCGGCCAGGCCGAGCGGATGGTCGAGCAGTCGGTCCAGGCGCTGACGCGCAGCGATTTCTCGCTGGCGCAATCGGTCATTGCCGACGACGTACTCCTCGATGCCGCGCAGCGGGAGGTCGAGGAGCGGGCGATCCTGACCATCGCCAAGCGCCAGCCCATGGCCCACGACCTGCGAGAGATCGTCGGCTCCATGCGCATCGCCTCGGACCTGGAGCGCATCGGGGACCTCGGCAAGAACATCGCCAAGCGGGTGATCGGCGTGCGGGAGTTCGGCCTGCCGATCCAGCTGACGCGCGGCATCGAGCACATGGCGGAGCTGGCGATGGACCAGCTCAAGGACGTCCTGGACAGCTATGCCACGCGCGATCCGGCCCGGGCGGAAGCCGTGCGCGCGCGTGACGAGGACATCGACGCGATGTACACCTCGCTCTTCCGCGAGCTCCTGACCTACATGATGGAAGATCCGCGCAACATCTCGGCCTGCACGCACCTTCTGTTCAGTGCCAAGAACATCGAGCGGATCGGCGACCACGCCACCAACATTGCCGAGACGATCTACTACATCAAGACGGGCCAGCAGCTCGACGACGATCGTCCGAAGGGCGACGAAACCCCGTCCCTGTCCCTCAGCGCCGCCGGCGCGGCGCAGGGCTGAGGCGAGGACGCGCGATGAACGCCCGTATCACCGTGGTGGAGGACGAGGAGGCCCTCAGCGTCCTTCTGCGCTACAATCTGGAATCGGAAGGCTTCGCCGTCGATACGATCATGCGCGGGGACGAGGCGGACCTGCGCCTGAAGGAGGAGGTGCCCGATCTCCTGATCCTCGACTGGATGCTTCCGGGCATTTCCGGGGTGGAACTGTGCCGCCGCCTTCGGCTGCGGCCGGAGACGGAGCGCATGCCCATCATCCTCCTGACGGCGCGCGGCGAGGAAAGCGAGCGGGTGCGCGGTCTGAGCGTCGGGGCCGACGATTATGTCGTCAAACCCTTCTCGACGCCGGAGCTTATGGCCCGCGTCAAGGGCCTGCTGCGGCGGGTCAAGCCCGAACGCATTTCCTCGCAGCTGTCGGCGGGCGACATCGACCTCGACCGGGAAACGCACCGCGTGCGCCGGGCCGGGCGCGAGGTGAAGCTCGGGCCCACGGAGTTCAAGCTCCTGGAGTTCCTGCTGCAATCTCCCGGCCGGGTCTTTTCGCGCGAGCAGTTGCTCGATGGCGTCTGGGGACGCGACATCTATGTGGACGAGCGCACGGTGGACGTCCATGTCGGCCGTCTGCGCAAAGCCATCAATCGCGGCCGCCAGCGCGATCCGATCCGCACCGTACGCGGCGCCGGATACGCACTCGACGAGACCTTCGCCGCCGGACGACCCGCAGCGCGCTGAAGCTAAGCGTCAGCGCCGGCGGCGCGTCGGCCGGCTCAATCCCGCGGTGCGGGCGAGTTGGCTGAAGTGCGGGTGCGGGCGACGTCTCCCCATGCGGCCGCGAGCAAGGCAGGGTCGCCTTCCACCATCGCGGCCTTGAGGTAGGCCACGATGTCTTCTTCGGTCTGAAGATAATCTGCGGTCTCTAGCGACTGAATCTTACGTCCGTCATGGCAATTCCTTCCATAGCGCCGCGATGGCCTTGCGCAGCCGATGTCCAGGCTCTTGCTACTCTTGTCGCCGCCGCACAGGAGCACGACGACGACAGCGCCCTGGTCTGAGAAAATAGACCCGGTAGCCGAGCCCGTGATCGATCCGCAGCGTGCGCGGCGCCGAATACGCGGGCGATGAAACCTTCGCCGCCGGCCGCCCTACGGCAGGCTGACCCACGGCGTCAACGCCGGCGGTGCGTGGGCGCATGAAAATCCGGCGGCTTGTCCGCGATCCAGCGCAGGAAGGGTTCGAGGCTCGGCTCGGTGGCCAGTATGCGCCCCTCCGCCTCGATACGTGCCAGGTCTGCATTGCCGAAGGTCGCGTGGATCGCCCGGTGGCAGATCGGGTGAACCGGAACGGTGAGCCGGCCGCCGCGGCTTTTCGGCCGCGGATGATGATACTCGATGCGTGCGCCCATGGGGCGGCCGCAGAGCCAGCATGGCGGTGGTGCAGTCGGGGCGGGCGGATCGTCGTGCGGTCCCGGGCGGCGTCGGTGCATGGCTTCTTCTCTATGCGCTGCGCTGGCACAATGGCCTGTGGGGCAAGGGCGTTCCCGCCCGTGCCCCGCAGGCGGCTTGCCGTCAGGCTCGTGCGGCCATGCCTGCGTGACGGTGGCGCCAGCCCCGGCTGATCAGAAGATCGAGCGCGAGCATGACCAGGAAGGACAGGCCGACCAGCGGAAATGCGAGGCCGCCGACCGCCATCAGCGCCGCCACCCCGGCCAGCCGACCGCGCTCGGCCGGCAGGGGCGGGACGCCCATCGCTCCCTTCGGGCGGCGCTTCCACCACATGGCGCCGGCCGCGACGGCCAGCACCACATTGCCGATGCAGACGGCCAGGAGAACGAGTTTGTTGGCAAGCCCGAACTCCTGCCCGAGATGGACGTTGATGCCGAATTCGAGCCAGCGGCCGAGCGGGCCGTAATCGCCATAGGACATGTCGATCAGCGGTTTTCCGGAATAGGCGTTGAGATGCACGACGCGCTGCTGCGCCAGATCGTCCGGATAGACGGAGGCCGAGAAGACGCCGGTCGGGCCCTTGGGAAAGACGACCGTATAGCCCCTGTGGAGGCCGAGCCCGTCGAAGACGGATACGGCGTCGTCGATGCCGATCGGCTCCATGCTCGCGCCCCCTTCGGCCAGCGGCACGCGCGCCTGTTCCAGGGACCATGTGGTGGGGCCGTCCTGCGCCATACGGGCATCGGACATCGGCACATTCACCCGGACGCCGGATGGGTAGCCGAAATTGCTGCCATTGGCCCATTCGTTGACCTTCGCCCCCCAGACGCCCGACCACGGCATGCCGGTGATGGCGAGGAAAGCGATGAAGCCGCCGAGGACGAGCCCCAGCACGGCGTGCAGATCCCGCCAGAAGACGCGTTGCGCCGGCTTGCCCCGGAGCGTCACCACGCCGCCGGACTGTCCGCGCGGCCACCAGAGATAGGCGCCCGTGAGGACAAGCAGTATCGACCAGCCGGCGGCGATCTCGATGAGCCCGCGCGCCACCGGCCCGAAATATTTCAGGCTGTGGAGCGTGCGCACGGTCCACATGATGGTGCCGCGATCCGGCAGGCTGCCGAGGACGGCCGCGTCATAGGGGTTCACATAGACGGCGAGGCGCTCGCCCGAGAGCGTGTCCACCGTGACTTCAGCGGAGCTGTCCGGCGTGGCCGGCAGGGTGATCTTGGCCGCCGTGCCGGGATGGGCGGTCAGCGCCGCCGCCATCAGTGCCGATGGTGGCATGGGCGCAGCGGCCTCCTGCACGGCCACGCGCTTCAGGTCGGCGTGCACGATGGCGTCGATTTCGTCGCGGAACAGATAGAGCGCGCCCGTGACGGACAGGGTGATGAGGAAGGGGAGGACGAACAGGCCGGCAAAGAAGTGCCAGCGCCAGACGGCGCGGTAGAGGCTCGTGCGCGCACGGCGCCGGTCCGCCGCATCCGCCGTGCGGATCGGGTGGTCGGTCATGATTGAAGATCCCGTCTGCAGCGTCAGCCGGCAGAGACGAGGCGGCGCAGCTTGGCCAGGGCCATCTGCGCATCTTCCTCGTAGCTGATCGTGCCGAAGAATGAGTTGGAGCCGTCCATCAGATAGACGGAGGCGGTGTGATCGATCGTGTAGCCATCGCCCAGCGGGACCCGCTCGACATGCACCCGGAACGCGTCCGTCATGGCGCGGATCTGCTCCGGGCTGCCGGTGAGCGCGCGGATGCGCGGATCGAAGGCCTCCACATAGGCCTGAAGGTCGGAGGGCGTATCACGCTCCGGATCGACCGATACGAAGATCGCATTCAGCCGGTCGGCATCGGCCCCAAGGTCCCGCATCAGCCCGGCAAGCTCCATCAGCGTGGTCGGGCAGACATCCGGGCAATGGGTGAAGCCGAAGAAGATCGCGCTCGGCTTGCCGGCGAAATCGGCCTGCGTGACGGGCGCGCCGCGCGTGTCGACAAGCTGGAACGGGCCGCCGATGGCCGGCCGGCTCGCGGCGCCGCCGCCGCTTGCCACAGGCGGCGTCGGCGACATGATCGTGGCGACGGCATAGAGCGACGCGCCGATGGTGACCCCGCACAGGGTCAGGAGAAACAGCCGTGCGCGCCGCATCAGTGCGCTCCGTGGCCCTGGCCGGCCGACGGCGAGCCCATGGGGCCGACGGCAAGTTCCACCGTGACCGTGCCGGCTTGCGCGAAGGTCAGCTCAAGCGGAACCTTCGCGCCTTCCTTCAGCGGGGCCTTCAGGCCGATCAGCATGAAATGCATGTCGCCCGGCTCCAGCGCGACATCTTCGCCCGGCGGCAGCGGCAGCCCATCTTCGACGGGGCGCATCTTCATGACACCGTCCACCATCTCGACCGAATGAAGCTCCACGCGGTCGGCGGCGGGCGAATGGGCTTCGATGAGGCGGTCGGGCTCTGAGCTGTCATTGCGCAGGGTCATGTATCCCGCGCCGATATTGCTGTTGGGCGGCGTCGCCCGGGACCAGGGGTGGCCGACATGCAGCGAGCCTTGCGTATACTCATGGGCGGGGGCGGCGCCGGGGGCAAGGGTCAGGACAAGGGCGGCAAAGGCCGCGATGTGTGTGATCTTCATGAAACTCTCCAACAGATGACGGACGGCACGGGGCGCAAAGGCCCCCGCCGCAGACGATCGACGTGTCAGGCGGAGAGTGTGGGTGGACCGCGCGGGTCCGGCGCCAGACCGAGCGGGGCCGGCGAGGGGGCTGGATCGTCACGCAGGGCAAACCAAGGCCGGGCCGGTTCCTGCAGGGAGAAGGCGGGGCCGATATCCTGGCCGGTGGGAAGCGCCGCAAAGAGGCGCGGATCGGCCGCATGGCACACGACGCAGGGGCAGTCGTGCCCGGCCAGCGCCGCATGGCCATCGGCATCGGCATCGGCCGGCGATGCCGCCGCAGTCGTGCCCGGATGGCAGATGACGAAGGCGTCGGGCGTAGCGGCCAGGACGGACGCGCCGCAGGCAAAGCCCGTCATCAACACCTGGAGGATCAGGAAATAGCCGGCCATGGCGGCAAGAACGCCACCGGACAACCGGTCCCCCATCCATCGGCGCACAAGGCTCATGGCCGAGCTATGCCAAATATCGCCAGCGCTGTCACCGTCCCAAATGCGCCTCAGAATTCCTCGTAGCGGGACGGGTCCTGGTCGGCGAGGCGGCCGTCCTTGCGGCCGAGCGCCGTGATCGTATCCATATCCGCGGCGGTGAGCGCGAAGTCGAAGATCGACCGGTTCTCGACCTGCCGTGCGTCCGATGTCGCTTTCGGAAGCGGCACGGTGCCGAGTTGCACCTGCCAGCGCAGGATGACCTGCGCGATGCTGCGGCCGTGCTGCCGGGCGATATCGGCGATGGTGGCATGGCCGAGAAGGTCGTTGGCGCGGCCAAGCGGGCTCCAGGCCTGTGTCACGATGGCGTGGCTGGAATCGTAGTCCCGCTGCGGGGCTTGCGGGAAATAGGGGTGGAGCTCGATCTGGTTGATCGCGGGGGCGACGCCCGTCTCCAGAATGATGCGGTCGAGATGTTCGGGCAGAAAGTTGCACACCCCGATGGTGCGCACGAGCCCGCGCCGCCGTGCCTCCACCAGTGCCTGCCAGGCCTCCACATAGAGGCCGGTCTGCGGATTGGGCCAATGGATGAGGTAGATGTCCAGATGGTCGAGGCCGGTGCGGTAGAGCGATTCCTCGATCGTGGCGAGCGCGCGGTCATAGGCGTGGCGCCGGCCCGGCAGCTTGGAGGTCACGCGGATTTCGTCACGCGGCACGCCGCTCTTGCGCAGTGCCGCGCCTACCGCGCCCTCATTCTCGTAATTGAAGGCGGAGTCGAGAAGCCGGTAGCCGTTGTGGAGCGCGCGAACCATGGTCGCAACACCATCGGCGCCGTTCAGCTTGTAGGTGCCAAAGCCGACGGCCGGCATATGGGTGCCATCGTTCAGCGGGATGGTCGGGATCGCATCGGGCACGCGCGTGTCCTTTCTGGCGGTGGATGCCGCCGGCCGTTCGTGGAGCGTCTAGAAGAAGGCCTGGAGGCCCGTCTGGGCACGGCCGAGGATGAGGGCATGCACATCGTGCGTGCCCTCATAGGTGTTCACCGTCTCGAGGTTCTGCGAATGGCGGATGACGTGATACTCGCCCATGATGCCGTTGCCGCCATGCATGTCCCGCGCCATGCGGGCAATGTCGAGCGCCTTGCCGCAATTGTTGCGCTTGACGAGGCTGATGGCTTCGGGCGCCAAGGCGCCTTCGTCGAACAGGCGCCCGACGCGCAACGAGGCCTGGAGGCCGAGTGCGATTTCCGTCTGCATGTCGGCGAGCTTCTTCTGCACAAGCTGGGTCGCGGCGAGGGGCCGGCCGAACTGCACGCGTTCCAGCGTGTAGTCCCGCGCACGATGCCAGCAATCCTCCGCCGCGCCCATGACGCCCCAGGAAATGCCGTAGCGCGCCCGGTTGAGGCAGCCGAAGGGGCCACGCAGGCCCGACACATGGGGCAGGAGCGCATCCTCCGGCACCTCGACGCCGTCCATCACGATCTCGCCGGTGATGGAGGCGCGCAGCGAAAGCTTGCCGCCGACCTTGGGTGCGCTGAGGCCCGGCAGCCCCTTGTCCAGGATGAAGCCGCGGATCTCCCCGTCATGCGCGTCGGATTTGGCCCAGACGACGAAGACATCCGCAATGGGCGCGTTGGAAATCCACATCTTGGTGCCGCTGAGCCGGTAGCCGCCATCCACCTTCTGGGCGCGCGTCTTCATGCCGCCCGGATCGGAGCCGGCATCGGGCTCGGTCAGGCCGAAGCAGCCGATCAACGCGCCGGATGCGAGGCCGGGCAGGTAGCGGCGGCGCTGCTCCTCCGACCCATAGGCATAGATCGGGTACATGACGAGCGAGGATTGGACGCTCATCATGGAGCGGTAGCCGGAATCCACGCGCTCGACCTCCCGCGCGACGAGCCCGTAGGCCACATAGGATGCGCCGGCGCAGCCGTACTCCTCCGGCAGGGTCACGCCCAGAAGGCCGAGCGCGCCCATTGCGGCGAAGATCGAAGGATCGACCGTTTCGTGCTCATAGGCGTCGAGGATGCGGGGTTGCAACTCGCCCTGCGCAAAATCGCGGGCCGCATCGCGGATCATCCGCTCGTCCTCGGTGAGCTGCGCATCGATGAGGAACGGGTCGGCCCAGTCGAAGGGGGCCATGCGGGTCGGCTGACCTGCGGGGAAGCTGTGGGTCATGATCGCGAACTCCCAAATGCGCATTCTGGCCTATGCCACGAAACGCGTATCGGCTCCACCCGATACACCTTCATGATACAGCCGCCTTCGGCGCACCTATGATAGGTTGTGATGTCGCGGCAAGGCTCGTACCGACATGGAGCATTCCACACCGATGAACAGTCATCCACCCTTAAGAACCAACCGGCGTCGCCACGCGGCGCTTCTGTTCGGCTGTCTTGCATTGGCCCTGGCCGCCGCCCCGGCGCCGTCCCATGCGCAGGAGACGACCGACCAGCGTTTCGACAGCCTGTTCGGGGCGCACGAGCCTTACCGCGCCTTCTTCCAGACCTTGCGCACCGCCATTGCGAAGGGCGATGCCAAGGGGGTGGCCGCCCTCGTCTCCTATCCGCTCTCGGTGCGGATCGGCGGCAAGAAGACGACCATCGCGAATGCGGCAGCCTTCGAGCGGCATTACGCGCAAATCGTCACGCCCGCGCTGCGCCGCGCCGTCGCCGAACAGGAATATGACGATCTTTTCGCCAACTGGCAGGGTGTCTCGATCGGCGACGGGACGCTCTGGTTCTCGGGCGTGGGCGACAGCCAAGAGGTGCGGATCACCGCCATCAACAATTAGTCCAATGCGCGGCCGGGCGGCCCGGAGCCTGTACCCGCGACGCCCTTGCCCTAGTTGCCCCCGTGACGAAAGCGACCGTTCCGGGGGGCCGTAGCCATGTCGAAGATCAGCGCAATCCTTGCCGCAATGGTGGTGATGCTCGGCCTTGCGGCCGGCGGCGCGCGGGCGCAGACGCCGCCCAACGTGCTCATCGTCGGCCAGATCGGCGAGCCGCAATCACTCGATCCGCACCGCGTGACGGCCGCCAACGACTTCCGCATCCTGATGAATGTCTATGAGGGGCTCGTGCGCTACGCCGCCGGCTCGCTCGACCTCGAGCCGGCGCTTGCGACGGACTGGGAGATTTCCGATGACGGGCTCGTCTATACCTTCCGCCTGCGGGAGGGTGTGACCTTCCACGACGGCACGCCCTTCGACGCGCAGGCGGTGAAGTTCAACTTCGACCGCATGCTGGACGAGAACCATCCGCAGCATGCGACCGGGCCATTCCCGCTGGCATTCCAGTTCGATGCCGTGGACCGGGTCGAGGCCGTCGATGCGGCGACCGTGGCCTTCCATCTGAAGGAGCCTTTCGCGCCCTTCCTGGCGACGCTGGCCGCGCCCATCGGGCTTCTCGTCTCGCCGGCCGCAGTGGAAGCCGCCGGGGCCGAGTTCGGGCGCCAGCCGTCCGGCACGGGGCCCTTCCGCTTCGTGGAATGGATCGCCAACCAGCGCGTGGTCGTGGCGGCCAATCCCGATTACCGCGACGGAGCCCCGGCGCTGGAGGCCATCGTCTTCCGGCCGATCAGCGATGCGAACACGCGGATCGCGGAAATGATGGCCGGGGGTATCGACGTGCTCCTGGAAACGCCGCCGGACAACGTGGCCGTGTTCCGGGAGGATCCCAATTTCACGGTCCATGAGACGGTCGGCCCGCATGTCTGGTATCTGATCCTGAACACACGCAGCGGCCCCTTCGCCGACAAGCGTGTCCGGCAGGCGGTGAACTACGCCGTCAACAAGCAGGGTATCGTCGACAATATCCTCCAGGGGACGGCAGAGGTTGCGGCCGGGCCGATCCCGCCGGCCTTCGACTGGGCGACGGACCCCGGCGTCGCGCCCTATCCCTACGATCCCGACCGCGCCCGGGCGCTCCTGGCGGAAGCGGGGGTGACGCAGGCCGATCTGACCTTCCTCGTGACGGAAGGCGGCTCGGGCATGCTGGATCCGGTCCAGATGGCAACGGCCATCCAGGCGGATCTGGCCGCCGTCGGCCTTGCCGCGCGGATCGAGACCTATGAGTGGAACAGCTATCTGGCGCGCGTCAACGAAGGGCTGGAGGGCAAGGGCGACATGGCCGAGATGGCCTGGATGACGAACGATCCCGACACCCTGCCGTTCCTGACCCTGCATTCCAACGCCGTTCCGCAGAAAGGCGGGTTCAATTCCGGCTATTACGCCAACCCGCAGCTCGACGCGCTCCTGGACCAGGCGCGCACCGCCATCGACGAGGAGGAGCGCGCCGATCTGTACCGTGAAGTCCAGGGCCTGGTGCATGAAGAGGCGCCCTGGCTGTTCGTGGCGAACTGGAAGCAGAACGCGGTGACGACGTCCCGGGTCAGCGGCTTTACCCTGCAACCGGATTTCACCCTGATCCTGCGCGACGTCGTAAAGAACTGAGCCGGCTGTCGTGGTCCTGGCCATCGCCCGTCGGCTCCTGGCCGCCATTCCCGTGCTGATCGGCCTGTCGATCATCGTCTTTGCGATGATGGCGCTGATCCCCGGCGATACGGCTCAGGCGATCCTCGGCTCCTATGCCACGCCCGACAACGTGGCGCGGTTGAACGCGCAGCTCGGGCTCGACCGCAGCCTGCCCGAGCAGTACCTCGCCTGGGCCGGCAACGTCCTTCAAGGCGATCTCGGCCAATCCTACATCCTGAACCGCCCGGTCCTGACGGAGGTGGGGGAGCGCTTCACCGCCACGCTGATCCTGGCCGGAACGGCGCTGGTGCTCGCCTCGCTGATCGGGGTGGGCGCCGGCATCATCTCGGCCGTGCGGCAGTTCGGCTGGGTCGACAGGACGGTGACCTTCGTCGTGCTGATCGGCATATCCATGCCGGCTTTTCTGCTGGGGCTGCTGCTCATCCTGATCTTTGCCGTGCGGCTGCGCTGGCTGCCGGCGTCCGGCATGTATGCCGTCTATGGCGGCGGCGACCTGCCGGACCTTCTGCGCCATCTCATCCTTCCAGCCATCACCCTGTCGGTGGTGGCTGCCGGGGTCATCGCGCGCCTGTCGCGCGCGGCGATGCTGGACGTGCTGCGCCAGGACTTCATCCGCACCGCCCGCGCCAAGGGGCTGTCGGAGGCGCGCGTCACCCGGCGCCATGCGCTGCGCGCCGCCATGGTGCAGATCATCCCCGTGCTCGGCCTGCAGGCCGGCTTCGTCCTGGGGGGCGCGGTCTATGTCGAAACGGTCTTCCAGTGGCCGGGCCTCGGCGCCATGCTGGTCCAGGCCGTCGCCACGCGCGATCTTCTCCTGGTGCAGGGCGGCGTTCTCGTGGCCGCCGCAGCTTATGTCCTGGTCAACCTGATCGCCGATTTGTGCCAGGCCATGCTCGATCCGAGGCTGCGCGCATGAGCGCCGCACGGCCATCCACCCTGCGGCTCCTGGCCGCCAACCGGCTCGGCGCGATCGGGCTGGTCCTGTTCACGCTCATCGCCCTGGCTGCGCTGCTGGCGCCCATCCTGCCGCTGGCCGATCCCAATGCCACCGATACGGCTGCGCGGCTGCGGCCGCTCTTCAGCCCCGGCCATCTGCTCGGCACCGATCCGCTCGGACGGGACGTCCTGTCGCGCCTCGTCTGGGGGACGCGGGTTTCGCTTGCGGTCGGCATCGGGGCGACGCTCGTCGCCGCCCTTATCGGCACCGTGCTCGGCCTCGTCGCCGGCTATGCCGGTCGCCGTACCGATACGGTGCTGATGCGCCTCGTCGATATGCTGATGGCCTTTCCCTACATCCTTCTGGCGCTGGCCATCGTGGCGGTGCTGGGGCCGGGCCTGATCAACGCGCTCTATGCCATCGCCGTCGTGAACGTGCCCTTCTTCGCCCGCAACATACGCGGCCGCGTCATGGGCCTGTCCCACCAGCCCTTCGTCGATGCGGCACGGCTGTCCGGCAAGGGGCCGGTGGCGATCGTCGTTACGGAAATCCTGCCCAATGTCATGCCGATCGTGGTGATCGCCATGACGTCGACCATCGGCTGGATGATTCTGGAAACGGCGGGCCTGTCCTTCCTTGGCCTCGGCGCGCAGCCGCCGCAGGCCGATCTCGGCTCCATGCTCGGGGAAGGGCGGGCGCAGCTCTTCACCGCGCCGCATGTGGCGCTGGTGCCGGGCTTGATGATCTTCCTCCTGGTCATGAGCATCAACCTGGCGGGCGACGGAATCCGCGATCTCCTGGACCCGCGGCTGCGCTCCGGCGCCCTGTCCCGGCCGCAGGCCGTCACGGAGCTGGACCGACGCGGCGTGCCGGCCGCCCCGCCTGTGCCGCGCCAGGGGCTCGACGTTCAGACCCTTTCGGTCGGCTTCCGGTCCGGCCGGTCGATCGTGCCGGCCGTGTCGGAGGTATGCTTCACGCTGTCGCCCGGGGAATGCCTCGGCCTGATCGGCGAGTCCGGATCGGGCAAGAGCGTGACCGCGCTGGCGCTCACGGGGCTGGTCGCCTCGCCGCCCGGCATCGTCACCGGCGGGGCCGTCCGGCTGGACGGGCAAGACGTGCTGGAGCGGCCGGAGCGGATGGCGGCCCTTCGGGGGCGGCGCGTCGCCTATGTCTTTCAGGACCCGTTGACGACGCTGCACCCCATGATGCCCGTCGGCCGCCAGGTCCAGGAGGCGGTGACGGCGCACAGGCCGATGGGGCGCAGGGCGGCGCGCGCCAAGGCCCTGGAGTTGATGCGACAGGTGGGCATTCCGGCGCCGCAGGAGCGCTTCGGCGCCTTTCCGCACGAATTGTCCGGCGGGCAGCGGCAACGGATCGGCATTGCCATGGCGCTGGCGAACGATCCGGACATTCTCATCGCCGACGAGCCGACGACGGCGCTCGACGTCACCGTGCAGGCCCGGATCCTGCAGCTCCTGCAAAGCCTGCAGCGGGAGCGCGGCTTGGCGCTCATCCTGATCACCCATGATTTCGGCATCGTCGCGGGCATGTGCGACCGCGTGGCCGTGATGCGCCACGGCCGGATCGTCGAAACGGGCCCGACGCGGGACATCCTGTCCGCGCCCGCAGACGTCTATACGCAGCGGTTGATCGCCAGCGTACCCCAGCCGGGCGAGGGGCGGCGCTTCCTGGCCCGCATGCGTGCCCTGGCCGACGCGGTCGCACTGGAGCGCCAGGCATGAGTGCGGAACAACCCATCCTGGCAGCGCAGAACCTGACGCGCCGCTATGGCGGTGGCATCCTGTCCCGCGCACCGGCCGTGACGGCCGTGGATGGTGTCAGCCTTGCGGTCCGCGCCGGGCAGACGCTCGCCATCGTGGGAGAGTCGGGTTCGGGCAAGAGCACGGTGGCGCGCATGCTGGTCGGGTTGGAGCGGCCGGACCTGGGATCGGTGACGATCGACGGCCGGGACATGGCCGCGCTCGGCTACCATGCGCGCCGCCAGCTCGGCCGGACGATCCAGTATGTGTTCCAGGATCCGATCGCATCCTTGAACCCGCGCCATTCGGTGGCACGGATTCTCGACGGGACCCTGCGACGCCTGGCCGGCGTGGCACCGGCCGCGGCCCGGCGCGACGCCATGGAGGCGCTTCTGGCGCTGGTCGGTCTGCCGGGGGATTCACTGGAGCGCTATCCGCACGAGTTTTCCGGCGGGCAGGCGCAACGCATCGCCATCGCCCGGGCGCTGGCCGCGCAGGCACGCATCCTGGTGCTGGACGAGCCGGTCAGCGCGCTGGACGTTTCGGTGCAGGCGCAGGTCCTCCTGCTCCTCGACCGTCTGCGCACGCAGCTGGGCCTCACCTACGTCTTCATCAGCCACGACCTGGCGGTGATCGAGGCCGTGGCGGATACCGTCCTCGTGATGCAGGCCGGGAGGGTGGTGGAGGAGGGCCCCGCTGCGGCGCTCTTCGCAAGGCCGAAGACGGGTTACACGCGCCAGCTTCTCGACAGCGCACCCAGGATGGAGCCCGGTGGAGGCTGGCTTGCTCCTCCGGCGCGACACGCGTAACTGGAGCACGACGAACTCCATGGCAATGCGGTGCGATCCGCCCGCCACCCGATCAAAGGACGCGGTGCATGAGCGACACGGTGCAGTATCGGGCTTTCGTGATCCTTCTGGGGATCGTATCCATCGCCTTTCTATGGCTGATCTGGCCCTTCTACGGCGCCATCCTGTGGGCGGTCGTGCTGGCCGTCCTGTTCCATCCGATGCACGGTTGGTTGCTGGCGCGGTTGAACGGCCGGCGCAGCATCGCCGCCCTCGTCAGCGTTCTCACCTGCATTCTGGTCGCGATCATTCCCATGGTGCTGCTGGCGGGATCGATCGTGCAGGAGGGGCGGGCGGTCTATAGCCGCATCTCCAGCGAGGGGTTCGAGCCGGCGACCTACGCCCAGGCCCTCTATTCCCGCCTGCCGACCGAGGTCCAGGGCTGGCTGGACGGGCTGGGGGCCAGCAACATTTCGGAGCAGATCACCTCCGCCTTCGCCCAGGCGGGGCAGATGATCGCCGGGCGCGCCTGGAGCTTCGGGCAGGGAACGCTCGGCTTCTTTGTCGCCGCCGGCCTGATGATCTACCTTCTGTTCTTCCTGTTCCGCGATGGCGACAGAATTACCCAGGCGATCCGCCATGCCATGCCGCTCAAGCCGGATCACACGGATGCCGTCCTGAACCGCTTCATCTCCGTCGTGCGGGCGACGGTGAAGGGCAATTTCATCATCGCCGCCATCCAGGGCCTGATCGGCGGCCTGGCCTTCTGGGCGCTCGGCGTCAACGGCGCGATCCTGTGGGGGACCATCATGGCCTTCCTGTCGCTGCTGCCGGCCGTCGGCGCCGCCATCGTATGGGTGCCGGTCGCGGTGCATTTCTTCCTGACCGGGCAATATGTGCAGGGCGCGATCCTGGTCTTTGTCGGGGTGGCGGTGATCGGCCTGGTCGACAACATCCTGCGGCCGCCCCTGGTCGGCAAGGAGACGCGGCTGCCCGATTACATGGTGCTCTTCTCCACGGTCGGCGGACTGGCGATTCTGGGGATCAACGGCTTCATCATCGGCCCGCTCATCGCCGCGCTCTTCGTGACTATGTGGTCGCTCTTTTCCGAGGAGCGCCGCCAGCAGACCATCACCGATGCCGGCGGGCGCCCGCTGCGCCGTTGACCGGGCGACAGTTGCGGCGGGCGCAACGCTTTGTTGCGCAATCCGCCGCTACCGGAGGCATCGAGCCTGATTAGGCTGCGTAAAATCACGCCGCCAATGGCCGGTGTCCACGAAATGTGCAATGCAGCATGGAGAAGAGTATGAACCGTGTCCTGTCCAGGGATGCGATCGCGTTGCACCTCGTGGTGCTCGCCATCGTGGTCGTTGCCGATCTGATCGGCGTCATCCGCATTCCCATCGGCATCGCCACGGTGATCCTTCTGCCGATCCTGTACGCCTTCGCCATCGGCGTGGCGCTGAACCCGGCCCTTTTGAGCGCGACGCGCCGCATCCTGACGCCCCGCTCCACCCAGATCGCGGGGACGATGATCACCATCGCCATCATGCCCTTCATCGCCCGGTTCGGAACGACGGTCGGGCCGGAGATCGAGGCGATCATCGAAGCGGGTCCGGCGCTGATCCTGCAGGAGATCGGCAATCTCGGCACCATCGCCATCGCCTTTCCCGTGGCCGTGTTCCTCCTGCGCATGGGGCGCGAGGCCATCGGCGCGAGCTACTCGATCGACCGGGAGCCGAACCTGGCGCTGATCGCCGAGAAATACGGGCTGAACAGCCCGGAGGGCGCCGGCGCGATGGGCGTCTACGCCACGGGGACGCTGATCGGCACCTTCGTCTTCGCCATCATGCCGCCGCTCATCGCCGCGCTCGGCATCTTCGACATCCGGGCTCTGGCCATGTCCTGCGGGGTCGGGTCCGGCTCCATGCTCGCCGCCTGCACTGGCAGCCTCGTCGCCATCATGCCCGATCAGGAGCAGCTCATCGTCGCACTGGCTGCCGCCAGCAACATCCTGACCTACGCCACGGGGCTCTATGTCGGCATGTTCGTGGCCCTGCCGCTGACCGAATGGCTCTACCGCCAGTCCCGCCCGCACGAATTCACCGCCAAGGCCTGAGGATTTCATCATGACCAACCTCAATCGCAACGCGGAAGCGGAACTCGCCGGGATCGTGGCGCAGGACGACATGGGCGCCATCCCGCTGGCCGAAAAGATGCTCATGCTGGTGGTGGCCTGCGCCATCGGGCTCGTCGCCAACTGGGCCGCCACGGGAACCTCTCCGGTGGAGGCGCTGCCCGGCATGGCGGTGCTGTTCGGGGCATCGGCGCTCGGCCTCGTCGTCGCGCGGATCGTTCCCTTGAGCATTCCCGCGGTGGCCTGGGTCTCGCTCATCGCCATTGCGCTGACCATCCCCGGAATGCCGGGTGCGGCGGCCGTGCTGGAGGCCGTGACCAAGCTCAACTTCCTGGCGCTCGCCACGCCCGCGCTCGCCTATGGCGGACTCGCGCTCACGCATCGCGAGTTCCAGATTGCGCGTCAGTCCGGCTGGAAGATCGTCATCGTGGCGATCTGCGTGATGTTCGGCACCTATATCGGCTCCGTCATCATCGCCGACCTGACCCTGCGGTTCTTCGGCTGAACGACCGCCCACCCGAAGGCCACCCAGGAGGCACCCCATGGCAGAGCCGGTTCCGACGAAGCATGTCGAGGAAGCCATAGGCTGGCGGCGCGATCTGCACCGGCACCCCGAACTGGCCTACCAGGAAGAGCGCACCGCCGACTTCGTGGCACGCCAGCTCACCGCTTTCGGCCTGAGCGTGCGCCGTGGCTATGGCGGGACAGGACTCGTCGCCAGCCTGACGCGCGGCACTTCGCGGCGGGTCATCGGCCTGCGCGCCGACATGGATGCCCTGCCGATTGCCGAAGCCACGGGGGCCGAGCATGCCTCGACCCGGCCCGGCGTCATGCATGCCTGCGGGCATGACGGCCATGTGGCCATGCTCGTGGCCGCAGCCCGGGAACTGTCGTCGCGGCCCGGCCTCGACGGCACCATCCACTTCATCTTTCAGCCGGCGGAAGAGGTGGAGGGCGGTGCCCACGCCATGGCGCGGGACGGGCTGTTCAGCGACTTTCCCCTCGACGAAATCTACGCCATCCACAACTGGCCGGCCCTGCCGCCCGGGCATCTGGTGGCGCGCGATGATGCGATGATGGCCGCCTTCGCAACCTTCGATATCGTCGTCACCGGGCGCGGCGCGCACGGCGCCATGCCGCATCAGGGGGCCGATCCGGTGCTGGCCGCCGGCCAGCTCGTCGCAGCGCTCCAGGGTGTCGTGGCGCGCAACGTTTCTCCTCTGGAGAGCGCCGTCGTGTCGGTGACGCAGATCCACGGGGGCGATGCCTATAATGTCATCCCCGAGACGGTGAACCTGAAGGGGACGACGCGCTGGTTCGAGCCTGCCGTGGGCGATCTTCTGGAAACACGGATGCGCCAGACGGCCGAGGGGATCGCTGCCGCCTTCGGCTGCCGGGCCGATCTGCGCTACGACCGGCTATACCCCGCAACGATCAATGCGCCGGAGCCGGCGGCCCATGTGCGCGACGTGGCGGCCCGCATCACGGGGCTGACCGTCGAGACGGCGCCGCCCAGCATGGCCGCGGAGGACTTCGCCTTCATGCTGCAACAGGTACCGGGCGCCTATATCTGGCTCGGGGCGGGTCGAACGGGCGAAAACCCCGGCCTTCATTCCCCGCGCTTCGACTTCAACGACGCCATCCTGGCCGATGGCGTCGCCTTCTGGCGCGACCTTGCCGCCGCCCGGCTGGCAGCCGCCTGATCCGGTGGAGTTTCTCGACGCCAAGGCCCTGCGGCATTTCCTGGCCGTGGTGCGGCATGGCTCCTTCCGGGGCGCGGCGGAGCATCTGAACGTGGCGCCGTCGGCGGTCAGCCGCCAGATGGCGGAGCTGGAGCAGGAACTCGGCCTGCCCCTGTTCGAGCGGACAGCGCGGGGCGTGACGCTGACCCCCGCCGGCACGCTCCTTCTGGAGCATGGCCGGCGCATGGGCGATGCCCATGGCGTCCTGAATGCCGAGCTCGACCGGCTGAAGGGCGGCGAGCAACGGCGCATCGCCATCGCCTGCGGCGAAGGCTTTGTCGGGGATCTCGTCCAGAACGGCATCAAGCCCTTCATGGCGATCCACCCGCAGCTGCGCCACGGGCTGACGCTGCTGGGCACGGATGCGATCCTGGAAGCCATCGCCAATGGCGAGGCCGATATCGGCATCGTCTACAACCCGCCCGTGGACACGCGCATGCGCTCCATCGCCATCAAGCGCCAGCCGCTCTGCATCGTGGCCTGTGCGGGCCTGTTCGCGCCGGGGCCGGCCGATCTGGCAGCCTGCCTGCGCCAGCCCGTGGCGCTTTTGACCAAGGGGCACGGCATCCGCCAGCTCGTGGCCCGGATGGCGGCCGATGCCGGGCTGGCCCTGCAGCCGGTGCTGGAAACCCCGTCGATCGAAGCGCTGCGCCGGTTCGCCATCTGCGGAGCCGGCGCGAGCTTCCTGCCGCATTTCGCCGTGGCGGACGACGTGGCGGCCGGCCATGCGCTCACCGCGCAGGAGATCGATCATCCGCTGGCGCGCCAGGCCAGCGCCCATCTGATCGTGCGGGCGCATCGGCGGCTGCCGGCCTCGGTCGAGCAGCTGGCGAGCCATCTGGCGCAGCATATGGCGGCGTTTCGCCTGTAGTCCGCCATCACGGTTGCGCGGCAAGCAACGCTTCGTTCCGCGCAAGGCGGCTACCTCTCATGCGCCCGGCGGCACAGGATGCGTCCGACAACAAAGAAAAGGAGCCGCGGCGCATGACGCAGGATGATGTGAAGCAGGCGAGCGTGGGCGTGATCGGCCTTGGCGCCATGGGCTTCGGCATGGCCGCGACCCTGGCACAAGCGGGCTTTGCCGTGACGGGCTACGATCTCGACCCCGCCAAGGCGAGCGCGGCGCAGGAGGCAGGCTTCGCCTTTGCCAAAGAGCCGGAGGCGGCGCTTGCGACGGCCACGCATATCGTCTTTTCCCTGCCGACGGCGCAGGATGTCGCCGGCATCGTGGAGGCGCATGCGAACGCCATCGGCCGGCATGCCGCAGGGCGGGTCGTCGTCATCGACACCTCGACCTCGGAGCCGGATGTCAGCCGGGCGCTGGCGGCCCGCCTCGACACGCTCGGCCACGGCTTTCTCGACGCGCCCGTCAGCGGCGGGCCGGCCGGTGCGGCGAACGGCCAGCTCACCATGATGATCGGCGGCGACGAAGGCGATCTGGCGCTGGCACGGCCGGTCGTGGAAGCCATGGCCGCCAAGATCCTGCATGTGGGGCCGAGCGGGGCCGGCAATGTCGCCAAGCTGGTCAACAACCTTCTCGTCGCGGCGCATATGCTCACCACGCGCGAAGCCCTGAGCCTGGCCGCCGGCGCGGGCGTGGACCCGCAATCCGTGCTGCGCGTCCTTAACGCGGCGACGGGCCGCAGCGCCTTGAGCGAGGTGCATTTTCCCAACTGGGTCATGTCCGGACGCTTCGACAGCGGCTTCTCCATGGGGCTGATGCGCAAGGATGTGCGGCTGGCCGGCGAGATGGCCGATGCTTTCGATGTGGACCTGCCTTTGTGCAACCAGGTCCGCACGCTGTGGGCCGAGAGCGCGGAGCGCCTGTCCGACCGCGACGACTTCACCCGCATGGGCGATTACCAGGCAGCGTTTCCAACCGCGCGCAAAGAGAAGGCATGACGATGATGGATCATCTCGAGACGGCGCCGGACCAGAGCGCACGCATCCTGGAACTGTGGGCCGGCTTCGTGCCGGGCAAGCGCATCGGCAGCCTGGTCGATGGCGCCATACTGGAGGGGACCGGCGCGGCGCTGGAGCTGATCGACCCGACCAACGGCACCGCCTTCGCGAACTTCAACGATGCGGGCGATGCGGTCGTGGACGCGGCCATGGCGAGCGCGACCCTGGCCCAGCGCGCCTGGGCCGCCATGACGGCATCGGCGCGCGGCCGCGTCCTCTATGAGATCGGACGGCTCGTCCGGCAGAATGCCGAGGCGATCGCCGAGCTGGAGTGCCGTGCGGCCGGCCGTCCCATCCGCGACATGCGGGGTGAGGCCCAGCGCGTGGCAGAGATGTTCGAGTACTACGCCGGCTGGTGCGACAAGCTGCATGGCGAGGTCATCCCCGTGCCGTCGAGCCATCTGAACTATACGCGCCGCGAGCCGCTGGGCGTCGTCACGCAGATCACGCCGTGGAACGCGCCGCTCTTTACGGGCGGCTGGCAGATCGCGCCGGCCATCGCGGCCGGCAACGGCGTCGTGATCAAGCCGTCCGAACTCACGCCCTTGTCGACCATTATCCTGGGCATTTTGTGCGAAAAGGCCGGCGCGCCGCGCGGGCTGGTCAACGTGCTGGCAGGGCAGGGTTCGACGACCGGGGCCGCGGCCGTCGGCCATGCGGCGACAGCGCTGGTGGTCTTTGTCGGTTCGTCCGGCGGCGGCATGGCCGTTGCCGAGGCGGCCGCACGCAATCTCATCCCCTGTATCCTGGAGCTCGGCGGCAAGTCGGCCAACATCGTCTTTCCGGATGCCGATCTGGACCGCGCGGTGCTGGGCGCGCAATCGGCCATCTTCGGGGGCGCCGGGCAAAGCTGCGTCGCGGGGTCCCGCCTGCTGGTGCATCGTTCGGTGCATGCGCAGTTCGTCGAGCGCTATGCGCAGGCGGCCGGGCGCATTCCCTTCGGCCACCCGGCCGAGCCGATGACGCAGATCGGGCCGAT
Organism: Aureimonas frigidaquae; assembly: GCF_001463905.1. GTDB lineage: Bacteria > Pseudomonadota > Alphaproteobacteria > Rhizobiales > Rhizobiaceae > Aureimonas > Aureimonas frigidaquae. Next base: position 31,300 of record NZ_BBWR01000016.1, read on the forward strand.
CAACAACCGCCGCCAGTTCGAAAAGATCGATGCCATGGTGGCGCGCGGCGTGAGCGAGGGCGCAAGGCTGGCCGGTGGCGGGCGTGCCGGCGGCGCGCTCGGCCAGAGCGGCGGCTTCTTCTACGCACCGACGATCCTCGACGGGGTCTTGCCGCAGATGGAGATCGCCCGCGAGGAGGTGTTCGGCCCCGTTGTCGCGGTCATGACCTTCGAGACGGAGGAGGAGGCCGTGGCCCTGGCCAATGCCACGCCCTATGGGCTGGCCGGCGCCGTCTGGACCCAGAACGTCGCCCGCGCCCACCGCGTGGCTGCCGGGGTTCGGGCCGGAACCTTCTGGATCAACGGCTACAAGACGATCAACGTCATGTCGCCCTTCGGCGGTTTCGGCAAGAGCGGCTACGGGCGCTCCAGCGGGCTCGAGGCGATGCACGCCTATACCCAGCCAAAGAGCGTCTGGGTCGAGACGGCCGAAAACCCACCCGTCGCCTTCGGTTATTCGGGCTGAGGCAGCCCTTCACACATCGGCGACGCCTGGGGCGGGAGGTGGTGGCGGCGCGCATATCGGTTGTGCCGCCGACACCAAGGTCGTGGATCGTACTCAAGACTGGCCACATTAACCCGAAAGACCCGGAATGCTGACGATCTTCGGATCGGCCGGGTCCAGGAATCGTCGAACGGGTTCGGGGAGCCAGCGGTCGGACGGATTGTGTACCCCGCATCGCGATACCAGGGCGCGCAGGTCGGTGGTCGCTCCCATGTGCCGGAACATCATGCGGGAGGCATAGGGCGTGTTCTCGCACCGCCAGGCCACACCCATGGTGATGCCGCGCAGATAGGTCCGCTGGTGGGTTTCGAAGGGGACGAGCGTCGTCTGCGAGATCATCACGTCACGCCCCAGGCTGCGCTCGACGATGAAGATCCGGTTCCGCGACCAGGCGACGGTTCCCACATATTTCGACAATTGGCGGATGGCATTGTCCGCATCGGCGATGCGCTCCAGCGTCTTGAGCGAGACGGTGCCGTCATCCTCCGCCCGCATGACGGCGCAGGAGCAGACCACCTTGCCCGGCCAGGACATGGACAGGTGGTAGGTCTGGTAGAAGCCGAGATAGGGCTGCAATGCCGCAAGATCGCCCGGGAAGCCGTCCTTGAGCACCGCGCCCACATGCCGCTCGGTGCGCGGTGCGTTGAGCGCCTGCGCAAAGGCTTGCTGCGGCAGGGCAAAATCCTGTGCGGTCAGGCCGAAGCGCTGGGCGATGCGCTGCCGATTGTGGGCCGAGGGCAGGGTCTGCCCGTGGATGTAGCGATTGAACTGCTGTCGATTGATCCCGACCTCGCGGCAGATTTCCGAGATCGACCGCCGGGTCGCGCAAGCGGACTGCAGGTTGCGCGCGTAATTCGTCCAATCCGTCATGATGGTAGCGTAAAGCAGCGTAAGCCTGCGTCAAGTCGCGAAATTGCATCCATTTTGAACAGGCCGATGATCCGGGCGAATTTCCGTGCACATTTGTCGAAGGAACGCCCATGTCCGATTTTCGGAACCGCATGTCCCTCCTGAACGCACAGTTCAGCCGTCGCCGATTCCTCCAGACGACGGCCCTCGCAGGTGCGGCGGCAGCGGCGGTTCCTTTGATCGGCACCGGATCGGCCATGGCGCAGACGCCGCAGCGGGGCGGCAATTTCCGCATGGGCCTGAGCGGCGGCGCTACGACAGACAGCCTGGATCCTGCGCTTGCCAGCGGCACGGTGGCCTTCGTCGCCTGCCATTGCTGGGGCGATACGCTGGTGGAGTCCGATCCGAAGACGGGTGAGCCCTTGCCCTCGCTCGCCACCTCGTGGTCGCCATCGCCCGATGCGAAGGTCTGGACGTTCAAGATCCGGGACGGGGTGCGTTTCCATGACGGCTCCGCCATGACGGTGGACGATGTCGTCGCCACGCTCAAGCGACATACGGACGAGAATTCCAAATCCGGTGCGCTGGGTCTTCTGGGCGGCGTGACGGCCATCGAGAACACGGGCGGGGACCTCGTCGTCACGCTGCGCGAGGGCGATGCGGACCTGCCGCTGACCATGACGGACTACCACCTGCAGATCCAGCCGAAGGGCGGCGTCGACAATCCGACCGCGGCGATCGGCACCGGCCCCTACAAGCTGGCGAGCCACCAGGCCGGCGTGCGTACCACCTTCGAGCGCAACGCGGACGACTGGCGCGACGACCGCGGCTTCGTCGACAGCGTCGAGCTGATCGTGATGAACGATTCCACCGCGCGCATGGCGGCCCTGTCGTCCGGGCAGGTCCAGTTCATCAACACGGTGGATCCGAAGACGGTCAACCTTCTGGGCCGCGCGCCCAATGTCGAGGTGATCCAGACCTCCGGCAAGGGCTTTTACAGCTTCCTGATGCACTGCGACACGGCGCCCTTCGACAATAACGACCTGCGCCTGGCGCTGAAATACGCCATCGACCGCGAGGCGATCCTGCAGCGGGCCATCGGCGGCTTCGGCACGCTCGGCAACGACTACCCCGTGAATGAAAACTACCTGCTCGCGCCGGAGGGGATCGAGCAGCGGGCCTACGATCCCGACAAGGCGGCCTTCCACTACAAGCAGGCGGGCCATGAGGGGCCGATCCTCCTGCGCACGTCGGATGCCGCCTTCCCCGGAGCGGTGGACGCTGCCGTCCTGTTCCAGCAAAGCGCCCGCGCGGCCGGCATCACGCTCGACGTGCGGCGGGAGCCGGCCGACGGCTACTGGACCAATGTATGGAACGTGCAGCCATTCTCCGCCTCCTACTGGGGCGGCCGGCCGACGCAGGACCTGCGCTACACGACCTCCTACCTGTCCAGCGCCGAATGGAACGATACGCGCTTCAAGCGTGAGGATTTCGACGCGCTCCTGGTCAAGGCCCGCGGCGAACTGGACGAGGCCAAGCGCCGGACGATGTACCGCGACATGGCCATCATGGTGCGGGACGAGGGCGGGCTGATCCTGCCGGTCTTCAACGATTACCTGAACGCCGCCTCCAAGACGATGCGCGGCTGGGTGGACGATATCGGCAACGATCTTTCCAATGGGCGCCTGGCCAGCCGGATCTGGCTGGAGGCGTGATGGCCGGACTGATCCTGCGACGGCTCGGCATCGGCCTCGTACTGTTGGTTGCCGTGTCCGTCCTGATCTTCTGGGGCATCGAGGCGCTGCCGGGAGATTTCGCCACCACCTATCTGGGGCAGTCGGCCACGCCCCAAGCCATCGCCAACATTCGCGCGCAGCTCGGCCTCGACGCGCCAGCCTCGACCCGCTACCTCGCCTGGCTGGGCGGCATCGCCACGGGCGATTTCGGCAACAGCTGGGCCAGCGGAATGCCGGTCGGCGGGCAGATCGCCGAACGGCTCGGCAATTCGCTCTTCCTGGCCGGCGCGGCGGCCGTGGTGGCAGTGCCGCTGGCCGTTGGGCTAGGGCTCGTGGCGGTGATGTTCCGCGACCGCTGGCAGGACCGTACGATCAACATCGTATCGCTGGCGGCCGTATCGCTTCCGGAGTTCTTCGTCGGCTACCTCCTGATCCTCGTCTTTGCCGTCAATTTCGGCGTGGCCACCTTTCCCGCCACGGTCTTTGCCGGGATGGGCTTTTTCGAGCGCCTGTCGGCGATCGTCCTGCCGGCGGCGACGCTGGTCATCGTGGTGCTGGCCCATATGATGCGCATGACGCGGGCCGCGATCCTGAACGTGATGGCGGCGCCCTACGTGGAAACGGCGGAGCTGAAGGGGCTCTCCAGGTTCCGGGTCATCCTGCGCCATGCCGCACCCAACGCCCTGGCGCCGATCATCAACGTGGTGGCGCTGAACCTGGCCTATCTGGTGGTCGGCGTCGTCGTGGTCGAAGTGGTCTTCGTCTATCCGGGAATGGGGCAATATATGGTGGATGCCGTGACGGTGCGGGACCTTCCGGTCGTGCAGGCCTGCGGCCTCGTCTTCGCCGCCTTCTACATCACCATCAACATGATCGCGGATATTCTGGCCATCATCGCCAATCCGCGGCTGAGGCACCCACGATGAAGGCGCGCGACATTCCCGCAAGCGCCTGGATCGGCCTTTTCGGCATTGCAATTGCGCTGGCCTGCGCACTGTTTGCGCCGCTCCTCGCCCCCTATGGCGAAACGGAAATCGTCGGCAGCGTCTGGGAGCCGATCAGCACCGCCTTTCCGCTCGGAACCGACAATCTGGGGCGCGATATCCTGTCGCGGCTGATTTATGGCACCCGCACGACGCTCGGCGTCGCGCTGGCCGCCACGATCCTGTCCTTTTCCATCGGCGTTTTCCTGAGCTTCGTGGCGGCCGTCACCGGCGGGGCGGTCGATCAGGGCCTGTCGCGGCTGAACGATCTTTTGATGGCCATACCCACGCTGATCTTCGCCCTGGTCGTCCTGGCGGTGCTGCCGCAGGATATCTGGATCCTGATCCTGGTCATGGCGGTTCTGGATTCGACACGCGTGTACCGGCTCGGCCGCGCCGTGGCGCTCGACGTGGCGGTCATGGAGTTCGTGGAGGCCGCCCGCCTGCGCGGCGAGCGCACATCCTGGATTATCCTGCGGGAGATCCTGCCCAACACGCTGTCGCCGCTCCTGGCCGAATTCGGCCTGCGCTTTGCCTTCGCCACGCTGTTCCTGTCGACGCTGTCGTTCCTGGGTCTCGGCATCCAGCCGCCGGCCGCCGACTGGGGCGGCATGGTCAAGGACAACAAGGACGGCATCATCTTCGGCGTGTCGGCCGCGCTCGTTCCGGGCGCGACGCTGGCCGTCTTCGCCATCTGCGTCAACCTTGTGGTGGACTGGCTCCTGCGCCGCACCACATCGCTGAAGGGAGGGCGCGGCGATGGCTGAGCTTCTCGACATCCGCAACCTTCGTATCGTTGCGCCGGACGGCGCCGGCGGCGAAGCGGTCATCGTCGATGACGTCTCCTTCCGGCTGGAGCGCGGCAAGGTGCTCGGCCTGATCGGCGAATCCGGCGCCGGAAAGTCGACCATCGGCTTGGCTTCCATGGCTTATGGCCGCGGCGCGGTCCGCATTTCGGGCGGCGAGATCCTGCTGGACGGGCAGGATCTCACCACGCTGTCCGCCCGAAGCATCCGCCAGTTGCGCGGCAGGCGCGTGGCCTATGTGGCCCAGTCGGCCGCCGCCGCCTTCAACCCGGCGCATCGGATCGGCACGCAGGTGATCGAGGCCGCGCTGCGGCACGGCACGATGCGCCGCGACGCGGCCATGGCCCGCGCACGCGCCTTGTTCGCCACGCTCGGCCTTCCGGACCCCGATACGTTCGGAAACCGGTTCCCCCACCAGGTGTCCGGCGGCCAGTTGCAGCGGGCCATGACGGCCATGGCCCTGTGCGCCGGGCCGGAGCTCATCGTCTTCGACGAACCGACCACCGCGCTCGACGTGACCACGCAGATCGGCGTCCTGGCCGCGATCCGCCGCGCCATTCGAGAGACGGGCACGGCCGCCATCTACATCACCCACGATCTGGCCGTGGTGGCCCAGATCGCCGACGACATCATGGTGCTGCGCCACGGCCGCATGGTCGAAACCGGCACCGCGCGCCAGATCGTCGATGCGCCCCGGCAGGATTATACGCGCGCGCTCGTCTCCGTCCGGCACGAAACGGGCGTGGAGGCCGAAGGGGAGGGCGAGCGCCTCTTGACTATCGATCATGTCACGGCGCGCTACGGCTCGGGCGGCACGGTGCTCGACGACGTGTCCCTGTCGGTCCCGCGCGGCCGAACCGTGGCCGTCGTGGGAGAGAGCGGGTCCGGCAAGTCCACCCTCGCGCGGGTCATCACCGGGCTCCTGCCGCCGGCGCAGGGCAGGGTGCAGCTCGAGGGGCGCGATCTTTCACCTGCCCTTGGCGGGCGCTCCAAGGCCGATCGGCGCCGCATCCAGCTGATCTACCAGATGGCCGATACCGCCCTGAACCCGCGCCAGACGGTGGCCGACATCGTCGGCCGGCCGCTCACCTTTTATGAAGGGCTGCGCGGACGCGCGCGGGCGGCACGGGTGGCGGCGCTGCTCGACGAAATCGAAATCCCGCAGGCGCTTGCCGGGCGTTACCCGGCGGAGCTTTCGGGCGGCCAGAAGCAGCGTGTCGCCATTGCGCGGGCGCTGGCGGCGCAACCCGACCTCGTCATCTGCGACGAGCCGACATCGGCGCTCGACCCGCTCGTGGCGCAGGGGATCCTCAAGCTCCTGCGCCGCATCCAGCGCGAACGGGGCACGTCCTACCTGTTCATCACCCATGACATCGCCACCGTGCGCGCCATAGCGGACGCGGTGGCGGTCATGCATCGCGGCCGGATCGTGCGGTCCGGTCCGCGCTCGCAGGCACTGAACCCGCCTTTCGACGACTATACCGCCCGGCTGATGAACTCCGTGCCGGACATGCGCGTCGGCTGGCTCGACGAGGCGATCGCCGCCGCAGGCCGCGCCTGACGCTTGATGCGTCCACCGGACCGGCTGCCGGACGGGCGGCCGGCCTTGGCAAGCAAACCACAGAGACCATGACATGAATGCCAGACCCCATACGGTGATCGAGAACCAGTGGATCACCCTGAAGGACGGAACGCGCCTTGCGGCCCGCATCTTCCTGCCGGACGACAGCGTGACATCCCCCGTGCCGGCGGTTCTCGAATTCCTGCCCTATCGCAAGCGCAACGGCACGGCCCCGCGCGACGAATCCACCTACCCCGTCTTCGCCGCAGCCGGCATTGCCGGGGTGCGGGTCGATATTCGCGGCTCGGGAGAATCGGACGGGGTCATCGACGGGGAATATACCGAGCGGGAGCTGAGCGATGCCTGCGAGGTCATCGCCTGGATCGCCGCACAGGATTGGTCCAATGGCCGGGTCGGCATGATGGGCATTTCCTGGGGCGGCTTCAACTGCCTGCAGGTGGCGGCACTCAAACCGCCGGCCCTGAAGGCCGTCATCAGCATCGCCTCCACGGTCGATCGCTACAATGACGATATCCATTACAAGAACGGAACCCACCTGTCGGCGCAGCTCTCCTGGGCCGCGACGATGCTGGCCTATCAGTCGCGCTCCCCGGACCGGGAAATCGTCGGGGACGACTGGCGGCGCCTGTGGCTGGAGCGGCTGGAAGGCGAACCCTTCTTCATGGAAAGCTGGCTGGAACACCAGCGGCGTGACGCCTTCTGGGAACACGGTTCGATCTGCGAGGATTTCGCCGGCTTCGACGTGCCCGCTCTGGTCATTGCCGGCTGGGCCGATGGCTACCGCAACACGCCCTTCAAGGCCCTGGCCGGCATGCCGGACCGCATCCATGCGCTGATCGGCCCCTGGATCCACAAATACCCTCATTTCGCCTGGCCGCGCCCGCGGGCGGATTTCCATGCCGAGGCCATTGCCTGGTGGAACCACTGGCTGCGCGACGCGCCCAACGGCGCCGAGACGACCCCGCGTCTGCGTGCTTTCATCCAGGATGGCCCGCGGCCGGCGCTCCGGCGCGAGCACGAGCCGGGCTATTGGGTGTCCAAGCCGGACTGGATCGCACCGCAGACGCTCGCCCTCTATCCCGACGGCGCGGGCGGCTTGACGTCCCGGGCGCCGGCCGATGCGGGGACGGTGGCGCTGCGCTCGCCGCTCGCCACGGGAACGGCGGCCGGCGAATGGTTCACCCTCAAGCCGGATGCCGAGATGGCCGGCGACCAGCGGGTGGACGATGCCGGATCGCTCACCTTCGAAACCGCGCCGCTCGATGCGGAGATGGTGCTTCTGGGCCTGCCGGAACTGACCGTTTCGGTGGCGAGCGATGCGCCGCTCGCCAATCTGTGCGCGCGGCTCGTCGATGTGCATCCGGACGGCACGGCAACGCGCATCAGCTTCGGCGTCCTGAACCTGGCCCATCGTGGTGGGAATGCCGAGCCGCAACCCATGGTGCCTGGCCGCGCGGACACCATCCGCCTCCTGCTCGATGCCTGCGGCTACCGCCTGGCCCCCGGTCACCGGCTTCGGCTGTCCCTGTCGACGGCCTACTGGCCGATGATCCTGCCGCCGCCCTTCGATGCCACGCTGACCTTCGATCTGGCGCGGTTCGAACTGCGGCTGCCACTTCTCGGGGCGCATGAGCGTATCGCCATTCCCGAGCCGGCCGATCCCGATCCGCTCCCCCATTACGAAGAGCTGGAGCCCGGCGCCACGCGCCGCAGCGTCGAACGCGACCTCATGACCGGGACGGTGCATTACCGCATTTTCGAGGATACCGGCCTCAGCCGGCACCCCGGCAACATGCTCGCCTCCCGCGATGTGCGCGACGAGGTCTGGTCCATCCGGGAGGGCGACCCGCTTTCGGCCACGGGACGCTCCGAATGGACCTGCGTCATCGCACGGGACGGGTGGGAAACGCGCACGAACTGTGTGGCAACGCTCGCCTGTACTGCAGAGAGCTATGTCATCCATGCGGATATGCAGGCCTACGAGAACGGCGTCCTCGTGTTCGAAAAGCGGTTCGACCGCACGCTGCCCCGCGATCACATGTGATCGACCGGCGCGGCGCGCCGGTCGGTCATCGTGGCTCTAGCGCCGGCGGCCGGCCTGCGCGGACAGGGCGCAGGTCACTGCTGCGCCGAGCGCCACCAGGGCGAGAGCCTGAACGGGGTGCCGCTGGGCGAAGGTGTAGCTGCTGAAGGGGCGGCCCCCGCCATTGGGCGAGTGGGCCGCACCATCTTCTGCCGGCTCGAACAGATTGTCGGAGCGCGTCGATGGCTTGCCGGTGCGCTGGACCACCGGCATGGTCAGTCCAAGAAAACGGTCCATCAGGGACGGCGTGGCGCGGTAGGCCTGGATCATCAGCCGGCCGGCTCCCCCCACCGTCACGTCCCTGACCGGGTGGCAGGCAGCGTGGAGGATGGCCCGGGCGACGATCTCGGGCGCATAGATTGGCGGCGCGACCGTCGGTTCGCTGTCGAGGTGGTTCCGGGCATGCTGGGGGAAGGGGGTGCCGATGCCCGACGGCTTGACGAGCGTCACGGCCACCGGCGCGCCTTCCTTCCACAGCTCCATGCGCAGAGCTTCGGTGAATCCTTTCACCGCGTGTTTGGTGGCGGAATAGGCGCTGAGGAGCGGGATCGGCAGCTCGGAATTGATCGAGCCGATATTGATCAGCGCCCCGCCGCCCGGCCGCTTGCGGAAATGCTCGACGGCAAGCCGGGACCCGTGGACGACGCCCCAGTAATTGGTTTCGAAGAGCCGGCGGTGCTCGTCGAGCGGCAGGTCCATCAACTCGCAGTAAACCCCGACGCCGGCATTGTTGACGAAGGTATCGAAGCCGCCGAAGGCATCCTGCGCGACGGTCGAAACCTTTGCAAAAGCCTCGGCATCGGCCACATCCGCAACGACATGGACGGCATTGCCGCCTTTGGCACGGATCTCATCCTCGACCTGCCGGAGCGCATCCGCATTGCGGGCAACAAGGATCAGGCGCGCACCGGCGGCTGCGGCGGCGCGGGCCGTCGCGAGCCCGATCCCCGATGTCGCCCCGGTGATGACGATGGTCTGGCGGTTCAGCGGTTTCAGTCGCACATGCATGGAAAGCCTCCGATGGTTCGTCAGGCTAATCCCGTCATGAAGCTGCAGTTGCTGCAGCGCCTTCGGCCTTTGCGGAGGCGGCTAAGCGACGGTGCGCGCAGAGAATGGGTCAGTCGAGCAGCCAGGCCAGGGACCGGCGGAGCTGCGCCGTACCGTCGCGGTCGAACCAGCGGCCATGGGAAAAGATGACGCGTTCGGGCGCAAGGCCAACCATGATACGGGCCGCCTCCCGCGCACTGCCGCCCTTCAGCCGGACGATGGCGCGCAGATAGACCGGGGCGCGGCCGCGCGGGGCGGTGACGCCCGCCAGATGCGCGGCCGGCCGAAGCAGCGCAGGAAGCCGCGCCGGTTCGATGTTCTGCACAAGATCCGTCAACACCAGGGTCCGGCTTCCCACATGAAAGAGCGCCACTTCGCAAAAGCCGCCGGCGCCGCGCACCAGAATATGCTCGATCTCCTGCGACCAGGCATCCGGCGCGAGGCGTCCCAGATCGTGATCCAGCCGCAGATTGCTCCGGCGCACCGGGCCGCGTTGGCGCAGTCCCGGCGCGGCCCATGTCGTGGCGTCGGGGAACTGCGCCTGCCATTGCGCCAGGAATGTCCAATGGGCCACATTGGGCGCGATGAGGTGGCGGACGGTGCCGATCCCGGCCAGGCTTTCCTTCAGCGGAACGGTCAGGCGTGTCGGGGAATGCAGGATCAGCGATCCGTCCGACAGGCGCAGCACCGTCATGCGAACCGGCAGCGGAATGCCGAATGCCCGCATGGGGCCGCTATCGACGATCCAAATGCCGTCGGCGACCGGCTTCAGAAGGTCGAGCGGCGGGTAGGTGACGTCGGTGCCCATCATGCAGTCTCCGGTGGCAGAGGAAGGGTTGGCGCGCGGGCCGATATGCCGGGGCGTTCGAACCAGTCGAGGCAACCGGCAAGACCGATCGTATCGCTGACGAGAAGCGCCCCGCCGCGATAGAGGGCCATGCGGCTTGCGCCGGGTGGCAGTTCGATCGCAAAGACCGAATCCGTATTGTCAGCCCAGACGAGCCGACCATCGGCCGCCAGCACCGCGCTCATGGCCTGCGCCGGCGTCGTGCCCGGACGAAAGACCACCAGTGTGGCCGTGTCGGCGCCGACAAAGGGCGGCATCAAGGCCAGCGTGCCGGCCACGAGAACCAGCGCCGCCAGTGTCGGCGCACCGGCCCGCGCGCTGCCACCGGGCGAGCCGGGCCGGCGTCCGAGCCACAAGCCCGCAGCCATGGCACCGACGCCGAAGACGGCGAACCAGACCAGGTCCCAGACGAGCGGCGTTTCGGAATCCATGCGGATCCGGTGAATACCGAGGATCCAGTGCGACAGGACGGCGTCGAGACAATGCCAAAGGCCGAAACCGATCAGCGCCGAGGCCAGAATCTGCCGCCCCGTGCCCGGAGCGGCGAGTGACGAGCGGCGCCGCAGAAGCAGGACCAGGCCTCCCGCGGCAATCACATACAGGACCGCATGAAACAGGCCATCCGCGAGGATCTGCATCCGCACATCGCTCAGGCGTCCACTGTCCAGCCCCGACAGAAGATGATGCCACTGCAGGATCTGGTGGAGGAGAATGCCGTCGAAGAAGCCGCCCAGCGCGATGCCGAGAGCGACGGCCGGTGCCGCCAGCCCACCCGGCGCCGTCTTTTCGAGGCTTTGCTTCATGCGGCCAGCTCCGATCCGGTCCCGTTTGTCACCCGGAAGGATAAGGGCTGCGCTCCCTGTGGCCATGCCGGGCGCCATGCAATTTCGTTGGCCGGACCTCCTTTCGCCTGCACGCCAAACTCCGCACGCATTGACAACGACGGACATTCGTATCATATGATACGCATTGTTGTATCAAAGGGTATAACTATGCGGGAGCCTGTCGCCGTTTCAGTTCATGCGCCGCCTGCCGGAAAGACGGCGACCATCGTCAAGGCGGTGGTGCGGGCGACGGAATCCTGGGGTTTGACGAACCGCCAGTCCGCGCTGCTCTTCGACGTGCCACCGGCAACCTGGGGGCGGATGAAGGCGGGCGCCTTCAGCGGGCGGCTCGATGTCGACAAGCTCACCCGGGCCAGCCTGATCGTCGGCATTTTCAAGGCGTTGCGGCTTCTGTTCAACCGCTCCATGGTCACGGCCTGGCCGACGGCCCAGAATGCCGGGCCCGTCTTCCAGGGCCGCACGCCCGTGGATTACATGATCGAGGGCGGCATTCCGGCCATGCTGCGGACGCGCCGTTACCTGGACGGCGTCCGGGGCGGCCTATGATCGCGCAGACGCAGTTCGAGGAACGCTGCGCGGTGCGGCTGATCTCCACCGCCTATATCGAGGAGCCGGCCATGGCACCGCTCTTCGACACGTGGGAGGAGGAAGCCGTCCTGAACGAGCTGGAGGGGCTGACCTCCGCCCGGCGCGGCTCGCTCGCCCTGCCCGATGGCGTGACGGCAGAAGAGCTGCTGCACGAAAGCTACGGCTATGGATGGACCCTCGTCAACGCCGCCTTCTGCCATGCCCGGCCACCCGGCAACCGGTTCAACGACGAGCATCGCGGCGCATGGTATGCAGCCTTCGGAGAGGGCGCGGCGGACACTGCCGAGGCCGAGGTCTCATACCATATTGCAGTCGCGCTGAAGGACGCCGGTGCGGTGGAGGAACTGGTCGCCTACCGGCAGATCCTGTCCTCCTTCGCCTGCCCGATGCACGATCTGCGGCGCGAGCCTGACCATCCCGCGCTCGCCCCGGAGCCGGCATCCGGCTACCCGGTCGGCCAGGCGTTGGCCCGCCAGGTGCGGGCACAGGGCGGCAACGGCATTCTCTACCCCTCCGTCCGGCGGACGGGCGGGGAGTGCGTGGCGGTCCTGCGCCCCTCCGTCATCCAGAACGTGCGCCAGGGCGATATGGTCCTGATGGAATGGGACGGGCAGGCCATCAGCCGGAGGGTGCTGGCCGCCGCGTGACTTTAGCCGAAGCTCTGAGGCAGACCTTCGTCTGCCAGGCGCAGGAGATACTGCCCGTAGGCGCTCTTGCGTAAGTCCCGCCCGAGGGCGCGCAGCTGATCGGCGTCGATGAAACCCTGGACGAAGGCGATTTCCTCCGGGCAGCAGACCTTGAATCCCTGGCGCTGCTCCAGGGTGCGGACGAACTCGGCAGCCTGCAGGAGGGAGTCGGGCGTGCCCGTATCCAGCCAGGCGAAGCCGCGCCCCATCGGTACGACCGACAGGGTGCCTTCTTCCAGATAGAGCTTGTTGAGATCGGTGATCTCGAGCTCGCCGCGCGGCGAGGGCTTGAGGCTGCGGGCAAATTGCGCGGCGCGGCCGTCATAGAAGTAGAGGCCGGTGATCGCCCAGTTGGACCGGGGCTGGGTGGGTTTCTCCTCGATGGAGACGGCCCTTCCGTCCTTCGAGAACTCGACCACGCCGTAGCGCTCAGGATCGCTCACATGATAGGCGAAGACCGTCGCGCCGTGATCGATCCGCGATGCGTTGGCCAGGTGTTCGGGCAGGCCGTGTCCGTAGAAGAGGTTGTCGCCCAGAATCAGCGCCGACGGCGCGCCCCCGACGAACTCCTCGCCGATCAGATAGGCCTGGGCGAGCCCGTCCGGGCTCGGCTGCTCGGCATAGGAGAGATGAATCCCGAAGCGTTCGCCGGAACCGAGCAGCGCCTGGAAACGGGGCAGATCGTGCGGAGTGGAGATAATCAGGATTTCGTTGATGCCGGCGAGCATCAGCGCAGCGAGCGGATAGTAGATCATCGGCTTGTCGTAGACAGGCAGCAACTGTTTGGATGCAACCAGCGTCATAGGGTGAAGCCGTGTTCCACTCCCGCCGGCGAGGATTATCCCCTTCATAGGCCTATTCCACTCCAAAAATGATTGACTGGCTTGTACCGAATGTTTGGCCAGAGTGGAAGGTGCGGCTGGGTCGGGCCGGCGGAAGGAATAGGTTTTCCTTTCGTGTCATATGGTCTAGGAGCCTTGAAGACGGTTATGCATCCACGCACGTTGCGCCCGTGCGGCTATTGTATGGAGACAGAATGCTCGAGATCAGCAAGCTGGCTTTGCCGGACGTTCTGGAACTCAAGCCCCGCAAGTTCGGCGACGATCGCGGCTTCTTTTCGGAAACCTTCCATCGCCAGCGCCTGGCGGATCACGGGATCGACACGCAGTGGGTGCAGGACAACCAGTCCTTCTCGGCCGAGGCATATACATTGCGCGGGCTGCACTACCAGGAACCGCCCTTTGCCCAGGACAAGCTCGTGCGCGTGCTGCGCGGCCGCATCTTGGACGTCGCCGTCGATATCCGGGCCGGCTCACCGAGCTTCGGCCGGTGGGTCGCGCTGGAACTGAGTGCGAGGGACTTCAACCAGATCCTCGTTCCGGCGGGCTTTGCGCATGGGTTCCTGACCCTCGAGCCCGATACCGAAGTCTTCTACAAGGTTTCGGCCCATTACAGCCCGGCGCACGACCGCAGTATCCGCTATGACGACCCCGATATCGGCGTGGCCTGGCCGCTCGACGGGCGCACCCCCGTCTTGTCCGCCAAGGATGCGGAAGCGCCGCTCCTGCGCGACATCGAAACACCCTTCCGCTCGGAGGCATAAGCGATGAAGATCCTCGTCACCGGCGGGGCCGGCTTCATCGGCTCGGCCGTCTGCCGCCACTTGATTCACGATACCGACCATGCGGTCGTCAACCTCGACAAGCTGACCTATGCGGCGACGCTCGGCTCCGTTGCCGAGCTGGAGGGCGATTCCCGTTACAGCTTCGTGCAGGCCGACATTTGCGACCGGGCCCGGATCGACCGCATCCTGGAAGAAACCCAGCCGGACGCCATCATGCATCTGGCGGCGGAAAGCCATGTCGACCGGTCCATCGACGGGCCGGGCGATTTCATCGAGACGAACATCGTCGGCACCTACCAGCTGCTGGAGGCGGCGCGCAGCTACTGGTCACGGCTGCCGGCCGGTGCCAGGGATGCTTTCCGCTTCCACCACATTTCCACCGACGAGGTCTACGGCCAGCTCGCGCTGGATGGCGGCCTGTTCACCGAGGAAACGCCCTACGCCCCGTCATCGCCCTATTCGGCGTCGAAGGCCGCCTCGGACCATCTGGCCATGGCCTGGCATCACACCTACCATATGCCGGTCGTCCTATCGAACTGCTCCAACAATTACGGGCCCTTCCACTTCCCGGAAAAGCTGATCCCGCTCGTCATCCTGAACGGGTTGGAGGGGCGCGAATTGCCGGTCTATGGCAAGGGCGAGAATGTGCGTGACTGGCTCTTCGTCGAAGATCACGCGCGCGCGCTCGTCATGGTCTGCACCAAGGGCGTGCCCGGGCGCTCCTACAATATTGGCGGGCGCAACGAACGCTCCAATCTGGCAGTGGTTGAGGCGATCTGCGACACGCTGGACCGGCTGCGTCCGCTCGCCAGCGGCGAGAGCCGCCGCGGGCTTATCCGCTTTGTGACCGATCGGCCGGGGCATGATCTGCGCTATGCGATCGACGCTTCGCGCATCGAAGAGGAGCTCGGCTGGAAGGCCAGGGAAAACTTCGACAGCGGGCTGGAAAAGACTGTGCGCTGGTACCTCGACAACGAAGCCTGGTGGCGCCCCTTGCGGGAGAAGCGGTATGGCGGCCAGCGGCTCGGTCAGTCGGTGCCCGCATGACGCTGCGGCTCCTAGTGACGGGCCGCGAGGGGCAGGTGGCGCAGGCGCTCCTGTCGCTCGGGGGCGGCGACGTCCAGGTAACCGCCCTGGGGCGGCCGGTGCTGGACCTGACGGACCCGCAGACCATCCGTCACGCCATCGACACCTACAAGCCCGACATCGTCGTGAATGCCGCCGCCTATACCGCCGTGGACAAGGCGGAAGAGGACGAGGCGGCGGCCTTCGCCGTCAATGCGCAAGGGGCGGGGCATGTCGCTGCGGCTGCGGCGCAGGCGGGTATCCCCATCATCCAACTGTCCACGGACTATGTCTTTGCCGGCGACAAGGTGGAAGCCTACCGTGAGACCGATGCCACCGGGCCGCAGGGCGCCTATGGCCGCAGCAAGCTTGCAGGGGAAGCCGCCGTCGCGGCGGCAAATCCGGCCCATGCCATCCTGCGGACGGCCTGGGTCTTCGGTCCCTATGGCAACAACTTCCTGAAGACGATGCTGCGCCTGGCGCAAACGCGCGACACGCTGCGCGTGGTGGCGGACCAGGTCGGAACCCCAACCTACGCGCCCGATATCGCGGCCGGCATCCTGGCCGTGGCGGAGCGCCTGGTGCGCGCCCCGGCGGAGCATTCCGGCATCTTCCACATGGTCGCCGAAGGGCATACGAACTGGGCCGGCTTTGCGCAGGAAATCTTCCGCCAGTCACGTCTGGCCGGGGGCCCGGCCGCCGCGGTCGAGCCCATCGGCACGGTGGATTATCCGACCCCCGCCCGCCGTCCCGCCAACTCGCGGCTGGATACGACGCGGTTTGCAACGCGGTTCGACCATCGCCTGCCAGCCTGGGAAACCGGCGTCACGCGCTGCCTTGCCGCGCTGAACGAAGCCCCGGCGGAGCGATAGGCCGGGCGTTTCATCAATCCGGCCATGCCAGTGCGGCGCGTTCGCGCCGCAGGGACCATTCAGCAAAGCACATCGGGCTCGGCGCGTTGTCGCCGCGCGCAGCCTCCAGCTCCGCGGCGATCCGATCGGCGACGATCACCTCTTCGCCGTGGTGCAGGTTGCAGGGATCGAGCTGGAAATAGCCGAGGTCGATTTCGTCGTCGCGCACCATGACGGGCGGCGCCCCGGCGGCGAGGCGGTCGGCGAGGTCCCAGGCGGTGACGCGCGCGACATTGGGATCGATGGTGACGGTCAGACGGTCGAGCGGATTGCCGGTCGGGTCCGGCGATCTGCGCGCCTCCACGCCGGCAAAGCCGGCCAGACGATCCTGCCACACCGCAAGGATGGCCGATTCCCGCGCCCGGATCGCCGCATGGTCGCGCCGCTGCCAGGCGTGCAGCGCGGCAATGACACCGGCAATGCCCTCTTTGCCGACCTTCAAGCCGCGTCCGATCCCCCGGTTCTGCTGGTAGCAGGCGGCGATCAGATCCTTGCGGCCGGCAATGATGCCGCTGGTGGGCCCACCCAGGAACTTGTGCCCCGAATAGAGGACGAGATCCGCTCCGCCCTTGATGAACCCCGTCAGATCATATTCCGAAGCGGCATCCACGATGACGGGGATGGCGCGTGCATGGGCGATCTCGCACACCGTCTGGAGGGGAATCTGCCCGTAATGGACCACGTGATGCGACACGACGAACAGGACGGATGACGTCCTGTCCGTGATGGCGCCTTCGAGCTGATAGGCGCTTGCGCTCGTGGCCTGCCCGACAAGGACGGGGCGCGCGCCGGCCAGCGCGATGGCCTGGGTGACCGGCGCGCCGTAGCTGACATTGTGCCCGGCTAGGAGGAGCACCTCGTTGGCTAGGCCCGTCGTGTCCGGCAGACGCTCCACGGCAGCAAGGTCGCACCCGGTCATGGCCGCCGCGACGGACAGGGTTAGCCCCGCCGAGGTGGAGGCGGTGACGAAGCCCGCCTGCGCTCCGGTCACCTGTGCAATGACACGGCTGGCGCAGCGCTGCAGATCGGCCATCTCCGTCCATTGCGGCAGGATGCGAGTGACCGCGTCGATCGCGTCCGGAACGGCAATGCTGGCGCCGAGCGACGTCATGGTGCCGGCGCAGTTGATGACGGGCCGCAGACCCAGAGCCTCACGTATATCCACACTGTCCGCCATGCCGTCACGCCCCATGCCTCAAGCCGCCCTTTGCATCGGCCCCCGAGCCTCTATCGTGCTCGGGGTCCAATTGGCCCGCAAGCTGAAAATGGGCCGGAAGGGCCGTCGCTGCTGCTTGCGGATCGTCCGGGTTCGACTATCTCCGCCGCATGGCGAAGCGACCCGCGCACGGAACCGACATCCTTCATGAATGGCCGCTTCCGGCCGCCGCGACGCTCGGCTCGGCCGTGCGTATCCGCGGGATCGTGCTGCAGATCCGCTCAAAGCTCCCCGGGCCGCTTCGGCGGCTGGTCGAGCCGGGGCCAGGTGCGGTGCTTCTTTACGCACCGGACGATGGCGATGGCGGCCAGGTCCTGTCGCGCGTCGAGCCCGCTGTCGCACGGGTGATCGCGAAGCTCGACGACGTGCCCATCATCCCGCGCGAGGTGGAGGACATTCTCGGCATCAAACCCTCGGAGCGGCTGCGCTGGTTGAAGGATGGCCGGTTGCCGAGCGCCGGGACGCGGACCGTACGGTTGCGGGGCCGCGCCAAGGCGGTGACCTTCCATGTCTTCGAGGCACGCAGCATCGAGGATATACTGGACCGGGACCTTCCGACGCTGTGGCGCGAGGAGGACAGGGTCGCGGCGGCCGAGAACCGTAAACGCGGCGCCGCCAAGGCCGCCCAGCGGCGGCGCGACGGGCGCCGTCCCGTGGCTAGGGCGGCGGACAGGTCTGGCCCCGCGGGTCCGGACGCACAGGACATGTCGGGCTGGGACGATTTCGATGCCGAAGGCTTCCTGCGCTGATGCGCAGGCACTCAGTCGCCGCCATGAAGGTGACGGCCTTCTCGGCATGTGCGACATCTGGCACAAGGACGGACGGGGCCGATCACCATCGCCGCCGGCGCTCACGCGGGCGCTGACCAGCCCCGCCGTGTCTTTGGGAGGAACTTCATGCGCAAGATCGGTATCCATTCCTTCGTCTGGACGAACGGGGCCAGCCAGGCGGATCTGGAACGTGCCATCGAACGGTCGGCCGAACATGGCTATGGCCTGATCGAACTGTCCTATCTGCGTCCCGAAACCTTCGATCTGAAGGCACTCGGCCGCAAGGCATCGCAGCTCGGGCTCGACATCGCCGTCACGATGGGCCTGCCGCAGGATGCGGACGTATCCAGCGCGGACCCTGCCGTGGCGGCACGCGGACGCGCGGTGCTGGACGATGCCGTGCGCATCACGCAGGACCTCGGCGCCCTGCGCCTTGGCGGCATCCTGTTTTCCAAGCACGGCAAATACGACACCATGCCGACGCGCGATGGCTGGATGCGCGCCGCCGAGGCCGTCGCCAAGACGGCGGAGCTGGCCGCCGCCGGCAATGTCCAGATCGTCCTGGAAGTCGTCAATCGCTTCGAATCCAACCTCATCAACACGACGGCGCAGGGATTGGCCTTCATCCGCGAGACGGGGCGCGACGACGTGCTCCTGCACCTCGATACGTTCCACATGAACATCGAGGAACCGGATCCGGCGGGCGCGATCCGGCTGGCCGGGGACAAGCTCGGCTATTTTCATTTCAACGAGAATTACCGGGGCGCTTTGGGCACGGGCACGATCGGCTTTCCGGCGATCTTCGATGCCCTGGTCGAAACCGGCTATGCCGGCGACATCGTCTTCGAAAGCTTCTCGCGCCGCATCGTCGACGAAGCCCTGTGCCTGGCCTGCGGCATCTGGCGCGACACCTGGGACGATAACGGCCCGCTGGCCGAACAGGCACGCCGCTTCATCGAAATGAACTGGCAGCAGGCGGTCATCCGCCGCAATACGCTGCGTTCTGCCGAAAGCGTCTGACGCCAGGACCCGTGGATTCTATCCGAAACAGGATGGCGGCGGCGATGCGCCGCCAGTCCCTCGGCCTGACGGACAGGTTTTCGGCGCCATAGCACGTGCGAGTGGGGCTACATTGGTGGCCGTCGCCAACGGCCAGGACATCAGAGCGAGCTGACAGGTCCAGGTTTCAGTTCAAGCGTGGGGATGGACGACAGATCGATTTCACGTTCAGCTTGCCACGTATCGTAAGCAGCCTGCATACGAATCCAGACCGCTGGACCGTTCCCGAAAAGCTTGCCAAGACGAACGGCCATCATCGGCGATACCGGCTTCTTCTCATCCATGATGTCATATAGCTGCTGACGCGAGATGCCGAGCAAACGCGCAATCTCAGACTTGCTCCTGTACACCGCCGGGATGCTATCCTCACGCAGGATCTCTCCAGGATGCGTGGGACGACGGTCTGCGGCCCGCCATGCGGGAATGAGAGGCATGTTCATTCTTATCTCTATCTCGAAAGAATGGGGGCACCATGTGCCCGCATCAATGATACTGCTCGAAATCGACGGCGTGGGCATCTCCGTTGTCCATCTCGAATGTAATGCACCAGGGCCCGTTGACGTGAATAGAGTACCGGGTGGGATCGAAGCCCTTGAGGGGGTGGAAATCAAACCCAGGGATTCTCATGTCCTCGGGCTTGGTGGCGACATCCAACGCATCGAGGCGGCGTAGGACGCGTTTCTGCATTTTCGCATCGATCTTGGCCGTCTTCCCAGTCTCCCAGAGTTCGGCAAGGGGCTTGGATCTGAAAGTCGTAATCATTGCTGGCTCGAATGTAAGCGGATAGCTGACATTTGGCAACTGACGGCTTACAGATTTTATCGTTCGCGGAAACAGGCTAGGCGCCGCTGTCCGAAGACGGCCCAGACGGGACCGGCGCCCCCTTTTGAGGGGCGCCGGGAGGCTATCAGAAGTCGAAGTCGTTGATGTCGGCCTTGGTGAAGACCTTCGGCGCACCCAGGAGGATCTGGCTCTGGTTGACGACCTGCAGCTCGCCGAGGCGGCCTGCCTTGAAGGTCGTATCGCCGGGCTTCAGCGTACCGTCGGCCACGGCGCGCATGACGAGGCCTGCGGCATAGCCGAGATCGACCGTCGACCAGAGGATGGTCGACTTGATGCAGTCGTTGTTCACATAGGGCTTCATCGCATTGGGAAGGGCGAGGCCGACCACGGCGACCTTGCCGCAGAGATTGTTCTGCTGCACGGCCTCGGAGGCCGCCGGCGTCGCCACCGAGGTCATGCCGAGAATGCCCTTCAACTCGTCGCCATACTTGTTGATCAAGGTCTGGGCCTGGTTGAAGGACAGGATGTTGTCTTCCTGCGCTTCGACGGTTTCCAGGAACTTCAGCTTGGGATGGCACTTTTCGGCATAGGCCTGCATCTCCGAAATCCACCGCGCCTGGTTGGGCGTCGTGAAGGTGGA
Organism: Aureimonas frigidaquae; assembly: GCF_001463905.1. Taxonomy (GTDB): domain Bacteria; phylum Pseudomonadota; class Alphaproteobacteria; order Rhizobiales; family Rhizobiaceae; genus Aureimonas; species Aureimonas frigidaquae. The sequence goes on from NZ_BBWR01000016.1 coordinate 51,964, forward strand.
GGTGACGATGGCAAACGAGCCTTCCTCTCCGATCTCGGAGGCGAGCTGGTCGAGCATCGACTTGGCGACGCCGTTCGGCTCCGCCTGGTTGACGAACCACTGGCGTGCGTCGGGCTCGGCATCGGCATCGTAGCCGACCACGTTGATGCCGGCCTCCAGGGCGCGTTTGAGGACCGGGGCGATGGCCACCGGATCGTTCGCGGCAAAGAGGATGCCGTCCACGCCGGAGGTGACGTAATTGTCGATGAAGGTGATCTGCTGGTCGATATTGGCCTGCGTCGGACCGTCGGTGGTGACGGTCATGTTGCCGGTTTCCTTGGCCGCTTCGGCGATGCCCTGGGCCGTGGATGCGAAGTAGCCCGCGCCAACGAGCTTCGGAATGTCGACCACGGTGATGGGCTTGTTCGCCCGGTCGGGCGCGCCGGTCGGCGTGCCGCCATTGTATTCGCCCGGCGAGGCGGCCGCCGCTGCGCCGTCGCAGGCGAGCGGATTGGTCGGGGCACCGTCGCCGCCCGTCCAGGCGCCTTGCGCCATGGCCGGCGTCGACAGGACGCTTGCGGCCAGAAGCATGCTGATGATGGAGCGCATTCTCGTTTCCTCCCAGAGCGTTCGCATGAGCCGGCGCCCCTTCAGGGGCCACCGGGTATTGGTCCTCAGTCTTCGGAATAGCGACGGAGGAGATTGGAGATCAGGACGGCGGCGATCAGGACGAAGCCGATGATGACGATGGTTCCATCGCCGCGCACGCCGGACAAGGCCAGGCCGTTCTTCAATACCTGGACGAGGCACAGGCCGAGCAGCGTTCCGACGATGAGCCCGCGGCCGCCGAAGATCGAGGTGCCACCCAGGACGACGGCGGTGATGACGTCGAGCTCGATCCCGGACCCCATGTCCGAGCGTGTCGTGGACACGCGGGAGACGAAGACCAGCGCCGCCAGCGCGGAGACGAAGCCCGACGCCGCATAGATCAGGACCTTGGTCCGCACCACGTCGATGCCGGAGAACTCGGCGCCCGCCTCGTTGTTGCCGATGGCGTAGACGGCCCGGCCGAAGGCGGTGAACTGCAGCACGAAGAAGCCGATCGCAGCCACCACGACGAAGAGCCAGAGCTGCGTCGGTATGCCGAGCACGTTGCCCTGGCCAAGGACGAAGAACCAGTCCGGGTAGCCGCGCACCGACTGGGCCTGGCTGATGCCTTCCGCAAGGCCGCGATAGAGGGCGAGCGTCGCCAGCGTGGCGATGAGCGGGGGCACGCGGAAGCGCGTGATGATGATGCCGTTGACGAGGCCCGCCAGCGTTCCGACGATGAGGCACAGCGCCATGGCGAGCGGCAGCGGAATGCCGACCCATTGCCAGAAGACGCCAACCAGGATGGCGCAGAGCCCCATGATGGAGCCGACCGACAGGTCGATGCCGCCGGTCACGATGACAAAGGTCATGGGCACGGCGATCAGCCCGACCTCCGTCATGAGCCGGCCCTGGTTCAACAGGTTGGCGGCCGTGAAGAAGCGGTCGTTGTTGAAGGCCAGCACGGCCAGGGCGACGGCCAGGATGAGCGCGAGCAGGGCTTCGTGGCGCAGAAGCGAGCGATGGGTGATCATGACGCGCCTCCTCAGCCCGTTCGACCGCGACGCACCATGTCGATTAACACGGTGCCGAGGATCAGGATGCCTTGAACGGCACGCAGCCAATAGGCCGATACATTGAGAAAGATGAGCGAGGAACCGATCGCGGCAAAGAGGATGGCCGCGAGGGTCGACCCCGTCACCGTGCCAATGCCGCCGAGGATCGACACGCCGCCCACGACCGATGCGGTGATGATGACGAGTTCGAGCCCGACCGGGACCGTCGACTGGATGACCTGCAACTGCGTGGCGAAGAGAATGGCCGCGATGCCGGCGATCAGCCCATGTATGGCGAAGACGGCGACGATGGTCCGGTTGTAGTGGATGCCTTCGGCCTCCGCAGCCTCGGCATTGCCGCCGACCGCGTAGATCGACCGGCCGAAGGCCGTGTAGCGCAGGAGAAAGGCGGCGAGGATCGTCATGCCGATCATGAACCAGACCGGCGAGGGAACGCCGAAGAGGCGGAATTGGGCGAGCTGATATTCCGGCGGCAGGCCGGAAATCCATTGGCCGCCCGTCGCCGTGATGAGCCCGCCGCGCAGGATGGAGAGCATGGCCAGCGTCGCGATGATGGAGGGCACTTTCAGATAGGCGACGATGGCGCCGAGCCCCGCATTCCAAAGCCCGCCGATGAGCACGGGCAGGAGCCAGGCCACCCAGACCGGGTAGCCATTGGTCACGAGAAGCCCGGATATGGTGGCGAGGACACCGATGAGCGCGCCCACCGACACGTCGATATGGCCAGAAATGATCACCATCGACATGCCGATGGCCGCAACGGCGATATAGGCGTTGCCGACGAAGATCGACGTCAGGTTGTTGGGCGACACGAAGCGCGGATTGATCCACCCAACGACGGCGAAGAGAAGCACGATGGCCGCCAGGAGCAGAAGTTCCTGGCCCGAGCCCGACAGGCGGCGTGAGAGCGTCGGACCCTTCATGCCGCGTGCTCCGACATCATGGCGGCGCCGACGGCTTCGGGCGTCGCGGCGCTGCGATCGAGGATGGCAGACATGCGGCCTCCGTTCATGACCAGGACGCGGTCGCTCATGCCGAGCACTTCCGGGAGCTCGGAGGAGATCATCACGATCGCCAGGCCCTGCGCCGCCAACTGGTTCATCAATCTGTGGATTTCTGCCTTGGCGCCGACATCGACGCCACGGGTCGGTTCATCGAGGATCAGGATGCGCGGATCGGTCGCCAGCCATTTGGCGATGACGACCTTCTGCTGATTGCCGCCGGAAAGCTGGGCGACGACCTGTCCCGGCCCCCGCGCGCGGATGGCGAAGCGCTCGATGGCCCTGGCGGCGGCGGCCGTCTCCCGCGCGGTGTCGACGACACCCCAGCGGGTGAGCCGGTTCAGGATCGCCATGGAGACATTTTCGCGGATCGTCTGCGGACGCACGAGCCCATGCTGCGCCCGGTCTTCCGGGACATAGGCGATGCCGTGGCCAATGGCCTCGCGCACCGTGCCGACGGTGACGGGACGGCCGTCGATGCGGATCTGGCCGGAGGTGGCGGGCGTCACGCCGAAAATCGTCTGGGCCAGCTCGGTGCGGCCGGAACCGACCAGGCCCGCAATGCCGAGGATCTCGCCGGCCCGCACGGAAAAGCTGACATCGCGCACCTTGCCGGCATGCGACAGGTTCTCGACCTCCAACACCGTATCGCCGAGCGGGATCACTTCCTTGGGGAACATCTGCCCGATCTCGCGGCCGACCATCATGGAGACGAGCGCGTCGCTTGTGACATCGTTGGCGGCGCGCGTGTCGATGGTGCGCCCGTCCCGCAAGACGGTGATCCGGTCGGAGATCTGGAAGATCTCGTTCATGCGGTGGCTGACATAGACGATGCCGACGCCTTCCCGGCGCAGCGAACGCAGCACATCCAGAAGGCGCTGCACATCGGCCTCGCCCAGGGCTGCCGTCGGTTCGTCGAGGATCAGCACCCGTGCATCGCGCGACAAAGCGCGGGCGATCTCCACGCGCTGTCGGTTGGCGACGGATAGGCGCGAGACCTTCTCGTCCACGTCGAGTTCGGGGCAGTCGAGGCGGTCCAGGACGGCGCGGGCGCGGGCGCGCATCTCGTTCCAGTCGATCAGGCCGCCGGCCTTGCGCGGCGCATGGCCGAGGAAGATGTTCTCGGCGACCGTCATCGCCGGAAAGAGCAGGAGCTCCTGATGGACGACGGCGATGCCCGCCGATGTCGCCGCCGAAGGGCCGCTGAGACGCGTCGGCTCGCCGTCGATTTCGATCGTGCCGCCATTGGGCTGGTGGGCGCCGGACATCAGCCGGATCATGGTCGATTTGCCGGCCCCGTTCTCGCCCATCAGGGCGTGGACTTCGCCCGCGCGCAGGTCGAACTCGACGCCCTTCAGCACCTCGACCGGGCCGAAGGACTTTTCCACCCCGCGTAGGGCAATGATGGGCGTTGTGTTACTCTGCATGGCGACCTCCTCCGATCGGCCGGGACGCGGGCATGACACAAGCAGCTGCGCCCTCCGCTACACGCGCATGTTCGGCCCGCCAGGCCTTTGCATAGGCGTCGAGCCCCGGGATCGGGGCGGCGGGTGCGGGTATGGCCGCGGGCAGCCTTGCCCCGGCGCGGGCGGCCTCGATGCCCTGCACCAGGCATGCGGCGCCCGCGCAGGTGCCCGTCCCGTCATGGTCGGCCAGGACCGCGACGCCGGTGAGTTGCGCCAGCGCGCGCAGGAACAAGGGGTTGCGCGACAGCGGGCCCTCCACCACGATCGGCCCTGCCGCGCCGATCAGCGCGATGCTCGTCTGCGCCATCAGCGCCAGATAGAGGCTTGCTGCCGCGCTGCGCTCCGCCGGGGACAGGCCGGCCGGATCGCCCTGCCAGCCACCCTGCGCCTTTGCGAAGGGGCCGGTGCCGGGGACGACCGGCGGCAGGGCCATGACGCTGCCGGCCAGGACAGCCTCCAAATCCGCATCCGATGGTGCGACCGACTGGCCGCCCGTCAGCCGGTCGAACTCGCGCCCGCCCATGAAGGACACCGCCGGGACCGGTGCGCCGAAGGCATTCACATGGGCCAGCGTGTTGCGCGCGGGATCGAGCTCCACCTTCTGCCCGCCAATGGCGAAGGCGACGACCCAGGTTCCTGTCGACAGAAGCGTGAAAGGCGCGGCGCGCGCCAGGAGATGCGGCAGCAGCGAGGCGTTGGAATCGTGGATGCCGCAGGCGACGGGAATGGTCCGGCCCGGCAGGCCGATGCGCGCCGCAAGCTCGGGCAGGAGCGGGCCGAGGCTTTCGAAGGCGCTGCGGATCGGCGGCAGGAGATGGCGCCAGCCCATGGCATCGACGAGGGTGGAGACGCCGCCCTGGCGCGGCGCCCAGAGATCGGTATGGCACCCGAGCGAGGTTACCTCGCTCGCGGCGACGCCCGTCAGGCGGAAAGCCCAATATTGCGGATGGAACAGGAGATGACGGGCGCGGGCAAAGCCTTCCGGAAAGCGTTGCTGCTGCCAGAAGAGCTGCCGGCCGACATTCAGCCCGTTCTCCATGGCCGGCGACAAGGTCTGCGCGAAGGCCGGACGCACGGCCTCATAGTCGTCTGCTCCCGTCAGGGGGTGCTCGTAATCGAGCACCGGCAGGGCCAGCATGCCATCGCCATCCACCAGGGCCGCACAGGCTCCGTGCGCACTGATGGAAATGGCATCGAGGCCATGCTCGCGCGACAGGGCGCCCAGCGCCTCGATGATGAAGTGGAAGATGGCATCCGTATCCATATGCGGATAAAGCGGGCCAGGGCGCACCGTGTTGGCGCTCGCCGCGACGCCGCGCTCTTCCTGCGTTTCGAGATCGTACAGGACCACCTTGGCGTTGGTCTTTCCGACATCGATCACGGCGACGTTGCGGGGTGCGCGCTGGCCGGTCATCGCGCGGCTCCCGTGGTCTGCGCGACGAGAAGCCGTGGCCCCGCAGCCTCGATCATGGCGGCCGAGCGATCGTCGATCCGATCGTCGGTGACGATGATGTGGGCCCGCTCCAGCGGTGCGATGAGGTAGCTGGACCGCGCCTCGAACTTGCTGGCATCGGCCAGGACGATGAGCTCGTCCGCCTGGCGCATCAGCCGCTGCTCCGACTGGATGATCAGGGTGTCGGATTCGGCAAAGCCCAGGGACGAGATGGCCTGCGCGCCCATGAACATGCGCCGCGCGCGGAAATGCGCGATCCCGTCCGCCTCGAACGGAGACAGGACAAGGCCCTGGTCGCGGTAGACCATGCCGGCCGGCAGGTGAACGCTGGCGGTGGAATGCTGCAGGAGGTGCTGCGCGATGGGGAAGGAATTGGTGAAGATGGTCAGCCGGGCGATGGTCAGGAAATGCACCATCGCGAAGGTGGTCGTGCCGCCATTCAGGATCAGCGCGTCGCCTTCCTCGCACAGGCTCGCGGCAAGGCGTCCGATGGCAAGCTTTTCCGCCGCGTTGCGGGACTGTTTCTCTGCCAGGCTTTCGCCGATCACGGCGCCCGGTGCAGGCGCCCGGAGCGTCTCGGCGCCGCCCCGGACACGCCGGAGCTTCTTTTGCGCATGGAGCGCGGCGACGTCGCGGCGGATCGTCGCCTCGGAGGCACCGGTCAGGCCCACGAAGTCCTGCACGGTCGCGACCGAACGCCCCTCAATGGCGCTCAGGATCACGCGATGGCGCTCGCTCTCGTGCATCCGTCCTCCTCTCCCCGGACAGCAAGCTTCACCGAAGACGGGGCAATGTCAATCATCCTTGAGCAACTTCGATCGTTATTGCAGTGCAATATGATTGGACGTGCTTGTTTTCTGTTGACACTGCGCAGGAGGAGGGGAATTCTCCGCCCGCCATTCGACACCGACGTCAGGGGAGGACCTCATGTCCGATACGCGTGCAAACCGGCTGCAGAGCCTCTGGGACGAAGCGCGCGCTGCGGGGATGAGCGAGCCCGAGCGGCTCCTGTACCGCTCCAACCTGCTCGGCTCCGACAAGCGGATCACCAATTTCGGCGGTGGCAACACCTCCGCCAAGGTGGAGGAAAGCGATCCGCTCACCGGCGAGAGCGTGACCGTCTTGTGGGTGAAGGGCAGCGGCGGCGATATCGGCACGATGAAGCTCGACGGCTTCGCCACGCTCTATCAGGACAAGCTGGAGCGGTTGCGGGCGCTCTATCGCGGCCCGGCGCACGAGGACGAGATCGTCGATCTCTACAATCACTGCACCTTCCGGCTCAATCCGAGGGCCACCTCCATCGACACGCCGCTCCATGCCTTCCTGCCCTACAGGCATGTCGATCACATGCATCCGGACGCGGTGATCGCCATCGCGGCGACAGCGCGCAGCCGGGAACTGACACAGGCGGTCTATGGGGACGAGATCGGCTGGCTGCCCTGGCGCCGGCCGGGGTTCCAGCTCGGCCTCGACCTGTCCGATTTCGCCGCCCGCAACCCGCAGGCCAAGGGCGTCGTCCTGGAAAGCCACGGCCTCTTCACCTGGGGGGACACGGCGCAGGAATGCTACGAGACGAGCTTACGCATCATCAACACCGCCATCGGCTGGTTCGAGACGCAGCTCGCCGGCAAACCGGCCTTCGGCGGCGAAAAGCGGCCGGCCCGCCCGGCACAGGAACGCTCGAGTCTCGCTGCCGAGCTCATGCCGGCGATCCGGGCGCAGATCGGCGCCCACGAGCACAAGGTCGGCCATTTCGACGATAGCGCCGCTGTCCTGGAATTCGTCGGCTCCGAGCGCCTGGAAGAGCTGGCCGCCCTCGGCACCTCCTGTCCCGACCACTTCCTGCGCACCAAGATCCGCCCCCTGGTCCTTTCGCCGGACGGGGACATGACGGCGAGCCTGCCGGCGGCCATCGAGGCCTACCGCGCGGACTACGCCGCCTATTACGAGCGGTGCCGGCACGCCGACAGTCCCGCCATGCGCGATCCCAACCCTGTCATCTACCTGGTGCCGGGGGTCGGGCTGATCGCCTTTGCCAAGGACAAGGCGACGGCGCGGATCGCCAGCGAATTCTACGTCAACGCCATCAACGTCATGCGGGGGGCATCCGGCGTCGATACCTATCGCGGCCTGCCGGAGCAGGAGGCCTTCGACATCGAGTACTGGCTTCTGGAAGAAGCCAAGCTGCAGCGCATGCCAAAGCCCAAATCCCTGGCGGGGCGGATCGCCTTTATCACCGGTGGGGCCGGGGGCATCGGCCGCGCCTCTGCCGAGCGCCTGGCGGGCGAAGGCGCCTGCGTGGTGCTGGCCGATATCGACGCACAGGCCGTGGAGGCCGCGACTGCGGAGCTTGCCGCGCGCTTCGGGGCCGATCAGGTGCGCGGGCTGACCTGCGATGTTACCTCGGAAGAAGCCGTGGCCGATGCGTTCCGCGCAACGGCGCAAGCCTATGGCGGGCTCGACATCCTCGTCTCCAATGCCGGGATCGCCTCCGCGGCGCGGGTCGAGGACACGACGCTCGCCGTCTGGAACCGCAATATCGACATTCTGGCAACGGGCTACTTCCTGGTCTCCCGCGAGGCGTTCCGCCTGTTCCGACGCCAGGCGCTGGGGGGCGCGGTGGTGTTCATCGCATCCAAGAACGGGCTTGCCGCATCGCCCGGCGCATCGGCCTATTGCACGGCCAAGGCGGCCGAGATCCATCTGGCCCGGTGCCTGGCGCTGGAAGGCGCGGATGCGGGAATTCGGGTCAACACGGTCAACCCAGATGCCGTTTTGCGTGGCTCCAAGATCTGGAGCGGCGAATGGCGGGAGCAGCGGGCGGCATCCTCGCGGATCGGCGAGGACGAGCTGGAGGAGCATTACCGCATGCGCTCGCTCCTGAAGCGCTCGGTCTACCCGGAGGATATTGCGGAGGCGGTCTACTTCCTGGTGAGCGATTATGCCGCCAAGTCCACCGGCAACATCATCAACGTGGACGCCGGAAACCAGATTTCGTTCACGCGATAAACAAAGTGCAGCCCGGCCCTGCCGGGCGCAGCTACGTGGCAGAACGGCCCGGCCATGCCGGGCGCGGGCAGGCCTGGGAGGGCATGAGCATGGCGTCTCGCATCGAGGCCGAGGTGATCGCGCGATCGAACGAAGCGCGGCGGGCCGCACTCGATACCGATTATGACGCGCTGGGCGAGCGCCTGGCGCGCCGGGGCATTGCCATCGACGCGGTCACACGGGCCGTCGCGGCCTTTACCATTGCCGTCCCCTCCTGGGGCGTGGGCACCGGCGGCACGCGCTTCGCCCGCTTCCCCGGTGGCGGGGAGCCGCGCACCATTTTCGAGAAGCTCGACGATTGCGCGGTCATCCAGGCGCTCGGCCGGGCCACGCCGGCCGTGTCGTTGCATATTCCATGGGACAAGGCGGAGCCGCGCCTCCTGATCGAAAAGGCGGAAGAGACCGGCCTGTCCTTCGACGCGATGAACTCCAACACCTTCCAGGACCATCCGGACGATCCGGCGCACCCGCTCTCCTACAAATACGGCTCCCTGTCCCATAGCGACCCCGCCGTGCGGGCACAGGCCGTGGCGCATAACCTGGAGACGGTGGAGATCGGGCGTGCCATCGGCTCCAGGGCGCTGACGGTCTGGATCGCCGATGGCGCCAACTTTCCCGGGCAGAGCGATCTTGGCCGCGCCTTCGAGCGCTATATCGCGTCCATGAAGGTTATCGTTGCGGGCCTGCCGGCGGACTGGTTCCTGTATTGCGAACACAAGCTCTATGAGCCGGCCTTCTACGCAACGGTCGTGCAGGATTGGGGCACCAGCCTGATGGCCGCCATGGAACTCGGGCCACAGGCCAGGTGCCTGGTGGATCTGGGTCACCATGCACCCAATGCGAACATCGAACAGATCGTCTCGCGGCTGATCCATGCCGGCAAGCTCGGCGGCTTCCACTTCAACGATTCCAAATATGGCGACGACGATCTCGATGCCGGGACGATCGACCCCTTCCGGCTGTTCCTCGTCTTCAACGAGCTCGTGGGCGCCGGCGACAGGCTGGACCGGCTGACGCCCTCCTACATGATCGACCAGTCGCACAATGTCACCGACCCGATCGAAAGCCTCATCCGTTCGGCAAGCGAGATCCGCCGCGCCTATGCGCAGGCGCTGCTGGTCGATCGCGCGGCGCTCGAAGAATTGCAGGATGCCAACGACGCGCTGATGGCGTCGGAAACGCTGCGGGCCGCCTTCCGCACAGATGTGGAGCCGATCCTGGCGAGGGCCCGGCTGGACGCGGGCGGCGCTATCGATCCCATCGCGGCCTACCGGGAGAGCGGCTACCGCGCCGCCGTCTCCGCCACCCGCCCACCGTCGCGCGGCGGCGGGGGCGGTATCGTTTAGTCGCAGCTGAGGGAGCCCCCATGAACAATCTCTACACACAGGCCGTCCAGGAGCTTTCGAGCGCCGTGGGCCAGATCGACGATGCGCAGGTGGATGCCGCCTGCCGCATGCTTGGGCAGGCGCGCCATATCTGCGTCTATGCCGGCGGCCGGGAAGGCTTGCAGCTGAAGGGCTTTGCCATGCGGCTCTTCCATCTGGGACGCTCGGTCTCCGTCGTCGGCGACATGACGACACCGGCGCTCGGCCAGGGCGATGTCTTCCTGGTCGTCTGCGGGCCGGGGGAAATCTCGACCTCGATCGCGCTGATCGGCGTTGCGAAGGCAGCGGGCGCACAGATCCTCGTCGTGACGGCGCAGCCGTCCGGCAGGGTCCCGCAGATGGCCGATCTGGTGGTGACCATCCCGGCGCAGACCATGGCCGACGACCAGGGGGAGGGCGTGTCCGTGCTTCCCATGGGCTCGCTCTTCGAGGGCGCGCTCTTCGTGCTCTTCGAGGTCATGGTGCTGAAGCTGAAGGACAGCCTCGCCATCTCGGCCGAGGCGATGCGGGCCAATCATACGAATATGGAATAGCCGCCGCCGCCTCAGGCCCGGGCGGCGCGCGCATAGGCTTTCGGCGACATGCCGATGGCCCGCGCAAACGCGGTGCTGAAGGTGCTGGACGAACTGTAGCCGACCTGCCGGGCGGCATCGCCCACGCTGACGCCACCGTCCAGCAGCATGTCGCGCGCCAGGGCCATGCGCCAGGACAGAAGATAGTCCATCGGCGCGGTCCCGACCTCGCGCCGGAAACGCTCGAAGAAGCTGGAGCGCGACAGGCCCGCCTGCCGCGCCAGCAGCGCCACCGTCCAGGCATCGGCTGGGTGGGCGTGGATCAGCCGCAGCGCCACGGCGAGCCTTGGATCGGCAAGGCCGCGCAAGAGGCCCGGCGCAGGCGCGGGACCTTTCTGGGCGCGGAAAGCTTCCAGAAGCAGGACTTCGAGAAGGCGGGTCAGCACGACATCCCGCCCCGGCCGGACGGCGCCCGCTTCCTCGCTGAGCAGTTCGACAAGCTGGGTCAGGCGCCGCTCCCCGCGCACGATGACCGTACCTGCCAGAAGCGAAAGGAGTAGCGCGCTGTCGGCCGATCCGAAATGGCAGTAGCCGACCAGCATGCGTGTGTCGGGCGCGCTGGGTGGGCCAAGATGGAAGATGCCGGGCGCCACCTCCGCCGGCGTATCGTCACGGCCGGGCGCCGGGGGCTCGATGCTCGTGACGGCGAAGGCCGCGCCGTCCGGTAGAAGCACGAAATCCCCCGCATCCAGGCGTTCGGGCCGCTCCCCATCGATCGACAGCAGGACACTGCCTTGCAGCAGCGCGGCATAGAAAGGCCCATGCGCCGGCGGGCGGACAGCCCAGCGGCCGGTGCCGGTGACGAGCTTGGAAAAGGACGCGCTCGGACGCATGAGCGCGAGAATCTGGGTGAGCGGATCGGACACGTCGGACGATGACAAATATTTATCGGACGATCACGCGTAGCACGTCCGGCCCGGGCGGCCTATCTCGCCCTGGCACCAACAGGAGATAGTTTTCATGAAAACCGTACTCATCACCGGCTGTTCCACGGGCTTCGGCCGCCAGACGGCACTGCATTTCCTGGCGCAGGGTTGGTCCGTGATCGCGACGATGCGCGATCCGGCGGCAAATACGCTTGCTGCCCACCCCCATCTGCGCGTCCTGCCGCTCGACGTGACCGACGCTGCCAGCATCGAAAGCGCGATCGCTGCCGCCGGACCCATCGATGTGCTGGTCAACAATGCCGGGATCGGCTGGCTGAACGCGCTGGAGGCAACACCCCTCGACATGGTGAGGACGATTCTCGAGACCAATCTCGTCGCCGCCATCGCCATGATGCAGGCCGTTCTGCCGGGCATGCGCGAACGCGGGTCCGGGGTGATCGTCAATGTGAGTTCCAGCACCACGCTGAAGCCATTCGCGCTCCTGTCGGTCTACAGCGCCAGCAAGGCGGCCATGAATGCGCTGACCGCATCAGCGGCACTGGAGTTGGAAGCTTTCGGGATACGGGCCCGTGTCGTCGTGCCCGGTGCCGCGCCGACGACCCGCTTCGGCGACAGCGCGCGGGCGCAGATCGCGGCGCATGGCGGCTTTCCACAAGCCTACGAGGCCTTTGTCGAAACGAGCCTTGCGCAGATGCGCGCCCATGCCACAAGCGGGGCGGTGACGACGGAAGAGGATGTGGCGCAGGCCGTGCTGCGCGCCGCGACCGATCCGGACTGCCCCATGATCCTGCCTGCCGGCGCCGACGCCGTCGCCCTGGCGCAGGCGCGCCGGGATGGCGTGGCGTAATTCGGGGAGGCTGGCGCAAGAGGGCCGGTTCCACCGGCCCGCTTGCGCTATACCTGCAACCGGACATTGCGTATCCTGGCATGAACGTCCGTCAGGAAACGGAGCATGCCCATGAGTTGGAACCCCGCACTGGACCCGGGATGCCCGGATGCGGTCGGCATGGACGCAATCGAAACGCTCATCGTGCCGCGCTCGCGCGATATTGGTGGCTTCGAGGTGCGCCGTGCGCTGCCGGCGCCTAGGCGGCAGATGGTCGGGCCTTTCATCTTCTTCGATCAGGCCGGTCCGGCCGAACTCCTGACCGGCCAGGGCATCGATGTCCGGCCGCATCCCCATATCGGGCTTGGGACGGTGACCTATCTGTTCCGGGGCGATTTCCACCACCGCGACAGCACCGGTGCCGACCAGATCATTCGGCCCGGCGCCTTGAACTGGATGACCGCCGGGCGCGGCGTGACCCATTCGGAGCGCACCTCCGCGCAGGCGCGCAGCGGTCCGAGCAGCCTGTTTGGAATCCAGACCTGGGTCGCGCTGCCAGAAACGCACGAGGACATGGCGCCCGAGTTCGAGCACCATGACCGCGATGCGCTGCCGGTCATCGAGGATGCCGGCCTTCGGCTCCGGCTGATCCTCGGCCATGCCTACGGCGCGGTCGCCCCCGCGACAATGCATTCTGACGCTTTCTACGCCGATGTGGCGCTGGAGGCCGGGCGGCGACTGCCCCTGCCGGACGATCACGAGGACCGGGCCATCTACATCGTCGAAGGGTCGATCTCGATCGCCGGGCAGGACTATGCCGCCCCGCAGATGATGGTGTTCCGACCGGGCGACAAAATCACCGTCGCGGCGGGCGAGGAGGGCGCACGGCTGATGATCCTGGGCGGCGCGACACTGAATGGCCCGCGCTTCATATGGTGGAACTTCGTCGCTTCCTCCCGCGAGCGTATCGAGGAGGCCAAGGCGCAATGGCGCGCCGAGGCGTGGGGGACGGGCCTTTTCGACCTGCCCCCTGCGGACCGGGACGAGCATATCCCGCTGCCGGGCTGACAGGCCCCGCACGGCCCGCCGGAGACGACGACCGACACGATCGCACACGCGCCAGGACAGGAGACCCACATGACCGCACAATGGCCCGTACTCGACTATCTTCAGTGGCGCGATACCTGCTCGGCCCTCCATCTCTACCTGCAGGTGGCCGGCAAGTACCGGCTGGCCCATACGCCCTGGCTCAATCATTCATGGAACGCGACCTTTTATGTCACGCCGCGCGGTCTGGCCTCATCACCCATTCCCGACGGGCCCGGCATCGAAATCCTGTTCGATATGCTGGAGCACCGCGTGATCGGCACCAATGGCCGGGGGGAAACATCCGCCTTCGCCTTGGAGCCGATGACCGTCGCCACCTTCCATGCGCGCTTCCGCGACCTTGTGACCCAACTCGGCAGCACGGCGCAGTTCGACGGGGTGCCGAACGAAGTGCCGTTCCCGGTGCCCTTCGCCGATGATCATCGCGAGCGTCCCTATGATGCTGATGCCGTGCAGCGCTTTCATGCGGCGCTGAACGCCATCGACCGCGTCTTCAAGACGTTCCGCACGTCCTTCCTGGGCAAGGCCAGCCCGGTCCACCTGTTCTGGGGCGCGCTGGACCTTGCGGTGACGCGGTTTTCCGGTCGGCGCGCGCCGCTGCATCCGGCGGGAATCCCGGCGCTGCCCGATGCCGTCGCGCGCGAAGCCTATGATCGGGAGGTTTCGTCCGCCGGCTTCTGGCCGGGCGGCGGCGGGATCGATTACCCGGCCTTCTACGCCTATGCCTACCCTGAGCCGCGCAGCTTCCGGCACGCGCCGACGGCGCCCGAGGCCGCCTTCTGGCATGAGGGGCTGTCCGAATTCGTCCTGCCCTACGATGCCGTCCGATCAGCGCAGGATCCGGACGCGGCGCTGATGGCGTTCCTGGTTTCGACCTATGAGGCGGCGGCCGATGGCGCCGGATGGGACCGGGACCTTCTCGAATGCGGACCGGGGCGGCCAGGTGTCGTGCGGCCGGCCGATGCCGGGCGGGGCCCCGACGCGGCCGACATGGCCGAGGGGACGGTCGAGCGCCAGGACGGACCGGCCAAGGGGCGGTACGTCCTGCAGGTCGATGGCCACGAGGCGGAGATGACCTACAGCCGAGCCGGCGAGCGGCTCATCATCATCGATCATACGGGCGTTCCGTCGGCACTGCGTGGCCGCAAGGTCGGCGAACGGCTCGTGCGGCGTGCGGTCGAGGATGCGCGACGGGAGGGCATCGAGCTCATCCCCCTCTGTCCCTTTGCCAAAGCCCAGTTCGACCGCCATCCAGAGTGGCAGGACGTTCTGCGCACCGCCTGACGATTAAGGCCGCTGCAGCCCTGCCGGTACGGAGCCTGCGGCAAAAGGTGAGAGGTTCAGGCTGCTGAAAAAGACACGTTCTGGTTTATATAGATGGCTATCGTGTTGCGCGGGAAAGAGCATGGCGGAAGGACGGTCTCATTTCCGGCGGCGTTGGCTCCTGGCACTCGGCGCCATCGTCACGACAATGATCGTCGCGGTGATTGTCATGACCTTCGGCCTGGCGCAGCGGCAGACGCAGGACGCGATCGCCGCACAGCGGTCGCTGGCGCGGGGCATGGTCAACGTTCGTCTCAACGACCTGAGTGACGTTGCGGAGGATTATTCCTACTGGGACGATGCCTTCAACAATCTGTCCCGGCGCTTCGACCCCATCTGGGCACAGGCCAATATTGGCCAGTTGCTGAATCAGACCCATGATATCGACTATGCCTTCGTCATCGATCCGGATGGTCGCTTCATCTACAGCGTGAGCGTGGCGGAGGGTTCGGAAGGCCCGGTCGACGTGACGTTTGTCGGTGGCTTCGATGCCATGATGCAGGCGCGGCGGCGCAGCGGGCCGAATGCGACGCAGACCGGGCTGCTGCTCGTCGACGGGCAGCCGGCGCTCGTGGCCATGTCTCCCTTGCGGCCATTCTCCGGCCAGGAGGAAGCCGACCCGGGCCGCCGCCATCTGCTCGTCTTCGCAGATCTTCTGGACAAGCCGCTTCTGGCGAAACTGTCCAATATCTACCAGTTGCCGAACCTCGGCATCGTACCGGCTGAGGATGCCAACCCCGCTTCCATCGCGGTCCGGACCTTCGACGGGGAGGAGAGGCTGCATCTTGCCTGGGACGGCGCAACTCCGGGCGCGCAGATGCTGCGCGATCTCCTGCCGCTGATCCTCCTGGCCATGGCGGTCTTCGGGGGGCTGACGGCACTGACCCTTCGTTCGGCGTCCCGCTCGGCCAAGGCGCTGGAAATCAGCGAGCGCCGCGCATCGCATGATCTGATGACGGGGCTGTGGAACCGTTCGGCGCTGCTCGATCACCTGGAGAACCGGGACGGCTGGGTCCGCCTCGGCCAGGGTTTCGCGCTGCTCTACATCGATCTGGACGGGTTCAAGGCGGTCAACGATACGCATGGCCACGATATCGGCGATGCGGTCCTGCGCGTCGCCGCCGGCCGCCTGGAAAATACGATTCCCAAAGCCGCTCGAGCTTACCGGCTGGGGGGTGACGAGTTCGCCGTCGTCCTGCCGGACATGACGCATCCCGTTGACATCCGCGCCGTCGGCGAAAGCATCATCGCTTGCCTTAGCAGCACGATTGCGGTGGCGGGGCTGGAGACGCGCATCGGCGCGACCGTCGGCGTGGCCATCGCCTCCGGCCGCAACACCGACATTCTGGAGCTCCTCCGCCTTGCCGACCAGGCTTTGTACGCCGGTAAGCGCACGCTGAAGGGCACGGTGCGCTTCCACATCGATCTTGCCGAGGAGCACGGGCAGGTTTCGGCGTAGCGGTTGCAAGCCCTGCTGTCGACGCCGCGGGGCCCTTGCCCGTGCCCGCTCTCAGCATCTACCCATGGTGTCCTGAGTGGATGCTGGAGTGTGGGCAATGGTGAGTCTCAGTTCCCTGGACGGCGGCCTCATCGCCTCGTGTCAGCCGGTGCCGGATGGGCCCATGGACACGACATCGACCATCGTGGCCATGGCGCTGGCGGCGCAAGCGGGGGGCGCGCGCGGGCTGCGGATCGAGGGTGTCGCCAATGTCGCGGCCGTCACCGCCGCCTGCGATCTGCCCGTCGTCGGCATCGTCAAGCGGGACCTCGACGCCTTTCCCATCCGCATCACGCCCTTCCTGCAGGATGTCCGGGACCTGGCCGCCGCCGGTGCGCAGATCATTGCCGTTGATGCGACGCAGCGGGAGCGCCCCGTGTCTGTGCCCGAGCTCCTGGCGGAAATTCGCAGATGCGGACGGTACGCGATGGCGGACCTGTCCACGCAAGCGGAGGCGCAGGAGGCAAAGGCCCTCGGCTTCGACATATTGGGTACGACGCTGTCCGGCTATACGGGCGGGCCGGTTCCTCAGGAGCCGGACCTTGCACTGGTTGCGCAGTGCCGGCGCCTGGGTGGCTTCGTCGTGGCAGAGGGGCGCTACAACAGCGTCGACGCCGCCGTCCGCGCCATCGAGGCGGGCGCCAGCGCGGTCTGCGTCGGCTCCGCCCTCACGCGGCTTGAACATGTGACGCATTGGTTCGCAGCGGCCATCGCACGGGCCGGCACGCAGGAGCGGCCGGTTCTGGCCTTCGATATCGGCGGCACGAAGACCGCTGCCGCCCTCGTTCGAGGGGGTGCCGTCCTGGAGCGCCGGGAAGTGCCCACCTTGCCCAGAATCGGAACGCCGCAATGGTTCGACCGCGTCGCGGCGCTGGCCGGGGATTGGCACGGACGCTACGCGCAGGCGGGGATCGCCGCCACGGGCCTGTTCGAAGGCGACATGTGGTCGGCGCTGAACACCGGAACGCTCGACATTCCCGCGGGTACCCCGCTGCGCGCCGAGCTGGAAGCGCGGCTCGGCTGCCCCGTCGCCGCGCTGAACGACGCGCAGGCGGCCGCATGGGGCGAATATGCCTGGGGCGCCGGTCGCGGCTGCGACATGGCCTTCGTGACGGCATCGTCCGGCGTGGGTGGCGGGGTCGTCCTCGGGGGGCGCCTGTTGCAGGGGGCGCGCGGCCTTGCGGGAAGCCTGGGGCAGTGGCGCGGCCTTGGGACAGGCCCGCGCCTGGAAGAGCGGGCCTCCGGCTTCGCGGTGGCGGGTGCGGCCCTGGCTGCCGGCCGGGGCGGCGACAGCCGGAGCGTCTTTGCGGCCGCGCAGGCTGGCGAGGCCTGGGCGACGCAGATCGTCGAGGAAACGGCCCGTCACCTAGCGGGGGCGCTCGTCGATCTGCAACTGATCCTCGACCCGCAGCATATCGTGCTCGGCGGCGGCATCGGCCTTCTGCCGCTGTTCCGGGAGCGGATCGACGCCGCCCTTGAGGCGGTACCCGAACGGCTGCGGCCGTCCCTTCGAACCGCCGCGCTGGGCGCCGATGCCGGACTGATCGGCATGGCTGACCACGCCCGTCGCACAGCCCTTCGCTGACCCTTCGTAAACAGGGGTAGAACGGCCGCCTGTCGATTTTTCCAGGACGACCATTGCCAGCCGGTCCAAAAATGATAACGTTGTCAAAATTCAACGCCGTCATCTGGGCGCGCGGTCGATCGAGCTCCGTGACGGGCCGTGCGACCGCCTCTCCAGCCGTGCCGAAAAGCGGGATGCCGCATGACGAAGCCACATTCGCAAACGCTGCTGAGCGCCTGCATTCGCGGGTTTCCGCTAAATCTGGACGACATGTCCGTTGAGGCTTTCGGCGCCTTGCAGCTGCGCCCCGCTTTCGGGGAAACAGCCCTGCCGGTACTGACGCTGGACGGCGATGCCTTTAGGGGCAACATCGCGGCGATGATGGACTACGCCGCCAGGGCGGGCGTCCGGATCGCGCCGCATGCAAAGACGCCGATGTCGCCGGACCTTGCCGCGCGGCTCATCACAGCCGGGGCCGACGGGCTGACGGTGGCGGACGGCCGGCAGGCGGCCGTCATGATGAATGCCGGCTTCGACAAGCTGCTCCTGGCCAATCAGATCGGCGGGGAGGCGGCCGGCACCCGGCTCGGGGGATTGCTGGCACGCCATCCGAACTGCGCGCTGACGCTCTTCGTCGACAGTCCGGCGGCGGTACGCGCTGCCGCTTGTGCGGCCGATGCGGCAGGCCGCCCGCTGGACTGCCTCGTCGAGGTCGGGATCGGGCGGGCCGGGGCCCGCACGCTCGAGGATGCACGCGCCGTCATGGAGGCCGTGGAGGCCGCAGCGGGGCTGAAGCTTTCCGGCGTCGCCACCTACGAGGGCGCGGCGGCCACCGGCGATGCGGCGGAGTCGTGCCGCCGTGTGGATGCTCTGCTGGTATTGGCCGGCGACGTGTTCCGAGAGGTCCGGGCCCGTGTTCCCGAGGGGCGGCTCGTCCTCAGCGCCGGCGGGTCAGCCTATTTCGACCGCGTCGTCGCGCTGCTGGGGCCGGTCTGCGCAGCAGACGGAGGGGCGACGCTCCTGCTGCGCAGCGGCGCGATCTTTTTCCATGACCATGGAATCTACGCGCGCGCCCTGGCGGCGCTGGACGCGCGGCAGGGTTTTGGCGCGGCTGCCTCGGCGTCCGACAGCTTCACGCCGACGCTGCGGGTCTTTGCAGAGGTCCTGTCACGGCCCGAGCGGGAGCTTGCAATCTGCGGCATGGGCATGCGCGATATTTCCTTCGACCAGGGGCTGCCGGTCCCGGTCGGCGTGTACCGGGCGGGGCAGTCGCTGCCCCTGCCGGCAGAAATGCGCGTCACGCGGCTGAACGACCAGCACGCTTTCGTGACGCTCGCGCCCGGGGGCGATCTGCGCGTCGGCGATGTCGTGGCCTTCGGCCTGTCGCATCCCTGCACGGCGCTGGACCGCTGGTCGCACATCTTCGAGCTGGACGGCGCCGGCGCGGTGACGTCCGTCCTGCCCACATTCTTCGGGTGACGATGATGGGAAATCTCAACTTCCGGCCCCTGTGGCGCTACGAGGATGCGCTGATCGAGGGGCTCATCACGACCCTGAAGCTCACGGCGGTCTCGGCCCTGTTCGGGCTCCTGATCGGGCTTGCCTGCGCGCTGGCATTGCGGCGCGCCCCGGCACCCGTCCGCTATCTGATCCGTGGCTATATCGAGATCATCCGCAACACGCCGCCGATCATCCAGATCTTCATCGTCTTCTTCGTGTTTCCGGGCATCGGCATCCGGCTGCCGCCCTTCGAGGCCGCGTCTATCGCGCTCAGCCTCTATTTCGGGGCCTATGCGGCGGAGATCATCCGTTCCGGGCTCGATTCCGTGCCGAAAGCCCAGGTGGAGGCCGGACACTGCCTCGGCCTCAGCCGGGTGCAGGTCTTCCTGCACATCGTCGTGGCGCCGGCGCTGCGCAACATCTATCCCTCCCTGACCAGCCAGTTCGTGCTGCTCCTGCTCGGCACGTCGATCGCCTCGCAGATTTCCACCGAGGAGCTGTTCCACACGGCCGGCGTGATCGACAGCCGGACGTTCCGCAGCTTCGAGGTCTATGCCGTGGTCGCCGCGATCTACGTCATCACCGTGTCGGTCTTCCGCCTGTTCTTCGCCGCCCTCGGAAGGATCGCCTTCCGCTGGCCCACGCGCCGCTGAGGGAGACGCGACCCATGCGCAGCTTCTCGTCGATCGATCTTCTGGCCCTTGCGACCGCGCTTCAATACACGGTGCTCCTGGTCATTCTTTCCCTGGCCTTCGGCAGTCCGCTGGCGCTCATCTTCGCGCTTTTGCGCACGGCGCGCGCGGCCCTTCCGCGCTGGGCGACGGCCCTGTTCCTGCAGATCGTGCAGGGCGTGCCGCTGCTGGCGCTCCTGATGTTCTTCTATTTCGGACTGCCGGTCTTTCTCGGCATACAGATCCCGGCGCTCGTGGCCGTCACCATTGCCTTCACCATCTATACCGCGGTCTTCCTGGGAGAGATCTGGCGCGGCGGGATCGAGGCGGTGAAGCAGACACAGTGGGAGGCCGCCGCCTCGCTCGGCATCAGCCGCTGGCAGCAGTTCCGCCACGTCATCGCACCGCAGGCGATGAAGGTGGCGCTGCCGGCGACGGTCGGCTTCCTCGTCCAGCTCATCAAGGGCACGTCACTCGCGGCGGTCGTCGGCTTCATCGAGCTGACGCGGGCCGGACAACTCGTCAGCGCGGCGACCTTTCAGCCGCTGCTCGTCTATTCCGTCGTGGCGGCGATCTACTTCGCCATCTGCTTTCCGCTGACGATGCTGTCGCGCAACCTGGAGGCCCGCCTCAATGGCGCTCGTTGAAATCCGCAACGTCCGAAAGTCCTTCGGCAAGCTCGAAGTGCTCAAGAACATCAACCTGACCGTGGAGCAGGGCGAGATCGTCACCCTGATCGGGCGTTCCGGCTCGGGCAAGTCCACGCTCCTGCGCTGCATCAACGCGCTGGAGGACGTGGATGGCGGCCAGATCGTCGTGGAGGGGCAGGCCGTCTCCGGCTCGATGAAGGGGCTGAAGGAGATGCGCCAGCGGGTCGGCATCGTCTTCCAGGCCTTCAACCTGTTCCCGCACCTGAAGGTGGAGCGCAACGTGACCCTGGCGCCGACCCTGACGGGACGCGTCGGCCGTGGCGCGGCGCGCGCCCTTGCCCTGGACTGCCTGCGCAAGGTCGGCCTGGAAGACAAGATCGACGCCTATCCTGAGCAATTGTCGGGCGGGCAGCAGCAGCGTGTCGCCATCGCGCGGTGCCTGGCCATGGCGCCCCACCTGATGCTCTTCGACGAAGTGACGTCGGCCCTCGACCCCGAACTGGTGGGGGAGGTGCTGAAGGTCATGGAGGACATGGCCCGGCAGGGAATGACCATGATCCTCGTGACGCATGAGATGGGTTTTGCCCGCAATGTCGCGAGCAAGGTCGTCTTCATGCACCAGGGCGAGATCTGGGAAGAGGGCCCGCCCGACCAGATCTTCGCCAACCCCCGCACAGCCGAGTTGAAGGCCTTCATCGGCTCCTCCCGCCACTGATTTGAACCCAACCGAAAGGCATGATCCATGCGCGTTATGACAGCATTCCTTGCCACGGCAGCCAGTGTCGCCATCCTGTCGTCGCCCGTGGCGGCCCGGGCCGACAAGCTGCAGGATATCCTGAACACCGGCACCGTGCGGGTCGGCGTCCTGCTCGACGTTCCGCCCTGGGGCTTCAACGATGCCTCGGGCACGCCGACCGGGCTCGATGTCGAGGTGGCCGGCCTTCTGGCGCAGGAGCTCGGGGTCGATCTGGAGCTGGTGCAACTGACCGGCACGAACCGCATTCCCAGCTTGCTCGCGGACCAGGTGGACCTGATCGTCAGCGCCATCGGCGCCACGTCCGAGCGGGCGCAGCAGGTCATGTTCTCGCAGCCCTATGCGGCGGTGCAGCTCGGCGTCTACGGACCGGCGAGCATCGAGCCGATGGAGGATGTCTCCGGCCTCGAGGGTCGGCAGATCGCCGTCGCCCGCGGGACGACGCTGGACCTGTGGCTGACCGATAACGCCAAGGGCGCCAATCTGTCGCGCTTCGAGGACGTGCCGTCCACCATCGCGGCCTATCTGGCCGGGCAGGCCGAAATGTTCGCCGAAAACAGCGCAATCGTCGTCAATGCCCAGAACGATCATCCGGATGCCGATATCAGCCTGAAGTTCACCATCCGCCAATCGCCCGCCCATGTCGGCGTGCCGATGGGAGAGCACAATCTCCTGCAATGGGTGAACACCTTCGTCTTTGCCAACAAGCTGAACGGACGCCTGCCCGACCTGCAGGAAAAGTGGTTCAAGGAGCCGCAGGGTACACTCCCCGCGCTCTAGGGCGCCCGGCGCCGGGCTTTGCCCCGGCGCCATTTCCTCCCAGGCGGACCATCCATGGCCAGCGCGAGGCGCCAGGCTTCTCCCAAGGACGACAGCGTGCACACCGGCATCTTCAACGATATCGACCTTCGCTTGGAAGGCCGTCAGCAATCCTGCCTGAGCATTCCCTGGTCGGTGGACCGCTCGCCCTACTATCAGGTCAAGATCCCGATCGTGCGGCTGCGCCGGGGCACGGGGCCGCGCCTGCTTCTGATGGCGGGCAATCACGGCGACGAGTACGAGGGCAACATGGCCCTTTTCCAGCTTGCCCGCAGGCTGGACGTCTCTGCCATCCGGGGAGAGATCACCATCCTGCCCATGCTGAACGCCCCGGCGGTCCTGGCGGGGCGGCGCCGCTCGCCGCTGGATGGCGGCAATCTCAACCGCGCCTTCCCGGGGCTCGACAGCGGCACGCCGACCGAGCGGCTGGCGCACTTTCTTGAGCATACGCTGATGCCGGCCCACGACATCGTCCTGGACCTGCATTCCGGGGGCACGAGCATGGCGCATCTGCCGACATCCCTCATCGAGCGTCAGGGCGGGGCGGAGCATTTCGCGCGTATGCTGGAGCTGATGCTGGCCATGGGCATGCCCTACGGCTTCGTCGCGCAGAACGGTGCGGCCGCCCCCACATCGCTGGCGGCGGCCGCGCGGGCCGGGGCCATCGGCCTCAGCGGGGAGTTCGGCGGCGGCGGGACGGTGACGCCCGACAGCATGGTGCTGACGCGTTCGGCCATCGACAATCTGCTCCTTGCCACGGGTGCGACAGACGCCCCCGTGCTGGCGCGCACGGTCCGGCGGGCGCAGACCGAGCTTCTGCAGTTGACCAGCCATGCGCAGGCCATCTATGCCACGCGGCCCGGCTGGTTCGAGCCCGCCCGGCTGCCCGGGGACCACGTGCTAAAAGGACAGGTGGCCGGGTGGTACCATGATTTCAACCGGCCAGACGAGGCCGAACAGGAGTTGACCTTCGGCGTTTCCGGAGTCGTCCTGTCGCAGCGCCTCCATGCGATGTCGCAGGCGGGGGATTGCCTGGTCCAGGTGGCGGAGCCGTATGAAGCAGAGCCTGACGAACGCAAGCCATGAACCGCTGACAGGGGCGACGACGGACCCCGTCCAGCGCGTTGCGAGCGCGGATGGCACGACGCCCGGTGATGGGGCGTCGGGACGCAAGGTCCGGATCGAGGAGGTGGCGCGCCTGGCCGACGTGTCGCCGATCACCGTGTCGCGCGCCTTACGCAATCCGGACATGGTGTCGGATGCGCGCCGGGCGCGCATTCTGGATGCGGTGGCGCGCACGGGCTACGCGTCCAATCCGCATGCGCGCGCGCTGAAAAGCGGCCGGTCGAACCTTGTCGCCCTGTTCCTGTCCAGCATTGCCAGCCAGCAATATACGATGGCTGCGGAAGCCTGCAGCAAGGTGCTGGAGGCTGCAGGCTACCAGGTCGTCATGGGGCGCACCTCCTATTCCTATGCGCGCGAGAGCCTGTTGATCCCGGCCGTCATGGACATGCGCCCGGCAGCAGCCTTCATTACCGGCGTGATGGAGCTGGAGGCCAACCGGAACTTCCTGCGGCAGCTCGACATCCCCATCGTCGAAAGCTGGGCCTATGCCGCCGACCCGATCGACATGCTGGTCGGCTTTTCCAACACGGATGGCGTCGCCCTCGTCGTGCGGCACATGGCCGAGCGCGGCTACGCCGATGTCGGCTTTATCGGCCGGAACAGCGGGCGCGGCACCATCCGTCGCCAGGCCTTCGAGACCTTCTGCGGGCAAGCCGGCCTGCGGGTGCAAGGCTGCGTGACGGTTGCCAATGTCCACTCCATCGCGGACGGGCGCGTGGCGCTGAACGACATTCTGGATCGCCACCCCGACATCAGGGCGCTCTTCTGCGCCAACGACCTCATCGCCTTCGGGGCGATGCTGGCCGCGCGCGAGCGTGGCCTGCGCGTGCCCGACGATCTGGCGATCGTCGGCTTCGGCGACAGCGATGTCCTGGCGGAGGTGCCGCCGGGGATCACCACCGTATCGGTGGACAGCGCCGGCATCGGGCGCGCCGCAGGCGAGGCGCTGGTCCTGCGCCTGGGCGGCAAGGAGCCGCCGCAGCGCAGCATGCTCTTTCCCGTCACGCTGATCGAGCGCGGCTCGAGCTGAGCAGAACCCTCAGGCGCGCTTCAGCGCGTCGGAGATCTTTTCGGCGATCATGATCGTCGGCAGATTGGTGTTGGCGCAGGGGATGGTCGGCATGATGGACGCATCGCAGATGTGAAGCCCGGCAATGCCCCGCACCCCGCCCCGGTGATCGGTCACCGCCATCCGGTCGCGAACGCCGCCCATCCGGCACGTCCCGGACGGATGCCAGACGCCGCCCACCGTTTCGGCGATGTAGCTTTCCAAAGCCTCCCGGTCGCTCGCCAGCCGCCGCGGATCGTCCCAGTTGGACAGCATCATCGGGAAGGCTCTGTCCCGCAACCCGCCGCCCATGGCGTCGAGGCCCAGGGCCGTCGCGCCGGTGATGATTGCACCCAGGCGCGTCTGCCGGGAAAAGCGCTTGCCCATTTCGGACATGCCGCCGGCGTGGATCGCCCCGACGATGTCCGACAAAGCGGGATCGGTGATCAGCCCCACGGCGCGCTCGAAGGCATCGGCGAGCCGCACCAGGTCGCGCCGGTCCGACAGCATCCGGAAGTCGATGCGCGGCGGCCCCTCCGGTGCGGCCGGATCGAGCAGGAGCTGCCCACGCGAATAGGATTTGTTGACCCAGAAGAAGAGCGAGCCGAGCTGCCCGCCGATCGGGTGCCAGGCCGCGCGTGTGACGAAGTTCATGTGCATGTCGCCCGAAGGGCACCCGTCGAGGCCCGAGGAGAAGCGGTAGCCGATCGGGATATGGTAATCGAGCGGGCCACGCTGCCGGGCCGGCTTCCTGAGCCACGGGACGAGGCCGGAGGACGGATGCTCCATGAGGTTCTGGCCGACCCCCGGCAGATCCATGACGACCGCGATCCCGCAATCGGCCAGGTGGTGGCCTGGGCCCACGCCCGAGCGCATCAGGAGCGGCGGCGTCGCCAGCGCTCCCGCCGACAGGACGATGTTGGCGGCGTGCAGCCGTTCCGCGCCACCCGGCCGTGCGATCTCCACGCCGGTGGCGCGGCCATCCGATATCAGGATGCGGGACACGGTCGTCTCGGTGCGGATTTCCAGATTGGGTCGCTGACGCACCTGCGGCGTCAGATAGGCCCAGGCGGTGCTCACGCGCCGTGCCTTTTCGTCCATGTTGACGGTCATCTCGAAGATGCCGTCCTCCCACACACCGTTCTGATCGGGCAGGAAGGGAATTGCGCGCTCTTCGCAGATTTTCAGCATGGTGCGGGTGAACGGCGTCCACAGGACATCGCCGCGCCGACGGATGGGGAAGGGTCCGTCCCGGCCGTGCAGCTCATTGTCGAAATCGAGATCGCGTTCGAGCTTGCGGAAGTAGGGAAGGCAGGTATCCCAGGACCAGTCGGGCACGCCCATCCGCTCCCATTCGTCATAATCGTCCGGCGAACCGCGATTGGCGCCGATGCCGTTGATGGCCGAACCGCCGCCCAGGAGCTTGGCCTGTTCGTAGCGCGTCCGCTTGACGTCCGGCCGGTTGGACCCGGAATGTGGCAGGCGCGCATTCAGGCCGGCCCAGGTGTAGCGCGGGTTGGAATAGGCGATGCCGGGATAGGGGCTTGCCAGTTCCGGATAATCTTCCGGCCGTGCCGCATCGAAGCCCGCTTCC
This sequence comes from Aureimonas frigidaquae, assembly GCF_001463905.1. GTDB lineage: Bacteria > Pseudomonadota > Alphaproteobacteria > Rhizobiales > Rhizobiaceae > Aureimonas > Aureimonas frigidaquae. The sequence goes on from NZ_BBWR01000016.1 coordinate 77,898, forward strand.
AGGAGGACTACCCGCAAAGCGGGGTCTTCGGACAGGCGAGCGGCCAGGACGCAGCCCGCCGAGCCGCCGCCAATGATCAGGAAATCCACATTTGAGGAGCTATCGACGCTCATGGCATGCACCCGATGGAAGAGGGGATGATGTGGGTGGTGGGACCGGCCGTGCGGCCGGTCCGCTCGAGCTTTGCTGCGCGCTGAACCTTGAGGCGGTCAGCGACTTGCGAGCGTGATGGTCATGGTCTTCAGGTCGCACATTTCCATCAGCGTGTGGCGACCGCCGGTGCGGCCGAGGCCGCTATTGCTGCCGGCCGCGCCGCCCGCCGGGATATGCGGCTCCCAGTAGCAGCTCTTTTCGTTCACGTTGACGATGCCGACCCGCAACCGCTCGGTGAAGTAGAAGGCCTGGTCGATCGACTGGGTGAAGACCGCCGCACTGAGGCCGTAGGGGCTCGACGCGGCCAGCTCCAGTGCCTCCGCATCCGTGTCGAAGGCCAGGACGGGCGCGACCGGGCCGAAGGTCTCCTCCTTGTTTAGGAGGCTTTCGCGGGTGAGGCCGGTGACGATGGTCGGCTCGATATAGAGATTGGTCGCCATGCCGGGCGCGATGCCGCCGCCGCGCACGACCTGCGCCTTGCGGGCCACGGCGTCCTCCATGTGCTCCATCATCTTGTCGAGCGCCATGGCGTTGTTGACCGGGCCCATGGTCGTGGCCGGGTCGAACGGATCGCCCATGCGCACCGCCTCTGCCACGCGCACGAGCCCGTCCACGAAGCGGTCATGCACGGAACGGTGGACGAGGATGCGCTCCGTGGCGGTGCAGATCTGCCCGGCATTGGCAAAGCAGCCGGCGCCGACCAGGGCGGCCGCGCGGTCGACATCGGCATCGGACAAGACGATGGTTGGGCCGTTGCCGCCCATTTCCAGGAGCAGGGGCTTGCCTGCGCCGCGCCGGGCGATGGCCGCCCCCGTTGCCGAGCTGCCGGTAAAGCCCACGGCATGGGTGCCGGGGTGTATGACGGCCTCGTCGCCCACTTCGGCGCCGTCGCCGAGGACAAGGTTGATCACCCCATCGGGCAGGCCGGCATCGATCAGGCATTCCATCAGCGCGACGGCGATCAGCGAGGTGCTCGGCGCCGGCACCCAGACGACGGTGTTGCCGGTCGCCAGAGCGGGGCCGAGATAGTAGAGGCACGGCAGCGCCAGGGGGAAGTTCCAGGGCGTGATGATGGCCAGGACGCCCTTGGGTTGCAGGAAGCTGAAGGCGCGCTTGCCGGCATCGGCCACCGGGAAATAGGCCGTCTCCAGCCACTTCATCTGCTCGGCCGCGTTGCGGAAGCCGAGCGCCGCGCCCGCCACCTCGCCCTTGGCCTCGCTGTGGAAGGGCTTGCCCTGTTCCAGGCACACCAGGCGCGCCAGTTCCTCGCCTTTGGCCTCAATCGCATCGGCGATCCGCATGCACAGTTGCGCCCGCTCGAAGACGCCCATGCGGGCGATCTTCTCGCGTGCCGCATGGGCGGCCGCCACGGCATCGCCGACATCGGCCCGTGTCGACAGGGCGATGTGGCCGAGGGTCTCGCCCGTCGACGGGCTGTCGATCTGCAGGAAGCGGCCGGACGTGCCGGGACGCCATGCCGCGCCGATGCGGTTGACGCCAAGCCGCAGATCGCCCGGCGGCTGGTCGACGATCGGCATGCCGCGCAGGTGCGGGCCCTCGCGGAAGGACTGGAATTGAACGGTCATGATGGCCTCCTCTGGCCGTAATGGGACTGAAGCGTCAGGAGCGTGTCGCGGCTTCGGGTGACGGCGGCCTCGAAGAGCGCGGCCCCGGCGGCGGGTGTGGCATCGGAAGGGGTGCCGATCACCCCGTTCGGACGGATCGTCTCGAACGGGCGCCAGACGGAGACGGCGGCCCCCGAATAGAGGTGCGGGTCCGGCCAGGAGGGCGGCGTCGTCCCTTCGGGGATCCGGTCATGGCGGACTGTCTGCGGCAGGACATGCATCATCAGAGCCGTTTCCAGAGCGCAAGCGTGGCCGGTGCCACCGGCATGATCGGGCAGGACGCGGGCCGCGACATCGGCGATCAGGTCGAAGTAAGAGAAGCCGGCCATGACGACGCCGTCCGCCCCGAGCGTCGTGATGGCCACCTGGATGGCGGCCCGGTTGCCGCCATGGCCGTTCAGGACCACCGGCAGATAGCCGTCCTGCCACAGATTGGCGGCAAGCTCGCAAAGGACGGCGATGAAGGTCCGGGGGCTGAGGCTCATCGTCCCCGCAAAGGCGCGGTGGTGCTGGGAGGACCCATAGGGCAGCGGCTCGCAGACGCGGATGCCATCCTGCCCTTGCGCGGCGGCCCTGGCCACGGCGCTGGCAAGCCATATGTCGAGGGCGAGCGGCAGGTGCGGGCCATGCTGCTCCACTGCCCCAGTCGGCAGGACCGCGACCGGCCGCAGCGCGCTTGCGGACGCCAGTTCGGCCGCCTCCGGCGAGGTCATGGCGGAAAACAGTTCAGGGGTGACGATGGTACCGGCGCTCATCGGCTGGCCTCCGTCAGCCGGGCCTTGGCGAGGGTCATGCCCGTATCGGCCAGGAGAGCGGCGATGATGATGGCGCCCTTGTAGAGCTCGATACTCGACGGATCGGTGCCGAAGACCCGCAAGGCGGTGGTGAGAAGGCTGACGGTGAGCGCGCCGACGACCGTCCCAGCGACGGTGCCCCGGCCACCGAAGACGCTGGTACCGCCGATGACGGTTGCGGCAATGGCGTCCAGGAGCAGGGAGGTGCCGCCGATATTGGGCGTCACGACCGGCACGCGGGCGATCATCACGACGGCGGTCAAAAAGACGAAGAGACCGGACGCCACATAGACGAGGATGGTATGGCGCTGGATCGGAATGCCGGAGAGTTCCGCCGCGGCCGGGTCCGAGCCAAGGGCATAGGTCCGAAGGCCGAAGCGCGTCAGGCGCATCAGGACCGCCGCTCCGCCGACGATCAGCACCGTCAGGAAGACGACGTTCGGGATGCCGAGGCTGCGTTCGATGCCGATGAAGCGCAATGTCGGATCGCTCAGCATGAGAACGCCCTTGGAGGCGACGGCGAGCGTCGCGCCCTGCAGGACCACCATGGCCGCCAGCGTGGTGACGAAGGGCGGGATGCGGAAGATGGCGATGAGGACACCGTTGACGAGGCCGACCGCCAGCATGGCGCAGGCCCCCGCGGCAAGGGCCAGCGGCAGGCCGGAGCCGCCATCGACCAGGCTGGCGATCAGCACCGCGCAGAAGGCGACCCCGACCCCGGCCGAAAGATCGATGCCCCCCGTCAGAAGCACGATGAGTGCGCCGAGGGCCAGGACGGCGATCGGTGTCGCCTGGGCGACGATGTTGATGATGCTGGGGCCCGAGACGACCCGTGGATCGACGATGGCGAAGACGACGCCCAGCACGACGAGGAGGATGAGCGGCGAGAAGTCGAGAAGGCGCCGCAGGGCGAGATTGCGGGTCGGAACCATGTGTTTCACCCTTCTGCCGTTCGCAGGTCGAAGATGGGGGCCGGCTCGGCCGGTGCGGCGCGCGGGCGGCGGTCGCCGAAGGCGAGGGTCATGACGTCTTCCTCGCTCGCGCCGCGGGCCAGCTCGCCCACCGAGCGCCCTTCGCACATGACGACGATGCGGTCGGCGACGCCGAGCACCTCCGGCAGTTCGGACGAGACCATGAGGATGGCCGCGCCTTCCTGCTTCAGGCCGGCGATCAGGCGGTGGAGATCGGACTTGGCGCCGACATCGACCCCGCGCGTCGGCTCGTCCAGGAGGATGATCCGTGGACGGGTGGCAAGCCACTTGCCGATGACCACCTTCTGCTGATTGCCGCCCGACAGTTCCAGCGTCAGCTTGTCGGGTTGGGCCGGGCGCACGCCGAGCGAGGAGACGAGATCACGCGCCAGGGCACCGATCCGGCGCCCCGGCAGGATGCCGAAGCGGCTGTTGCCGCGGATCCAGGCAAGCGAAAGGTTGTCGCGGATCGACATCGTGCCGACGAAGCCTTCCAGGTGCCGGTCTTCCGGAATGTAGACGATGCCGGAGCGGTTGGCGGCGCGCAGCCCGTCGCCCGCGCGGCGCTCCCCGAAGACATCGAGGGTGCCGCCCTTGGGCGTTTCCAGCCCGGCGATCAGCCGCAGGACTTCCGAACGGCCACTGCCCATCAGCCCGGCCAGGGCGACGATTTCGCCGCAGCGAAGGGTCAGGGATGCCGATTTGAGGAGCTTGCCGTCGGAGATGTTTGCGATCTCCAGCGCTGTTTGCCCGAGCGGTGCTTCGAGATGGGGGAAGATATCCCCGACCTCGCGGCCGACCATCATGGAGACGATCTCCGCCTCCGACGTGTCCGCGATGCGGCGCTCACCGATGAAGCGACCATCCCGCAGGACCACGACGCGGTCGCACTGATTGAAGATCTCTTCCATCTTGTGGGAGATGTAGAGAATGCCCGCGCCGCGTGCGCGCAGCTTGGCGTTGAGGGCATAGAGCTGGTCGCGCTCGCGGTTGGACAGGGCGCTGGTGGGCTCGTCCATCACCATGAACCAGGCATCGGCCAGGACCGCACGGGCGATCTCCACCATCTGCTGGCGGCCGATCGTCAGGCTGCGAACCTCTGCATCCACATCGATGTCGAGGCCGAGTTCGGCCATGATATCGCGCGCACGCCGGCGCATGGTCCGCCGCGACAGAAGGCCGAAGGCGTTGCGCGGCTCGCGCCCGACGAACATGTTTTCGGCGACCGTCAGGTCCGGCGCCAGGCTGAAATGCTGGTGGATGACGCTGATCCCCTCCGCATCGTCCGGGGAATCGAAATGGACCGGCCGGCCGTCGAGCAGCAATTGCCCCGCATCCGGCCGGTGGAACCCGGCAATGCACTTGACAAGGGTGGATTTGCCGGCCCCGTTCTCTCCCGCCAGGGCGACGACCTCTCCCGCCGCGACCGAGAAGGACACACCGTCCAGGGCCCGCACGCCCGGGAAGGACTTGCCGATCCCCTCCAGCGTGATGGACCGCGCGCCGCTCGGCGCGGGCGGTGCCGGGGCCACGGACACATCGGGGCGCGGTGTGCCGGCCCTGCGGCGCAGAAGATGCGACAGGCTGTCCATGCGGCTGGCCAGCACGGCGATGATGATCAGCGCGCCGGTCACGTAATAGATGATGATTTGCGGCACCTGCAGGAAGGACAGGCCCGTATTGATGACGCCGAGGAGCAGCGCGCCGATGGCCGTGCCCCAGACGGAGCCACGGCCGCCCGACAGTTTGGTTCCGCCGATGATGGCTGCGGTGATGGCGGTGAATTCGAGCCCGGTGCCGGCCAGCGGCTGGGCCGAGCCGAGCCGGCCGATGGTCAGGATGGCGCCGAGCCCGGCCGTCGCGCCTGCGATCAGATAGACCGACACGCGGACCCGGCCGACGGGCACGAGCGAGGCGCGGGCAGCATCGGCATTGCCGCCGACCGCGTAGACCCAGCGGCCATAGACGGTGCGCTTCAGGACGAACCACCAGGCCACCAGCAAAAGAACCGCGATGACCACCGAGACGGGAAGCGGTCCGACCATGGCGCTGCCGGCATAGAGCACCGCTGCATTGTCGATGGGAAGGCTCGAGGCACCCGACAGGCTGAGGGACAGGCCGCGGGCGAAGGCCATGGTGGCCAGGGTGGCGATGAAGGGGGAGATGCCCGCCGCCCCGATCAGAATGCCGTTCAGGAGGCCGATGGCTGCGCCGGCCAGGATGGCGGCGCCCATGGTCAGGACAGCCGAGCCAGTGGCGGTGAAGACCAGCCCGGCGGCGACGCCGGAAAAGGCGAGGGTACTGCCGACCGAAATATCGATCCCCCGGGCGATGATGACGGCCGTCATGGCATAGGCGACGATGGCGATGACGGCGCTCTGCTGCAGGATGCTGACGAAGTTGCCGCTGGACAGAAAGCGCGGATCGATCCAGCCGAAGACAACGACCGCCAGGCAGAGCACGACCACGAGCACGGGCTCGTTATGCGCGACGAGGACTTTGATCCGGTCCTTGAACATGTGGCATCTCCATCGAACATGCAGGCTCGACCGCGCGCATGCGCGCAGCAACCGGCGACGGTCTGGAATGCGAAGGGGCCGGCGGGGGTGTCCGCGCCGACCCCGCGACCGGCTATTGCGCCACGGTCATGGCCGAGGCGGGCAGTTTCGGCCCGAGCTGCTCGGTGTAGTTCTGCGACTCCTGCGCCTGGCGCGCCGTGTCGATGTAGTCGAAGCTCATGCCGGCGGCCTTGAGCTTTTCCGCCGTTTCGTCGGAGGTGACGAAGTAGGTCGGCATGTAGAGGTCTTTCGGCAGTTCCTCACCATTGGCGAGGCGGGATGCGACGGCGATGTTCCAGTAGCCGACGCGATAGGCGCCCGTCAGCACGTCCATGACCATCTTGCCGCTGTCGATCAGCTCCTTCATCTCGGCATCGCCGTCGTAGCCGCCATAGATCAGATTGGATCCGAGCGCGTTGGCCACGGAGTCCGCCGCAAGGCACAGGCTGTCCGAGATGCAGGCGATGGCGTCGAGTTCGGGATAGGTGGTCAGCCAGGTCTGCGCGGCGTTGGTGGCCTTGGCCGCATCCCAATCGGTCGGCTGGATGCCGACAACCTCAATATTGGGGAACTCCTTGGCCATCGTGTCAATGAAACCCTTCTCCCGGGTGTCGGACACGAAGTTCCCGCGCGATCCGACCAAAAGCGCCACCTGGCCCTCGCCGCCGAGGGTGATGCCGACGGCCCGGGCGACCATGCCCATATTCTCGTAATCGGGGTAGAGCGTGGAGTAGTTCTCGCCCGCATCCACCTTGTTGCCCATGGTGATGACCGGAATGCCTGCGGCGGTGGCTTTCTGGATGACGGGGATGACGGCGTTCTTGTCAAGCGGATCGATGAGGATCGCGCTGACGCCCTGGTTGATGAAGTTCTCGATGATGGCGACCTGCTTTTCCAGGCTGCCTTCGGCGCTCTGCCATGTCGACCGTACGCCATAATCGGAGGCGGCGACGTCGCCCGCCTCCTTCATGCGGACGAAGAAGGAGTTCTGCAGGTCGATGGCGGCAAGGCCGAGGACCTTCTCCTGGGCGGAGGCCGGCAGCGCCAGCGACAGCGCGGCGAGGAGGACGGACGTCTCGATAAGTCTGCGCATGCGTAACCTCACATGTTGTTTTGAAGGGTTCGTCGAATGCGGGGCAGTCCGTGCGTTTTCCGCCTCTTCTTGGATTTATCTGGCCGCTCCCGCCGGCGCATCCGCCGGCAGGGAGGTGGATGACTGTTCGCTCAGGCCGTCGATCCCGGCGCCGCAGACGAGCCCGGCCACGCAGGCTCCCGGCTCCGGCCGCACCGCGCCCGCCATCAGTGCAGCGAGCGAGGCGGCCCCGCTGAGATCGGCCGCGATGCCGAAATCCAGCCACAGGAGTTCGGCGGCGCGCTGCATGTCGTCATCCTCTATCAGGACGATCTCATCGACATGGCGGCGGGCCGTCTCATAGATGCTTTCGGCCGTGCGCCCGCACGCCATGGTGGCGACGCGCGTCGTCACCTGCGGAAGGCGAACGACCTCTCCTGCCGCGAAGGATGCGTGTAGGGTGGGGGAGCCGACCGGCTCCACGCCCACGATCCGCGCTTGCGGGCGGACCGAGCGGATGAACTGCGACATGCCGGCGATGAGCCCACCGCCGCCTATGGCGACGATGAAGAGATCGGCATCGGGGATCTGCTCCAGCATCTCCACCGCGACCGTCCCCTGGCCGGCCACGATGGCCGGGTCGGCGAAGGGGTGCATGTAGAAGGCGCCCGCGCTCTGCGCAAAGCTTTGCGCTGCTTCGTGCGCCTCGTCCCAGACGGTGCCGACATGGCGCACGGTCGCGCCCAGGAGCCGCAGCTTCTGCGCCTTGATGGGGCTGGCATTGGCAGGCAGGAAGATGGTCGCCGCCACGCCATGCTGCGCCGCCATGTATGCGGTGGCCATGCCATGATTGCCGCCCGATGCCGCGACCAGCCCGGCGGCGATCCGGTCCGGCCCGAGCGTCGCCACCCGGTTGGCCGCGCCGCGGATCTTGAAGGAGCCGCTGACCTGTAGGCATTCGAGCTTCAGGTGGAGCGGGTTCGACAGGCCGGCGCGCGGCGATTGCTCCATGGCGAGCACCGGCGTGCGCCGGACCATGGGGCGGATGCGCTGCGCCGCGGCCGTGATGTCGGCAAGGCTCATTCCCCGGCCTCGAGCGCGGCCGCCAGGGCTTCCGGATACTCGGTCGCCAGGACGAAGCAGCAGTTGCCCGGCCGCACGCGGCCCGGCTGGCGCTTGGCGAAGACGACCCCGTCGATCGGATGCGTCAGCACGAGCGGCTCGCGCTGCGGCGTGCGCAGAAAGTGGATGCGGCCGGCAATGTCGCCCTTGCGGACGGCGGCGCCGAGCAGGCTGATCGGCTCGAACACGCCGTCTTCGTCGGACATGATGTAGCCTTCGCTGCCCGGCACTTTCAGGACGCGGCCATTGGCGCCGGGCTGGACGTCGAGCGGCCCCTTCAGGATGCCGGCATGTTTGAGCACGTTGCGGATGCCGCGGCGGCAGATGGCCAGCGCTTCCGGCCCGACGAGGCCGCCGCCGCCCATTTCACTCCCGATGACGATGAGCCCCTGAAGATTGGCTGAGGCGGTGGAGGTGCGCGTCTCTCCCAGATTGTCCACCATGACGACGGTGGGAGCGCCGAAGGCGAGCGTCGCGGCGATGTTGCGCTTGTGGCCATGCGGCGTGGGGGAGGGTTCGATGATGGCGCTCGGCAGGATCATCAGGGACGAGCCGCCGGAATGTAAGTCCAGGAAATAGTCCGAGATCGGGAACAGGCAGTCATGCACATAGGCGGCGATCTGGCTCGTCAGCGTACCGTTGAAATCGCCCGGGAAGCTGCGATTGAAGTTCAGCCCGTCCACGGGAGAGGTCCGCGTGCCGGCTTCCACCGCCCGCACGTTGATCGCCGGGATGGCGATGATGCGCCCGCTGACATCGGCGGGGTCGATCTCCCGCAGGAGCTCGCCCAGGGCGATGGGACCTTCATACTCGTCGCCGTGGTTTCCCGCCTCGATCAGGATGGTCGGGCCGTTGCCGTTGCGCACGACCGCCAGCGGGACCTGCACCGTGCCCCAGGCGTCGTCATGCGGCGACTGGGGCACGTTGAAGAAGCCGATCTGCTTGCCGTCACGGTCCAGGTCGATCGTCGTGAACACGCTGTTGCGGCGGCGTTCCACAACCCTGCGCTCAGACCGGAGACGCTCTACCAGGGCCATGTTCATCAGATCACCCGCTCGTCATCAAACCGACATGACGACACTTTCGCAGTTTCATATTTGATGTCAAGTTCCGATATGAAACAATTGAAGTGGGGGACAGCGGCGTCCTATGGTGCGGCGAAACACGGGGTACCGAATGAGTGACACAGCATCGGCAGGGGCGCGTCCTTCCTATTCCGCGCCCGCTTTGACGAAGGGACTGGAGGTCCTGGAACTCCTGGCGACGGCGGCCGAAGCGCTCACCATGAAGGAGATCGCCGACGGGCTCGGCCGCTCGAAGGGGGAGATTTTCCGCATGCTCGTCGCACTGCAGGAGCGGGGCTACATCGAGCGGGACCCGGCGAGCGACGCCTATTCCCTGAGTGACAAGCTCTTCCGGCTCGGGCTCCATACGCCCGCCCAGCAGGATCTGATGAGCGCGGCCATGCCCGAACTCGCGGCGCTTGCGCTGGCGACCGGTCAGTCGCCCCACCTCGTCGTCATCCATCATGGGCGAACCGTCGTTACGGCCGCCGTTCCCGGCGGTGAGGATATGTCCTTCACGCTCAATCTCGGTTACGGGCGGCTGGCGACCGATTCGACCTCCGGCCAAGTCATGCTGGCCTTTTCCCCGCCCACGCGTGCAGCGCTTATCGTGGATGAATGCGAGGCTCAGGCCCGCGCGCCGATCGATCGGGCGCTGCTCGGCCGGCAACTCGACGCAATCCGCGACCGCGGCTACGAGCTGCGAGAGAGCCGGGACTTCGTCGGCATCACGGACATATGCTGCCCGATCATCGGCATGAACGGTTCGGCCATCGCGGCCGTCATCATTTCCTATGTGAACCGCCACAATCGGGAGAGCCGCCACGTGCAGACGGCCATGGCTCTGCAGCAATCCTGCATGATCATATCCGCCAAGCTTTCGCCGCTGCTGACGGAGGAGCGTCGGGGCTCATAGGACGCGGAGCACCTCGATTGGAATGGTCTATTAATTTTATGGTTTGATAGGGTAATCCATGCCTCGCGGGGATCGCGGGGCGGCGGCTAGTCTCAGCGCCTGAACACTGGCCTCAGGATTTGCCCATGCCCGCCACTATACCCGAACGCATCAAGGTTCTCTGGTTCCTGCCGACCCATGGCGACAGCCGCTACCTCGGCACGAGCGAAGGGGGGCGGGCGGTCGATCTGCCCTATCTCTCGCAGATCGCCCGCGCTGCCGACCAGCTCGGCTATTACGGGGTCCTGTTGCCGACCGGCCGGTCCTGCGAGGATTCCTGGGTCACGGCATCGGCGCTCGTGCCGCTGACCGAGCGGCTTCGTTTCCTGGTCGCGGTCCGGCCGGGCCTCCAGTCGCCCACGCTCGCCGCCCGCATGACGGCGACGCTCGATCGCTTTTCGAAGGGTCGGCTCCTGATCAACGTGGTGACCGGTGGCGATCCCGTCGAGAACGGGGGGGACGGAATCTTCCAGTCGCATGGCGAGCGCTACGAGGTCACCGAAGAGTTCATCCACATCTACAAGTCCGTCCTGGCGGGGGAAACGGTCGAGCACACGGGCAAGCACTTCCGCATCTCCGATGGCCGGTTGCTGTTTCCGCCGCACCAGACCCCGCACCCTCCGATTTACTTCGGCGGATCGTCGGACGCGGGGATCGACGTCGCGTCGCGAACGGTCGACAAGTACCTGACCTGGGGCGAACCGCCGGAAGACGTGGCGCGCAAGCTCGACGTGGTGCGGGCGGCAGCGGCCAAGGCCGGAAGAGAGGTGTCCTTCGGCATTCGGCTGCATGTCATCGTGCGTGAAACCAACGAAGCGGCCTGGCGCGCGGCGGAGGCTTTGATCAGCCGGCTCGACGATGCCACCATCGCCTCGGCACAGGAAATCTTCGGGCGGATGGACTCCGTCGGTCAGCGCCGGATGAGCGCGCTGCACGGGGGCGACCGGTCTCGGTTGGAGATCAGCCCCAATCTCTGGGCGGGGGTCGGCCTGGTCCGGGGCGGTGCCGGAACGGCCCTGGTGGGAGACCCCGATACGGTTGCCGAGCGGATCGATGGCTATCGGCAGCTCGGCATCGATACCTTCATCCTGTCGGGCTACCCGCATCTGGAGGAAGCCTACAGCTTCGGCGAACAGGTCCTGCCGCGCCTGCCGCTGGACCACCCCCTTCCAGGGCGGGATGCCAGCATCAATACGGGGCCCTTCGGCGAAACCATCGCCGGCTCGCATCGCCCGCAGGCGCAACAGGCCAGCGCCTCCTGAACGGGACGTCCAGCCCGGCTCAGGCGCCGACCGTGTCGCGGAACTGATGGCCGAGCGCGAACGCCATGACGTGCCAGGGTCGGATGCTGTATCAACACTGTTGACACCACTGCAAGACGTACTAATGTATCGACACCATAGATACAGGAGACGCAGCTGTGCGAGTGAACATCAAGAAATGGGGCAATAGCGCGTCGGTTCGGATTCCACATTCGGTGATGACCGCCGCCAACCTGCATGTCGATCAGGCGGTGGAGGTGCGCGAGGAAGATGGCCGGGTTGTCATCGAACCCGTCCAGAACCTTTCCTATGATCTTGACACGCTGTTGGCCGGGATGACGCCCGACACCTTCCATGACGAGGTAGATTTCGGCGCTCCGGTCGGCAAGGAAGTCTGGTGATGGCCGCGTGGGTGCCTGACAGCGGCGACATCGTGTGGGTGAACTTCGATCCGCAGGCCGGGCACGAGCAGGCAGGCCATCGCCCCGCTCTAGTGCTGTCGCCCGCCCGCTACAACGGGATGCGGGGCATGATGTTGTGCTGCCCGCTGACGACGAAACTCAAAGCTTATCCCTTCGAAGTCGTCATCAGCCAGAATCCGCCAAGCGCCATTCTTGCCGATCAGATCAAGAACCTTGATTGGCGCGCTCGCAAAGCCAGACGCAAAGGCGAGGTCACTGCCGCAGTGCTGGCCGAGGTTCGCGCCAAACTCAAGGCATTGCTGCAAATCTAGGCGGACCGCCATCCTTCGCATTGCCCATCACGCCCGCTATTCGTCTGAGGACCAGTGTGACGCCTCGGTAGAGGACCAGTTGCGCCAGTGCCGCGAGCGAGTGGCGCGTGACGACCCGCATCTGGAGGAGGCCTACAGCTTCGGCGAAACCATCGCCGGCTCGCATCGCCCGCAGGCGCAACAGGCCAGCGCCTCCTGAAACGGGACGGCCGGCCCCGCTCATGCGCCGACCGCTTCGCGGACGTGCGCCTGAGCCGAGCTGGTTCGAGACCCGTCCCCCTTGCCGAACAATTTGTGGCGCAAGGTGCCGGGCGTATAGTCGGCCTTGTAGCGGCCGCGAGACTGCAGTTCCGGCACGACATGATCGACGAAGGTTTCGAAGCTCTCCGGCACAACGGTGCGCGCAAGGTTGAAGCCGTCGATTTCCCCCTCGTCGATCCAGGAGGCCAGTTCCTCCGCAACCTGTCCGCCATCGCCGACGATCGTGGCGTAGCGGCCGCCAAGAGCGAGTTCGCCCAGGAGCTGGCGGCGCGTCCATTGCTTCTCCCGGGCAAGGCTCGTGGCCGATTGGATCGCATTGGACGGGCCATAGGCGATGGGCTCGTCCAGGTCGAAGCGGGAGAAGTCGATCCCCGTGCTGGCCGAAAAATGGGCGAGCCCCGCATCTGCGCTGGCATAGGCCAGATACTCGGCATGGCGCTCCCGGGCGGCGGCCTCTGTCGCATCGGCCGTGACGGTGATGCCGACGAAGATCTTCACATCCTGTGGCGCGCGCCCGGCCTCCACGACGGCGGCCCGCAACTGGCGTGACAGGGCGCGTGCCCGTGCCTTGTCCGAGGCGGAGATGAAGACGCATTCCGCATTTGCCGCCGCGAAACGCAGGCCCCGGCCCGACGAGCCGGCCTGGAAGATAACGGGCGTGCGCTGCGGCGAGGGGGCGGACAGGTGGTAGCCTTCGGATCGGTAGAAGCGGCCCTGGTGCCGGATCGGGCGGACCTTGGCTGGGTCGGCATAGATGCGGGCGGCGCGATCGGCGCGCACGGCATCGTCGTCCCAACTGTCTTCCCACAGGCTGCGCGCCAAGGACAGGTATTCGTCGGCCCGGTCGTAGCGCAGGTCGTGCTCGGCTTGCCCATCCTGACCGACGGCACGGGCCGCGCTGTCCAGATACCCCGTCACGATGTTCCAGCCGACTCGCCCTTGCGTCAGATGATCGAGCGTCGAGATGCGGCGGGCGAAGGTATAGGGATGCTCGACATTAATGTTGACCGTGACGCCGAAGCCCAGGTGCCGCGTGACGGCCGCCATGGCCGGCACCAGGAGCAGCGGATCGTTGACGGGAAGCTGGATGGATTCCCGCAAGGTCAGATCGACATTGCCGCCATAGACATCATAGGCCCCGACGATATCGGCCAGGAACAGCCCGTCGAAGAGCCCGCGCTCGAGTGTCTGCGCGAGTTGCGTCCAATGCTGGAGGCTGTGATAGTCCACGGAGCGGTCGCGCGGATGCGTCCACAAGCCGTGGTTGATGTGGCCGACGCAGTTCATCGCGAAGGCATTCAACAGGATCTCTTTGCCGTCCGGCATCATACACCTTCAGATCGCGCCGTGCCGCGGGGGGCGGCGCTGGTTGAAATAGTACTGGCCGACCGCCTGGTATTTCCACCGCACGGGATCGTGCAAGGTGTGGGTGCGGACGTTGCGCCAATAGCGGTCGAGATTGTCCGCCTCCATGGTCGCGGAGGTGCCGGACAGTTCCAGCAGGCGGTTGGCTGCGGCCAGTCCCGCTTTTGTCGAATGGATGCGTGCTTCCGCGACAGCAATGGAGGCGGCCGCGACGCTGTCTTCGTCCGGCGCGGCCTGCGCCGCTGCGACGATCCTGCCGGCCCGGGCCAGCAGCGCCTGCGCGGCCCGCAAGCCCACATGGACTTCCCCCAGATGGTGGATCGTCAGCGGGTCCTGCGCTGCCGTCTCCACATTGGCATCGATCCACGGCCGCGCCCGCTCCCGCACGAAGCGGATCGTCTCGCGGTAGGCTGCCTCGCCGATGCCGAGATCGATGGCCGCATGGAGGAGCTGCGCGAAGGGGCCGATCGTCGTCGGCCTGTCGAATGAAGCCTGGAACGGCACGATTGCGGCGGCGTCCACCGCCACCCTGTCGAAGGTGACCGTGCCGCTGCCGGTCACCCGCTGCCCGAACCCGTCCCAATCGTCGTCGATCGAGATGCCGGGCGCCGAACGCGGCACGAAGACCAGATAGGAGACTTCCGTTCCATCTTCCTGCGCCACGGCAAGGGTGGGAATGACGTGTGCATAGATGGCGCCGGTGCAGTAGAACTTGCGCCCGGACACGGTATAGCCATCGCCATCACGCTCCAGCCGCGTGGTTCGGCGGAAATCGCGCCGCCCGATCTCTGCCAGCGCGTTCCCGAACCGATGGCCGCTCAGCGCCAGCGCGTAGAGGGCTTTCTTCTGTTCCTTGGTGCCGCCGACACGCAGGACTTCCAGCGCGTAGAAATGGTTCTGGGGAATCTGCCCGATGGAGCCGTCGCCCCGCGACAGGGTGGCGATCACACGGGCCAGCACGGCCGGCGAGACGTCCGCACCGCCATAGGCGCGGGGCACGGTGATGCCGAGGAGCCCTTCCTCCGACAGCCGGTCCAGTTCATGCCAGGGAAGGTTGCGGTGCCTGTCGCGCTCCGCCGAATCCGCGGCGAATTCCTGTGCCAGGCGCTCGGCGGTTGCCAGGGCCTGTGCCTCGGTCCCGATGACCGTGGCCACTCGACGCGGTGCCGGGGCGGCGGGCGTCAATGCGTTGTCGTTGACGGCAAGCGACATGGGCTCAATTCCACTGGTGGCGGGCCGGCAGGACGCCGTTCAAGGCGTAATTCCCGACGAGATGGTATTTCCAGCGCACGGGATCGTGCAGCGTGTGGACGCGCGCATTGCGCCAATGCATGTCCAACCCGTGGGCGGCGCGTGTCGCGGATGAGCCGGCCAGGTCGAAGAGCATCTCGGACGCGGCCAGAGCGATGTCCGTGGTCAGGATCTTCGCCTCGGCAACGGCGACGGATGCCGCCGCGCTGCTTTCGGCCGTCACGGGGTCGCGGGCGATGCGGTCGATGGTTTCTGCCGCTTCGTACAACACGGCCTGTGCGGCATGAAAGTCGGCCTGCAACGCTCCGTAGGCATGGATGATGGTCGGATCGTCGACGGCGCGCTCGACACCCGAATCCATCCAGGGGCGGGCCTTGTCCCGGACGAAGCTGGCCGCATCGTCCAGGGCCATCGCTGCAATGCCGGAATCGATGGCGGCCTGGACGAGCTGCGATGTCGGCCCGGTCAGCCCCGGCGTCTCGGCGAACCGCCATACGGGCAGGATGTTGGCCTGTTCCACGATGACATGGTCGAAGACGACCGTCCCGCTGGATGTCGTGCGCTGGCCGAAGGAGAGCCAGTCATCCTCCACCCGCACGCCTGGCGCGTCACGGCGCACCCACACTTGTACGGGCCGCCCTTCGGTATCGGCCGCGCGGGTCGGGATCCAGTGGGCGAAGGCGGCGCCGGTCGAATAGAAGCGCTCCCCGACGAGAACGAGTTTGCCGTCCTTGCGGTGCAGGCGCGTTTCATTGTGCGTCAGCGCCCGTTTGCCCTTTTCCGGGCCGGCATTGCCGATCCGGTGGCCCGCCAGAATATCGGCAAAGAAGCGGGCTTGCTGATCCTGCGAGCCGAAATCCCGCAGGAGGGCGATGACGCCGAACTGGTTCTGCGGGATCTGGCCGAGCGAGGCATCGGCCGCGGAGATGATTTCGAAGACCTCCACCACCGTCGTCAGCGGCAGGTCGGGCCCGCCATGGCTGCGCGGCACCGTCAGGGTGCCGAGGCCGGAGGCCGTGTGGCGCTCGATCTCGTCGAAGGGAAGGCGGCGTTCGCGATCGCGCGCGACCGCCCCGGGGCGGTAATGCGCAGCCAGCGCGCGGGCCGCGTCGATCGCCTGCGCGTGGGTGTCGATGCGCTGCGGGGCCCGGGGTGGCGCAGGAAGGCGGGTGATGGGAGCCATGATGCCCCTCCTTTATCGAGCGCGCAGTGCGCGGACGGTCCGGTCGCCTGCAAATTGCACGGTCATGACCATGGCGATGAGGACCACGATGACAGCGATCATGACCACCGTATCGAAACGCTGGTAGCCGTAGCGGATCGCCATGTCGCCGAGGCCGCCGGCACCCACTGCGCCTGCCATGGCGGAGGCGCCGATCATGGTGACGACGGTGATGGTCAGGCCGCCGACGATGCCGGGCAGCGCTTCCGGCAAGAGGACGTGGCGCACGATATGCCAGCGGCGGCAGCCCATGGCCTGTGCCGCCTCGACCAGTCCGCGATCAACCTCGCGGATGCTCACCTCGGCAATCCGGGCCAGGAACGGCGTTGCGCTGATCGTCAGGGGAACGATGGCGGCCCAGACGCCGATCGTCGTGCCGGCCAGAAGCCGTGTGAGCGGGATCAGCGCGACGAGCAGCACGATGAAGGGCGTGGCGCGGAAGCCGTTGACCAGCGCGCCGACCACGGCGTTGAGGCGGGGCGCCTCGCGGATCCCGCCAGGTGCCGTCGCGACCAGAAGGACCGCAAGCGGAATTCCGAACAGGGCCGCCAGAGATGCCGAGACGCCGACCATCAGGCTGGTGTCCAGGAAGGCGTTCCACAGTCGTTCAAGCATGATCGCGGACATAGCCGATGACCTTTGCGTCCTGCGCCAGCGCAGCGAGTGTTTCGGGGGAAGGTTCGCGGCCGGCGATCTTGACGAGCAGGCGCCCATGCGAGCGCCCCTGCACGCGATCGATCGCGGCGTGAAGAAGTGTCAGCGGAGCATTGAGCGCCGCTGCGATGGCGGCGAGGTCCGGCTCACCGCCTTCGCCCGTATAGTGGAGGGAAAGCACGGCATGGTCCGTCGGACCGCTCCTGGTGGTCTTGAGCCGCAGGGCAATGTCGTCCGGCAGATCGCGCACCAAGGGCTGCAGCAAGGCGCGTGTCGCTTCTGCCTGCGGATCGCCGAAAATGCGCCATACCGGCCCGGTCTCGACGATCCGGCCCTGTTCGAGCACGAGGACGGTATCGCAGATCTCGCGGATGACGCTCATCTCGTGGGTGATGAGGATGATGGTGAGGCCGAGCCGGCGGTTGATATCCTTGAGCAGCGCCAGGATCGACAGCGTCGTCTCCGGGTCCAAAGCGGACGTTGCCTCGTCGCACAAGAGAATGTCCGGATCGCAGACGAGGGCGCGCGCAATGCCGACGCGTTGCTTCTGGCCGCCCGACAGACGCGCGGGATAGACGTCCCGTTTGTCGGAAAGGCCGACGAGTTCGAGCACACGCTCCACACGCGGCCCGATCTCGGCGCGGGGTGTGCCGGCCACGACGAGCGGCAGGGCGATATTGTCCCAGACGGTCTTGGCGGACAGGAGGTTGAAGTGCTGGAAGATCATGCCGATCCGCCGCCGAAGGCCGACGAGCCCCGGCGTGTCGAGGGTGGCGATATCGACACCGTTGACGAGGACGCGGCCCCCGGTCGGCGCTTCCAGCCGGTTGACCAGACGGATCAGGCTGGACTTGCCGGCGCCGCTGCGGCCGATGATCCCGAAGATCGACCCGGGCTTCACCTCCACGTCGATCCCGGCGAGCGCGCTGACATCTCCGGATTTCGAGCGGTACACCTTATCGATCCGCTCGAAGCGGACGGAGCCGCCGCGGACGGCCCCGTTTTGTGCCGCGGCCTCGGCGCTGGCCCCTGAAGCAGCACGGGACGGGGCCGGCCGCCCCTGCGCTTCGAAGGCGATGCCGCGTCTAAGGGACGGTGCGGACAGGAAGGTCACCGGCGGCCTCCTAATTCTTCCAGGCGAGGAGGTAGAGCTTGGGGTCCTTCGCGAAGGCGGTGTCGATCACCGACGCGACCTCCGGCGAGGTCTGGTAGATTTCGATGAAGCGTTTGATGTCGGCGCGGTCGACATCCTGCGACTTGGTGACGAAGCGGATGGCGAAGTTGCGATCCTCGATGCCCGAATAGATCAGGCCGGCCGACGGGTCGAAGGTGCCGGATGCCACGATGAAATGCGGATAGCCGAGGGCCAGATCGACATCGGGCGTCACGCGCACGAGCTGCGGCCCTTCGACTTCGGTGAAGCTGAGCGCCTTCGGATTGTCGACGATATCGTCCAGCGTGCCGAGGAAGCCGACGCCCTCCTTCAGCGTGATCAGGCCGGCCCGTTCCAGAAGGAGGAGGCCACGCCCCTGGTTCACCGGATCATTGGGGATGGCGACCGTACCGCCCTGAGGGAGCTCGTCGAAGCTCTTATGCTTGAGCGAATAAAGGCCGATATTGGAGAGCGCACCCACCCCGGCCACGCCGAAGTCGTAGCCCCGCTCCTTGATGGCGTTGTTCAGGAAGGGCACGTGCTGGAAGTAGTTCACATCGATATCGCCGGCCTGCAGCGCGACATTCGGCGTCGTCCAGTCCGTGAACTCGATCACCTCGACGTTCAGGTTCTCCGCCTTGGCGATTTCCGCGGCCTTGGCGACACTGTCGCCATAGGCGCCGGGCACCACGCCGATCCGCAGATCCTGCGCCATGGCCGGTGCGATGATGAGGGACAGGAGCGCCGCCGCCAGGAGCTTGCGGGTCAGAAGCTTCGTCATGGAGGTCACTTTCCGGTTTGGTCGGCGGGCTGGGTGGCGGCCTCGCGGTGCTCCCAGGGCAGGGAGTAGAGCGCATCGTTGCCGGCATAGGCGCGGTGGATCTCGGCCCTGACGGCCGGGTCGTTCTGGTAGATGTCGATGAAGCGGCCGATATCGGGGTCTTGCGCATTGTCCTTGCGGGAGACGAAGCGGATGGCGAAGTCCGTATCCTCGACGCCCGAATAGAGGAGCGCCGAACCCGCAATATCCGGCTTGCCGGCATTGACGTAATGCGCCGGGTACCCTTGGGCGAGATCGACGTCGTCCAGCGCGCGGACGAGTTGCGGCCCCTCGATCTCGACGAAGTCGAGCTCCCGTGGGTTCTCCACGACGTCGTCCAGTGTTCCGTGCGACGCCACGCCGTCCGTCAGCGTGATCAAGCCGGCCTGCTGAAGCAGCAGCAGCCCACGGCCCTGGTTCACCGGGTCGCTGGCAATGCCGACCCGCGCCCCGTCTGGCAGGGCGTCGAAGCTCTGATAGCGCGACGAGTAGAGGCCGATATTGGGCAGGATGCCGATCCCGACGCTGACGAGATCGTAGCCGGTTTCGGCCACGGCATTGTCGAGAAAGGCCTTGTGCTGGAAGTAGTTCAGATCGAGATCGCCGGAGGCGAGGGCAAGGTTGGGCGTGGTCCAGTCGCTGAACTCGACCACGCGGACATCGAGCCCGTCCTGGCGCGCCGCACGGGCTGCGACTTCGATGGAGTCGGCAAGGGCCCCGGGTGTAACCCCGATGACGAGTTCGTCGGCGAGCGCGCCGGCCGGGCCAATCAGCACCGCGGCCAGCATGAGGGCCTGCACGGCCTTGAGGCGTGTGCGTCCGGGCGGGTTCATCGCGGCAGCTCCTGTCGTGTCGGCAGGCTTGATGTCACTCGGCGGCCAGGGCCGTCGAAAGGCTTGGGAAAAAAATGGAGATATCCGCCACGGCCTCGTCGATCCGGGCGGAGAGTCCTTCGGACGAAACCCGGTAATCGGTGAGTTCGGCGTTGGAGGCGTAGACCGCGGTGGGCAAGGTCGACGCCATAAAGAAGCCGAAGAGCGGGCGAAGCTGGTGCTCGACCATCAGCGCATGCCGCTCGCCCCCGCCCGTGGCGCTGAGGAGAATCGGTTTGCCACGCAGGGCGTTCGGATCGATCAGGTCGATGAAGTGCTTGAAAAGCCCCGGATAGGAGCCCTTGTAGGTCGGCGATCCGATGACGATCAGATCAGCTTCGACCAGCGATTGAAGGATGCGCCGTGCATTGGCATCGAGATCGCCCGGCCCCTGCGCGACATTCAGGGACGGGCCGATCTGTTCCAGATCGAACAGCTCGGTCGAGAACCCGTAACGCTGCTGCGCCCGCTTCGCGATTTCCTGCACGAGCGATACGGTCCGCGAAGGGCGGTTGTAGGAGCCTGCGAGTGCAGCCAGCCGGAGCTTCGTCATGTCGTCCCCACTTTCGGGCCGAAGCCAGAGCCGGCTTCGACAAACTCTTCGGTCGAACCGGACGCAGGGCCTGCAGCACCGGATCGATCACCAAGCTAGGACGAACGGACACCACGACAGAAGAAATAATCTATCGATTTTATGGACTGGATTGGAATGGAGTCGCGTGGTGACGGGGCCGGGATAGGGGGAGGCCGGCTGCATGCGTATTCGACGCGACGATACAGCGACCCCAAACGCTCGGTATGTCACACCGCTGACACGTGTAGCGCGCAAAATGAGTCTGCAGCACGCGCAAGACCAGTCTGCCAACAGTCCCGCACTTGAAGGTGCATTGATTGCACCTCACGGACTACCGAACCCGTCTCTCCTTAATGACGCGCCATTCTGTCGCTCTTCGGTTCGTCCGCCATCGCGTTCCCGACGATCCTCAATGCCAGGTCTATGGCAGGCAGAACCTCCTGAGCCTCCTCTTCGGCCGCCTTGTGCCGCGCCACGAGGAGGATATCCGCCAGCATCCTGAGGGGGTCTACGTTCTGTCGCCTCATGACTTGCTCCGTTGTCTTCACGGAGCAAGCCTCTCGTGTATCGACCCCTCTCAACAGGTTGCACTGGTCGGCGTCGACCGGTTCCCGACCTGTCGTCGGTTGAGAGACGGCGTTGTGGTTAGCGAACCGTCAACTGCTTGAGATGGGCAGCCTTGAGAGTTCGCCACGCATACGCCGCAGCCAGGCTGACCACCCCGTTACCGGCCGCCTCGGATCGGTCCACCCGATCGGCCAGCCCATGATCCAAACCGAAAAGTTCGGGTTGAAGGTCAGGTCGCCCGCTGAGTATGTCGGCCCAGTCCTGATACTCAGCGGGAGACGATGCCGCGTCTGTCTGATTTGTTCGCCGCTATAGGTCCTTAGCGGAGTTGGTGTCTTCGGCTGGAAACATGTCGAGCTGATGTGTATCCCGGATGATGAGCTTTCTCGCGGCAACATGGCTCATGTGGAGCTGGCGCGCTACGGCATAGACCGACAAACCGCGCCTGTGCAGGACGTTCGCGACCCACTTCTTGCCGACCGGGACGACGTAATTGCCACCGCCGCCAAGCCGTTCAGCGAGCGCTGCTGTCTTGTCGATCCCGATCAGCGATGCAACGGCCGAGCCGGCCTGCGGTCGGAGCGCGAGGTACACAGGCGACCCGCCAAAGGCGAGCAGAAAATCCATCGCCAGATCCGGTCCGAGGACATCGACATAGGGGAGAAGGTGGGCCGGCGGCTTAACCATGATCGCAATCCCGACCGCTGGTTGCTAGTGGACGTTGAGGATGGTTCATACCGATATGGGCCATGCAACTGCCGGGA
This sequence comes from Aureimonas frigidaquae, assembly GCF_001463905.1. Taxonomy (GTDB): domain Bacteria; phylum Pseudomonadota; class Alphaproteobacteria; order Rhizobiales; family Rhizobiaceae; genus Aureimonas; species Aureimonas frigidaquae. The sequence goes on from NZ_BBWR01000016.1 coordinate 99,710, forward strand.
GTCGCCTCATGCACAAACGAATCGTCCTGTCGGGGATCCTCATGATCGTCACGCTGTCCGGCTGCCAGAGCACGGACCCGATGCAGGGGATGCTGTGGGTGCGAACGGATGGTCGGTCCATGCAGTCCGATCCGAAGCTGCGGCTGCAAGGAGAGCAGGACCGGACCATTTGCTCCGGCCGCGTGAACCAATCGGTTGCCGGCCAGACCCCGGTCTACTCCAGCGGCCTCATTCCGGCGATCCAGGCACAGCAGGTCCTGAATGATCGTCGCGACAGCTTCGGCGAGATCATGGCCGGTTGCATGGCCGAGCGTGGATACGTCCTCGTTCCGCAAGCGGAAGCCGCCGCACGCGCTGCGGAACTGCGCAAGATCTCGCGTTGATCCGATCATCGGGCGTATCCTGAGCGGATGCGCTCGCCGAGCTGGTTCATGACCGCGATCCATTCTGCATCGGTCGGCTTGCCGCTGAACAACGGACGGCCGATGATGATCGCAATCTCGGACCAAAAGCGTACCGCTGTGCCCTTCGGCTCCAGCTTCCGCCATTGCGCCCAGGCAATCCTGTAGCCGTAGCGTGCAGCCCAGCCAGGCTGCTGCGACGTCACGGACCAGTCCACACCGCCGTCGCGCTCCAACCAGGCCTTCAGGCCCTCGATGACCCGACGCGCAGCGTTCGGTTCCCGAAGCCATTCGGTTCGCTCGATACCGGTCATGCGCTGGACAAACGCCAACAACGCGGCGTCACGGCGGTCCCGGACCAGACCGAGGTTCCAGGCCGCCAACCACAGAGCCTGCAGTTTGGCGGCAAACGGCCCCTCCAAGGCCCGTTTGCCAGCAATCCTGCGCGGCTTGTCGAGTGGTTTGAAGCCGAGGCGGTAGAATTCCGTCAGGACCAGGCGCCGTTCATCGGGCAACATGTCTTTCGCCGACGCCTTCCCCGTGACACGCAAGAGCACGGCGCGGTAGGTATCGTCATCGAGGCCGAGCGCCTTCTTTCCCACGTGAATCTGAGCGAGCGCCGTCATTCAGGCTGCTCCGCAATTTGTGCCGGCGCCGCGGCTGCGCTGATGCCATGCGTGAGGGCTACCGATGCCCAGACACGCCAAATTACATCCGCAGCCGCGCCTGATGCGCCTTTAGATCCGCAGGTATCGTGGTCGGCCGTTCCGGCAGCTCTTCTTTCCAGTTCAGCTCTTTGTCGATGCGAATGTGGGGAGGTGATCGGATTGGCACTGGGGAGGTTTGGCACCGGTTGGGCTGGAAGCCCGGCGTTGTAGGGGTTTGCGGGGGGTCAGTCGCTCGGGGAAGCTGAAATTGCGGTGAGCAGGTTGGAGCCGATATTGAGCGCTGGTGATCGGAATTTGTGCTTGATTTGGCACCATGTGATCAAGGTTTTGAGCGCCCGGCCCATTGCGGTCGGGCGTATTGCTGTGCGGGTCCTGGATGCTATCGGCGGTTACGGTCGCGGCTGTTGATATCCATCGGCGGGCGCTGGTTGTATTTCATGCAGGAACTACAGCCTCGGCAGGGGCTTTGCGTACCAGCTTCAGGCCCGGTGTTTGATGTCAGGTCGCTGGAGATCGGAGCGAAGTTCTTCGGCGATGATCGGGATCATCGATCGTTGAACGTCCGGCCGGGCGGAGAAGGTGATCAGGCGATTGTAATTCTCGGCGACGAGCAACACGAGTTGGTCGCTCGTGATCCGCGCGTTTTCCTCGGCGTAAACCCGCTGAATGGTTCGCGATAGTTCCTGAAGCAGATCAACGCTGAGGACATCTGTCCGTCGGCGCAGCATTGGTTCCCCATCATCTTCCTTTGGCGATGTGACGCTGTGCGACGCGGAGGCTTTCGTGTCCGGTGAACCGCGTCCGTAGATCAGCCAGTCGGTGCTTACGCCTAGCACGTCAGCGACCTTGGCGGTGTTGCTGATCGGCGGATCAGCCTTGCCCGACGTCCAACGCGCCAGGGCTGAACGCGAGATATCGGTATTATCCGATAGACTATCTAGGGTCAGGCCCTTCCGCTTCATGGCCGCCTTCAGTCGGTCAGCGAACTGTTTCATCCTACAGGCCCCCAGGATGATACTGGGCACCAATTTCCAGCCTTTCGTATTAAGTATTTGAATACATTTGATAATGATCGATTTATCGCCGGCGCAGTGCGGCGTGTAGGATTATACCCAAATTTTCCGGTTGAGTTCAGTCCGACATATGATACTTTGCGCTTGTTCATGACCGTGAACATGCAAATAAACCTCCAATAAAAGGCGGCCCCTGGCCGGGCCGCCTGAGGGCAAAAGGTACACTATGGCGGTACGAAACCCAAACGGCACCTGGACTGTGACCCGGTTGCCATCCGGCGATTGGGACCCCGAGGAAATCAAATCAGCCGTTCGCATGACAAGGGATGGGGATGGCGTGCGTTGGACTCTTGAGGGGCTGGCGCGATCGGGCGGCTTGCACTTTGCGGCATGCCGATCGGCCCTGACCCGATCCCATGTCGGCGGCGAGGCCGCGATTGCCGAGCTGCTTGGCGTGTCTCCTCATACAATCTGGCCCACCCGCTACCTGCGGAATGGAACGCGCAAGGTTTCGGCGAAAACATCCGCCAACACCAACAGGCTCGCACGGGCCGCGTTCGACTGTCATCGTTCGATTCCGGGTGCAGCATGAACATGCTGGCCCGCCTCGTTTCCATGTTCCGGCGCAGGGCCGCGAACGACAATTGCGACTGGATCGCCGAGTTCGAGGAGCAGCTGGCCCGCGACATCGAGGCCGGGCTATGAGCGCGGCCGTGACATGGCAGGGACGGTACATGTCGCTGACCGGCGCGCTGCTGCGCGCACGGCGCGACTGCCGCATGTCGCAGCAGGTCGTGGCCGAGCGGATGGGCATTGCGCTGCGCACTTTCCAGCGGTGGGAGAGCGGCCAGCGCGAGCCGACCGCGCAGGGCCTTTTCCAGTGGGCGGCGGTCGTGGGCGTGGAAATCACCAGCCGCGCATTTGCGACCGAACGGTCGCCTTCGGAGGGCTGATCGATGGCCCGCCGCCCCACCTGCGCATCCGACCAGCCGAGCCTGTTCGACCAGGCACCGCCGGCGCCTCTGTCCAGCCTCGACGCCGCGATCCGTGAGGCCCTAGGCGAAACGCTGGCCATTGCGAAGACGCGCCACGGGCTCGACCGCTACGCCGTCGTGGCGCAGATCAACCGCCTGCAGCCGCGTGACGATGGGCGCGAGTTCACCAAGGCCGTGCTGGATCGCTGCAGCGCCAGCGCCGGGGACTGGCAATTGCCGGCCTGGCGGCTGCCCGCCATCTGCCGGATCGCCGGCGATTACCGATTGCTGCACACGCTGGTGACGGCCTGCGACCACCGCGCGGTGCCGAGCGAGGCCGCAGCCCTGGCCGAGCTGGCGATGGTCGAATTGGAGGAGAAGCGGCTCAAGGGGCGCAAGGAACTGCTCTTGAAGACCCTTCCCGCCCGGGCGCGGGAATGGGCTGACCGTCAGCGCAAGGGTGATGTGGAGTGATGGCGACGCATCTGACGGCCATGCAACTGGCGACCCATCGCCTGCCGGGGCTTCCGACATCGCATGCGGGCATCGCCAAGATGGCCATGCGGGAGGGGTGGGCCTGGCGGACGCGCGAGAAATCGGGCGGCGGCAGGGAATATGCGGTGGCCTCGCTGCCGCCCGCCGCCCGCGAAGCCCTGGCCGGACGGCTCGCCGCATCGGCGACGCCGGCGCCGACACCCTGCGCGACGCCGACTGCCACGCCATTGGCGGCTGTTGCCCGGACGGCGGCCGGGATGGCCGACTGGCAGCGCCGTTGCATGGATGCGCGCGCCGCCATCCTGATCGAGCTGGAGCGCATGGCCGCGCTGGCGGGCGTGAAGGGCGCGATGCGCGAGCTCATTCGGCTTGCCGATGCCGGCGCGCTCCGCCCCGAGCTGCAAGCCCTGATCCCGGTGGCCAATGCGCGCGCCGGCGAGAACGGCGCGCGGACGATCACGATGCGGACCCTGTTCCGCTGGCGTGCCGATGCGGCGCGCGGCATCACCGCGCTCGCGCCCGCCGAGGTTCGGGCCCGCGCCGATGCCGTGCCGGCCTGGGCGCCGGAGCTCCTGGCGCTCTGGCGGACAGCGACCAAACGGTCGCTGATGGCGGTCATGGAAGATCTGCCGGCGCGGTTGCCGGCCGATGTGACGGCGCCGAGCTACGACCAGGCGCGTCGGTTCCTCAAGACGATGGGCGTGGTCGACCGCGAGCGCGGCCGCCATGGGCCGAATGGCTTGCTGGCGTTCAAGACGTTCAAGCGGCGTTCAACGGACCGTTTGATGCCGATGGACGTGGTGACGGCGGACGGCCACACATTCAAGGCCGACGTCGCGCATCCGGTGCATGGGAAGCCCTTCCGGCCGGAGGTTTGCGCGGTCGTGGACGTGCGCACGCGCTTCGTCCTCGGCTGGTCGGCGGGCCTTGCCGAGTCGACACAGGTCGTCATGGACGCGGTGCGCAAGACGGTCGAAGACTTCGGGCAATTCGCGCTGTTCTACACCGACAACGGCGCCGGCTTCACGGCGGCCGAGATGACATCCGAATTGACCGGCCTCATCGGCCGGATCGGGGCAACGCCCACCAACTCGATCGCGGGACGGGCGCAGGCACGCGGCAAGATCGAACGGTTGCAGGCGACGCTGTGGAAGCGCGAGGCGCGCACCCTGATCAGCTACAGCGGACGCGACATGGACAACGAGGCGCGCCGCAAGATCGTCAAGCTGACCGACGCCGATATCCGCAGGACAGGCGCCTCCCGCCTCCTGATGCCATGGGTAGAGTTCCTGAGATGGTGCGGCGCCACGGTCGCGGCCTACAACGACCGTCCGCACCGCAGCCTGTCGAAGATCCGCGACGGCGCGACGGGACGCCTGCGGCATATGACGCCGGCCGAGGCGATGGCGGGCGAGCGCGCGAATGGGTGGGAGCCGGCGTTGCTGCCGGCCGAGCTGACGCAAGACCTGTTCCGCCCGCAGCTGGTGCGGACCGTCCAGCGTGGCGAGATCAGCCTGCCATGGGGGCGGTACTTCGCTCAAGCGCTGGAGCCCTATGGCGGGGAGCGCGTGCGGGTCGGTTACGACGTGCACGACGGGACCAAGGTGTGGGTGCGTCGGCTGGACGACGAACGGCTCATCTGCATCGCCGAGCGTGACGGCAATGTCGTGGACGAACAACCGCAATCGCGCATCGAATACGCCCGCGACCAGCGCGAGAAGCGCCGCATCGACCTGCGCGAACGCCAGATCGAACTGATCCGCGCGGAGCGCGGGCCGGCGCTGATCGACCTGGACCGGCAGATGCCGAGCAACGTCATCGACCTCCATGCCGAGCTTGAGCGCGAATTCGTCGCGCAGCAGGCCGTGACGCATGAGGCGACCCACGAGATCGACATACCGCAAGGCCCCGCCATGGGCCGGGAACGCTACGAGACGTGGCTGCACGTGGATGGGCTGATCGCCGCCGGTCGGATCGTCGACCAGAAGCTTGAGCGCTGGCACCGCGCCTACCCGGCGACGGCCGAATACCGCGCCGAAAACGAAATGGCCGCCTGGAGCGTCGCGCGCGTCCAGACGGCCCTGTGAACCCTGCAACAAGGAACATGCAAGCAATGATGCACGATCTGTCCCTCGTCAATGTCGACGCGACGACGGCGCCCTTACGCAATGTCGCCATGGCGGTCAGCGCGCTGACGCGGGCCATGGAACGCCCCATCCACCTGCCGGGAATGGTCGTGCTGTATGGCCCGTCCGGCTATGGCAAGAGTTCGGCCGCGAGCCACGCGGCCGTCAAGCATCGTGCCTACTATATCGAGGTGAAATCCGCCTGGACCCGGCGCCATTTCGCCTTGGCCATCCTGCGATCGATGGGGATCGAACCCGGCCGGACGGTGCCGGAGATGGTCGACCAGATCGCCGAGCAGCTCGTCAAGTCGGGCCGGCCGCTGATCATCGACGAAATGGACCATGTGGTGGACCGGTCGATGGTTCACCTTGTTGCAGATATCTACAATTCGTCGTCGGCCGCGATCCTGCTGATCGGGGAGGAACGGCTTCCGCAAAAGCTCAAGCGATGGGAGCGCTTCGACGGCCGCATTCTGGATTGGGTGGGCGCGGTACCGTGCGACCTGCGTGACGCGGCGCATCTTCGCGCCCTGTAGCCGCAGATAGGAGAGTGATGGCATGGCGATCGTCACCACGACGCAGTCCCTTGGGCCGGCATGGACGGCGGTTGCAACGGGCTCCACGGAATGCCTGCTGCAACGGATCGGCGGCGCGGATGTCTATGTCCGTATTGCCGCCGCAGAGCCGACCCAGGCCGACGGGCATTTGCTGACTGCGGACAACGATAGCTTCGCGGTCGCGGGCCTGACGACGGAAAGCGTCTATGCCCGTGCAGCGATGGGTTCGGCATCGCTCGCCATTACGAAAAAGGGTTGACGATGCTGGTGTTCGGTCAGCCATCCTTCAGCATCGGGCGGCCTGCGAAGCGCCTTCGGCAGCCGGCTGGCGGCGGCTATGACCCGGAGGTCGATACGCTGCTGGCGCGCATGACGATGGCGCCGGCCGCCGCGCGCAGGCAGCTAATCTCTGTGCTTGTCGCAGACCTGAAGGCTGCCGGCATCTGGGCCAGGCTGGACGGGTTCTGGATGCTGGCCGCGCACGATGCGCAGGCGGCGCGGTTGAACTGGTGTTCGGCGGCGATGGACCTGGTGCCCATGAACGGGCCCGCCTTCACGCAAGATCGCGGCTATGGCAAAGGGCAAAGGCGAAGGATAGTGCAGGATGTGCGATGCGGAACGTGTTCCGCCCTGTTGTTCAAATGCGAAGGCTGGCCGACCGGTATCGAGATCCGGTGCCGGCGCTGCAAAACCACGACCCGATTCCGGCCGAGCGAGCCGACCGCAGGCCATGCGAGCCAGCAACCGAGCGCACCGAGCGCCGGATCAGGACACGAAACGTGTGGCTCTACATACCCCACCTCGACCCGTTGACCGGCTCGCCGGTCTCGCCCTCTGCGCCGGCGTTGGCGGATTGGAGCTCGGCCTCCATATCGCTGAACCCGGATATGAGACTGTCTGTTACGTCGAGCGGGAAGCACTCCCTGCGGCCGTCCTCGTGGCCCGGATGGCTGACCAGGCCCTGGATAACGCGCCTATCTGGGATGATGTCACGACCTTCGACGGCCGCCCTTGGCGTGGAAAGGTTTCTGTCGTCTCTGGCGGCTACCCCTGCCAGCCTTTCAGCTTCGCCGGGCGTCGCGCGGGGGCAAGCGACCCCCGTCACCTCTGGCCGCATATCAAGCGGATCGTCGGCGAGATCGGACCCGAATGGTGTTTCTTCGAGAATGTCGAGGGGCACCTGTCCATGGGAGCCGCCGACGTGTTCGCAGACCTGGCGGGCATGGGCTATCGCGTCAAGGCGGGCCTGTTTAGCGCGCGAGAGGTCGGCGCCAGCCATTTCCGGCGAAGGCTCTTCATTCTGGCCCACGCCGACCAAGTCGCTCTACTGCAACCGGGCCATTCTACAGCTGCAGCGCGGCGGCATGCGGTTGAAGCACGATCCGACGCAGGTCGGCACGCAGCTCGCCCTGGGGCAGGCAGCGCGCCTCTGGACGCTGGTGTGGATCCTCATGGCATCCTGCAATGCACGCCCGACACGGCGAATGTCGTTCGACTTTTCGCACCCGCTCCAGATGATTATCCGGCCTGGGCCGAATTGCTCGCCGTCCGCCCTGACCTTCAACCCGAACTTTTCGGACCTGATCATGGGATGGCCGATCGGGTGGACCGATCCGAGGCAGCCGGTAACGGCGTGGTCAGCTTGGCTGCGGCGTATGCGTGGCGCACTCTGCGAACTGCCCATGAGCGCGATCTGACCGCGCGGTGACATGCGCTCGGCCGTCACGTCGGTCGAGCGCGCTCTTTGACATCGTCGATAGGCTCAAGTCTGCGCGGCGGCTGCATCGACAAGGGACAGCAGATCGTCGGGAAGTGCCGACCGCTTCAGATCGCCAATGGCAAGAAGTTCGATCAATGCGAACCGCGCAGCGGCCAGATGAACCGCCCGTAGAGGAGACCGTCCACCTTCTAGATCTTCGTATGTCCGCAGCTTGATACCCATCTGCTGAGCCATGACCGATTGCGTGAGGCCTGCTTCAGTCCGCCAAATCCGTAGGCTGTTCGGTGCTTCCGTCATCATTGCATCCGCCGTTGCTCGATCCTATAGTTCCTTCGGCCGAGAGCGATGTGAGCGCCCTCGGCCTCCGGAGTTACCGGCTAATGGTGAGGGTCACTCGCCACTTGCCTATCCGGATATGAAGGGTGAGCCGTTTGCTCATGGTCTTCCCTTTCGATCCGCCGAAGCACCATTGCTTCGGTGAAAGTGTTATCCCACGAAATTCGTGGTATAGCAATAGGAAAACCACGAAATCCGTGGAAAATCTTTAGCCCGCCGACAGCTGCTGTTGGCGGGCTTTTCAGTCCCTCGCTGCGCATGACGGAACCAAAATCACGCGTGTGGAGATGTGTCGGCCGCCGGTGACGTTTGACGCACCGAGGCGGCAAATCGCAACCATTGGCACGGTCGGAGGTCTTCGACTGCCACCTTAGTTACCTGTCGCCGCAGCGCCGCACCCGACAGGTTCGTTCCGACAGCCAAAGGAGCGAATGATGAAGTTGATGCAAGAGGATGCGGTCGGGGCCCTGGCTGACATTTTGATCGTGGCGCGCAAGACGGCCGAGACAGCCGCACTCGTACAGTTACTGCCCCTTCTCGACGCCGCGCTGATGATCGTGGGTCGCGAACTGGCTGCGCAGATTCGTAGCGGCCAGGACGAAGAAAATTGACGCTCGTTTTCGGTCTTTCAGATCGCACTGGAGCGATCTGAGCGCCTACCCAAACCGTCGTTGACGAAACCCGTCTACGACTGCGGGCGAGACACCGTAAAACGGCAGTTAGCTACAGGCCGAGAGCGGTGCCAAATCAAGCGCCGCAAGGTGCCAAATCAAATGCCGCGCTACACGAAACCGGCTCGCGTGAATGGGTGGGTAGCGCATGAGCGTGTTCTCCATTTGTCCCAGGCAGAGATAACGCCGGTCTATGGGGATTCGCTTGTGCGTCAGATTGTCGATTTGAGTGGTTTCCGGGCGCATCGTCCGACTATGAAATGCTAAGTGCCTGGATTTGTTGGTCGGAGTGGCAGGATTTGAACCTGCGACCCCCTCGTCCCGAACGACCCTTTCTTCTTCGGAATACAGTGAATCCATCGGCTTATCGGTAGCGTTTGCGTCGAAAAAACGTGGTTTGTTCCGTCGTATCGTTGCCAATCGTTGCCGTGGGCAGTCCAGCCTTAGGTCCAATGTATCCGTCGCCGGAACGCTCTCCATTTACTGGTTGCATACGTAGATCCTGCGCGCGCATGATTCTGCGGAGTTCGATCAGCGAAGTATGTTCAAAAATTTTCGCGGACCTCCCTGCCATGGGGGGAGGCTTACAATTAGTTACTAGTGAGTGTCGCATGGCGCTCACTCAAGCGAAGTTAGTAAATCCTCGTCAGCAGCTCTTGATCCGAGCAGAAACTTCCAGGCCAGGGAGAACGAAGTGTCATGTCCACTTGTCATCGAAGTCAGTCGTCTATCACCCCAGCGAGTTGGTATCGAGTGAGCGTCGCGGAGAAACTCGCGTTCCGCGAGGATCTGCAGCAGGACCCCACACTACCCGACCTCCCCAAACGGCTCATCAGCGTAATTGCTCGGGCATGGGACAACACTTCCATGTTCGCTGAATGCAGCCAGTCATACCTCGCCAATGGTGCAGGTACGACGGTGAAGATGGCAGCAAGGTATAAAGCGGCAATGCTCGCCAGCGGACGCGTATTCATCGCTCGTGAAGCCACCGCAATTGACGCTGCCCGGTGGGGCGTAAATTGGCACTTCCGCGGTAGCGCATGGGTGCGCAAATCCAATAGCGGCAGACCCATTTTAGATTGTCGAGAGCGGCCAGTGGGGCCCCCTCAGGGGCAGTCCCCCGAGTCCCCTATTGAGGGGGGTCGGCAGGAAGCGATTGGGGGACCCCTAGCAGGTGTCTCGGGTGTCCCCCAAGCAGGGGGCCAAATCCCCCCTAAAGGGGGTTACAAAGGCGCCCCTATCGGGTCGCGCCCTTTGGAGGGCGCGACCGGGGCGCCAGTTGTTTCCAATACTGTTTGGTCGCAGCCCGAAGGCTTTTCGAAGTGGCGGGTCGTGCATGCGGAGTTCACGGCACCGAAAAGCCAACCGGACGAGCTAGACGGCCTACTTGCTCACCTCGTCAGCGGGAAGGGGCGCCGCTTCACGCTCCGCTGCGGATTTGACAGCGATGATTTTGAGAGCCTGAACGATGCTTACGACCTTGATGGAGACCCGGCGTTCCTTATCGGAAAATCGCTTTTGATGTCCGTAGGCGATGCGCCACGTCGGTTCATGAGGGCCGGGCCGCTTCCATGGAGCCAGGTACGTATCGTTTCTGTGGACGCAAACGTCGATGGCTCAGCTCGCATCAACGGGATCTTCGATTTCGGAGAGAGTGCCATGCAGTTGTCGAGCGATTGGGCCGCAGGCCTCGCGGCAGTATGCGGGGGCGACGAGAACGTGGTCGGATCTCGCGTGTCATATCGCTTAATGCCCGACGACAGCGTTGAGTGGCGCCTCATTCCTGGTGACCTCGTGGCGAATAGCAGCCTGCGTGAGGAAGCCGCATGACAGGTTGGAACGCGGCCGACCTCCGGCTCACTGCAGGGCAAGCGGCAACCCTACGAACGGGAACAGGCCATCATCATTACCAGCGTGTCGCAGATCGCATGGAGATCATCCTGAAGTCGCGCGGGATGCTCGAGTGGCGGCGCCAGCCGAATGGTACCTACTCACAAGTTGCTTCGGCAAAGGGGCGCGAGGCGCTCAACCGGTACGACAGGAGATCCGCATGATGAAACTGAAGTCATTCTCCGAGCTTGCCGAGATCCGGGCGGGTAATCATGCAGACCATGGTTCTCACTTGCTGCCAAGGAAGGTTTCGGGCGCGCGGCCGAGCGCTCGCAGCACGCCGAACGTCATCAGGGCTTACATCGATCGCGACGAGACGCCATCCGGCATGCAGACCAATTGGAACACAGGAACCGCGAATGACAACAAGGTGCCCGCTGGCATGTCGGTGGAGCGCGCTTGCGAGATTACGCCATCAATAGAGGCCATCGAGCGCGTGATGAAGAATGTCGAGCTCGTCTGGAAGCGGGAGCCGCGTCGGCTTGGAGGTGGCGGCAAGCAGGAGCTCCACGCGTGGCCGGTGAAACGAGTTCTAGAGCGCGATCAGCTCGGAGACGTTGCTCGTCAGCGTATCGGCGACTTGGTCTTCGACGGCAAGAACGCGTTGCTCGGGCACCGTGAGCGCGCAACGCGCGAGAAGGGAAGCGCGCCGCAGACAATCCCGAACTGCCATGTGGCTGCGTATGTCGGAGCGCCCGACATCGCCTTCAAACCAGCGGCCAAGGAAAAGCGGAAAGGCATACCAATGACCAAGGCCGAGGCGCGAGCCTACCTTCGCGAGATGGGCGTCGATGGCGAGGTCGACCTACCTGAGGCTTGCGTCAATGCCGGCGTCGGCATTTATGCCAAGCCCAGCCGCCCAGCTCTGCCAGCGGGCAGCCCCGTGGTCGGCAACATCTTCCTTGGCCAAACGAAGGCGCCACCAAAGAAGGGGGGCACGGAGATGTGGCAGGTTCTGGCAGGCAACATTCAAAAGGGCGAGATTGAGGTACCCGACCACAATGTAGCGCTGGCGAACGGCGGCACCGACGACGACAGCAACGTGCAGTGCCTGTGCAATGAGTGCCACGACGTGAAGACGCGCGCTGACCTTGGCTATTGTGACCGCCGGCCGACGATCGGGGTGGATGGGTGGCCTATAGTCCAGTAAGCAACTGTGATGACAAGCGAGGTCTGACCATGGAATGGCAAGCGATCGACACAGCGCCAAAGGATGGAACGGTTATTCTTGGGATTGTAGATGGTGATGGCTATGCCTACCCGCTCGTTTGGAGAGAAGGCCACGGTTGGCAGGACCCTGAATGGAATGGCGGAATGGAGCCAACCCACTGGACGCCACACCCGCTCTCCGCGTTGACCTTGGCCTCGATACCGCGGCGTGGGAAGACGGCCTGAAGAAGGTCGAGGGCGGCATGTCCGGCTTTGCCAAGACCATTGCCGCAGGGCTCGCGGGCATCACGGCAGCTTTTGGCGTCGGCGTGACCGCAGCCGTGCAGCGTCTCGAGCGTATGGAGTCGTCGGCTCGCAAGGTCGACCAGGTTCTCGCCAATACCGGCAACTCGGCCAACACATCGGCCAAAGAAATTGCCGCTTGGGCGGACGAGCTCGAAATGCGCACTGGGCGCGCCGGGCAAGAGGTCATGGACGTTGCCGCCAACCTCGCTTCTTACGGGTTTGGTGAAGAGGTCTTCTTTCGGGCTATCGAACTTGCCGATGATATGGCAGCCGCATGGGGCGGTGATCTTCGGCAGAATCTCGACGGCCTCGCGCGAGCGCTGGAAAACCCTGAGAAGGGCCTCGCGATGCTGTCCGCCCGCGGCATCACGTTTTCGGCCGAAGGTCGGAAGATGGCGATCGAGCTCGCGAAAGCGGGCAAGAGTGCGGAAGCCGCCGGCGTCCTTATGGACGAGCTCGAGGGCCAGGTAAAAGGCGCTGCCGAAGCTGGCTTTGGTGGGCTGACAAAGAGCACGGCACTGGCGCAAAAAGCGCTGGACGGGTTCTTCGAGGCGATCGCAAGTGGGGCAGGTGCCGGCGGCCTAATGGCTGCGGGACTGGATGTCGCAGCAGCGGCCCTCAACCTGCTGACCAACAACCTGACAAATATTATCCGCGTGGCCGGCATTGCCGGGACGACCATGGCCGTGGCATTCGGTCCAGCGATCCTCGCCAGCGTTCGCTCGCTGGTGGTGGCTGTCGGCACCAACCTTGTTGCCGCATTCACCGCCCTGCGCGCTGCAATTATGCTGAACCCGCTCGGCGCCCTCGCAGTCGCCATCACATCCGCGGTTTCCGCTTTGTGGTTCTTCCGCGACGAGATCAACGTCGTTGCTGATGAGATCGCGACCCTCGGGGATTATATCCGAGCGGCCTGGGAGATCGTATCGAGCTCGATTGGCTCTGCCGTCTCCACGATCACCGGCTACCTCTCGGCCGTTGCGGATAGCATCCGCGAGACGTTCGGAGAGGGGACTGTCGGCGTTGCGATCACAGCGTTCGGCATCATAGCGGACGGGGCTAAGACAGCCCTTAACCTGATCATCGGCCTGTTCGTCGCAGCCGTGAATCAGATCCGTGTCGTCTGGACCAAGTTGCCTGCCGCCATTGGCGAAGTCGTCATGGCCGTGGTGCAGGGTGTTCTTGGTGCCCTAGAGGGCATGGTCAATTCGGCCAAGAACCTCGTCAACGGGCTGATCGGTGGCCTTAATTCCATCCCCGGCGTCGAGATCCCGGTCATTGCGGACGTGAGCTTCGCGGGGGCGGTCAAGAACCCCTTCGCGGGCGCTGCCTCGCAGTTCGCCTCGGACATGACGGCCGCGAGCCACGACGCTCTCACCACCGACTACCTCGGAGCAGCAGGCGACGCCCTAGCCGGATTGCGGGACCGGGCAAACGCCATCGGCGAGGCGCGCGGCGCGATCGATCAGACCACGTCTTCGGTTCGGGCGCTCGGCGACGCTGCCGATGAAGCCCTCGGCGGCGGCGGATCTGGTGGCAAGGGCGGCAAGGGCAAGAAGGGCGGGGCTGGCAGAAACGGCCTGTCGAAGGAAGCGCAGGAAGCTGCGCGCATCTTCGAGCAGACCCGGACGCCACTGGAACGCTACCAGGCGCAGATTGCCCGGCTTAATGAACTGCTCTCCGCAGGGGCGATCGACCAGGATACCTACAACCGCGCGGTAGCGCAGGCGCAGGACGAGTTCGATCGCGCGACCGAGAATGCGAAGCAGAAGACGAATGACTTCGCCAGCGTCGGGCAGACCATGGCGACCTCCCTGTCGTCTGGCTTCAAGTCCATGATCGAAGGCGCCAAGTCTTTTGGCGAGGTGCTGTCGGATATCCTCGGTCGTCTCGCGGATATGTGGATGGATAAGGCCTTCCAAATGCTCTTTGGGGATGGCGGTTCCGGGGGCGAAAAGAGTGGAGGAGCGGGTCCGCTCGGCGCGGTTGGCGGATTCTTTAAGAATTTGCTCGGCTTTAAGGACGGCGGCTCTTTCCAGGTGGGCGGTGCCGGCGGCATCGACAGCCAGCTCGTCGCCTTCAAGGCCAGCCCCAACGAGCAGGTGAGCATCACCAAGCCTGGCCAGGAACGGCAAAGCGGTGGGCAGTTCTCCGTCAACGTCGCTCCGTCCCCGTACTTCAACGTCACTGTCGAACGCATCAGCGACCGCGTGGCGCAGGGGCGGGTGGCGCAAGGCCAGCAGGCAGCATCGCGGGCCTTCCCGACCATGCAGCGTGACCAGCAACTGAGGAAGGGCTGATGGTAGCATTCCCCGCCAACCTTTCCCCAGCAAATATCAGCCTTCGTTTGGAGAACGTATCGCGATCCGGCGGCGCCTCGACGAACGGTCAGGAGCAAATTGTCTCCTCCGGCGTCAGCCGCTGGGTCGCAACGCTTGCGGACTGCCCCGTCCGCAACAACCGCGAGATACTTGCACTGCGTGCCTTTGTCGCTGCGATGAATGGTCGGGCAGGGCGCACGCTTGTGCCCGCCTTCGACCTCATCAAGAACTGGCCGGTCGATGCATTCGGACGGCTGCTGTCGCCGGAGAACACACGGCGCGAGAGGCTGGACGGAACGATCTACGCTGACCCGGCGATCCCTGCGCAAAGCCACATATCAGCGTTTTTCGCATCGCCAGCGGCACGGCGGGCCACAACGGTTCAGATATCGCAATCGGGTGTGCCCGCTGAGCCAGGGCAGTACTTTTCCCCATCGCCGGGACGATTGCACATCCTGACCGAGTACATCAGCAACGGCATCTACCGCATCGAGCCCCCGCTTCGCGATCCAGTCGCCGCGGGCCAGGTTGTCGACTTCATGACGCCGAGCTGCGAGATGCGCTTTGTCGATGACTCGCAGGGCGACATCGAACTCCAATATGGGCGATGGGGCTTTGTCACGCTGCAGCTTCTCGAGGCGTTCTGATGGCGATCTTCAATGCGGTCCAGGCTGCCGCTGCGCAGGGCAGGGAGGTCACGCTCGCCGCCCTCGTAGACTTCGACTTTCCCGGCTATCGCCTGCGGACGTGGTCCGGTTCCGGCGTCCTCGTCGTCGACGGCGTCGAGTGGCATGGTGCTGGTCAGATGGGCAGCATCAGCGCCATCCCGTTTGGCGAGAACGATTCGGCTGACAAGATCACCTTCACGCTGTCAGGCGTCGAGCCGCAGCTAGTGACTCAGGTCAACAATTCGGACGCGGTGCGCGGCCGGGACGTGACGGTCTACGGCCAGTTCTTCGACAACACGACGCACCAGCCCCTCGATGGCAAGTTCGTCATCCGCTCAATGATCATGGACACCATCGGATATTCCGCCTCCGGCCCGAGCGAGCGGACGATCTCGCTGACGGCTGAGACAATTTGGACCGCCCGCAATCTCGCCTCCTACAGCTATTGGTCGGATCGCGACCAGAAGGCGCGCTACCCTGGCGACCGCGGCTGCGAGTTCATCCCGACGCTGAAGAACAAGGTGGTGGCATGGCCGACCTACTAGGCGACCAAGACAAGCTGGGTGCATTCCTCAAGGCCGCTGCAGAGCGGCCTTTTTCGTGGGGGCATCGCGACTGCCTGCTTTGGCTTGCCGACTGGGTCGAGGAGTGCCGCGGCATCGATCCTGCTGCGCATCTGCGCGGCTCATACTGCGACGAGGCAGAGGCCGAGAAGGTCATCGTCGGGCATGGCGGTCGCGAGGCCATGATAGACGCGCTACTGGCGCCGCTCGGCATCCGGGGGACGCAGCATCCGCAGGCCGGCGACATCGCGCTTGTTAGCCTGCCGTCCGGCGTAACGGGCGGCATCGTCACCGGCAAGTTCATCGCCTTCATAGGCCACGACAGGCTCCGCTTCACGCGGGCACCCATAATCAAAGCCTGGAGCCTCGGATGCCCCCAGTTGGAGCACTAATAACGGGCGCAGTCGCTTTGGGCGGCCAAGCAGTCACTGCCGTTTCCGGCTTCTTCGCCGGCCTTGGCGCCATCGGTACGGCGGTCGGCAACCTCGCGCTGTCCCTCGGACTCTCATACATCGCCTCGCTCCTGTTCCGTCCGGATCAGCCGAAGCCAAGCGACGGCCAGGTCGAGGTAAAGCAGGCCGTGCCCTCGCGCTTCTGGCACTACGGCCGCGTCAAAGTCAGCGGTCCCTTGGCATTCTATGAAAGCCGCAACGGCGCGCTCTACAAGCTTGTCATGCTATCGACACGTCCGGTGGACGCCATCGAGCACGTCTTCATGAACGATGTCGCTGTCGGTATCCGTGGCGATGGCGCTGTGGTTTCCGGCTCCCCTACTGTGGGCGGAAGCGGCGAGTTCTACGCCTACATCAACCAGTCCACCGGGGCCGCGGACCAAGGGCCATCAGGGCTGCTGAGGTTCAATTTCCCTGACGCCTGGACAGCAGATCATCGACTGCAGGGAACGGCATACATCGTCGGCCAGTTCATCGCGCCCGCCATCGAATACTTCCAGAGCGCCTATCCGAATGGCGAGCCTTCCCTGTCCGCAACGCTTCGCGGCGTCCAAGTCTATGACCCCCGAAACGGTACGACCTATTGGTCGGACAATGCCGCGCTTGCGGTCCTCGACTACCTGACTCACCCGGACGGATACGATCGGCCGCTTTCGCGCATCAATTTGCAGAGCTTCATCGACTACGCGTGGCTCTGTGACGACATGGTCAACGGCCAGCGGCGTTATCGCATCGCCACGACGGTTGACCTGACAGAGCCTCGTAAGGACGTCCTGCAGCGCCTGTTGGAGGCCTGCGACGCAAGCCTCTATATGTCGCCGAACGGGCAGGTTTCGATCCGCGGCGGCAGGTGGGAAGAGCCGACTGTCGTCATCGACGCCGACCTCGGACACATCATCACCGCGGACTTCTCGCCGCCCGGCGCGATGGACCGTTACAACGAGCTGGTGATCCAGTATCGCGAGCCGTCCCTTGGCCACGTCGAGAACGAGGCGACGCCTTGGGAAGACCCGCTCGACATCGCGCAGTCCGGGCAGGTGATCTCGCAGAACATCAACCTGTTTCAGGTGCCATCGCAAAGCCAGGCACGCCGGTTGGCGAAGATCCGTATGGCGCGGGACAATGCCGACTGGACGGCCGAGATCGTTACGAACCTCGCCGGCCTCAACTGCATTGGCGAGCGGATCATCCGTCTTCGCTGGCCCGAGCTGTCGATCGACGCGCCATTCTGGGTCGAGGGCGTGGAAATGTCGCCCGACATTACCACCGTCAGCCTGAAGCTGCGCTCGGCCTCGCAGGCGTCCTACTCTTGGTCGCCGGACGAGGAGGGCAGTTCGACTGTCATACCGCCCGACACCTCGCCATCCTACGACCTGACGCCGCCTGACTTCATCCTGGCGCAGACCGATACCCCGAGCATCGTTGCAACGTGGACGCCATCCCAGGCGCTCAACCGCGCTTACAACTTCCAGTACCGGAACGCCAACACCCCTAACGGCTGGATGTCGATGACGACTGCCTCGACCCGTGATCGCGCTACGGGCGCACCGGTCGCCGTAGGCAGCACCTATGCCGTGCGCGGCCAGACCATCGCGGGGCCGCAGGCTGTGGGGCCTTGGTCAGCGCAGCGATTCATTACCATCCTGGAACCTGAGGAGGAGGACGCCTGATGTCCTGCTGCGGCGATAGCGTCAAATTCCGCCACGTGGTGGTGCAGCCTCCATACACCATCGCCAACTGCGCAATCTCGCTGGGGGAGGACTGGATGGACCCACTGCCCCGCATCCTGGAGGGCAGCGAGCCGAAGGATCTGACCGGATGCACCATCGATATCTTCGTGCGCCCAGTGTTCGATCATTCGGTTCTCATCCGCCGGCTTTCGACCACGAGCGGCACGATCGTCATCGATGATCCTGCGCAAGGCCTGGCCAGCATTCGGGCCTCGCGTGAAAGCATCCTATCCGGTGCCGGAGCCATCCCGGTCGGGGAGTGGGATCACTTCTGCATCCTGACCGAAACCTACCTCAATGCGCCCTACCGAGGCGTCCTGCGCCGCGAGCTGTATCGCGGTCGCCTGCTCGTGAGCCCCGCTCGCCTTTCCTGACATTCTCCTGAAGCCGGAGTTCAGAATGCCTTACACCTCTGTACGCGGGGCCGATATCGCTTTACCCGCACGTGGCCCGACCGGTGACATTACGCCGGAAGCGCGGCAGGCTCGCGATCAGTCGCTTGCTAGCGCTGCGTCTGCCGAGGCAGACCGTCTTGCGTCTCAGGATGCTGCAAACGCTGCTGCCTCCGCTGCTGGCACCGTGGGAAACTACGACACACTCGCCCAGGCCAACGCGGCCTTGTCGTCTATTCCCGCAAATGGCGGCGTGAACGTGATGGCGGACGGAGCCAATAACGGCTTCTACGTCAAAGTCGGCACGGCGTTGGTCCGCAAGAGTACGGCTACGTTGCCAGCATTGGACGCGAAGAACCTCCAGCTTACTGCATCGGTATTGCCGCAGCGCGCATCGGTTGGGATGCTTACCGATGTCGGTGGCTGGAAAGACGTCTACACCAGCGACGGGAAGAATGTCGTTGCCGGCGTAGATTACGACAATGTTTTTCGAGCCATCATGCTCGATGCCCCCGGCGCTCCTGCCCTCACTGACGACTTGTTGTACGCGATCGTCACGGGCTCGGGGTCGCTCGTTTTCGGCATCGACCATGACGGACGTATGGTGTCTGCTGGGTCACCTATCGATATGGACGTCTTCGCGCGTTTCGTCTCAGGTAACTCGCGAGTTTATGCTGTAGCACGCGGCTCGATCGTACCCATCACATTCGGCGAGGCAGATGCCTTCGGTCCTCGCGTTGAGGGCAGCTCTATCCTCTTCTTCGAGGATGCGGACAACATCGTCACAGCAAAGGGTGAGGACGTTTCCGCCAGGACATCGCTGTCGGCTGAGCGGACAGGCGTATCTCATTTTCTCCTGTACGGGCAGAGCCTGTCTGATGGGTCTTTCTCTACTCCGGTACAAACAGTGTTGCCGGTTGCCGCAGGTAGGGTAGTCACCTTCAATGTGGGGCCTCGAACGCGGGGGGGCGCTGACGCCAATAGTCCGACCGACAGCGCAAATCTACTCTCTCTCGTCGATGCGAGGGAGGTGAATGCCGAGACACCAGCGAGCCAGATCGGTCTGGAGGTCGCGGTCGGACTTCCTCCTGCGCAGGGTATTCTGCTCTCTGCTCATGGCCGTGGCGGCACCAGTTACAGCGGCCTGCGTAGTGGTACGGGCCCCTACGAGAACATCCTTCGCGCCGTTCGTCGAGCAAGGATCATTGCCGGTTTGAACGGCCATTCTTACGACGTTCCGGCAATGTCTTTCATTCACGGCGAGAACAACCTCTCCGATAGCGCACAGGTCTATCAATCTTACATCGAAGAGCTGCAGGCGGATGTTAGCACGGACGTGGCGATCTACACTGGGGACAGCAGGGAGGTCGTACTCGCAGTCGATCAGCTCTCCAATTGGACCAAGTACGGCGCGCAACCGAGGCGGTCGGATGTCCCGCTTGCCCAGTTGCGCGCCGGCCTGGCGAACGAAAATCGCATCATCTGTGTGGGCCCAAAATACATGCTGCCCACTTCGGCCGATGGCATCCACCTTACAGCGCCGTCGTCTGCGTGGCTTGGCGCTTATCACGGCCGAGCGTTGCGCCGCCATCTCGGAGGCATGCCGTGGAAGCCCACGTATGTTACGTCTGCTGTCCGCTCTGGCAGTTCGGTCGTTCTGACCTTCTCGACGCCGGATGGGGAGGTCGTGATAGATCCCGTCAGTGTCTCCGACCCCGGAAACTTTGGCGTCGAATTCATCCAGTCAGGCGGGAATGCCGTCTCAGTCACATCTGTTGTCAAAACGGCTCCTCAGCAGATCACCGTCACCCTGTCGGCGGTTCCTACGGGCGCGGATCAAGCTATTGGCATCGCTAGGACAGGCATTCCCGGGCAAGACGGCGGGCCATCCTCAGGGGCGCGATCATGTATCCGTGACAGCTCATCGGATGTCAGTGCCGCCGGTATGCCCCTATTCAACTGGGCGTGTCACCAAGAAATCAGCATCACCGCAGAAGGTTAAAGACATGGGACGCATTGCAGTCATCCCGGGAACATCCGGCATCGTCATTCCAGGGGCTCCTCTGATCCAGATGAGCGAATTCGAAACCAGGGTCGCGCGTCTGCCGGGGCTTATCCACTATGTCGATCCGGGTAAGCTCGACGCCCTGGGGAGTGGCCGCGACAGAATGAGCGGTGCACGCGTCACGTCTTACCGGCCAAGCGTCAGCCGCTTGGCTACGGATGCCGCCTTTAACGGCCACCCCGTACTAAACTTCTCGGCACCCGATGGGGATGTCCGCATCGCTCCAGGTTCTGTTTCCCGGTCGTTCACCTGGATCATTGTTGCGACGCGTCCGGCAGCAAGCGGCACGCGAAATCTGATGTCCACGACGCATTCCGGAGGGTTCATGTCCTCTCTCCGGTATGGTGGAGGGGGCTCCGTATTGGGCTATTTCCCGCTGTCTTCCGCGCTCGGTAACACTGTTAGCAGTGGGCTGCCATCAGTCGGCGACGTCTCAATCTATGGCGCGTCTTACGAGTATAATACGCAACAAAGCGCTTTGTATTTGAATAGCCCAACCCCGGTCGGGCTGGTCACTCATACTGAGCGGCCGACTGTGTCGCCCGAGATGTCGTGGAACATCGGAGGCGGTGGGGGCGTGGGGCCAACGCTGGGTTACGTCGGCAAGATCGGCGCAGTTCTCGTGTTTGATCGCGCTATGCACCTGCCAAATGAAAGCCCGTTCATGGCTGAGGCGCTTAGCTTATTGCGCGCACGGTTCAACGTTTGATGCGCGAATTTGAGATCGAAATCGCGTCAGCATAGACCCCAATACAGAACCAGATACACAGGCAAGAGTAACGCGAGAAAGGAGGGGATTGTCGTCCCTAACATGATCTCCTTCCGCAGAAGTCCAGGCTTTTCGCGCTGCCGCAAGAGCGATGTATATAGGGGGTATGAATCTACATTATGAAGGTCATAGTGCCCTAAGGGGTCAAGCCAGGGCACGAGTATATTTGACATTGGCGTTTCAGAGGGTTTAATCGAAGACATACGGCGTAGTGGTGGCGCCTTCCCAACACCGATCATGTAGATTGCATCCCTCAGTACCCACATTTCGACAGCGGCTTTGCGTTTTTGGTGAAGTTGCCACCTAACGAAGAGATAAGAGACGCAGAGGGTCATTATAGAACAAAGCTTCGTAATGAATTCAGGGTCCTTCCCATTCTCCGTCATATAGGCAACAAAGGCTAAGCTCGCGCCTATAGCAATATAGGCCGAGCTCTCTTTATGGTTGTGATACGAGTATAGATCGGACCTTAAACTTATCAGGTCCTGCAGATCGTACGGCTTCTGATCCGTCATAGTGAAGATGCTCGTTGTAAGGGCAACCAACTGAACATCAATGCAGCGCACAGGTCAATCTGTGGCCATCGATAGCGTGTTCGTATTTGCCCGCCTCGCGCGGGCTTTCTTTTGCCCGGAGGCCAGCATGAACTTCGTAGGAACAGGGCGTCGCCTGGAACAGGGCGATGTCGGTAATGCAGCACGCCTCATCAATGTGCCAACGGCCGCACTGCTCGCCGTGATAGAGATCGAGGCGAGAGGATCGGGGTTTGACGCGCAGCGGCGTCCCATCATCCTTTACGAGCCGCATCGCTTCTATGTCGAGCTCGGAGCCGGCGCCAAGCGCGACCGCGCGGTGAAGGAGGGGCTCGCCTACCGAGCATGGGGCACAAAGCCCTACCCGGCAGGATCGTCGGCTCAGTATGCACGGTTGGCGGCAGCAGTTGCAATCGACCGGGACGCTGCTCTGAAGTCGTGTTCATGGGGCCTTCCTCAGATCCTCGGCGCCAATCATTGCGACAGCGGCTTTCCCGCGCCCGTCCCGATGGTCGAGGCATTCATGCAGGGCGAGCGCCAGCAGCTTGAAGCTATGTGCACGCTCATCAAAGCATGGCGACTCGATCGCGCAATGCGCCAGTTCGGGGAGGCTGGCCTACCCGGAGAGCATGCGTTCGCGAAGCGGTGGAACGGCAGTGCGTATGCCTCGCACGGCTACCACACCCGCCTCAGGACGGCTTTCCTCAAGCATTCCGGAGACAAAGACATGCCGCTTGCCACATCAGCCGTGCTGCGTTCCGGCTCGAAAGGCGAAGCCGTGCGCTCGCTACAGTCTGACCTCTTGGCGCTTGGCTTCGATCCCGGCCCGGTAGACGGGCGCTATGGACCCAAAACCGTTGAGGCTGTTCGTGCGGCGCAGGTGGCCCTGTCTCTGTCAGCCGATGGCATTGCCGGACCCGCAACGAAGGCGGCGCTCGCGGCTGCACTTGCCAGCAAGGATGTAGACCCCGGCCATGGTGAGCAGTGGCCCGAGCGTGAGGCGGCTTCCCCCGGCGCTGAACCCACTCCAGCGCCACCTAACCCCGGTTCGGAGCCTCAAACCCGTCCGCTCGAGCCCGCGCCGCAGGCCCGCACCCACCACGACATCATCGCAGACCTTCGTCGCCTGGCCGACGAACTCGAAACACTGGAGAACTGACATGGACCTTGGAAAGATCGCGAAGGCTGTAGCCGGCACCGCGGCTACCGTCGCAGCCACGGGCACGACGATCTACGCAACCGTACCGGACGGCGTACAGATGCCTTGGGGCGCCTGGCTTGGCCTCGGCATCTTCAATGCGCTGATCGGTTTCGGCGTCGTCTACTACGCCCCTCGGAACAGGGAAGTCTAACGCAAGGCATGAAAGGCGCGAGGCGTGACCGAAGAAGCCAAGACGCCGCCGAGGATGCCACCCGGCTTTGTCCAGTACCTCACGGAAGAGGACATGGAGCGGCACCGCCGATTGCTCGCCATCGAGGCCGAGCTGTCCCGCATGGTGAAGCACAAGCAGGCATGGCAGCTCGTCGTGGAGACGCTGAAGAAGGCGGCGATGTGGCTCTCGGCAATTGCCGCCGGCCTGTATGCGCTGCGAGAGATCCTTAGGAGTCATCTCGGATGAAGATCTTGAAAAGGAGGCTGCCTAGCCGGGCGTGGCCGAACATCGTCGCCACCATCGTGGTGCTCGGCTTTTTCCCATGGATGTACTGGGGCATCGTTGATCGAAAGCCCGCGGCCGATCAGGTCAGCGAAGTCATCAGCGCGGAGGTGGAGCAGGGTGGCTTCCTTGAGATCCGCTACAGCCTTACCTGGACTGCAGACTGCCAGATCACAGCATTCCGGTATGTCATCGACGAGATGCAGGTCGAGTGGCCGATCTCACCGCAGGAGCGCATTGTGGAGGAGGGGCCGTCGCAGTTCACGATCCGCGTTCCGATCCCGCTTGCCGCAGCGCCAGGCGACGCTTTGTATCGCGGCACGATCCGCTATCAGTGCAACCCGTGGCAGCGCTTCTTTCCCCTCGAGCAGAACCTGCGCGAGCGGCAGTTCAAGATCCTCCCGAACGAGGCTTACGCCTGGCGCAAGAAGCAGGGCAAGGTCATCGAGGGACCGCCGGTCGTGCGGCGCTTCTCCGCCCTGCACGCATCGGAGTTGCGGCTCGCTTCGTTTTAGATTTTTGATACGACAGCATATGCCGAAGGTGAGAGATAAAGTTAGTCAAGGCGGTCACCTGTGGGGCTACCGCTTTGTAACCTTCCGTGGGTCGTACATCTCCGCCAACTTAAGAGCTTCAGCTTTTCCACCCTTCAACACGTTGTGCTTCGACAAAATGTACGAAGGGTATTTCGTCGGAAGATAGACGTGCCGGAACCACCGCCTGAACTCCGGAAGAGCACTATCTGGGTACGCCCAAGCTTGCTGAGGGTTACTCTTCGCTTGTGGATAGTATGCAGGAAAATTGTGTGCGAAAGGAATGCGCTCGTTATGGCCGAGCCCCGCCCCGCCATCGGACCAATGTCTCGCCCAATGTTGACCCACGCTTTGATCCGGTATCGTTCGGTTATCGACCGGCAATCCGGTTCTGATCAAATCAACAATCATTCCCGTCGTCTCTTTAAAGACGATAAAATACCCATCGGGTGCGGAGTCCTGAAGTATGGTCACCCGATCATTGAAATATTGCCATGGATCGAGCGGTGCATAGTTAAGCGCTTTGTATATGAATTTGTTTAGGCCGAGTTGTGCCAGCCTTCGGAAATTGGTGAGTGCTGTGTCGTTGGTTCTCTGAGCCTCAAACGCGAAAAACTCTATCATCGCCATACAGACAACGTCAGGGTAAGCGTAATATGGGGACCCGTTTCGAGTTATCTCGAGATACAACGTGTGATTATCGAATCCTTGCTCCTGTAGATAATCCTGGAAATATCTGGCTCTCCCGCGGGGCAGGATGTCAGTTCCCCAGTTATCCTCCCATTCTTTCGAGATCTCCTGAATGGTTGATCGAGCAGCACCAGTAATTGCAGCAAGGCCGCGCTGCGTTAGGTACGTCATGCCGTTGTCGAGGACGCCCATTTCGATACCGTCGACGTCTCTTTCGACTTGAATATCGAGGTCTAGTGGTAGCTGAGCGGGGGTGGCCGGAGTTTTAGCCATTTTACCTCTAACACACTGTTATCAAACAACATTGGGCGGCCGGGGAGGGGTACCCAGAATCTGATTGTTGCATGAAAAACAGTTGACTGTCGACAACGCTGTCTGGGTCTTGCGTGTGTTCTTATATTCCAAGCTACATGCCCCGCTCAGACTTCGTTCTGTGAATGGCTTTCCCAATCCCGCGAGTAGCCTAGCCTAAAATCACTTTAATCCAGATCCGCGACGGCCCGAGTCAGGTCCTCATTTTCATCGCTTTTATAAAGTTCACTTTCATCGATACCGAATGTCTCGCTTACCGATTTTGCGGAAATCGGTTTCGATAAAGGAGCGACTTCTCCAACGAACTTTCCCGCATCTACAAAGTCGTTCGGAAGGCCAGCAAATTCGTCGCGCACATCTCTATTTTCGGATTGTTCGCTTTCCTTGCTAGGGCTGGTCGCTCGATGAACTGGTCCATCATTAAGCGCTTCATCGAATATGCGAGCGTCACTTTCCGTAGGGGCTCCGTCGTACTTAGACGACCCGTGATTTGCCGGCATTGCATATTCCTTTCGGCTTGGTGGTGTCAGATGTAGGAGGATACGGGACTAGGGGTATCTAATGACCCTGCGCTTACAGCCTCAAATGAGATCGAGGACATGTGCAAATACGTGCTCTCCGTCGCCGAAGTGTCATGTAAGCTGATAGGGCGTTATTGTCCGTAATTTTGAGTAGCTAGTGGCTAGAACGTCTTGCCGGCCATCCAATCCCGGATCTCGCGGTCAGCGTCAGCTTTAGATCGACCTGAACGATCTCGAACCATGGTTGCAAGCTGCTGTTCGTTGTGAATGGTGGTTACATCATATCGTGTTAGGAATGGCCAACGTCTCATGGCGTCGACCATGTATCCCCGCTTGCGAACGACTGTCTCAGTCGCTTCACCACCTTGGTAGCCAAACATGGGAGTAACTCCGTTAGGCGGAAGTGCCGGAGGCTAGTTCGAGCCACATTCATGTTCGAACAATCATCAACGCCTAGATTGGATGTGGTGCTTGCAAATCAATTCACAACCGGTGCTGATAAGAAATGTGGAAATCAGTTGCCGATTATGCAGCCCGCTTAAATGCCAACCATCGGTATGCACCGAGAACCTTCTAAATTACGGCCCAAGTGCAAGCATGTCTGCTTCCCCGGGGCCGTTTAGGATACGGAGCATTTCCTCAGCCTGTTTTACGCTCATGCGTGCCATCTCAACACCGTTGATTTCGACAGGCATCCCGGTGGTGATGCGAATAATAGTCCATGTGTAACTTGTGTCGCCTAGCAGACGATACTTCGGCGTTCGAGCTCCGAATAACCGGTCCAAAAATGTTGCGGGCGTAAGCGTTTGTCTCTGCCGAACCGGAAAATCTCGTCGTGCATATAGCTCCTCAATTTCTTCGCCTTCATATTGGCTAAAGCTCGAAACAATTTTGCAAACGCCGCGACGTTCAGATTTGTCGCTGATGACAAAGCATACTGCTTGCCATAAATGCTCGAACGATTTTCGCCTTCGCGCTTTTGGATTGCGAGACCTGCCACCCCGCCATGTAAGCTCGGCAGGTGCGTCATAGTCCATGAAAGGCCTCCCGCAAAAACCTATCCTCAGTCTATTATGCGTGCAAATGGGTATGTGGGTTCGGTGCCCGCGCGATCGCGTTTGCTGAACTTTCTAACTGACAGTTTCGTTGACCGGTCGCTGTTGGATCGGCGCATGAACGCATCGTAGATGCCTTTAGGTTCCGTATGATCCGTGGCGGCACTTGAAGGATGAACAGTCACCGAAGGGTACTTGGACATGTAAGCCATAAAAAATCTCCCGGGATTTGCGCAAGGATTCTAAATGATCTATTCATTAAAATATGTAGCTCCGAAAAAAACAAAAACAATGGCGGCTGTTTGAAATTCAAACTGGCCAATCATTTTGACGAAATATTATGCAATCGATTTGTCGGTTTGGCCAATTTAATTGTCGATGAAGTTAACATACATCGATAGGTAGGCTGGCTCCCGGTTGAAGGCGATCTAATTGGACGCATCTACGTGTTCAACTGCGGGCGGCGTTAAATGGCGATTGCTTGGTACCGGGTAACCATCATGCAGGACACTAAGATCGTTCGTGAGAGACCAGCGTATTGGCCAGATGACCATAATCCTAAGCCGTATCTAAACAAGCTATGGAAAAGTGGGGAGCCGGGGTAGGCAAGGCCACGGTCGGCACCTGCGTCATATCCTGCGAGAGAATTTGAGGCAGATCCGTAATGGCGTCGAATGTTGTCCAGCGCTAGGTAACCCCACGTACGCTTGGGATAATCGATTGGGTTCAACACCTAATCAAATGTATTCGCTGACAGGATATTAAACCTAACATATAATCGGATAGATTGTCCGGAGACAGTTCTGGACAGGCCGTTGTGGGGCAGCCGTTCGCGGGACAGCTTCGTAATAATTGTCTAGTGCCCCTAGCTAATGCTTGGATTAAGAGTACATATGCCACCAGGGTGTTGAAGATTTCGAAATTTGGGTATCCAACTGTCTTTGCCGCTGGCTCTCCCACCCGATGGAGCTCACCCTTATGTTTGGATATATGGGTGACGAAAGCGACAAAACTGTTGCGCGGAAAATAGCGTATGCGGCGGGAGCTCAGCGCCGCTGGCCTCTCCTAACGCGATGCGATCTTACGACGCTCCACAATGAGCTGCAGCTCGCTTCGATTGTCAAAGATCGCTCGGAGCCTTCTAAACGTGACGGGGACGCCGCCGTTCACGTCTGGATGGAGGAAAAGGATTTCTGATGCTAAAGCGCGATGACTATATTTCTTACGTCCACACCTACTCTTGAGGCTCTGCCATGACTAGCGTCACCACCATGTATGGCTTGAACAATCTTACTATTGTACCTGAGCTTTTTCCTGGGCTGAAAAGTTTCGAAATGCGCTCGATTATCGCTGCAGCGGCCGAAAAGCGGGCGCGACGAACCCGCATGGATCTTGAAGATGCCATGAACTCGGTCCGTTGGCCGATAGGTCCCTTGGAGAGCGCGTCATGAAATACAACATGACCCAATTCTACCTAGATCGCGCAGAAGAGTGCCGGGCTGCATCGATGCAGACCAACCTTGCAAATGTAAAAAAGAAACACATTGATGCCGAGGCTAGCTGGCGGGCTATGGCGCTGATCTCGACAGAGACCCAGCAGGGCAACCCGTATTCATCCAAGACATAAGCTAACGGGCTGGCAGTAATGTCGTACTGGCGCGAGACAGGGTGACCTGCCCAGCCGTCATTCAGCGGCAATAGGAGTCTTACCGATTTATGTTACGCCGTAGGGCGCGATTTGACCAACCAGTAGCGACGCAAGCCTTTATCTAGCGGAATTTTGGAGCCGGTTGCGGCAAGTGTTCCGGCGAAGGCCGTCGGGGCCTGCTATCCAAGTGAGGAATGCGGTCGCGCGGAGCTGAAGTCATGACTCCATTCGGCGACGGCGCTGCGGGCATGGTCAAGGGCGACGAATAGGCTCTCATTCAAGAGCTCGTCCCGCGTCCGGCCGGTGAAGATCTCCCACATAACCGTTCGGCATCGGCTTTCCCGGGACAATGTATTGTTATTCGGCGGGTGATCCTTCTACCTGGCGGCGCGATGGCGTATGAGGTGAACTCCCTGCCGTACCCACTCCCCCTGTAGTGCTATAATTGCTACTTTGTAATCAACTTACCGGGCAATGATACCCGTAGCTTAATTTTCCGCTGGTAACGATCGCGTCGCTATAGCCGGCCTGCCATCCTTCGCATCAGGAGTTGGGGTATCTTTCCATCCGGGAGTATCTCCTGCAGATGGTTACAGACGACATCGGCGGAGAACGGCTTCTAAAACCGTGCTCCCTCGGGCATCACGCCGGGCCCGGGCTTTTCTACGCCGGAAGTGACGATAATGCAGATGTGCGGCCAACTCTCCGCGGTCAGTCTGGCCAGTTCGAAGCCGTCACGCTCACTCGGCGGCATCTGGACGTCGGAGAACAGGAGCTGGATGCTTTTGGCATTCTCCTTTAGGACCGCTAGTGCTGCATCAACATTGGCAGCCTGGAAGGTCCTGAACCCTGCATCCTCGAGGATCTGGCAGGCGTCCATGGCAATGAAGGCGTCGTCGTCCGCTACCAAGGCGTAAGGGGAGTCGTCTTCGAGCATATCCTGCCACCTTCAAGGGATCTTGTGGCAAACGGCTCGTCTCCAGCTTTCGATCCGCTGAGGAGCGAAGATGGGCATCTTCAATTGTTAGGCGCACGCCCTTCGGGTTCTTGGCCGTCGAGATCGCGCTTAAGCCGCCGCTCCAAACCAGCCAATCCAGCTGCGAGGTTGGCGATGGCGTGATGCAGTTCCACCATCTCCTCTGCTGAAAGTGGATCGTGGCGGCCGCGCAGTCCGGCCTCCAGCCCATCTGCAATTTTCCGAGCATAGGCGACGCCGTCTGAAAGCCTGTTCGACATTCGATATCCTTGAGCGATCTGCTTAAGACCAGCAGACGCATGCCCTATCATGGCCGTTGGAAATTTCGCCACCCGCCGCAGCCTATTGAAACAGCCCACTCCTGCCGCAATTCCGTTGACGGCAACGGAGGTCGGTGTGGCGATTGTTGGTTTCAAGGTTTCAATCTCTAAGGGCGGCCACGTGTTGCACGAGGTGGAAGAGGCTTGGGAAGAAACCGAAAACCCGAACCGGTATATGAACGAAGTGATGGAAGCTCGGGAGGCTGAGTAGTTCAAGTTTCCTCAAGGGTCCCACACCATATCTTACGAGCGGATCTAGCTCTCATCACGCTTCGGCTTGGCTATCTGCCGAACAATTTGATCGGCAACCGAAGCATACTCGGTCCGCGGTAGCGCTCGAAGCTGCGCACCCTGTGCATATCGGGTGAACGCCTCGGACAGCTCGGCTGGCGTCCATCCTGCCTCGAGCGCCTCGCGCTCAAGCTCACCAACTGCTTCCTGAATAATGCGCGCGCACTCTCGGGCTCGATCAGGTCGGAATGGCGTCGGGGGATGGATCTTCATCGAGGGGATCTCCGGGGCACATGTTTGTCATCAGACCATATCATGTCCACGATGTCCGAGGCTTTGCGAGCCTTCTCCCCTGGCAGGAAGCGGCCGTAGTGCTTTTCGATGGTCGCCGCTGTGTCGTGAATTGCGTAGCTGGCGATCTCGTACGAGCCAGTCGCCTTTAGGACATGTGTCGCCCGCACATCACGGACATTGTGTGGGCCATGCGGCAGCAGACCCTGAACGGCGCCGCGCTTGGTGTAGGGGTTGTAGATCCCGTATTTGCGGGTGATGCGATACCAGTGGTGGGTCATCGAAGCGATCGACATAGTGACATCGTCGTCCTGTCGGCGACCCTTCCTCACAAACATCGTACTCGGATCTTTGGCAGGACCGATCAGTCGGGCGCGATGCCGCTTTACCCAAAGATCCATCCGCTCTGCAAAGCGTCCTGAGTTGCCCAGCTCTACCAACAGGGGCTTCCCGCCGAAAAATCGTGAATGAGCGTTCTTGAAGGCTGAAAGCGGTACGTACAATTCCCACGCGCCTGTATCCGCGCGCTTGCGGATCTCGCCGGCCTGCATCTTCTCGAGGTCGCTTTCCTTCGTTCCCAGCTGCCCTGGACGAGCCAGCCGAAGCTCTCGAAGGTTGCGCTGGCGCAGGCCCGTTTTAAGCGCGATGTGGACCAGGAGATAATCGCGTGTCGCCTCCGCGGCGCCCAGCGGGTCGGTTCGCTCTGACGGTTTCCACTTAAGGATCTCGTCTTCGATGCGGCGATACACGTCCGCAGGCTTCGGCGCTGCCAGGACAGGGAGTATTGGCTCCGCAGGATCACGGTGTCCGCGCATGACCCGCTTGATGTCGTGGGTTCGTCCTCGGACATGGCCCAACATTCGAAGGCAGGCACCATGCCAGTCGGACGCGATATCAGCGATTTGGTCCGGTGTAATGAAGCCGTCGATTGGCCGAAGTGCCTTCGCCAGTCCTGGGCTCTGATAGAGCCAGCCGGTTCTTGGTTGCAGCAGGCCATTGATGGCTATCAGCAGTGAAAACTCGTTGGTGCCGTAAAAGCCGCGGCGCCGCTCACGCCAGTTCAAATACCAGTCGCATAATTCAGGCGACAGACAGAGGGCGAACGTCATTGCCTCAAGCGGTAGACCTGCGCCGCTTGCGGGAGAGGCCGGGTCAGCAGATAGCGCCCCGAAGAACCTACTGAAGTTACCTGCATGATGAGCAGCGGTTGCGCTCTTCCAGCGGCCCAGCCGCTCCAAGCCAACGGGAGCGAACGCACTGGTGCGGAACGCTAATAGGCTTTGCATTTCCTGCTGAAGGGCCTGGGGCGCATCTCGTACGAGAGGCGACCGCCGGCTCTTCTGCGGATCGGTAGTCGGCCGGTAGTTCAGCGGTATGTTCTCGAACCGCAGGCTGAAGGGCTTATCCCGCATCTCGCCAACATACCGACGATACTCAGTCTGCTGGTGGAAGACAGTCGACCTGACCCATTCCAGGATCTGAGTGCGATCTTTCCTCGGCCGTCGATCGAAGTCGTCGGGAAGATGCCAGGCGAGGGTATGAACTTCCCGGTAGGACATCTCCGCCCGGTTCCGAGCGTACAACCGAACGTCGCGTGGAAGGAGGTCCGTCAGTTCATAGCGCGCAAGACCGAAGTGTTGTTCAACCCTAAGAGTGAAGTCCACTGACTTGGCAGAAGAGGGTAGGGTTCGACCAGCCAACCAACGGTAGATCGTGTCAGCGCGCGGGCCGGGATGGCCGTCCTTAGCCATCTCTGCGGCGACTTTTGATGCGAAATGGCCGCGAACTCTTAGCTGCTCGCGCACTGCGACTGCAAACGGGTGATCGAACCGAGCCTTGGTCACCAACGCCTCCGATGATTTATCGAGATGTCAGCAAATGCACCATGTTGGATCACGGACCCTGCGGCCGTACACCGGGCCCTAAGTCATTATGATCGACTGCGATGATTGGCGCAGCCTAGGGACTGCTCGTCAAGCGTTGGTTTGGTGTCAGCTACCTCCGTCGGAGCGTCCATTTGCTGACCCACTTGATATCCTTGGTCGATATCATTTGTCGGGCCGTATTGGGGCTGTTGGGAAGGGCAGCTTGGGAAAGCCGAAGCTGATATCGATGATTGGCTCGTTTGGTTGTGGCCGTTCATGTAGCAATTGGTGAAGCCATGCAGAACGCAACGCGGTTACCGGTCTGCCGTCCTCTTCCGAGACCCGTCCGTGTTTTACCTCGCCATTACAATGCGGAGCGTGGATCTATCGGTTGATGAAGGCGGCGCGGTCACTCTCATAAGGTTGCCGAGCTTCCAAGTGTCACGCTCGTGAGGGACCCTGTCAGCGATGCCCCAAGGCACTGATTGGCGAAGAAGGGTTCACTAACCCGTCGGCAGTGTTGGGGTGGAAAGGAGACTGGCAGGTTTTGGTAACAGGATGCGAGAGACAGGCCATGCGCCATCGTTGCGTGATCGAACCATCCATGCATATTGCTCACACGAACAGCAACAAGTTTATGCTGCGGGATGACGTTTGGAGTGCGCCGAGCGTCTGCGACGTCACTGCCGAGATTTCGGCGGCTATGCCCTAACTGTTCATCGCGCGTTCAAGACCGAAGTCTGGATTTCGCGTTGGTCTGACCTCAAGGTGCTGCGATGGCTGGAAGCGCGTTTAGTTCACAATTGCTGCAAGAGCGCGAAAGCACGTATGCGCCGAAGCTGGACCTCGAAGGGAAGCAAAACTTCACGCGGCATACCTTCATTGATGAGCATGGCGGCTTTCGTGAAGTCGTAAGAATGAACGTTCTTGATGATCGTCATAGGGAAGACATCGTCGCTTTTCATTTCTCGAGGCAATACGCAGAAATTCACTATCGAGACCAGATTGAGCCTCCACAATTTTATGTTGTTGGCAGAGATTGTCCGTGGGATTTCACGTATGTCATGCATGACGGCACCACGTTCCATCTCGAAATTTGTCGAATAGCAGAGAAGAAGTTGCTCCAACTCATGCGAGCTGAAAACGATTGCGTGATCTTGCTCCATCAGAAGGAGCTGCGGGGATACGAGGTGCTAAAGGTCGAGAAGCACTTTCCGGGCACTATCCCTGC
Source organism: Aureimonas frigidaquae (assembly GCF_001463905.1). Classification (GTDB taxonomy): domain Bacteria; phylum Pseudomonadota; class Alphaproteobacteria; order Rhizobiales; family Rhizobiaceae; genus Aureimonas; species Aureimonas frigidaquae. The sequence continues at coordinate 132,837 of NZ_BBWR01000016.1, forward strand.
CGAAATCGTGGAGAGCATAAAAACAAAGTCTGATAAACAGAGGCTTTTCACATTGGGGGATGAGGACCGCGTGCCGCAATTGTTTCTTCGACCTCCCTTTAATCCGCACATCGATCTCGAACTAGAAATCAAGACGGCAATTCAGAAAAAAGCTGCAAAGCGGCATCGTGGCAAAGAGAGAACGATACTGGTTCTCGACAATCTAACGACCCATAGCGAACCGGGCGACATCTTCAATGCAGTTAAGTATCTGCAAGCCTTTTTGGAGGGCTGCCCTTTCCCTTCGATATGGATATACACAGGTTACTACAGCGATGATCAGGGTTTCGACTGTGAATACTCGCTAACACCAATCAAGCTAGGCGACACAGAACGACAGCTTTTTAGTAATCGCTTGGCCGAATGACCGCTGTCACCCGTTCCGTCCCGCCGCGTGTTGCATGTTCATCGCCTGCTCGAGAGGTTGGTTTCGGGCGGCAACGGAAGCACTACGAACGGCCATAATAAGGTCGACATCAGCCATCCTAACGCATGTGCAACGGCGCCCAATTCGTCCTTACTAAAGTGACAAAAACTTCCTCGGACACCCGCTCGGCGGACGCTACGGTGCCCTTCCTAGTGGCGCCGGCCTTTAGACCAAGACCCGCTTATTTTGCTACCCTCGAACGCCTCGCGGCATAAGATCCGCCACCATCGGGCAATGCGCGAAGAGCCTCAATTTGCTGAAATCTCGGAAGCCTAATAGCGCGTTCCCAGTAGCAGCATAACCGCTCCAGTCATATAGGCATCCAAGGTCCCACATTGCGACTTGTTCCCGTATTGTTCTCGTTTGCGACTCGCCTCATAAGAAGGGCATGAGCCGCTACAGGTCATTGCCGCACTTGGCCGAACAGATCGAAGGAGTCGCACGCGCTGGGAAGCAGGTCGTGCTGACGCCGGAGACTGCACGCCTCGTTGCAGCGGCACTCAAAGCGTTCTCTACGAACCCGAAGGCAGACACGATCGCTGCCGCGGTTTGCATGAGCCGTCAGCGCTGCACCGAGCCTTGCTTCCGTTGCTCCGGCATCGCGAACCTAGTGCAGCAGATATATGAGAACCCTGAAAGAGCGTTCATGCCGGAGTTCAAGGGGGACAAGCGGTAGGGTCCGTTGTAACGTGCAGCTCGAGCTTGGCCATTGCCTGCTCTGCGAGCTCGACGCGACCGCCCAGATAGTGCGCATCCAGGATGTGCTCGACGTCCTTCAGAGCGTGCCCCGTGATGGCCGCGATTTCCGACGTGCTGCAGCCGGCGAGCGCGAGCCGCGTAACGGCCGTGCCGCGGATGTCGTGGAAGGTCAGTCCCTCAATGCCGGCGGAGCGGCACGCCTTTCCCCAGCTCGCGCGGAAGCCGTCCTCGGTCCACGAGCGTCCGCGCGTGTTCGCGAGGATCGTCGTCGTCTTCTTCGATTGCGCGGCCGCGTCCAGCGCAACCTTGAGAGGCTGCCCAACTGGAACGCTGACACGCGCGCCGGTCTTGCCCTGGCGGATGCGGATGCGACTGCCGTCGTAGGCGGACCACGGCACGCGCAGAAGGTCGCCCTCGCGCTGCCCCGTCCACAGAGCCATTAGGAAGGCCATGCGCAGCGGCTCGCTAGCGTGCTGCATGATCGCCTGAATGTCGTCGGCAGTCCAAATCTTCTCGGCTCTATCTGCCGTGTAGAGGCGCCCGCCGCGCTCGCAGACGTTCACCGAGATCCGGCCGTTGTCTTTCGCCACTGACAGAATGCGCGCGAGCGTCACCCAAGCGTAGTCAGCAGTGCGGGGTTTGTCGGCCATCGTGTCGCGCCAAGCTTTGAACACGCCGCGTGCGGTCGGATGCTGTACGGCCTGCAACGGCATCTGCACCATGAGGCCGGTCCCCATCTTATGCGCGCGCAGCCGGCGGATATAGAGGTCGTAGCCCTTGCGCGACTTGTCGCTTTTGGTCGTGTACTCAGACGACCGCATGAACTCGTCGATGAGCGTGTCGAGCGTGTCCGCCTGGACGATCTTGCGAGAGGCGAGGGCGTCGGCATAGGCCTTCACCAAGCGAGGGTCGCCATCCTGTAGAGGCTCGCCGTCCTCATCACGCAAGAGAGGACCGCCGCGCCAGGCGTAGATATACCGGCGCCGCGATCCATCCGAGAGTGTCTTCCAGGTTCGGGCGATGCCCTTCAGGCTTCGAGGTGTGCTAGCCTTATTCGCAGGCGCTGTAATTGCATTTGACGTTGGCTTGTTCTCAAAGCCGGACGCCCGATCGATCGCTGCGTCAATTGCTCTGCGGTCCCAGCGCCTCGAGCCGAACAAGGGCCGAGGCATATGTCCTGCCGCTACCCACCCCGAGAACGTCGCAACACTGCTGCCACAGTAAGCTGCAGCGTCTTTGCGCGAGAGCAGGCGAGGGGGATCGTTGCTCACTCTGTCGTCTTGCGCCGCGACCGCTCTGTCTAGCGGGTCCATAGGTGCACCTCGCCTTCATCAAACTCCCCATGCGTAGTGTGCGGCTGCCGGTTTGGTGGTCCGGCATCCAAAACTGAGCTGATCGTCGGGTGAGGTCAAGCGGCTCGGTCACGTAAGCGAACGCCTGGTCCATGTCCGTTCTGGTCGATGAAAAGGACGCCGGCTGTCTCGAGGGCTGCCTTGATCGCCGCTACGGTCCGAGGCTTCAGCTCCTCACCAGCCTCAAAGCGAGAGACGGTAGCCGGTGCCACCATCGCAGCGGCTGCCAGCTCCCGCACCCCGAGCCCTGTCGCGACCCTAGCCATTTTACACTGAACCGGCAGCATTTGAGCACCATGTACTAATAAAAGGTTGACGCACTCACTCACCGGTGCGATTAAGTACAAGGTATCAAAAACGAATCAGAGTTACAACGGTGGGAGCGAAACATGGTTAGCAAAAAGCAGCACGTCGCAGGTCAGCTCGCGCGGCAGTTCCATAAGGTGACGCTTGCTCATCACCAGGCTGATGAAGCGTGGGACGAGTACGCAATGGCCGCGCACCAAGGGCGGATGGATGCCATCCGTGAAGAGGTATCCTGGCATCGGGCATCATGCGGGGCAGGAGCGCTAATGCAGCTCGGCGCCGCGGCGACAATCGTAGCGTTGGCGGAGGACAGGCTCAACCCGCACGAGGCGATGGCGCTTCACAGGCTGCTCGCGAGCCTCGCTGGTTTTGTCGAGGAAAACAGTAATGCACGCAGATCGGACTTTCAACGTGCTTACCTCGGCATTTAGCTCAAGACACCCGTGATTTTGGGAGCGGATACTGCCTGAATTCAACACCAGTGCCTGTGAAATTCACACCTGCAGCTGACAACTCGCTGAATATTACAAACATTGTTGCCTCATGAGGCCGGCGTCTTGCGCCCTCTAAGTCCGCTATTGCTGATCTGCTTACCTTCACGTTCTTTGCAAGATCCGACTGCGACCAGCCAAGCAGGGCGCGAGCGGCGCGGACCTGTGCAGCAATTAGACCCAAATCAGACAAAATGATTGACTCCAATGGACCATTCACACAAAATGAATGATATCAGACCTTATGCGACCAGTCACTAGGAGAGGTGATGCAGGCTGCAAATGACAACACCCCTGTCCGCCTGACGGACATCATTTCGATAGCCTTCCCGCTCGGGGGCATTACCGCGGCCGGCCTGCGTCGAGAGGCACGGCGAGGGCGACTTACCTTAATGAGGATCGCGGGAAAGGACTTCACCACCCTTTCTGCAATCGAGGAGATGAAAGCAAAATGCCTCGTGCCCGAAAACCAGCACGCCTCTGGCTCAGACCTGCTGGCAAAGACCGAGACGCGGTCTGGATCATTCTCGACGGCGGCAAGCAGTACGGCACGGGATGCAGCGCTGCTAATGTGCAAAGCGCTCAGGAAGCGCTCTCCGAGCACATAGCGCGTCAGTTCATCGTCGCTCCAAAGCAGACGGGGAGGGCCGCTAGGGAGGTCCAGGTTGCCGAGGTGATCGCTCACTATCTGTCAGTCAAGGCAGACGCGGCGCGCCGGCCGACAGAGCTCGCAGCACGTGCAGAGGCACTGCTTGCCTTCTGGGGCGACAAGACGCTCGATGACATTACCACTGCGACGTGCAAGGCTTATGTCGCATCCAGGACCTCGCAGAGCATGGCGCGACGCGAGCTCGAGGATCTCAGGGCCGCTTGCCGGATGGCAATCGCTGACAACGTGACGCGACAGGCCGTCACCGTTTCATTGCCACCGAAACCGAAGGGGCGCGTTGCCCACTTGGAGCGGGACACGTTGGCACGCTTGATATGGGCTGCCTACCGCAAGCGCGAAGTGCAGCGGGGATCCCCGACGAAGAAAAGGGCCACCCTGCACGTTGCGCGCTTTCTGCTTGCCGCCACCTACACCGGAAGCCGATCTGCTCGCGTCTGGCAGGCGTCGTTCGTGCCAGAGGCTAATCGGCCATACGTCGACCTTAAGGCCGGCGTCTTCTATCGAGCGGCCCCAGATGAACGGGTGGCAGCTAATAAGAAGGCTCCGCCCATACGGATACCCATGCGCCTGCTGTCTCACATGCGGCGGTGGCATAGGAATGGCGCCCGATATGTTGTTGAGTATCAAGGTCGGCCGGCCGATCCCAAACGGGCCTATCGGAACTTAGTCCGCGACGTACTTGGGGAGGAAGGGGTTGGCGTGGTGAGGCATACACTCCGCCACACGGCAGCAACCTGGCTCATGCAGTCCGGTGTCGATATGTGGCAGGCGTCTGGCTATCTAGGGATGACGCGCGAGACGCTCGAGCAAACCTACGGGCACCACCACCCTGACCATCAATCAGCGGTTGGAGATGCATTCACACGCGGCAAGGCCGGCCGACTGTGAGTCGTTGCCGTTATCGTTGCCGTATAATCGGGAGGGCCCCAGTAAACTACTGAGAAGATTGGTCGGAGTGGCAGGATTTGAACCTGCGACCCCCTCGTCCCGAACGAGGTGCGCTACCAGGCTGCGCTACACTCCGAAGCCGCCGGCTGTATAGCTTTGGCGCTGAGTCGGCGCAAGCGGATTGTTGCGATTATTTGTCGGTCTGAAGCAGCATGCCACAGCGTTGCAAAGGGCTGGACAACGGTCTATAGACCGGCCGCTGCGCAGGCGGCTGTTGGGGCGTAGCCAAGCGGTAAGGCAGCGGTTTTTGGTACCGCCATTCCCTGGTTCGAATCCAGGCGCCCCAGCCAGTGCACATGGCTTTTTCGTAGACACGCACGCCGCTGTTGCTTTAGTCGACTGCGATCCCCATCAAAATGACCGGCCCCCTTTCAACGCAGGGTCAAACCGGTCATGCTGAAATCATGTCCTCGCAAAGCATCATCATCATCGCTGCCATGGCCCGGAACCGCGTGATTGGGGCCAATGGGGGTCTGCCCTGGACGCTGCCAGCGGATTTGAAGCGCTATCGGGCGTTGACGATGGGGAAGCCCATGATCATGGGCCGGCGCACGCTCGACGCCATCGGCCAGGTGCTGGACGGGCGGGACTCCGTGGTTCTGTCGCAGGATCCGGCGCGCGTGATGCCGGGGGCGTTGCATGCGTCCAGCCTGGAAGGCGCCTTGACCTTGGCGCGGGCGAGTGCGGGGCGGCGCGGGGTGGAGGCGATCTCCGTCGTGGGGGGCGAGGCGATCTTCCGGCAGTTCCTGCCCATGGCGGACCGGATCGAGCTTACCATCGTCGACTGCGCGCCGGAGGGCGATGCGTTTTTTCCCGAACTCGACCCGACGGAATGGGAGACGATCCGCGAGGCGGAGATGCCCGTGAGCCCGGGCGACACGGCGAAGGCGCGCTACCTGAGCTTGAAACGCCGGCGCGCGGTGATCTGACAGCCCGGCACGCCCCACCGTTCGCAATTTTGTGCATTTGCAAAACGGCGTCCCAACATTGAATGGCCGAAGGTCAATTCTTATAAGGACTGAAACGTCAGGTCGCGCACGGGATTTGCCCGGGGCGCGGCTTCTCTCGTGAAAGGACATCCATGCCCTGGAGCAATCAGACCGGCGGTGGCGGCTGGAAAGGCGGCGGTAACAATGGCGGCCCGTGGGGACAAGGGCCGCAGCAGCCGCGTCCCGGCGGCGGCGGCGGTGGCGGCTCGCCCGATCTGGAGGAGATCCTGCGTCGTGGCCAGGACCGCCTGCGGCGTGCCATGCCGGGTGGCGGCGGCGGCGGTTCCGGCGGCGCCAAGGGCAGTGGGCTGCTCTTCGGCGGTGTCGTTGCGATCGTGCTGGGTGTCGTCTGGGCAGTGAATGCCGTCCACGTGGTCGAGCCCGGCGAGAACGGCGTCAAGATCCTCCTCGGCCAGCCACGCGAGGAGCTTTCCCCGCCCGGGCTGCACTTTACGCTCTGGCCCATCGAGAAGTTCGAGACCGTGCCGGCGGTGGAGAATCGCCTGCAGATCGGCGGCTCGGGGGGCAATGACACATCCGGCCTGATGCTGTCCGGGGACCAGAACATCGTCGATGTGAAGTTCTCCGTCCTGTCCTTCGTGTCGAATCCGCAGGAATACCTCTTCAATGTCGATGACGCTCCGGGCATGCTGCGGCAGGTTTCCGAAAGCGCGATGCGCGAGGTCGTGGGCCGCAATCCGGTGGACGATCTGTTCCGCGACGACCGCGCCGCCATTGCCGAGATGGTCCGCGCCATCATCCAGCAGACGCTGAACAATTATGGCGCCGGCATCACCATCAATGCCGTCTCGATCGAGGAAACGGCGCCACCCACCCAGGTGGCCAGCGCCTTCGAAGAGGTCCAGCGCGCCACGCAGGATCAGGACCGCTTCGTGGACGAGGCCAATATCTACCGCAACCAGCAGCTCGGCCGGGCTCGCGGTGAGGCAGCGCAGATCACCGAGGACGCGCTCGCCTACAAGAACCGCGTCGTGCAGGAAGCCGTCGGTGAATCGCAGCGTTTCGCATCCATCCTGGAAGCCTACGAGACCGCGCCCGACATCACGCGCCGCCGCCTCTACCTGGAGACGATGGAAGCCGTCCTGCGGGATTCCAACAAGATCATCATGAACGAGAACGGCAACGGCAACGGGGTGGTGCCCTATCTGCCGCTGACGGAAATCGACCGCCTGACCGATCGGCGCGCCCGTGAGACGGCTGGCGGAAACGGCAATGGAAATGGAAACGCTCCGGCCGCCATCACCAGCAATCGCGACAGCGCGTCGGCCGGCTCGATCCCGCCGGCCAGCGTGGCGAGCGGTACGCAGCAGGGGAATGCCCGATGAACAACCGTTTCTATGCGATTCTCGGGGTTGTCGCCGCCGCGATCATCCTGATCTGGAACTCGGCCTTCATCGTATCGGAGCGCCAGCAGGCGCTTGTGCTGCGCTTCGGTGAAATCCAGCGGGTCATTTCGCAGCCGGGCCTCTACTTCAAGCTGCCCTTCGCCTTTGCCCAGGCCGACAATGTCCAGGTTCTGCCGAAGCGTCTGCTGCGGTCGGATCTGAACAATCTGCGCGTGCAGGTGCGCGGCGGCGCCTTCTATGACGTCGATGCCTTCATGGTCTACCGCATCGAGGATCCGGCCCTGTTCCGCCGCGGCGTCCGTGGCGGCCAGCTGGACGAGGCCGAGCGCCTGCTGCTGACCCGCTTCGATTCCGCGATCCGCGCCACTTATGGCCGCCGCAGCTTCGATGCCGCCCTGTCGGACGAGCGCGCGTCGATGATGGTCGAAGTGCGCGACCAGGTGCGCCCGGAAGCACAGCGGCTGGGCATCGACCTGGTGGATGTGCGCATAGGCCGGACCGACCTGACGCCGGAAATTTCCGAGCGCACCTATGAGCGCATGGCCGCCGAGCGTCTGGCCGAGGCCGAGCGTCTGCGCGCCGAGGGGCAGGTGCGGGCGCGCACGCTGCGGGCCAATGCCGACCGCGAGGCATCCGAAACCCTGGCGGGCGCCCGGCGTGACGCCGCCGTCCTGCAGGGCGAGGGCGAGGCCGAGCGCAACGCGACCTTTGCCTCCGTGTTTAGCCGCAACCCTCAGTTCTTCGAATTCTACCGGTCCATGCAGGCCTACCGCACGGCGCTGGAGGGAACGGGGACGACCATGGTGCTGACGCCGGACTCGGACTTCTTCCGCTTCTTCGGATCGGACGGCGCGGCGGGCGATGGCCCGGCCACCCCTGCGCCGACGCTGCCGCCGGCGCAACCGGGGGCGGTCACGCCATCGGCGGCCGAAGCCACCGCAAATTGATGACGTCTCTGGAAGGGCGGGCCGAAAGGTCCGCCCTTCCTTCCTTTTGCACCTAAGCGCCGGCCGGCGCCCTTGATTCAGTCGCTTTTATCCGTTTGCCTGCGGCGGCGGCGCCTTGCCGTACGCACGCGCTTGAAAGGGCCCGCCATGCATGTCCCCCGCCGAACCGGCATCATCGCCCTTGCCGCCGCGCTCGCCGGTGGCATCGCCGTGCCGGCGGTCGCGCAGGGGGTGATTCCGCCGCCGGCGGAGGGGCAGCAGATCGCCCCGCAGCGGCCGCCCGCCGAAACGCGCGATCCCGCGAGCCCCGCCGCCCCGCCGCAGGCGAGCCAGCCCCGCATGCAGGGGCCGGCCTCCGTGGCCGATCTTGCCGAAGGGTTGCTCGACGCCGTCGTCAATATCTCGACATCGCAGCGCGTGACGACGGGTGGCGGCGTGCCGCCGCTCACGGCCCCGGAAGGCTCACCATTCCAGGAATTCTTCGACGATCTCCTGAAGGGGGACGAGGCGACCGGATCGCAGCGCGTGCAATCGCTCGGCTCGGGCTTCGTGATCGACCCTTCCGGAATCGTCGTGACCAACAACCACGTCATCGCCGATGCCGACGAGATCACCATCAACTTCGCCGATGGGGAGTCCCTGAAGGCGACGGTGATCGGCACCGACACCAAGACCGATATCGCGGTTCTGAAGGTCGAGGCACCCGCGCCCCTGGCGGCCGTGTCCTTCGGGGATAGCGAGGCCGTGCGCATCGGCGACTGGGTGATGGCGATCGGCAACCCGTTCGGGCTGGGCGGTTCGGTGACGGTCGGCATCGTTTCGGCGCGCGGGCGCAACATCAATGCCGGCCCTTACGACAATTTCATCCAGACGGACGCCGCCATCAATCGCGGCAACAGCGGCGGGCCGCTCTTCGACATGTATGGCCGCGTCATCGGCATCAACACGGCGATCATATCGCCGACCGGCGGCTCGATCGGAATCGGCTTCTCCATCCCCTCGCTCCTGGCCGAAAACGTTATCGACCAGCTGCGCGAGTTCGGAGAGACGCGGCGCGGCTGGCTCGGCATCCGCCTGCAGGAGGTGACCGACGAGATCGCCGAGGGGCTCGGCCTGCCGAACAGCCAGGGCGCCATCGTCATGGGGGTCGTTCCGAACGGCCCCTCCGATACGGGCGAGATCGAAGTCGGCGACGTCATCACCGAATTCGATGGCCGGCCGGTCCTGACCTCCCGCGATCTGCCGCGCATGGTGGCCGAGACCGAAGTGGGTCGGGCCGTGGTTCTGAAGCTCCTGCGCAAGGCGGATATGGAGACGCCCGTTCAGGAACGGAGCGTCGAGGTGACGCTCGGGCGGCTCGAGGATGGCGAAGAGATGATGGCCGACGAGGCCGGTGACGACGCGGCAGAGGACGAGGACGCGGACGCGGGCGCCGAGGATGCGGCCGCGGCGCCGGCCCTCGGAATGCAGATCGCCGATCTCTCACAGACGCGGCGGGACGAGTTCGGCCTGGCGGAGGATCTGACAGGCGTGGTCGTGACCGAGGTTGAGGACGGATCTCCCGCCGACGAGAAGGGGATCGAGCCGGGCCTCGTCATTGCCGAGATCGGCCAGGAGACGGTTGCCGATGCGGCCGATTTCCGGCGCAAGCTGGCCAAGCTGCGGGCGGATGGCCGGCGCAACGCGCTGCTGCTCGTCGCCTCGCCCGAGGGCGATCTGCGCTTCGTGGTGGTGCCGCTCGATTGACCGCGTGGCCGCTCAGTCGTTCGGGCGGCCTTGGGCGATCAGGATTTCCAGGAAGGCCGGGCCGTACCGTTCCAGCTTGGTTTCGCCGATGCCGGGGATCGATGCCATGGCCCGCGCCGTTTTCGGCCGGGCGGCCGCCAGCTCCGCGAGTGTCCGATCGTGGAAGATGACATAGGGCGGCACGCCCTGCGCCTTGGCCAGCTCCATACGTTTGGCGCGAAGCGCATCGAACAGGGCCTGGTCCGCCTGCGGCACCGGCGCCGGGCCGGACCGGGAATCGCCAGCGCGGCGCCGGCCGGCTGCTTTGGGGGCCGGCGCGCGCAACTGCAACTGCGGCCGCTCGCGCAGGAACTGACGGCCCTCCGCCGAAATGGACAATCCGCCATGGCCCGACAGGTCCACCGTCACGAGCCGCAGGGCGATCAACTGCCGCAGGATGGCGCGCCAGGTCCGGTTGTCGTGTTCCGTGCCGATGCCGTAGGTCGAGATCTGGTCGTGGCCGAAGCGGGTGATGCGCTCATCCTGGGCGCCCGTCAGGACATCCACGATATAGGCCTGTCCGAAGCGCTCGCCCGTCCGATGGATGCAGGACAAGGCTTTCAGCGCGGCGATGGAGCCATCGAAGAGCTGCGGCGGCGCAGCGCAGGTATCGCAATTGCCGCACGGGGCGCAGGCATCGCCGAAATAGGACAGGAGCACCTGGCGCCGGCATGACGCGGTTTCCGCCAGGCCCAGCAGGGCATCGAGCTTGTGGCGTTCCATCCGCTTGCGCAGGTCCGGCGCGTCCGACTCCTCGATGAAGCGGGTGCGAAGGGCGATGTCCTCGATCCCGTAGAGCATGAGGGTCTGCGAGGGCAGCCCGTCGCGGCCGGCACGGCCGGTTTCCTGGTAATAGGCCTCGATGCTGCTCGGCAGGTCGAAATGCGCGACGAAGCGCACATCCGGCTTGTCGATGCCCATGCCGAAGGCGATGGTCGCCACCATGATCACGGCCTCGCCATGCTGGAAGCGCGCCTGGTTCGCCTCTCGCGCAGGCTTGTCCATGCCGCCGTGATAGGGCAGGGCGTCGTAGCCTTCCGTCACCAGCCAGGCGGCAATCTCCTCGGTGCGGCGCTTGGACAGGCAATAGACGATGCCGCTCTGCCCGGCATGCCGGTCGATGAAGCGCTTGAGCTGCGCGCGGGCATTGTCTTTCTCGGCGATGGCATAGGCGATGTTCGGGCGGTCGAAGCCGGCGACGAAGGCATCGTCGGTGCCGATCTGCAGATGGCTGAGAATTTCGGCGCGCGTCGGCTCGTCCGCGGTCGCGGTCAGCGCCATGCGCGGCGTGGTCGGGAAACGGTCGACGAGCACGTCGAGCTGCCGGTAGGAGGGGCGGAAGTCGTGGCCCCATTGCGACAGGCAATGGGCCTCGTCGATGGCGATGACCGACAGGGGCACCTCTGCGAGCCTGTCGATGACGCCGCTGCGCAGAAGGGTTTCCGGCGCCACGTAGAGGATATCCAGCGTGCCCTCGAAGATCGACCGCCAGAGAGCACGGCGTTCGTCGTCCTGCAGGTCGGAGTTCAGGGCCGCCGCACGCACGCCGGCCTGGCGCAGGGCCGCCACCTGATCGGCCATCAGCGCGATCAGCGGCGAGACGACCAGGCCGAGCCCCGGCCGCACCAGGCAGGGGATCTGATAGCAGAGCGATTTGCCACCGCCGGTCGGCATCAGGACGAAGGCATTGTGCCCATCGATGACATGATCCACGATCGCCGCCTGGGGGCCGCGAAAGGCTTCGTAGCCATAGACGCTCTTCAGGACGCGGAGCGCCGCGCCATCGTGCCGTTCCGCCAAACCTGCCACCGTCCTATCCATCCTGCCGGAGGGCTTCGGGCGAGCCTGCCTCCAGCACGTAATATTTGTGGCGCACCAGATGGGGATGGCGGGCGGCATCGACGGACGGATTGTCCAGGAAGCCGGCCTGCACCATGCCGATCCGGCGCATCACGGCTTCCGACGCGAGGTTGTCCACCACGCACCAGGAGACGATCCGGGTCAGGCCAAGCTCGTCGAGGCCGTAGCGCAGGCAGCGCCGCGCGGCTTCCGTGGCATAGCCCTGGCCCCAGGCTTCCGGCAGGAGGCGCCAGCCGATCTCCACCTCCGGGGCGAGGGGCGAGGGCGCGTGCGTGCGGATCAGCCCCACCATGCCCAGGACGCGAGCGTCCAACAGGCGCTCGACGGCCAGGAAGCTCATGCCTTCGGCATCGAGCCGCCGATTCAGGTCCTCCCGCATGGCATCCGACTCGGCGCGCGTGCGCCGGAAGCCGAAATGATGCATGACGTCGGGATCGCTGTTCAGCCGGTGGAAGACGGCGCCATCCTCGGCCCGCCAGCGCCGGAGGCGGAGCCTGTCGGCGGTGAGCCCGTCCATCAAAGGGTGAAGTCCTCGGCGCGATAGCCCTGCAGGAAGAGGAGCGCCGTCAGATCACCGTGGTCGATGCGCACCGGTGCCTGCGCCGCCACGGCGGGCTTGGCATGGAGCGCGACGCCCGTGCCGGCCGCCAGGATCATCGGCAGGTCGTTGGCCCCGTCGCCGACGGCGAGCACGCCGTCTGCCGTAACGCCGCGCGCGGCGGCGATGGCGTTGAGCGCGGTCAGCTTGGCCTCTGCGCCCAGGATCGGCTCGGCGACCGTGCCATCCAGCCTGTCCCCCGCAACACCGAGAATGTTTGCGCGGTTTTCGTCGAAGCCGAGCCGCTCGGCCACGGCCTGCGTGAAGATGGTGAAGCCGCCGGATACGAGCGCGGTATAGGCGCCGTGGGCGCGCATGGTGCGGACCAGCGTCTGCCCGCCGGGCGCCATGGTGATATGGTTGGTAAGGACGTCCGCCACGCGGGCCAGCGGCAGATCCCGCAGGAGCGCAACACGCTCACGCAAGGCGGGCTCGAAGGCGATCTCGCCATTCATCGCCCGTGCGGTGATGGCCGAGACGGCATCCTTGATGCCGATTTCCGCGGCGAGTTCGTCGATGCATTCCTGCTCGATCATGGTGGAATCCATGTCGGCCAGGAGGATGGATTTGCGACGCCCGGCCACGGGCTGCACGACGCAGTCCACCGCCGCCGACAAGGCAAGGCGGGAGAGGGCGTGGCGTGTGGCGGGCGTGGGCTCGGCTTCCGTTACGAGGTCACAGGCTGTATCGCTCTCCAGCCAGAACAGCTCCGCCTCGCCGATGATGGACAGGGCTTCCTCGGCGAGAGCGCGGTCGACACGCGGATCGTTTCGGGCGGACAGGAAGGTGACGACATACATGGGCGGTGACGATCCGATCCGGATGGACGATGAAGGCGCGATCCTGATAGCCGGGCCTACCGCGAGCGGCAAGTCAAGGCTGGCGCTCACCCTTGCGCGCCAGCACGGCGGCACCATCGTCAACGCCGATTCCATGCAGGTCTATGACGGCTTGCGCATCCTGTCGGCACGCCCTTCGCAGGCCGAGATGGAGGGTCTGCCGCATCGCCTCTACGGCTTTGCGGACCCGGCCCAAGCCTTTTCCACAGGCGATTGGATCCGCGCGCTGGAGCCGGTTCTGGGTGAGATCCGCGCGGCCGGACGCCGCCCCGTCATCGTCGGCGGAACGGGGCTCTACTTCCGGGCCCTGACGCGAGGGCTGGACGATATGCCGCCCGTGCCGCCAGAGCTGCGGCAGGCGCTGCGCGCGCGCCACGAGGCTGAGGGGACGCCGGCGCTCCACGCAAGGCTGGCGCAACTGGACCCAGCGGCCGCCGGCCGCATCCGGCCGAGCGACAGCCAGCGCGTCCTGCGCGCGCTCGAGCTCATCGAGGCGACGGGGCTGCCCCTGGCGCAGCTCCAGGCCGGCCGCGGGCGGCCGCTCCTGTCCGGCCCGATGGCGCGGATCGTGCTGACCCCGGAACGCGGGGTCCTGCGCGAGCGCATCGCCGCGCGCTTCCATCAGATGATGGCCGAGGGCGCGGAAGAGGAGGCCGCGGCCTTCGCGCGGCGGCCGGGCGCGCTCGATCACTCGGCCGCCCTTGCCATCGGCCTGCGCGAGCTGATCGCCTGGCAGGCGGGCGAGATCAGCCGCGACGTGGCCGTGCAACGGGCCATCACGCGCACGCACCAATATGCAAAGCGGCAGGAGACATGGTTCCGGAACCAGTTCGGTCCGGAATGGACGCGCATATCGCAGCCATAATGGCGTTGACGCACGGGCCGCTTGGCAGTATCGTCCCACGCCATGAAGACATACTCGCTCATTCTCGTAGGCAGGCGCACACGCGAGACGGTTTAGAAAACCGTCCGGCTGATGCCACGTGTGCGCGAAAGACAGGCCCCTCGAAGGGCCTTTTTTATTGCCCAAATGTCCGGACCCATCGACAACGACAAACAGGAAACGCGGCGCGGTGCATGAGGCCATGCAGGACGCCGGAGCAGGAAACAAGACCATGGACGACATGACGACCAACCCCGAGATCCGCAGGATGACCGGCGCCGAAATGGTGGTGCAGGCCATGAAGGACCATGGCGTCGAACATCTCTTCGGCTATCCCGGCGGTGCCGTCCTGCCCATCTATGACGCGCTGTTCCAGCAGGAAGACGTCCAGCATATCCTGGTCCGGCACGAGCAGGGCGCCGGCCACGCGGCCGAAGGCTATGCCCGGTCGACCGGCAAGGTCGGTGTGATGCTGGTCACCTCCGGGCCCGGGGCGACCAACGCCGTCACGCCGCTTCAGGACGCCTTGATGGATTCAATCCCGCTCGTCTGCATCAGCGGGCAGGTCCCGACCAGCCTGATCGGTTCGGACGCCTTCCAGGAATGCGACACGGTCGGCATCACGCGCCCCTGCACCAAACACAACTGGCTGGTCCGCAGCGTCGAGGAACTGGCGGAGGTCCTGCACGAGGCGTTCCATGTCGCCACGTCCGGGCGGCCGGGGCCCGTCGTCGTGGATATTCCCAAGGACGTCCAGTTCGCCACCGGGACCTACATCCCGCCGCAGGCGAGCCGCGCGGCGGAACGCTACCGGCCCAAGGTCGATGCCGACCGCCAGCGTATCCGCGCCGCGGTGGAACTGATCGCCTCTGCGCGGCGGCCCGTCTTCTACACGGGTGGCGGCGTCATCAATTCGGGGCCGGAGGCGAGCCGCCTGCTGCGCGCATTCGTGGCCCGCACGGGCATCCCCATCACCTCCACGCTGATGGGGCTCGGCGCCTATCCGGCATCGGGCGAGAACTGGCTGGGCATGCTGGGCATGCATGGTACATATGAAGCCAATCTCGCCATGCATGAATGCGACGTCATGATCTGCCTGGGGGCGCGCTTCGACGACCGGATCACCGGGCGGCTGGACGCCTTCTCCCCGCATTCGCGGCGCATCCATGTCGATATCGACCCGTCCTCCATCAATAAGAACGTGCGCGTCGACCTGCCGATCGTCGGTGATGTCGGCCATGTCCTCGCGGCCATGCTGGAAGCCTGGGACGATCTCAAGCTGGAGGTGAACGCCGCCGCACTGGCCGAATGGAAAGGCAAGATCGCCCGCTGGAAGGCGCGCAACTGCCTGGCCTTCAAGCAGGATGGCGACATCATCATGCCGCAGCATGCGGTCAAGCGGCTGTACGAGATGACGCGCGACCGTGACACCTACATCACGACCGAGGTCGGCCAGCACCAGATGTGGGCGGCGCAGTTCTACGGGTTCGAGGAGCCGAACCGCTGGATGACGTCGGGTGGCCTCGGCACGATGGGCTATGGCCTGCCCGCCGCGCTCGGCGTCCAGATCGCCCATCCGGACGCCCTCGTCATCGACATTGCGGGCGATGCTTCGGTCCAGATGACGATGCAGGAGATGTCGGCCGCCGTTCAGTATGACGCGCCGATCAAGATCTTCATCCTGAACAACCAGTATATGGGCATGGTCCGGCAGTGGCAGCAGCTCCTGCACGGCAACCGGCTGTCCCATTCCTACTCCGAGGCGCTGCCCGATTTCGTCAAGCTGGCGGAGGCCTTCGGCGGGGTCGGCCTGCGGGTCGAGAAGGCGGGCGATCTGGACGGCGCGATCCAGGAAATGATCGATGTCCGGCGCCCGGTCATCTTCGACTGCTGTGTCGCCAATCTGGCGAACTGCTTCCCCATGATCCCGTCGGGCCGCGCACATAACGAAATGCTGCTGCCGGACGAGGCGACCGACGAAGCCGTCGCCAACGCCATCGACGCGAAGGGCAAGGCGCTGGTCTGACGACCGGCGCCTGCCGCAACCCTGCCCATTCCTGCTGGATCCGAGTCGAACATCGTATGAACACCCCCCTACAGCCGCCGGCCTCCGCCTATTTCATCACCGAGGAAAAGGAGAAGGCCGAGTCGCATACCCTGTCCATCATCGTGGACAACGAGCCCGGGGTCCTTGCCCGGGTGATCGGCCTCTTTTCGGGGCGCGGCTATAATATCGAGAGCCTGACCGTGTCGGAGGCCGAGCATCAACGGCACCTTTCGCGCATCACCATCGTGACGCGGGGCGCACCGCATGTGGTCGAGCAGATCAAGAGCCAGCTCGACCGGATCGTGCCCGTGCACCGGGTGGTGGACCTGACCCACGCCGCGGCGGGGCAGGGAGAGGACGGGCCGATCGAACGGGAACTGGCGCTGGTGAAGGTATCGGGCCAGGACGAGGACCGTGTGGAGGCGCTGCGTCTGGCCGATGTGTTCCGGGCCAAGGTGGTCGATTCGAGCACCGGCCATTTCGTCTTCGAGATCACCGGTCGCAGCACCAAGATCGAGAAGTTCATCACCCTCATGGCGCCGCTCGGCCTGACCGAGGTGTGCCGCACGGGCGTGGCCGCCATGAGCCGCGGCGCCGATCCGATGATACCGGCCGCCTGAGCGGCCTTAAGGGACAAAGGCGACATGTCTGCGGAACTCATGGCTGGGTTGGTCGTCTTTTCCTTCGTGTCGTCGATCACGCCTGGGCCGAACAATCTGATGCTCATGGCGTCGGGGGTCAATTTCGGCTTCCGGCGCAGCATTCCGCACATGCTGGGAATCGCCGCTGGATTCGCCGTCCTGCTCCTGGCCGTCGGGGCAGGGCTCGGCACTGTCATCGAAGCCTATCCGGGGCTGGCTCTGGCCATGAAATTCGCCAGTGCGGCCTATCTCATCTATCTTGCCTGGAAGATCGCCACCGCCCGCGGAATCGGCGGCGGCGGTGCGGCCGCCGAGCCGCTCGGCTTCTGGCAGGCGGCCGCCTTTCAGTGGGTCAATCCCAAGGCCTGGGCCATGGGGCTCGTCGGCATGGCCGCCTATGTCGACCTGGCGCAGCCTTGGGCGTCCATCGCCCTGGTGACGATCGTCTTCACGCTCGTCAGCATGCCGAGCATTTCCGTCTGGGCCGCCTTCGGCATTGCCCTGCGCGGCTTCCTCTCGGTGCCGTCGCGGTTGCGCGGCTTCAACATCGCCATGGGGCTGCTTCTCGTGGCGACGCTATGGCCGATGCTCGGCTGAACGGTTCGCTTGCGGTGACAGCGGTTTTCTGCGAGGCGATCATTCATGAAGCTTTCTCCGCAGCAGGATGAGGCGCTCGGCCGCGTCGCCCAGTGGCTCAAATCGCAGGACAAGCCGGTCTTCCGGCTGTTCGGCTATGCCGGCACCGGCAAGACGACCCTGGCGCGCTACTTTGCCGAGGGCATGGACGGTCAGGTCCAGTTCGCCGCCTTCACCGGCAAGGCGGCGCAGGTTCTGCGATCCAAGGGTGCGCGCAACGCCCGCACCATCCATTCGCTCATCTACCGCCCGCGCGGCGAGGAAACCGTCGAGGATGAAGGGACGGGCACGGCGCGTGTGTCGCCGGCCTTCACGCTCAACCGTCAGAGCCCCGTCGCCAAGGCCAAGCTGATCATCGTGGACGAATGTTCCATGGTGGACGAGGCGCTGGGGCGCGATCTTTTAAGCTTCGGTACGCCCGTCCTGGTGCTGGGCGATCCAGGGCAGCTTCCGCCCGTGTCGGGCGGGGGTTATTTCACCGAGGCCGAGCCGGACTACCTTCTGACGGAAATCCACCGCCAGGCGCGCGACAATCCCATCATCGACCTGGCCCTGCAGGTGCGGGAGGGCAAGGAGATCGCCCTCGGCGAGTATGGGGCCGCCCGGGTCATCTCCCGCCGGGATGTCGACCGGGACGCCGTGCTTGCGGCGGACCAGGTCCTGGTGGGCACCAATCGGACGCGGCGCCTGTACAATGCCCGGCTGCGGGAGCTGAAGGGGTTCGAAGGGCCGACGCCGATTTCCGGCGACAAGCTCGTCTGCCTGCGCAACGACCCGGCCAAGGGGCTCCTGAACGGCTCGCTCTGGCAGGTCATGACATCATCCCGCGAGACGGTGAAGCCGGGCGTCAGCCTGCTGGTCAAGCCGGAGGACGACGATATGGACCGGGGCGTCGCCAAGATCAAACTGCTCAAAGCCGTCTTCGAGGAGCCGGACACCGAGATCCCGTGGCAGACGAAGAAGCGCTACGACGATTTCGATTATGGCTATGCGCTCACCGTGCACAAGGCGCAGGGCTCGCAATGGAACGACGTCATGCTGTTCGACGAAAGCTTCGCTTTTCGTGACACGCGGGAGCGCTGGCTCTATACCGCTATCACCCGCGCCGCCGAGCGGCTGACCGTGGTGCGCTGAACATCCAGGGAGACGAAGCATCATGACCACGCTGTCGGTCAACGTCAATGCGATTGCCATGTTGCGCAACCGGCGCGACCTTCCCTGGCCGGACCTTGAGTCGCTGGCGCGCATCGCGCTGGAGGCGGGGGCGAGCGGCATCACCGTCCATCCGCGGCCCGACCAGCGGCATATCCGCCTGACCGACGTGCCGCAGCTCAGCACGCTGATCTCCCGGTCCTTCCCGAAGGCCGAGTACAATATCGAAGGCTATCCGTCGGAAGCCTTCCTCGACCTCGTCTGCCGGATCCGGCCCGACCAGGTGACCCTGGTTCCGGACGATCCGGCGCAACCGACATCCGACCATGGCTGGGCTTTTGAGACGGCGGCCGAGCTTCTGGCCCCCGTGGTCGGCCGGCTGAAGGCGGAAGGAATGCGCGTTTCGCTTTTTGCCGATCCCGATCCGGCCGGATACGAGATCGTTCCGCAACTCGGCGCCGATCGCATCGAGCTCTATACCGGCCCCTATGGCGCCACGCATTCCGACCCCGATGCGCGGGATGCCGAACTTTCTCGCCTCAGCCTTGCCGGGCGCCGCGCGCAGGCATTGGGGCTCGGCGTTAATGCCGGCCACGACCTGACCGTGCCGAACCTGCCGCCGCTCATCGCCGAATTGCCGTTCCTGGCCGAGGTGTCGATCGGCCACGCTTTGACGGCGGATGCGCTGGAACACGGCATGGCGGGCGCGGTGCGCAGGTTCCTTGGCGCATTGAGTGGCTCGGAGGCCTGACGCCGCATCAGGGCCCGATCCGATCGGGCTTGCAGCCTTCCACCAACTCATGTAATTGCCGAGCCGTAACCGACGTTACGGCGTTGGACCTCGCATCGGCAAGGACGCGGCACATCGTGGTGGAAGCGACAGACCCGGAATGGACGGACCGACAGGCCGAGCTGCTCGACGCGGCTTTGGCGCTGCTCGTTTCGGCCGGACGGGCCCCCACCATGACGGAGGTCGCGCGGGAAGCGTCCTGTTCCAAGGAAACGCTCTACAAATGGTTCGGCGGCCGTGACGGCCTGCTTGCGGCTATGGTGCAGCGGCAGGCTTCCAAGGTGGGCGGGCTGCCCATCGGGGACGAGCGGACGGACGCCGCCTCGCTGGTGCAGCGGCTCGAACTCGTCGCCCATGACTGGCTCGAGGTCATCCACGGGGAGACCTCCGTGGCGTTGAACCGCCTGGCCGTCGGGCAGGCGGGCACACGCAAGCACGGGCTCGACGCCATCATGCTGGAGAACGGGCCGGCCACCGTGCGCCGGCGCGTCACCCGGCTTCTGGAGGAGGGCAGGGCGCAGGGCCTCCTGGCCTTCGAACGCGTCGACGAAGCCTTCGCTGCCTTTTTCGGACTGGTCGTGCGCGACCGGCAGATCCGCCTGCTGCTGGGCGAAACGCTTGCGCCGGACGAAGCTTCGCTCGCCCGGGACGCGGAGCTTGCCGTCCGGCACTTCCTGACACTCTACGGAACTCCCAAGATCCGGCCTTAGGGCCCGGACACAACCTGAACTGGAGGAAAGACCATGCGCGTTTATTACGATCGCGATGCCGACGTGAACCTGATCAAGTCCCGCAAGGTGGCCATTGTCGGCTACGGCAGCCAGGGCCGTGCCCATGCGCTGAACCTGAAGGACAGCGGCGCCAAGGAACTGGCCGTTGCGCTGCGGCCGGATTCCCCAACCGCCAAGAAGGCGGAGGCCGACGGCTTCAAGGTCATGACCGTCGCCGAGGCGGCTGCCTGGGCCGACCTTCTCATGATGGCGACGCCGGACGAGCTGCAGGCGGACATCTACCGCAACGAGATTGCCCCGCATATCCGCGATGGCGCGGCCATTGCCTTCGCCCACGGCCTCAACGTGCATTTCGGCCTGATCGAGCCGAAGGCCTCGGTCGATGTCGTGATGATCGCGCCGAAGGGCCCGGGTCATACGGTGCGCGGCGAGTATCAGCGCGGCGGCGGCGTGCCCTGCCTGGTGGCGGTGCATCAGAACGCGTCCGGCAATGCGCTCGACCTGGCCTTGTCCTATGCCTGCGGCGTCGGCGGCGGCCGCTCGGGCATCATCGAGACCAACTTCAAAGAAGAGTGCGAGACCGACCTGTTCGGTGAGCAGGTCGTCCTGTGCGGCGGTCTGGTCGAGCTGATCCGCGCTGGCTTCGAAACCCTGGTGGAAGCCGGCTACGCGCCGGAAATGGCCTATTTCGAGTGCCTCCACGAGGTGAAGCTCATCGTCGATCTGATCTACGAGGGCGGCATCGCCAACATGAACTACTCCATCTCCAACACGGCGGAGTGGGGCGAGTATGTGACCGGCCCGCGGATCATCACCGAAGAGACCAAGGCCGAGATGAAGCGCGTCCTGAAGGACATCCAGAGCGGCCGCTTCACCTCGGAGTGGATGCAGGAATACCGTTCGGGCGGCGCCCGCTTCAAGGGCATCCGGCGGGTGAACGACAGCCATCAGATCGAGGAAGTCGGCGCCAAGCTGCGCGGCATGATGCCCTGGATCAAGTCCAACGCGCTGGTCGACAAGACCCGCAACTAGGATCGGCGCTCAAAACCAGCGCCTGAACGAATGAGGGCCGCGCCCGGAGCCTCCCATGGCGTCGGGCGCGGCCCTTTTGCCGCCTGCCACCGGCCGGCGGCGACCCCTCCTTAAGCCATGGACGCGGCCCGGAAATTAACAAATGTGAAGAATGGGCGAAGTCTTCGTGTCAGGCCGGCTGGCCCGGCAGGACCAGCCGGAAGGTGATCCAGCCATCATCGCCCTGATGGAGCGACAAGGTCCCGCCATGGGCCTGGGCGATCTCGGAGGCGATGGACAGGCCAAGGCCGAGACCCTTGCGTCCCTCGCTCTGCGCGCGCGCAAAGGGTTTGAACAGCCGCTCCACGAGGGCATCGTCCAGCCGCGGCGCACGGTTGCGCACCTCCAGAACGAGGCTTGTGCCGTGGCCATCCGTGGCAGGCTCGTTCGGCACGGTGCGCAGGAAAGCCTCCACCGGCCCGCCGGCTTCGCCGTGCAGAAGCGCATTGTCGAGGAGATTGGAGAAGACCTGGCCGAGCCGGATCCTGTCCGCCATGATCTGGCCGGCGGCCTCGATCCCGATGGTGATGGAGCGGCCGGGATGGGTGGCCTGCAGTTCGGCAACGATCTGCATGATGAGCGATGCGGCATCCACCGGCTCGGTCTGCAGCGGCCCGATGCCGTCGCCAAGGGCGGTGCGGGCATAGTCCACCACATTGTCGATGAGGCCGGTCATCCGCTGGATGCTGCCCTGAATCAGCACCAGCACCTCGCGCCCGCGCGCGTCGAGCTGCCCACGGGACAGAAGGCGTACGCCGGAATTGATCGACGCCAGCGGGTTGCGCAGATCGTGACCGAGAATACCGATGAACTGATCGCGCAGCGTGGCGACCCTGCGTTCCGCCTCCAGATGCTCGGTGGTGGCCGCCAGCCGCAGGCGCGCGTCGATGTTCAGCCCGATCAGTTCGGCCAGAAGCGTGAAGAGCCGCAATGTCCGCTTGTCGCCCACGGGGCGCGGGTCGGCATCGATGGCACAGAGCGTGCCGAAGAACTGCCCATTCTCCAGAACGATCGGCACGGAAATGTAGCTGCGCAGCTTGTAGATCTGCGGCACGTGATGGTCCGCATAGACCGGATCGCAGGCGACATCCGGGATGACGACCGGCTGGCGGTGGTTGCGGATCTCGTCGCACAGGGTGGTGCGGATGGGCAGTTCGCCGCCGGCCGCCAGTCCGAAGCCGCTATCGTCCCGCACCGCGCAGGCGACCCAGCGGTCCGGCGTCACGCGGGCAATGGCCGCAAAGCCCATTCCAGTGGCTTCGCAGGCGGCGTCCAGGATGGCGGGCAGCGCCGGAATATCCCCAACCCATTCCGGGGAGACGTCGATCGTGTCAGCCATCCGTTCCGCCTCGCATACACTGCTCCGGCCCATTCGGGAACGGATACAAAACCGGTCAAGCTGCGGGCCTTACGAGCCTGCCGCGTCTAAAATAGGATGCTGCTCGCGTCAGGCGACCGCGTCCGGTTCGACGGCCTGGGGTGCAGGGGTCGATACAGCCAGAACGGTGAAGATGTGCTGGCGGCCGTCGCGCGCATTCCAGGTGATCGACTGGCCTTCCTTCAGCCCCAGAAGCGCCGTCCCGACCGGCGTCAGGATCGAGATGCGCCCGGCATTGATGTCGGCCTCCGCCGGGTAGACGAGCTGGATCGTCCGCTCCGGCTCGGCGTCGCGGCGAAAGGTCACCTGCCGGCCCATGGCGACCGTGTCGGACTTCAGGTTGCGCTGATCCACGATGCGCGCGCGGTCAAGCTCCGCCAGGAGGTCTTCCGCGACGTCGGGCATCCGGTCGAGCATCTGGTTGGCCAGGAGCGTCAGGCTTTCGAAGTCCTTCTCCAGGACCGCGATGCGCGGCTTGCGGCTCTTCAATGTCGTATCGGCCATGTTCTGGCTCCTTGCAGGCAATACGGCGCGGGAAAGCCGCCCGGACCTTCAAGGTTCGGGCGGGGATGCGCCAGTCATGTTGTAGAGACGAGGCACTCCCGCAAAGCGAAGCGCGGCAGCCTGCCTTGCGGGTTAGTGCGGCGCGGCCGGGGTGACCCGGGGCGTTAGCGCTTTGCGGTGATCAAGGCGGTGGCTCATCCACCAAGGATGGTGGTTGGCGGTGCCAAGGTCAAGAGGCTCCCGTTGCGGGAGCCTCCGGTCGGCAGGCGATGTCCAAGGGAAAGAGACGGAGGTTCTAGCCGTTCTTCTTCAACCGGCCGCTTTCGGCCTGCAATTCATCGATCAGCTTGGACGCGTCGGCCTTGGTCAGGCTCTCGTCGAAGCTGTGTCCGGTTTCCTGACACAGGGTCGACAGGTAGGACGATTGCGCGCCGGTCATCGGCTCGTCGCCCGTCGTCCAGGTATCTGGGTCTTTTTCCGTGTTGGAAGCGCCTGCTTCCTGTCCCTTTTCACTCATGGCCCGGTTCCATCCAGATGTTGACTGTTCCCGAAACGTTCCGGCCACGTTCGGGTTCCGGGCGGGGCGGAAAGTGCGTCAGTCGAAGCGTGTGACTACGGTCGTGCCCGTTCCCTGGAACCGGTCCATGGCCATGAGCGCATCGATCGATTCCGCCAGATCGATGCGCCGTCCGACCAGGCGCTCAGGCTTCAGCTTGCCGGACAGGATCATCGGCATCATCACATCGTAACGATGAGCCTGCATGCCATGGCTGCCGAGGATTTCCAGCTCGTGGGCGATGATGCGATCCATGGGGACAGGGGGTCGGCTATGATCCCCCAGCATCAGGCCGACCTGTACGTGCCGGCCGCGGCGGCGCAGGTTCAGGATCGAGTTCAGGCATGTCTGCGGATGGCCGAGCGCGTCCAGCGAAACATGGACTCCTCCGCCCGTCGCATCGCGGACCGCCGCAGGAACATCCGGCGTTACGCTGGCATCGATCGTGACCGCTGCGCCAAGCTGACGCGCCAGCGCCAGCTTGTCCTCGGCGATGTCCACCGCCACGACATTGGCGCCAAGGGCATCGGCGATCATGATGGCCGACAGGCCGACGCCACCGCAGCCGTGTACGGCCACCCACTGACCACCCGCGACCCTGCCCTGATCCACCACCGCCCGGAAGGAGGTGACGAAGCGGCATCCAAGACTTGCCGCCGTGGCATAGTCAACCGTCTCGGGCAGGGCCACGAGGTTCAGGTCGGCCTGGTCGATGGCGACATATTGGGCAAAGGACCCCCAATGGGTGAAGCCGGGCTGGAACTGGTTGTGGCACACCTGCTGGTGGCCGGCGTGGCATTCCGGGCAGGATCCGCAGCCGCCGACGAAGGGCACGGTGACGCGCTCTCCGCCCTTCCATCGTGTGACGTCGCGGCCGACTGCCGCAATCACGCCCGCAAGCTCATGCCCGGGCACATGCGGCAGCCGTATATCCCCATCGTGTCCGACCCAGCCATGCCAGTCGCTGCGGCAGACGCCGGTGGCTTCGACCTTGATGACGACGCCATGCGGCGCGGGGGTCGGATCGGGCAGGGTGACGAGCTCGGGCCGCCGATTGAACTCGGTATACAGGACGGCTTTCATATCGTCTCCCCGCAAAGGCCTTTGCCTGCCGGCCTATCCTGCTGCCTGAAAGGGCGCAAGAGGCGCGTTGCGAACGTACCGGCACCCTGGTGGGGTGCGTCCCATTGTCCGGGGCGTCGCAACCGCTTGTCGGCATTCCAAAGACAGGTTACGCCTGTCAGGACCGTCGACGACAGGGTCGGTACGGCATCGGATCGAGGTGTCGTATGAATGGACAGGCGCGCAGGCCCGCAGGCGAAGGGGGCGGCTACGAGCCCCAACTGAAGCGCAGCCTGGGCCAGTTCCAGGTCTTCGCGGTATCCTTCGCCTTCATCTCTGTCGCGGTCGGCATTTTCGGCACCTATGACGACGTCCTGCGCACCGCCGGGCCGGTCGGCATCTGGCTCTGGGCGATCGTCGCCGTCGGCCAGACCCTCGTGGCGCTGGTCATCGCGCAGTTCGCGGCAAGGATTCCGTTGACTGGATCGTCCTACCAATGGGCGTCACGGCTGGCCAGTCCGGCCATCGGCTGGTGGTTCGGGCTTCTCAGCTTCCTGTATCTCGGCATTGCCGTCGTCGCGGTGGATAACGCGCTCGCCACGCAGGCCTTGATGCCCCTTCTAAAGATGTCGGCGGACGAGAGTATGGGCCGGATGCTGACGCTCGCCATCCTCGTGGTGCAGGCGGGGCTGACCATCTTCTCGACGCGGCTCGTGGCGATGATCAATGCGGCGGCGGTGGGGATCGAGGTCGTCATCGTTCTCCTTCTCGTGCTGCTTCTGTCGGCCGCTGTGTTCCTGTCCGGGGCGGGAGGCTTCGATCATCTCGTGTCACGGGGCGTCGCGGCGTCGGACATGACCTATTTCAGCGTCGGCGGCGGATTGATGCTGGCCATGCTGATGGGGCTGTCGACACTGGTCGGGTTCGACGCCTCGGCCAACCTGGCAGAGGAAGCGCGCGATCCGTTCCGCACCGTGCCGCGCGCCATCGTCGGATCGGTCATTGCGGCAGGCCTTCTCGGCATGGTGTTCCTGATTGCGCTGACCGTCGCCATACCCGACATCGGCACCATCTCGGCAAGCGCATCACCGGTGGCGGACATCCTGCGGGACCGGCTCGGCCCGACCATGGAAGCATGCCTGATGCTGGCGGTGACATTCGCCTTCTTCGCCTGCGGAATGGTGGTCATGGCAACGGCGGCGCGGCTCGTCTTCGCCATGGCGCGGGACGGGCGCTTTCCGGCCTCGCGCATCATGGCGCGCGTGCATCCGCGCACGCACACGCCCATCCCCGCAACGGTTCTGATCCTTGTCGGCGGCATTCTCCTGATGCTGTCGCTGCCGGGGGAGGCCTTGCTCCAGCTCATCACGGCATCCACCATCCTGCCAGTGCTCAGCTACGGGGTGACCGTCATCCTGTACCTTGCCGTGCGCCACAAGCTGGACCGCCAGGCCGGCGCCTTCGACCTCGGCCGCGCGGAACTGCCTGTTGCCGTGGCGGCGCTCCTGTGGCTCGCCATCGCGCTCTTCGTGCTGGTCACGCCGCCGGCAGCCTTCGTTCCCGTCCTGATCGTCGCCGGGCTGCTGGCGCTGGGCGGGTTCTATTTCGTCTGGATCCTCAGGTTCAACCGCGCTGTGCTCGCGGTCGAGCCGGCGCCGGCTCTGCCCTCTGCGTGAGCCTGCGCGCGGTTGCCCATATGGACCGGACGCCAGGGCGACCCCAAGAACCCGTTAACCAGGAGGTCCTATAGATGAGTTTGGAGGGCGAAGCAGCAAGCGTCGAGCCAGCCCGGCGCTAACTGCGGAGGATGAGCCGCCGCAGCTGTGGCAACAGGCTTGCCCTCGAAAGGAGTGAGACTCATGTGGCTTTTGCCAGTGACGATCACGATTAGGGTAAAGAAAACCCGGAGCGGCTGGCGCGCCGAACTCCGGGTATTACTTCTTAGCCTCTGATCGAAAGGGTCCCAGGTGTTAGCGCACCTGGGACCACTCCTATAAGGTAGGCCCGAACCTATGTCGGATCAACCCATCTCGTGTCGGGGCGGCTGGCGGGCCCCGGGTATTCTAGATCAGCTAGCGAAACGGGGTCGGGTGCTAGCACCTGGCGTCCACTTCTCACTGCAAGATAGACACCGTTCGCGAGGAGATCAACATGACTGAGACCAAGGCGCAGGCCTTCGAGACGAGTGCCTGACACCGTTCTTGCAGCAAGCAAAAGCGGATGGGCTATCCATCCGGTGGGAAACGGACAGAGGTGGAAGCGACCACATGTATTTAGAGGGTCCAGAATGAAGCGGCCCGACCTGGAGCGCCACTATTCCAATGGCCCGGGCAAACATGTCCATAGCTCTTTGCGTGAGCCTGCGTACGGTTGCCCATACGGACCGGACGCTGCGGCAATTCAAAGAACCCGTTAACCAGGCAATCCTATAGATGAGCTTCGAGGGCGAAGCAGCAAGCGTCGAGCCAGCCCGGCGCTAACTGCGGAGGATGAGCCACCGCAGCTGTGGCAACAGGCTTGCCCTCGGATAGGAGTGACCGCAATGGTGATACCGTTGACGATCACGATTACCGTAAGGAAAACCCGGAGTGGCTGGCGGGCCAAACTCCGGGTCATCTTCTTAGCGCAGTAGTCGAAAAGGGACCGGGTGTTTGCAGCACCCGGTCCCTCTCCAACAAGGTAGGCCCGAACCAAAGTTGGATCAACCCATCTTTTTCGGAGCGGCCAGCAGGCCTGCTGGCAGCGTGGATCACAGCACACGGCGGGAGCGATACGGCACAGGCAGCGCCCTCAGGCGCGGGCGGTGCCGAGGAAGTCGTTAAGGCGCTGGCTGCGCCGGCCGTCGAAGATCAGGGACGGAGGGCCATCCTCCGCCACGAGCCCGCGCTCCATGAAGACGATCCGGTCGGACACGTCGCGCGCAAAGCGCATTTCGTGCGTCACGATTAGCAGCGTCGTGCCGTCCTGCGCGATGCTCTTGACCGTGTTCAGAACCTCGCCGACGAGCTCGGGATCGAGCGCGGAGGTGACCTCGTCCAGAAGCAGGAGCTTGGGATCCATGGCCAGCGCGCGGGCAATGGCCACGCGCTGCTGCTGCCCGCCGGACAGCTGGCTCGGATAGTGATCGAGCCGGCCGCCGAGACCGACGCGGTCCAGCCAGGATTGGGCGATCTGCCGGGCCTGGTCGCGCGGGAGCTTGCGTACCTTCAAAAGGCCAAGCATGACGTTGCCGATGGCCGACAGGTGGGGAAACAGATTGAAGCTCTGGAACACCATCCCCGTCATGGAGCGTTGCCGCGACAGGTCGCGGTCCCCGAGGCGGCGCCGGCTGCCGTTGCGTGACGCATAGCCGATGCTTTCGCCGTCCAGGACGATCTCGCCGCCCTGGAATTCCTCCAACAGGTTGACGCAGCGCAACAGGGTCGTCTTGCCCGAACCGCTCGATCCGATGATGGAGACGACCTCGCCCGACCGGATGTCGAGATCGATCCCTTTTAGGACATCGACCGTGCCGAAGTTTTTGGTCAGTCCCCGTATGCGCAGGAGAGGCTGATCTGTGGCGGTTTGGCTCATCGGCCGGCTCCCACACGTTTTTCCATATGCTTGCCGAGCCGGTCCAGGGCGATGTTGACGATCAGATAGACCGCGCCCGCGAACAGGTAGAACTCGATCGTCAGGAAGTTGCGTCCGATCACCTCCTGCGTTTTCAGGAGAAGTTCGCCAACGCCGATGATCGACAACAGGCTCGACCCCTTGATGAGCTCGACGGCGGTGTTGATCCAGGGTGGGAGCGCAAGGCGGACGGCCTGGGGCAGGATGACATAGGCCATCAGCTTGGGAAAGGTCAGCCCGATGCTGCGCCCAGCCTCGGCCTGGCCGGGTGGAATGGCCTGGAGCGCGCCGCGTGTCAGCTCGCCAATATGCCCTCCGGCGAACAGGCCGAGGGCCAGGATGCCGGCCTGCGTCGTGCTGAGCGCCACTCCAAGGACGGTCGGGATGTAGAAGGCAGAGAGGATCAGCACCAGAAGCGGCGTGCCCCGGACGATGTCCACATAGATCCAGAAGGGCAGCCGGAGGATGCGCGGTGCGTAGACGAGGGCGATGCCGACGAGGCTGCCGATCGCCGTGCCGAGGACGATGGACGCGAAGGAAATCCAGAGGGTCATCCGGAATCCTTCGAGGAGCGGCCAGCGCGCAAGCCACAATTCCCGCAGGAAGATGTCCATGGTGAGCCAGCCGGTCAAAACTTCGGAAACCTCCGTTCGAGCAGCCGGAGCGCCGTGGCGATCACCAGGCATGCCAGGATGTACAGTCCGCTCGCCGCCGACCAGGTTTCGATGACCCTGAACGTATCGACGTTCAGCTTGCGAGCCTCGAAGGTCAGTTCGGGGATGGCGATGGCCGCGGCGATGGAACTGTCCTTGAAGATGCCGATGAAGGTGTTGCCGAGCGAGGGCAGCGCATTGCGCAGCATGACAGGCGCCACGACGTAGATGTTCGTCTGCAGCCGCGTCAGGCCGATGGCGCGGCCGGCTTCCACCACGCCCTTGGGCACCGACAGGAGGCCGCCTCGGAAGACTTCCGTCAGATAGGCGCCGGCATAGGCGGCCAGCGAGCCGATGAAGCTTTCGAACTTGCCGAGGCGTATGCCGGCCTGGGGCAGCGCGAAATAGACGAGCAGCACCAGGACCAGAAGCGG
This sequence comes from Aureimonas frigidaquae, assembly GCF_001463905.1. Classification (GTDB taxonomy): domain Bacteria; phylum Pseudomonadota; class Alphaproteobacteria; order Rhizobiales; family Rhizobiaceae; genus Aureimonas; species Aureimonas frigidaquae. Next base: position 162,304 of record NZ_BBWR01000016.1, read on the forward strand.
CGTGTTGCGGATCAACAGGACGTAGGTCCCGCTGATCCAGCGCAACAGGCGTATGCGCGAGAGGCTGGCGAAGGCCGACAGGAGGCCGAGCGCCGTTCCGATGGCAAGGGCGGCCACCGACATGGCCAGGCCCACCCAGAGCCCGGACAGGAGGTCATCGAAGCGCGCCCAGATGAAGCCGAACTGCAGCGTGTAATCCAAGGGACCGCCGCCGGGTCAGATCACCGGAGTTCCGCGGGGAAGCCGATCGCCGGCTCGGACGGGGTCTCACCGAACCACTTCTCGAAGGCCGCCTTGTAGACGGGGAAGGTCGTGCCCGTCATGGATTCACGTAAGGCGACATTGACGAAGTTGAGCCAGTTCGCCTCTCCCTGCTTGACGATGCAGCCATAGGATTGGGGGTTCCAGCTATAGCCGGAATCCACGTAACGGCCTTCGTTCTGCGTCATGTAATAGCGCAGGGAAGAGGAGTCGGTGGCGGCAGCATCGGCGCGTCCCGAGTTCAGCGCCTGATACATCAGATCCACGCTTTCGAACTGATCGACGGTCGCTTCCGGCAGAGCGGCATGCACCATATCCTCGGCGAAAACGTTCTGCAGCACCGAAACCGTGACGTCCGATCCCGCGGCCTTCAGGGCCTCGTAATCCGCGTAGCGTCCGCCGGCCACCATCATCAGGCTGACGCCTTCCCGGTAATAGGGGATGGTGAAGGCAACCTGCTGTGCGCGCGCCGCCGTGATGGTGACGAACTGGCAGGAAATATCCACCTTGTCGGTGACGATGTTGGGGATGCGGGCATCGGAAGCCTGGTTGACGAATTCGATCTTTGTCGCATCGCCGAACAGGCCTTCGGCAATGATCTTGGCCATCTCGATATCGAAGCCGACGAGTTCGCCATTCTCGTCCCGAAAGTGCCAGGGCGGGTTGGTGCTCCCGGTGCCGACGATGAGCGTGCCGCGCGACAGGACATCCTGAAGCTTGTCGGCCGAGGCCGTCCCGGTCATGCCCAGGGACAGGGCCAGGGAGGCGATTCCAATGGCTGTGGTCAGTGCGCGCTCATGCATGCGAATTCCCCTCTGGAAGGCAGGATGATCTTGCATCGCGGTCATGAGGCTCCATCGCGCTGCAGGGCAAAGCAAGGGAGCCGTGTTCCGCCTGGCGGAAAAAGGCGTTCAGGCGCTTGGCAGAATGCCCTGCGCCTTGAGGCTGGTCAGTGCGTCCTCGACGGCATCGAGAGTCGTATCGATCACGGTCGCATCGTGGCAGCTCGACATGAACCAGGCGCCGCGCTCGAGCGCACGCACGCCGCGTTCCAGGAGCGCAGCGGTGAAGTGACGGTAAGCCACCCGGTCCATCCTGGCGAGGCCGCGATAGTTCACCGCCGGTTCGTCGATGCCGAAGGCCACATGGAAGATCTGCGGGAAGCCCGTGACGACGGCCTTCACCCCGGCCGAGCGTAGCCTGTCATCGATCCCCGACATCAGGCGCTCGCCGTCCCGCTCCATGCCGGCATAGACATCCGGCGTCAGCGCCGTCAGGCTGGCGACGGTGGCTGCCATGGCGAGCGGTTGGGCATTGTAGGTCCCGCCATGAACGACGCCGCCGGTCGAGAAGAGATCCAGAAGATCGGCACGGCCGGCCACCGCCGCCACCGGAAAGCCGTTGGCAATGGCCTTGCCGAAGGTGGCAAGGTCCGGCATCACGCCGAAGCGCTCCTGCGCGCCGCCCGGGGCGAGGCGGAAGCCGGTGATGACCTCGTCGAAGATCAGGATCGTGCCGAAGCGGGTACAAGCGTCGCGGACGCCTTCGAGGTATCCCGGCGCCGGATGCACTGCACCCGCATTGCACATGGCCGCTTCCATGATGACGCCGGCCACATCGCCGGCGGAGAGGCGGGCGACAAGGCGCTCAAGGTCGTTCCAGGGCAGAATTTCCAGTGCGGTCGCGCCCTCCGGCAACTGGCCGCGGCTGCCCGCCACCGCATGCGGCGCATCGGCGGGGCCGGCCGCATCGAGGGCCGGTGCGGTGGACCACAGGACATTGTCGAGCCAGCCGTGGTAATGGCCCTCGAACTTGATGATCGTACGCCGGCCCGTCGCGGCGCGGGCCAGCCGCAACGCCGCCTGGTCCGCCTCTGTCCCGGAGGATGCGAAGCGCAGGCGCTCCGCGCAGGGCACACGTTCACATACGAGCCGTGCCGCCTGCGCCTCAATCATGGACTGTCCGCCGAAGAGGATGCCCAACTGCATCTGACGGGCAACCGCATGCGTCACCGCGTCCGGGCTATGCCCCAGGATCATCGGCCCCATGCCGAGGTAATAGTCGATAAGCCTGTTGCCATCGATATCGTAAAGATACGCGCCTTCCCCGCGATCGAAGACGAGAGGCGTTGGGGCAATGTTCATTCGGAAATTGCTGTTGACGCCGCCGGACATCCACTGTGCGCTGTGTTGGGTTTGCTCGGCAGATTTCTGGAATGTCAGGAGGCGACCCCGATTCGGGCTGGCTTGACTGTGACGTTGTTCGGATTGCACGATGGGACCCCCGCATTCGCTGTTGGTCAAAGCTGGCCACAAGGCGCGGCTGGGGTAAAGCGCGGCTTGTTTCACGGGGCGGAAAATGTCTAAGCTTCTGAACGACTTCTGGGTTCTCTGCGAGAAAGTCCTGTGAGCATGGCGGCCGACAGCGGTTACATCGTGGGACCGGTCCTGAAGGCCCTGAAGGTTCTGGATGCGGTTGCGCAGAAGGGCCACCCCGTCTCGCTCACCGTGATCTCGACGGAACTCGACCTGCCGAAGACAAGCACCTTCCGCTACCTGCGGACGCTGAGCGCCGCCGGCTTCCTGTCCTATGACGCCGCGGCGGACCGATACAGCGTTGGCACCCGGTTCCGTATGCTCGCCAATGCCGATAACGGCATCCAGCGGCTGCGGGATCGGGCGCTGCCGATCCTGGAGGACATGAACCGGGAGTTCAACGAGACGGTCAATCTCGGCGTCCTGTCCGGCAACGAGATCGTCTATATCGCCATTCTGGAGCCGACGCGCGGCGTGCGGATGCAGGCGCGGGTCGGCCGCCGCGATCCGCTCCACTCGACCGCGCTCGGAAAGGCGATCCTCGCCAGCCTGCCGGAACCGGAACGAGGGCGCCTGATCTCGCAAACCCTGCCGCAACGGACATTCCGCACCATGACGCAGTATGAGGCCGTCATGCGCCAGCTCCGCGCGGTGGAGACCTCCGGCATCGCGATCGACGCCGGCGAAAACGAAGACGGTATCATGTGCGTGGGCACGCCGATCCGTCATGAGGCGGGCTACCCCCTGGCCGCCATCAGCCTGTCGGCTCCCGAACGGCGGGTCACGGGGACTGTACGGGAGCGCATCATCGACCGCCTGCAAGCTGCCGCGCGCGATATTTCTGCCGGCCTCTACGATACGGTGCCGGCTTAAGCTCCGCGATAGACATAAGAGCAGGAGCACAGCCCGTCACGTCGGCTCCAGCCGGGTCGCGTTCGACAACCTCCGCAAAAATGACACAATTTAGACACGTTAAAACTTGACTCGAATCATCAAGTTTACGATCACTCGCCCGTTCGAGTTTGTCAGGGCAGTTTTCAACGATGACCCACGGTTTGGAGCCGGCGCCGCGTGCGCCGGGGCGCGCCTTTGCGCGCATTCTCATGGCTGGCGCATGCCTCCTCCCCTTGACGGCAGCGCAGACGGCGCGCGCGCAGGACAGCGGCGCGGATGTTCAGCTGGATGAGGTGCTTGTTCTGTCCACACGTACGGAAAAGCGGTTGCTGGACGTACCGCAGACGGTGTCGGTGATCGACCGTGCGCAGATGGACGAGCGCAATGTGCGCGATATTCAGGACCTGGTCCGCTACGAGCCGGGCGTCAGCGTCGGCCGCACGACCTCCATCACCAACCCGTGGGGCCAGTTGTCCGGCTTTACCATCCGGGGCATGAGCGGCAACCGCGTGCTCATGACGGTGGACGGCTCCCGGGTGCAGGAGCAGATCACCGACGGCAGCCGCGACTTCTTCGACATGTCGAATTTCAAGCGCGTCGAGATCGTGCGGGGGCCGAACTCGGTCCTGTGGGGTTCCGATGCGCTGGGCGGTGCGGTCATGTTCCAGACGCGCGATCCGTCCGATCTGTTGATCGGGGCCGACAAGCCCTGGGCGATCGAATTGAAGGGCGGGTATGACAGTTTCGACCGATCCTTCCGCGAACAGGCCACGGGCGCCTACGATTTCGGCGATGTTTCGATCCTCCTGAGCTATGGGCGGCGCGATGGGCACGAAGCGCGCCTGTCGAATGCGCGCGCCGATGGCGGCATCTGGGGATGTTCGCGCCTGACGATCGGCTGCGACCGCCTGTTCCCCGCCGATACGGGGGTCGATAACGGCCTTGCCAAGCTGGTCTGGACGCCGAACGGCGAGCACACGATCAAGCTGACCGGTGAGTGGTTCGAGCGGAACACGCAGGTCGACCAGCTCTACGACATGTCGGCCTCCCCGACCGGGATCGCGACCCGGACGGCCTATGTGAGCGAGGCCTACCCCCGCGATCTGGAGATGAGCCGCAAGCGCATCGCGCTCCAGCACGAGTGGATCGTTGGCGAATCCTGGCTCGACAATGTGACGTGGTCCGTCTCCTACGCGCCGCAGAGCCGGGTGACCGACAGCAACCAGACGCGGCGCTATTCAAACCGGACGCTGACGGTGAACCAGTATCGCGATTACAGCGAGGATTTCCTGGAAGCCGACATCCAGCTGCAATCCTCCTTCGGCCTGTCCGGGAGTCAACATACGCTGACCTACGGTTTCGACGGCGGCCACACGAAGGGTGACTACGAAGGCATCAACACGACCTTCAATTCGCTGACCGGTGGAACGACGGTCGCCGAGAACCAGGGCTTCAGTTTCCCACGCGTCACCACCGACCGCGCGGACGTCTACCTGCAGGACGATGTGGACCTCATCGACGGTCGCCTGACCCTGACGCCCGGGGTGCGGCTGGCCTATTACGGGATCGACCCGACGGGCGACGACACCTATCCCGGCCTGCCGGGCTTCGAGCCGGAGAAACAGTCCCATACGGAGCTTCTGACCTCGCTCGGGGCGATCTACCGTTTCGACGAGACCTACTCCGCCTATGCCTCCTTCGGGCAGGGGTTCAAGATGCCGACGTCCCAGCAACTGTTCCAGTCGAGCACGGACCTTTTCACGGGATCGGCGATCGTTCCCAACCCCTCGCTCAAGCCCGAATCGGTCGATGCTTACGAAGCCGGCATACGGGGCCGGTACGGCCGGGCCTATTTCAGCGCCGGGGTCTTCTACTCCCAATACAAGAACTTCATCCGAAGCTTCCAGCCGACCACGATTACGGATCCGAGTGGCAATGTCGTTACGGCCTATACGTTCGACAATGTCGAGGACGTGAACCTCTATGGCGTCGAACTGGCCGGGGAGGTTGAGGTTGCCGACTATACCAAGTTGCATGGCAGCCTGAGCTGGAGCCGCGGCAACCAGCGCGTCGCCGCGGACGCGACCAAGACCTACTTCGACGGCGCGGTGCCGATCACGGCGATCGTCGGCGTCACGCATCAGATCACGCAATACGACCTGCAGCTCGAACTGTTCGGAACCTTCGCAGCCGGCAAGACGAACGCAAGCGACGACGCGCTGTTCCTTCCGTCCAGCTACGCCCTGTTCGACACCTATGCCAAATGGACCCCGCGTGAGAACTTCGAGTTGACGCTCGGCATCGAGAATATCCTCGACAAGCGCTACTTCCCGAACACGCTCCAGAACTACAATCTGACGCCGGCATCGGCCGCTGTCGCGAACGTCAACCCGCTCGAGCTTCAGACGGGCCCGGGCCGCGTCTTCAAGATCGGCGCGACGGTGAAGTTCTGATCCGATGCACGATCTGTTCCGTCAATTCGAGCGGCTCGTCCGCATCTGCGTCTCCACGCCGGCGGGGCGGATCGGCATCGCCATCTTCCTGGCGGTGGTCTGCCTGAAGCTCGGGGCGGTCTATGCGACCGTCCGGCTGGTCCAGTGGACCGGCGCCTTCTACTCGGCCGTCCAATCGGTCGACGGGCCGCAGATCCTGCGGCAGATCGGCGTTTTCGCCGTGATCGTCGGGCTGAACTCCGCCCGGCATATCGTGTCCGAATATATGCGCAAGCACCTGGAGCTGCGCTGGCGGCGGGTGCTCACCGACCATGCGCTGGATGCCTGGACGCGGGACAAGGCCTATTGGCATCTGGCCAATGGGCAAGGCTCCGCGATCGACAATCCGGACCAGCGCATTGCCGACGATTGCCGGTTCTTCGTCGCAGGGCTGCTCGGCGAAGTGCTCGATCTCATCCAGGGGGTGGTCGGGCTGTTCTCCTATGTGGCGCTCCTATGGGCTCTGTCCGATTTTGCACTCTCCCTTGCGCCGCTCGGGCTGAACCTGGACATTCCCCGCTACATGGTCTGGGCGGCCTTCCTCTATGCCGCGATGAGCAGCGTGTTGACGCACGCCCTCGGCCGGCGCCTGAAGCCCGTCCTTGCCGAGCAGCAACACCGTGAAGCGAGCTTTCGCTTTGCCCTTGCGCGCTGGCGCGGCCATTTCGACGCTGTCGCCCTGTCCGATGGCGAGGCCGCCGACCGTCGGCGCTTCGCAGCGCGCTTCGAAGATGTGGCGCAGAACTGGCGCCACCTCGTCCGTCGGGAAATGATCCTGCAATCCTTCACCTACCCGTTCCAGCACAGCGTGCTGCGCATCCCGCTCTTTGTGGCGATGCCCGGCTACCTCGCCGGGGCCGTCGATTTCGGCGGGTTGATGCAGCTTGCGATGGCTTTTTCCAATGTGGTCACGACGCTGTCCTGGTTCATCTTCTCCTACCGGGATCTGGCGGAGCTCGCCGCAACCGCGACGCGCCTCGACAGCTTCCTGCAGGCTGCCAAAGGCTTCCACGACACCCCTAAGCCGATTGCGCTGGCCGATGCGGCGGATCGGCTGGAACTCATCGATCTCAGCCTGCGCAGCCCGAGCGGCACCGCGCTCCTGACCGTGCCGGCCCTGACCCTCCGTCATGGCGATCATGCCTGGATCCGTGGTCGGTCGGGCCTTGGCAAGACGACGCTCCTGAAAGCGATCTCCGGCTTCTGGCCGCATGGGGACGGCCGGGTCATGCGGCCTGCCGGCTGTATCATGGTGCTGCCGCAGCGCCCCTACATGCCGTCCGGTTCCCTCATCGAGGCGGCGGCCTATCCCAGCCCGCCGGACCGGTTCGGGCAGGGGGCGATCATGCGGGCGCTGGGGCTCGTCGGCATGGATGAGGGGGCCGATCTGAAGCCGGTGGATTGCCTGTCGGGAGGCGAGACACAGCGGCTCGCCATGGCGCGGCTGCTCCTGCACAAGCCGGCCTTTGCCATACTGGACGAGGCGACCAGTGCGCTCGACGCCGCGGCCGAAGGCAAGCTGCTGCAGCGCCTGCGCCAGGAACTGCCGGACACGACATTCATCATGATCGCCCACCGCGAACCGCCGGGCTTTGGCGGCCTGCGCCGTATCGACCTGGATCAGCGCGCCGTTCCGGCGATGCCGCTGACCGCATGACACGCAAAGGAAACACCATGGAACTGCACGCACAAACGGATCGACGCCGGCTGGACAGTGCGCCGGAGGCGATCCTGCCCCTGTTGCCCACGCTCGGCCGCCTCATGGCGATCGGCAAGCATAAGGGCGTGACGCATGAGCGGATCGGCCCGGTGGAACAGGTCGTGTTTGCCGATGGATGCGCCAGGCTGGAAGGGGCCGCCCATGCGGGAGAGCTCGACCTTTCCAGCGTCCGGACCATCTCGGCGGACTTTACGGCCATGATGGGGGACCGCGCGATGCCGCGTCTGGCGCTCGAGGGCGCCGACGGGGAGCCGGTCTTGAGCTTCGTCATGCTGGACGGCCGGGAGGCGTTCGACCGGGCCTTTGGCGACGTGCCGGGAAGGCCCGCCGATCCGCTCGCCCCGGCACCGCGCCCCGCGCAGGCTGCGCTGGACGACGACGATCCGGGCTTCCTCTTGCTGGACGCGCTACGCCAGTCGGAAGAGACGGTGGAACTCATCCTGGAGGCAAGAGGCTTCCGGCAGCGCTGGCGCGGCAAGGTCGGCACGGTAAGCCGCGCCATGGGCTTTTCCAACGTGATGACGGAGACCTTCCACCTCCATTTGCGCGGCGGCGCCGTCGCCCGATGGGGCCGGGAGAATGACGCCGGACGACTGGCCGCGCTGGACAGTCACGGTCTGCCGATCGGCCTCTTCATCGTTGCAGTGGACGCTGCGTCGCAACTGCCCCTCCTGCAGGGGGAAGCCTGGTGAGCGCAGGCGGGATCGACCATCCGGCCGGCGGCTGGATCGACACGTCGTCCCTGGCCGTCGTGCCGCACGCGGCGGCGTTGCGCAGCGCCGTTCGCAACAGGGTCATACTCCTGGGTGAAACGCATGACGACGCCGCGGTCCATCGATGGCAGCTCCATACGGCGGCGGGGCTCCTGGCCATGGGCCAGCCCCTCGCCATGGGTTTCGAGATGTTTCCGCGGCGCGTGCAGCCGATCCTGGACGCTTTCGTGGACGGGCAATTGTCTGCGGAAGACTTTCTAAATCGCGTCGGCTGGGGAAAGGTCTGGGGCTTTGCCGCAGAGCTGTACTGGCCCCTGTTCCATTTCTGCCGACAGATGCGCGTGCCCATGCGCGCCTTGAACTGTGAACGGCCGCTCGTCACCAATGTGGGCAAGCTCGGCTGGGACGCCATCGGGGATGTGGAGCGTGAAGGCATCAGCCCGGCCTGGCCCGCCAGCCCTGCCTATCGGCGCTATCTGCATGCCATTACCGGCCAATCGACGAGGCCCGATGGGGCCGCCACGCCTGACGCGCCGCAGTTCGATCGGTTCGTGCGCGCGCAGCAGACGTGGGATCGCGCCTTTGCCTGCCGCATTGCGGAGACACTGGATGCGTTCCCCGACCACCGCGTCGTCGGTATTATCGGGCGCGGACATCTGGAATTTGGCTACGGAACGCCGTTCCAGCTCGACGATCTGGGAATTGGAAGTTCGATCCTGCTGCCGACGCGCGCGGCTTCATACGGGCCGGACATGACGCAACCCATCGCCGACCTTTTGTGTCGGCTTGGAGATTGATGAGCGGTCTCCCTCCATTCGTCGCTGATGCGGCGGTGAACGACAATCACTGATGAGGAGGATGCGGCAACGGTCCGGCATGCTAGCTGACAGTCACCAAAGCGAATGCGGAACGTCCACAATGTCAGACCGTTCGACGCGTCGGATGATCCGTTATCGCGGCTCACTCAACGACATTTAAAGACGACATCACTGAGCATGTAGCGCCCAATCTTGTTCCCAATATCCAGTCGCATCACCGGCATAAAACCGTCGCTGCTCCGAATATTCAAAGCGAAAGGATAACGCGTTGATCCTTTATATGGCTTGAATACGCTCTTTCCCTCGCTGTACGCGGCATCAGCGGAATCTGTTGTGAAAAGTTGTATAAGATCATCATTTTGACCTTCGACTACGCCGGTTACGCGTAGAACATGACACTCACGTAGACGGTCCACATCATCGCCTTGAGCGCGGAGAAGGATCTGTGAATCAGGGCGATCAGCAACCAACAGCCCGGTAAGGCGCGACGGTTCTGTCTGAAAACCAAAACTTTGTTCGATCTCGAACGTGACCGGGAGTATCGCTTTCCATGCCTCGGGCGCTTCGAGCGTCATTTCATCGGGGAAAAGCAGGTGACGCGTGAACGATATGTCCAGCGCACGTGCGGTATCGACGGCCTTAGTAAAATCAGTCCGCCAGATCTGACCGCAAACGAGCGGTGCACCGATGATAAGATTTTCCTGTAGGCAATCTATATCCGCGCGTCGATGCTGGGCCCACGCTTCATAGTATGGGCCGTGCGAGAAAGTTCCAATCATTGCCGAGTAGCCTACCAGGCCAATCGCCGACAGCACGCCGATGCCAGTTGAGCTTGATAGCTTGCGAACCCATTCTATGGCAGCCGCTACGATCCAGGGGACAAGAATTGTAAGCCAAAAAAAGTGGAAGCGGCTGCCGCTTCTCATGAACCAATCGTAGAGTGGCGCATCGCTGCTGGCACCGTGCGAGGCTCGGCTTGCTGTCACAAGCAACGCGTATGCCCCTATGCCGAAAACCAGTGTCAGGAAGATAACCGCGCGCTTCTGATGCTCAAGTAACCGGCTCCCGCGCATGACCTCACGCAGGCTGGCAATCACCAAAGCGCCTATCGCTCCTGCCAGCAGAAGGCTCATGCCGATCGCGGCTATGGGCGTTAATGTCTGCGCGGCAATAGATCGTCCGACAAGGCCAGTTAAGAAGACCCAAAATTCAAGCTGCCAAGGCATCGTCCACGGAATGTCGGCACTGTGGGTGTGCCCTTTCTGAACTATAAGGATAACCCAAAGTTGGGCAGGCAGAGTGATAAGCGCGCCGATAGCAAATCCAATCGCCCCCGCACGCAGGCGTCTCGCATCCAGCACGTCAAAGCATATCGACAGCGCAGCAAGAACGAGCGCTGATGTCAGTGCGACAATGGCGCCTGAAATGTAGGCGAACCCTCCCAAGATGCTGAACAAGGCCACAAGCACTATAAGCGATAGATTGGAAAGGCTTGTACAGACAATCACGGTGATGCTGGCTAACAGCGCTATCAATGGTAGCGCCTGATGGTAGGCTAGGTTCTGGAGACCCCAATAGGTGTTGGGCTGCAGCATGAAGATGCACGCAAGATATCCAAGGCACGCACCCGTCTTCCGGAAGCTGGAGAATAAGAGTTTGTGCTGTAGGAGCAGCAGTCCTCCTAGGCAAGCCAGGAGAGAGAGCAATTGCTCGACAACGCCGTTGCCACCTAGTAAATGAACAGAAAGCGCATCGAGAAACTTACCCGTTGCGTATATCGTATCATTTGCAGGTCGGAATAGGTCCGCCAACGCGAACGAGCCGGCGGTTCCATCTGCCAGGCTACGCCAATCATCGATAAATGGTAGGTCGATACTGTGATGGATCCACGACAAGGCCATCGCAACAAGCACGAGCCACGGTATTGCTTGATAGATTATGGATAGATTGCGTTCATCGGTCGCTCGGGTTAAGACTGTACGCCAATTTGTTTGTGACATATGCAATCCGCTCACCGACGTAGCACCGTACGGGACAGGAAAAAGTTGAGACCGGTCGTGAAGATAAGGACGCCCAGAATCGCTGTGCGCGCGCCGATGCCTGCGCTCTGGACCAAGTAAAGGGCACCGAGCCCAACTATGAAAACTGAAGCGTAGACCAGTGCAAGGATGAGCCTATCAGGCAGGCTTGTACGCCCCTCAACAAACACACGATTCGGATACAGAATGGCCACGAAAGCGATTCCAGCGAGCCACGCGCAGGCATATGCGAGTGTCGGCTGCGTTATGAACAGAAGCGCCTGGTAGAGCAGAAACGTAAAGCCGGTATTGACTAAGCCGGCGATTAAAAAGCGGATAGCGTCCGCTGAGTAGCGCGACCCGCGAAATGGTGACATCACGGATTAGCTCCGGCCAACCGAACGGGCGAGGTCAAGAAACGTCGCATAGTCGCGCATATAGTCTTCAGCCTCGTAGGGATGCGATGCGGCGACGAAAAGGACGCTGTCAGCGTCGAATTTGTACTGAATACCCCAGACCATAGGTGGCAAGTAAAGCCCAACTGAGGGGTCGGCCAGCCGTGTTTCCCGGCGCAGTGAACCGTCATCCACTACGACGGATACACCGCCGTGCGCTGCAACGAGGAATTGAGCGCATTTATGGTGGGCGTGTTCGCCACGCACGTGATGGCTGGGAACGCCATAAACAAGAAAGGTCCGCTTAGGTTCGAATGGCAGACCTTTTCCTTCTTCCAGGGGTGTTAGACTCCCACGCATGTCGGTGAAATTAGGAAGGCGCTCAAGCCAACTGCCCCCGACGCCAAGATTCACCCGGCTGCCAATGGCATTGCCGAGAATGGCGCTATCGGCCATCTCGGGTCGGTGCAAGCCGGGAGCGACATTGTCTTGATACCCTATGATGAACGCTGGGTTGCCGACAACCGTAGCGAAGGGGGGAACGTCGCGTGTGACGACAGCTCCAGCCCCGATCATCGCACCGCGTCCGATGCGGACGCCAGGAAGTATGGTCGCGTTTGCGCCGATCGAGGCATGCTCTTCGACAATCGTCGATAAGAAACTCTCAGGATACGCGCGCGATCGTGGGAAGCGATCATTGGTAAACGTCGCGTTTGGGCCAATGAAAACATTCTCGCCAATGCGTAGTCCATCCCAAAGTTGAACGCCGCATTTCACGGTGACACCGTCGCCGACTATTACGTCGTTCTCAACAAAGACGCCGTCGCAAATATTGCAGTCGCGTCCGATCTTTGCGCCAGGCAGGATATGTGCAAAGGCCCAGACTCGCGTGCCTTCACCGATCTGTTTGCTTTCGCAGAGACTTTGCGGGTGAAAATAGGGCGGTGTCACGGTGAACTCGTTCAATGTTATCTCCGAGTGTCAGCGGGAATGACTAATTGTGCTGGGCCGGACGAGATCACTCGGCTGACGATACGCAAAGGCCGGCGTTTCGTATTTTCAAATGTTCGCCACAGGTACGATCCCATGACTCCCTGTACTGCTAACGTAGCAGACGAAGTAAAGGCGATAAAGAGCATCAGGCTCGCATAACCAGGCTCGGTAATAAAACCCAAAAGGCGCGATAAAAGAATGAACATTCCAAAAAGTAAGCTGAGGAGACATCCGATCACGCCAAACCACAAAACCAACAATATAGGCAAATCAGAAAACGAAAAAATACTGTCCATCATGTAGCGCATGCGCCTTGAAAAATTCCATGCGCTCTTTCCCTTCAAGCGCTCTTGCCGCTCATATGGAATAAATTTGCGGCGGAATCCGACCCAGAACAGTTGTGCAATAAGGGAGCTGTTCGGCTCCTCAATCTGCAAGACCGCATCGACCGCCATTCGATTGCAGGCAAATATATCGACGCCGCCCTTCGGTACGTCCCTGATTACCATCCTTCGATATGTCGCCCAGAACATATCGGAAAACCAGTCGCGCACCGGATGATCGTGACGCCCGGTTCGCTCGCCGAAAACGATATCTGCTTCATTTGCTTCGAGTACGGCGAAAAAGTTTGTGATAAGCTCAGGCGGCTCCTGAAGGTCCGCAGCCATCACAGCAATATACTTGCCACGCGCAAGCTCCAGACCCGTGCGGATTGCTGTGAAAGAGCCGAAGTTCCGGCTGTGGTATGCGATTGTGGCATGGAAGGGGAGTTGGGAATAAGCCTGCGCAAGAAGTGCGCCGGATTCATCTGGCGACCCATCAACAACGAAAACAACCTCAAAATTCTCGATCTCCTCGTTCATCGCCGCGAGCACCGCGAGGAGATCTTCGATGTTCTCTTCGTTGCGATATACCGGAATGATGAGGGAACAGGTGATTTCACCGATCTCGGTTTCGCGTTCCGCTTTATCGACCCTTACGCTTTCCATGATGCGAGCCCTTGGCAAACTGCATCAATCTCTTCTTCTCTCATGGTGGGAAAGCATGGGACAGTCAGGAGACGGATGACGCTGTTACGCGCGTTCGCCAAACCACCGGGGGCCTCCTTCATAAGATGGTCGCGCCACCCTGCCTGGTCGCAGTCGAGGATTGGATAGTGAATATCAGTTGCGACGCCAATTTGGTTTAAATGATCGCGCAATCCGTCGCGATCATCGCAGAGAAGCACTGCGAGATGAGCGACGCTGCCTTTAGGGCCTCGGGCAATCCGAATGGAGCTTGGCACCGCAGCCTCGTAGCGATCCAGGATTGCAACACGTCGTTGATTGGCATGATCGAGATGCGGAAGCTGGACGGAAAGGATCGCGGCTTGGATTTCATCGAGGCGCGAGTTGCGTCCATTTGGACGCGCAATCTCGTATTTGCTACGCCATCCGTACTGGCGCAGCGCTTCGCAGTCCTCAGCCAGGGCATCGTCACGTGTCACGATTGCACCTGCATCTCCAAACGCGCCAAGATTCTTGGTTGGGTAGAAGCTGAAGGTCGCTACGTCACCGAAACTCCCGACCATTCGGTCGCCTAGTTTGGCGCCATGTGCCTGTGAACAGTCTTCCATAATCGCGACATGTGGGAAACCGAGCGCGTCCATCTCCTTGCGCAGCGAGGGAACATCGAAAACATTACCATACAAATGGGTAATCACTACGAAAGCCGTCTGTGGCGTCAGAGCCGATAGAATAGACGTCTGCGAGGCGAGTTGCGACGTTGGATCGATGTCTGCGTACACAGGCGTCAAATGCAGTTGGTGCATCGCTATCGCGGAATAGCCGCCGGCATTTGGTACTGTGATAGCCTCACCCCGCCCTGCACACCGCGTAGCGACAAGAGCCCGCATGGCGATCTCGAGCGCATCAGTGCCATTTGCGACGCCAACGCAGTGCTTCACGCCAACATACGACGCAAAGGCGTTACAAAAATCATGCGCTCTTCCGCCATTCAGCCACCAACCGGATCGCATGGTAGCGAGCACAGCTTCCTCGAACGCCGCAGCGTTTGAGCTGTAAGTGCGTTTGAGATCATTCAATGGAATTGGCATAATCTAACCGTTGTTACAATCGTTCGGTCCTGCCGACCTGTCGAATGGCTGCCATCTTCCACTCTTACGGGAAGATTTGCACCGGCGGAGAAAGGAAATGGCATCGAATGCATTTGCAGGATTATCACGCTTCGAGGCTATGGCGAAAGCCGACAGCCCAGTGCACTCCATTGCGTTTAACATGCTTTATGGCTGGAGCTGCCGATGACAAGCCTCTCTGTCGACACTTTCATGGAAGCGTACAAAATTGCTCCAGATGCTACAGGGAGCGCGGAATATCCCAAGGGTGCGCGCGACGCGGAGGGAAGGCCAGTTGCAGTTCAGAGGATGCTAAGTCGAATGATGGTGAGAAGAACGGGTCTGCTGGAAGCTTTTCGCCCCAGCGCTCGATCATATAAAGACATTCCCGTTCGAAGCGTGCTGCCTTTTCGGGGGTCGCGTCGCTACCGCGCGACGCAGATTCCAAATGGAACAGCTCCGCGAAGGGGGTCCATACAATGCGATAGCCTTTTTCACGTACGCGCAGGCACAGGTCGACGTCGTTGAATGCGACCGCGAGATCGTCCTCATTGAGGCCGCCAACGCTCTGATACACGTCGCGCCGGATAGCAAGACAAGCTCCAGTTACAGCACTGACTTCCCTTGCGAGAAGGAGTTGACCGAAATAACCAGGATCATTCCTCGAGTGGAACTGTCCTGTATGACCTGCTATCCCCAGGCCGAAGGATGAATGCCCCGCTCCTAAACGCACACCGGCATGCTGAATACGGCTATCGCCGTAAAGAAGTTTCGCACCGACAACGCCGACGCCGGGGCGCGAAATTTGCGCAACTAGCTCATTGAGCCAGTCACTTTCGATCATTTCGATATCGTTATTAAGGAGCAGCAAAATATCGCCTCTCGCCAGAGAGGCCGCATGATTGTTCAGTTTCGAGTAGTTGAATGAGCCGGCAACTTGTAAAACTGAAATTCGATTATCGAGTGAGAGGGTTTCGAAAAGTTGCTGGGTTTCCCTTTCTCTGCTCTCATTGTCTACAATAATAATCTCTATGGGGGAGTAAGACGTTTTCCGCAGCAGCCCTTCAACACAATTGCGCACGAGTTCGGACCGGTCACGTGTCGGAATGATTACGCTTACAAGCGGGCGATGTTCTGGAAGCTGCCATACGACGCGGTTGAATTGCCAAAGTGACGGTACGGCAACTGCCGTACCTTTGCCAAATTCCGCACTGTCCAAGAGACGCTGGACAGACTCCCTGCCAATTCGAACACAGTGCTCGATATTCTTCTGCGAAAATGAATGACCGGTTTTCTCCTGGCGCCAGTGGTAGAGAACCGACGGGATATGGCGGACTCTCTCGACGCCAGCAGCGGTAACCGCGCGCAGGACGAGATCGTAGTCTTGGCTTCCTTCCGTTCCAGGTACGAAGCCCTCGATACGCTCCAATAACGAACGGCGATAGACTCCGAGATGGCTAACAAAATTCTGACCAAGCAAAAGTTCGATGTTGAAATCTGGCTTGAAGTAAGGATCGTAGCGGTTTCCTGCTTCGTCAATCTTATCTTCGTCGGAATATAAAATATCGGTGTTGGGGTGAACGTTAAGGTCCGCAACGATTTCGTAGAGGGCATGTTCAGCAAGGATGTCGTCATGGTCAAGTAAGGCGACAAACTCCCCGGTTGCCAGCTTCAAAGCGCTGTTGCTTGCGGCTGCAATGTGCCCGTTGCTCTCCCGGCGCACGAGCTTGATCCTATCGTCCTCCTGAGCCGCCTTCTGAAGCAGGCGAGCCACATGTGGCGACGGCGACGCATCATCGGCAATGCACAGCTCCCAATAAGGATAGAGCTGGTTGCGCACCGAAGCGATCATCTCCGTGAGTGCTGTCTCCGGCGTATTGTAGACCGGAACGACGATCGAAATCGTTGGACAAAACGTCAACGCTTGGATGTGCTGCCTAATGAGATTGCGGTCATGGTCGTCGAGCGTGTCATGTAGGCGGACCCATTCCGCGTATCCGTCATCGATTTTACGTGGCTGTAAATCTTGCTCAGCGTGTGTGAGCATTTCCAGCAGCCCAGCACCTTGCGGGAGGCCAGCAGCCCGCATAGCGCGCAGGCGGTTGCGCATTCTCCAAGGGGTGACGGTCCACCAGCCCGCCCGAGCGATCCGCCGCAGTATCTTCCGTCTTTGCGGCGAGATTTCCTGTATTGCCCGACGGAGCGGTGCGGACGCCTTCCAGCTCGTAGAGGTGACAACCCTATCATAGGCAAGATGAAGGCGATCTCGATCCGCGCGCAGCGTTTCGCGCTCTGCGCACGCAGCCTGATACTGGTTGCGTAGGTCCTCAAGTTCAGCGGCGATCGCAGCACGGTCCGAGAAAAGAGAGTCCCGATCGCTCCTTCGGCTCAACTCTGCCTGACCTGCCTCCAACTCAATTAAGAGGCGGGCATGAGATGCTTCAATCTTATTAAGCTCGCTTTTCAACGTCGATAATGTCTGATTTAGCGCCAGGATGTCCGTCCGTAACGTTAGAGACTTGCCTTTGCCAGCAAAAAGGCAACGAATATGCTCTGTCGCGTCTGGATCGGTTCCTGCCTCGATGAGACGAGCTATGCCGTATGGCAGATTATGACCAACGCCCAGAACACCAAGCCCATTGGAATGCAGAAATTCAAAGGAGGGGTGTTCGCGAGAAAGTTCTATCCACAGTTCCCAAACGCCAAAGTCGCGCTCTCGAACATTGGTGTCATGGAAAATGATAATCCCTCGATCGGACATGGCATCACGCCATGTCTCGAAGTCATGGCGAACTGCTTTGTATGTATGCATGCCGTCGATATGCAGAATATCGATCTTACGTGATTCAAACTGCGCGCGCGCATCGTCGAACGTCGTACGAAGCAGTCTAGAAAAGGTTGAGTATCGGATCTTATTGTAATCAAAAACCTCAGAATATATGTCGTTGCTATAATGTCCTGAATGCTCGTCACCCTGCCATGTATCAATCGCGAAGGTCTCTGTTGATAGTCCTAATCTGTCTACTGCCTGACAAAAAGCGAAATAGGAATTGCCTGTGTGCGTGCCAAGTTCGACAATGAGTCTCGGTTCGGCGGCCTTCACTAGCCAGAACGCAAATGGGATATGGCCTGCCCAAGGGCCAGGAAATACCAGCCGCTCCGGCTCCCAGTCGATTTCACCGCCAGTTGGCAGTTTGGCAGAAATCACGCCCGAATAACAGGTCGCCATAAAACCTCACGCGCTCTTAGATATAGAATTCAAGTGCACTTTGTTAGCATTGTGTTGACGATTGCGCTTATGGTGGTGGGGAAAGCAGTCTCATTCTTGAACTTGCATGGCGTGCATGCCGCATCTTGCGCTGAGGCAGGCACGACTATACAGCATTGCGCTGGCATCCAGTCTCGCAGTTATAGCCTCGAGTGATGTTGCCATCCATTTTCGCGATATGCCGAGTGCCAACGGCCGCCGTCTAATAGTAAACTGCAGCCTTTCTCGCTGTGAATTCGGCAACCCTAAGGCGTTTCATCGACACTGCGGACTGCGCCGGTCCTTACGTGCATATTCCATCGGATTACGGCAAACCGAAGGTGCAAACAAGCTGGTTCGGGTGAACGAGCAGTTCGGTCACGCATGTCGGTACGCATCATTTTCCCACCTGGTGCGATACACGCTCCTTTTCGGAGTTGGAGCATTATTGAGCCGAGTTGCGCCGATAGCCTACTATCTCGCAAGCGATCGTTCGCGTAGGCATGGGCTTAGTCTCGCAAGGAAGCTGGCGTCACCTGTTGCGGCAGGTGGACAGCAGTTCGAAAATAGGTGAAGAGCCGATACGACAATCCTGCCGTCATCTCGGGGCACAATGAGCCGCTCGCATAAGCTTGCCTATATCGTCACCGAGGACTGGTTCTTTGCCTCGCACTTTTTGCCGATGCTGCGAGCCGCTCGCGATTCCGGCTTCGAGCCGATCGTTGTCACCCGAGTTCGCGATCATGCGGCATTGATCGAGGCTGCTGGAGCGCGTGTCGTGCCGCTGGAGGCGGACCGACGTAGTCTGAACCCGCTGAACATTCTTTCTGCCGTGAGGCGTCTGGCGAGGGTGCTGAAGCAGGAGGAGGTTGAGCGTGTGCATCTCATCGCGCTTCGTTCGATTCTCGTGGGCGGCGCAGCGGCAATGCTGGCGGGTATCGAGGATCGGGTCTTTGCCGTTACTGGCGGAGGCTTCCTGACAGCGCGTACTGATACGGCTGGAAGGATTTTGGCGCGTCTTGTCGTTCTCATCGTCCGCCGGCTGCTTCAAAGCAAGAGGACGCAGTTCCTTTTCGAGAACGAGGATGATCCACGCAGCTTTGACTTCGAGCCTGGAGACGCTGCGGTGACAATCGTCGGCGGCGCGGGCGTAGATCCCGAACATTATCGCCCGCTTGCTAATCTGCCTTGTCCTCCGCTAAAAATAGCTGTTGTTTCGCGTATGCTTTGGTCAAAAGGTATTGATCTTGCCGTCGATGCGGTAACTTCAGTTCGCTCGAAAGGCGTTGCCGTCGAGCTTTCATTGTTCGGCGCACCTGATCCGTCCAACCCAAAAGCGATTTCAACGAAAACGCTGCAGGACTGGTCAATGCGCGAAGGCATCACCTGGCGAGGGTTCACGGCGGACGCGCGCGAGGTTTGGGCCGAGCATCATGTTGCTTGCCTGCCCTCTCGCGGGGGGGAGGGCTTGCCACGGACGCTGCTGGAAGCGGCCGCATGTGGACGCGCTATCCTAACGACAGACGTTCCGGGGTGCCGTTCGTTTGTCCGGGATGGGATCGATGGTGTCGTCGTACCCGCTGGCGATGCTGGCGCACTTACCAAGGCAATCTTAAGCCTCGCCGCAGATCCCGCGAAGGTTGCCCGCTTTGGGCGATCGGCTCGGGCTCGTGTCGAAGACGGTTTCACCGAAGCGGCCGTCATTGCCAAGGTCTCTCAGATGTACGGCCGCTGACCGTTAGCGATCGCGCACAAACACGCGGATGCTGCTTTTGATCAGGCGGCGTAGCGGGACCGGAAGTCCGAGATACAGAGGCACGACAAAGCCTGCATGCCGCAACGCGAAGGCAACCACGCGGTTCGGAACCAGAACGTATGTCTGGTCGCGATCGACCCGGCTGCGAGCGGCAGACCGTAGCTGATCCAAGCTCGAAGCTACCGACGTTTCACTCAGGGCATCAACAGGCAAGGTCACCTTGCCACCTTCCTCAGCAATAACGGTAAACAGTCGTTCAAGAGCATGCGCGGCAGTGCCGTCTGTCTGACGATTCTCAGCTGCAAAGAGTGGATCGATATTATCCACTGCTGCTGGAAGGATTGCTTCCCGCCGAAACCAGAACATCGTACCCGCAGAAAAGTACGGTGTTCGTTCCGTCACCTGGCCAAGGTCCAAAGACAATTTCTTCGCAACTGCCTTCATTGCCCGGGTATTGCCCGCAATGTGTTTGTTGATTGCGCATAGCGCGTTCTCCGGAGCAATCAAAGCGATGCGCGGGTCCTCATGCATCCGAGTTACGATTTCGGCCACTTTGTCCCGTCCGGGGAGGAGGGAATCGAGCAACGCATCACGCCAAGCGTCCCCATCCAGGCGGTGAACGGACCGCTTGCCGTGCAGTTTCAGGCCAATCTCGAACGGCCCCGCCGCTGACAAAGCTTTGAGGAAGGGTAGCACGTCACGACCACGGTTCTCGACCTGATGCACCTGCATACCAGTCAGGTGTGATGTCGTCGGCTCTTCCAACACAGGATTGGCGAATGTTGTTGTCACTACGAGGCGAAACGGAACCGCCATCGTGTCTTCGAGCCTCTGGCGGATGCCAGGCCAGACTTCAGCATAGTGGACGTGGACGAAAACAACGACTGAGCTCACGATCTACCTCCTGCGATCCAGCCGTCGCGACCAGCTGAAATTAGTTTGCGTGCCGTCGCGAGTGCTGGCGACGCGCTCAAGACGAAGACGCCAATTTGGAGAGGCACGTAAATCATTGAACGCAGTTTCCACCGTATTGGAACATGGCGTTGTCGAAGCAGCAGCGCTTGACTGCGCACATAATTCGCCATCCGATCAACGCTCTGTCGTGGGAAAGCGACCGGACCAAGACGAATAGTTCCGGTTCCGACGCGGTGAGACAGTAGGGAGACCTCTTCGACCCAAACAGAACAATTGTGTGACCAAGCGCGAAAGCCCCATTCAACGTCTACCGCGTCCATCCGCAACACTTCGTCAAACGCGCCGATCTGCGACCAATAATTGAGATTCAGCAGGCAACCGGAAATGATGACGAAATCAACGGGAACCGCGTTGCCGGAAGCCGCTGCCCGCGCGTGATAGCGCGGTGCCTTCGTACCGCTCCCCTCCGCCGCAATCGGCCGCGCACCGACTGCGGCAGGGCGCGTCCCTTCGGCTACGAGGCGCGAAAGCGTCGCGTCAAGACGACAGATGAGATCTGGAACGGCTTCACTGTCCTGGTCGAACATAATGATGCGCTCAAATCCATCACGGATTGCCGCTTCGCACAGCGTATTCAGCCCCGCTGCAATACCAAGATTGCGCTTTGACTGATGAATACAGCCTGCCGGACCCGCCCTGAGCATCGCGTCATCAGCAGCGTTGATCGCGTCTCCGGTCGGGCCGTCAATGAACAGATAGA
Organism: Aureimonas frigidaquae; assembly: GCF_001463905.1. Classification (GTDB taxonomy): domain Bacteria; phylum Pseudomonadota; class Alphaproteobacteria; order Rhizobiales; family Rhizobiaceae; genus Aureimonas; species Aureimonas frigidaquae. The sequence continues at coordinate 183,714 of NZ_BBWR01000016.1, forward strand.
CCCTTCCGACGCTGGATGCTGCCGTCTTAATGAGCGCCTCCAACAGTATCATGTCTGGGCGGTAAACGGTGATGGCCGCCGCTACGTGGGGAAGCTTCGTCGTCATATCAGAGAGCGTTCACGCCCCGCCTTTCGCCATTCGCTGCCGATACTTGCCTGAGTCGCTGCTGCCGAGTTCACGAGGCAATTGTGCGACCTGATCGGCATCAATGTATCTATTGAGATAATTGTCCCTTCGGTACCGTAGACCTTCCGACCGTGTCACAGCTCTGAAGCTCGCACGAATTTTGCCGCGTGCATGAGCGAACCCCGTGCCGCGGCATTTGAAGAAGCAAACACTGGACCCATCGACCCGACGACAACGATCCCTCGCTTATAGATGATCTGCACTTCACCGTTTGGGGAAATCTGAACGTGCACGCAAGCTCGGAGGCTGTCCTGTCATAATGGCATAGCCAAGTGATTGCCTGGTTCGAGCATGGCGCCGCTGGCATATCTCCAATCGAACCGGCGCGGTTATCTGGCCAAAAAACGGCCACCTCATATCGTTCGGCGTCAAGCCAGCACAGGCGAGGGAGCTCCCCCGAGACGGACAGCCTCGAGTACCGCTTCCGTGTTCTAGCCCTGGCTCCATTAAGTGCCGCATTACTTCATACAAGCCGATGCGGAATGGACTCCACGAAATTCTGAACGCCGGCGCCTGATCGAGGATATGTTCCGCGGTGGCGCATGCATGCTATATCCCCGATGCGCGGATACGCCGATCGCCAAGTAAAACGACCCTATTCAGGCATACAGAGCCCGTTCCCAACGATCGCAGCCTGTTTCGCACGGGCTGACGCGGCAGCGAGACTGAGACGACCTTATCGGAAGCTTTGCGCTTTCATGGTCACTTGTGTCGGCGACGCCATAACCCCTATTGAATGGCAGCGGCATCCCTTCCTAAAATTGCCTTATGATACGCTTCCAGCACGTCTTCGAACGCGCCGTAAGCCCTGACCTTGCCGTGTTCCATCCATAGCCCTGTGTTGCACCACTCGCGCAACAGTTCATCGGAATGGGACGCGAGAACAAGAATGCCTGCTTCAGCAATGAAGGCATTCAACCGCTGCTTCGCTTTCTGGATGAACGCTGCATCGCCAGCGCCTACCCCTTCATCTATGAGAAGGATATCCGCCCGCACCGATGTCGAGACGGCAAAGGCAAGACGCGTAGCCATGCCGGCCGAATAGGTACGAAGCGGCATGTCCAGAAATTCACCAAGCTCCGATGCCGCAGCAATCTCGTCCTGACGAGAACGGATTTCTTTGAGATTGAGGCCGAGGAGGACGCCGCGCAGCAGGATGTTGTCCCAGCCAGTTGCGTCCGGGTCCATGCCGAAACCGATGTCGAACACCGGCGCAACTCTTCCGGTAACACGAATGCGGCCGGCCGTCGGTTCAAATATCCCTGCCATGGCGCGCAGAAGCGTCGTCTTGCCAGCCCCGTTATGTCCGATCAGTGCAAGCCGTGCGCCTTCCTTCAGGTCAAGCGAGAGGCTTTCTACTGCTCTGACCGAAACGCGGGCCCCTCCTTGGGCCCGAATCTGGCCACCCGTGGCCATCGAGAGGATGTTGTTTTTGAGTGACCGGCTTCCAGCATTGAAGATTGGAATGTCGATTGACACGTTGTCGAGGAAGATGGAGGTCATTTTAAGCCCAGTAAGGGATGCGCGCGCGTAGGCGGCTGAAGAAAACAATTGCTACCGCGGCAAGGCCGACGGTTACGCCCAGACTTACGCTCCAATTCAGAGCCGTTGGCATGCGCCCCAGAAGTGGCTCTCTGACGATAGCAAGGAAGTGGTAGAACGGATTCGCCATTACGAAGTAAGCGCGCTCTGGCAAGCTCTGCGGTGTCCAGATAATTGGAGTGAGGAAGAAGAGAATCTGAGTAAAGCTTGCGGTTATTGGCGGAATATCGCGAAATCGCGCTGCCATCGGACCAAGTACCAAAGCCAAAAAGAAGCCCGCTGTCAGTATCAAGGCAATGCCAGGAATGGCAAGAAGCGCCGTTGCGCCCGGCCAAATACGAAAGAAGATTGCCACGCCAACATAAATAAAAATGTTATGACCGAAAACCACCAAGTGGCGCCAAGCAAGCTGGTAGGCATAGATGCTGAATGGAAGATGCGCTTGTCGAACTGAATTCGCGGCAGACGTGAATACAGTACAAGAGTCGTTGATCATGCCTGAAATCAATGCCCAGATGATAAATCCAAGCGCGAGATACGGAAGAAACTCGGTTATGTTCTGCGCAAAAATATGTGAGTAAAACCAACCGAGTGCGGTGACCAGGATGCCCATATTCAGCGTCAGCCAGAATGGCCCTAGAACCGATCGTTGATACTGCTTGCGGACTTCCCGCCAGCCCAGGAACGCCCATAACTCGTGGCGGCGTAGGCCTTGCGCGATATCGCTAATGCCCTTGCGCAGCATCGAGGGCCAATATCGGTTGCTGTCGGTCTCTAGAAGCGCGGCTTGCGTCAAGGATCGTCTCCGGTTCAACTGTATCAGCCGGTTAGCGACGGCCCGATCAGATCAATGGACAGAGGGAATACGTCAGGCCGACGATTGAAACAAGCGTGGTGCTGTATCGCTCATTTGGCTGGGGCACGGCGATACCGGGCGCCAATTTTCCCCTGTCGCTGTGACGTGCTTTGGGTGCAATCTGAAACGCTTACGGTCGGCAATTGAAAGGTTGCAACTCGGCAGACGGTCTCTCGTCAAGCACCAAAAGCGGCATTCAGAACCGTATGATTCAACGGTTTGCCGCTGAGCCTGCCGCGCGCCCTGCGTTGGAGCACTTCGCATTGGCTTTCGGCGTTTAATGATGACGCTGCCGAGCTTACGTGCTGCGCGGTCACCAAACGGCGCGGAGCCGGCCGTCCGAGCGGGGAGTACTCGCTTCTTCTGCTACAAAAGCCGAAGCGACGATTGGCGTCTGCCATCATTTATCTGGGCCGTTGCGTTGCCGTCCTGGCGCAGCGGTTTGAAATGATGAACAACCCGGAACATCCCGGGCGATGAGAAATCATCGGCGTGCGAGGCAAAACCTCGCACGCCTCGCACGCCCTCGCACAGAATTCGCAGTAGGCGCTTAAGGTACCGATATTATTCAGGAAATTGGTGGGTGATGTAGGGATCGAACCTACGACCCGCTGATTAAGAGTCAGCTGCTCTACCAACTGAGCTAATCACCCGAGCGCGTTTGGCGCCGTGGACACTGGCCGCGTCCACGAGCGGGTTTCTAGTGGGTGGCATTGGGCTTGTCCAGAGATTCTCTTGGCTTTTCGTCAAAAACTTCCGGACAGGGCGCCGGGACGGGGCAGGGGTGTGAGGGCGTGGGCGGAGGGCCTATATTGTGCAACGCCGCAACTGCGCCAGGATGGCGGGCTTCGCGGCCGAGCAGGAGTTATCTGAAATGGTTTCGCATACGCAGCTTCTGATTGCCGGTTCCTGGGTCGACGGGTCGCAGCAGCAGGTGATCGAGGTTCAGAACCCGGCCACCGGGGAACAGATCGGCACCGTTTCCCGCGCGACGGTGGACGACCTCGATCGTGCGCTCGACAGCGCCCAGGCCGGCTTTGCGACCTGGCGTCGCACGCCCGTGGTGGAACGTGCGCGCCTGTTGCGCCGGGCCGCGGAGATCGTGCGGGAGCGTGCCGACGACATCGCCCGCACGCTGACGATGGAGCAGGGCAAGCCCTTGGCCGAGGCGCGGGTGGAGACGCTGTCCTGTGCCGACGTGCTGGAGTGGTCGGCCGAGGAGGCGCGGCGCATCTATGGGCGCCTGATCCCGCCGCGCGCCGATGGCGTGCGCCAGGCGGTGACGCGCGAGCCGGTCGGGCCGGTGGCCGCCTTCACGCCCTGGAACTTTCCGGTCAGCCAGGTCGTCAAGAAGGTCGCCCCGGCGCTTGCGGCCGGCTGCAGCATCATCGTCAAGGCGACGGAGGAAACGCCCGCCAGCCCGGCCGCATTGATCCGCGCCATCGTGGATGCCGGCCTGCCCGAGGGTGTCGTGCAACTGGTCTATGGCGATCCGGCCGAGATTTCCGGCCATCTTGTGCCGCACCCCGTCATCCGCAAGGTTTCCTTCACGGGATCGGTTCCGGTGGGCAAGCATCTGGCGGCGCTCGCCGGACAGCACATGAAGCGGGCCACGATGGAGCTCGGCGGCCACGCGCCCGTCATGGTGTTCGACGATGTCGATGTGGATGGCGCCGCCGCGACGCTGGTCGGCTCCAAGTTCCGCAATGCGGGGCAGGTCTGCGTGTCGCCGACGCGCTTCCTGGTTCAGGAGGGGATCTATGATCGCTTCGTGAAAAGCTTCGTGGAACAGGCCGGCCGGATCAAGGTCGGGAACGGGCTGGACGAGGGTGTCGGCATGGGACCGCTCGTCAACGAGAAGCGCCTGCAGGCGGTGGACGGGCTGATCGCCGACGCGGTGCGCGACGGGGCCGAACTGGCACTGGGCGGCGAGCGGATCGGCAATTCGGGTTCCTTCTACAGGCCGTCGGTCGTGAAGGACGTCACCCCGTCCATGCGCATCATGAACGAGGAGCCGTTCGGACCGGTGGCGCTGATGATGCCCTTCCGGGCGATCGACGAGGTGGTGCTGGAAGCGAACCGCCTGCCCTTCGGGCTCGCCTCCTATGCCTTCACGCGCTCCGCGCGCAATGTGGAAACCCTGTCGGACGCGGTCGAAGCCGGTATGCTCACGATCAACCATCTGGGCTTGGCCCTGCCGGAAACGCCCTTCGGCGGCGTGAAGGATTCGGGATACGGCTCGGAAGGCGGGTCGGAATCGATGGACGCCTACCTCGTTACCAAGTTCGTGACGCACAACGCCCTGTACTGACAAAGTGGCGGCGGGTGGACAGGCCCGCCGCCATCCATCACGGGCTCGTGAGTTGAACCCGCGCCGGATTGGCGGGACGCTGCCCGATGCGGAGCGCACACGCCCTTCTTTCGGCAATTAGTCTGGGGCTGACGCTCGCCGGTGCCCCTGCCCAGACGCCTGCCCGGGCCGACGATCTAGAGGTGGATGTCGAACTGGTGCTGGCGGTGGATGTATCATGGTCCATGGATCTGGCCGAGCAGCGCATCCAGCGCGAGGGATACAGCGCCGCGTTCCGCAGCCCCGAGGTCCAGGCCGCGATCCGGAACGGTGCGCTCGGCCGTGTCGCCGTCACCTATGTGGAGTGGGCCGGGGACGGGACCCAGGCCATCGTCATTCCCTGGACGCTCATCGACACGCGTGCGGCGGCCGATGCCTTCGCCTATCGCCTCGGTGCCGAAGAGCCGATGCGCGCGCGCCGGACGTCCATTTCCGCCGCCATCGACTATTCCGCGACGCTGTTCGACGCTAATGGCTACCGCGGCCTGCGGCAGGTCATCGACGTTTCGGGCGACGGGCCGAACAATCAGGGTCGCCCCGTTTCGCAGGCCCGGGATGATGCGGTTGCGCAGGGCCTGGTCATCAACGGGCTGCCCTTGATGACGGATGGCGGAAGCTGGCAGTCCTGGGGGACGATCCCGGATCTCGACCGCTACTACGCGCAGTGCGTCACCGGCGGGCCGGGGTCTTTCGTGCTTCCCGTGGCAGAGTGGAGCCAGTTCCCGATGGCCGTGCAGCGCAAGCTCATGATGGAACTGGCCGGGACATGGCCGGCAGCACCACCCGGGCCGGACGAAGCCACGGTGCTTCCCGCCGCGGCCGACACGCCTGCGGATTGCCTGATCGGCGAGCGCATGTGGCAGGAGCGGCAGCGCGGCTGGGACGTCCCGAACTAGCGGGCTGCCGCGCTCAGGCCTCAGGCTTGGGGGGCAGGGGCTGCGGAACGGTCTGCGCAGGGGCGCGGCGACGCTTCCACATGGAGCGCTGTTCGAAACCGAGGACAATGACGATGGCGATCGCGAAGGGGATCAGAAGGTAGAGGATGCGGAAGGCGAGCAGCGCTGCCAGTACGTCCGTTTCCGCCATGCCCTTCAACCCGGCCAGGAAGGCGACCTCCAGCACGCCCAGCCCACCCGGCGCATGCGACAGGAGGGCCAGCGAGAAGGAGATCACGAAAATCGCCACGACCATCATGAAGCCGGGATGGTGCTCGGGCGGCAGCGCGAAATAGATGATGGCGGCCGCTGCGACGATTTCCGACGGCGCGATGATGAGCTGCCGCAGGACCACGTCGCGCGCCGGATAGCGCAGCTCGAAGGAGCGGATGCGCAAGGGCCGGAAACCGGCAATGCTTCCGATCACATAAAGGGCGACGAGGCCCAACATGATCCCCGCCACGACGCGCGGCAGCGTCGTGCCGACATCGTAGTAGCCGCGTATGGCTTCCGGGTAGAGAAGCAGCGAGACGGCGGTGACGATGACCACGCCCAGCGCGAAGGTGAAGGAGCAGAAGGCGATCAGCAGCGCGACGTTGGAAACCGACAGTCCCTTCGACGTATAGGCGCGATACCGCACCACCGCCCCCGAGAAGACCGAGGCACCGATATTGTGTGACAGAGCGTAGGTTGTGAAGGAGGTGGCAAGGACGAAGGGGAAGGAGATGTTCTTGTTCAGATGGCGCAGGGCGAGCTGGTCATACAGGGCCAGAAGGCCGTAGGCGGCGATCGCTGCGCCAGAGGCGAGCGCCCATTGAACGCCCGAGATGGCCTGGAAGCTCGTCAGAATGTCGTCCAGCGAAAGACCGCGCACCTCGTGGTAGAGAAGCCAGCCGGAAAACAGAACCGCACCAAGGCCGATGACCGGCCAGATATATTCCTTCAGCCTCATGCCCACTCCCTGCTGCCCGGCACGGCCGATGGGAGGAGCTTGCGGCCCCGCCGGGCGGATGCATTCACTCCATAGACTCCACAATCCCTGGCGTGAAGGCCGCGCGCACAGATTTGACCGCGTAGGCGGCGGTTCCATGGCGATTTCTGAGGAATAATTCGCCGAGCATGGAACAACTTGCCACAGGGCACATTTATGTCGCAGGGATTGTCCTAACTGGAGTATCGGGATGCACCGCCGCACTGCCGCAATCGCTTTCAGCCTGGCCGCCGTCATGGCCCTGTCCGCCTGTGCCAACACCGTCCGCGGCGTCGGCCGGGATGTCGGCAACACGGTCTCGGCGACCGAAGGCGCCGTCAACGACGTCGCATCCCGCTAACGGGATCGGGCCGTCCCAGAGGGGCGGCCCATCATGCCGACCATCAGAACGATAAGCGCCGTCCGTTGACCGGGCGGCGCTTCGTCGTGCTGCAAGCCACTGATTAGTCGAACGGTAATGAATTGCCCTTATGCCTGATGACGCGGGGCAAAAGCCCGCGCCCCGGTTTCAGGTCTTGCGTACCGGGGCAGCGTATTGCGGCGCTGGCCGGAGGGTAGTGCGCGTTCGATTTCGAGCGGTCGGAACGGCTTCATGACGGCCGGCACCTGCTCGAAGGCGGCCGGTATGTCCGCCAGACTGGCCGTCACGAAACAGAAGGGGATGCCGCGGGTCACGAGTTGCCCGGCGACAGGCAGGGATGTCTGCCCCCCATGGCCAAGATGCAGATCCAGAAGTGCAAAATCGACACCCGAGCGCAGCAACGTCATGGCGCGCTCGACGGTGTTCGCAACGACGATCTCCGCACCCGTGTTGGTCGCGACGATATCTTCGATGTCCATGGCGATCAGGGCGTCGTCTTCCAGTATCAGGATACGCATCGCACCAGGCTCCTGTTCCGATTCGGCGCCATTGCCGGACCGCCTTCGCACAAGCACAACGGCATTTTCGCCGGACGGTTGCCGGTGCGACGAATTGTTTCCATTTCTGGTCTATGAAGTCTTAACGCGGCTCAGACCTGCCAGCGGCGGTGAAACCACATCCACTGCTCGGGCGTCTCACGTACCCAACGCTCGACGATATCGTTCAGGACCTGCGCGCTGGCGGTGATGTCGATATCCCCGTCTACGGTGCGGGGCAGATCCAGCCTCGGCTCCAGTTCGAGCCGGTAGCGTCCGTTTGGCAGCCTTATGCAGCGCACCGGATAGACTTCGGCGCCATATTGGCGGGCAAGCTTCGGCACGAGGGGGTTGGTCCGGCAGGGACGGCCGAAGAAGAGGGTCGGCTCGCCCTTGCGGAACTTCTGGTCGACAAGCATGCCGACGGCCCGGCCTTCCTCCAGCCGCGCGGCCAGATTGCGGGCCGCGCCCGCCTTGGACGGGACGAGATGGCCGCCATCCGTGCGGCGCGCATCGAGAACGCGGCGGGCGATGAATGGGTTGTTCGGCTGCCGGAAAAGGGCCGTTACCTCCAGATCGAAGGCTGCCGCGCAGACCGGCAGAAGCTCGAAGCAGCCGATATGCGCCGTGAAGAAAATGAAGGGACCCTGGCGCGCGCGCAGATCCTCGAACAGGGCGATCCCGTCCACATCGATATTGCCTTCGCCCTCCGGGCGGTAGGGCACATAGTCGAAGATCTGATCGAGGAAGACGTATTCAGCCGCCACGCGGCCCATCTGGCCCCAATTGGCCCGCGCGATCCTTTGTATTTCCGCGGCGCTCATGCCGGGATAGGCGTGGCGCAGATTATCGACCGCCACGCGATGGCGGGGCGTCAGCGGGCCGACAGTGCGGGCGAGCCAATCGGCAAAGTCCAGGGCGCGCCGTGCCGGAAGCCGTTTGAGAAGGGCGAGCAGGCCGAAGACGAGTTGCGCCAGCACGAAATCCCGCGCAAGGCGAAGGCGCGCACCGAGCCGTCGGAGCGTCGCGCTCATTGCGGAAGGCTCTCCTCCGGCATCCGCAGGATGATCTTGCCGAAGACCTGACGCCCTTCCATGCGCGCCAGAGCGGGGGCGATGTCGTTGAGCTGGACCTCGGTGTCCACCACGGGCTGGACGAGGCCTTCCGCCATCTTGCGCATGGCGTCGGCCATGTTGCTCATGCGGCAGCCGAAGGAACCGAACAGCTTCAATTGCTGCTGGAAGAGCTGCATCAGGTTCATCTGCGTCGAAACGCCCGATGTCGAGCCGCAGGTGACCAGCCGGCCGCCGCGCTTCATGCACAGCATCGAGCCCGCCCACGTATCGGCGCCCACATGCTCGAAGACGACGTCCACGCCGCGCTTGCGCGTGAGCTTGCGCACGACGCCTTCGAAGCGGTCCTGGCGATAATTGATGACATGGTCGGCCCCGAGCGCCCGCGCCTTGTCGATCTTGTCGTCGGAGCCGACAGTGGTGATGACAGTGGCACCATGGCGTTTGGCGAGCTGGATGGCCGCGGTGCCGATGCCCGAACCGCCCGCATGGACGAGGATGGTTTCACCCGGCGACAGGCGGGCATTGTCGAAGAGCATGTGCTCGACCGTTCCGAAGGTGACCGGTGCCAGGGCCGCGCCGACTTCGTCGCAGCCGATCGGCGCGGGCACCAGAAGGCGGGCCGGCAGGTTGATGAACTGCTGTGCGAAGCCATCCAGGTGGAAGCCGTGAACGCCCGACACATGCTCGCAGAGATTGTCCCGGCCTTCGCGGCAGGGGCGGCACAGGCCACAGGTGCGCGCACCGTAGATCGAGACGAGCTGCCCCGGCACGAGGCCGGACGTGCCTTCGCCCAGCCGTGCCACGACACCCGACGCCTCGGCCCCGATGGTGAGCGGCAGCTTGCGCTTGGCGAAGGCCATGCCGCGCCATCCCCAGACGTCGATATGGTTGAGCGCCACCACGCGAACGGCCACCGTGACCTCACCCGGGCCGGGGGGCGGCGGCGGCGCGATCTCGACGCGCTTCAGTTCGCGATCCGCGACGAGTTGCAAAGCATGCATGGGCAGGTTTTCCCAGAAAGATGAGGGCGTCAGGCGCGCGGTTCCCGCCCGATGACGAGGCTGGCATTCTGGCCGCCGAAGCCGAAGGAGTTCGACAGCGCCGTGGTGACGGATGCCGTCCGCGCCGTATTGGGAACGACGTCGAGCGGAATGGCAGGGTCCGGCGTGTCGTAGTTGATCGTCGGCGGCAACACCCCTTCGCGCAGCGTAAGAAGAGAGAAGACCGCCTCGATGGCGCCGGCTGCCGTGAGCGTGTGGCCGATCATCGATTTGTTCGACGAAATGGGCGTGGCGTTGAGAGCGTCGCCGAAGACCTTGGACATGCCCGTATATTCCATACGGTCGTTTTCCGGCGTGGAGGTGCCATGGGCGTTGATATAATCGATCCCCTCCGGCGTCAGGCCCGCATCGGCCAGGGCGCGCTGGATGGTCGCGACGATGGGGGAGGCGTCGGGCTTGGAGCGCGTGCGGTGGAAATCGTCCGCGGACTCGCCATGGCCCAGCATGACGCCGAGCACCTCTGCCCCGCGCGCGCGGGCCGAGGACAGGGATTCCAGGACCAGCGCGCCGGCACCCTCGGCCATGACGAAGCCGCCCCGATCCTTCGAGAAGGGCCGCGACGCCTTTTCCGGCGCGTCGTTCGCCGTGCTGAGCGCCGACAGGAGCGAAAAGCGGACGAGTGCTTCGGCGCCGACCGATCCATCGGTGCCGATGGTCAAGGCACGCTCCGTCTCGCCCCGCCGGATGGCTTCGATGCCGAGCTGGATCGCCGTGGCGCCCGAGGCGCAGGCCGTGGACAGGGTGACTGGCAGGCCGCGTGTCCCGAGCCTGTCGGCGAGGCGTTCCGAAATGCCGCCGAACAGGGTGAGATCGTAGATGGACGGCTCGCGTCGATGCGCGGCGATCCGCATGAGCCGGTCGTAACCGGCTTCTTCCAGGACCTCATCGGGCAGGCTGTCCAGATAGAGCCGCTGCGACCATTCGAGTTCGATCGGCGGCGCGGCCAGGAAAAGCGGGGCGTCGAAGCGGCCCGGCGTCAGCCCGGCGCCTTCGATCGCCTCCGTGCCGGCAGCCTCGGCCAGCGCGTAGGACAGGTCGATCCCGCTCCAGGGTTCGACATCCATGAAATCCACGGTGCCGGCAATGGTCGTGCGCAGGTTGCCGGTCGGGAAGCGGGTGATGCGGTGAATGCCCGAACGGCCGGCGGTCAGTGCGGCCCAGTTTTCAGCGACGCCGCGCCCGAGAGACGTGACGACGCCCATTCCCGTGATGGCCACGATGGGGCGGCCGAGCGCATCCGTGTCCTTATCGCTCATGGCTGTCATCCTATCGATTCGAGAAGGCCGACGCCCTCGCCGCGCACATGGCCGACGGTCGTCACCAGGGCGCTGCGCGGGGTGAAGTCCACCACGGGCTCCTCGCCACCGCTGGCCGATACTGGCACCACGCCGCGCGACAGGGAGGCCGCCGCCAGAGCAAGGCCCGCGCTGAACTGTGCTTCCATGCCGTGGCCGATGGCATCGCCATAGGCGCGCAGGGCAGCCTGTGGAAAGCGGGCGCCGATGACGTCCCGCTCGACGGTGGTGGCCGGGGCAAGACCGGTCGCGCCGGACAGGACGAGAAGATCCCGCCCGTCGGCGCCGCTGTCGATGATCAGCCGTTCCAGGCGCGCCGCCAATGCCTGCGGGTCCCGCTGGCCGCGGTCGCCGGCCACGAAACGCAGGCGCGCATAGGCGGGCACATTGCGCTCCTGGGCCGATTCCAGCGATTCCAGGATCAGGAAGGCGCCCATGGAACCGGGTGCAAAGCCGCCCTCCGCCCCGCGCGAAAAGACGGGCCGCCAGGGATCGGGCTGCAGATAGCCGCCCAGCGCGTAGTTGACGAGGATATCCTTACGCTCGGCCGAGAAGGCGCCGCCGACCAGGCAGATCCGGCTCTGACCGCTGGCAATGCGCGCCGCCGCGACCTGGACGGCGGAAATGCCGGCGCTTTCCTCTCCCATGAAGGTGCGGGACGAGCGCGTCACCTTGTGGACGATCGAGATATTGCCGGCCAGAAGGTTGGAAAGCTGCGCTAGGAAGAGGGTCGGCCGCAACTCGCTCATCAGGAGTTCGTTGATCTGCTCGCGCGGGTCGGCCATGCCACGGGCGCGTGCCATGATCAGCGCGTCCACGGTTTCGTCCCGCTCGCCGCCGCCGGCCGCCACGATCATGTCGAGGTTTGCGCGGAAGGCCTCGTCCTTGGGTATGTCGGCATCGTCGAGCGCGAGCCCAGCCGCATAGGTCCCGAGCCGCTGCCACGTTTCCATCTGGCGCAGATCGCCCTTGCGCTCGATCTGACGCGACCAGTCGATGGCCGCGAGCGGATGGACGAGGGCAGGTGCGAAGCGCGTGTCATCGATGACAGGCTGGTACCCCGCCGCTGCGGTCAGGCGCTGCAGATGGGCATCCACGCCCTCTCCGAGGGAGGAGACGAGGCCAATGCCGGTGACGACGACGGGGTGCGTGGCCATGGTGACGGTCAGGCCGCCTTTGCGGCGCGCAATTCGTCGATCTTCGCGCAGAGGTTCTTCATGACGAAATACTCTTCCGTGTCCACTTCGCCGTCATTGACCTGCTGCGTCCACTTCTCGAGCGGGATTTTGATCCCGAATTCCTTGTCGATGGCGAAGACCACGTCCAGGAAGTCGAGCGAGTCGATGCCGAGATCGTCGATCGTGTGGCTTTCGGGGGTTATCGTTGCGCGGTCGATCTCGCTCGTATCGGCGATGATGTCGGCAACCCGGTCGAACGTATTGGACAAGGGTTCGTCTCCTGATAGCTATCGTTTGGCGTGCTCTAAAACCTTTCAAGTCGCCGTGAAAGGTTAAAATCCCGCCTCAGGCAATATAGGCCCGCTGGTGCGGATTTGTGGCCGGGGCTTGCGCCGGCTCGGTCGTCTTGCAGATATCGATCCATTCCGCGCCGCAGATCGCGGCCAGGCGTTCCGGCGCGATGTGGACCGCACTGTTGCGTGAGCCGGCGGCGGGGACCACCATCGGATAGGCCTTCAGGCTGACATCGCAATAGAGCGCCACGTCGTCCGGCACGCCGAACGGGCAGACGCCACCGACCGGATGGCCGATCCGTGCCTCGACCTCTTGTGCATCGAGCATGCGCGGCTTTGCGCCGAACCGCTCCTTGATCTTGCGGTTGTCGAGCCGCGCATCGCCCGCCGCCACCACGAGAATGACGTCCTCACCCACGCGCAAGGACAGCGTCTTGGCGATCTGACCGGGCTCCACCCCGTGCCCGGCCGCGGCCTCGGCCACCGTGGCGGTGCTGACGCTGAGTTCGATGATCTTAATATCCGGCGCGTGCCGTGCCAGGAACGCGCGGGCTGTCTCCAGACTCATGGCCTTTCTGTCCCTTTCTTCGGATGCCGGCCGGGCCGTGACGATGAATCGAGCCTGCCGGCAATGCCGAGCGCGGCCTGTGGATTGCGCTCCTTGAAGCCCGATATGACGAAGAGGAAGACCTCGCGCGGGCCGGAGGCGGCGGATGCGATGCTGGCGTTCTTGTGTCCGGCGGCCATGTCGCGCGCAGCGCTTGCCCAGCCATCCATGGCGGATGGGGCGTAGCCGTCGGCCTCTGACTCAGTAGTGCCCATGATGCGCAGATAGGCGAAGGGCGCCGTTGCGACATCGATCCGCGGATAGTCTGAATCGGCCGCGAGCACGATGGCGACGCCATGGCGGCGGGCGATCTGCGCGACCGCGTCATCGAGAAAGCTTTCGTGCCGCGCCTCTACGGCATGCTTCAGGCCGATGCCGCCGGCCTTGTCGGGCAGGAGCGACAGGAATGACTCGAATTCTTCGGGCTGGAAGCGCTTGGTGGGGGCAAGTTGCCAGTTGATCGGGCCGAGCTTGTCGCCCAGCTCCGCGATGCCGCTGGCGACGAAGCGGTCGATCGAGTCCCCCGCTTCGGCGAGGTTCTTGCGGTTTGTCGTAAAGCGCGGAGCCTTCAGCGCGAAAAGGAAGTGGTCGGGCGTCTCGTCATGCCATTTGCGAAAGGTGGCGGGCGTCTGGCTGCGATAGAAGGTGCCGTTCACCTCCACCACGCCCAGGCGGCGGCTCATGAAGGCGAGTTCGTCCGCATGCTTGACGCCCTTGTCGTAGAATGGGCCCCGCCAAGGGGCGTAGGTCCAGCCGCCGACGCCGACATGGATGGGTTGGCTGGACTTGACGGGATTTGGCATTGACGTTTCACCGGTACGGGACGGCAGGCCCGGGCAGGCCGGCCGCGATTATGGAGTGAGACAGTGACCGTTACCCTTTACGGAATCAAGAACTGCGACACGATGAAGAAGGCCAGGGCCTGGCTCGACGACCATGGCGTCGCCTATCGCTTCCATGATTACAGGGTGGACGGGGTCCCGGCCGAAGCGTTGGGGCAGTGGGTGGCCCGACTCGGCTGGGAAACCGTTCTGAACCGTGCCGGGACGACGTTCCGCAAACTGCCGGAGGCGGACAGGACGGATATCGACGCCGGGCGCGCTCTTGCGCTCATGCAGGCGCAGCCCGCGATGATCAAGCGACCCATCCTGACGAAGGCTGACGGCGTTCCCGTCCCCGGTTTTTCCCCAGAGCGCTATGCGGCCCTGTTCGGCTGAACGGGCCCGCAACCGGCGGGCCCGTTCATCATCGGACGATGATGGGGTCTGGGCGCGTGATCAGGACGGGGGCTGCTGGTCGCGCACCTGATCCAGGATCGTATTCTGGGCCAGGACGAGCGCGCGGATGCAGCCTTCCTCGTCGTTTCGGCTTTGCGCTGCCTGAGCTTCGCCGACATGGGTCTTGGCATCCGCCGTCTGCAGGCCGCTGGATTCGGCCTGTCCGACGAGGTCGTCGATCTGCGGCAGGGCCTGCGCGCATGTCGGTGTGGCAGCCTGCGGCGCGGTTGCCGCGTCCTGTGCGAGTGCGGGAAGGGTGATGGCGGCCCCGAGGGCCCCGGCAAGAATGAGACGCTTCACTGGCATAGCTCCGTTTCGCGTTTTCATGCCGCAGCACCCGTCCGGCACTGCGACGCACACGAGGCTCACGGCTTCGTGTGGCGGCAAAGGGCGCTCGGCGTGATCATTCAATGACGATTTGATGATGGATCGCGGCAGCCGTGGCGGCGCCGGCGCTTGACCGGTCAGGGGGAAGATCCGATCCGGTGCTGGTTCGGTCAGACGCGCGTTTCGGGCAATTGCCGCCGCGGAGGCTCCGTATGGACCGCGCGCACGAGATCTTCGATGGCCTGCATCTTGGACCGCTTCAGCGCCTCGCGCGCCGAGATGATGCCGGCAAGATAATCGGCCAGGATGACGGTAAGCGGCATGTGAGAATCCCCCGATTCGCATGTGGATAACCAGGGTAGAGCCTGTGGATAATTTTGCCATAGGCCTGCCTCAATTCGGATGAGGGCGTTGCAATTGCGACTCACGTGAACGGACCCGGAACACCCGGCTTTGCAGGGCATTGACACGGTGAGGGGTGGACGTTCGCAGCCTTTACGATTGCGGCCGATCCGGGGCGGTTTCGTGGCGCTGCGGCTCCTCGATGACGGTGGCGAGTTCCGGTGCGATGGATGCGGTTGCGCGCCCCTTGCGCTGCTCGCGCAGGAAGATGAACAGCCCCGATCCGACGATCAGCGCCGCGCCGGCCAGAAGCGACAGACGCGGCTCGTCACCGAAGAAGAGGACGCCGTAGACGATGGCCCAGACGATCAGCGTGTACTGGTAGGGGACGACGACCGACGCTTCCGCGACGCGGAGCGACTGGTTCACGCAGACATGCGCCAGCATGGCGATCACGCCCAGAAGAGCCAGCGCCGCAAACCCCGGCAGATCGACCGGTGTCCAGTCGAACGGCGCCGTGACGAGGCCGAAGATGAGCGCTGCGACCGTCTGCCAGGTGATGAGCGTCGTGCCGCTTTCATGGGACAGGAAACGTGTCGAGATCATCAGAAGCGCGTAGGTGAAACTGCCGGCGACGGCGATGATCGCGCCGAGGGAGGCCTGGTTGAAGGTCGGTCCGAGGGCGATGAGAACACCGAGAAAGCCGACGAGGACCGCCGACCAGCGCCGCCAGCCGACCTGTTCCTTCAGGATCAGCGCGGAAAGGGCCGTCACGTAGATGGGGCCGGCCAAGTAGAATGTCATCACGTCGGCGAGCGGCAGATAGAAGAGCGCACCGTAGAAGAGCGCCACCTCGGCCGTGGAGCAGACCGCCCGCATGATGTGGATATGCCGGCGCGCGGGCTTCAGCACGGAACGCCGTTCACGCCATATGAAGGGCGACAGGATCGCCAGCGCGGCGAAACTGCGGATCAGAAGGATCTGGCCGATCGAGTAGGTGGCGATCAGGAACTTGCCGAGCGCGTCGTTGGACGCGAACATGAAGACGCCGACGAGCATGAGCACGATGCCGAAGGCAGCGCGGCCATGTGGTGCGAGTGGTGCGGGGGAGTCTGTATGCGGCATGATCGGAACCCGGGGTCTGAACGGCCTACCGCGATATCAGATCGGTTCGGCTCTGGCACCGTCCCTTTCCCCGGAACCGGAGGCGACGGAGCCCTGTTCCACTCCTGCATCGTTCTGGAGGTGGCATGAACAGGCGTGACAGGCACGGACGCATCTTCGCTTTTGCGGGGTTCTGGATCTTCGGCGTGGCCTGCCTCCTGATGATTTCCGCGCTGATCTATTACGTCTGGCTGTTCCTGACGCAGATGTGATCGCGGTCCCAAGTCGTTAGAGACCCAATCGTCAATGCCTTCTGGGCAAAACTGTTGCTTGCGTGCAACGGGGTGTGTGCAACCTGCATTCCGCCTTGAAAGCGGCACGTTGCCTTGTCAACCGCGGCGCTCCAGATTCGAGATTGCCAAATAAATCCAAGGGTTAGAATGTCTCATCATCTCAGCCGCCGTGGTTTCCTGATCGGCGCGCCGCTCGTCCTGACCGGCTGCGTCACGGGCGCGCAACAGGCTCCCGTGCAGCCGGCACGACCGGCCATCCCGGCGCAGTATCTTGCCATGTATGCCGCCATGCAGGATGGCGAGCATGCCGTGCCGGCCATCGATCTGACGGTCGTCGACCCGCAATATTGGCGCCGGGTGATCGACTATCAGGGCCCGGAGGGGCCGGGCACGGTGGTTGTCGATCCGGAGCGGCGCTTCGTCTACTACGTTCTGGAAGGCGGGCAGGCCGTACGCTACGGCTGCGGTGTCGGCCGCGCGGGCTTCGGCTTCCAGGGCGATGCCACGATCCAGCGCAAGGCCCAGTGGCCGCGCTGGACACCGACGCCGAACATGATCCGCCTGGATCCGGAGCGCAACGGCCCCTTCGCCGGCGGCGTGCCGGGCGGCCCGGAAAACCCCCTCGGCGCACGGGCTCTGTATCTCTATCGCAACGGGGTCGACACGCTGTACCGCATCCACGGCACGAACGAGGCGTGGAGCATCGGACGCTCTGTGTCGAGCGGCTGTATCCGGCTCTTCAATCAGGATATCATGGACCTTTATGGCCGGGTGCCGACCGGTGCCCGTGTCATCGTCCTGCCCGTCGGCTCGGCCGACCGCTCCGGGAACATGCCGGCCCCCGCCGCGGTTTGAGGAGGGCCGGCGATTGGCCGGCGCGCCTTGAACGCGAGAGGAGAAGCGCGGTGAGCGAGATACATTACAGGATCGTCGAGCACGACGGTGGTTGGGCCTACAAGGTCGACGACGTCTATTCCGAGACGTTTGCGACCCACGACGACGCGCTCGCCGCCGCCCGTGACGCTGCCGCCCGCCAGGAGCTGGGCGGGGAAACGGAAGGCATCGTCTTCCAGACGGCCGACGGAAAATGGCACCGGGAAGTGGCGCGCGGAGACGACCGCCCGCATGCCGATGTGGACGACACGGACGTTCCGTCCGGACAATGAGCACCATGCCTCGGGCGTCCATCCTCGCCTGCCTGCTTGCGGCGTTCCTGTGCATCGGCGGCATCGCTCATGCGCAGGAGCCCGTTGGCAGCGACGTCACGACGCCCAACTTCATCGATCAGAAGCAGCGCAGCAGCAACGCCGTGTCGGGCCCTCCCGGCCCGGCGCGTATCCGCTTCCTGACCAGCGTCGACTTTCCGCCCTTCAGCTTTCTGGACCAGCGTGGGCTGGTGACCGGCTTCAACGTCGAACTGGCGCGCGCTGTGTGCGACACGATGGAGCTGAGCGAGATCTGCCAGGTGGAGGCGCGCCCCTTCGACGCGCTCGTGCCGGCACTCATGGCGGGGGAGGGCGATGCGATCATCGCCGGCCTTGCCATCGATGCCGAGCAACGCGGCAAGCTGGCCTTCACGCGGACCTATCTTCACTTCCCGGCGCGCTTCGTCACGCTGAAGGATGCGGGCTTTGCGCAGGCGCTGCCGTCCGGCCTTGACGGACGGCGCGTGGGCGTCGTGGCCGGCACGGCGCATGAGGCGATGTTCAAGGCCTTCTTCCCGCAGGGTCAGGCCGTGGCCTTCCCGGACCGCGACGCCGCCCTTGCGGCATTGCGCGCCGACGGCGTGGAGGCGGTCTTCGGCGATGGCGTCGGCCTGTCCTTCTGGCTGGCGAGCGAAGCGGCGCAGGGCTGCTGCGCCTTTGCCGGTGGCCCCTATCTGTCGGACCGCTATCTGGGCGAGGGGCTGGCCTTTGCGGTGCTGCCGCAGAACGCCGCGCTGGCGGCGCGCTTCGACGAGGCGCTGCGCCGCGTGGTCGCCGATGGCCGCTTTTCCGAAATCATGCTGCGCTTCTTCCCCGTCAGCGCCTTCTGACGCAAGCCTTCGCGCTTTCACGATCCGGCAAAATACACTAGAGGACGGGGCGCGCGGCACCGGCTGGGCCTGGCCCCCATGGTGCGCTTGCCCGGCCGCAGGCCGGCGTTACGCAAACACCCAGGAAAGAGCAGGATATGGCCGACGAGCGGCATGCGACCCAAACGGCAGTTCACGAACTTCGCGATGCGGGGTTGGCGTCCAACGCCTGGCCCTTTGAGGAAGCGCGAAAACTGCTGGCGCGGACGCAGGCACCCGGCTTCAAGGGCGAGATCCTGTTCGAGACGGGCTACGGGCCATCCGGCCTGCCGCATATCGGCACCTTCGGGGAAGTCGCCCGCACCTCCATGGTGCGCCACGCCTTCGAGGTGCTGACGGAAGGCAAGGTGCCCACGCGCCTGATCTGCTTTTCGGACGATATGGACGGCTTGCGCAAGGTGCCGGACAACGTGCCCAACCGCGAGGTTCTGGCCGGCTACATCGGCAAGCCACTCAGCCGGGTGCCCGACCCGTTCACCGACGCCTATCCGTCCTTCGCCGCAGCCAACAATGCCCGTTTACGGGCATTTCTGGACCGCTTCGGCTTCGAATACGAGTTCGCCTCCGCCACCGATTACTATACGTCCGGCCGCTTCGACGCGATGCTCCTGCGCATGCTCGCCGCCTATGACGCGGTGATGGAGATCATCCTGCCCACCCTCGGGCCCGACCGGCGCGCCACCTATTCGCCCTTCCTGCCCATCAGCCCGCGGACCGGCAACGTTCTGCAGGTGCCCATGGTGGAGCGCGACGTGGCACGCGGGATGGTGGCCTATATCGATCCCGATACGGGCGAGCGCGTGGAAACGAGCGTGACGGGCGGCGCGGTCAAGTGCCAGTGGAAGGCGGACTGGGCGCTGCGCTGGGCGGCCCTGAAGGTCGATTACGAGATGGCCGGCAAGGACCTGATCGACAGCGTCACCCTGTCCTCAAGGATCTGCGCGGCGCTGGGCGAGACCCCGCCCGACGGGTTCAACTACGAACTCTTCCTGGACGAGAACGGCGGCAAGATCTCCAAGTCCAAGGGCAACGGCCTGACCATCGACCAGTGGCTCACCTATGCCTCGCCGCGCAGCTTGTCCTTCTACATGTTCAACAAGCCGCGTGCTGCCAAGAAGCTGCATTTCGACGTCATTCCCAAGGCCGTGGACGATTACTACGCCTTCGTCGACGCCTATGGCCGGCAGGATCTGAAGCAGCAGCTGCAGAACCCGGTCTGGCATATCCACAAGGGCGATGTGCCGGGCAAGGGGATCGACGTTCCCTTCGCCATGCTCCTCAACCTCGTCTCCGCATCGAATGCCGGCGACAAGCAGACGCTGTGGGGCTTCATCTCCCGCTATGCGCCGGGCGTGACGCCGCAGACGGCGCCGGAGCTGGACGAACTGGTCGGCTATGCGCTCGCCTATTTTGAGGATTTCGTCCGCCCGGCCAAGACGTTCCGGGCGCCGGACCCCGAGGAACGTGAGGCTTTGAAGGCGCTCGACAAACGGCTTGCCGAACTGCCGGCCGGCGCCGATGCCGCTGACATCCAGGATGCTGTCCTGGATGTCGCCCGGCCCCTGGCCCGGTATCAGGATCCGCGCAAGACTGGGCCCGATGGTGGCCCGGGCGTCTCTGTCGAGTGGTTCCAGGCGCTGTACCAAATCCTTCTGGGGCAGGAGCGCGGCCCGCGCTTCGGGTCCTTCGTGGCGCTCTACGGCATTGCCGAGACGCGGGCGCTGATCGCGGCTGCGCTGGATGGCACAATCGCCTGACGACCGTTCAGTCGGTAGCCTCGCCCAGGCGCCAGAGGCCGCGTTGCGCACGCTGCGCGGCTTCCGCCTCCGCCTGGTAGGGGCTTCCCGGCTGCGGCTTGGCCCAGCCCTGACGCACCAGCCATGCGGCGACATCCTCGCCGCCCAGGGTGCAGCGCGCGTCGAGCGTCTGGCCGGCGGAACTTTCCGGCGGAACGTCGCACCGGATGCTGCGTCCGCGCAGCCATCCGCGCAGGGCCGTCCGCGCCTGCGCGCCGCAGGGCACGGTTGCGCCCCCGCTTGCGCAGCGCGCCTGCGCGCCGATCGGCTGCAATCCGCGCAGGCGGACGGTCATGCCCTCGGCCTCGAAGCTCGTCGCCGTGGCAGCCACCGGGCGCAGGAAGGTCCGGCCGTCATTGTCTGCCGCGGTGTCTTGCGCCGGGCCTGCGGGCGGGCTCTGCACCGCTTGCGATCCGCCGGAGGGCGCAGGCGACACCGGAACAGGTGTCGGCGCGGGGGAGGGCTCCACCACGCGACGGGCCAGGCCTGACCCGCCGGGATCGGACTGCGGCGGTGCGGGCGGCGCTTCCGCCACGATCCGGGCGCGCTGCGTGCGCTCCTGCGGCCAGGACGGAAAGGTGGCGGGATCGGGCACGATCAGGAGAACCAGGAGCATGGCGGCCAGAAGCGCGCCTGCGATCTTCAGGTTCCGCATGACGATCTTCATTGGCGCGTCCCGGCTGTCATTCCCCGGGGGGTAAGATATTGCCGCATGCGCCTTTGGAAAGCCCGAAGCCTATTGGCTCGCCCATTCTATCGCCGCCATGCTGCGGATGGCATTTCGGGTGAAGCGCAAAGGCGCGTCGCTGCCGAATGGCTTGATTTCGACCCGGCCCGGCAGGGCGCGGGCAAGCGTGCCGGCCAGAAGATCGCCCGATGACAGAAGGACGAGGACCCGTCGGGGCGGCTTGGGGTCGCTGACGGGAACGAGCAGGAGTGTGGTGCCGGGGCCATAGGCCGGGGCGAGAACGGACCCTGCCTCCACTTTGAGCGCGAAGGCGCCCGGAGTATCGCCGGCTCCCGGAATGGATACGGTCTGATCGGCGCGTGCAGCACCCGCCGTGTCAAGCCTGCTCTGCTGGCGGATATCGTCGAGACTGTGCAGCGGCAGTTCCAGCCGCTGGGGCCGACCGGCACCGGCGATGAAATCCTCGATCGAGGTGCCGGTGGCGGCGAGAACCTTGGAGATCGATTCCGTCGATGGCCAGCGCGGCCGACCATCCGGCGCACGCCGCTTCGACCGGTTGAACGAGGTCGCGTCAAGCCCCGCCTGCCGCGCCAGGGCCGACGCCGTCAGCCCATGTGCATGGGCGAGACGATCGAGCGCCAGCCACCAGTCCTCGTTTGACAACATGCGCCGGACGACTCCCGTATACGGCACCAAATCTCATCTAGTAATTGCAATACGCAACTTATGAGGCACATGCAAAGCGGTGCGGAACTTTGTTCCAAAAACGGCATTTGGGTTGCGACCCGGTTGTTGGGGCGCGATGATGCAGCGGGGAACGGGTGCGGCGGCCGGATGGTTCCCGGCGAGGGGGCCATAGGATGGTTGTGAAGAGCTTGCGTTTTGCGCCGCATACGACCGAGGAAACGAAGATGCGCGCAAGCGAGCCCGGGCGGGGCCGCAGCGCGACGGGCCCGTTCGGCATTCCCTTCAAAGGGTGGAAGGACATTGCGGCGCGGCTGTGGGTGTCCTTCTTCGAAGACCGGATCATGCTCATCGCCGCCGGGGCGACCTTCTACCTGTTGCTCGCCCTGTTCCCGGCGCTCGCCGTGTTCGTGTACTTTTACGGGCTGATGGCCGATCCGGCGACGATTGCCGGCCATATCGTATTTCTGGCGCGTTTCCTGCCGCAAGCCGGGCTCGAACTGGTCAATGCCCAGCTCGAATATCTCGTCAGCCAGAACCGGTCATCGCTCTCGGTCGGATTCGTGACGAGCTTGCTCTTTGCCCTGTGGAGCGCCAATAACGGCATCAAGACGCTCTTCGAAGCCATGAACGTCGCCTATGGAGAGCAGGAAGAGCGCAGCTTCATCAAGCTCAATCTCGTTGCGCTGTGCTTCACGCTCGGGGCGATCTTCATCATCAGCGTCCTTTTCATCGGCATCGGCCTCGTTCCCGTGATCATGGGGCTGATCGGCGCGTCGAGCCTGACCGACGATCTGGTCTTCATCGGCCGCTGGCCGATCATCTTCGGGCTGGTGGTTATGTCGATCGGCCTGATCTACCGCTACGGGCCAAGCCGCGCCCGGGCGCGATGGGCGTGGGTCCTGTTCGGGGCCGCCGTCACCGCATCGGTCTGGATGGCCGCGACGCTCGGCTTTTCCTGGTACCTGACCAACTTCGCTAATTACGGCGCGATGTACGGCTCTCTCAGCGCGATCATCGGCTTCATGATGTGGGTGTGGATCTCGTCCGTCATCTTCATCCTGGGAGCGGAGATCAACGCCGAGATGGAGCATCAGACGGCGGTGGACACGACGGTGAGCGGCGATACGCCGCTCGGCCTGCGGGGTGCGCGCGTCGCCGATACGATCGGCGCCCGCGCCGGCGGCGACAGGCCGCCCCCCGTGGAAAAACCGGGCCTCTTCGGCTGGTTCCGCAGCAAGCAGCGGTGACGCGACGCCCGCCCGTCAGGCGGGCGCAAAGCGCGCGTAGAAGGTTTCGCCGGCGGCCGCCATATCCCGCAACTGGGGGGTGGGCGCAAAGCGGGGCCCGTGGCTGGCGGCAAGACGCTCGCACAGCGCGACGAAGCGATCGACCCCCATCCCGTCGATGTAGGAGATCGCCCCGCCCGTGTAGGGCGCATAGCCGAAACCCAGTATGGAGCCGACATCGGCCTCACGCGGGTCGGTGACGACACCTTCCGCCATGGTGCGGGCCGCTTCCAGCGCCATTATGGCCAGGAAACGCTGCTGCAGCTCGGTCACGTCGATCGTGTCGGGGTCCTTCTGCTGGAACATCGCCTTCAGCCCCGGCCACAGATGTTTGCGCGCCGGCTTGGCCGGGTAGTCGTAGAAGCCCTTGCCGGCCTTGCGGCCGAGCCGACCGTCCGCCACCAGTGCGCTGACGAGCGCGTAATGGCCCTGGTCGACCGCGCCTGGCCCGAGATCGGCCATCGCCGCCTTCAGGATGCGGGCCGATAGATCGATCGCGACCTCGTCATTGAGGGCGAGGGGGCCGACCGGCATGCCGGCCATGCGTGCGGCATTCTCGATCATGGGTGCGGGAATGCCCTCGATCAGCATGTCGTAGGCTTCGGACATGTAGGCCAGGACGCAGCGATTGGCAAAGAAGCCGCGCGTATCGTTGACGACGATCGGGGTCTTGCGAATGGCGCGCACAAAATCCAGCGCGGTCGCGACCGCCGTTTCGCCCGTTTGCGCGCCCCGGATCACCTCGACCAGCATCATCTTGTCCACGGGGGAGAAGAAGTGGATGCCAACGAAGCGGGCCGCGTCGGGAAAGCTCTCCGCAAGGCCCGTGATGGGCAGGGTCGAGGTGTTGGACGCGAAGATCGCATCCGGCTTCATGGCGGCGGCGGCGCGGGAAATGACATCCGCCTTGACGCCCCGGTCTTCGAAGACCGCTTCGATCACCAGATCGGCGGCGGCGAGCGCCGCCATGTCGTCGGCAGGGGTGATACGGGCGAGCTGCGCGTCGGCCTTGTCGCGCGCCATGCGACCTTTTTCGACCTGCGCGGC
The DNA here is from genome assembly GCF_001463905.1 of Aureimonas frigidaquae. Taxonomy (GTDB): domain Bacteria; phylum Pseudomonadota; class Alphaproteobacteria; order Rhizobiales; family Rhizobiaceae; genus Aureimonas; species Aureimonas frigidaquae. The sequence goes on from NZ_BBWR01000016.1 coordinate 207,903, forward strand.
CAGGAGGGTGGCGGAATGGTCCTTGCCCTTCTGCGCGGCGGGCATGTCCCGGTCTATCAGCACGACTTCCATTCCGGCCGCGGCGGCGACATGGGCGATGCCGGCGCCCATGAAGCCCGCACCGATGACGGCGACGCGACGCGGCGTTGCCTCCGCGACGGAGCGCGGCCGTTTGGCGCCCTTCGAAAGTTCCTGCATGGAGACGAAGAGGGAGCGGATCATCATGGCGGCCTGCGTGGTGCGCAGGACGGAGGCGAAGTAACGCTGCTCGACCCGAAGCGCCTGATCGATCGGCAGGAGCAGCCCCTCATAGACGCATTTCACGATGGCGCGGGCACCAGGATAGTTGTCGAAGGTTTCCTTGCGATAGAGCGAGGATACGGCCGGCCAGAGCTGCGCGCCGGCTGCGGAATAGACGGGGCCCGAGGGCAGTTTGTAACCCTTTTCGTCCCACGGCTTGATGGCCGGCAGGCCCGCCGCGATCATCGCCTTGGCAGCATCCAGGAGCGCGGCGGGCTCGACACAGGCATCGATGAGCTTGCGCGACAGCGCCTTGTCCGCGCGCATCGTTTCGCCCTTCAGAAGCATTTGCAGGGCGGATTGCGTGTCCAGCATGCGGGCGATGCGCTGGGTGCCGCCGGCCCCGGGGAAGATGCCGACCTTCACCTCCGGCAGGCCCATCACCGCATTGGGCGTGGCGATCCGGCCATGGCAGGCGAGGGCCAGTTCGAAACCGCCGCCCATACAGGTTCCGTTGATCGCCGCCACGAAGGGTTTGCCGCAGGTCTCGATCCGCCGCCACAAGGCGCCCATTCGACCGCATTGTTCGAACAGGGCCTGCGCCGCCGCCTCCGGGTCGTCGCGCTTGAGCGCATCATGCGCTTCCAGCATACGGCCGAGCATCTTGAGGTCCGCGCCGCCCGTGAAGCTGCCCGCCTTGCCCGAGGTGAAGACGACGCCCTTGATCGTTGCATTGGCGGTTACGGCGTCGAGCACGGTTTCGATCTCGTCCATCACCGCTTCGGTGAAGACGTTCATGGATCGGTCGGGCATGTCCCAGGTCAGGGTGGCTATACCATCGGCATCGGTCGTCAGGTCGAAATTGCGCAGATCCATATTCATGAACTCCCGTCAGACGCGTTCGATGATCGTGGCCGTGCCCATTCCGGCACCGATGCAGAGGGTGACGAGGGCGGTCTGTTTGCCCTGCCGCTCCAGTTCGTCCAGGGCCGTCCCCAGGATCATGGCGCCCGTCGCGCCCAGCGGATGGCCCATGGCGATGGCGCCGCCATTCGGGTTCATGCGCTCGGGGTCGATGTCGAAGGCCTGGAGGTAGCGCAGGACGACGGCGGCGAAGGCTTCGTTCAGCTCGAACAGGTCGATATCGGCGAGCGACATGCCCGCCCGCTCCAGGAGCTTGTGGGTCACATCCACCGGGCCCGTCAGCATCAGGGCCGGGTCCGATCCGATATTGGCGAAGGCGCGGATGCGCGCCCGCGGGGCCAGGCCCATGGATGTGCCGGCCTGCCGGGAGCCGACAAGGACGGCGGCCGCGCCGTCGACGATGCCGGAGGAATTGCCGGCATGGTGGACGTGATCGATGCTTTCGATCTCCGGATGCGCCTGGATGGCGACGGCATCGTAGCCGCCCATGGCCGCGACGGGCGCAAAGGACGGGTTCAGGCTCCCCAGCGCCTGCATGTCGGTTCCCGGCCGCATGTGTTCGTCCCGGTCCAGGATGACGAGACCGTTCTGGTCCCGCACGGGAACGACCGAGCGTTGAAAACGGCCTTCCGTCCAGGCCCGATGCGCGCGACGCTGGCTTTCCACGGCATAGGCGTCCACATCGTCCCGGGTGAAGCCGTATTTGGTGGCGATGAGATCGGCGGACACGCCCTGCGGCATGAAGTAGGACGGGATGCCGACCGAGGGATCCATGAACCAGGCGCCGCCCGACATGCCCATGCCGACGCGCGACATGCTTTCCACCCCGCCGGCCACGACGAGCTCGTCCGCCCCTTGCGCGACCTTGGCCGCCGCCAGATTGACGGCGTCGAGGCCCGACGCGCAGAAGCGCGAGATCTGCATGCCGGGTGCGCGGTTGTCGAACCCCGCTTCGAAGGCGGAAGCCTTGGGGATGACGGCGCCCGCTTCCCCGACCGGGTCGACGCAGCCGAAGATGATGTCGTCGATCCGGGCCGTATCGAGGGCATTCCTGTCACGCAGCGCCTCCAGCACCCGGGCGCCCAGCCGGACGGCCGGCACTTCGTGCAAAGCACCGTCCTTCTTGCCGCGTCCGCGCGGGGTGCGGACATGATCGTAGATGAATGCGTCGGCCATCTTCGTGCCTCCCATCAGAATGCGTCGGCGTCGAGCGCCATGATGCTGCCGGCCCCGGCGGTGATGCGCCCGAGCCGCATGGCGGTTTCCGGCATCAGCCGTTCCATGAAGAAACGGGCCGTTGCAAGCTTGGCCTGCAGAAAGGCCGCGTCCTGCGGCGCGCCCGCGGCAAGGCGGGCCTGCGCGGCCACGGCCATGCGCGCCGACGACATGCCCAGCGCGACCAGGCCGAAAAGATGCATGTAGTCGCTCGCGCCGGCCGCGCCATGGTTCGGATCCTCCGCCCCCTTGGCGGCGAGCCAGGCGGTGGCCTGACGCAGATCCTGGAAGCCACGCGCCAGCCCCTTGCCGATGGCTGACAGGGCAGGGTCGCCCGCCAGTTCATCGCAGAAGGCCGCGACGCTGGCGAAGTAGCGGGACACGGCGCGCCCGCCATCAAGGCCGAGTTTGCGACCGACCAGATCCAGCGCCTGGATGCCGTTGGCGCCTTCGTAGATCTGGGCGATCCGCGCATCGCGCACGAATTGCTCCATGCCCCATTCGGCGATGTAGCCATGACCGCCTAGGACCTGCTGCGCCATGACGGCATTGTCGAAGCCGAGATCGGTCAGCACGCCCTTGATGACCGGCGTCATCAGCCCGAGATGGTCGAGCGCTTCTGCCCGCTCCTGCGCATCCTTCGCATGGCGGGCGAGGTCGGCCGAGAGGGCCGTATGGAGGACGAGCGCGCGCCCGGCTTCGTTGATCGCCCGCATGGTCATGAGCATGCGGCGGATGTCGGGATGCACGATGATGGGATCGGCGGGGCGGTCGGGGAAGGCCGGCGACGGCAGGCTGCGGCCCTGCAGCCGCTCCCGCGCATAGGCGACCGCGTTCTGATAGGCGATCTCGGACACGGCGAGGCCCTGTACGCCGACGCCGAGCCGTGCCTCGTTCATCATGGTGAACATGGCCGCCAGGCCGCGATGCGCTTCGCCCAGGAGCCAGCCGGTGGCCCCGTCATAGTTCATCACGCAGGTCGCGTTGCCGTGAATGCCCATCTTCTCTTCGATGGCGCCACAGGACAGTGCGTTGCGCGTGCCGTCGGCATAGAGCTTGGGCACGATGAAGAGCGATATGCCCCGCACGCCCGCCGGTGCCCCGTCGATCCGCGCCAGCACCAGGTGGAGGATGTTGTCGGACAGGTCGTGCTCTCCGGCGGAGATGAAGATCTTCTGCCCGGAAATGGCATGGGAGCCGTCGGCGTGCGGGGTTGCGCGGCAGCGCAACAGGCCGAGATCGGTGCCGCAGTGCGGCTCCGTCAGATTCATGGTGCCGGTCCAAGTTCCGGCGATCATGGGCGCGAGGTAGTTGGCCTTCTGCTGCGGGGTGCCATGCGTCTCGATGGCGGCGATGGCCCCGGCCGTCAGGCCCGGATACATGGCAAGGGCCATGTTGGCGGAGGACATGTATTCGTTGGCCGCCACCGCCAGGACATGGGGCAGACCCTGGCCGCCGAACTGCGGATCGGCCGACAGGCCGCCCCAGCCCGCCGAACAGAAGCGGGCATAGGCTTCCCGGAAGCCGGGCGGTGTCGTCACGCTGCCATCACCATGCCGGGTGCAGCCGGTACGATCGCCGATGGCGTTCAACGGGTGGAAGACATCGGCGGCGAAGCGCCCGGCCTCCGTCAGGATCGCGGCCACCATGTCGGGCGTCGCATCCTCGAAGCCGGTATGGCCACTATACCGGTAGAGACCGGCGACAGCCTCCAGCGCAAACTGCGTGTCGGCGACAGGCGGGATGTAGACAGTCATGCGCCGAGCTCCTCCTCGATTGACGTTTTCGTAAACGTAATATGGGTCGGCTGTAAAGTCCTGTCCTATTCGCCCGCCGGAACGTCCGGCATTAGCGGGCGATTAACCATTCCACGGGAAGATGCAGAGGCGGATGTGCAATGACGCCGGATCCCCCGCGGGGATGCGTTCGAGGGGACCGAGATGGGCGTAGCCGACAAGGCGAAGGTGACCGGCCGGGGCGGGGAGACATCCCCCGCCAGTATGGCGGCGCTGACGCACACGCTGGAGGAGCTGGAGCGCCGCCTGGCGCGCCTGTCCGACGGCCGTGGCGGCAAGCCCGAGGCTGCGCAGCCCGACATGCCGGCAAAGCCTGCGACGCCGCCGCAGACTCCCTCCGAACGGCTGCGCCGCATCGTCGATCGAAGCACACAGCAGGCCGCGTCCATGCGGGCGAAGAGCGACATGGAAGGTTTCAGCCATGACATCGTCGGTACCGTCGTGAAGGAGCTTTCCCAGTTCCGGCACGATCTGCGCCAGGACATGGCCGCGGGGCAGCGAGCCGGCCAGATGGCGATGGGGCATGCCTTCGCCACGCTCGAGGCTACGCTCGCCACCCGTGACAATTCCGAGCTGATCGCCGACGGACTTGCCGATATCCTGTCCAGGCTGGCCATTCTGGAGAGCCGCGAGGGGGATGTGCAAGCCCTCGAGGCCCTGCGCGAGGATACGCGCCGCCTGAAGGCCGTAACGGCAGGGCTCGCCACACAGGACGATCTGACCCGCCACATGGGTGCGGTCACCGACCGGCTGGACCGCCTGGCGCAGTCGAGCGCGACGCTGGTGGCGAGCGAACAGTTCGACGATGGCGTCGCCCGTCTGGTCGAGCGGCTGGACAGGGTCGAACAGATCGTCTCCGGCCTGCCATCGGCGCTCGGGCTGGATCGGCTGGAAGCACGGCTTGCCGGACTGGGCACAGGCAATGCCGCCGCCCCGGACCTTGCGGGCATCGAAGAGCGGCTGGACGAAATTTCCGGGGCCATTCTGGCGCTCGATCGCAGCGCAGCCCCGGCCGTGCCGGCCTGGCTGGAAGAGCGCCTGGCCGGCATACTCCTGGCGCTGGACGGCCTGTCCGATGCGCAGGAGCGCCGCGCCGACGACCTGGCCGGCCGCATCGACCGCAGCGCCTTTCCGGAAGCGGTGCTGGAAGAGCGCCTCGACCGCTTCATGCAGCGGCTGGAACAGGCGGAAGACGAGCGCTACCGCCGCCATGTCACCGCCTTCGCGCAGGAACTCGACCGCCTGGAGGCCTTGTGGCAGAGCGGCGACGGCCGGCTTGCCGAGACCGAGGAACGGCTGGGCGCCATTCTGAAGAGCGTGGTGGAACGCCTGTCGCAGCTTGAGGCCGAGGCGCGGATCCACGCCTCGGACGGTTTCGGCGGCGTCGTCTTCGACGCCGATTTCGGCGCCTGGCAGCCTGAGGCGGGCGCCGGTGATGCGCCGGAGGGGCTGCGCGCCGCGCTCGACCGGCACCTGAACGGCCGCCACCTGCCGGAGGCGGAGGAGAGTGCGCCGGCACAGGCCCATGCCGAGCCGGCTGAGCAGACGCGCTACGGACGCGACGTGCCGGATTTCGGCAGCATCCTGGACCGCGTCCGCCGCCATGAACGGGCGGCGGGGCTCGAACCCTCCACCCGGGCGGATTTCATCGCCGCGGCCCGCCGCGCCGCCGTGGCCGCGGCCGAGGAGGCCGATGCCCTGCAACGGGGTGCAGGCCGCGCGCAGGGCGGGGACGCATCCGCGCGCACGCGCTTCCGCAAGCCTATGTTCATGGCCGCCGGCGCCATCATGATGGCGCTCATGGCGCTGCCGTTCACACAGCTCGAGCTCGAGCCGGGGGGCGACAGGCAGACCGGTGAGATCGCCAGCAACGGCGCCGACGCCACCGGGCCGCGCCTGGCCGCCAATGGCGATCCCGACGTGTCGATGGAAATGACGGCATCCGTGGCAGCGCGGATGGCCGGCGCCCTGCCGGAGGCGACGGGCGATATCATCGCCGTAGCGCTGGACCGCCTGCCGGCGCAGGCGGTCGGCCCGCTGCCGGACCTGCCCCCACGGATCGGCGATCTTGGCCCCCGCGTCATGGTGGGCGATGCCGCCGCCATGGCGGCCATCGGCGTGACGCTCATCGATGCGGCAGAGGTGGAGGCCGGGCTCGCCTGGCTCGGCCAGGCGGCACGGCGTGGTTACGCGCCGGCGCAGTACCGGCTGGGAAGCCTGTATGAGCGCGGCGCCGTGGTGGCCAAGGACATGGCGACGGCACGGGCCTGGTACCTCGTCGCGGCGCGGGGCGGAAACGTCCGGGCCATGCACAATCTGGCGGTGATCGATATTTCCGGCCTGGCCGGCGCGGCTGACCGCGCAGGCGCGGCGCACTGGTTTGCGGCGGCGGCGGAGCGCGGCATGGCCGACAGCCAGTTCAATCTCGCCATTCTGCATGCGCGTGGGGCCGGGGTCCCGCGCGATCCTGCGGCAGCCTACAAATGGTTCTCCATCGCGGCCCGCTCGGGCGATGCGTCGGCCTTGCGCAACCGCGACAGTGTCGCCACGGAGCTGAACGAAGCCGCGCGTGCGGCCATCGACGCGGATGTCGCCGCATGGCGGCCGCTGCCGCCGACGCGGGCGGCAAACGAGGAACGCTACACGGGCGGGCGGGTCTGAACCAAGCGCAGAAGCGCGGCACGCCCGGCGGGCTTGTCGCAAATCTGCGACAGGAATGACAGATACGGCGGGGCCTGCCACCACGAGGCTTGCACGCCGGCAGCTCCACCGCCATGCAGCGATGGGTAACTGTGGGACACGGACGCTGGCCGCGGACCCACCAGAGGAAGATGCGGGGCCGGTCTTGAACCTTTACCTGCCCATAGCCGAGATATCCGTCAATGCCTTCATTTTGATCGGCATGGGCGCCGCCGTGGGCTTTTTGTCCGGGCTGTTCGGCGTGGGCGGCGGCTTCCTCATCACGCCGCTCCTGATCTTCTACAACATTCCGCCGGCCATTGCCGTGGCGACCGGGGCCAACCAGGTCATCGCCTCGTCCTTTTCGGGCGCGCTCGCCCATTACCGGCGCGGCACGGTGGACCTGAAGCTCGGCCTGATGCTGCTTCTGGGGGGCGCCCTCGGCTCCGTCGTGGGCGTCTGGCTCTTTACGATCCTGCGCCGGCTCGGCCAGCTCGATCTGGCCGTATCGCTCCTCTATGTCGTCATGCTCGGCACGGTGGGCGGGCTGATGCTGGTGGAGGCAGTGCAGGCGATGCGCCGCGTCCACAAGGGCGGCTCGGGAGAGGTGCGCCATTCCAGCCACCACAACTGGGTGCAAAAGCTGCCCTTCAAGATGCGCTTCAAGCGCTCCAAGCTCTACGTCTCGGTCATTCCGGTGCTGGGGCTCGGCTTCTTCATCGGTGTGCTCGCCTCGGTCATGGGCGTGGGCGGCGGCTTCATTATGGTGCCGGCCATGATCTACCTTCTGCGCGTGCCGACGGCCGTGGTGGTCGGAACGTCGCTGGTGCAGATCATGTTCACCGCGGCGGTTACGACAGTCCTGCAGGCGGCCACCAACCAGACGATCGACATATTGCTCGGCCTGCTGCTGATGATCGGCGGTGTCGTCGGGGCGCAATTCGGCGTGGAGGCCGGCCGCAAGCTGCGCGGCGACCAGCTTCGTGCGCTGCTGGCGCTCCTTGTCCTTGCGGTGGCGGTGCGCCTTTTGGTGGGCCTCGTGCTCACGCCGGACGAGCTCTATTCCATCAGCCTGCCCAGCGGTGCGCAGCCATGAGGGTGGAGAGCCTGAGGGCGTGGCTCGCCGCGCTCCTGCTCTGGATCGCCTGCGGCGGCGCGGCGGTGGCGCAGGTTCCTGTCGAGGGGTTCGAGATCGGCCTGTCGACCAACGAGATCACGGTGGGCACGAATTTCGGCGGCTCGCGGCTGGTCGTCTTCGGTGCGCTCGACAATGCCGATCTGCGGGTGCTGCGGCAGGGGCGCTACGACATCGTCGTCGTTCTGGAAGGGCCGCGGCGCAATGTCGTCGTGCGTCAGCGCGACCGCGTCTTCGGCATCTGGATCAACCGCGGTTCGGAACAGTTCGACGCGCTGCCCCTGTCCTATGCGCTGGCGGCCAGCCGCCCCTTGCGCGACATCGCCCCGGCTTCCGTGCTGCGGCAGCTCAACATCGGCGCCCGCAACGAAGTGCTGCGCGCCCAGCGCTCCACCGACAACACGCAGGCCGAGGCCGATGATTATGCGCAGGCCATGCTGCGGCTGAAGACGCAGAGCAACCTGTACATGGAATCCTTCGGCACGATCGAATTCGTCAGCCAGACCCTGTTCCGGGCGAGCCTCGTCCTGTCGTCCGACCTGCCGGTGGGGCGGCACACGGTGCGCGCCTATCTGTTCAAGGAAGGCCAGTTCCTGCGGGAGCGGTCCGAGGAATTGTGGGTGCGCAAGACGGGGATCGAGAACGACATATCCGTCTTTGCCGCCAGCAACGGTGCGCTCTACGGCCTGATGGCCGTTCTCCTGGCCGTGGCGACGGGCTGGTTCGGCCGCGTGCTGTTCCGGCGGGACTGAGGCGCTAGCGGCACAGCATGGCGAAGGAGAGCGGGAAGATTCCCGTCAGGCCGACCACGTAGGCGCGTGCGCGCTCGGCGGCGAAGAGCCCGGAAAAGGCCTGTCCCAGAACGTTCATGCCGCCCGTCGTGACACCGAAGGAGGGCATGATGAGCCGCTGACCGTCGGTTGCAAAACAAGGTGCCCGGACGCTGCGCCCACGGCCCGCGACCTTGGCGACAGGGTGCAGATGGCCCGCGACCTCACCCGGCCGGCAGCGCGGCCCCGGCTCGTGACGGAAATGCAGGTGGCCGATCTCGTGTTCCGGCGTGGCATGGCCGCCGAGCATGGCCGGCGGTTCGGGATCGTGATTGCCGGCAATCCAGATCCATGTCCGGCCAGACATCAGTCCGGCGAGCTGCTCGCGCGGGCCGGCGGGCATGAAGGCGGCGCCGATCCTGTCGTGGAAACTGTCCCCGAGCGAGACGACCGTTCGCGGATCGTAGCGGGCGATCACGATTTCCAGGAGCGAAAGGGTCGCGGCCGTATCATAGGGCGGGAGCATCATGCCCCGGCGCGCGAAGGCGGCGCCCTTCTCCAGATGCAGGTCCGATACGACGAGGAGCCGATGGTCCGGCGCATAAAGCGCGCCGGACGGATCGCAGACCAGCGCCTCGCCGTTCACCTGTGTCTCGACGCCGGCGCATTCAGCCTGCCGCATGCGCCGCTGCAACATCGTCATCGATCGTTCCTGCCTGCCTGCGCGCACTGATTCGCGCGAGCCAAGGTTTACCATAGTGCAAACAGGGTGCGAGGGCGGCGGCCTGCGGCAGGTCAGCCCAGGGCCCGGGCGATGAGGTCTTCTTCCATGGCCTCGCGCAGGACATCGTCGCGCCCTTCGCCTTCGATCCGCTCGCGGCCGATTTCCAGCATGATGGGCACGGCGAGCGGGCTGATCTGTTCCAGATCGCGGTGGACGATATGGTGCTTGATCCGCGCCAGAAGGTCCGACACGCGCCGCACGTCGAGAAGGCCCGTCGCCGCATCCTCCCACGTGGCCTGGAGGAGGATGTGGTCCGGCTCGTGCTCCCGCAGGACGTCGTAGATGAGATCGGCCGACACGGTGACCTGACGCCCCGTCTTTTCGGCGCCGGTCTGCCGGCGGTGGATCAGGCCGCCGATTTCCGCGCATTGACGGAAGGTGCGTTTCAACAGCCAGGAATCGGCCATCCAGCTTTCCAGATCGTCGCCCAGCATATCCTCGTCGAACAGGTCCGACAGGCGCAGGCGGCCTTCAGCGATCATCTGGCCCATATCCGCCGCGCCCCAGATGGACAGGGAATAGTCGGTGGCCACGAAGCCGAGCGGCTTGGCGCGTGCGCGCTCCAGCCGGCGGGTCAGGAGCATGCCCAGCGTCTGGTGCGCCAGGCGGCCTTCGAAGGGATAGGCCACGAGGAAGTACCGCTTGCCGTTGGGAAAGGTCTCGATCAGGAGATCGTCCGGCCCGGGGATCAGGGATTTGCGGTCCTGGATCTGCAGCCAGCTCGATACCTGTTCGGGCAGGCTGGACCAGCGGGCGGGATCGGCCAGCATTTCGCGCACGCGCGCCGCCAGGAAGGTGGTTAGGGGGAACTTGCTGCCACCATAATAGGGGATCTTGGCTTCCTCCCCCTCCGGCGCCTTGGTGACGAGACATTCCATCTCGTGGATGCCTTCGAAGCGCAGCACCATGCCGGCAAAGAGGAAGCTGTCGCCGGCCGAGAGGGTTTCCAGGAAATTCTCTTCGATCTGGCCGAGCACCGGCCCGCCGCGGGCAATGGCCGAGCGCGTGCGCCGCCGGATCAACCGGACCTTCAGATTCTGCGCATCGATAATGGTGCCGGCATTGAGGCGGTAATCCTGCGCGACGCGCGGATGGGTGATCCGCCAGGTGCCGTCCTCCGTCAGCCGGATCTTGGCGTAGCGCTCATAGACCTGCAGCGCGTAACCGCCGGTCGCCACGAAATTGAGGACGCGCTCGAAGGTTTCCCGCGGGAGCGCGGCGTAGGGCGCGGCGGTGCAGACTTCGGCATAGAGATCGTCGGCGGTGAAGGGCCCTGCCACGGCCATGCCGAGCACGTGCTGCGCCAGCACGTCCAGCGCGCCGGAGCGCAGTGGCGGCGTATCCTGATCCCCCAGATAGTTGGCATCCAGCGCGGCCTGGCACTCCATGACCTCGAAGCGGTTGGCGGGAACGAGGATGGCGCGGGAGGGCTCGTCCATCCGGTGGTTGGAGCGCCCGATCCGCTGCGCCAGCCGGCTGGCCCCCTTCGGCGCGCCGACATGGATGACGAGATCGACATCCCCCCAGTCAATGCCGAGGTCGAGCGTGGAGGTTGCCACCACGGCGCGCAGGGCGTTGGCGGCCATGGCCTGTTCCACGCGGCGGCGCTGCTGCATGTCGAGCGAGCCGTGGTGCAGGGCGATGGGCAGGGTTTCCTCGTTGATCCGCCACAGATCCTGAAAGAGAAGCTCGGCCTGGCTGCGCGTGTTGACGAAGAGCAGCGTGGTGCGATGCGCCTTGATGGCATCGTATATGTCGGGGATGGCGTAGCGCGCGCGGTGACCCTGCCAGGGGATCCGCTCGCGCGACGACAGGATGGTGATCTCCGGCCGGGCGCCGCCGGCCACGGTGACGAGGTCCGCTGCCGGATCGGCATCGGCGCGCTGCGGCACGAGCCATTCCTGCAGGTCGAGCGGCTCGGAGACGGTGGCCGACAGGCCGATCGTCTGGAGCTTGGGCCGCAGGTGGCGCAGCCGCGCCAGACCGAGCGCCAGGAGATGGCCGCGTTTCGACGTGACGAGGGCGTGAAGCTCGTCGAAGATGACGTATTTCAAGTCCGCGAAAAAGGCGTCCGCGTCCTTCGAGGCGATCAGGAGCGCCAGCTGCTCGGGCGTCGTCAGGAGAATGTCCGGCGGGCGCAGCTTCTGCTTCTGGCGGCGGTGCTGGCTGGTATCGCCCGTGCGGGTTTCCATGGTGATCGGCAGGCCGATCTCGTCCACCGGAGTGGCGAGGTTGCGCTGGATATCGGTGGCCAGGGCCTTGAGCGGCGAAATATAGAGCGTGTGAATGCCGGGAGGCCGGGTGCCCGGCTTGCGCCGGCCGCGCCGGGCGAGATCGGTCAAGGCGGGCAGGAAGCCGGCCAGCGTCTTGCCGGCGCCCGTGGGGGCGATCAAAAGCACGGAGCGCCCAGCCTGTACGCGTTGCAAAAGCTCCAGCTGGTGCCGGCGCGGCGACCAGCCCTTGCCGGCGAACCAGGCGCGGAACACGTCGGGGAGGAGGTCGTCCGCAACAGGCGGGGGGAGGATTTCGGTCACGCCGTTTAGATAGGCAGCGGCTACGCCGGGGCCAAGGCGCTCAGCCTCAACTTGCACGGTAGCGATCGGTCCGATGGTTGATGGCCAGGAAGGCGTTCAGCACCACGGCGCCGATGACCGAGAAGGCGATCGCGCGGGGGGAGACGACGGCGAAGGAGGCCACCAGGACGAACAGGTCAATCACCATCTGCGTGACGCCCGTGCGCCAGCCGAAACGATCCTGCAGATAGACGGCCAGGATGCCGACGCCGCCGGCGCTGGCGCGGTGCCGGAACAGAGCGAGCAGGCCGAAGCCCACCAGAAGCCCGCCCAGCGCCGCGCCCAGCAGCGGGTCGATATGGCCGAACCGCAAATGCGCGGGCAGGACACCCATCAAAAGGGACAGGAGCGCCACGCCGACCATGGTCTTGACCGTGAAAGCGCGGCCCATCCGCCCGACGGCCAGCGCATAGAAGGGCAGGTTGAGGATGAAGAAGACGAGGCCGTAATTCCAGCCGGTGGCGTAGTGGACCAGAAAGGTCAGGCCGGCCGTTCCGCCGGTCAGGAAGCCGAGATGGCCCAGCATGGTCAGGCCGAGCGCGGTGAGCGCGACGCCCGCAACGATGCCGCAGGCATCTTCCCAGACGGTGTGACGCGTGGCCGTGGCGCTCCAGTTGCCGAAGCGGTGTGCGCGCCGCGCCGCATCGACCGAGGCATCGAGGGGTTCGTTCCAGCCTGACATCCTGCCGAACCATCCGTTTCGCAACTGCGAAATGGTACGGAAGGACCGGGCGGGATACAAGGTGGTTTCACCATCAGTCGCAGATAAACAGCATCCCCGCGACATCCTCTCCAGCGTCCTGTCGCAGGATCGTCGCCTGCTGGCGGACAGAACCAAAGCCGCATGCACGCAGCCGGTCGACGACATGCGCCGTTGCATGGGCGTAGCGCAGATTGGGGCGCAGGCGGTAGGCCGGGGCGGCTTCGTCGGTTTCCACCGAAAAGGCGAAACGCCCGCCCTCTGCCAGGAGAGCACGGGCCGTGCCGAAGGCGGGGGTCAGATCGCCCAGATAGATCAGGACGTCCGCTGCCGTCACGAGGTCGTAGCGACGCTGCAGGACCGCATCTGGTGGCGCGACGATATCGGCTTGGTAGAGGCCGTCATACAGGCGCTTGCTGCGCGCCCTGGCGAGCATGCCGTCCGAGAGATCGATGCCGTCGAGGCGCAAGGCATAAGGCCGCAGCCGCTCGCCCATCAGGCCGGTCCCGCAGCCCAGATCCAGCGCAGCGCCCAGCGGCGGGCCGTCTTTCAGGCCGAGCATGTCGGACAAGGTGTCCGGCACGCTGTAGTGCAGCTTGTGCACCAACGAGGCCTCGAAGCGCTCGGCATACTGATCGAAGAGGCTTGCCACGAAGGCGGGCGGCGGCGCGTCGGGCACGGGCCCATAGCCCATGGCGGCAAGCTTGAGCCCCGCGCCATAGACATCGGCCGGGTCCGCGTCGACGATCGCCGCATAGGCGGCGGCCGCAGACTGCCTGTCACCCGCGGCATCGAGATACTCCGCCTGCCGCAGCCGGCCGAGTGTCCAGTCGGGCGCGAGTTCCAGCGCCTGCCCGATCAATTCGACCGCGGCCTTTACATCGCCCGAACGGGCATAATGTTCTGCATATTCGGCACGGCGATCCGCACGCGGATCGCCGGAGCGATGACGTTGGTCGAGCACGGTCTTTGGTTTTTCGAAAAGAGTTGCAGATGCGCATATGCCCGGAAGGGTCGACCGCCGCAAGGACCAAATCCCGCGCGTGGATAGGATGACAGCAACCGTGAATATGCGCTTCGACGAGATACTGCGTCCTGTCCGCGAGGGGCTCTACTGCCCGGCCGGGGACTTCTTCATCGACCCCGTCGTTCCCGTGCCGCGGGCGCTCGTGACCCATGGCCATGCCGACCATGCCCGCCCCGGCCACGGGGCCGTCATGGCGACCCGCCGCACGCTCGACATCATGGCGCTTCGCTACGGGCAGGATTTTACCGGCACACGCGATCCGGTGGAGTTCGGCACCCCCCGCCGGATCGGCGATGCGACGGTCAGCTTCCACCCGGCCGGCCATGTGCTCGGCTCCGCGCAGATCGCGGTCGAGGTCGGCGGACGGCGGATCGTCGCCTCGGGCGATTACAAGCGTACGCGCGATGCCACGGCCGAGCCTTTCGAGCCCGTCCCCTGCGACGTCTTCATCACCGAGGCGACCTTTGGCCTGCCGGTCTTTCGCCATCCGCCCGGCCGCCACGAGATCGCCAAGCTGCTCGCCTCGCTGGAGCAATTTCCGGAGCGGGCCCATGTGGTGGGGGCCTATGCGCTGGGCAAGGCGCAGCGCGTCATCAGGATGATCCGGGATGAGGGCTATGACGCGCCGATCTTCATCCATGGCGCGCTGACGCGGCTGTGCGGCTTCTACGAGGAGGAGGGGATCGCGCTCGGGCGCCTGGAGCCGGCGACGCTGGAGCGGGGCGCCAGCCGCAACTTTGCCGGAGCCATCGTGGTGGGCCCGCCTTCGGCCTTTGCGGATCGCTGGGCGCGGCGCTTCCCCGATCCGCTGGCCTGCTTTGCCAGCGGCTGGATGCAGGTGCGCCAGCGTGCCCGCCAGCGTGGCGTCGAACTGCCGCTGATCATTTCCGATCATTGCGACTGGGACGAGCTGACGCAGACGATCCGGGAGATCGGGCCCGAAGAGGTCTGGGTGACCCACGGGCGCGAGGAAGCGCTCGTGCGATGGTGTGAGCTGGAAGGCATCCGCGCCCGCCCGCTGCATCTGGTGGGCTATGAGGACGAGGGAGAATGAACCGCGCTTCCGGCGCCGTGGCCGGAGGCGAGCTGCAGGGGCGGATGATCGCCCATGACGTAGGACAGGAGATGGCCCGCGCAATAGGCGGCGCCCTCCGCCGAGGCGTGGAAGCCATCGCGGGAGAAGCCGGCGGGCTCGACCCGCGGCAGGGTGGTGGAGGGGATGGCCCCGCGCTCCAGGCACAGGCGCGTGCCGAGCCTGCGCACCATCTGCGCCCGCATTTCGAGGACCGCTCCGATGCCGCGCGGCAGCGCAGGCACGCGGCGCATATCGACGGGCGGCGACCAGACGATGCGCGCATCCGGCCAGCGCGCACGCAGCGCATAGATGAGCCCGCCGAAGCCCTTCTTGAAACGGCGCAGGCTGTGGAAGTTCTTCACATCGTTGGTGCCGACCGACAGAAGGATATGGGTATAGGCCTCCCGCGCGATGTTGGGCACGACGTGGTCGCGCAGTTCCGACGACACGGCGCCGTTGGCCCCGACGGCCCGCCAGGCGACGGTCAGCCCCGTCACGGCGTGCAGCCGCTCGGCCAGCCGCACGGCTAGGCTGTCATCCATGCGCTCGACACCGACCCCGGCAGCCGAGGAATCGCCTACGACCAGGAGCCGGATGCCGGCCGGCGCTTCATCGCGCCCGAAGCACCCGCTCGACGGCCCTTCGGGCGGGCGCATGCGCTCGATACGCCGGCGCAGGCCGATGCCCTGCCAGACATAGATCGGAAACATCAGCCAGGACAGAAGCGCCTTCGCCAAGCCTTGGACTCCTGCGAAACGGTGTTTGAACAGGACAGCCCGGCCTGCGCCTTGCCGCCCCGCATCGGGGGGCGCCGCGCATCCGGGCTGTCGTCAGTATAGCGCGCTTCGTGTGGCGCGATCAGTCCAGTTCGGTCAAAAGGCCGTCAGGCCTTCAGCGCCTCGACGCCCGGCAGGGGCTTGCCTTCCATCCATTCCAGGAAGGCGCCGCCGGCCGTGGAGACATAGGTGAACTCGTCCACCACGCCGGCATGGTTGAGTGCCGACACCGTATCGCCGCCGCCGGCCACCGAGACGAGATGCGCGCCGCGCGTGCGCGCCGCCGCATGCTTTGCGGCCGCGACGGTGGCCGCGTCGAAGGGCCGGAGCTCGAAGGCGCCGAGCGGGCCGTTCCACACGAGGGTGCGGGCCTTGGAGATCCATTCCTTGACCTGGCCGATGCTGGCCGGCCCGAGGTCCAGGATCATAGCGTCGCTCGGGACGCGGTCCACGGAGACGACCTCGTTCGCGGCATCGGCCTTGAACTCGCGCGCCACGACCGCATCGACCGGAAGCAGGATGACGCAGCCGGAGCTTTCGGCCGATTTCAGGATGGACAGGGCCGTGTCGGCCAGGTCGTGCTCGCAGAGCGATTTGCCGACATCCTTGCCCAGCGCCGCCAGGAAGGTGTTGGCCATGCCGCCACCGATGACGAGGCAGTTCACCTTGCCGGCCAGGTTGGAGAGAAGGTCGATCTTGGTCGAGACCTTGGCGCCGCCCACGATGGCGACGACCGGCCGGGACGGATCGCCCAGGCCCTTTTCCAGGGCTTCGAGTTCGGCCTGCATGGCACGGCCGGCATAGGAGGGGAGGTGGTGGGTGATGCCTTCCGTCGATGCATGCGCCCGGTGGGCGGCCGAGAAGGCATCGTTGACGTAAAGATCGCCCAGGCTGGCGAGACGGGCGGCAAAGCCGTCGTCGTTCTTTTCCTCTTCCGCATGGAAGCGGGTGTTTTCCAGAAGGAGGACATCGCCATCCGTCATGTTGGCGACGATCCCTTCCGGCACCGGGCCGACGCAGTCATCGGCAAATCCGACAGGCCGGCCGAGCTTCTGCGCAAGGGCCGCGGCGACCGGTTCCAGCGACTGGGAGGGATCGACCTTGCCCTTCGGCCGCCCGAAATGGGCCAGCAGGATGACCTTGGCGCCCTTGTCGCACAGTTCCCGGATGGTCGGCAGGACGCGGTCGATGCGGGTCGTATCGCTGATCGCGCCATCCTGCATGGGGACGTTCAGGTCCACGCGCACCAAAACGCGCTTGCCAGCGGGGTCGACATCGTCAAGCGTCTTGAAAAGCGTCATTCGATCCTCCGAAGGAAGAGGCGGCCCGGTCAGACGAGCCGTTTGAAGAGGGTTGGGTAGTCGAGGACGATCCCGTCCGGATCGACCGGCAGATCGGCCGTGAAGCTGCGATCGGCGGCCTGGTAGCGGTAGAGCTTGCCGGCCACCAGGCTGGTATAGCGCTGACCGTCGACCACCGGCTCGAAACTGTCGAAGGGAATGTAGACCATGGTCAGATCCGCCGTGCCGTGGTCGGGCACGAGGTTCAGCCGCCGGATCGGCAGGCTGTTCGTCAGGGGCGTGCCGGCCAGATCGACATCGACACATCCCGACAGGCCAGGCAGCGGGGAACCCGCGGCATCGGCCCAGTGTCCGTGCCCGTCCGACGTGAGCGCAAGGGCACGGCCGTCCGTCACGGTCAAACGCAGGTGGCGCACCCGCCAGCCTGCATCGCAGGCAATGGCGTAGGACACGCCATAGGGTCGGCCACCCCGTGCGCCGATGACGACGCCGCTGAGGTCGACCCCGCCATCGGGACGGGGGCGAAGGCTGGCATGTTCCAGCCCGTCCCCGTCGATGGAGCGCCAGCGCATGTCCCGCGCGCGGATGGGCTGAAACATTGCGCCGGCTCCCGCCCGAACCGTCAGGCCGCCTTGGCGAGGGCGATCGCCGTATCGGACATGCGGTTGGAGAAGCCCCACTCATTGTCGTACCAGGACAGGATGCGCACCAGCGTGCCGTCCATCACCTTGGTCTGGTCCATGTGGAAGACCGAGGAATGCGGATCGTGGTTGAAGTCGTGGCTGACATTGGGCTGGTCGGTGTAGCCCAGAATGCCCTTGAGCGGGCCGTCCGCGGCGGCGCGGATGGCGGCCTGGACCTCTTCCACCGTGGTGGTGCGCTTGGCCAGGAACTTGAAATCCACGACCGAGACGTTCGGCGTCGGCACGCGGATGGCGACGCCGTCCAGACGGCCCTTCAGCTCGGGCAGGACGAGTGAGACGGCCTTGGCCGCGCCAGTCGAGGTGGGGATCATGGACAAGGCCGCCGCGCGGGCGCGGTAGAGATCCTTGTGCATGGTGTCGAGCGTCGGCTGGTCGCCGGTATAGGAATGGATCGTCGTCATGAAGCCCTTGTCGATGCCGATGGCATCGTTCAGGACCTTGGCGACGGGCGCCAGGCAGTTGGTCGTGCAGGAAGCGTTCGAGACGATCGTGTCGCCCGCCGTCAGCGTGTGGTGATTGACGCCGTAGACGATGGTCTTTTCAGCACCGGTCTTGCCCGACAGCGGCCCGGAGATGAGCACCTTGGCGGCCCCGGCCTCCAGATGGGCGGAGGCCTTCTCGGGATCGGTGAAGATGCCGGTGCATTCCATCGCCACGTCGATGCCGAGTTCCTTCCAGGGAAGGTTCCGGGGATCACGCTCGGCGGTCACGCGGATGGGGCCGGTTCCGACGTCGATCGTATTGCCGTCGACCGTCACCGTGCCGGGGAAACGGCCATGAACGGAATCGAAGCGGATCAGGTGTGCATTGGTTTCCACGGGGCCGAGATCGTTGATGCCGACGACTTCGATATCCGTCCGGCCCGATTCGACGATCGCCCGAAGCACATTGCGGCCGATGCGGCCAAATCCGTTGATGGCGACGCGAATTGCCATTTGCTGTCCTCCTTGGAACCTGCCCAAAACCCATCGATAGCTCTTCGGGCGCGTTCGGACCGCCCGTGGGCCGTTGCTTCTTAGAGCATCGTTGGGCCGGGAGGGAACCGAAATCGCGGCCATTTTGCAGGTGACGGCGGAAATTTTTCGCGGCGCGGCATATTCAACCGATTCGGAGCTTGCAGGAGCGAAGGCCGCCTTATCCTTGCCCTTTGCCGCCGCTAGGGCGGCCCGGCCCACGGGGGTGGCGGGGCCAATACGCCGGTGCGCTTCTCAAGTCCGCCGCCGTGCTCTACAAATCTGCGGATCGGACTTCCGCCAGGCATTACGGAACCCGCCGCATGGCGGGCATGATTGAGGGTCGTTGACGCGCATGGAGGAACAGAAAACGCTCGCGGGCGCCTCGGCCAGGCTCCAGCGCGCCCTCGAGCGGCTGGAACAGGTCAGCGACCGGCTGTCCGACAAAAGCGCCTCCGTGACCGTGGACGAGGAAATTCAGCGCATGACCGCCGATCGGGGGCGGCTGGCGGGGGAGCTCGATGCCTGCATGCTGAAGGCTGGACGTCTGGAAGAGGCGAACCGCGAGGTTTCCCGCCGTCTCGTCGCCGCCATGGAGGCGATCCGCCAGGTGATGGAACAGCGCCGGGGCTGATAGCGGCATTGCGCAACAGGCAGTCGGGGGACGAACATGCCGCAGATCGTGGTCACAATCGACGGTAAGGCCTATCGCATGGCCTGCGCCGAGGGCGAAGAAGAACATTTGCTCGCGCTGGGCGCGGACCTGGACGAACGGGTGGCCACGCTGCGGCAGAGCTTCGGAGAGATCGGCGACCAGCGCCTGACGGTGATGGCGGCCATCATGACGATGGACGAACTCAGCGAGACGCGCCAGCGTGTCGGCGCGCTGGAGCGCAAGGTGGCCGAGCTGCAGGGCGGCCAGGACCAGGTCCGCAATGGACGCGAAGTGCTGATCGAGACGATGAACGGCGTTTCGGAGGCAATCGAGAAGGTGGCGCTGAAGCTGGAACGCTTTGCCGAGCGCCCGTGAGCGAAATTCACCCGGCCGACCCACTGGCGCTCACCGCAGCCGAGGACTATATCTGATGGCGGCAGGCTGCGCGGTCCGACAGGGATAACATTTCCTCGGGGCCTTAGTCATTCCGAAGGGAGCTGTCCCTGTTCTGGTCCGTGGACCGGAGTATACGGTGCCCACCTACTCTGTAGGTTCCCGGGATCGACTTTCTCATCGGCCGAGGTGGCTTGCCACTCCTCATCCCGTCGCGCGGCGACAGAGCGTTCCGCACAGACAACCCCCGCGATGACCCGTTCCGACCCATCCCCCGCACTCGCAGAAGCCAAGGCGCTCATACGCCGGCAGGCACTGGCGCGCCGCGACGCGCTGCCGCCGCACTGGCGGGCCGAGGCGTCTTTTACCATCGCAGCCGCGATTGCAGAACTGCCGCTGCAGGTCGGGCGCGGTGCCGCCTTCGACACGGTCGGCGGCTACCTCCCGATCCGCTCGGAGGCCGATCCAGGGCAGGCGATGGCGAGATTGCGGGCGCGGGGCGCAAAGATCGCCGTTCCGGCGATCGTGGGGGGTGAACTCCTGTTCCGGGCGCTGCCGGCCGGTGAGGGTGCCCTGGAAGCACAGGGCTTCGGCACCGTCGCGCCGGGGCCGGAGGCGCCGGAACTGCACCCACAGATTCTCATCGTGCCGCTGGCGGCGTTCGACGCCAAGGGCGGGCGCTGCGGCTACGGGCGCGGCTTCTACGACCGCGCCATCGCCCGCCTGTCCGGCCGCCATCGGCTCGTCACCATCGGAATGGCCTTCGAGGCGCAGCGCGTCGACGCCGTGCCCATGGAGCCGCACGACCGGCCGCTCGACATGATCGTTACGGAAAGCGCAATATACCGCCGGTAGCCAGGACCCGGCCGCGAAACACCGTTCCCTGGCCGGAGGCAGCCCGCGGCGCGGCGAAGACCTGCGCCCAGTAATTGCGCCCGCCCGTTGCGGAGCGGGCACCGGCAAAGCCGATTTCCGTAATATTGGGGTTCAACAGATTGCGCCGGTGGCCTGGCGAGCCGATCCAGCCCTGCATGGCCGCTTCGAAGGTCGCATAGCCGCGCCCGATATTCTCGGCGGTCGTGGACCAGGCATAGCCGGCATCCGTCACGCGCCCGGTCAGCCGGCCACCCGCGGCATGATCCAGCCTGTCGGAGGCAGCCATGGCGGCCGCCTGGACCCGGGCCGCCTGCATCAGCCGCCCGTCGATCCGCAGCGGCGGCAAACCGTTGCGTGCCCGAAAGGCATTGACGCTGCGCAGCGCCGCCGAATCATCGAGCGGCAGCGGGACGGTCGGGCCCGATGGCGCCACGCTGGTGCAACCGGCAAGAAGCGCTGTGGCGCCGATGGCGGCGGTTCCGGCCAGGAAGGCGCGGCGGCTTGGGGATGACCCGTCGGTTCGGCGGGTTCGCTCTGTTCCATCCATGGCAATCTCTCTATCTGACGGGAAAGGTGTGAAATGACGGATGCGCCACGACGGCCTGACGGTCCCGGGGCGAGGAGGCAGGAAAGATGCGGTTTCTCTTTCTGGGCGATATGGTCGGGCGCAGCGGAAGGACAATCGTCCTGGAGCGTCTTCCCGGCCTGATCGCGGATTGGAAGCTCGATTTCGTCGTCGTCAATGGCGAGAATGCGGCCGGTGGCTTCGGCGTCACCGAAGACATATTGGAGGCGACGCTCGAGGCGGGCGCCGACGTGATGACGACGGGCAACCACGTCTGGGACCAGCGCGAGGCCTTGAGCTTCGCCGAACGGCACGATGCCTTCCTGCGGCCGGCCAACTATCCGCGCGGCACGCCGGGGCGCGGCGTCGGGCTGTTCGTGGCGCGCAACGGGGCGCGTGTGCTGGTGGCCAACATCATGGGCCGGGCCTTCATGTCGCCGGATCTGGACGATCCCTTCCGCTGCGCGGCCGACATCGTGGAATCGAGCCCGCTGCGCGAGCAGGCCGATGCGGTCATCATCGATTTCCACGCCGAGGCCACGAGCGAGAAGCAGGCCATGGGCCATTTCCTCGACGGGCGGGTCAGCGTTGTGGTGGGAACGCACACCCATGTCCCGACGGCCGACGTGCAGATCCTGGCGCATGGCACGGCCTATCAGAGCGATGCCGGAATGTGCGGCGATTATGATTCCTCCCTCGGCATGGACAAGGAGGAGCCGCTGAACCGGTTCCTGACGAAGGTGCCGCGCGGCCGCTTCGAGGCCGCGTCCGGGCCTGCCACCCTGTGCGGGCTGGCGGTGGAGATCAGCGAGCGGACGGGCCTGGCCGAAAAGGTCGCCCCCGTGCGGCTGGGCGCGCGGCTGCAGGAAAGCACGCCGGATTTCTGGTAGGCGGGGCCAACTTTACGCGGCCTGTGCAATTTTTTATACCTGCGAACCATAACCGATTGCGTAAAGCGCCGCGCAGCACCGCTGCGCCGCGCAGGACAACAGAACAGGTGCCCGATGGCCGGCCATTCACAATTCAAGAACATCATGCATCGCAAGGGGCGGCAGGATGCCGTCCGCTCCAAGATGTTCTCCAAGCTTGCGCGTGAGATCACCGTGGCCGCCAAGGCCGGCCTGCCGGACCCGGACATGAACCCCCGTCTGCGCCTGGCGATCAACAACGCCAAGGCGCAATCCATGCCCAAGGACAATATCGAGCGCGCCATCAAGAAGGCCGCAGGCGGCGAGGGCGATAATTACGAGACCGTCCGCTACGAAGGCTACGGCCCCGGGGGTGTCGCCGTGATCGTCGAGGCGCTGACCGACAACCGCAACCGCACGGCGGCCAATGTCCGCTCCTACTTCACCAAGTCCGGTGGCGCGCTCGGCGAAACGGGCTCCGTCGGCTTCATGTTCGACCGCGTGGGCGAAATTCTCTACCCGGCCAAGGCGGGCGATGCCGATACGGTGATGGAGGCGGCGATCGAGGCCGGCGCCGACGACGTGCAGTCCGACGAGGACGGGCACCGCATCATCACCGCCTTCGAGGATATCGGAGAGGTGGCCGCCGCACTGGAGAAGACGCTGGGCGAGGCGGAAAGCGTCAAGGCCATCTGGCGGCCGCAGACCGGCGCGCCGGTCGACGAGGAAAAGGCCCAGTCCGTGCTGCGGCTGATCGCCAATCTGGATGATGATGACGACGTGCAGAACGTCTATGCCAATTTCGAGGTGGACGACGAGGTCATGGCGCGCCTGTCGGCCGCCTGACCGCAAGACGCTTCCCGAGCCGCCTAACCATCGGAGGCGGGCACGGCTTCATTCCGTGCACGGGCGGCAAGCGCCGCCTGTGCCGCCGGGACGACCTGTTCGGCGATCAGCCGGTGCAGATCGCCCACATAGCCGCTGCGGCCGGAGGGCAGGCTGTCGTCCGAGGTGATGGCGACGGTGAGCTCCAGGCTCGGGATCACGTAGATCATCTGGCCGCCATAGCCCCAGCCATAGGCGCCATCGTGCCCGGCAAAGCGCGACAGGAACCAGCCATAGCCGTAAGCTTCCCCCGTGAAGCGCGAGCGTGTGCGCGGGGTCCAGCTTGCCGCGATCCAGTCCGCCGCAATGACGCGCGTGCCATCGGCCGACAGGCCATCGCGCCGGTAGAGCTCCCCAAAGGCCAGGAGGGCGCGGGGCGTCATGGCGGTCTGGTTGCCGCCAAGATCGATGCCTTGCGGGTCCCGCTCCCAGCCGGACACGACCGCCCCGGCCGGCGCCAGCCATTCCCGCGCGAGCTGGCGGGTGGGCTTGCCGCTGGCCTTGGTCAGGATGGCGGACAGAAGATGCGTGGAGCCGGTGGAGTAGAGCATCGCACCGCCGGGTGCATCCACGAAGGGACGGGCGAGCGCATCGCGCACCCAGTCGCGGCTGGCGATCCAGCCGCCGTAATTGGCCCCGGAGGTGCGCTCCAGCCCGGCCTGCATGGACAGAAGATGGCCGATGGTAACCTGCGACAGGCGCGGATCGGGATCTGCCGGGAAGGACGCGCCCAGGATGGTTTCGATCCGCTGGTCGGCGCCCCCCAGAATGCCCTTCGATATGGCGATGCCGACGAGGGCGGAGATGACCGACTTGGAGGCCGACTTGATGTTGGCGGCGCGGTCGGTGCGGTAGCCACGGAATCCCGCCTCCAGCACCGTATCACCGCCCTGCGCGATCATCACCGTGCGGAGCGGTGCCATGGCCGAGAAGGCAGGCCCGAGCGCTCCCAGCGCGACGGCCCCGGACGGCGCAGGCGGCGTTTCGCGCACATCGGACGGAACCGCATCCTGCGCGAGGGCGGCGGGCGCGATCATAAGAGCCGACAGGCACAGGCATAGGAGAGTTCCGAACCGGGATCGGACCATGGTCGTGCCTCCAATTGCAATGCTGATTTGGCTAGGCCGCCACTGTGCCCTTTCTGCGACGTGCTCCGCGCATGTTTCGCTTTTGTTCACTCCTCTGCGTTAACGAATCGAGTGTCATGGCGTAAAAGAGAGGTGGAGTGGTTTGTTGCGGGAGAGCGTCATTCGCATCATCGGCATCGATCCCGGTCTGCGCCGGACGGGCTGGGGCGTCGTCGAAACGCTCGGCAACAGCCTTCGTTTCGTGGGTTCCGGCACGGTTGCCTCCGATAGCCGGCTGGACCTCGCCTCCCGGCTCCGGCAGTTGCATGACGGGCTGGCCGCCATCATTCACGAGTATCGGCCCGACGAAGCGGCCGTCGAACATACCTTCGTGAACAAGGACGCCACGGCGACGCTCAAGCTCGGCCAGGCGCGCGGCATCGCCATGCTGGTGCCGGCGCTGGCTGGACTGCCCGTGGCGGAATATGCGCCCAATGCCGTCAAGAAGGCGGTGATCGGCGTCGGCCATGGCGAAAAGACACAGATCCACATGATGGTGAAGGTGCTCATGCCGCGCGCCAGCTTCGACAGCGACGATGCGGCAGATGCGCTGGCCATTGCCGTATGCCATACGCATCATCGCCAGTCGGCCGCGGCGCGGCTGGCTTTCGCACAGTGACGGGACAAGCGACGTGATCGGAAAGTTGAAAGGCAGCGTCGACGGCGTGGGCGACGATCATGTCATCGTCGACGTGCACGGCGTCGGCTATGTCGCCTTTTGCGGCGCGCGCACGCTGGCGGGCCTGCCCGCCGCCGGCGAGGCGGTGACGCTCTTCATCGAAACCGTCGTGCGCGAGGACATGATCCGCCTCTATGGTTTTGCGAGCGAGGCCGAGCGCGGCTGGTTCCGCCTTCTGCAGACGGTGCAGGGTGTCGGCTCGAAGGTCGCCATGGCGGTTGTCGGAACGCTGGCCCCGGGGGACCTCGCCAATGCGATCGCCCTGCAGGACAAGGCCATGGTCGCACGCGCGCCCGGCGTCGGGCCACGGGTGGCGGCGCGCATCGTGGCCGAACTGAAGGACAAAGCGCCGGCCTTCGCCACGGCCGGCGACGTGGAGGCTTTCGCGCTCAAGCGGGATCTGGGCGAGGGCGTGGCACGTGGCGCCGTGGCCGATGCGGTCTCGGCGCTGGTCAATCTCGGCTATGCGCGGGACCAGGCCGCCAATGCCATTGCCGCGGCCGTGAAGGAGGCCGGTGAGGATGCCGCGTCCACGCAGCTGATCCGCTTGGGCCTGAAGGCGCTGAGCCGATGAGCGACGCGCGCGATCTGGTCAGCGCCGACAAGCGGGGCGAGGACGACAACACGCTGCGGCCGCAGCGGCTGGAGGATTTCGTCGGACAGGCCGCTGCCCGCGCCAATCTGAAAATCTTCATCGAAGCCGCCAAGACGCGCGGCGAGGCCCTGGACCATGTCCTCTTTGTCGGGCCGCCGGGGCTCGGCAAGACGACGCTGGCGCAGATCATGGCGCGGGAGCTCGGCGTGAATTTCCGCTCGACCAGCGGCCCTGTCATCGCCAAGGCGGGGGATCTGGCCGCGCTCCTGACGAATCTTGAAGAGCGGGATGTTCTGTTCATCGACGAAATCCACCGGCTGAGCCCGGCGGTGGAGGAAATCCTGTACCCGGCCATGGAGGATTTCCAGCTCGACCTCATTATCGGCGAGGGGCCCGCCGCCCGCTCGGTGAAGATCGATCTGTCCCGCTTCACGCTGGTTGCGGCGACGACGCGGATCGGGCTTCTGACGACGCCGCTGCGCGACCGTTTCGGCATTCCGGTGCGGCTGAACTTCTATACGGTCGAGGAGCTGGAACACATCGTGCGGCGCGGCGCGCGGCTGATGGCGCTGCCCATGGCGGACGACGGCGCCCGTGAGATCGCCCGCCGCGCGCGCGGCACGCCGCGCATCGCCGGCCGGCTCCTGCGCCGCGTGCGCGACTTCGCCACCATGGCCGGAGCGCAGACCGTGGACCGCCGCGTGGCGGACGAAGCCCTGACCCGGCTGGAAGTCGACGGATTGGGGCTCGACCCCCTGGACCGACGCTACCTGGAGCTTATCGCCTTCAACTTCGGGGGAGGCCCTGTCGGCATCGACACGATCGCGGCGGCACTGTCGGAGCCGCGCGACGCCATCGAGGATATCGTGGAGCCCTATCTTTTGCAGCAGGGCTTCATCCAGCGCACACCGCGCGGACGCGTCCTGACGGCACACGCCTTCCGCCATCTGGGCCTGGCGCCGCCGGCCGGTTGGCAGGGCGCGCAGGCGACCCTTTTCGACGAGGCTGACGACCAATGAGCGCGGAGCGCGGTGGGCCAGCATTTTGCGCGGAGCGCGATGGGCCAGCATCTTGCGCGGAGCGCGATGGGCCAGCGCATGCCGGCAGGCTCGTACCCGGCGGCCACCGGCTCGAGGTCCGGGTCTATTTCGAGGATACGGATTTTTCGGGCGTGGTCTATCACGCCCGCTACCTGCATTTCCTGGAGCGCGGCCGTACCGATTACCTGCGCTGGCATGGCATCGGCCACCGCGAACTGATGGATGGCCGGTTCGGCGACCCCATGGCCTTCGCCGTCCGGCACATGGAGATCGACTTCCTGCGCCCGGCGCGGATTGACGATATCCTGACGGTCGAGACGCGCACGGCGCTGCTTGGCGGGGCGCGGGTGGTTCTGGAACAGACAATCGCCTGCGGCGATCAATGTTTGGTCAAAGCCCGTGTCAAGGTGGCGGTGATCGCGCCGGACGGCAGGCCACGCCGGATGCCGGCTGCCGTTGCACAACGGCTGGGTGCTGATGCCGACTCCTAATTGCAACAACGGGTTGCTTACTGCCCCTGTAACGCGGCGTTAACCTTAACAGCGCATGGTGAGCACCGGGTTCGTCGGCCGAATGCGCCATTCTTTTACCTGATTCTGCGGGTGAAAGGGCGCCAGGAGGAGTGGCGGCCCGTTCGTGCGGCGGCTCCGTCATCCGCCGCTCCACGCATTCACGGGAAAGCCAAAGCCACGGCGCGAGACGGCGTCGTGGCCATTCGAGGGTCAAAGCACATGAACGAAGTCGCCCAGACGAGCCTTGCCGCACAGGCTCATGGCGTCGGCCTGTTGGACCTGTTCTGGCAGGCGGGCTTCATCGTCAAGATGGTCATGCTGGGCCTTCTGGTGGCCTCGGTCTGGTCGTGGGCGATCATCTTCGACAAGGCGACCCGCTACGCCGCCTTCCGCCGTCAGCTCAACAGTTTCGAGAGCACCTTCTGGTCCGGCCAGTCGCTGGAGGATCTGTACCAGACCCTGGCCGACCGCCGTACGACGGGCATGGGCTCGCTCTTCGTGGCGGCCATGCGCGAATGGAAGAAGAGTTTCGAAAAGGGGGCCCGTTCGCCGATCGGGCTGCAGGCCCGTATCGAGAAGGCGATGGATGTCACGATCGCGCGGGAAGTGGAGGGGCTGGAATCCCGGCTCGGCTTCCTGGCGACGGTCGGCTCGGCGGCGCCCTTCGTCGGCCTGTTCGGCACCGTCGTCGGCATCATGACCTCGTTCCAGGCCATCGCGGCATCGGAGCAGACGAGCCTCGCTGTCGTGGCGCCCGGCATCGCCGAGGCGCTGCTTGCCACCGCCATCGGCCTGGTGGCCGCCATCCCAGCCGTGATCGCCTACAACAAACTGTCCGCCGATGCCGGCAAGCTCGGTGGCCGGCTCGAAGCCTTTGCCGACGAGTTCTCCGCGATCCTGTCGCGGCAGATCGACGA
The DNA here is from genome assembly GCF_001463905.1 of Aureimonas frigidaquae. Classification (GTDB taxonomy): domain Bacteria; phylum Pseudomonadota; class Alphaproteobacteria; order Rhizobiales; family Rhizobiaceae; genus Aureimonas; species Aureimonas frigidaquae. Next base: position 235,707 of record NZ_BBWR01000016.1, read on the forward strand.
ACGCATGACGGCGCGCTGAGCCACCAGAAACGGGGACGATCGACATGGGCATGTCCGGCGGACTTTCGACAGGTGGACGGGGCGGACGGCGCTCCCGTTCCAAGCGTCAGCCGATGAGCGAGATCAACATGACGCCCATGGTGGACGTCATGCTGGTCCTGTTGATCATCTTCATGGTGTCCGCGCCGCTCATGACGGTGGGCGTTCCGCTCGACCTGCCCAAGACGCAGGCCAAGGCGCTGAACGCCGACACCCAGCCCATCACCATCTCCGTACAGGCGGACGGCAAGGTCTATATCCAGGAGTCCGAGGTTCAGCCCGACGCCATCGTCGAGCAGCTGCGCGCCATCTCCCAGACCGGTTACGAGGAGCGGATCTTCGTGCGCGCCGACCAGTCCGCGGATTATGGGACCGTCATGCGCGTCATGGCGCGGATCTCCGCCGCCGGCTACACCAATATCGGGCTGGTGACGGCCCAGGACGCCCAGAGCTGATCCGCCCGCGATGAAGCCATTCGCCACATCAGCGGTCCTTCATGCCCTGGTCCTGACCTGGGGCCTGTGGCACTTCCAGCCCGCGCCCCTGGACCTGACCCAGGGCGAGGCGCTGCCGGTTTCCGTCGTGCCGATCGAGGAATACAGCGAAGTCGTCGCCGGCGACGACGAGGCGCCGATGACCGAGACGCCGGCCCCCACGCCCACCCAGGCGCCCGAGCGCACACCCATGCCGGCTGAAAATGTGGGCGAGAACGAGGTCGACCTCGACACCCCGCCACGGCCGCAGGAGGCCCCGCGCGAAACGGTCCAGACCGCGACGGCCGATGCGCCGCCGCCGGCCGCCGAACCCGAACCGGAACCGCAACCGCAGGAAGCGCCGCCGGAAGAAGCCACGCCCGAGCCCGTGCCGGTGCCTGAGCCCGAGCCCGAGCCCGAGCCGCAGCCGACCGAACAGGCGGCCGTGGAGCCGGCGCCCGAGCCCGAGCCGCAGCTTCCGCAGAACGTGCCGACGCCGCAGGTCCGGCCGCAACCGCCGCAGCCGGTCGAGACGCCGCGGCCGCAGCCGACCCGCACCGCCGAGCGCACGCCGCAGGAGCGCCCGGCGCAGGACCAGACCGAACGCGAGTTCGATGCCGACGAGATCGCGGCCCTTCTCAATCGCGAGCAGTCGGCCGGTGGCGGCGCACGCCGTTCGGAACAGGCGGCTTCGCTCGGCGGGCAGCGCACCACCGGCGCCAAGCTGAGCCAGAGCGAGCTGGATGCGCTGCGTGCGCAGGTGCAGCGCTGCTGGTCGCCGCCGGCGGGCATTTCGGACGCCGGTACGCTGCGCGTCTCGATCCAGATGCAGCTCGACCCGTCGGGCGCGCTGATCGGCGTGCCGCAGATCGTCAATGGTGGCGGCAGCTCGACGGCCGAACGCGTGGCCGGGGAGGCCGCCGTGCGCGCCGTGCGCCGCTGCGCGCCCTATTCGCTGCCGAGCGACAAGTACGATAGCTGGCGCCAGGTCCAGATCAACTTCGATCCCAGCCAGATGTTCTGAGGGCAGACCGGATGATGCGCTACGCAAGACACGCCGATCGATCCAGGACTGCCGGGGTCGGCCGCCACCCCGCCCGGAAGGGCGATCGACAGGAATTCGTCCCGGAACCAAAGGGGTCCCGAACCATGACATCCATTCTCAAGCCCATGCTGGCCGGACTGGCCCTGGTCCTGTGCGGCCTTGGCGCAACCGCGCCCGCAAGGGCGCAGGTCGAGATCGACATCACGCAGGGCAATATCCAGCCCCTGCCCATCGCGATCCCGGCCTTCCAGTCGTCCAACCAGCTCGGCCAGCAGATCACCGACGTCGTGACGGCGGATCTGAAGCGCTCTGGCCTGTTCGCGCCCATTGCGCCGGCGGCCTTCATCCAGCGTGATATCGGACCGGACGTGACGCCGCGCTTCCAGGACTGGACCGTCCTGAACGCGCAGGCGCTGGTGGCGGGCCGCGTCACGCCGGAGGCGGACGGGCGGCTGCGGGTCGAGTTCCGGCTCTGGGATATCTATGCCGGCCAGCAGCTCGACGGGCAGCAATTCTATGCCAATCCCGACAATTGGCGGCGGATCGCGCATATCATCTCGGACCTGATCTATGAGCGCCTGACGGGCGAGAAGGGCTACTTCGACACCCGCGTCGTCTTCGTCGACGAGACCGGGCCCAAGGATCAGCGCCGCAAGCGCCTGGCGATCATGGACCAGGACGGCGCCAATGTGCGCTACCTCTCGCAGGGGAACGACCTCGTCCTGACGCCGCGCTTCTCGCCCAACCGGCAGGAAATCACCTATATGTCCTTCGGGCAGGGTGATCCGCGCGTCTATCTGCTGCAGCTCGAGACCGGCCAGCGCGAGATCGTCGGGAACTTCCCCGGCATGACCTTCGCGCCGCGCTTTTCGCCCGATGGCCAGCGGGTCATCATGAGCCTGCAGCAGGATGGCTCGTCCAACATCTATTCGCTGGACCTGCGCTCCCGCGCGACGACGCGCCTGACCTCCACCAACGCCATCGACACCTCGCCCTCCTATTCGCCGGACGGCTCGAAGGTGGTCTTCGAGAGCGATCGTGGCGGGCGGCCGCAGATCTACGTCATGGGCGCCGATGGCAGCGGCCAGACGCGCATCTCCTTCGGGCAGGGGTCCTATTCCACCCCGGTCTGGTCCCCGCGCGGCGATCTGATCGCCTTCACCAAACAGTCCGGCGGCCAGTTCCAGATCGGCGTGATGCGCCCCGACGGTTCGGGCGAACGCATCCTGACCTCGGGCTTCCACAATGAAGGCCCGACCTGGGCCCCGAACGGACGCGTGCTCATGTTCTTCCGCGACGATCGTGGAAGCGGCGGGCCGGCGCTCTATTCGATCGACCTGACCGGCCGCAACGAGCAGCGGGTCGCCACGCCGAACTACGGTTCGGACCCGGCCTGGTCGCCCTCTCTGGAATAGTCACGCAGGGCGCCGGTACAGGCCCAAAAAGGTGGGCCCGGCGCCAGCGCGTTGACCTCGCGTTAACCCAGACCACGGTAAACGCAAACTCACCGTGATCGATCAAATTCGAAGGAGTCGGCCAATGCGCCGCATCGCTCTAGGCACACATAGCCGTATTGCTTTGGCGCTTGTCGCCGCGCTCGCCCTTGCCGGCTGCGCCAAGAAGAACCAGGGCCTGCCGGACAATGCCGGCGGGTTGGGCCTCGGCGGCGCAGGCGGCTACGGCGCTGCGGGCAGCGCGGCGCCGGGCACGCAGCAGGACTTCACCGTCAATGTCGGAGACCGGATCTTCTTCGATACGGATTCGACCTCGATCCGCGCCGACGCGCAGCAGACCCTGGCCCGTCAGGCCCAGTGGCTGAACCAGTACCCGAACTACCAGATCGTCGTGGAAGGCCATGCCGACGAGCGCGGCACGCGTGAATACAACCTGGCGCTGGGCGCCCGCCGCGCCGCCGCCGCGCGCGACTACCTCGCCTCCCAGGGCGTATCCTCGGCCCGCATGCGCACCATCTCCTACGGCAAGGAGCGGCCGGTGGCCGTTTGCGACGACATTTCCTGCTGGTCGCAGAACCGCCGCGCCGTCACCGTGCTCAGCGGCGCGGGAAGCTGAGCCGCGGCCGCGCATGGCGCGGCTGCAACAGTCTGGCGTCAATGTGAACGGCCCTTCGGGGCCGTTCGTCGTTTCTGCCGAGGCTTGCGCCAAACTGTCAAAATTTGGCCGAACTGGCATTCTCCACAGAGTAAAGGAAGCGTAAAACCGATGTCGGCCGGGCTGGCTCCGATGGGGCTGGCCGGGATGCTTTGAATCCTTCAGGGGAATGAGAATGACCTTTCGTTTCGGCTCCCGCAGCCTTCGCCTGACGCTGGTTGCGCTGTGCGCCGGCGTTGCCATGGCGCAGCCTGCTTCCGCCATCGACCTGTTCGGCGGACAGCGCAACCAGGCCCCTGTCGTCTTGGCGCAGGCCGGCGGCGACACCACCGTGCGCATTTCGCAGCTGGAAGAGGAAATCCGCCGGCTAACGGGCAAGGTGGAGGAAATGTCCTTCATGGTGCTCCAACTGCAGGAGCAGCTGCGCAATGCGCAGGAAGACAACGAACTCCGCTTCCAGGACCTGGAAGGCGGCCGCGGCGGCGGCGGCCAGACCGGCCAGCGCAGCGGCAGCCTTGCGCCGGCCACGCCCGCACCGACGGCGACGGCGCAGGCTCCGGCCGCCGCCAGCGGCGGCAGCGGCGATTCCGATTTTGCCACCGGCACCGGTGGCGGAAACACGGTCGCCTCGTCCGGCGGCGACGAGATCGGCTCGATCCTCAACTCCGCCATCGATGGCGGGGCCTTCGGCTCTGCATCCTCGGCGACGCGCTCCGATACGGTGGCTGCGGTGCAGCCGCGCAACGAGTCCGACCTGTATGGCCTTGGTTACAACTACCTTCTGGCCGGGGAATACGTCATGGCGGAGGAAACATTCCGCCAATACACCCAAACCTATCCGAACGCCGAAAACGCCGCGGATGCGCAATACTGGCTGGGCGAAAGCCTGTTTGCCCAGAAAAAGTACCGCGATGCCGCCGAAGTCTTCCTAACGGCGCAGAAGCAGCACGCCAACAGCAGCAAGGGGCCCGAAATGCTCCTGAAGCTCGGCATGTCCCTGGCGGCGCTCGACAACCGCGACACCGCCTGTGCAACCTACTCGGAAGTCGAGAAGCGCTATCCGAGCATGAGCGACAATGTGCGCCGCAAGCTGCAGGCCGAAGAAAGAACGTCCCGCTGCAGCTGACGCGCGACGACCCGGTTCCTGCCGCCGAGGCGGCTGAACTGTTGAGGGCCGTCCTGCCGCTGCGGACCGCGCCCACCGTGCTTCTGGCCGTATCCGGGGGCGCTGATTCCACTGCGCTCCTCTGCCTTGCATCGCAGGCCCGCGAGATCCTGCCGGACATTGCCTTCAGCGTCGCCACAGTCGATCACGGATTGCGCCCGGAGGCCGCTGCGGAAGCGCAATGGGTGGCTGCCTTAAGCGCCCGCCACGGGCTTGAACATCGAACCCTGCGCTGGCGCCCTTCGCAGATCCGGGGCAATCTCGCCGCTGCCGCGCGGGATGCGCGCTATCGTCTTTTGGCGCAGGAAGCAGCGCGCCTCGGCGCCGCTGCCATCCTCACGGCCCATCACCGCGACGACCAGATCGAGACGCATCTTCTGGCTGCCGCCCGGGGCGGGCACGGGCTTCTCCTGGCGGGCATGCGGCCGGTGCGTGCGCTTCGCCCCGGCATCGCGCTGGCCCGCCCCTTCCTCAACCTGCCGTCCGAGCGCTTGCGCGCGACCCTGACCGCCAAGGGCCAAGGCTGGCTGGAGGATCCGACCAACCGCAACCCCGACTATGCGCGGGTGCGGGCGCGATTCGCTCTGAACAAGGGCTTGTACAATCGTGCGGAGCTTCTGTGCGCCATCGGCGCAGCGCAGACCCTGCGCGCAGAGCATGATGCGCAACTGAGCAAGGTCATCGCCGATCTGACCCTGCGGGGCGCCCTCGACATATTGGAGGACGGGATCGTGCAGATCGATGCCGATGCGCTGGCGCTCCAGGCGGACGCCATCGGGGCGGCCCTGATGGCGCGGGCTGTCACCGCCGCCTCGGGATCGGCCGTCCCGCCGGCTGCGCGGGCCGTGCGGGCGCTTCCGATCTTCCGGGGTGCATCCGCTGCGACGCTGTCCGGCGCCCGGCTCGTCCGCAACGGCAGCACCTTGTTGATCCACCGCGAATATGGCCGAACGGGGCAGTTTTCGCTTGAGCCCATGGGGGAGGGCAGCGTCTGGTTCGACCGGCGGTTCATCGTCCGGGCCGTCGGGCCGGGCAGGCTGGCGGCCTTCGGGGCCACGGGGCGCGGCAATGCGATCAGCCGCACCCTGCCCGTGCTGGTGGGTGCGGACGGCGATATCGCCGCCGCGCATCCGGCCTTGCGCCAGGCTTCCAAGTCCGAGCTGGACGTTAGGGAGACCGTCGGCTGGCGGCTGACGGCGGACCTTCCGGGCGACCCGCTGGGCCGGCATTGCGCCGAGCGAACACCGAAAATTCAAGTGCCTACGTCCAATTTGCCCGAATTGCGCCCTTGCCTGTTGGCAAGCAAATGACGGATCACTATTTTGACGAGGACGGACAGGCCGTCGCTTCCGGTCCGGTACGATCGTGCAGGGCCGCGGCGCTAATCCAGGACGGGTAATGAACCAGAATTTCAGGAATTTCGCCCTGTGGGCGATCATCGCGCTGCTGCTGATCGCGCTGTTCCAGCTCTTTTCGAACGGATCGCAGACCGCGGCTTCGCGCGAGATACCCTATTCCCAGTTCCTTACGGACGTTCAGGGCAACCGTGTCCGTTCGGTCACCATCCAGGGTCCGCGCATCACCGGCACCTACACGGACAACTCCAATCCGTTCCAGACCTATGCGCCGAGCGATCCCGAACTGGTCAGCCGGCTGGAAACGGCAGGCGTGCAGATCAGCGCCAGCCCGCCGGCCGACAACACCAACCCGATCTGGTCGATGCTCCTGTCCTTCGGGCCGATCCTCCTCATCCTCGGCGTGTGGATCTTCCTCATGCGGCAGATGCAGGGTGGGGCAGGCGGCAAGGCCATGGGCTTCGGCAAGTCCAAGGCCAAGCTCCTGACCGAAGCGCATGGCCGCGTGACGTTCGCGGACGTGGCCGGCGTGGACGAGGCCAAGCAGGATCTGGAAGAGATCGTGGAGTTCCTGCGCGAGCCGCAGAAGTTCCAGCGCCTCGGCGGCAAGATCCCCCGCGGCGTGCTCCTCGTGGGCCCTCCGGGCACCGGCAAGACGCTTCTCGCCCGGTCCGTGGCGGGCGAGGCGAACGTCCCTTTCTTCACCATTTCCGGTTCCGACTTCGTCGAGATGTTTGTCGGCGTGGGTGCTTCGCGCGTGCGTGACATGTTCGAGCAGGCCAAGAAGAACGCGCCCTGCATCATCTTCATCGACGAAATCGACGCCGTTGGGCGGCACCGTGGTGCGGGCCTTGGCGGCGGCAACGACGAGCGCGAGCAGACGCTGAACCAGCTCCTGGTCGAGATGGATGGCTTCGAAGCCAATGAGGGCATCATCCTCATCGCCGCGACCAACCGACCGGACGTGCTGGACCCTGCACTGCTGCGTCCGGGCCGCTTCGACCGCCAGGTCATGGTGCCCAATCCGGATGTCGGTGGCCGCGAGAAGATCCTGAAGGTGCACGTGCGCAATGTGCCGCTGGCGCCGAACGTCGATCTGAAGACCATTGCGCGCGGCACACCCGGTTTCTCCGGCGCCGACCTGTCCAACCTCGTCAACGAGGCTGCGCTCATGGCGGCGCGTCGCTCCAAGCGCCTTGTCACCATGCTCGAATTCGAGGATGCCAAGGACAAGGTGATGATGGGCGCCGAGCGCCGATCCATGGCCATGACCGAGGACGAGAAGCGCCTGACCGCCTATCACGAGGCCGGGCATGCCCTGGTTGGCATCTACGAGCCGGGCAACGACCCCTTGCACAAGGTGACCATTATTCCGCGTGGCCGGGCGCTGGGCGTCACGATGAACCTTCCCGAGCGTGACCGCTACGGCATGCGCAAGAACGAGATGGAAGCCAGGCTGTCCATGATCTTCGGTGGCCGTGCCGCCGAGGAGATCATCTACGGGCTCGACAACGTCACGACCGGCGCGTCCAACGATATCCAGCAGGCCACCAACATGGCGCGCGCCATGGTGATGGAATACGGCATGAGCGACAAGCTCGGCCGGCTGCGCTACCGACAGAACCAGGAGGAAGTTTTCTTAGGCCACTCTGTCTCGCAGCAGCAGAACATGTCCGAGGACACGGCGCGGCTGATCGATTCGGAGGTTCGCGGCATCATCGAGGTGGCCGAGAACCGCGCCCGCGCAATCCTGCGGGAGCATATCGAGGATCTGCACAAGCTGGCGAACGGGCTGCTCGAATACGAGACCCTGTCGGGCGACGAAGTGCGTGACCTTCTGGCCGGCAAGCCGCTGGCCCGCGACATGGGCGACGATACGCCCCCCTCGCGCGGATCAGCCGTACCCAAGGCCGGCCCGGCCAAGCCGAGCGGCAAGGAAGACGGTCTGGAACCACAGCCGACGACCTGATTGGACGGCGACTGGGAATGATGATGAAGGGCGCTCTTGGGCGCCCTTTCTTCGTTTTACGGGTCCCTCCAATGTGCAGCCGGGCTACCCTCGCGTCCCAAGGGTTGTATGGTGCTTTCTCGAAGGGCGTGGCGGGAGCATGCCGCCGGCATGTTATCCGGTGACATTCTTTTTTACTTTCGGTGTCATTCTGCTTGGCGATAGATGCGCGAAACGGTCGATGGGCAGCGAGACATGAAGAAATCCTATTTCGGCACAGACGGCATTCGCGGCCGCGCCAACCAGCATCCGATGACGGCGGAAATCGCCATGAAGGTCGCCATGGCGGCGGGCCTTGCCTTTCATCGGGGCAGCCACCGCCATCGCGTCGTCATCGGCAAGGATACGCGCCTGTCGGGCTACATGATCGAGAACGCCATGGTGGCAGGGTTCACTGCCGCCGGGGTGGATGTCTTCCTGGTCGGGCCGATGCCGACGCCGGCCGTCGCCATGCTGACCCGCTCGCTGCGCTGCGACATCGGCGTCATGATCTCCGCCTCGCACAATCCGTTCGAAGATAACGGCATCAAGCTCTTCGGGCCGGACGGCTACAAGCTGTCCGACGAACTGGAAGCGACGATCGAATCCTTGATCGACGAGGATCTGAGCCGCCGGCTGGCGGGTGCGGGGCAACTCGGCCGTGCCAAGCGTATCGATGGCGTCCATGACCGCTACATCGAATTTGCCAAGCGCACGCTCCCGCGTGACTTCACGCTGGATGGCATCCGCGTCGCCATCGACTGCGCGAACGGCGCCGCATACCGCGTGGCGCCCGCCGTCCTGTGGGAGCTCGGCGCCGAAGTCGTCGCCATCGGCGATGAGCCGAACGGCGTGAACATCAACCTGAATTGCGGCTCTACCAACCCTGTCGCCCTGTCGGCGAAGGTGCGGGAGGTGCGGGCCGATATCGGCATTGCGCTGGATGGCGATGCGGACCGCGTCCTGATCGTGGACGAAAACGGCGCCATCGTGGATGGCGACCAGCTCATGGCCGTCATCGGCGAAGCCTGGGCCGAGGAGGGGCGGTTGGCTGCCGGCGGCGTCGTGGCCACGATCATGTCCAATCTCGGGCTCGAGCGCTTCTTTGGCGATCGCGGGATCGAGCTTGCCCGCACCAAGGTCGGCGATCGCTATGTCGTGGAGCATATGCGCCAGCATGGCTACAATGTCGGCGGCGAGCAATCCGGTCACATCGTCCTGTCGGATTTCGGCACGACCGGGGACGGGCTGATCTCCGCATTGCAGTTGCTGGCCGTCGTGGCCCGCAAGGGACAGCCGGTCTCGGAAGCGGCGCGCCGCTTCGAGCCGGTGCCGCAGGTCTTGAAGAATGTCCGCGTGGGCGGCGGCCGGCCGCTGGAGCGCACCGACGTGCGGGAGGCGATCGACAGCGGACGCGCGCGCCTGGGTGCCGCCGGGCGCATCGTCATCCGCCCCTCGGGCACCGAGCCCTTGATCCGGGTCATGGCGGAAGGGGACGACGAGCGCCTCGTCAACGACGTCGTGGACGATATCGTCGGCGTTCTGAAGAGCGAGCAGCAGGCCGCCTGAGCGCGGTTCAGCTTGGGGCAGGGCTGCCTCGATAGGTTGATCTCCGAACAGAAGCGGAGTGAAGCCCGGACATGAAGCGCAGCCTGCCAGTTCTCGCCATACTCGTCTGCGTGGGCGGGGCGCATGCCAGCGACCTTTCCGCCGCGCCCGACATCGGCGCAAGCATCGGGGCCGATACGGGTTGGTACGGTCGGATCGATGCCGCCCATACGCTTGCCGACGATGCGGACCGGCTGGGCGGCTTCGTGGGCGGCACCAGCCTGACCGGCTTCCTGGACAATGGCACGGCGCTCATGGGAGGCGTCGGCATCGGATACAAATTCACCGATATCTGGCGCGCCGACGTGACGGCGCGTTACGGCAGTGACGACGTGAATGGCGGCGCGGACGCCGCCGCCCTGTGCGGTGCGGGCTGCAGCCTCGAAGCGCTCGCACGCCGCGAGACGGTCGATCTCGACTTCAACCTCTATGCCGATCTCGGCACCATCATGGGCGTGACCCCCTATGTCGGCGCCGGCATCGGCCTTGGCCATGTCAGCTACGAGGCACCGGCTGCCGGCCTGTGCGGCACTGGGGGCTGCGTCGAACGTCTGCCGGTGTCCGGCGGAGATGGCTGGCGGACCAACTGGTCGCTCATGGCCGGGGCGGCCTATGGGATCACGGAGCGTGTTCTCGTCGATCTCGGCTACCGTTACACCTATTCGGACGATGGCGATCTCCTGACGGCAAGCCTGCCCGATGGCAGCAGCCTTGCGCTGAAGGACGATGGGTCGGAGCGCCACATGGTCACGCTCGGATTGCGGCTGCGGTTCGACTAAGACAAAAAGTGTGAAGGATGCACCTTTCGCCGCTTGACTGTGTCGGGCGGGGGGCTTAGCACCGTCAGTGGGACACGCCTCCCCAACGAGGCGCTTCTATCTGAGAGGGTAGCTTTATGGCTCCGATCGCCAAACCGGCCGCACGCCCGGCCAATCCCCGTTTCTCGTCTGGCCCCTGCGCCAAGCGTCCCGGTTGGACGCTGGATGCGCTGTCTGATGCGGCTTTGGGCCGCTCGCACCGCGCCAAGCTCGGCAAGGCGAAGCTTCTACAAGCTATCGACGATACGCGCGCCGTGCTTGGCGTGCCCGCCGACTATCGCATCGGCATCGTCCCGGCATCCGATACGGGTGCCGTCGAGATGGCCATGTGGTCCCTCCTGGGCGCGCGGCCCGTGGACATGCTAGCCTGGGAAAGCTTCGGCGCCGGCTGGGTGACCGATGTGGTCAAGCAGCTCAAGCTCGCCGATGCCCGCGTGCTCGAAGCGCCCTACGGATCGATCGTCGATTTTGCCGATGTCGATTTCGATCATGATGTCGTCTTCACCTGGAATGGAACGACATCCGGCGTTCGCGTTCCCAATGGCGATGCGATACCGGCCGACCGCGCCGGGCTGACCATCTGCGACGCAACCTCGGCGGCCTTCGCCCAGGATCTGCCCTATGACAAGCTCGACGTCGTCACCTTCTCCTGGCAGAAGGTGCTGGGCGGCGAGGCGGCGCACGGCGTCATCATCCTGAGCCCGCGTGCCGTCGAACGGCTGCTGACCTATAAGCCGGCCTGGCCGCTGCCAAAGCTGTTCCGCATGACCTCTGGCGGAAAGCTCAGCGAAGGCATCTTCAAGGGCGAGACGATCAACACGCCCTCCATGCTCTGCGTTGAGGATTACCTCGACGCGCTGGGCTGGGCCAAGTCGATCGGCGGGCTGGAAGGGCTGAAGGCCCGCGCCAACGCCAATCTGGCGGAGATCGAGGCCTTCGTGGCGGCAAACGACTGGATCGACTTTCTGGCGCAGGATGCGGCGATCCGATCGAACACATCGGTCTGCCTGACCTTCACGGCGCCGGAAATCGTGGCCCTGCCGAAAGAGCAGCAGGATGCTTTCGCCAAGGGCGTCGCCGCGCTTCTGGAGAAGGAAGGCGTCGCACTCGACATCGGCGCCTATCGCGATGCACCTCCGGGGCTGCGCATCTGGGCCGGTGCTACGGTCGAAACCGCCGATATCGCGGCACTCATGCCGTGGCTCGCCTATGCCTATGAGGCACAACGGACGACGCTGGCAACGGCCGCCTGAGGGCAGCCGGCAACGGCGCGGGGCGGCAAGGCTGCCCCGTCATCCGCTATCTTTATGATCCGATCTTCATTTTCAGGGGCGGCCCGGGCCGTCACCACAACGTCAGGTTATAGCCATGGCTCGCGTACTCGTATCCGACAAACTGTCCAAGACAGCCGTCCAGATTTTCAAGGACCGCGGGGTCGAGGTCGACTATCTGCCGGACCTCGGCAAGGACAAGGAAAAGCTCCTCGAGGTGATCGGCCAGTATGACGGCCTTGCCATCCGTTCCGCCACCAAGGTGACGGAAAAGGTGATCGAGGCGGCCGGCAAGCTCAAGGTCATCGGGCGTGCCGGTATCGGTGTCGACAATGTCGACATACCGGCTGCGAGCCGCAAGGGCATCATCGTGATGAACACGCCCTTCGGCAACTCGATCACCACGGCGGAGCATGCCGTGGCGATGATGTTCGCCGTGGCACGCCAGCTCCCTGCCGCCGATGCCTCGACCCAGGCCGGCAAGTGGGAAAAGAACCGCTTCATGGGTGTGGAGATCACCGGCAAGACGCTCGGCATCATCGGTTGCGGCAATATCGGCGCCATCGTCGCCGCGCGCGGCGTGGGGCTGAAGATGCGCGTCATCGCCTTCGATCCCTTCCTGTCGGCGGAGCGGGCGGCGAATATGGGCATCGAGAAGGTCGAGCTCGAGGAGCTGTTCCGCCGCGCGGACTTCATCACCTTGCACACGCCGCTGACCGACAAGACCCGCAACATCATCGACGCGGCGTCCATCGCCAGCATGAAGGACGGCGTGCGCATCATCAATTGCGCGCGCGGCGGGCTGATCGTCGAGCAGGATCTGGCGGACGCGATCCGCTCGGGTAAGGTGGCTGGCGCGGGCATCGATGTCTTCGAGGTCGAGCCGGCGACGGACAGCCCGCTCTTCGGGCTGGACAACGTCGTGTGCACGCCGCATCTCGGCGCATCGACGACCGAGGCGCAGGAGAATGTCGCCTTGCAGGTCGCCGAGCAGATGGCCGACTACCTGACCAAGGGGGCGGTGTCCAACGCGCTGAACATGCCTTCCATCACCGCCGAGGAAGCTCCGATCCTGACGCCCTATGTCAAGCTTGCCGAGATCCTCGGAAGCTTCGCGGGGCAGCTGACGGACGAGCCCATCCTGGAGGTCGAGATCCTGTTCGACGGCGCCCCCGCCGGCATGAACACGCGCGCTCTGACATCCGCCGCCCTGGCGGGGCTCCTGAAGCCGCAGATGCAGACCGTTAACATGGTTTCCGCGCCCTTGATGGCCAAGGAGCGCGGGATCGCGGTTTCCGAAGTGCGCCGCGACAAGTCGGGCGTCTTCGACGGCTATGTGCAGCTGACGGTCAAGACCGATAAGCAGAGCCGCTCGGTTGCGGGGACCTGCTTCTCCGACGGCAAGCCGCGCTTCATCATGATCAAGGGCATCAGCATGGAAGCCGAAGTCGGCCGTCACATGCTCTACACCGCCAATCGGGACATTCCCGGCGTCATCGGTGAGCTCGGCATGACCTTCGGCCGCAATGGAATCAACATCGCCAATTTCCATCTGGGCCGCGATCATGAGGGCGGCAGCGCGATCGCGCTCCTGTATCTCGATGCGCCGCTGGACGAGGCCTTCCTGAACGAGGTGCGCCAGTTGAACGCGATCGGCCAGGCGAAGCTCCTGTCCTTCGACGTCTGAGGCATCTGCCAAAACCATCGGCATCACGAAGGGCGCCGGCGGCGCCCTTTGTCATGTGCGGGCGTCCACGGAATTGAGTGCTCGCATACGCGGCGGGCATTCTCTATAGTCCCGCGCGTTTGTGGGGCTGGCGCGACGCGCATGCCCAACAGCGCGCCCACGGGTCACGGGGCCGCTCCCATACCAAGATCAAGGGCCGAGGTCGCCCGCAGGAGAATGCATGGGTAATTGTGTTGTCGTCGGATCCCAGTGGGGAGACGAAGGGAAGGGCAAGATCGTCGACTGGCTCTCCGAGCGGGCCGACGTGGTCGTGCGGTTCCAGGGCGGGCACAATGCCGGACATACTCTGGTGGTGGACGGCACCAGCTACAAGCTTTCGCTGCTGCCATCCGGCGTGGCCCGCAAGGGTAAGCTCTCGGTCATCGGCAACGGTGTCGTCTTCGACCCGCACGCCTTTGTGGCCGAGCGCCGCCGGCTGGAAGGCCAGGGGCTTTCCATCTCTCCCCAAAGCCTGCGCATTGCCGACAACGCCGCACTGATCCTGTCGCTTCACCGCGAACTCGATGCCATCCGCGAGAATGCCGCAGGCGGCACGAAGATCGGTACGACCAAGCGGGGCATCGGCCCGGCCTACGAGGACAAGGTCGGCCGCCGCGCCATCCGCGTCATGGACCTGGCGGAGCCGGACGCGCTGCCGGAACGGATCGAGCGCCTGCTCGCCCATCACAACCCGCTGCGGCGTGGCCTTGGAGAGGCCGAGATCGATGCTGGTGCGCTCCTGGAGGAGCTGACCAGCGTGGCAGCTGAGATCACGCCCTACATGGACCGCGTCTGGCGGCTTCTCGACGAACGTCGCAAGGCGGGCGACCGGATCCTCTTCGAAGGCGCGCAGGGAACGCTGCTCGACATCGATCACGGGACCTACCCCTTTGTGACATCCTCCAACACGGTGGCTGGCCAGGCCGCGGCCGGTTCCGGCCTGGGCCCGTCAGCCGCGGGCTTCGTGCTCGGCATCACCAAGGCCTATACGACCCGCGTGGGGGAGGGGCCCTTCCCGACCGAACAGGACAACGAGATCGGCCAGTTCCTCGGTGAGAAGGGACATGAGTTCGGCACGGTAACGGGGCGCAAGCGGCGCTGCGGCTGGTTCGACGCGGTCCTGGTGCGTCAGGCCGTCGCCATCAACGGCATTCACGGCCTTGCGCTGACCAAGCTCGACGTTCTCGACGGGCTGGACGAGATCAAGATCGGCGTCGGTTACGAGCTCGATGGCGAAGAAATCGATTATTTTCCGGCCAGCCTGGCGGCCCAGCGCCGTGTGAAACCCATTTATCGCACGGTCGAAGGGTGGAAAGATACAACCGCAGGTGCGCGCTCCTGGAGCGATCTGCCCGCACAGGCGGTCAAATACGTGCGCGAGATCGAGGAACTCGTCGGGGCGCCGGTTGCACTTCTCTCCACATCTCCGGAGCGTGACGACACGATACTTGTTCGCGATCCGTTTCAGGACTAAGTTCCAGCCCCATTGTACCGAAGCAGTCGAGAGTAATCCATAGCCATGGCGGATCTGAGCGCCGTTCTCCGAAAGACGATCGACGGTCTGCCTGGTGCAAGCCCGCAATTGCGCGCCAAGGTCTATGAAAAGGCCCGCGCGGCCATCGAACGACAGATTTCGATGGCCAGCCCGCCTCTGGCCGATGATGTCGCCGCTGCGCGTCTGGCCGCGCTCGAGGATGCGATCGTCCGGACGGAGCGGCATTACGAGGACCTGGATGCTGCCGGCAGCCAGGACGGCGGCGTCGACGGCCCCGCCCACCATGCCGAGCCGATGACGCCGGCTGCGCCCATGGGCCCGGCCGCGACCCTTGGTGCCGCGAGCGCTCCTGAGCCGCGTGATTCCTATTCCGCCGGTTCGCGGCCCGGCGATGTCGGGGAAGTCGGCCCTGCCGCACCCCGGCACGACCCCGCCGACGACGAGTCCGGCATCGATGCCGGCCGCGGCGAGACCGCCATTCCAGCGCCCGACATGGGCGCGCCGCGCTATCCGAGCGCCCGCCGTCCGGCCGCCAAGACGCGTTCGCGCGTGCCGCTTCTGGCAGGTGTCGCCGTGCTCGTCATCGCCGGTGCTGCCGGTGCTGCCTATGTCGCAGGCGTGGATGTTTCCCGCTTCTTCGGCGGATCGACGCAGGAGCAGGAAGCGCAGGAGCCTGCGGCGCAGGCGCCGGAAGGGACAGACGCCGGTGAAACGCCGGATGTTGCGGCGACGGTGGATGCGCCCCCCGCCGAGCCTGCCGCCTCCGGCGATGCCGGGCAGGCTACGACAGGCCAGGACGGTGCAACAACGCCGGAGTCTCCTGCAACTGCCACGCCAGGAGCGGATTCTGCGCCGTCGCAGGATCCGGGCGAGCGCCAGTACACGCAGCGGCTTCTGCCGGATGGGACCGAGTCGGACCCGGGGCCGGGAACGTCGAGCGCCAACGTGTTCGATGAAGGTACGGATGTCGCGCCGGCTACGGCGGCGGCTCCGCCGCAGACTGCGAACCCGCCGGCTGCATCCGCTGCCACTGCAGCCCCCGTGCCTGAGGGCGCCGAGGTGGCTGTGTTCTACGAGGAGCGGTTCAACAACACGCCGGGATCGCAGCATTCCGGGCAGGTCCAGTGGAGCCTCGTCCAGGAGGCCCCCGCCGAGCGGCAACCGCCGGAACCCGCCATTCGCGGCGTCGTCCAGATTCCGGATCGCAACCTGACGATGACGATGACGATCCGGCGTAACGGTGACGCCACTCTGCCGGCAAGCCATGTCATCGAGATGATGTTCACCGTACCGCAGGACTTTGCGGGCGGAGAGATCGCCAGCGTGCAGCGCCTGGCGCTTAAGCCGACCGAGCAGGACCGCGGCCGGCCACTGATCGGCGTTGCCGGCAAAATCTCGGACGGCTTCTTCTGGATTGCCCTGAACGATCTGCAACAGGCCGTCGACGACAATCTCGGCCTTCTGGCCAATGAACAGTGGGTCGATATTCCGATCGCTTACGAGACAGGGCAGCGTGCACTCCTGTCCATTGCCAAAGGTTCGGAAGGCGCGACTGTCTTCCGCGAGGCGATCACCGCCTGGCAAGGCCGGGACTGAACAGCCAGCCCTCGACGCACCCCGGCCGCCATCGCAAACGGTTTGACACGATCGACACCTCCATCCGTGCGATGGGGGTGTTTTCGCATTAGTCGACGCAATACAGCGTAAACTGCGACATCATAAGACAACTCAGGATAATATAGCCGAAATTATTTCAATTTCCGGTACATGTACCGGAGAGTGCGCCTGTGAGATACTATATAGGAGGTATTTCTTTAGTATATTGAAGGTTGCGATGTTCGATTTCAAGAAAATCACCAGTGGTCTTGGCCTCGCGCGGAGCGGCGCCGGTGCCAAGGTCGGGCAGCCTTCCCAGCATCATCGGCCAGTGCCGGATGCAAATTATATCCTGTCCGACGGCTTGAACGCTTATGATATAGGCAACGGATCGTCCGCCCGGATGGAGCCCATCGCAGGGCGGCGGTACCGCATCCTGCGGCGGCGTATGGTCGATGGACATGAGGTCGTGGAAGAGGTCAGTCAGGCTGCCGTCCTGCGCACCTCGACTGCGGCCGACAGCGATCTCATTCTTCAGCTCGATGGCAAGACGCGCATCACATTCCAGAAATTCTATGCCGTTTGCGCCGATGACATGTGTGGCATCGAACTGCCCAATAGTGCGGGTGGTCGTGTTGTCATCAATGCGACGACGCCCGTTCAGCAGGCTTATACGCACGGCGGGGGGCTGGTCTACAGCTTCGGCGACCCCGACACGGTTCTGGCACTGACCGATAGTTTTTCACATTGGTTCGGCTCCAGCCCGATCGCCCATAACGTTGCCGAAGTCGCCAGCAGCGCATCGACCATGAGTAGCAAGCTGCCTTTGGCCTTGCTGGGGATTGCCGCGGCGGGCGGCGGCGCGGCCGCTTTCGCCGGTGGTGGTGGTGGTGGCGGCGGCGGCGGGGGCGTTGTTCCTGCGACGGAAATGGTGACCATCCGCGGTACCGTGGTCGCGGGACCGATCATCGTGGATCGGATCCTAAAAGTGTCGTTCTACAAGGTAGATGGAACCCCACTCGTCGAGAACGTCCTGGTTCTGCGGGATGGTTCTTTCTCGGCGAGTTTCGTGAAGGGTTACAGTGGCGTGATCGTCGCCAAGCTCGTCGATCCGGACGATCAGGTAGACTACCGCGACGAAGCCTCCAATGGATACCGGGATACGTCCAGACCGGCGTCAGCGTCCTGGTCGTGTAAGGCACCTGAGGCGGCGCCGTCGTAGAGCGGCGCCTGCCAGCACAGCTGCCTGTGCCGGTAAACGAAAAAGCCCGGCGTCACCGACGCCGGGCTTTTTCATACTTGAGAAATTCGGCACTCAGGCCGGGACGTGGCTCCGATCCGTCACGCGAAGAGCGCGTTGGGCAGCCTCTGCGCTGTCTCGCACGGCCTTCTGGACCTTTTCGAAGGCCCGCACCTCGATCTGCCGGACACGTTCCCGGCTGATGTCGAACTCGTCCGACAGGGCTTCCAGCGTCAACGGCTCCTCCGACAGGCGCCGTGCCTGGAAAATTCGCTTCTCACGGTCGTTCAGGACGTCCATGGCATCTTCCAGCATGGCGCGGCGCTGATCGAGCTCGTCCTCGCGGACCAGGATTTCTTCCTGGCTTTCGCTCTGGTCCACCAGCCAGTCCTGCCACTCGCCCGACTCACCCTCCGTCGCGCGGATCGGTGCGTTCAGCGATGCATCGCCGGACAGGCGGCGGTTCATCGACACGACCTCTTCTTCGCTCACGCCAAGCTGGGTCGCGATCTGGTTGACCTGGTCGGGCTTCAGATCGCCTTCGTCCAGGGCCTGGATCCGGCTTTTCATCTTGCGCAGGTTGAAGAACAGCCGCTTCTGGTTCGCGGTCGTGCCCATTTTGACCAGGCTCCAGGAGCGCAGGATGTATTCCTGGATCGATGCCTTTATCCACCACATGGCATAGGTTGCCAGGCGGAAGCCACGGTCGGCGTCGAAGCGCTTGACCGCCTGCATCAGGCCAACATTGCCCTCGGAAATGACCTCGCCGATCGGCAGGCCATAACCACGATATCCCATGGCGATCTTGGCGACGAGGCGCAAATGGCTGGTGACCAGCTTATGCGCGGCCTTGCGGTCACCATGTTCCACATAGGCCTTGGCCAGCATGTATTCTTCCTGCGGCTCCAGCATAGGGAACCTGCGAATCTCTTCCAGATAGCGGGTGAGACCACCCTCTCCGGATGCAATGCTGGGTAGATTGGCACTTGCCATCGATAACCCTCCGATCCGGCGGCCGCCAACATGGCCAACCGCGCTGCCGCCCGCCTTCCGGGATGATTGCGTTCCGAGCGGTCCGATCGCGGACAGGCAGACGGAACGAACCCCATGGCCGGGGCGGCCCAAACTTCATATGGGGATTGTTCAAGGCGTTTGCACGGACGCAAAACATTAAATCGGCGAAAGGTTCTCTCGCCGCCCGGGCAGGCCCAGCATGCGGCAGAGCCGCACCTTGCCATCCTAATGCGACAGGGCTTCCAGAAGTTCCGCCATATCGGCAGGCAGGGGAGATTCAAACAGCATTGCGGCACCGGAGATGGGGTGGCGAAAGCCGAGCAGGCGCGCGTGCAGCGCCTGGCGGCCAAGGGCTGCAAGCCGGTCGCCGGCCGGCGCGGGGAGCCGCGCCGCCTTGCTGCGAAAGCCGGCGCCGTAGAGATCGTCCCCCAGCAGGGGATGGCCGATATGGGCCAGATGGACGCGGATCTGGTGCGTGCGCCCGGTTTCCAGGCGGCAATCGATCTGTGTGACGAGCCCTTCGGCAAGCACGGCATCGACCCGGTAGTGGGTGATGGCCGCGCGCGCGTCCGGCCGGCCGGCCGGCACGACGGCGCGTTTGAGCCGATCCGTCCCGGAGCGGCCCAAGGCAGCATCGACGCAGCCTTCGCGGCGCAGCGGAACGCCCCAGGCAAGGGCCGTATAGGCGCGGTCGAGCCGGCCATCGCGCCCATGCGCGGCGAACTGCTCGGCCAGGCCGTGATGCGCCGCATCCGTCTTGGCGACGACCATGACGCCCGACGTGTCCTTGTCCAGTCTGTGGACGATGCCCGGCCGGCGCACGCCGCCAATGCCGGAAAGACTGTCGCCGCAATGGTGAAGGAGCGCGTTGACCAGGGTTCCGCCCCAGTTGCCCGCAGCAGGGTGAACCACCATTCCGGCCGGCTTGTCGATGACGATCAGCGCATCGTCCTCATACAGAATCGTCAGCGCGATCGGCTCGGGCAGGGGGTCGGCATCGACCAGCTCGGGCATGGACAGGTGGACGGTTTCGCCCGCCGTCATCCTGCGCCGGGGCTGGATCAACGCCGGGCCGCCGTCCAGCGCGGCGCCGCCTTCGGCGATGATGGACTGGATGCGGCTGCGCGACAATGCGCCGTTCAGGGCGCGGGTCAGGAACTGATCGAGGCGCATGCCGTCGCATGCCGTATCGACCCGGAAGCTGCTTGCCTCCGCCGCGTCTTCTTCTGTACCTGTGGGCCGGTGGTTCATCATCAGGAAAAGGCGCGACGCTCGACAATGACGGATGCTGACAGGGAGATGGCCGATACGATCGATCCGGCAACGGAGCGGTTGCGCCGCAAGATGGTTCGGCTTCTGGGCGTTTCCATCGGCATCATGTTCATCGGGGTTATGGCCGTGCTTGTGGCGGTTGTCTACCGTACCTCCGATTCCTCGGCACCCGCGCAAGGCGCCGCCATCCCCCTGCAATTGCCGGCGGGGGCGGAGATCGCCGAGACGAGCTTGAGCGGAGACTCGATCCTGATGCGGATTTTCGTGCCCGAGGGAGAATCGCTTCTGGTCTTCGATCGTGCGTCGGGCACGCTGGTCAACACCTATCCGCTCCAGCGCCGCTGACACGCCCAGAGATTGTGACGACTTCTAGACAGGCGTCGCGCCGGCCGCAGCCGGACCGGCTGAGCATCAAAGCGGCGGAACCTTGCGCGAAGCCAGTATTTTCAACGCCTTGACGGCTCATCCTGGTGCCTGTGACCGAAAGGTAACAGTGGCATCCAATCCGTGAAAGCGGCCATTGTTCGGCCCAATCGGGCAACCATATCCCTCACCACGCAACTGAAGCGTGAATGGAATGGCCGGCCAGAAACGATCTCCGGTCGGCAAACTGAGGGGTTTCAGAAATGAACCGTATTGCTCTTCTCCTGGCTTCGGCCGCTTTCGTAACGCCGGCCGTTGCTGCGGACGTCATCTATGAGGAGCCGGTTGCACCGGCGCCGGTCGTCGCTTTCGAGCCGGCCTTCACCTGGACCGGCTTCTATGTCGGTGGCCAGGCTGGCGTCGCCTTCAATCGTGACTCGGGTCTCTTCTCGACGGA
>NZ_BBWR01000017.1 GCF_001463905.1 Aureimonas frigidaquae
CACGATCGGCGGCACGACCTACGACGTTTCCGTCTCCGAAGACACGGACGACGTCGGCTACACGGTCGGCGCTGGCGTCGAGTACCTCGTGACGCAGAACTTCTCGCTCGGCGTCGAGTACCTCTACACCGACCTCGGCGACTCGAACCTGAACGTCGACTACACCCCGGTTGCCGGCACGCCGGCAGGCCCGACGACGTTCTCGACCTCGTCGTCCTCGGACCTCGACTTCCACACCGTGTGGGCCAAGGCTTCCTTCCGCTTCAACTAAGAAGCACGAAGGACTGGCGACAGTCTGAAAGGGGCTCCCGGGAAACCGGGGGCCTCTTTTGCGTTTTGCACCGGGTTTCGTTGCTGGCCGAAGGGCAGGGAAGGCGCAAAAGAAAAGGCGCCACGAGGGCGCCTTGCTCCATTTTCGTAGGTGGCAGGCTGCGCTAGTGGCGCAGCTCGGTCTTCTTGCGATATTCCTGGAGCTGCGTGGTCCGCAGTCCCGCAAGACCGTGCCGGTCGATGGATGCCTGCCAGGACAGGAACTCTTCCACCGTCAGCGTATATTTGGAGCAAGCCTCGTCAAGGCTGAGAAGCCCGCCGCGTACGGCAGCGACGACTTCCGCCTTGCGTCGAATGACCCATCGGCGCGTGTTGGATGGCGGTAGGTCCGCCACCGTCAGCGGGCTACCATCCGGCCCGATGACGTATTTCACTCTCGGTCTAACCTGATCGGTCATTGTACTCTCTACACATTGCAAGGACCCAATCGCAGAGACACGCTAGACCAACGCCTTTAAAAAAATCGCTAACCCCCTCGTAACAAATCGATAACGAGTCTTAACCGATCTCGTCAGCTGGCCGGCATCGCCATGCGGCGGCAGATAGGCTATATGTCCGCGCAAGCCATATGGCGCGGCCATCCTTTGACATTGCGGTCGTGTCCAAGAACCGGGAACCCGTTAAACGGCGATGCGCAACAGTCTCGACATTTCAAAGCCGCCCGCGCAGACGCGCGTGGTCGTGGCTATGTCCGGCGGCGTCGACTCATCGGTCGTCGCGGCGATTCTGAAGTCCGAGGGCTATGAGGTCATCGGCATTACCCTGCAGCTCTATGACGGTGGCGCATCCGCCCGCCGGGCGGGCGCCTGCTGCGCAGGGCAGGATATTCACGATGCGCGGCGGACGGCCGAAATCCTGGATATTCCGCATTATGTCCTGGATTATGAGGACAAGTTCCGCGAGCAGGTCATCAACCCGTTCGCGGCCAGCTACATGGCCGGCGAGACGCCGATCCCCTGCGTCGCCTGCAACCAGACGGTCAAGTTCAAGGACCTCCTGTCGACCGCCCGGGATCTGGGCGCGGATGTGCTGGCCACGGGTCATTATATCGAGAGCCGGCAGGACGGGGCGCATCGGCGCCTGTACCGGCCGGTCGATCTTGCCCGGGACCAGAGCTACTTTCTGTATGCCACCACGCAGGAGCAGGTGGATTTCCTGCGCTTTCCGCTGGGCGGACTGACCAAGCCGGAGACCCGCGCCATCGCAGAGCGCCATGGCCTGGGTGTCGCGGCCAAGCCCGACAGCCAGGATATCTGCTTCGTGGCGAATGGTCGTTACACGGACGTGATCCAGAAGCTGCGCCCCGATGCCGGGGAGCCCGGGGAGATCCGGCATCTGGACGGGCGTGTGCTGGGCCGGCATGACGGCGTGGTCGGCTTTACCGTCGGACAGCGCAAGGGCATCGGCGTGGCGGCCGGCGAGCCGCTCTATGTCGTGTCGATCGATGCGCAGCGCCGCGTCGTGACCGTGGGGCCGCGCACGGCGCTGGCAACGGGCCGCCTGCGGCTGCGGGCGGTCAACTGGCTGGGCGCCGGCACCTTCGATGCGGCAGCAGCGGCGCAGACGGAGCTGTTCGTGAAGGTGCGCTCGACCCGGGCACCCACGCCGGCGCGGCTCGGCCTGGACGATGAAGGGCCGTTCGTGGAACTGACGCATGGGGAAGAGGGCGTATCGCCCGGCCAGGCCTGTGCCTTCTATGCCGGAGATGGTGCCGGCTGCGCCGTTCTGGGCGGCGGTGTCATTGCCCGCGCGGAACGGGCGGCAGAGCCCGGCCACACTGTCGATGCAAACCGCACCGCGCTTGCCAGCTAGGCACGGGGCGAGGCCGCTTCCAGAAGCTTGACGACGAGGGCCGCCTCGTCCGGCCCCGTGCGCGGTTCGGCGCGGGTGGCGATGCAGTCCAGGAAATGACGGGCTTCGGCCTCCAACGGCATGCCGCCCGGTGCGGACAGGTATTCCACGGCCGCATCCTCGAAGGCGTAGACGCCATCCTGCGGCCAGACCCGATGGGCGTAGAAGGCGAGCTTGCGGCCTTCCGGCTGCAGATCGTCGAAGGTGAGCATGCCTTGCGTGCCGATGGCGCTCAGCCGGCGGTCGCGGAAGGGCGATATGCGTGACAGGTGTATCTCGGCGCTGATGCCGTTGGCAAAGCGCAGGCGCATATCCGCAACATCGGTTTCGTCGGACAGGACCGTCTGGCGCATCGTTTCCATACGGACATCGTGGCTGCCCGCCAGGTCGAGGACCAGAGACAGATCGTGCGGGGCGAGATCCCAGACGACATCCATGCCGAGAAAGCGGCCGAGGCCCAGCCGGGTCGCCACGATATGGCGCAGCGCCCCGATTCGACCGGCCGCGATCTGACGCCCCATTTCCTCGAAGACGGGGTGGAAGCGCAGGACATGGCCGACCATGAGAATGCGTTTGTGCTCCCGCGCCAGAGCGACACTTCGCTCCGCGTCCCGCGCGTTGAGGGCGATGGGCTTTTCGATCAACAGGTCTTTTCCGGCGGCGAGCGCGCGCTGACCGATGGGCGCATGCAGGCGTGGCGGCAGCGCCAGAACGAGGGCGCCCGGGCCGCCAGGTTCAAGAAGCGCGTCGAGCGGCATGGCCGGAACGCCATATTCGGCGGACAGGCTGGCAGCGCGCGCTTCGTCCGTATCGCTGATCGCGCAGAGGGCGCCGAGGCTCGCCAATGTGCGAACATGGTTCCGCCCCCACTGTCCGCACCCCACCACCGCGACCTTGCTCATCGGCTCCACGCTCCTTCTGCGCTTGCGCGACCGCACGCGGCCGCAGCCCGGCTGAGGTAAAGCCAGGGAAAGGGGAGCGCAAGGTGCGGCCGGCGGGCGAGGGTCCCGAAGGCTCGATGAATCTTATGTGACGGTACTGGTATTTGGTGGCGTCTGTGCCATCCTACGAAGAAGCGATACGTCGCTGGAGAACGGAGGCTGAGATGACCGGCATCGCATTCGAAGAAGGCAAGAGAGATCATGGTCGGGGCCTGCCGCAATCCGCCTGCGCCTACGAAGCGGGGACCCCGGAGTTCGCCGCCTGGCACGAAGGCTGGGGTGAGGCGATGAGCGTCGCGGCCTATGTTTCCGCACCGGCGGTCGGCGGCTCGCACCGCAAGGCGGCGGAGCCGGAACCTGCCGCACGCCTGCTTGGCATTCTCTGACTCAGTCGTTCCTTTCGACCATCGAGGGGCCCCGCCGCATAGCATTGCGCGGGGCCCTTTGCGTGCGGTGAATGCCCGTTGCAACTGCGTAGACGCAACGTTTGCTGGTGACGGGGAGTTTGCAACTGGAACGCGTTTCAGGCTCTATCGCAGCCTGGCAGAGTATAGGGGGAGCATGATGACGATCCGCGCCTTGGTCTGGAACGAATTCATCCACGAGCAGGAAAACGACATCGTCCGGGGGATCTACCCGACGGGCATACACCAGGCGATCGCGCAGGCCCTGACCGAGGAGGACGGTATCGTCGCCGAGACCGCCACGCTGCAGGAGCCAGAACATGGGCTGACACAGGAGCGTCTGGACAAGACCGATGTCCTGATCTGGTGGGGTCACAAAGCGCATGGCGCGGTGGACGATGCGGTGGTGGATCGGGTCCAGCAGCGTGTCGCCGAAGGAATGGGCCTCATCGTCCTGCATTCGGGCCATTTCTCGAAAATCTTCCGGCGGCTGATGGGCACCCCCTGCTCGCTGCGCTGGCGCGAGGCAGGTGAGCGGGCGCGGCTCTGGGTGATCAATCGCAACCACCCCATTGCGCGAGGGGTGGATACGGCCATTGAGCTGCAGCATTCGGAGATGTATGGCGAGCCCTTCCTGGTGCCCGAACCGATGGAGACTGTCTTTATCACCTGGTACGAGGGCGGCGAAGTCTTCCGTTCCGGCCTGACCTATCAGCGCGGCGCAGGGCGCATCTTCTACTTCGAGCCCGGCCACGAAACCTACCCGATCTTCCACAATGCCGATATTCGCCGCGTTCTGCGCAATGCGGTGCGCTGGGCCTACAACCCGGCAGAGCCTTGGAAGGACGTTTCCGAGGCGCCGAACCGGCCCTATGACCAGGCCCGGGAAAAGCTGACGCCCAAGGGGCCCGCGCTGCACAAGTATGGCGAGGCGGGATACCGTTGAGCCAACGCCTGATCATCCTCGGAACGGGAGCGATCGCCCATCGTCATGCGGAGGTGTTCGGCGCCATCCCCGGCATCGTCCTGGCCGGCGCCATCGACACCAATCGCGAGCGGGCGCGGGCTTTTGCCGCGCTGCACGGGGTGGAGGCGTCCTTCGGGTCGCTCGACGATGCACTCGAATGGGGCGCTTTCGATGCTGCGGTCAACGCCACGCCCGACGCCGCGCATCATTCCACCACGCTTTCGCTGATCGCCGCCGGCAAGCCGGTCTTCTGCGAAAAGCCGTTGGCGCTCAACCATGGCGATGCGCTGGAGATGACCGAAAGCGCCGAGCGTGCCGGTCTCATCAACATGGTCAACCTGACCTATCGCAACGCGCATGCGATCCAGATGGCGCGCCGCATGGTCCTGGCCGGGGAAATCGGCGACGTCCGGCATGTGGAGGCGAGCTATTTGCAGAGCTGGCTGACCGGCCGGCATTGGGGGGATTGGCGCACCGACGAGCGCTGGCTGTGGCGGCTATCCTCCGCCCACGGCTCGAAGGGCGTGTTGGGGGATATCGGCATCCACATCCTGGACTTTCTGACCTTTGGCACGGGGCTCGATGTGGCCGCCCTGCATGCGCGCATGCGCACCTTCGACAAGGCCGATGGCGGACGGATCGGGGATTACCGCCTGGATGTGAACGACAGTGTCGCCATGACGGTGGAAATGGACAATGGTGCGCTCGGGGTCGTCCACATGTCCCGTTACGCGACCGGGAACCTCAACGATCTGAACCTTGTCATCCATGGCACGATGGGCGCGCTGAAAATCTGGGCCAACCATCAGGACTCGCGGCTGAGCGCCTGCACGGGAGCCGATATCGATACGGCAAGCTGGCGTATGGTCGACTGTCCGCAGACCCCCCGCAACGAGCATCGCTTCGCGCTCGCCCTGATGTCGGGAGAGAACGGGCAGCCGGATTTCCGGCATGCGGCAGAGGTCCAGAAGCTGTTGGACCTTGCCTTCGTTTCGGATGCGCAGGGGCGCATGCTGCCGGTGGAGCCGTCACATGCGCTTGGTTGAAATGTCTTTGCGACGACAAATCGCAGGTTCATGCTATCGCCTGCGCGCAAAGCCATTATGCGGTGGGTCCTACGGAGCTCTATGATGGACGACAACAGTTCGGCACCCGTGCCCTTGCCGGCCCCGGGACGCGAGGTTGAGCTGAAGCTGCTGGTGGACGGGGGAAGCGCGGAACGCTTCCTGGCCGCCGAACTGCTTGCGACGCCGCAGGACCGGCAGAGCATTCGCACCATCTACTACGATACGGTTGACGCCGACCTGCGTGCCGCCGGCTTCATTCTTCGGGTTCGGGCCGCTGGCGGGGCCTTCAAGCAGACGGTCAAGGCGGCCGGCAGCCAGACTGCGGGGCTGTTCGCCCGGCCGGAATGGGAGCAGACCGTGCCGGGGCCGGCGCCGATGATCGATGACACGACGCCTTTGAAAATCTTTCTGGGCGCGCGGCTGAGCGCCCTGGCGCCCGTGTTCGAGGTGCGCGTCGAGCGGCGGACCTGGCTGATCGAGGAGGGCGAGGCGACCTGTGAGCTGGTGCTGGATTGCGGCTCGGTGATCGCCGGCGATCGATCCACACCGGTGTGCGAATTCGAGCTCGAACTGCGCAGCGGGCCGGCGCGCAGCCTCTTCGACCTTGCCCGCCGGATCGATGCGATCGCGCCCGTGCGCCCGGGGCTGCTGACCAAGGCCGAACGCGGCTTCCGCCTGCTGGGCCCCGCGCGGGAGGTGACCCGATCCGAGAAGCCGGACCTGTCTCCCGACATGACGAGCGCCGTCGCGTTCCAGCGCATTGCCGCGGCCTGCATACGCCAGTTCGGCCTGAACGAGGCCCTTATCGACCCGACCTTTCCCGACGCGCTCCATCAGGCGCGGATCGGCCTTCGGCGCCTGCGCTCGGCCATGAAGGTGCACAAGGCCATGCTGGCGGATGAGCGTTTTGCTGCCATCTCTGCCGACCTGGCGTGGCTGGCAGGGGTGCTCGGCCATGCCCGCGACCTCGATGTCGTGGCGCGCCATCTGGATGACGCGGCCTTGGCGCAGGCGCGGAGCGCGGCCTATGACACGGTGCGCGTAGAACTGGCATCGGACCGGACGCGGCGTCTTCTTCTTGATTTGTCGGAATGGCTGTCGACCGGCGCCTGGTTGACGCGCCCGGAGACGGCCACCTTGCGACAGGAGCCCGTGCGCGACTCTTCTGCGGCCATTTTGAGCCGCCTGCGCAAGAAAGTGCGCAAGGCAGGACGCAATCTGACGGAGTTGAGCGACGAGGACCGTCACACCGTGCGCAAGACGGCCAAGAAGCTGCGCTACACGGCGGAGTTCTTCGCACCGCTCTTCGACGACAAGCGCGGGCGGCGTCGGCGCGGCGCCTTCTTTGCAGCCATCGAGCAGTTTCAGGATCATCTGGGCGCCTTGAACGACATGGCGAACCTGCCGTCGACGCTGGAGGGGATCGGCATTGCGCCGCCGGCGGATCTGGCCCCGGATCCGGAGCGGCGCAAAGCCATGCTGGACGCCGCGGAAGCGGCGCATTCGGACCTGTCCGACACCAAGGCCTTCTGGCGCTAGGTCAGATCAGGCTGCCCCTCGGCCGGCTGACGCTGTGGGATACGTTCTGGACGAGACGGCGCTGAGCGTGTGTCGTGACGTGTTCGGCAAGCACGACGAATGTCGGCCCGTCCCCCGAACCCAGGAGCTTGATCCGGCCGCTGGCCAGAAGGTCGCCCAGAAGCTTGAACTCATCGTCCCGAAACAGGTCCAGGCAAATGGGACGCGATGGAACGCAGCGCAAAGCCTGGAGCAGTTTGGCTGCCTGTTTCATGCAATAACTCCTGATGATCCGCCCCATCCGGTGCGCATGCCGATCGGCGCATCGGGCGTCGATCGTCTTAAGATTGGCGCGCGACCCACCGGATGGACGGAGTCGCGACCAAACGGGCCGTACCATCCCGGCCGAAGCCGGCGGCACAACCCGAACGCGCGTGACTTGAAACAAATGCCTGCCTAAAAACCCCCTTTCCCCGAAACGGGCATACACAAAAACGGCCTTGAGTCCGTTTGGATGCATAAAATTGAAAATAATTTGGGCCGTGCCAAGATCCGGCCTGTGGGCCCCGCATGACGCGGCCGGCTGGGCGCGCTATGGTGGCCTTCCCGCAAAAGAGCCGGAGCGGATCGACCATGCGGCTGCTTCTGGCAGAAGACAACGAGGATCTCGGGGACGCCGTCTATCGGCACCTGAAGAATGCGGGCCACTCGGTGGAGTGGGCCCAGCGCGGCGATGCCGTCCTCGACGCCGTCCGTGCCGAGCCCTACGATGCGCTTATCCTGGATCTGATGCTGCCGGGACGGGACGGCATATCCATCATCGAGGAACTGCGCCGGGCGCGCAACGCCATCCCCATCCTGGTGGTGACGGCACGGGCGGAGATCGACGATAAGGTCAGCCTTCTCGACCGGGGTGCCGACGACTATCTGGTCAAGCCCTTCGACCTGCGGGAGCTCGATGCGCGCCTGCGCGCCATTCTGCGCCGGCCCGCCGGCCGTATGACGAGCCTGGTGACCTATGGCGATCTCACCGTCGATCTGGCCGGTCACAGCGTCGCCATCGATCGCCACCCGGTGGAACTGTCCCGACGCGAGTTCCGGCTGTTGGAAATCCTTCTGGCGCGCATGGGATCGGTGGTGCCGAAAGAGCGCCTGATGGCTCAGCTCTTCAGCTTCGACGAGATGGTCTCCATCAACGCGCTGGAGCTCTATGTCTCGCGCCTGCGGCGTAAGCTCGACGGCGCGGCACTGGAAATCGTTACGATCCGCGG
Organism: Aureimonas frigidaquae; assembly: GCF_001463905.1. Lineage (GTDB taxonomy): Bacteria > Pseudomonadota > Alphaproteobacteria > Rhizobiales > Rhizobiaceae > Aureimonas > Aureimonas frigidaquae. Next base: position 8,350 of record NZ_BBWR01000017.1, read on the forward strand.
GGTCGGCTATGTCGCGCGGCTCGCCGATGATGGCGAGTGACGGCTTCTCGATCCGCCGCCGCATCCTGTGGCTGGCCATCGCGCTGCTTGTCGGCGCCGGACTGGCGTTGATCGTCTTCGTCCAGGATTATGCGCGCCGGGCTTCCGATACGGCCTATGACAGGCTGTTGTCGGCCTCGGCCTTCACCATTGCCGGCGCTGTGCAGGCGGAAGCCGGGGACGTGACTGTGGAGCTGCCGCTCGCATCCTTCGCCATGTTTGCCGATGACGACCGCGTCTTCTATGCCATCACCGGGCCGGACGGGGGCTTCGTGACGGGCTATCGCGAGCTGGGCGCCGGCCTGCCCGTCGCATCCGATGCGGGGCCGCATTACGCCGATGTGGAGTTCAAGGGTGAGACGGTCCGGATCGCGACGGTGGGGCGGCTCGTTTCTACAGCCTCCGGCACCGGGTGGGTCACCATCCGCGTGGCCGAAACGAAGGGCGAGCGCGCGGTCCTGGCCCGGGAAATCCTGAGCAATGCGCTGTTGCCGATCGTCGCCATGACGCTTCTGGCCATCGGCCTGGTGTGGTTTGCGATTGGCCGTGCCTTCCGGCCCCTGACACTCCTGGAGCGCAACCTGAACCGACGCTCCCCCGACGATCTTTCGCCGGTCGAGGAGGCGGTACCGACAGAGGTGCGGCGACTGGTCGGCGCGCTGAACGACTTCATCGGCCGGCTCGCTTTGGCCACCGAACGGCTCGGCGCGCTGGTGGCCGAGGCCGCGCACGAGGTGCGCACCCCCCTGGCGTCGCTGCGCGCCCAGGCTGAGGTCGCCCTGGCGGAGAACGATCCGGCGGCGCTGCGCCGGCGCGTGGAGCGCATCCATCAAGGGGCCGTACAGGCCAGCCACCTCGTCAGCCAGCTCCTGATGGACGCCACCGTCGCGCACCGGCTCGAGGCACGGCGCGTCGATCCGGTGCTGGTGGGCGACCTGGTGAACGAGGTGGTTGGACGGCTATCACCCGATCTCTCCGAACGTCTGGATGTCGATCTTCCCAGCGCGGCCCGCAGCCTTGCCATCGATGCGGACAGGGTTGTCCTGCGGGAGATGCTCCGCAATCTGATCGACAATGCGCTGACCTATGCGCCGGGGCCGGTGCTGGTCGAGGTGGTGGCCGTGGAGGGCGCTGCCGTCCTGTCGGTGATCGATCATGGGCCCGGCATCGCCGCGGCCGAGCGGCAGGCCGTGACGCAGCGTTTCCGGCGCGGCAGCGCCAGCCAGGGCACCAGCGGCTCGGGCCTGGGCCTCGCCATCGTGGCGCGCGTGGTGGCGGCATCCGGCGGAAGCCTGCAACTCGACGATACGCCGGGCGGCGGGCTGACCGCGCGCGTGCGCTTGCCCGCACGGCGGACCGGTTCCCCGGCGCGACAGAATTCCCGGGGGTTGGCTGCGGTCGGCTCGGCAATGCTTCTGGCCGCGCTCCTGGTGCTGCCGGAGCAGGGGCACGCAGGCGGCATCAAGACCGCCCCGTCCGGCCGGACCGATCAGACGCTGACAATCCTCGGCACCACGGACACGCCGCTGTTCGATCCGCTCATCGAAGGGTTCCAGCGGGTCAATCCCGACATTTCCGTGCGCTACGAGGAAGGGGAGACCCTGCCGATCTATGAGGAGGTGGTGGCCGGGACGGCCGATCCGGCGCCGGACCTCATCATCAGTTCGGCGGCCGATCTGCAGGTCAAGCTTGCCAATGACGGGCTCGCCCAGGCCTATGAGGCGCCTGCGCTTGCCAGTCTGCCGCGTTGGGCACAGTGGCGGCGCGAGGTCTTCGGCTTCACCTTCGAGCCGGCCGTCATCGTCTACAACCGGCGGCTCGTCCAGCCGCAGGAGGTGCCGCGCACGCGCATCGCGCTGGCCGAGCTCCTGGAGCGCGATCCGGCCCGCTTTGCCGGCAAGGTCGCGACCTACGATATCGCCACGAGTGGGGTCGGCTACCTGCTCGCGGCGCAGGATCAGGCGATCTCCTCCTACTTCTGGCGGCTGGCCAATGCGTTCGGGCATGTGGATGCGATCCTGTCGGGCAGCAGCCCGGACATACTGGATCGGATCGAGAGTGGGGAGCTGGCGCTCGGCTACAACGTGCTCGGCTCCTATGCTCTGGCACGCCAGGCGGCCGGGCAGGAGATCGGCGTCGTAGTGCCGGACGATTACGTGCTCGTGCTGACGCGCACCATGCTGATCCCGCAAGGGGCACGGCAGCCGGAACTGGCGCGCCGTTTCGTCGACTTCGTCCTGTCTGCCGAAGGGCAGGCCATCCTGGCCGGGCCCATCGCGCTCGGCGCCGTGATGCCCGGAACGGTCGGCGCCCACACATCCGACACGATCGCCATGATGGGGCGCGGTACCGTGCAGCCGATCGGGCTCGGGCCGGGGCTGCTGGTCGCCCTGGACGGGCAGCGCCGGGCCCGCTTTCTGGAAACCTGGCTCGAGATCGTCGGCCCATGACAGGATAACGACAGGTCGCTTCGCCTAGACTTGTTCCAAGCATGCGGTCGTCCGGTTGGAGCGGAGCCGCAGGTTGAAGGAATTGCGCTCAAACGCGCATCTGGGAGGAAGACATGAAGCGTTTCATCGCTGCTGCCATGCTGGCGGCGGGTATGTCCAGCGGCGCCTTCGCGCAGGCTGCATCCTACGAAATCATGGCGCCGGCATCGCCGGGCGGCGGCTGGGACCAGACGGCCCGCGCCATGCAGACCGTGCTCCAGGAGACCGGCATTGCCAGCGACGTGCAGGTCGTGAACGTTCCCGGCGCCGGCGGCACCATCGGGCTCGCGCAATTCGTCCGCGGCAAGGAAGGCGATCCGAGCGCCTTGATCGTCGGCGGTTATGTGATGGTCGGCGCGATCCTGACCAACAATTCACCGGTGACCCTGGCCGAGGTGACCCCGATCGCGCGGTTGACGGGCGAGGCCGAGGCCATCGTCGTGCCGGCATCCTCGCCGTTCCAGACCATCGACGACCTGGCTGCCGCGCTGAAGGAAAACCCCGGCGCCGTTGCCATTGCCGGCGGCTCGGCGGGCGGAACGGACCATATCGCGGCCGGCCTTTTTGCCGATGCCGCAGGCGTCGACCCAACCAAAATCAACTACATCGCCTTTTCCGGCGGCGGCGAAGCGCTGGCGGCGATCCTGGGGGCGCAGGTCGCTGCGGGTATTTCCGGCTACGGGGAATTCGAGTCCCAGATCCAGGCCGGCACCTTGCGGATCCTGGCGGTGACGACCGACGATCGGATCGAGGGCGTCGACGCGCCGACGCTGAAGGAAGCGGGCTACGACGTGTCGCTGGAGAACTGGCGCATGGTGTCGGCCGCGCCCGGCATCACGGCCGAAGAGACCGCCGCCATTACCGCCAACATCGAGAAGATGGTGCAGAGCGAGGAGTGGAAGGCGGTTCTGGAGCGCAACAACTGGCAGGATGCGTTCCTGGCCGGTGATGCGTTCAAGACGCAGCTTCAGACCGATATCGAGAACACCCGTGCGATCCTGACCAAGATCGGGCTCGTCAAGGGATGACCGATCTTCGGCAGGAACAAGCCGGACAGCGCCGCCCCGACCGGGCGGCGTTTGCCATCGGCATCGCGCTCGGCGTGCTCGGCCTTGTCGTCGGCATCGACGCCAGCCAGCTCAGCGGGGGCGCTTACGCCCAGATCGGCCCGACGGCCTTTCCCTATGCCATCGCCGCCGCACTTCTGGTCCTGGCGGCCTGGACCATGGTCGAAGCCTGGCGCGGTGATTTTCCGGCGCGGGACGTGGACAAGATCGATCCCATCGCCTGGATCGTCGGCGGGCTCGCGGCGCAGGCGCTGCTGCTGCATGCGGCCGGCTTCTCGATCGCGACGGGCCTGCTCTTTGCCGCGACGGCGCGTGCCTTCGGCAAACGGCAATTGTGGAAGACGATCCCCATCGGCATCCTCCTGTCGCTCGCAGTCTGGGGTGTGTTCTTCGGTCTCCTGCGTCTGCGCCTTCCGGCCGGGCCGCTGGAATCCCTTTTCATCTGACCATGGCGGAGCGCTAAAAACATGGACACGCTCGCGCTTCTGGGCCAGGGCCTGATCACGGCCGCCCAGCCCATCTATCTCCTTTACGCGCTGATCGGCGTTACTCTGGGAACGGCGGTCGGTGTTCTGCCCGGCATCGGACCCGCGCTCACGGTGGCGCTGCTCCTGCCCGTGACCTACCAGCTCGACGCGACGGGCTCCCTCATCATGTTCGCCGGCATCTACTATGGCGGCATGTATGGCGGATCGACGACGTCGATCCTTTTGAACACGCCGGGGGAAAGCGCCTCGATCATCACCGCGCTCGAAGGCAACAAAATGGCCCGGAAAGGGCGCGGCGGCCCGGCATTGGCCACGGCCGCGATCGGCTCCTTCGTGGCAGGGCTGATCGCCACGCTCGGCCTGGCCTTCATTGCCCCCTATATCGTGCGCTTTGCCCTGTCCTTCGGACCGGCAGAATATTTCGCCCTGATGATCCTGGCCTTCGTGACCGTCTCGGCCGCCTTCGGCGATTCCGCCCTGCGTGGTCTGACGGCGCTGGCGCTCGGCCTGACGCTCGGGCTCGTGGGGATCGACCTGCAGACCGGCCAGGCGCGCCTGGCCTTCGGCATTCCGGAGCTCCTGGACGGGATCGAGGTGACGACACTGGCCGTCGCGCTGTTTGCCATCGGCGAAGCGCTGGTCATTGCCGGCGGATCGTCCCGCGACGACGGGCAGGTGGTGGCCGTCAAAGGCTCCGTCTGGATGAGCCGGGAGGACTGGAAGCGTTCGTGGAAGCCCTGGCTGCGCGGCACCGTCATCGGCTTCCCGATCGGCGCGATGCCTGCCGGCGGCGCGGAGATCGGCACCTTCCTCTCCTATACGACAGAAAAGAGCCTCTCCAAGCATAAGGAAGAGTTCGGCCACGGCGCCATCGAAGGCGTCGCCGGGCCCGAAGCGGCCAACAACGCCTCGGCTGCCGGCACGCTGGTTCCGCTGCTGACCCTCGGCCTGCCGACCTCCGCCACGGCGGCGATCATGCTGGCTGCGTTCCAGCAGTTCGGACTGCAGCCCGGGCCGCTCCTGTTCATGACATCGCCGCAGCTCGTCTGGGGGCTGATCGCCAGCCTTCTGATCGCCAATCTGATGCTGGTTGTCCTGAACCTGCCGCTGATCGGTCTTTGGGTCCGGCTTCTGACGATTCCGAAGCCATGGCTCTATGCCGGCATCCTCGTTTTCGCAACGCTCGGCTGCATTGGCGCCAACAACTCGTCGACGGAACTCGGCATGCTTCTGGCCTTCGGCCTCGTCGGCTACATGCTGCGGCGGTTCGGCTACCCGATCGCCCCGGTCGTCGTGGGCCTGATCCTCGGACCGATGGCAGAGCAACAGTTGCGCCGGGCCCTCGCCATCAGCCAGGGGGATCCGATGGTGCTCGTCCATTCGCCGTTGGCGATCATCCTCCTGACCCTGGCGGTGCTGGCGCTGGTCGTGCCGATGATCATGCGGGCGCGGGGCCGCGGAGAGGTCCTGTCGCAGATGGCGTCTGACGAGGACTGATCGGCCGCTATGTCTGATCGAAGTTGGGGCCGGTCGCCGTGAGGCGGCCGGCCTTTTGCATTGGGTCAGGTCGCGGCGTCAGTCGCGCGGCGGGGGCGGCGGCCCGTCGCCGCCCATGGCCGGAAGCTTGTCCAGAAGCGGCTTGGCAGCGTCGATGCAGGCCTTGATCGGCTCGTCCCCGCACTTCACCTCGACCGCGACTCCGCGCCCGAGCTTGACCTCGAAACCCTTGCCGGGAGGCGGCGGCGGGCCGTGACGGCCTGGGCCACCCGGCCCATCCGGACCGCGGTCGGGCCGCATGCCGGGACCGTCCGGTCCGCCGGGCGGCGGCGGGGGAGGCGGCGGCGCGTCACCTGGCATGGCAGCGGGGCCGGCCGGCGCGGGCAGTGGTGGCGCGTCCTGCGCATGGGACACCGATGCAACCGCGACCGTCAGGGCCGACGCAAGCAGAAGTTTCTTCAACATGGACCGTCTTCTCCAGGCATGATTGCCCGGCCACATAACGCCCTTGTGTTCAATAGGGTTCTCCCCCGCGACAATTCGTGCACCGCGACACTCGCCATGGTCATGCGCAACGACCCGTGGTCTAAGGGCGCCCATCGTCACGCTTGCCTTGCCATGGGCCGGCGCGAAGAGAAGGGACAGGCATGATCAGAGCACTCTACGACTGGACCATGCGGCTTGCCGCACGCCCACGCGCGGCCTATGCGCTGGGAACGGTCTCCTTTGCGGAAAGCTCCTTCTTCCCCATTCCGCCGGATGTGCTGCTCATCCCCATGGTCATCGCGGAGCGCCGGCGTGCCTGGCGCCTGGCCTTCATCTGCACGGCCGCCTCGGTGCTCGGGGCCATGCTCGGCTACGCGATCGGCGCCTTCGTCTTCGAGGAACTGGCCCTGCCGATCCTGTCCGTCTATGGCTATGCCGACGAGTTCGAGGCCTTTGCAGAGGCCTATAATGAATGGGGCGCCTGGATCGTCCTGATTGCCGGCGGGCTGACGCCGCTGCCTTTCAAGGTCGTGACGCTGGCCAGCGGCGCCACAGGCATGAACATCTGGGTCTTTCTTGCCGCCGCCATCGTGGCGCGCAGCTCGCGCTTCTATACGGTGGCGGCGCTTCTGTACTGGTTCGGCCCCCCGGTGCGGGACTTTATCGAAAAGCGGCTGACACTCGTCTTCACCCTGGGCGTCGTTGCCGTTCTCGGCGGCTTTCTCGCCATTCGCTTTCTGCATTAGGGCAGCCAGGGCTCGGAGGGCGTCGCAGGGCAGCATCGATGGGCCCCTATGCCTTCCGCTGGTGCAAGGCCGAGCCCATTGCCGTCAGCCTGTGTTATAGACCCTGCAGGATCGACCGCCCGGCACCGCCGTCGGTCGCAATGTCAGCAGGAAGCTATGTAATGAGCGATCTTTCCGGCCAGCCCGACCTCACGCCCTGGAAGGTGGGCCTGCGCGGACGCTGTCCACGGTGCGGCGAAGGGCATTTGTTCAAAGGCTTCCTCACCATTGCGGATCGCTGCGATCATTGCGGGCTGGATTTCGACTTTGCGGATCCGGCGGATGGGCCGGCCTTCTTCGTTCTCTGCTTTGCCTGTCTGCCGGCTATGTTCCTGGCGGTCTGGATCGAGGTGAGTTTCGAGCCGCCCTTCTGGGTGCACATCTTCACCTCCCTTCCGGCGCTGCTGATCTCCTGCATATTGCCGCTGCGCCCGCTCAAGGGCTGGCTGGTCGCCAGCCAGTTCCGCCACAAGGCGGCGGAAGGGCAGATCGATCGCGGAGCGGGTGACGACGCCGCGCGGGATTGAGGACTGAACCAGGCAGCGCACACGAAAAAGCCGCTGGGGATCTCACCCAACGGCTCCGGCGCTCTCTGCAGAGAAGTGCGACTTCGATCATTCAGCGCGCCAGTACATCCGTGATCGGGCGAACATTCAAAGCCTGAGCGCATCAACCTCTCGGGGGACGCGCTGCACTGACAGCCATATAGGCTGCCTTTGCCTGCATGTCAAGAATCACCCTTACCGATCGCGATCGCGGAGGCTGAAGCCGAGGACGAAGCCGACCACGCCGGCCACCAGCAAGGCGGAGAGGGGGCTGTCATTGACCTTCCGGCGCACAACCTTGCTTCCCTGCTGAGCATAGGCGCCTGCATTCTCATACAGGTCCGACGCGTAGCGCGAGGCTTCGCCCGCCGCTTCGCGAAGGGCATCGCGGCCCTGCCCGTAAAGGTTCTCGGCAGTGCCCGCGGCCTCGCGTGCACGGCCTTCAGCGGAATGGCGGTCCGAACCCACGGCATCGCCGAAAGCGCTCTGCACCTTGCCGCCGAATTCCCGCGCGGCGCCTTCGACTCGGTTCTTATCCATGGCTGATCGCTCCAAAACTACGACGCCGCCAGATCGGGCGCCGAAGCTATAAGCTTTAAGCGACGGTTTGGTTTCGTGGCTGGGCGTGAATTCGGCGGGTCTTTCTAACAGAAATGCCTGAAGGAAACGCAGGGACGGGCGCCGACGCCGCCAGCACAGAGCTCCCCGAACTCAATCTTGATAGGGTATCGCGAAGCACCGTTCGCGGCTCAACGACCGGGAGGCGCAAGCACATAAATCGCGTCCGCGTCGGCCGCATCCCGCAGGCCCTTGTAGGACGCATGCCGCAGGCTTCCATCAGCCGTCCAGGCCCGGAACTCGATCTCGGCATTCAGGACCGGTTCGACATAAACCGCACTCTTACGGGCCACACGATCGGGAGGGCTCACGCGCCCCAGTTCATCGAGACGTTTGCGAAGCGCTCTTGCCTCTGCATTCGAGAAGCCGGTGCCCACCGCACCGACGGGCACAAGCTCGCCCTGACGGAGCGCTCCGAGCATAAGGCTGCCGACGGCGCCTGGCAGTTTGGTCGACGGCTCGTACCCCAGGATGGCGAATGTTTCGCTCATGATGCACTTGATCTTCAACCATTCGCCGTGGCGCCCCGACCGGTAGGGCTTATCGCGGTGCTTGGCGATGATCCCTTCCAGCCCGAGTTCGCAGGACAAGCGGAGGAGCTCATTGCCATCGGCATTGATATCCTCCGACATGCGGATGGCGCCCGTATGCCCGTCGAGAAGATCGCCGAGGATCTGCCGGCGCTCCTCCAGCACCATGCCTGTCAGGTCGTGCCCATCGATGTAGAGGAGATCGAAGGCATAGAAGACGATCTGCGTGCCGGTGATCGCCTTGCCGCCGCGTCCGCCGAGGGCCTTCTGCAGTTCGGAAAAATCCGATCTGCCCTGCGCGTCGAGAACGACGACTTCACCGTCAAGGATCAGCGTGCTGCTTTTGAGTGCCCGCGCGGCCTTTGCAAGGAACGGGAAACGGTGCGTCCAGTCATGGCCGTTGCGGGTCAGGATCCGCACGGCGGACAGATCGATATGCACGGCCAGGCGATAGCCGTCCCATTTGACCTCGAAGCTCCATTCCGGCCCCGTCGGGACGGTGGATGTCAGGAGCGCTAGGCAGGGATCGATGCGGTCCGGCATGGGATCGAAGTGAAGCGATCCCTGCCGCGGATCGTGCTCGATCGGTCGCTCACCGCGGCGGGTGGCCCCTGCTTCGGCACGGAGCTTAATGGTACGCGAAGCTTTGCCCGGACGTCTCGCCATGCCTCATGCTGGACATGAAGCCTTTAAGATCAGGTTGCCGCGCCGCGGGCGGGGGGCTTCGACCCTCAACGGCGGCAGGGGCGCCTTCGTCCCTGCCGCGCGCGTCGCGTCTACTTTTTCTTGGATGGCGTCGTCGAAGAGATGCCACCCTTGAGGCTGGGTGCCGCCGCGATGACCTTCTCCTGCACCTTCTTCGGCTTGCGCTCTTCTTTTCCGCCGCGTCGTTTCTCGCCCATGGGTCCGCTCCTCTCGAGGGTTACGCGCCATTATCGCACGGATCGGCGGCGGCAGCCTCATGGATTCGCAGCCTCGATGAAAGGGCATCCGACGATTTAACGTGCATTGGCACCGGCATCAGGGTTTTGCCTAGAGCCGGCCATCGCGGCATATGCTATTCAGCCAGATCATGCGCGCAGGATACGAAGCACTGACGGAAGAGCTGGAACGAGCCCGTGTTGCGTGGCTCTACTTTACCGGTGGGCTGACACAGCAGGAGATTGCCTCGCGCCTCGGCCTCACGCGGCTGAAGGTCAACAAGATCATCGGCCAGGTTCAGGCCGACGGCCTCGTGCAGATCGATGTGCGGTTGCCGCTCCTCGATTGCGTTTCGCTCGCGGAGGAGGTGGGGGAGCGCTACGGTCTCGTCGATGTCGTCGTGGTGCCTGATATAGACGACTACATGGAGCAGAAGCGCGTCATCGGCGAAGCGGCGGGTTCAATGGCTGCGGCGCTGATCGCCGGGCAGGATTTCGGCATCGGCATTGCGAGCGGACGCACTTTGAGCTTCGCCGTCCGGACGATCCCGGCCAAGCCGCATCCAAGATCCTGGGTCGTGGGGCTGACGGGCGGTGTCACGCGGTCTTCCGGCACCAACACATTCGAGGTCGCCACCAGCTTCGCGCGCCGGCTCAGCGTCGAATGCCACTATCTGACGGCGCCGATCTACTGCGCCACGGCCGAAAGCCGTGAGGCCCTTCTTTTGAATGACGAGCTGACCGATGTCCTTGCCCGCACGGAGATCGCCGACTTTGCCATGACGTCCTGCGGATCGCTCGCGCAGGACACGACGCTGACCCATATCCGGGCCGTGAAGGACCACCTGGACGACATATTGCGGCTCGGGGCCGTGGGCGAGCTGATGGGCTGCTTCCTCGACATGGACGGTCGGCCGATCGACCATTTCCTCAACGAATCGGTGATCGCCCTGAACCCGGACAAGCTCAAGCTGAAACCCTATTCGATCCTCGTCTCGGGGGGCACGGACAAGATCCAGATCATCCGCGCCATCCTGCGGGGCGGCTACGTGAACCGCCTCGTTACCAATGAGAGCGTCGCGCGGGCCCTGCTCATGGGGCCGCGCTGAACGACAGAGGGTCCATGATTAGGGCCGGGCGACACCGGATCATGCAACCTTCAACCCGGTGCCCGCATCCTGCAGGGCCTCTGCCATGGCGCGCAGGATGACGAAGGAGGACGCTGCCCCCGGATCGATATGGCCTTTCGACCGCACGCCGAGCTTGGCGGAGCGTCCACGCCGTGATTCCAGCTCAGCGGTTGCCTTCATGCCGACCTCGGCCCCATCGCGCGCGGCCTGCAACACGGCAAGCTCCGAGCCGCCGGCCTGCGCACGTTCGCGCGCGGCCGCCACCGCCGGCACCCATGCATCGATCATCGTCTTGTCGCCGGGCTCGGCGCGGCCACGATCCTGTATCCCCTGCAGCGCCGCTGCCAACCAGATCGCGATGCCCGCGCCGTCGAGGTTGAGGCGATCGCTCACAGCCGCGCCCGCACGCAGGAAGGCCGTTGCATAGAGCGGCCCCGACGAAGCGCCGACGGCATCCAGGAAGGCCTTGGCCATGCGTTTGCAGATGGCCTCGATCGTATCGTCCTCGCCATTCGCGGCGAGCGCGGTCTGCACCGCCTTCCAGCCGATTTCCATGGTGATCCCATGATCGCCGTCGCCGATCACCCCGTCGAGTTCGGACAGCCAGGCTTTCTGCGCGATGATGTCGTCGCCCACCCGCCGCATCATGTCGCGGAAGATCGCAGGCGTGACGGTCCCCTCCTGCCGCAGGTTCCGCGGGCTGGCAGCGTCCGCAACAGCTGCTGCCGGCGTGCGCCTCTGGGTCGTTTGGGTGCTGCGCGACGCGGCATGCGCACCGACCGGGGCCGAGCCCACCGTCAGTGCAACCGTCCGACAGGGATGGTCGAGGAGCGTGGTCAACTCGTCATCCAGAAGGACCAGCGTGATCGAAGCGCCCGCCATTTCGAGCGATGTCGCATATTCGCCCACCCAGGAGTGGTGGATGGACACGCCGCGCGAGTCGAGGATCTGCTTCACCCGGTTGAACAGGATGTAGAGTTCGACATAGGAGGTCGAGCCGAGCCCGTTGACCAGCACAGCAACGCGCGCGCCTTCGGGAGGATTCATCTCGGCAAGGATGGTGCCCAGGAGTTCGTCGGCAACGGCGTTGGCCGGGGCGAGGGTCTGGCGACGCACGCCCGGCTCCCCGTGCAGGCCCATGCCGATTTCCATCTCGTCATCGCCGATCTCGAAGTTCGGCTTGCCGGTTTGCGGCAGCGAGCAGGCGCCGAGCGCCACACCCATCGACAGCGTGGCATCGTTGGCCTTGCGGGCCAGCGCCTCCACGCGTGCCAGCGGTTCGCCGCGGTCTGCGGCAGCACCCGCAATCTTGAAGACGAAGAAGTCCCCGGCGATGCCACGCCGTTCGGCGCGCTTGTCGACGGACGCGGAGGCCACGTCGTCGGCCACTGCCACCTGGCGCACGGCCACGCCCGAGGCTTCCAGCTCCTCGGCGGCCATGGTGAAGTTCAGGACGTCGCCGGTGTAGTTGCCGTAGAGCAGGACGACGCCGGCGCCGCCATCGGCGGCGCGGGCGGCATCCAGGATCTGTTCCGGCGACGGCGAAGCGAAGATGTTTCCGAGGGCGGCGGCATCTGCGAGGCCTCTGCCGACATAACCCGCAAAGGCCGGCTCATGGCCCGAGCCGCCGCCGATCACGATGCCGACCTTGCCGTCTCGCGGACCGTCGCGCGCCACCACGGCACGGCCGGTCTGGCCTTCGACGCGCAGGAGGTCGCAGTGGGCGGCGGTTAGTCCGCCGATCATTTCGTCGATGATCGTTTCGGGTGCGTTGATGAGTTTCTTGGTCTTGGTCACGGGACGCTCTTTCGGCAAGTTCAGGCCGCGTCGCGGCGAAGATAGCGGCGGGACAGCGCATCGAAGGAAATGGCCACGACCACGATGGCGCCCGATACGACGCCTTGCCAGTAGGGCGAGACGCCGAAGAGGACGATGATGTTTTCGATAATGGCGATGATGCAGGCGCCGAAGATGGCGCCGAGCGGCGAGCCGATGCCACCCGTCGTCGCGACGCCACCGATGACCGCCGCGGCGATGGGTGCCAGGACCCAGGTCTGGCCGATCGACGGTTGGGCCGTGCCAAGCCGCGCGACCATCAGGAGGCCGGCCAGCGCCGACAGGAGTCCGGCCAGGGTAAAGACCAGGAGACGGATCCGATCGACGCGGATGCCGAGCATGCGCGCGGCGGCGGGGTTGTTGCCTATGGCATACATGTATCGCCCCATCGGCGTCTTGACCGTCAGAAAGAGGGCGAGCAGCAGCACCACCAGCATTATCACGAAGGGGACGGGAAGCGTCAGCCAGTCGCCGCGCCCCAGAAACTGGATATCGGCCGGAATGCCGGTGATGGCCACGCCCTTGGTCAGGACAAGGATTGCCCCGCCATAGATGCCGGCCGTGCCGATGGTCAGGACCAGCGAGTGCAGCCCGAGCGTCGTGACCAGAAGGCCGTTCAGAAAGCCGAGCGCCATGCCGAGGAGGAGCGCCAGCGGCAGCGCCACCAGTGGCGACAGCCCGGCCTGGACCATCAGCATGCCCGAGACGATCCCGCACAGGCCGCCGATCACGCCGAGCGACAGGTCGAGTTCGCCGAGAATCATCAGCGACGACTGGGCGATGGTGATGAGCCCGACGAAGGCAAGCCCGCGCGCGATCACCGACATGTTGTAGCCCGACAGGAAGTAGGGCGAGATCAGCGCCGACGCGGCAAAGATGACGAGCAAGGCGACGAAGACGCCGGCAAGCGGGTTGCGTATGAGGAGCGAGATGAGGCCGGCGGGCTTGGTACCATCATCCTTGGCTGCTGCAGCTTCAGTCGACATGACGAGCCTCCAATGGGGTCTCTCCGGTCGTTGCGGGGCCGGTCGCGAAGATGGCGCCGACGAGTGTTTCCGTATCGGTGGTCGCTGCGTCGAAATCGCCGGTGACGCGGCCGGAATGCATGGTCACGATGCGGCTCGCGCAGCGGCGCAATTCATTCATTTCGGACGAGATGAGGATGATTCCCACGCCCTCTTCCGCAAGCGTCTTCATGATGCGGTAGATCTCGGCCTTGGTTCGGATGTCGATGCCCTTGGTGGGCTCGTCGAAGATCAGGATGTGCGGCGTCGTCGCCATGGCGCGCCCGATGATGGCCTTCTGCTGATTGCCGCCCGAAAGCTGGGATATGCGTTTGCCCATGCCCGCGGTGCGAATGCCGTAATCGTCGATGACCCGCGCGACCAGGCTGCGCTCTTTGCGGAAATCGATCCCTGCCGCGCCGCTTGTCAGCGACAGAACGGAGATGCCGATATTTTCGCGCAGCGAGAGGAGCGGGAATATGCCGTGGTGCTTGCGCTCCTCGGACAGGTAGAGCATCCCGTTCGCGACGGAGGCGGCCGTGTCGCCGAGGCGCCACGGCTTTCCCTCCACGCTGACCGATCCGGCGGTGGCGTTTCGAAAGCCGAAGATCGTCTGCATCAGTTCGGAGCGTCCCGCGCCGACGAGGCCTGCAAAGCCCAGAATCTCACCACGCCGCAGCGTGAAGGAAACGTCTTCGAACATGTGCCCTGACAGGTGGGCAACGTCCATGATCGGCGCGCCGACCGCACAGGCCGGCCGGAAATGGTCGTCCATGGCGATCTCGCGGCCGGACATGGCGCGGATCAGGCGGGGCTCGTCGATGTCGGCGATGCGACCCGCCTCTACCTTCTCGCCGTTGCGCAGGACGGTGTAGTCGTCGCCGATGGCGAAGACCTCCTCCATCTTGTGCGAAATGAAGACGATGGCGTGGTCGCGGTCGAGAAATCCGCGAATGACCTTGAAGACGCGCTCGACTTCCCGCGCGGTGAGGGCGGATGTCGGCTCGTCCAGGATCAGGACCTTCATCTGCGCGTTGGTGGATGCCCGCGCAATCTGGAGAAGCTGCTGGTCGGGCACGGAAATGTTGCGGACCAGTTCGCCCGGATGGGCTTCGATGCCGAAGCGGTCGAGATAGGTCTGCGCTTCCGCGCGCATGCGCCGCTTGTTGACCAGCCCGCCATGCCCCGTCCGGTCGAAGGGCATGAATAGGTTCTCCGCGACGCTCATGTCGGGAAACAGGGACAGCTCCTGCGGAACGTAGGCGATATTGCGGAACAGCTCCGCATGTTCGAGCGGATCCCGGCCGTCGATCATGACGGTGCCGCTTGTCGCCCGGTCCGATCCTGTCAGAATCTTGACCAGGGTGGACTTTCCGGCGCCGTTCTCGCCGGCCAGGATGTGGCAACGTCCAAGCTCGATCGACAGGTCGACGCCCGACAGCGCCGTGACGCCCGGAAACTCGCGCGTCAATCCGCGCGTCTCGAGATAGGCCATGGATCCTCCCCTTTGGCCCTGGCGATGCGGGTTTGGGAAGGCGGCTGCCGCCTTCCCACGCTCTCGATCGATCAGCCGCCGATATTGTCCTTGGTCAGGAAGGCGCTGCCCGTGTCGACATAGTCGGGGACAGGCGCGCCGGTGACCTGGGCCCAGAGCAGCATGACGGACCAGTAACCCTGCATCTCCGGCAGAGAGGCGGATGAGCTGTCGGCCACGCCGGAGCGGATGAGGTCCAGCATCTCGGCGAGATTGTCCAGGCCGACCAGCTTGACCTGATCCTGCTTACCGGCTTCGACGATCGCCTGGCCAATGCCGATCGGGCCGGCCGCGTCCGATGCCACCCAGCCCTTGAGGTTCGGATTGGCCTGCATGATCGCGGCCGCCTGCTGCTGGGCGGTCTCGATGCTGTCGTTGTCGATACCTTCGGCCACGACCTTGATACCGGGATGCTCGGCGAAGACATCGCGGTGGCACTGGGCACGGATCGAATGGTTGGGGGCGGTGGGCACGCCCATCATGATGGCGACCTCGCCTTCACCGCCGAGAATTTCGACCAGCCGACGCGATGCGATCTTGGCCTGCTCGCAGAAGTCCATGCCGATGGTGGGGATCTTCATGCCTTCCGGGGCCACGGAATCGAAAATCGCCAGCGGGATATCCTGGCTTTGAGCCGCTTCCAGTGAAGCGCGGTTGCCGGCCGGATCCAGAAGATCGATGGCGATGCCATCGGGGCGCGTCGAGATGGCGCTTTCCACGATCTGCACCTGCTGGACGACGTCGGCCGTCTGCGGCGCCGAATAGACGATCTCCACGTCGGCGCCGGTCTGCGCCTTCAGAGCGGCCGCCGCCATCTGGGCGCCCTCGTTTACCTTGTCGAACCAGGGGTGAACCACCTTCGGCACGATCAGGAAGCGGTAGCTGTCCTTCTTGACAGTGCCCGGCGCGTCCTGAGCGCCAGCTGACAATGGCAGCATCAACGCAGCGGCTCCCGCCAATGCGAGCGCGAATTTCTTCATGAGATGTCTCCCGTTCCTCCAGCGCAAACTTGCGCCCTCCGACCTCGGGCGACCTCCATCAGCACCGAAGCAAGGAACAGGCTACATCTGTAAAATCGTTTTTACAACAGTGTGAGTGAGGCGTGCAGCTTGGGGTTCGCACGAGTCTGCGGCGGTTAGCCTGACGTGTTGAAGGGCAATCGACAGCAGCAAGGCGGGGTCGTGTGGGCGTCGGGCTTATCCTGGCACCGACGGCGCTATAACTACATCGCTTTGTGGGGAAACAGCGAGGGCGAACGAGAAGGGACCCTGAGCTTCCACTGATCGCTCAAGGCGCCTTGCACGCCTTGGCAAAGGACGCAGTGCCGAACGCATATGCGGACGGAGCGAAGGATGCTCCACTGGAAAGGCCGAAAAGTCGAACCGAACGAAAATCTTATGGCAATGGAAATTGAGTGGTAGCGGAGGAGGGACTCGAACCCCCGACACGCGGATTATGATTCCGCTGCTCTAACCAACTGAGCTACTCCGCCCCGGGCAGGCCCGTGAGGGCCGCCGTCTGCTGCGGCGGGCCGCAGGCAGTGGCGCGATATAGGGAAAGCGCCGGGACGCTGTCAAGCGTCTCGCGTCACTTCTGATCGTCGGTCCGCAGATAGGGCTCGACAGGGCCCTTCAGCTTCAGCGTCAGCGGCTTGCCGCGGCGGTCCAGCGACTTGCCCACGCTGACGCGCACCCATCCCTCGCTGACGCAATATTCCTCGACATTCGTCTTTTCGACGCCCTTGAACTTGATCCCGATGCCCTGTTGCAGAAGCGCCTCGTCGTAGAAGGGGCTGGACGGGTCGTTGGACAGGCGGTCCGGTAGCTCGGTCATGGACGGTCCTCTTTGTCGGCGGTCTTCAGTTGCGCGCCTTAAAGCACGGGCCGCGGGAAGGGAAGCGCCAGCATTGACTTGGCAGGCACGATGGGCGACACACGATCCTCGATTTGGTCAGGCCAATTATGGTCACGACGTCCGGGGGGAAGATATGAGCATCGACGCACGTGCCGCAAAAATCTTTGCGCCTGAGGATCTGCGCCTGGTCGACGAGCGGCTGGACGACGTGGCGCCCGGCATGGTCCGGATCGCCTTCGGCGCCGGCGGCATTTGCGGTTCGGACATGCACTACTTCCGGCATGCGCGCACGGGCGACTTCGTCGTGACCTCGCCGCTGACGCTCGGTCACGAGGTTGCAGGGACCATCGCCGAACTGGGTGCGGGCGTGTCCGGCCTGGCGGTCGGGGACCGCGTCGCGGTGAACCCTTCGCGCTGGTGCGGCACCTGCGGGCCGTGCCGCGAAGGCCGTGAGAACCTGTGCGAGAACATCTATTTCATGGGATCGGCTTCGAAGACGCCGCATATGGCCGGTGGCTTCGCCTCCTATTTCGATGCCGTGCCGGCGCAATGCGTGGTCATACCGGATGGCGTGGCCATGGAGGCTGCCGCCTTGGCCGAGCCTTTGTCGGTTTGCATGCATGCCGTCGCCCGCGGGGGCGATATGAGCGGCCGGCAGGTGCTGGTCATGGGCGGCGGGCCCATCGGGTTGTTGACGGCCATGGTCGCCCGGCATCGCGGCGCGGCGCGCGTCGCCCTGGCCGATATCGCGGCGGGGCCGCTGGCCTTTGCGGCGCAGGTCGGCTGCGATCCGGTCATCGACGTGTCGAAGGAGGATCTTTCGACGGCGCTCGGTACGCCTCCGGATGTCGTCTTCGAGGCGACGGGCAGCCCGGCCGGCCTGAATGCCGCCATCCGGGCCGTGCGGCGCGGTGGCACCGTGGTGCAGATCGGCAACCTTGCCGCCGGGGAACTCCCCATCCTGGCCAATTCGATCATGTCCAAGGAAATCGACCTGAAAGGCTCGTTCCGCTTCGGCAACATCTTTCACGAGGCGGTGGGGCTGATTGCCGACGGCACCATCGACGTGACGCGCCTGATCACCGCCCGCCGTCCGCTGGAAGAGGTCGTTCCGGCGTTCCGGCTGGCGCTCGACCGTTCGCAGAGTGTGAAGGTGATACTGACCGCGTCCTGACGGGGTGGCCGAAGGCCGCAGGAACCCGAGACCAGTGCCCGACCTGGGCGCCCGACATCAGCGCCTGTTTTTCAGCGAAAGACGACCATGACTGCGCGCCTCGACAACCGGACTCTCCACACGCTGCCCGGCACGGTGGCGCGCCCGGCCTATGACCGGGCGGCCGTGACGCCGGGGATCGTCCATCTGGGCGTCGGCGCCTTTCATCGCGCGCATCAGGCCGCCTATGTGGAAGCCGTTCTGAACGGGGGCGATACGGGCTGGGGCATTGTCGGCGTGTCGCTCCGCTCGCCCGATACGCGCGACGCGCTCGCGCCGCAGGATGGGCTCTATGCCCTGTCGGTGCGCGATGCAGGGGGCGAGACGCTGCAGGTCGTCGGCGCCATCACCCGCCTTCTGGTCGCCCCGGAGGAGCCGGCCGCGGTGCAGGACGCGCTCGCAGACCCGCGGACACGGATCGTCAGCCTGACGATCACCGAGAAGGGCTATTGCCATCGGCCCGCGAGCGGCGAGCTCGATGAAGAGAATGCCGACATCCTGCACGATCTGGCGCATCCCGACAGCCCGCGCAGCGCGATCGGCTATCTCGTTCATGCCATACGCCGCCGGCGGCAGGCCGGGCTTGCGCCCTTCACCGTCCTGTCGTGCGACAACCTGCCGAACAATGGCGCGACGCTCGCCCGTGTGGTCCGGCGCTTCGCCGAGCTGCAGGATGCAGAGCTTGCCCGCTATATCGACGGCGCGGTCGCCTTCCCCTCCACCATGGTGGACCGCATCGTCCCCGCGACGACGGATGGTGACAGGGCCGCCGTTTCGGAGCGGCTCGGCCTTCAGGATGCGTGGCCGATCGCCACCGAACCCTTTACCCAATGGGTGGTCGAGGACCGCTTCGCCAATGGACGCCCCGCCCTGGAGACGGCCGGCGTGACCTTTGTGGAGGATGTGGAGCCTTTCGAACTGATGAAGCTTCGGCTTCTCAACGGGAGCCATTCCACGCTAGCCTATCTCGGCTATCTCGCCGGGCACCAGACGGTGGACGCGGCCATGGCCGCGCCGGGCTTCGAGCCGTTGCTGAAGGGGTTGATGGAAGAGGAGGCGGCGCCGACGCTGCCTGCGCTTCCCGGCTTCGACCTCACAGCCTATGCCGGCGAGCTACGGCAGCGCTTCCGCAATCCCGCCTTGAAGCACCGCACATGGCAGATCGCCATGGACGGAACGCAGAAAATCCCCCAGCGCCTGCTCAACACCATCCGGGCGCGGATCGCCGCGGGGGCCGCCTATGACCGGCTGGCGCTCGGTGTCGCGGCGTGGATGCGCTACGTAATGGGGAGGGACGAGGCGGGGCAGCCGATCGACGTGCGCGACCCGCTGGCCGAAGAGATCGCACGCCGGCTCGATGGGCTCGCGAGCGCCGATGAGGTGGCGCAGGTGCTGCTCGGCCTCGGCATATTCGGCGAGGATCTGCCGGCGGATCCGAATTTCGTGCAGACGGTGACGGCGCATCTCGCCCGCCTCCTGGACACGGGCGCAGGCGCCGTGGTGGCCCGCTACGCCTGACGGCGGCGGGCAACTTCAGGCGCCCTGCAGCAGGGCGCCCCTTGCTTCGCGGCGCAGGAAGCGCGCCGTCATCAAAACGGCAGAAGTCGCCAGGCCGAAAGCCAGGCCGATCCAGACACCGAGCCCGCCCCAGCCCAAGGGAAAGGCCAGGACATAACTGGTCGGCATCCCGATGCACCAGTAGCTGAAGATCGCGATGATCATGGGCAGGCGCGTATCCTTCAGGCCGCGCAGCACGCCGCTCGACAGGACCTGGATCGTATCGACGAGCTGGAAGGCTGCGGCGACGGCGAGGAAGGGCACGGCATAGGCGAGCACCTGCAGCGATTGCGGATCGCCCGGGTCCAGATACAGGCCCACCAGCGCGTGCGGCGCCGCCCAGAACAGGAGCGCGGCGCTGCAGGCAAACCCCACGCCGACGCCGAGGCAGGCCCTCGCCGCGCGGGAGATGGCTGCCGCATTGCGGGCACCATAGGCGCGCCCAACGCGAATCGTGGCGGCTCCCGCCAGGCCGAGCGGGACCATGAAGGCGGTGCCCGACAGTTGCAGTGCGATTCCGTGCGCGGCCAGTTGCAAGGGGCTGATCCAGCCCATCATGATCGATGTGGCGCTGAACAGGCCGACCTCGGCGACGATGGTCGCGCCGATGGGCCAGCCCAGGCGCGAGACATCGGCCAGCGCCACCCAGTCCGGCCGGTGGAAGCGTACCAGGATCTCATAGACGCGCAGGGCGCGGTGGCGGCTGCAATAGGCCAGCAGCGCCAGGGCGACGGCGCTGATCGAGATGGTCGTGGCAATGCCCGACCCTGCCATTCCCAGGGCCGGCAGTCCGAAATGGCCGAAGACGAGCCCATAATTGAGGAGGGCGTTCGCCGCCACGCCGACGCACAGGGCGGCGAGCACGACCTGCGGCCGGTCGATCGAGCTTAGGAAGGAGCGCAGGACGATGATGACGAGTTGCGGCGCGAGCGACCATTGCAGCCAACGCATGTAATCCTGAGCGAGCGCCGCGACGGCCGGCTCCTGCCCGAGCCAGAGGAGGACTGCCTGCACATGCCATAGCGGGATCATCATGGCGGCCGAATAGGCGAGAACCACCCACAGGCCCATGCGCACGGAGCGCCGCACGGCACGCGGATCGCCCGCGCCGACCGCGCCCGCTGCAAGCGGCATGACGGCGTAGCCGAAGCCGGATCCGAACATCCACACGACGTAAAAGAGCTGCCAGCTCAGGACGGCGGCCGCCAGTTCGAAGGAGCCGAGCCAGCCCAGCATGACCGTATTGGTGACGTTGACGGCCACCTGCGCCAGTTGTGCACCCACCAGGGGCAGGCCTAGGACAAGGGTCGCACGCAGGTGGCTGCCCCACGTCCCCGCACGCACCGGGACATCGGGCTTGGCTTGGCCTTGCATAAGCGTGGATTCTCCTCCCGAGGCTGCACTTCGGCCACTCTTTGGCGGGCGGCTCCTGGCTCGGAGGGTTAGCCCACCGGGCTCGCTCAAGGCAAGGCGCATAGCGTCGGCGCCACGGAGATGGCGGGGATGGCGTTGCATGGGCGATTGGGCAGTCGGTTTGATGACGGGGACGGCCCTGGACGGGAATGTCGATGTCGGCCTGATCCGTTCGGACGGCGAGACCGTGCTGGAATTCGGCCCCATCAGCCTGGAGCCATACCCGCCGCAGGTCCGGCCGCTGCTCCTGGAAGCGGTCGATGCAGCGGCGCGATGGGGCTTCGAGGGTCCGGAGCCTGCCGCCTTCGCGCCTGCCGAGGACGCGCTGACGCGGGCGCAGGCGGCTGCGGTCCTCAATGTGCTGGACAGGCACGGGATCGACCGCGGCCGCATCGCGGCCATCGGCTTCCATGGCCAGACCGTGCTGCACCGGCCGGCGACCGCAAACCGCCGTGGCGCGACGCGCCAGCTCGGTTCGGGCGCGCTCATGGCGCAGCTGACCGGCATCCGAACGGTGAACGATTTCCGCAGCGCGGATGTGGCGGCCGGCGGGCAGGGCGCGCCGCTCGCCCCGATCTACCACCGCGCGCTGCTGCGGCGGATCGGAGCCGGTGAGGATACGGCCATGCTGAACCTCGGCGGGGTCGCCAATATCAGCTGGGCGGCGGCGGACGGAACGCTGCACGCTTTCGATACCGGCCCCGCCAATGCCCCGCTGGACGACTGGATCGCCCGTCATACGGGCGAGGCGATGGACCGGGACGGGCGTATCGCTGCCGGCGGCCGGGTGGACGAGGCAAAGCTTGCGGCCCTTCTCGACGCGCCGTTCTTTTCAGCGGCCTATCCCAAGTCGCTCGACCGCAACGCCTTTACCGCGCAAATGGCGGAAGGGTGCGGGCTCGAGGACGGCGCGGCGCTCCTGGCGAGCTTTTCGGCCGGGGCGGTGGCGCGCGGGCTGGCCCTTCTGCCGGCCCGCATCCGGCGGCTCGTCGTCTGCGGGGGCGGGCGCAAAAACCCCTATCTGATGCGGCAAATCGCGGAACGGTGCGGGGTGGAAGCGGTCGATGCCGATGCGCTCGGCCTGCGCGGCGATGGGGTTGAGGCCGAGTGCTTCGCCCTCCTGGCGCTGCGCCGCCGGCGTGGCCTGCCGATCAGCTTTCCGCTGACGACGGGCGTGGCCGCGCCGCTTGTCGGCGGGGTCGTCCACCCGGCGGGGGAGGAACAACGCTAAGCAAGGCGACGAAATTTCGGCTGCCGATGCACCCATCCGCATGGTTCCGCGTTGTCTCGTGGAATGATTACAAGGAAGGGTCGGCTTGGCCATGCAACTCAAGGTGAATGGCAGCGCCCATGCGCTGGATGTCGATATCCGCACGTCGCTCCTGGACGCGCTGCGGGATCATCTAGGTCTGACCGGGAGCAAGAAGGGCTGCGATCACGGGCAGTGCGGGGCATGCACCGTGCTGGTGAACGGCCGGCGCATCAATTCCTGCCTGACATTGGCGGTGATGCACGAGGATGACGAGATCGTCACCATCGAGGGGCTGGGCCAGCCCGGCAACCTCCATCCGATGCAGCAGAGCTTCCTGGAACATGACGGGTTCCAATGCGGCTATTGCACACCCGGGCAGATCACGTCGGCCGTTGGGATGCTCGAGGAACACCGCGCCGGTTGGCCGAGCCATGCGTCGCAGGCGCTGGACGGTGCGCAGGAGCTGACCGATGCTGAAATTTCGGAACGCATGAGTGGCAACATCTGCCGTTGCTCCTGCTACCCCAACATCGTGGACGCCATTCGGGACGCGGCCGGGAAGGTGCGGCCATGAAGACCTTCGATTACGTACGGGCGGATGACGCCGTCGCAGCCGCGGGGAAAGTGGGCGAGGTCGCAGGCGCCCGCTTCATCGCCGGGGGGACCAATCTTCTGGACCTCATGAAGCTGCAGGTGGAAACGCCGGAGCGGCTGGTGGATATCAGCCGGCTGCCGCTCCGCGACATTGCGGAGACGGGCGATGGGGCTTTGCGCATCGGCGCCCTGGTGCCCAACAGCGACCTTGCGGCCGATCCACGCATCCGCCGCGACTATGCCGTCCTGTCCCGGGCCCTCCTGGCCGGGGCGTCGGGCCAGTTGCGCAACAAGGCCACGACGGCGGGCAACCTTCTGCAGCGTACGCGCTGCGGCTATTTCTACGAGCCGGCATCGGCCTGCAACAAGCGGGAGCCCGGCGCCGGCTGCGATGGGATGAAGGGCTTCAACCGCATCCTCGCCATACTGGGAACGTCGCAGCATTGCATCGCCACACACCCGTCCGACATGGCGGTGGCGATGCGGCTGCTCGATGCCGTGATCGAAACCGTCGATGCGAAAGGGCAGGAACGGCGCATTCCGATTGCCGAGTTCCACCGCCAGCCGGGGGATACGCCGCATATCGAATCATCGCTTCGCCCGGACGAGCTGATCACGGCCGTGACTCTGCCAAAGCCGCTTGCGGGCAGGCATATCTATCGCAAGGTCCGGGACAGGGCGTCCTATGCCTTCGCGCTTCTGTCCATCGCCGCCGTGGTCGACATGGAAGACGGGCGCATGGCCGACGTGCGTCTGGCCTTCGGCGGGATAGGTACGGTTCCCTGGCGCTCGGCCGAGCTGGAGCGTCACCTGAAGGGGCAGCGGCCGGATGCGGCGCTCTTCTCGAAGGCGAGCGATCTCCTGCTCGCCGATGCGCATGGCTATGGCGACAACGACTTCAAATTCGATCTTGTCCGGAGGACCCTGCCGGCTGTCCTTCAGGAAGCGACACGGGGAGACGGTGCATGAGCACGCTGAAGGCACATTACCGCATGGACGCCCCCGCCCGGGAAACGCGGATCGACCGGAGCATGAACTCCGTCATCGGCAAGCCGCAGGATCGGTACGAGGGGCCGCTCAAGGTCACCGGACAGGCGGCCTATGCTTACGAGACAGCGCGCAACCGCAAGGATGCGCTGTACGGTTACTTCGTCCTGTCCACACGCGGCAAGGCGCGGATCATTCGCCTGGACAGCCGCGCCGCGGAGGCCATGCCCGGCGTCCGGCATGTGGTGCGCGATGCACGCGCCGTGCGCGGCTCGGCCGACCCCAGCGACAACAAGCCCGCCTTGATCGAGGATGAGGTCGTCCATTACGGGCAGGCGGTGACCCTGGTGGTGGCCGACAGCTTCGAAGTGGCCCGGGCGGCGGCAAGGCTTGTCCAGGTGGATTACGAACCTCTGGACGGCGACTATGATCCGAAGGAGCTGACGGACACGGCCTACGATCCGGGCGATGGCGCCGTGCCGTCGACGGTGACAAAGGGAGACTTCGGCGCCGGCTTCGCCGCTGCCGAGGTGACGTTCGACGCCATCTATACGACGCCGAGCCAGAGCCATGCCGCGATGGAGCCGCATGCCGCCGTGGCCGAATGGGACGGCGAGGATCTGATCCTCGACGGCTGCTACCAGCTTATCTCCACCAATGTCGGCCAGCTGGCTGCCGCGCTGGGCATGCCCAAGGAGCGCATCACCATTCGCGCGCCCTATATCGGCGGCGGTTTCGGTGGCAAACTCGGCATCGGCGCGGAGGCCGTCTTCGCCGCGCTCGCGGCGCGCGAGACCGGGCGGCCGGTCAAGATCGCCCTCACGCGACAGCAGGTCTTCCAGATGACATCCCGCCGCGGGGAGACGCAGCAGCGGATCCGGCTCGGCGCGACGCGGGACGGCAGGATCACCGCGATCGGCCACGAGACCATCACCAGCAATTGCGTGGGGGACCAGTTCTTCGAGCCGGCCGGAATTTCCACCATGTTCCTGTATTCCGGCGAAAACCGACGTATCACCCACCGCCGCACCGACGCCAACATTCTCATGGCGTCGTCCATGCGCGCGCCGGGCGAAGCGGTCGGTATGCTGGCGCTTGAAAATGCCATGGACGAAATGGCCGAGAAGCTGAAGATCGATCCCATCGAGTTCCGCCGCCGGAACGAGCCGGAGCGCGATCCCCAGGACGATCTGCCCTTTTCATCGCGCCGACTGGTGGATTGCATGGACGAAGGCGCGCGCCGCTTCGGCTGGGAACGCCGCCCCAAACGACCCGGGGACCTGCGCGATGGCGAATGGTTGATCGGCTACGGCATGGCTGCGGCGTCGCGCAAGAACATGCTCCAGCCGGCCAGCGTGCGGCTGACGCTCCTGGCAGAGAAGGGGGCGCGGATCGAAACGGACATGACCGACATCGGCACCGGCACCTATACGATCCTCAACCAGATCGCGGCGGATATGCTGGGGCTGGCGCCCGAAGACATCGAGGTCGTGCTGGGCGATTCCCGCTTGCCGCAGGGCCCCGGTTCCGGCGGTTCCTGGGGCGCCAGTTCCAGTGGATCGGCTGTCTATACCGCCTGCGAGCAGGCGATCACGGCGCTTGCCAAACGCATGGGTGCGGACCGATCCGAGCTCGGCCTGGCAAATGGCAATGTCATTGCCGGCAACCGGCAGGTCACGCTGGCCTCTCTCCTGAAGGGCGAGGACCTCGTCATCGAGGCGACGTTCGAGCCAGGTAAGGCCTTCAAGTCGACGCACCAGGCAAGTTATGGCGCGCATTTCTGCGAGGTCGGGGTGAACGAGGTGACGGGAGAGACACGGGTTCGCCGGCTCCTGACCGTGGCGGCGGCAGGCCGCATCCTGAACGAGAAGACCGCGCGTTCCCAGTGCTTCGGGGGCCAGATCTTCGGCATCGGCACCGCCCTGACGGAGGAGCTGGTTGTCGACGCGCGCAACGGGCTGATCGTCAACCACGACCTTGCCGAATATCATGTGCCGGTGAATGCCGACGTGCCCCAGCTGGAGGTGGTCTTCCTGCCGGAGCTGGATCCCTATGCCAGCCCGCTGGCATCCAAGGGCATTGGCGAACTGGCGATCAGCGGTGTCGGCGCAGCGATCACCAACGCCATCTACAATGCCTGCGGGGTGCGGGTGCGGGACTATCCGATGACGCTGGACAAGGTCCTGGCCGGCCTGCCGGCCGGCCATGGGCCCCGTTAGGGATCAGCTCCGAAGGACAATGTCCGCCGCCTTAGGAGCCGACGGTGTACCGTCGGCCCTGAGGCGCTGGCCAACGGCATCGAGCGCATACCGGATCGCATCCGGCAACCCGTGTTCGGGCAGGGAAGCGGCGAGCGCTCCGGCAAACATGTTGAAGACCCGGCTGTCGGCCAAGCTGTGCCCATCGGGCGACAGATACCGCGTCGGGGCATTCTCGCCCTCCGCATAGACGGCGCCCTCGCGCCCGTCCGTTGCGATCACGCCGAACGATGCCCAATAGGCGAGGGAGGCGACCATCTCCATGGTGGTGGAGGATTCGCCCAGCATGTCGCGCCCGAGCAGGTCGACGGCCCGCTCCAGCTCCGCCTGTCGCAGGACGAGGATGTCGGTCCGCCCGAGCAGGGCGTGCAGCTTGGGCATGTCGAGCCATTGCGGCATGTCCGGCAGGACGAGCACGACAGTCTGGCCGGAGGACCGCGCCGCGCCCGCAGCCTTCATCAGAAGCGCATAATCGATATCGGGGATCAGGACGAGGGTGGTCGAGGCTTTGGAGACGGCATCGTCGACAGCGGCGTCACCTGCCGTGTGCCGATACTCGACGCCTTCCGCCGGGTCAGGCTCGGCCTGCCCTTCACCCAGGGCGGGAAGATCAGGCGACAGGATCTGGACGCGTGTACCATGCACGGCGGCCGCCCGTGCCTGGTCGGCTGCCCACCCCGTGGATGCGGCATTGCCGTCACGCTGGACGGAACCAAGAAAAGTCAGCATTCAACCCTCGCCCCTCGACTGCTCGGAGTCGATTTCAGGGTAGTAGGATTGGCGAAAATCAGCGGACGTCA
This sequence comes from Aureimonas frigidaquae, assembly GCF_001463905.1. Taxonomy (GTDB): domain Bacteria; phylum Pseudomonadota; class Alphaproteobacteria; order Rhizobiales; family Rhizobiaceae; genus Aureimonas; species Aureimonas frigidaquae. Next base: position 35,246 of record NZ_BBWR01000017.1, read on the forward strand.
AGCCATGTGTGACAAGATGGCATTACACAAGCCGGTCAGCCGTAGTTTTTAATCGTTATAAACTGAAGTGACCGGTCGTCAGCGACGGAAACGGCCGCGTGCGATCTCGCGCTGGCGCAGTTCCAGGTCGACGAGCGAGGTTGCCGTGTCGAGATAGTCGGCTTCCGCACGAGCGCGGCTACCGGTTGCGATCAGGCGTCGAAGGCTGCCCTTGAGATTGACCATGTTTTTGCTCCTTATCGTTGTCTGAAGTGTAGGAGCCACTCCGAATCGGAGCAATCCAGCCTGCTGCATGGCAGCCATGCGGGGCTTGGCGTGGAAGCAGCGGCGCACCCTTCCGAAGTCCTTGCATTGCAGCATTTTTACATTCATATATGAATGTAACATAGGCGGGCATATGCGGCGTACGAAACAGGAAGCGGCTGAAACGCGGGAAGCGATCCTCGACGCAGCGGAGACGGTGTTCTTCGAGCGCGGGGTCAGCCAGACGAGTCTGAACCAGATCGCGGCGGCGGCCGGGGTGACCCGCGGCGCGATCTACTGGCATTTCAGCAACAAGTCCGACCTGTTCCGTGCCATGTGCGACCGGGCACACCTGCCGCAGGAAGAGTTCTTCAAGGCGAGTGCGCTTCTGGATAGCGAGGACCCGATCGGCGCGCTGCGTGACTTCACCATTGCGACCTTCGACCGTTTCATGGGCGACCAGCGGGCACGCCGTGTCTTCACCATCATCCTCCTGCGGTGCGAATATGTGGGAGAGATGGAGGAGGCGCTTTGCGTTCATCGGGAAGACCGCATGACGATGCGCCGCAATGTCGAAGCCATTTTCGAGCGCGCCGTGCGCAACGGCACGCTCGGGCAGGGCTGGACGGCAGAGGCGGCGACGAACGCCTATATCTGCATCCTAATCGGCCTGTTCGGGGAATGGCTCAAGGATGAATGCGGCTTCGACCTCGGCCGGATCGGCCGGCTGACCATGGACAGTCTCTTCAACTCTATGCAGGTTCGGGCGACGACGCCTTGAGTCCCGGCCACACTGGCGTTCGATGTCGGGCGTCCTGGATGGGCCGGCCAGCCTGCGGAGCGTGCGGCTGTAAGCAATGTGCAGATTGATGTCGTAGCGCGGGTTCCCGCACCGTGCCAGCCTGCCCATGCGCCTGATCGCGCGCCGGAGGCTGGCCACCGCCAGTTCGGCGAGCGGGGGCGCGAGCGGACCCGTCCCACCGACCAGCGGCGTCAGTTCCGCACGGGAAAATCCCAGATGGAATAGAACACGGAGGCATTCGGCATCGGCCGCGGCCTCATCGCGTGCCTTGCGGGCGGCCTCCACATAGCGCCGTGCCGCCCGCGCAAGCGCGGCTTCCAGTGTCGTCGATTCGTTCATTGCCCTCGTTCCGCAAACGTCGATGCTGCGGTGCAGGGTGCAGGGGGCGGAGCCGGGTGGGGACAAATTCCGGCCAGGATGACGGTCCTGGAAGGTGCGCAAACCCTGAAGTGATTGGCAAAAGGGAAAAACAACCGAAGGATATCATAAGAATGTATTCCCATGGTCCGGCACGGTTGTTGAATCCGGCCTTTCAAACCGTCGGGGGACATGTTGATGCGAATGAATGCGGGGCCGGCCGAAGCCGCCGGCCTGGTGACAGCAGGCAAGGATGGCTGGTCGATGGACGATACGGCCTGCGCGCTTGCGGTGGCCATAAGCTCTGCCTTTTGCGAGCAACCGGAAGACGAGATCGCCTGCCGCGCACGCTGCCGGGCCGCCACCAGCGATGCACGCCATATCGCCATTTATCTTGCGCATGTCGTTTTCCAGAGACCGCGCCGCGTGATTGCGGAAGCCTTCCAGCGTGACCGGACGACGATCGCCCACGCCCTGAGCCGGGTCGAGGACCGTAGGGACGACCCCGCCTTCGATGCCCTTGTCACGCGCATGGAGCATGTGGCCAAACATTGCCGTGCGCTGATCCCGGATGGCGCGCGATGAGCCGGCGGACCGACACGCCGCTGACGCGCCTCGGCAGGGCATCGGGCGGGGCGGGGGCCTTCCTGACTCCGGCGCAGATCCAGGCCGGCGAACGGCTCGGCCGGGATTTCGAGCGGGCGGCACTGCAGCCACGCGTCACCATGCGCCTGGACGCGATGCCGGGCGGACGGCAGGACCGCGGCGGCGCGCAAGACGCCGGCGATATGGCCATGGATGCCCGGCGCAGGGTCCATGCTGCGCTGGATGCCGTCGGGTCCGAACTGGCTGGTCCGCTCGTGGATCTGTGTTGCCTTGAACTGGGTCTGGAAATTGTCGAGCGCAACCATGGCTGGCCGGCACGATCGGCCAAGTTCCTGCTGCGCGTTGCCCTGGCGGCGCTGGCGCGCCATTACGGCTATGATGAGCGCGCCGAAGGCCGCGACAGGGCCGGCGCGATGCGCGGCTGGATGGGCCCGGATGCCCGGCCCTCGATCAGGCCGGTTCCGCCGCCTGACGGGCATCGTCCTTGATGCGTGCCACCATGGATCGTAGCCCGTTCGAGCGCTGCGGCGTCAGATGTTCCTGCAGACCGAGCCGGGCAAAGAGCGTTTCGGCGTCGGTCGCCAGGATATCGCCCGGCGTTTTGCCGGAATAGAGCGCCAGTGCGATCGCCACCAGGCCACGCACGATATGTGCATCGGACTCACCCGTATAATGCAGGATGGGCGGGGCGCCCGGCTCGACCCGCGCCGTCAGCCAGACCTGGCTGACGCAGCCGCGCACCTTGTTCGCCTCGGTCATGTCTTCGGCCGGCATGGGCGGCAGCTCACGGCCGAGTTCGATCACGTAACGGTACCGGTCTTCCCAGTCGTCCAGAAGGTCGAAGTCGGCGATGATGTCGTCGATGCTGCGCATGAAAACCGTTCCTCGTGTGCCGGGCGCCAATGCCCGTCGACGGGCACTGACTCCGTCCGGCGCATATAAGGTGCCCACGCCGCCCTTTAAAAGGCCGCGGCCGGCCATCAGTGCGGCGATGATGGCGGTAGTGCCTGTGTGGAGGGTGGGCGCGGCGAGGGGGCGGGGACGGCAGCGCCGCTGCCGGCGGTCGTGGCAGCGGTATGCCGCTCGGCCAGCGGGATGTAGGGGACGCCGATGGGCATGGCTGCTGCCGAGGCGGGCGCCGGGGCGTGCCCCGCCGACGGCGCGCCGGGCGTCGGGTCGACGGTGGCGGGCGGGCCGGCGGGGAGTTGCGGTGCGCCGCGGGCGCCGGTGAGCGCCTGATACCCGAATTCGAGCCCATCGCCGATCCGGTTGGCGACGAAGCCGGCGACCTGCCCGGCCGAGTTGCAGGCCGTCGGCGCCCGGTCGCAGAAGCCGCCGAGGTCGGACATGGCCTCCTGCAGGCCGGCAAAAGCCTGGAAATAGTTGAGCGAAGGCCCATCCTCGTTCCTGCCGCCCGGCAGGAAGAAGGCAATGAGTCCGAGCAGGAACGCCGCTCTGAGAATGAAACGGACCAAATGCGACCGCCTTTTCCTTCGCTGGATGCCACCCATACAGGCAAATGGGTTTCCGGACCCTTGCACATTGCGCATGGCGGCCCGGACGGGCCGTGGCGACGCCTGAAGCCACACAGCCAATTGCCTGTTATTTCGGGCTTTTCTTTGGAAGGCGGGTGTTAACCATACGGCACGATCCTGCCCCGCCAATCCCCGCCCCGGGCCTTTGCCGCCCCATTGCGGCCGCTGCGGCGGATCAGATTTATGGCTTCCTTAAATGGTTGGGCGGCACGATCGGCGAACCAGACATATGATGGCAGACACCGACCGGAATGATCGAACACACGGCTAAAGGACGCGACAGGAACGAGGCACGGCGCATGCGCGCCGCCTGGTCCACGCCTGCGTCCTGGCTGCGCGAAGGCCTGGACGGGCTGCTTCCCCTCGGCATTGAAGGCGCCGACAGAAGCTTCCGCCGCGGCGCCTTGGGTGCCCTTCTGGTGGCTGGCCTGACCGCTGCGGTCGCATCCGTGGTGGAGGGGACGCGGGGCATGGTCGCCCATGAGTTCCTGTTCCAGGCATCGGTCAGCATGGCGGCCGCCGTCCTGACCGTGGGCACTGCGACGCGGCTCCCATACCTCGGTGCCCTTCTTCTGCTTCTGGCCGGCGCGACGACGGTCTGCCTTGCCCTGTCCTGGTCGGTTCTGCCCATCGGTTTGCTCGTGGCGGGTTTTGTGGCGGCCGGCGGCCTGGCGGTCCTGTGGCGCTCGGCCAATCTGCCGCGCTCCGGCCCGGCGGCGGATGCCATGCGCGCCATCCTGGCCGAGGCCGCCGGCGATCATGTCCTGCTTCTGGACGATACGGGTGTGATCCTGAACGTCGTGCGGCCGGGCGAGGCCGGCTGCGCGGTCGCAGCGGGACGGTCGATTACCGAAGCGGTGCATCTGCGTGACCGCGTGGCGCTCCTGTCGGCCTTGACGAGCCTGCGCCGGGGTGCTCGCCGCAGCGAACTCATCCTGCGTGCCGGGGCGGAACTGACGGGTCCGGTTGCGGCACGGCTGCGGCTGGTCGCCATGCCGCGCCCGGGATCGCGGCATGGCGTGCTCGCGATCCTCGATCCAACGGGGGGCGCCGCTGCGCCACTCCACGTGCAGGGTGCGTTGCGTGCCTATGAGCGCGAATGCGCCGCCAAGCGCAATCTTCTGGCGTCTATCGGCCAGGAGCTGGCAACGGCGCAGTCCGGCACGGCGGGCCTGCCAACGCCGGTCCTGGCCGGTGCGCTCTGTCATCTGGTGGCACTGGAAGCCGGTTCGCTTACCCTGCGGCCCGAACCGGTGGAGCTGGAACCGCTCGTCACTAAGGCGGCCGGCCCGGCGCTGGCAGAGGCGCAACGGCGTGGCCTTGCCTTCGCGCCGGACATTCGTGCCCGGGGGGCCGTCCTGGCGGATGGCGAGGCGCTGCGCCATCTGATCGCCGTCCTGACGGTCTTTGCCGTCCATGCGACGCGGCATGGCGGGGTGGACCTTGTCGTGGATGCCGGGCCGGACGGCCTGTCCATTCATATGTCCGACACGAGCGACGGGCTCGTCGCCGATGCGTCGGGCCAGACAGTCACCCCGTGCGCGCTGCAGCTTGCGCGCGCCCTGTCGACACAGCATTTCGGCCGGATGGACATGTCCAGCCAGCCGGGCGTCGGGACGGTCGTCGACATCTTCATACCGGTGGATTGCGCAGAGCGCGCAGACGCCGGATGCTTCACCCTCAAGGAAAACATCGTAAGCCTGGACAATGCCCGCAAGAAAAGCCCGAACCATCCCGTCGACGACCCGCAAGCGCCGGACCGCCGCACCGCCTAGCCGGATCGGCATGGCCTTGCGCGCAACCGGCGCTCTCGCCGCTGCCGGCCTGGTGACGACCATCCGGCTGGTGGCCCGCCGTCCGGTTCTCTATGGCGGCACGGCAGCCTTCGTGGTCCTGAGCTCGGTCGTGGGCGCCAATGCGCTCCGCCAGGATCCGCTGGCCGTCAATCCCATCATGGCCACCCGGACCCACGTGACCTCAACGGTCCTGTCCGCATCGGCGCCGGTCCAGGCGGCGCCCGCGCCGGCCGTGGTGGAGCCGTGGACCCCGGTCAACGACCCGCGCATCATGTCCGTGCCGCTGGTGCGGGAAGTTCAGCAGGTGCTCAAGACGCACGGTTTCTACCTGGGAGAGATCGACGGCCGGCCCGGCCAGGCGACGGACCTGGCCGTCCGTGCCTTCCAGGAAAAGCAGGGCTTGCAGATCGACGGCGTCATCACGCCGCTGCTCCTGGCACAGGTGCGCCAGTACGGCGCGGTGAATCCCACCCCGGGCGGCGACGATCGCAGCCTGGAGGAGCGCGTGGCCGAACTGAATGCCCAGCAGGCCGACCGTGAACTCGTCCGGCAGATCCAGGCCGGTCTTGCCAATGCGCGGGTGGCGGAGCTGAAGGCCGACGGCATCATGGGCGCGCAGACGCGGGCCGCCATCCGGACCTTCCAGACGCAGCAGGGACTTGCGGTGACCGGCGAAGCCGAACCCGAAGTCCTGAAGAAGCTGACGGAACTCGGCGCCGTCCGGTAGCGCGATGCGGCTGACCAGCACGCTCTTCGTCGCGCAGATCCTGCGCCGTGTCTTTGCCGATGGCGGCTTTGCAGCCGTGGTTCGGCATGGGGCCGAATCTGCGGGGGCGATCTTCCTGACGGTGCGCATGCGTGACGGTACCGTCCGGCTCTACGCTCCGGCTGCCCAGATGCTGGCCGGAGAGGGCGGCGACCGCCGCTTCATGGAAGAACCGCCGCTCGAGGAGGCAGCGCTGGCGCGGCGCTTTGAGCGGGAGGCGCGGTTCGACCCCGATTTCTGGATCGTGGAACTGGAAACCGACGATCCCGGCCGTTACCTCGACATCGTCAGGGAAAGCTGACGCGATAGGGCGGCTTGACCGTGCGCCGGCCGAAATGCGTGCGCGTGGTGGCATCGGCCGAAGGCTCGCGCAACTGCCCGAACCCGGCAGGGCCGGAGGCTAAAGCCTTGCGGCAGGCCTGTTCGTCGAGGGCCCGGTAGTAACGTCCCATGCGGTCGAGCGCCGGCATGTCGCGGGCAAGATCGGGCCGCAGCGCCATGAGAATGCCGAGCGCATCCCCGGGGGTGGCGTGGAGCCCCTTGAGGGCCTGTGCCAGGAGTGTCCCCGCGGCATCGGCGGCAAGCGCCGCGCGCCGTTCCGCCGAAAGACCGTAGGCCTTGGCGATGGCCGCTTCCGCTGCCGGCACGTCGCCGCGCAGCGCCGCTGCGGCAACTCCGGCAAGGAGCGGATTGTCCGACAGGCCGGTGGTGTCTGCGGAAGGGGCAAGGCTCAGAAGCGTCTTGCGGACCCGGCCCAGCATGGGCGACGGCGTATCGTTGCCGCCGGGCACGGTGGTTGTGTCGGCGAGAAGCTCCATCACCGCCTGGGGCAGGTTCGGATGCGATCGCAGCGCTTGAACGATATCCTTTTTCGCCGCGCCCGAAAGCTGCGGCCAGGTGGACAGGATCAGGCTGGACAGCTCGGCCGTCTGCTGGCCGGCAGGGCGGGCCAGCGCCGTATAGGCTGCGACCGCGGCCAGGACGGCGGTCTCCATCGACAGCGCGGCGCCGGGTCTTTCCAACGAGCGGAACAGGGTCGGTGCGGCTTCCATTGGGAAGGAATCTCCCGCGCGGGATTGGATAGGTCTAACGCGATATTAGAGGCGATTCCTTAACCTAGCATTAACCATGTCATTGCGGGTCGGGAAGCGGGATGGCGGTGCAGCGCAGGGTTTGCACGAAACTGTCCATCAGCGGCGCGAGGCTCGGCGATTCAACGAGGCCGCGCAGCAGCGCATAGCCTTCGGACGCATCGAAGGGCACGAAGATGGAGGCTCCTTCCTCGAACTCTCCGCCGATCCGCAGCGCCTCGAACTGCGCCTGTGTGCCGATGACGAGGTCCAGGCGGTCGTCCAGCGCGGCGCGCTGGTTGATGCTGTAGAGGTTGTCGCCCGCGCGGCTGAAGACGGAAGCGGACCAGAAGGCCGGCTGCGCGGCGGCCTCCACCCGGATGGGGCCGTCCGTCAGGTCGAACCGGCAGGCGCTGACACGAAATGCCGGATCCATCAGCGCGAAGGCGCTCTGCGGCCCGGTGTCGATTGTGACGGTGACCTCGGGTGGTGACAGGCGGGCAAGCTTGTTCCAGGCGCTGTCCTGCGCCACGGCCGGCATCAGGAAGATCACCGCGATATGGACGATGGCCGCGCCGATCAGCCCGGTCGCCAGGGCCAGGATGAGCTTACCCACGGCAGGACACTCTTTCGATGGACGGAAGCGTCAGCCCGCCGACGCCCGCCGAACTGCTGGCCGGCGTATCGTAGAGCGTCAGCGACAGGACGAAGCTGCCCTCGGCCGGGAGGGCCAGCCAGTTGCCGGGTTGCGCGCCGGCGCTCGCGATGATCGGCGCGGCGTTGGCATCGTCCCGCATGAGCCGCGACGAGATGAGGGTGCCCGGCCGGTCGGAGCCTGCGGCAAAGGCGGGGCGGCCGTCCGGGCGGAAGGTCGTCAGCGTGTAGAGGCGTGCGATGGGAAGCTGCCCCTCGATCCGATAGGTGCAATCGGCCCGCAGCGGGCGATAGGCGGAATCGGTCCCGGCCCGGAAGGCGACGCCTTCGCCGAGGCCGAGGATGAGGTTGCCTTCGCGCGCGGTGCGGGCGCGCGAATAGGGATCGGCGGTGGGCGAGCCGGCCAGGCGGTCGGCGTGCCAGGGGCCGGAGGTCAGGAATCCGGACCCCTCGAAGCGGGACAGGAGGTGGTCGACCGACCAGGCGCCCCCGCCGAAGGCGATTGCGAGCGCAAGAAGCATCAATGCCACGAGCTTTGGACCTGCCATGCCGTCAGCGCGTTTCGGCCGTGGGGGCGGTCGCGTCCTGCGCCGCGGCGAGACGGTCAGGCGACAGGGGTGCGGCATCGCGCATCATGCGCGCCAGCCGCGCGAGGAGACGCTGGGTTTGCGCATTGATGGTGGGTGGGCGGCTGATCGCCGGCGCGCCATCCGGGCCGTTTGCCGCCACGGGGACGCTTCCCGGTGCGGGCAGGGGATCCTCTATGAAGGGGATCGGCCGCAGATCGATGCCCTGATGCGCCGCTTCCATGAAACGCTGCCAGGTCATGGCCGGGAGCGATCCGCCGGTCAGCTTGTCGGTCGGCTTGAAGCTGTCGTTGCCATACCAGACGGCCGCCGTGAAGTTGCCCGTGTAGCCGACGAACCAGGCATCGCGGTAGCCCTGCGTCGTTCCTGTCTTGCCGGCGGCGCGCGTCATGGACAGCGCGGCCCGGCGCGCGGTGCCGCGCTCCGGAATCTGGACGAGCATCTCGTTCATGCTGCGGGCCGCATCCTCCGACAGGATGCGTTTGCGGGGCGGCAGGTCCCGCTCGGCGTTCCAGACGACCTTGCCGTTGCCGTCGATCAGTTCGAGAATCGCATGGCGGTGCGAGTCCATGCCGCCGGCCGGGAAGACGGCGTAGCCTGTCGCCTGGTCGAGGACGGTCACCTCATTGGTGCCGAGAGCGATGGTCTTGTCACCGCGCAGGGGCGTTGCCACCCCCATCTGCGCCGCCAGCCTGGCGACATTGCCCGATCCGACCCGCTGGCTGAGCTTCACTGCCACGGTGTTGATGGACCGCGCCAGGGCCGTTTCCACGCTCATGCGGCCGGAGAAGCTGTTGCCGTAATTTTGCGGCGACCAATTGCCAACGCGCACCGGGCCATCGACGACCATGTCCTTGGGCGTCATGCCGTCTTCCATGGCCGCGGCGTAAATATAGGGCTTGAAGGAGGAGCCCGGCTGGCGCAGCGCCCGCGTGGCGCGATTGAACTGCGACACGCCGTAATCGCACCCGCCGACCAGAGCGCGGATGCCGCCTTCATCGTCCAGGACGACCATCGCGCTTTCTTCCACGCCGTAGGTCTTGCCGAACTGGCGCAGATGGTAGTCGATGGATTCATCCGCCAGCTTCTGCAGCCCCATGTCGATCGTGGCCCGGGCCGTGAGGTTGCGCACCTTCAACGCTCCGGCGATCCTGCGGACCTCGTCATAGGCGAAATCCAGGAAGTAGTCCGGCGCGACGGTGGTGGACCGGTCCACGGCCGTGGCCGGGCGCCGCCGCGCGGCCACGACCTGACCTTCCGACATGAAGCCCGAATCCACCATGGCGGACAGGACGACATTGGCGCGGGCCCGCGCCGCCGGAAGGTTGATGTGCGGTGCGTAGGCGGCCGGTGCCTTGAACAGGCCGGCCAGCATGGCCGCCTCCGGCAGGCTCACGTCACGTATGTCCTTGCCGAAATAGAACTGCGCCGCCGCCGCGGCCCCGAAGCTGCCGCCGCCCATATAGGCGCGGTCGAGATACATGGACAGGATCTCGTTCTTGGAGAAGTGCGTTTCCAGCCAAAGCGCGATGAAGGCTTCGTTGATCTTGCGGTCGATCGACCGCTCGTTGGTCAGGAAGATGTTCTTGGCAAGCTGCTGCGTGAGCGTCGATCCGCCCTGGACGACGCCGCCGGCGCGCGCATTCTCGCTCATGGCGCGGGCAAGGCCGACGAAGTCGATGCCCCAATGCTCGAAGAAGCGACGATCCTCCGTGGCCAGGACGGCTTTGAGGAAATGGTCCGGCATCTGATCGATCGGCACCGCATCGGCCCGCAACTGCCCGCGCCGGCCGATCTCGTTGCCGTGCCGGTCCAGGAAGGCCACCGAATATTCGGCCTCCACCGGAAGGCCGCCGGCCGTCAGCCGCATGGCAGGCTGCGCCAGGGCCAGAAGCACCACCAGGCCCGCCAGGCCAAGCGTGAGCCCTTCGCAGGACAGTTCCACCATGACGCGGTTGAAGCCCCGCGCCCGGAAGCGGCGCGAAAGGATGGTCAGGCTTTCCCAAAACGCGGAAAAGCCGTGAAAAACGCGCCACAAGCTGCTATCCAGCCAGGCATCCAGCTCGATGAGTGGCGTTGGCCCACGCCGCTTGCGGCGTTTGGGTGGGATCTGTTCCTGCACGCTTCTCACCACCACATTACAAAGGGGCGTACGGAGCGGAGCCGTCACCCGGTCACGGCGCCCTTTATAACTCTAGGTGAGCAAATTGACGGTAAACAACAAGCCGCGCCGGCAAGATTCCGCATTGAATCCGCCGCTGCGTGATTTCGGCAACAGCGGCTTCTGGCGCGGCCGGGCGCTGGAGGATTTTACCCATGCCGAATGGGAGTCGCTCTGCGACGGATGCGGTCGCTGCTGCCTGAACAAGCTGGAAGATTGGGACACCGGCGAGATCGCATGGACGGATGTCGCCTGCCGGCTCCTGGATTGCGATACATGCGGCTGCTCCGACTATCCCAACCGGCTCGCCACCGTTCCGGACTGCCTGCCGCTGACGCCCGAAAGCGTGCGCAGCATCGGCTGGCTGCCGCCGACATGCGCCTACCGGCTCGTGGCGGAAGGGCAGGATCTGTACTGGTGGCATCACCTCCTGTCCGGTGACCGAGACACTGTCCACGCTGCCGGAATCTCGGTGCGTGGCCGCGTGGTCAGCGAAATCGGCGTCGAGCTGGATGATTATGAAGACCATCTCGCATCCTGGCCGGGCGAAAATCCTATGAAAGAAAAGACGTCATCGTTGAAATGACTGTTGACAGCGCTGCGGTCAAAGGTTAGGTATTGGCTACGGTCGGATTTCTGTGAGGGTTTGAACCCCGGTTTCTGACGATGGATGCGATGGGCTGGCACCTGCGGTGGCGGCCCTTTTTCGTTTGCGCATCCCACTATCTCAACCACGATCTGGAGCGGGCATGGCGCGACTGAAGGGAACCGGCGCACGGCGGAGCCGCGCGCGGACGACCTACTCTGTACAGACGGGGCCGTTGGCGGAACTGGCGCGCGACCACGCGCAGGATGCGCTGGCGGCGTTGGTCGAGATCGCCCGCGAAGGCGGCAGCGAAGCGGCCCGCATATCGGCTGCCAATGCCATTCTGGACCGGGCCTACGGCAAGCCATCCACGGCCACACCGGACGAGGCGCGGTCCGGAGAGGTCCAAGCGGCGCCCCTCGATCTGAGCGATGCCGAGTTGCAGCGCATCGCACGGGCTGGCGTGCCGGACGACGATGCGGCCGCATGAGCGCGGCGTCGTTGCCGCTCGGCACCGCGGCGATGGAACTCCTGCGCCGGCGCGCCGCGCGCAAGGGGCTCCTGGGCTTTTCTCAGGCGGTCGACATTCCCGGCCGCCCGGTGGAGGACGGTGCCGATTGCGAGCGGTTCGTTGCGGTCGAAACAGGCATCGCGCAGCATCATCGGCTGCTGATGGCCGAGCTTCAGGCCTGCATCGATCGGCCGGGCGGCCGGCTGATGGTCTTCATGCCGCCCGGCAGTGCCAAGAGCACCTATGCCAGCGTGCTGACACCGGCCTGGGCCATGGGGCGCCAGCCGGGCTTTCGCGTCATCTGCGCCAGCTATGCCAGCGAGCTGGCGCGCAAGCTGGGGCGGCGCTGCCGCTCCATCGTCAAGCAGAAGGGCTACGGCCCGATCTTCGGTGCGCGTCTTTCCGCGGAAAGTTCGGCGGCCGACGAATGGGCCCTGTCCAATGGCGCGGAATACATGTCCGGCGGAATCCTGTCCGGGATCACGGGGAACCGGGCGGACCTCGTGATCATCGACGATCCGGTCAAGGGCCGCGAGGCGGCCGAAAGCCCGGTTATCCGCCGCAAGACGCTGGATGCCTACCAGGACGACCTGATGACCCGCCTGCTTCCCGGCGGTTCGGTGATCCTGGTCCAGACCCGCTGGCACGAGGACGACCTGGCCGGCGCCATCCTGCCGCAAGGCTATGCCGGAGAGAGCGGGGCGATTGCCTGCCGCGACGGACAGACGTGGCAGGTCATCTGCCTGCAGGCCAAGGCGGAGCGGGACGATGATCCGCTCGGCCGGAGCCGGGGCGCGTATCTGTGGCCCGAATGGTTCGGACCCGATCATTGGGCGCAGTTCGAGCGCAACCCGCGGAGCTGGGCCAGCCTGTTCCAGCAGCGCCCCGCACCGGACGAAGGCGATATCTTCCGGCGGCCGTGGATCCGCACCTACGAGACCCTGCCGCAAGGCTGCCGCTTCTATGGCGGTTCGGACTATGCCGTCTCGGACGGGGGCGACTTCACCGTCCATGCCGTCGTGGCGATGGACCGGGAGGGGCAGCTCTTCATCCACGATCTCTGGCGGGGCCAGGGCGAGGCCGATGGCTGGATCGAGCCGCTGCTCGATCTGGTCGCTGAGTACGATCCCAGCGCCTGGGCCGAGGAGTCCGGCCAGATCCATCGCAGCATCGGCCCGTTCCTGCGCCGCCGGATGGCGGAGCGGCGCATCTTCTTCAACCGGGTGCAGGAAGCATCGACGACGGACAAGGTGGCAAGGGCCCGGTCGTTGCAGGGACAGATGGCCTCCGGCCGGGTCTTCTTTCGGGCCGGCGCCCCCTGGCTCGCGGACCTCGTCTCCGAGCTCCTGGCGTTCCCCCGAGGGCGATATGACGACCAGGTCGATGCCTTGACCAAGGTCACGCAAATGCTGGACCGGATGACCGGCATATCGGACGTTCTGCGCGGCGCTTCGTCCGGCGCGGAGACGGCCACGGCGCAGCGGATCAAGGGCAATTTCGGGACGCTGCGGATCGACGAGCGGCGGCGGGCACTGGATGCCGCGATCCGCGAGACGATCCGGATCGCGGCGGAGATCATGGCATCGCATTTTTCCGTGCGCACCTTGTCGATCATGAGCGGCCGGCCGATCCCGCCACAGGTGGAACGCTTCCTGCGGGAAGATGGGGCGGACCGACAGCCGGACATACCTCATCGTGAACGCGTCCGCCTCCACGCCGGCGCTCGCTGCGCGCGTCAACAACACTGGCACCAGCGGCTACATCGAGGTGGCCGGCGTGGACGGCACGGGAATGACGCATGCGTGCCGTGCGGCCGCGGCAAGCTTCACGCTGCGACAGCGCGGTCTACCCCGCGTGACCGTGCCCCAGATGGTCCAGTCCTCGCGGCGTCCGCCGACGCGGCTTCTCGCCGGCCAGCCCGCCGCCGGCTCGGCCTATTCCACGGTGCGGATGGCGGCGGCCTATTTCGGGGCCGCTCTGAGCGATGCGCAGGAACTGGCGATGAACGCAGCTTTGGGCGGCTACCTCAATGCGGTGGGCGCGCATTGAGGGCGCTGTCGCGGGAGTTCCCCACAATCGTCCTGACGTATCGGAATGGAGGGATACAAGCTTGAGAACCAGCCTTGAAGGACTGGCGGATATTGCCGGTCACGAGGGAATCGTCACATCCCGCTACAGAGACTGCGTCGGTGTCTGGACGATCGGCATCGGCCATACGGCGGCGGCGGGGCCGCCGGACCCGGAGCACCTGTCCGCGCCCGTTCCGCTGGACGACCTCGTCGCGCTGTTCCACCGCGACATCGCGCGCTACGAAGCCGAGGTGACGGCCGCCTTGAAGCGGCGGGTGAGCCAGACCCAGTTCGACGCATTGGTCAGCTTCCACTTCAATACCGGGGCCATCGCCCGGGCCGGGCTGACGCACGCCATCAACAAGGGCCAGTTCGAACGTGCCGCGGCACTGTTTCTCGCCTGGCGGCGACCGCCGGCCATTCTGCCCCGGCGAAGGCTGGAAAAACGGCTGTTTGCGCAGGGCATCTACGGCCATGGCGGATCGGCGCGCGTCTATACCGCGAATGCAGCCGGCGCGGTCGATTGGGGCCGCGGCCGCCTTTGCGACCTGCGCCCCATCCTCGCCCGCATCGGCCACTGACGAGACAGCCTGAGAACAAGGAAATACGACATGCAGAACCATCCCATGCGGCAGGCGGTAGCGAGCGTTTTGAGCCAGGCCGGAGCCGATCCGAACCATTCCCTGGCCGAGCGTGACGTCCCCCGCCTCATTGATGCCGTCGCCGACAGTCTTCTGCCCGGCGTCCAGCACCTTGCGAACAAGGAGCCTTGGTATGCGTCCCGCGTGACATGGGGGGCGATCATTTCCGGCCTGGCGCCGCTGCTCGGGCTCGGGGCGGGGTGGCTCGACGCCGAACTCGGCGCGACGGCGCTCGCCTCGGCGGGCGCTGCCATCGGCGCAGGGCTGACCCTGTATGGACGCTGGCGCGCCCAGCGCCCGATCGGGCGATGAGCATGAGCGAGGATGCCCGCCCGGGCGTCGAGCTTGCCGAGCTCGATCCCGAGACCCAGGCCTTCCTGATGCGGCTGCGGCGCGAGGACGTCATTCTTCTGCAAGCGGGGATCGACCTTGTCCGCTCGGCCATGACGATCGGCCGCTTCTCCCGATGGTTGATCATCAGCCTTGTGGGGGCGGTGCTCGGCGGCGTCATGCTGGGCGAGGCGCTGATGAAGATCCTGGCCTGGTTCCGCAGCGCAGCACGCTGACGCTTAAAAGTATCAAAAAACATCATTGATATTATAGATGTTTGGTCGCAGAGTCGTCGTGTTGGGATGAGGGTGAGTTATGAGCGTAACCATCGGGGATGAGGTCGAGCGATGCGATGACGGCGAGCCGGGCGGCAGCGCCCGGCGCGAGCGTCCGGACGGGCTCGGGCGCTTCGTTCCCGCCCGGGCGGCCGGCGTGCCGTGGTTCCTGCAGACGCCCTGGTTCGTGTTCCTGCGCGCGGACGAAGCGCGTGCCGAGGCCGTGCCACGCTGCCAGCTCGATGACAGGACGATCGCCGATGCCATGGGCGATTGCGGCGCCATCACCGCCCTGCCGCAACCCGGCAGCATGGCCGCAGGACGGCGCTTCTCCGGCGGTGATCCATCCGATCCCGCCAACTGGCCTTTTCTGGGGTGAACCATGCCGATACCGCGCGGCATTCCGCTCTCGGCATGGTGAACAAAGACTTAACAGGAATGGTAGACATACGACGCAAGTCACGGCACATTAAGGCATATGAATATGCGTGATGACCGAGGTGCAGTCATGGCAGAAGACCGCGGCAACTTCGAAACGGCAATTGCCTCCGCCCTATCCGCGGATGCCCGGGCCGCTCTGCTCGTCAATGGGCGGCGCTTCGCGCGTGACCGTGTGCCCGGCGATGCACCGCGGCTGACGCTGGGCCACACCCAGGTGGTGGATTGGGCGCGCGGCAGCGCCGACGGTTCGGAACATGTCCTGACATTGCATGTGCACGGTGCCGGCGGCAGCAAGGCAGCGACCTTCGAGGTCATGGACCGCGTTTCGGCCCTTCTGGACGATGCGTTGCTGCCCTTCGACAATGGCAACCTCCTGCGGCTGAAGCTGCAATTCGCCAAGGCGCGCCAGGAGCCGGACGCAACCGATTATCACGGCATACTCCGCTTTTCTGCAACGCGGCAGCCGCTCGCCTGACAGGGCGTTCATGGCCCGTTCAAGCTCCATGGGCTAGAAGCGGGATCAATGAGGTCCGTCGCCGGAGCGGGAATGCCGAAAACCACCAGAGCCATGCTGGTTGCTGCCCTTCTGGGCCTGGCGCTGGACGCGCACAGTCCGGCCGCCGCAATGTCGTGGACAGGGGCCGGGCCCGAAGGCCGGCAGGAGCACCACGCGCGTGAGCGTGCAACGCTTGTCGCGCAGGGGAGCTGCTCGGCGGCGGCCTCGCAGGCCGCGGCACAGTCCGGCGGCCAGGTTCTTTCCGTTTCCGTAACGCAACAGGGCGGCCGTACGATCTGCGTCGTCACCGTTCTCGTGCCCGGTCGCGATGGTGATCGGCCGCGGCGCGTGACGGTTTCGATACCGCAGTAGGAACGGCGAGCATGCGCATTCTAGTCGTCGAGGACGATCGGGACCTCAACCGTCAATTAGCTGAAGCGCTCATCCAGGCCGGCTATGTGGTGGATCGCGCCGCTGACGGGGAGGAAGGGCATTTCCTGGGCGATACCGAGCCCTACGACGCGGTGATCCTGGATGTCGGGCTGCCCCGGATGGATGGCATCAGCGTGTTGGAGCGTTGGCGGCGTGATGGGCGGACCATGCCGGTGCTCATCCTGACGGCGCGGGACCGGTGGAGCGACAAGGTCGCGGGGATTGATGCCGGCGCCGATGATTACGTGGCCAAGCCCTTCCACGTGGAAGAGGTGCTGGCCCGGGTGCGCGCGCTGATCCGCCGGGCGGCGGGGCATGCATCCTCCGATATCCATTGCGGCCCCTTGCGGCTGGACACCCGCGCCTCCAGGGCGTCGCTCGACGGTACGCCCCTCAAGCTCACCTCGCACGAGTACCGGCTCCTGTCCTACCTGATGCACCATCAGGGGGAGGTCGTGTCGCGGGCCGTCCTGACCGAGCATATGTACGACCAGGATTTCGACCGGGATTCCAATACGATCGAAGTCTTCATCGGCCGTCTGCGTCGCAAGATCGGCAGCGATATGATCGAAACCGTCCGCGGCCTCGGCTATCGCCTGTCGCCGCCGACGCCATAGGCGCCGCCCGATGATCGGCCGGATCCGGCGTCGCCTGACCGACAGCCTGACCCTTCGGGTCATCCTCCTGTCCAGTCTCTGGGCGGTCGCGGCCTTCGTCGTCATCGGCAGCCTGATCTCCAGCCTATACAAAGATACGGCCGAGGCTGGATTCCAGGCCGTCGTGCGCGCGCAGCTTTTCAACCTCATCAACACGGTGGCCGTGCGGGACGGCGGCGTGCTCTCGGGCTCGCCGGACCTCGGCGACCTCAGCTATTCGCAGCCCCTGTCGGGCTGGTACTGGGAAGTGCTGCCGGCCAGCGACAACACCTCCGGCCGGCTCGCCTCCTTCTCGCTCGGGCCCGGCCGCATCGCGGCGCCGTCGACGGGCGAGGTGCCGTTCGACGGGCAGTATCGCCGCTCTTACGAGGCCCCGGGCCTGGACGGCGAAACCGTCTATGTCGAGGAGGCCGAAGTGGTGCTGGATGCCGACAACCATGCCGCCCGCTTTCGCGTCATGGGCAATGCCGACGTGGTCCGGGCAGACGTCGCCCGCTTCAACCGCAGGCTCTCGCTCTATCTCGGCGCCTTCGGCGCGGGGTCGATCCTGATCAACGCGCTTGCCATTCTGATCGGCCTGTCGCCGCTCGGCCGTGTCCGCCGTGCCCTGGGAGCGGTGCGCGCAGGGCGCAGCGAGCGCCTGGACGAGCGCCTCCCGCGGGAGGTCCGGCCCCTGGCCGTGGAGTTGAACGCGCTGATCGACAACAACCGCCGCATCGTCGAGCGCGCACGCACGCAGGTCGGCAATCTCGCCCACTCCCTGAAGACGCCCATCGCCGTCCTGACCAACGAGGCCGGCGCTATCGGGGGCGAGCAGGGGCGTATCGTGGCCGAGCAGAGCGAGCGCATGCGCATCCAGGTGCAGCATTACCTGGACCGGGCGCGGCGCGCGGCGTCCATCGAGGGAACGATCGTTCGGGCCCGGCTGCAACCCTCGGTCGAGCGGATCGTCAAGGTCATTGCGCGGCTGAACCCGGATCTGTCCGTCACCGTGGAGCGGACCCCGTCCGATTACGACCCTGTCTTTGCCGGTGAGCGCGAGGACCTGGAGGAGATGCTCGGCAATCTGATGGAGAACGCCGGCAAATGGGCGCGCAGCCGCGTCCTCGTGACCCTGTCCGACGCTGGTCCCGATCGCATCCGAGTGACGATCGACGATGATGGCCCGGGCCTGACGGCCGAGGAGATGCTCGAGGCGACGAAGCGCGGGCGACGGCTGGACGAAGCCAAGCCGGGCAGCGGCCTCGGCCTGTCCATCGTCGCCGATACGATTTTGCAATACCGCGGGGATTTTTTGTTGCAACGTGCCCCTTTGGGAGGGCTTCGCGCCGAAATGATCTTGCCACGGGCCGTTGAGGGCACGATGTCTTGAGCGTCACGGGGCACGTCCTGCCCCGCCGCATGTAACAGATGTCCCTCGTCGAGGTACCCGATGCCGATTGTCCTGCGTCCTGCCAGCCTTCTCATCCTGACCGCCGTCCTCAGCGGCTGCGTCACGAGTGGGGCTTCAAGGCAGGCGCCGGCCGTGCCGGACGGCAGCCTTGGCAGCGAATTGTCGGCGCTCGGCCTGACGGGCGACGCGCAGGGCGAGGCCGCACGCGCCGAGTATCAGGCGCTGCAGTTCGGTGCCGTCGGGCAGCCGATCGAATGGCGCAGCGGCGGCTATGCCGGGCAGGTCGTACCTACGCAGCTCTATCGCGTGGGGTCGCAGGACTGCCGTGGCTTCACCCATACGGTCACGCGCAGCGGGCGGACCACGCAGCAGGTCGGATCGGCCTGCCGCACCGGGGATGTCTGGACGCCCGTCGCCTGAGCCAAGGTGCCGCATCTGCGTGCGGCATGCGTGGCCTTGAGGCAATGTGATTGTGTTTTGACGCTCCGCTTTGCTAAAGCACGGTCAGGATTTGCCCCTGGCGCCACCCGGGTCCGGGGTAGGTCGCACCGAGGTGCCGGCAACGGAAACGAACCCTATGTTCTGGATCATCGCGGGCGCGCTGACATTGGTGGTGACGCTGGCAGCGGTCTGGCCCCTCCTGCGCCGTCAACCCGTGTCCATGCCCTCGCGTGCGGCACATGATGTGAGCGTGTATGCTGCGCAGCTCGACGAGCTCAGCGCCGATCTGCGGCGCGGCGCCATCGGCACGCAGGAAGAGCGCATCGCACGTGCGGAGATTGGACGCCGCCTGATCAAGGCGGATCGCGCCGCCCGGCAGATGTCGGACGGGACCGCCGCCCGCGCCCCCGCCCTGGCCATACCCGTTCTGATCGTCGTGCCGCTCCTGGCCCTCATCGGCTACTGGAACTTCGGCACGCCGCAGGCCGGCGACATGCCGCTTGCCCTGCGGGCGGCAGAGCCTGCGCCGACCGATGTCGCCGCCCTCGTCGCACGGGCGGAGGCGCGGCTTGCCACCAATCCGGAGGAAGGCCAGGGCTGGGACGTTCTGGCCCCGATCTATCTTCGGATGGGAGATGCGCAGAAAGCCGTGACGGCCTTCGGCCGCGCGTCCGAACTGCTCGGCCCGAGCCCCGCACGCCTGAGCGGCCTGGGCGAAGCGCAGGTCATGCAGGCGGAGGGCCGCGTTACCGATGCGGCCGCGGCGTCCTTCCGCGCGGCGCTCGCCCTCGATCCGCAGATCCTGCTTCCCAGATTCTTCCTGGCGCTGCAACTCAGCCAGGAGGATCGCTTCGCAGAGGCCGCCCCGGCCTGGGAAGCGCTCATCGCGGGCAGCCCGGACACTGCCCCCTGGATGCCGCTGGCCCGCGCTGCGCTCGACGATGCGCGCGGACGCCTTGGCGGCGTTGCCGGTGCGACTTCCGGTCCGGCGGTTCCGCCCCCGTCGCAGGATGCCGTGGCCGCCATGGCGCAATTGCCCGAGCAGGAACGCCAGGCGCAGATCGCGGCCATGGTGGACGGGCTTGCCGCGCGGCTGGAGGCGGAGCCAGACGATATCGAGGGCTGGAAGCGGCTGATCCGCTCCTATAGCGTCCTGGGCGATGGCACACGCGCCCGGGAGGCCGTGTCGAAGGCGCAGGACAGTTTTGCGGAAGGCTCGCCCGAGCGCGCGCAGATCACCGGTCTTGGCCAGGAGCTCGGCCTGACGCCGACACAGGAAAGGAGCGCGCCATGACACGCAAGCAGAAGCGCTTCGCCACCCTTGCGGGCATGGTCGGGGTTGTCGCCGTGGCTGCCGGGCTCGTCCTGACGGCGCTTTCGGACAGTGTCGCCTTCTTCAACTCGCCTACCGAGGTCGCCGCGCGGGCGCCGGATACGGGGCAGCGGATCCGGCTGGGCGGCCTGGTGGAGACGGGCTCGGTCGAGCGCGGCGGAAACACGGTGCGCTTCCGCGTGACGGATACGGTCGAAAGCGTGCCGGTGGTCTATACGGGGCTTCTGCCCGACCTGTTCCGGGAGGGGCAGGGCGTGGTGACCGAAGGCACGCTCGGCCCGGACCGCGTGTTCCTGGCCGATACGGTGCTCGCCAAGCACGACGAAAACTACATGCCGAAAGAGGTCGTCGACGATATGAAGGCCCGGGGTATCTGGCAGGAGGGTGAGCCCCTGCCGCAAGCCAGCGTCGGGCGGGGTACCGGCTCGTGACGGTCGAGCTCGGCCATTTCGCGCTGGTGCTGGCGGCGGTTTTGTCGCTGGTCCAGTCGGTGCTGCCGATGATCGGCGCGCGGCGCGGCAACACCCGTTTGATGGAGCTGGGCTCCAACACGGCCATCGGCATTTTCGCCCTGCTGAGCCTTGCCTTCGCGGCGCTTACCATGGCTTACATCACCTCCGATTTCTCGGTGCTGAACGTCGTCCAGAATTCCCATTCCCTCAAGCCGATGCTCTACAAGATCACCGGCGTCTGGGGGAACCATGAGGGGTCGATGCTCCTCTGGGTGCTCATCCTCGCCTTCTTCGGCGCCCTGGTGGCAAGTTTCGGGCGGGACCTGCCTGCAACGCTCAAAGCCAATGTTCTGGGGGTCCAGGCCTGGATCACGCTGGCGTTCCTGGCCTTCATCCTCATGACGTCCAATCCCTTCACGCGGATCTTTCCCGCGCCGATGGAAGGCCAGGATCTCAATCCCATCCTGCAGGATATCGGCCTCGCCATTCATCCGCCGCTTCTCTACCTCGGCTATGTCGGCTTCTCGATCTCGTTCTCCTTTGCCGTCGCGGCCTTGATCGAGGGGCGGATCGACGCCGCCTGGGCGCGCTGGGTCCGCCCCTGGACGCTGGCGGCCTGGATCTGCCTGACGGCCGGCATTTCCATGGGCTCCTACTGGGCCTATTACGAGCTGGGGTGGGGCGGCTGGTGGTTCTGGGACCCGGTCGAAAACGCCTCCTTCATGCCGTGGCTGTCCGGCACGGCGCTCCTGCATTCGGCTTTGGTCATGGAAAAGCGCTCGGCCCTGAAGATCTGGACCGTGCTCCTGGCCATCCTGACCTTCTCCCTGTCGCTGCTCGGCACGTTCCTGGTGCGGTCCGGCGTTCTGACCTCGGTCCATTCCTTTGCCGTGGATCCGGAGCGCGGCGTCTTTATCCTGGGGATCCTGGCCCTGTTCATCGGCGGCTCGCTCGCGCTCTTCGCCTTCCGCGCCAGCGAGCTGGGGAGCGGCGGCCTTTTCGCGCCGATCTCGCGCGAGGGATCGCTCGTCCTGAACAATCTGTTCCTGACCACCGCCACGGCCACGGTGCTGATCGGAACCCTCTATCCCCTGATCCTCGAGGTGCTGACCGGCGAGAAGATCTCGGTCGGCGAGCCGTTCTTCAATCTGACATTCGGCCCCCTGATGGTGCCGCTGCTCCTGGCCGTCCCCTTCGGGCCGCTCCTGGCCTGGAAGCGGGCCGACCTTGCCGGAGCTGCGCAGCGCCTCTACCTGGCGGTGGGGCTGGCGCTTGCCGTCGTCATCGTCACGCTGGCCGTAACGCAGGGCGTACGCATCCTCGCCGCCTTCGGCTTCGGCCTTGCCGTCTGGCTGATGGCCGGCAGCCTGACGGATCTCGCCTACCGCGCGGGCCTGCCCAAGGCATCGTCGGGCGTGGCCTGGCGCCGCCTGAAAGGGCTGCCGCGCTCGGCCTTCGGAACGGCGCTCGCCCATTTCGGGCTGGGGGTGACCCTGCTCGGCATCGTCACCGTCAGCGCCTTCGAAACGGAGACCGTCACCGTCATGCAGCCCGGCGACAGCATCGCCGTCGGCGGCAACAGCCTGCGCTTCGAGGCCATGGAAGAGCGTGAGGGGCCGAATTACCAGGACATGGTCGGCATCTTCTCCCTGGTTCGGGAGGGCAGCCGTACCGTGACGATCGAAAGCGCCAAACGCTTCTATCCGGCGCGGCAAATGCCGACGACGGAGGCGGGGATCTACACCCATCTCTTCAGCCAGACCTATGTTTCGCTGGGGGATGCGCAATCCAATGGCGGCGCCAACGTGGTGCGTGTCTGGTACAAGCCACTCGTGACGCTGATCTGGTACGGGACGGTCCTGATGGCGCTGGGTGGCATGGTGTCGCTCGCCGACCGCCGGTTGCGCATCGGGGCGCCGTCGCGGCGCAGCCGCCGCGTGTCGGACGTACCGGCATGAGGCGGCTTTTCATCATGCTGGCCCTGTTCCTTGGGCTCTGTGCACCGGCTATGGCGGTACAACCGGACGAAATCCTGGCCGATCCCGCCATGGAGGCGCGGGCCCGGGACATTTCCGCCGGCCTGCGCTGCCTCGTCTGCCAGAACCAGTCGATCGACGACAGCGATGCGCCGCTGGCGCGGGACCTGCGCGTCCTGGTCCGCGACCGGCTGGAGGCCGGCGACAGCGATGGCGAGGTCATGTCCTATATCGTCGCGCGCTACGGCGAATTCGTCCTGCTGCGGCCGCCCTTGCGCCTCGGCACGCTCCTGCTCTGGGGTTTGCCGGTGCTTCTGCTCCTGTCGGGCGGGCTCTACCTCTGGCTGTCCAGCCGCCGTGCGACGGGGTCCGAGAACGGCCTGAGCGCGGAGGAGGAGCGCGCCCTGGAGGCGATCGTCCGGCGCCGGGAGCGGGGCTGAAGCGCCGGTCAACCTTACGAAGATTTCATGCGGCAGAAAACATGCCGTAAGTCTGGAAACCCTACATCTGAGCGCGACAGGGAAGGCCGCACCTTCCCGAAAGAGGCAACATCTCGAAAGGTCGCTCGATGTTCAAACTCGTGAATTCCCGTTACAAGCGTCAGGTCAGCGCCGCGGCCCTTGCGGCCGGTGTGGCGGGTTTCGCCATGGGCGGTGTGTTGACCAACACGCTGCCGAGCCAGGCCGAACCGGTGACCGTTCAGGCTCCGGCCGTGCAGTTCGGCTTTGCGGACGTGGTGCAGAAGGTTTCCCCGGCGGTCGTGTCGGTGCGCGTGCGCGGCGAGACGCGCCCCGTGGCTTCCCGCGGGACGGAGAACTTCCAGTCGCCTTTCGATAACCTGCCCGAAGATCACCCGCTGCGCCGCTTCTTCGAGTTCGGCACGCCAGGCGCGCCGGGCATGCCGGGCGGCCGCGAAGGCCCTCGCGCACAGCAGCCGCGCCAGACGATGGCCCAGGGCTCCGGCTTCTTCGTGTCGGAGGATGGTTACCTCGTCACCAACAATCACGTCGTCTCCGACGGCAACAATTTCACCGTCGTGACCGATGACGGCAAGGAATACGACGCCGAACTGGTCGGTACCGACCAGCGCACCGACCTGGCTGTCCTGAAGGTGAACGAGCCCGATGTGAAGTTCACCTATGTGGACTTTGCCGACGACACCAAGATGCATGTGGGCGACTGGGTCGTGGCCGTGGGCAACCCCTTCGGTCTCGGCGGCTCGGTGACGGCTGGCATCATCTCAGCCCGAGGCCGCGATATCGGCGCCGGTCCCTATGACGACTTCCTGCAGATCGACGCGGCCGTGAACCGCGGCAATTCCGGTGGGCCGGCCTTCAATCTCGAGGGCAAGGTCGTGGGCGTGAACACGGCCATCTACTCGCCCTCCGGCGGCAATGTCGGCATCGCCTTCGCCATTCCGGCGACGACCGTCTCCAGCGTCGTCAATTCGCTGCGGGAGAAGGGATCGGTGCAGCGCGGCTGGCTCGGCGTGCAGATCGCGCCAGTGAGCAAGGACATTGCCGATGCGGTCGGGCTGGCGCAGGACAAGGGCGCCATCGTGACCCTTCCCGACAACGAGACCCCGGCCTCCAAGGCCGGTATCCGGACGGGCGACGTCATCACCGCCGTCAACGGTCAGACCATCGACAATCCGCGTGAGCTGGCCCGCGACATCGCGAACTTCCAGCCGGGCGCGGAAGTCGACATTACGGTCTGGCGCAATGGCAGCGCAGAGGACGTCAAGGTCAAGCTCGGCGATCTGTCTTCGCTCGACGAATCGGCCTCGGCCGCCAACCCGTCGCGGGTGCCGACCGATCCGTCGGCGCTGACCGGCTACGGGCTGAAGCTCGCACCGTCGGACGATGGAAATGGCGTGGTGGTGACCGATCTCGATCCGGAGTCGCAAGCGGCCGTGAAGGGCGTCCAGGTGGGCGATGTGATCGTGGCCGTCAACGGCACGGAAGTGACGAGCCAGAAGGATGTCGAAGCGGCCATCAAGGCAGCCTCGGACTCAGGCCGCAAGGCGGCGCTGTTCCAGCTCCGCACGGGCGATCAGAACCGCTTCGTGGCGCTGCCCATCTCCGAGGGCTGACGGCCGGCTCACGAGCACGGCGAAGGGGGCGCGTTCCATGCGAAGGCGCCCCCTTCGTTCATTCACGTCGGTCCACCGAGGGAGTGAATGCCATGCAATTGCAGCCCGCGAGCGAGTTTCCAGCGGCGCGAAACGACGCTACAGCTTTTTCCATGAAAATCCTGCTGATCGAAGACGACAACGAGGCGGCGGCCTATCTCGTCAAGGCGCTGCGCGAGGCCGGCCATGTGGCCGACCGTGCGGGCGATGGCGATACCGGCTTCCATATGGCCGATACGCATGGCTACGACGCCTGGATCGTCGATCGGATGCTGCCGGGGCGTGACGGGCTGTCGCTCATTTCGGAGCTACGGCGCAAGGGCAACCACACGCCGGCTCTGATCCTGTCGGCGCTCGGCCAGGTCGATGACCGCGTCACCGGCCTGCGTGCCGGCGGCGACGACTACCTTACCAAGCCGTTCTCCTTCTCCGAGCTTCTGGCGCGGATCGAGGTGCTGGGCCGCCGGCGGGGAGGCAAGGACCAGGAAACGCTGTACCGTGTGGGCGATTTGGAGCTCGACCGCCTCTCGCACGAGGTACGGCGTGCCGGCAAGCCGATCATCCTGCAGCCGCGGGAGTTCCGTCTGCTCGAATATCTGATGAAGCATGCCGGCCAGGTGGTGACGCGCACCATGCTCCTGGAAAATGTCTGGGACTACCATTTCGACCCGCAGACCAACGTGATCGACGTGCATATTTCGCGCCTGCGCTCCAAGATCGAACGTGATTTCGGCAGCCCGCTCCTGCATACGGTGCGCGGCTCCGGCTACATCATGCGGGCGGACTGACGCGCGTGAAGCGCCTGCGTGCACTCATGCGGATGACATCCGTCCGCCTGTCGGCCATCTTCCTGGCGCTCTTCGCCATCTTCGCCGTGGTGCTCGTCGTCTACGTGACCGCCACGGCGGCCGGCATTCTGCAGCAGCAGAGCCGCGCCGTCATCACCGACGAGATCCGCGAGCTCGGCGGCGTCTATGCCAGGGGCGGGATCGTCGGGCTCGTTCGCTCCATCGACCAGCGTTCGCGCCAACCCGGCGCCTCGCTCTATCTCGTCACCGATGCGACGGGGCGGATATTGTCGGGCAACGTCCAGAGCCTCGATCCCGGCATATTGGACCGCGCGGGCTTTATTTCCGTGCCCTTCGGCTATGAGCGCTTCACGGAGGATTCCGAGGATCGCTACCATCTTGCGGTGGCGGAGGTCGTCTCCCTGCCGAACGGCATGCGCATTCTGGTCGGCCGCGATACGACGGATCTCGACCGCATCCGCCTGGTGGTGCGCGACGCGCTGGTTCTGGCGCTGGGGCTCATGGGCGCGGGTGCGCTCTTTGCCTGGCTCCTGGTCGGGCGCCGGGCGCTCCAGCGGCTCGACCTAATGTCCCGCTCGTCCCGCCGTATCCTGGCCGGTGACCTGTCGGAACGGCTCCCGGTCACCGGTGCGGGGGACGAGTTCGACCGCCTGTCGGAGAACATGAACACGCTCCTGGCCCGGGTGGCCCTGCTGCAGGAGGGGCTGCGACAGGTCTCCGACAATATTGCCCATGATCTGAAGACGCCTCTGACGCGCCTGCGCAACCGGGCCGAGGCCGCCTTGATCGATCGCTCGTCCGATCCGCGCCAGGCGCTGGACGCCGCGGTGACAGAGGCGGACCAGATGATCCGCACCTTCGACGCGCTCCTGATGATCGGCCGTGTGGAGGCCGGGTCCCACCCGGTGGAAAAGGTGAAGGTGGACCTTGCCGCCATGGCCGCCGACGTGGCCGAGCTTTACGAGCCCGTCGCCGAGGAAGCCGGCGCCACCTTGTCCATCGATGCGCCGCTGCCGGTTCCGGCCATGGTCAGCCGCGAGCTGATCGCCCAGACCTTGGCCAACCTGATCGACAATGCCCTGAAATACGGGACCGGCAATCCGGCGCCGCAGGTCAGCGTGCGTGTGAGCGCCAAGGACGGGTTCTGCCGCATCAGTGTTGCCGATAACGGGCCGGGCATCCCGGACGATCAGAAGGAGCGCGTCTTCGAGCGCTTCTACCGGCTGGATCGCAGCCGCACCCGTCCGGGCTCGGGGCTCGGCCTTTCGCTTGTCCAGGCCATTGCGCGCCTGCATGGCGGGCGGGTACGCATAGAGGATGCCGCGCCGGGGCTCCGGGTGGTGATCGACATACCGGACGGA
Organism: Aureimonas frigidaquae; assembly: GCF_001463905.1. Taxonomy (GTDB): domain Bacteria; phylum Pseudomonadota; class Alphaproteobacteria; order Rhizobiales; family Rhizobiaceae; genus Aureimonas; species Aureimonas frigidaquae. The sequence continues at coordinate 62,156 of NZ_BBWR01000017.1, forward strand.
CTTGCAGCATCCTGAGCTTGCCGTCCGGGGGCATGCCGGGGGGATGTGAATGACGGGACTGTTGATGACCGGGCCGGGCATGCTTTCGCCCCTCGACGCGGCGCGGGCCAAGGCCTTCCTGGCCGACCTTTCCCTACGGGCCGAGGAAGCCGGCTGCACGGGGCTGCAGCGATTCTTAGGCGAGCCCTCGCCGGAACGGGACAGGCTCGGTGCCGTGCTCGATCTGTCGATCTATCTCAACCGCCTCATGCTGTCGCGGCCGGACTGGCTGGAGCCGCTGACCCGCGATGAGGGACAGGCGCGGCTTGAGGATATCCTGGCGCAACTGGGCAAGCCGATCCCGGCGGATGCCGGCGAGAAGGAGGAGATGTCAGCCCTTCGCATCGCCAAGGCCGAATTCAGCCTGATCCTCGCCCTTCTCGATCTGTTCGAGGTGGAAGACGAGGATTTCGTCACCCGCAAGCTCTCGGCCCTCGCCGAGGCGACGGTTCGCCGGGCGCTGCGCTTCTGCCTGTTAGATCTCGACCGGCGGGGTCAGTTGCGCCTGCCCGACAAGGAGCAGCCGGAACGCGGGTGCGGCCTGTTCGTGCTGGGCATGGGCAAACTCGGCGGGCGGGAACTCAACTATTCCAGCGATATCGACCTGATCCTCCTGTTCGAGCCCGAAGTGCCGGCCGTCGTCGATCCGGCGGAAAGCGTGGAGATGTTCTCTCGCGTGGCGCGGCGGCTGGTGCGCATGATCGGCGAGCGGACGGGCGATGGCTATGTCTTCCGGATGGACCTGCGGCTGCGCCCCGATCCATCCGCCATGCCGCTCGCCATTCCGGTGCCGACAGCGCTCATCTATTATGAAAGCGCCGGCCGCGACTGGGAACGCGCCGCCATGATCAAGGCGCGTTGCATTGCCGGCGATGCGGCGGCTGCGGGTGAGTTCCTGTCGGCGATCACGCCCTTCGTGTACCGGCGCTACCTCGACTTCGCCGCCATCCGCGACATCCAGAACATGAAGGACCGGATCGACCGGCACCGCGGCTTCAGCGGCATCGCCATTGCCGGGCACAACGTCAAGCTCGGACGCGGCGGCATCCGGGAGATCGAGTTCATCGCGCAGACGCAGCAGCTCATCGCCGCGGGCCGCGCCCCGGAACTGCGGCAGCGGCGCACCGTCGATACCCTGGCCAGGCTGGCCGAAGGGGGGTGGATCGCCGCATCCGTCGCGCAGGAGCTGACGGGCTGCTACTGGTTCCTGCGCCATATCGAGCATGTCCTGCAGATGCTCGCCGACGACCAGACACACACGGTGCCGGACGCGCCGGACGATCTGGAACGCGTGGCGCGCCTGGCCGGCTTTGCGGATGCCAAGGCTTTCGGTGCGGCGCTGACGCAATGCCTTGTGACGGTGGACCGCCACTTCGCCACGCTCTTCGATGGCCGGGGGCAGGGGCGCGAGCACCCCGTCACGGCCCTCCTGTCGGACGAGACCGACCGGGAGGCCCTCGACGTCCTGGCGGAGCAGGGCTACCAGCGCCCGCAGGACGTGGCGCATATCGTGGCGGGGTGGGGCGCCAAGCGCTACCGTGCCATGCGCTCGGACGCGGCGCGCGAGCGGCTGGAAGCCGCGCTGCCGACCATTCTCTCGACCTTTGCCGGCGGGCGCGATCCCGACAGCGCCATCGCTATGCTGGACCGCTTCCTGGCCGGTCTTCCGGCCGGCGTGCAGTTCTTCGCACTGATCGCGTCCAATCCAAGGCTCCTGGATCTTCTGGCGCTGATCATCACCTCGGCGCCCGGACTGTCGGAGACGATCTCGCACCGCCCGCATGTCTTCGATGCGCTGATCGACCCCAATTTCTACGGAGAAATGCCGACCCGCACGGTGATCGGCGAACGACTGGCCGCCTTCCTGGCGGATTCACCCAGCCACGAGGACCGGCTCGACCGGCTGCGGATCTTCGCCACCGAGCAGAAGTTCCGAATCGGCGTGCGCCTGCTATCGGGCGCCATCGAGGGGGAGGAGGCCGGTTACGCCTTCACCGATCTGGCGGAGGTCATCATTCCCGCCCTGCTGCGTTCGGTGGAAGACGAGTTTGCGGCCCGCCACGGCCGGGTGGCGGGTGGCCGGATCGCCCTTCAGGGCCTTGGCCGGCTGGGCAGCCGCGAGCTGACCGCCTCATCCGATGTGGACCTGATCCTCTTTTACGATCACGATGCCGAGGCCGAGGAGTCGGATGGCGAGCGCCCGCTGCCGACATCCACCTACTACACGCGGCTCACGCAGAGGCTGATCGCGGCCCTGTCCTCTCCCATGGCGGAGGGCGTCCTCTACGAGGTCGATTTTCGCCTGCGCCCCTCCGGCAACAAGGGGCCACTCGCCACGCATGTCGATTCCTTCCGGCGCTACCAGGCCAGCGAGGCCTGGACCTGGGAGCGCATGTCCCTGACGCGCTCGCGCCCCATCGCGGGCGATGCCGGGCTACTCTGCGAGGTGGCCTCCATCATCCGCGAGGCCATCGCGGTACACCACACGGATCAGAAGCTCGCTGGCGACGTGTCGTCCATGCGGCGGCGGATCGAGCGGGACAAGCCGGCCCGCGGCCCGCTCGACCTGAAGCTGTTGCCGGGCGGCCTGATCGACCTGGAATTCATGGCCCAATGGGCCGTGCTGGCCGAGGCGGTTCCGGCCGATATGGTCGGCGCGCCGACGGCCGACATCCTGGCCGCGTTGGAGCGGGCACGGCCCGACCTTGGCGATGGGCATCTGACGGACGCCATCCGCGCCTTTACCCGGATCGTCCAATTGAACCGGCTGGGCAGCGGCAGCGCCCGCAAGGTCGAGGATCTTCCGCGTGGACTGGCAGAGCGCATGGCGCAGGCGCTCGACCTGGCCGGTATTGAAGAGATCGAGCCCTGCCTTGGCGAACGCGCCGCGGCCGTTCGGGCAATCTTCGATCGACTGCTCCCCGAGCCACCTCAGGACTGAGTGGCCGCGGCACCCGGCGTGGTGGCGAGGGGCATGCGGAAGGAGACGACCGTTCCATGCCCGACCCGGCTTGAAATGCGCATTGAGCCGCCCTGCAACTCGACCAGCGAGCGGGCGATGGCAAGGCCGAGGCCCGTGCCCTTGTTGGTCCGGGTCAACTCGTTTTCCACCTGTTCGAAGGGCCGGCCGAGCTTGTTGAGCGCCGATGGCGGAATGCCGATGCCCGTATCGGCGATGGAGATATAGGCGCTGCCCCCCGCCACGCGCGTGCGCAGGCGGATCGTGCCGCCTTCGGGCGTGAACTTGACCGCGTTGGAGATGAGGTTGAGCAGCACCTGCTTGACGGCCCGGCGGTCGCCCTGCATCGACATGCCGCCCGACAATTCGCGGCGCACGTCGAGCCGCCGCGCCCGTGCCTGGACGTCCAGGATGCGCAGCGCCTCGCCCGCCACGGCGCCGACGTCGATCTCCTCCCGCGCCATGACCATGCGCCCCGCCTCGATCTTCGACATGTCGAGGATGTCGTCGATGAGCTTCAGGAGGTAGTGGCCGCTCTGGTGGATGTCGGACGCGTATTCGCTGTATTTTTCGTTGCCGATCGGCCCGAAGGCGCTGTCGCGCATGATTTCGGAGAAGCCGATGATCGCGTTGAGCGGCGTGCGCAACTCATGGCTCATATTGGCCAGGAAGGTGGTCTTGGCCCGGTTGGCACTCTCGGCCCGGTCCTTCTCGACGCTGTAGCTCTCGTTCATCTCGGCCAGCGCGCGTGCCTTGGCTTCGGCATCGCGCCGCGCGGCCGAAAGGTCGTTGATCGTCGCCATCAGGCGGCGCTCGCTGTCGCTCAGCCGCTCCTGGTGGAGCTTGAGCTGGGTGATGTCGGTGCCGATGGAAACGTAGCTGCCATCGCCCATCCGCCGCTCGGACACCTGCAGCCAGCGGCCATCGGCCAGGAGCGCTTCGGATGCGCGCTCGCCGGCCACGAAGCTGGGGGAGGTGAGCTTGCGCTCGGCAATGGGCTTGCGGGAGCGCTGCAGGATGGTTTCCCGCGGGGTGCCGGAAATGATGTCCCGGTCGGACAGGCCGAACACTTCCTGATATTTGGAATTGCACAGGACGAGCTTGTCCTGGCTGTCCCACAGGACGAAGGTCTCGGACACGTTCTCGATGGCGTTCTGGAGCCGGGTGTTCGCCTCGCTCGTCATGCGGGCCAGGGTCTGGTTCTCGCTCACATCGACAGCCACGCCGATCAGGCGGATATCGTTCTGGGTGTTGCGGACCACCTCGGCGCGGGCGCGCAGCCAGATATACTGCCCGTCGGAGCGGCGCATCCGGAAGGAGCGCTCCATATTGACGAGCTTGCCGGAGGCGATCTGCCGCGCGATCTCGAAGAAGCTGCCATCCTCCGGGTGGATCAGGCGGGATACCTCGCCGAAGGACAGGACGCCTTCCTGCGCCCGCATGCCCAGAATTTCGTACATGGAGCGGGACCAGTACATGCGCCCCCGCGCCAGGTCCCAGTCCCAGAGTCCGCAGCGCCCGCGTGACAGGGCCGTATCCACGCGCTGATGCGCCTCGGCAAGCATGGCGTCGGTTGCCGCCACGCGCGCGGACTGCCGGAAGTAAGCCAACAGGATCGCCAGAAGGACCACGCCCGTCATGGCGAAGAGCGTGACGCTGATGGAGGCGATCCGCCGCCAGTCGGCATAGAGGAGCGGTTCAGGCTGGATAAGGATGGCGGCGCCGAGCGGCGCCTTCAGGACGGCGCCGGCCACAAGCGACATCTCGCCGCCGACCTCGGTGCGCATGACGCCCGCTTCCTCGCCGAAGACGAGCAGCGCCTCGGCCGGGCCGAGGACCGAGGTGGCATCGCGTCCGACCATGTCGCTCGCCGACGATGTCGCCGCCACCACGCGGCCGGAGAGATCCGTGACCAGGACCCGCGCGCCGCGCGCGGAAAATTCCGGCGGGAGCGACTGGCCGATCAGACGGTTCGCCCGGTCTGCCGCGGCCGGCAGCTCGAGCGTCGAATCCACGAGCCGCATCAGCGTGGCATTGGCGCTCAGCTTTTCGCGCGCCGCGTTCTCGACGTCGTGCCGATGCTCCATCAGCGCGACGAAGCGGGTAAAGGCCAGGACCAGCAGGAACAGGACCGTCAGGAAGGGAATGGCCTTGCGAAGCAGCGGCTCCCAACCGGCCAGATTGGCGGCCGGATCCCCCAGGAACCGCGTCAGGCGATGTGCGACACCTTCCAGCGAGCGGACCGTCGAACGCATGGGCGTAAAGCGTCTGGCGGCGCCTCCGGCAGATGCCTTACCAGCGTCCGCAACCATGGCTCGTACCCCCGTATGCCGCCATGCGCCCGCCGCGTTCGTCCGCGTTTGCGCCCCCGAATCGGCCCCAATGAATCAGAGGCCGAATCGGTTGTCCAGCCGCCCAAGGCGCAAATTGCTTGCCAAAGGCTGAACGCCTGCCGCTTCACGCAAGCGTGCGGTCCAGAATGTCCTTCAGATCGCGCGACAGGCCTGGACGCGCTTGCAACTGGCGCAGGGCCTCCTGCGCCGCCGCACGCCGCCCGGGCTCCATCGAGCGCCAGGAGCGGAAGGCCGTCGCCATGCGGGCGGCCGTCTGCGGATTGAGCGCGTCGAGCTCCGCCAGCATGCCGGCCATCCAGCGGTAGCCGGCGCCGTCGGCCTGGTGGAAGACGTAAGGGTTGAGGCCCGCCACCCCCGCCAGGACGGCGCGCGCGCGGTTCGGATTGGCGAGCCGGAACTTCGGATGGGCGACCAGCGCCTCCACCCGCGCCAGCGTGCCGGCATGCGGCGCGCTGGCCTGCAGCATGAACCACTTGTCCAGGACCAGCGGGTCTTCTTCGAAGCGGTCATAAAAGGCGGCGAGGGCCTGCCGCGTGGCGGCATCCTCCGGAAACTGGTGGGCGAGTACGGTCAGTGCGGCCAGACGATCGCTCATATTGCGCGATGCCGCAAAAGCCTCCTGCGCCAGCTCGCTCGTGCCGAGCGCCGCCGACAGGGGTGCCAGCAGCGTGTTGCGCAGGGCGCGGCGCCCTGCGCTGTCGGCCGATGGCGAAAAAGCCTCTTGCGTGTCGAGCGCCGCGCGCAGCCGCTCGAACGCCGCCTTGCCGCGATGCCCCAGGGCGGCGAGCATCTCTACGCGCACATCGTGAACGCGGTCTGTATCGACATTGTCGGCCACCAGGCGGGTGATCTCGGCCTCGCCCGGCAGGCTTGCCATCTGCGCCCGAAGCGCGGGTTCGAGGGCTTCGTCCTGCGCCGCCTCGACCATGGCATCGAGCATCCGCTCGTCCGGCGTGCCTGCGCCGCCGGAGCGCACGGCCGCTGCCAGCGCATCGCCCACCATGTCGGTCAAGGCACGCCAGCGGCCGAAGGGGTTCGGGTCCAGCCGCGCCAGCGCGAGCCGGTCCTGCGACGACTCTTTATAGGCAAGCTGCACCGGGGCACTGAAGTCCCGCAGGATCGACAGGTAGGGGCGTTCGTCCAACCCTTCGAAGACGATCGTCGCCTGCTCCTGCGTCAGGTGGATCACGTCCGCCTCCACACGTGTGTCGGCGCTGTGAAGCGCGGGTGCAAGATCGCCCCCGTTGCGCCCGACCAGGCCGAATCGCACGGGAATGTGCATGGGGAGCGTGCCGGTGCCGGCAGCGCCCGCCTGGAGCGATTGCCGCAACTCCAGCGTCAGGCGGCCGGATGTCTCGTCGAAGATCTGGCGGACCTCGAGCTGCGGCGTCCCGGCCTGGCGGTACCAGAGGAAGAACTGCGTCAGGTCTGCGCCCGATGCATCCTCGAAGCAGGCGATGAAATCCTCCACCGTTGCGGCATCGCCGTCATGCCGCTCGAAATAGAGATCCATCCCCTTGCGGAAGGCATCCTGCCCCAGGATCGTCGCGATCATGCGGACCAGTTCGGCGCCCTTGTCGTAGATGGTCGCCGTGTAGAAATTGTTGATCTCCCGGTAGGCGACGGGCCGCACCGGGTGCTGCAATGGCCCCTGGTCCTCCGGGAACTGGTTGGCCTTCAGCCCGTGCACGCTGGCGATGCGCTTGACCGGCCGCGACCGCTCGTCCGACGAAAACTCTTGGTCGCGATAGACGGTAAGCCCTTCCTTGAGGCAGAGCTGGAACCAGTCGCGGCAGGTGATGCGATTGCCCGTCCAGTTGTGGAAATACTCATGCGCAATGACGGTTTCGACGCCGGCATAGTCGGCATCCGTCGCCGTGTCGGGATCGAGCAGAACGTATTTGTGATTGAAGACGTTGAGGCCCTTATTCTCCATCGCGCCCATGTTGAAATCGGAGATGGCGACGATGTTGAAGACGTCGAGGTCGTATTCCCGGCCGAACCGCCGCTCGTCCCACCGCATGGAGCGCTTCAGCGCATCCATGGCATAGCCCGCGCGCTCCGCGAGGCCGGGCTCGGTGTAGATCGTCAGGGAGACATCCCGTCCGCTCGCCGTGGTGTAGCTGTTATGCAGGGAGTCGAGCCGGCCGGCGACGATGGCGAAGAGGTAGGACGGCTTGGGGAAGGGATCGTCCCAGACGGCGAAGTGACGCAGCGCGTCCGCCGGGTCGCCACCCTCTGAGGCGCCGGGCAAGGGCCCGCCTTCGACCGGATTGCCATTGGCCAGAAGGACGGGCGCGGCGTTCCGGTCGGCTTCCAGCCGCACGCGGTAGGTGGCAAGAACATCCGGCCGGTCCAGGAAATAGGTGATGCGGCGGAAGCCTTCCGCCTCGCACTGGGTGCACCAGATGCCGTTGGACCGGTAGAGGCCCATGAGCTTGGTGTTCGTTTCCGGCACGACGCGCGTGCCGATCGTCAGGCGGAACTCTCCCGTTGCGGGAAGGTCACGGATGGTCAGTCCGTCCGGGCCGGCATCGAAACGCGCCGCGTCGAGCGGTTCGTCACCAAGGGAAAGCCCCGTCAGGACGAGCTCGTCGCCGTCCAGCATCAGAGGCGCCGTGACATCCGCGCCGTCCCGCCGGCTTAGATCCATCCGGGTGGTGATATCCGCATGGCCTTCGAACAGGCGGATCGTCATATCGACATGGCGGATGGCGAAATCGGTCTGGCGGTAATCCTCGAGCCGAACCGGGGCTCCGTCCTCGTTCCGCATGCTCTTTCCTTTCGGCTGCGCTGTGCATCGGTCAGCCCGTTTTCGTTAAACCCGTGCTCACGAATTGCCAACGGCCGGAGCCCAAGTTTATCGGCCGATGCCTCGACGCGCCGCCACGCCGACACTAAGACCGGCATAGCAATACCCGTCCGCCCTCCCGCCGCCTGCGAAAGCTCCTGCCATGGCCAGCCCGACCGCGCCCCTCCGTCCCGAGGCGAGACCGCTCCATGGTATCGGCCTGAAGGTGATCTCCGTGCTCATCTTCGTGGGAATGCAGACCTGCCTGAAGGCCTTGGGGGATACGGTCCCCGCCGGGCAGATGGTGTTCTTCCGGTCCTTCTTCGCGCTGCTGCCGGTCGCCATCTATCTCTGGTGGCTCGGTGATCTGCGCACGGCGCTCCATACGGACGATCTGGGCGGCCATTTCATCCGCGGCGTCGTCGGCGTCACCTCCATGGGGCTCGGCTTCTTTGCGCTGTCGCAGCTTCCCTATCCGGAATGGATATCCCTGTCCTACGCGTCGCCGCTTTTGACGGTCGTCTTCGCCGCGCTGATCCTGCACGAAACCGTGCGCGCCTACCGGTGGATCGCCGTGCTGGTTGGCCTGTCGGGCATCATCGTGGTTGCGGCGCCGAGTTTTTCTATGTCGCGGGCCGATCTCGACGCCGGCCATGCCGTGGGCGTCCTCGCTTCCCTCGGCGGTGCGGCCATGGCGGCCATCGCCATGATCCAGGTCCGGCGCCTCGTCGCCCGCGAGAAGACGGCGACGATCGTCGTCTACTTCTCGCTCACCAGCACGCTCATATCGCTGGTGACCATACCCTTCGGCTGGGTCTTGCCGAACGGCCCGCAGGCAGCGCTGCTGATCGGGGCGGGCCTGTGCGGCGGTGTCGCGCAGCTCCTGTTGACGGCAAGCTACCGCTATGCCGACGCCTCGACCATCGCCCCCTTCGAATATACATCCATGATCATGGCCATCGTGCTCGGCTACTATCTCTTCGGAGAAGAGGTCCGGGCGAACACCCTGGTCGGGGCGATGATCGTCATCGGGGCCGGGCTCTTCATCATCTTCCGCGAGCACCGGCTGGGCCTGGAGCGGCGGCGGGCACGCAAGGTCAGCCCACCATCTCCCTGATCCTGTCGGCCGGCAGGTTTTCGGGGGCGTTCGGGTCGGGCTCCGGCGGCGTCGGCTTGGCCGGCTCCGGCTGCGGTGTGACCGGGCTCGGCGGTATGTCGTCGTCGTTGGGAATGGCCTCGCTTAGGTCCGATCCACGCGGATCGAGCGCGAAGGTGGCGGGCGTCTGGGTGCGCGCCAGCGGGGTGGACTGGAAGTCCTCCCGGATCTCGGCCGGCACGGGTTGCCGCCGCGTCGTGCGGTAGAGCGAATAGGCCGCATAGACCAGGTGCGCGCTGCCCGTGGCGACGAAGATGCCCATGGGGCCGTAGCTTTCCATCAGCCAGGCAGCCAGCAGGGGGCCGCCCATCGTGCCGAAGCCGTACAGGATTAGCATGCCCCCGGAAATTTTCACGAAGTCGGCCGCGTCGGCATAGTCGTTGGCATGGGCGACGGCGAGCGAATAGGCCGGGTAGATCATCCCGCCGAGCAGGAAGGCCAGGAAGAACAGGACGCCCGGCGTCGTCGTCGACAGGCCGATGGCGATGGTCGCCACGACCGCGCCTATCGCCCCGATGGCCGTCATCACCATGCGCCGGTCCACCCGGTCCGACAGCCGGCCGAGCGGATACTGGAAGATCATGCCGCCGGCCATGGTCGCCACCAGGAGCGTCGCGATGCTGGCCGTGGAAAAGCCGATTTCCGTGCCGAAGACCGGCGCCATATTGGTCCAGGCACCTGCCAGCACGCCCGCCAGGAACACCCCCAGGGCCGCCGCCGGCGAATTGCGGAAGATCGCCTTCAGATCCAGCCGCACCTGCGTGAGCGGCTTGGGTGACTGCGCCCGGGACAGGGCGTTGGGGATCACCGCCATGCAGAAGAAGATGGCGCAGATCATGAAGGGCACGGTCAGGAGGGGCTGGGTCAGCGGCAGCACGTACTGGCCGGACATCATCGCCGCCATGGAGATCATCATGTAGAGCGAGAAGATCTTGCCGCGTGATTCGTTGGTGACGCGCTCGTTCAGCCAGCTTTCGATGATCATGTAGGACCCGGCCAGGGCAAAGCCGGACACGCCGCGCAGCAATATCCAGGCGATCGGATGCACGATCATGGCATGCAGAAGCACGGCGACCGCCAGAAGTGCCGCCAGGCTGCAGAAGGTGCGCACATGGCCGGCGCTGCGCACCAGGCGCGGCGCCACCAGGCAGCCGACCGTGAAGAAGACGGCATATCCCGTGCCTAGTAGCCCGATCTCGTAGGCGGACCAGCGCTCCAGCGAGCCGCGCACCGGCAGGAGGATACCCTGCAGCCCGGCCCCGACCATCAGGAAGAAGGTCGAGGACAGAAGAGAAATGATCGGCAGGAGTTGCGCACGCATGTCTTAACCCGTCAGGTCGTTCGGATCAGCCACGCAGGCTGCGCGTCGAATCACACGCTCAGCACTAGGCGGGGCAGCCCGTCATCGCCAGCGCATTACCGACAGATCATGTCGCCTTTCCGACATGGCTTGAAAGGCCCAAAGCCGATTGCACGGCCAGAAGGTCCCGCCAGGCAAGACGCTTCTGCGCCGGCTGCCGCAAGAGATAGGCCGGGTGCAGCATGGCGGTGGCGCGCAACGGTGTAGCAAGGCCCGGTAAGGTGAGATCCGTCCATCGGCCGCGCATGCGCATGATCCCGTCATTGGAGGACAGGATCGCCTTGGCCGAAGGGGACCCCAGGCAGACGATGACCTTGGGTTGTACAAGTTCGATCTGGCGCAGAACGAAGGGCAGGCACATTTCCGTTTCGGCCGGCGTCGGTGCGCGGTTGCCGGGCGGCCGCCAGGCGATGACGTTGGTCACGCGGACCGCGTCCCGCTCCAGGCCGATGGCCGCCAGCATGCGGTTCAGCAATTGGCCGGAGCGCCCGACGAACGGCTCGCCGGCCGTGTCCTCCTCCCGCCCCGGCGCCTCGCCGATCAGCATCAGTTCGGCATTCTCTGCGCCGTTTCCGAAGACGAGGGTGCGCGCCGTCGCCTTCAGCGCGCAGCCTTCGAAGGCGGCGTAGGCGTCCCGCAGTTCGGCAAGGCTTTGCGCCGTGCGGGCGCGCTCGCGGGCATCGTCCGCTGCGATCCCGCTTCCTATGCTTGGCCATTCGGGCGTGGAGGCCGCCGGTGGGGCGGCGGGGCGTTCGATCGCGCGGGCGCCGGCCACGGGCGGTAAGGCGCCGCTTGCAGGATGGGCCGGCTGGGCGGCGGCAGCCGGCGGGCGCGGCGCGGCGGCCTGACGGCGCTGCGCCTCGGCCTGCGTTTCGGCAAAGCGGTCGCGCGGGGCGTTGCCCGTCGCACCGTCGATGCCGGCCATGCGCATCCAGCGCAGGAGCGCGCCGATGGCGGCTTGTTGCGGGCCGGCCGGGTGGTGGGTGGAACTCATCGCCCCATCTTATTGACAGCCGCCCGCCGCTCCAACAGGAAAAAGGCGGTTGCCAAGGGGTGTGGAAAGATTCCAAACCACCTCGGGAACCTGTCTGGAGACCCTGGAATGTCGCATCAGCCCTTGCCGGACGCACTGCCGGAGCGCGAAAGCATGGAGTTCGACGTCGTCATCGTCGGCGCCGGACCGGCCGGTCTGTCGGCGGCGATCCGGCTGAAGCAGCTTTCGCCCGATCTGTCCGTCGTCGTTCTGGAAAAGGGGGCCGAAGTCGGTGCTCATATCCTGTCCGGCTGCGTGCTCGATCCCGGCCCGCTCGACCGCCTGCTTCCCGGCTGGCGAGACGAGGAGTCGCCGATCCGCCAGAAGGTGACGGCGGATCGCTTCTACCTGTATGGGCCGCAGGGCGCCCTGCGCCTGCCCGGCGCGCTGATGCCGCGCCTGATGAGCAATCACGGCAACTTTGTCGTCTCGCTCGGGCTGGTCTGCAAATGGCTGGCGGAGAAGGCCGAGGGCCTCGGCGTGGAAATCTATCCAGGTTTCGCCGCCGCCGAGATCCTCTACGACGACACGGGCGCCGTCGTCGGCGTGGCGACGGGCGATATGGGGCTGACGCGCGCGGGTGAGCCCGGGCCGAACTACCAGCGCGGCATGGCCCTGATGGGCCGTTATGTCATGATCGCCGAGGGGGTCCGCGGCTCGCTGGCGAAATCCGTCATCGCCCGCTACGACCTTGCCGCGGCTTGCGAGCCGGCCAAGTTCGGGCTCGGCGTGAAGGAATTGTGGGAGGTTTCGCCGGAGAAGCACCACCCGGGGCTGATCCAGCATTCCTTCGGCTGGCCGCTGCGCAACGATACGGGTGGCGGGTCCTTCGTCTACCATCTGGATGGCGGCAAAGTGTATGTGGGTTTCGTCACCCACCTGAACTACCGCAACCCCTATCTGTCCCCCTTCGGCGAGTTCCAGCGCTTCAAGACGCACCCCGACATCGCCGAGCTCCTGCAGGGCGGCAAACGCATCGCCTATGGCGCCCGCGCCATCAGCGAAGGCGGCTACCAGTCGGTTCCCAAACTCGCCTTTCCCGGTGGCGTCCTCCTGGGCTGCTCGGCCGGCTTCGTGAACGTGCCGCGCATCAAGGGCGTCCACAACGCCGTCACCTCCGGCATGTTGGCAGCCGAAGCGGCGGCAGAGGCGCTGGCGGCCGGCCGCAGCCAGGACGAGCTGAGCGCCTACGAGGACGGGTGGCGGCAGTCGCCCATCGGCCGGGATCTGCGAGCCGTGCGCAATGTGAAGCCGCTCTGGTCGCGCTTCGGCACGCTCCTGGGCGTGGCGCTCGGCGGGCTGGACATGTGGACCAACGCGCTCGCGCGCTTTTCGCTCTTCGGCACGCTCGGCCATGGCAAGAGCGATGCGCAGTCCACGGAACCGGCGGCGCGCCACAAGCCGATCGCCTATCCCAAGCCCGATGGCATCCTGACCTTCGACAAGACGTCGAGCGTCTTTCTGTCCAACACCAATCACGAGGAAGACCAGCCCGTCCACCTGCGGGTCAAGGACCCCCTCCTGCAGAAGACGTCCGAGCACGATGTCTATGCCGGCCTGTCGGAGCGCTACTGCCCGGCGGCGGTCTATGAGTGGATCGAGGGCGAGGGCGGCCCGCGCTACCAGATCAACGCGCAGAACTGCGTCCACTGCAAGACCTGCGAGATCAAGGATCCGAACGGCAACATCACCTGGACGGTGCCGCAGGGTGGGGAAGGTCCGGTCTATCAGGAAATGTAGGCCCGCGGCCTACTGGAAGGCGGTCTCGAAGAAGGAGCGCAGCTTGCGGGAATGCAGCTTTTCATGCGGCATCTCGGACAGGCTCTGCAGGGCGCGCATGCCGATTTCCAGATGCTGGGCGACCTGCCTTTTGTAGAAATCCGTCGCCATGCCGGGCAGCTTCAGCTCCCCGTGCAGCGGCTTGTCCGAAACGCAGAGGAGCGTGCCGTAGGGCACGCGGAACCGGTAGCCATTCGCCGCGATGGTGGCCGATTCCATGTCCAGCGCGATGGCGCGGGACATGGAAAGCCGCTCCACCGGTTCCGTCTGGTCGCGCAATTCCCAGTTCCGGTTGTCGATGGTGGCGACCGTGCCGGTGCGCATGATCCGCTTGAGGTCGTAGCCTTCCAGGCCGGTGACGTCCTCGACCGCCTTTTCCAGCGCAACCTGCACTTCGGCGAGCGGCGGCACCGGAACCCAGACCGGCAGGTCGGCATCCAGAACATGGTCCTGGCGGACATAGGCGTGGGCGAGCACGTAATCGCCGAGCTGCTGGGTGTTGCGCAGCCCCGCGCAGTGCCCCAGCATCAGCCAGGCATGCGGCCGCAGCACGGCGACATGATCGGTGATCGTCTTGGCGTTGGACGGGCCGACGCCGATATTGACCATGGTGATCCCGCTGCCGTCGGGCTTCGTCAGGTGATAGGCCGGCATTTGCGGCAGCCGCGCCGGGCCGATGCCGCTGGCCGGGGCTTCCTCGCCCGCCCGGGTGATGACGTTTCCCGGTTCCACGAAACTGTCGAAGCCGTGGCCGCCTTCGCTCATCCGCAGGCGCGCCAGCGCGCTGAATTCATCCACATAGAATTGGTAGTTGGTAAACAGGACGAAGTTCTGGAAATGGCGTGGGCTCGTTGCCGTGTAATGGGCCAGCCGCGCCAGCGAATAGTCCACGCGCTGGGCGGTAAAGGGCGCGAGCGGCAGCGGCTCGCCGGGGGCCGGCTCGAAATTGCCGTTCACGATGCGATCGTCCGTGGCGCCGAGATCGGGCACGTCGAACAGGTCCCGCAGCGGCTTGTTCAGCCGCTCGGCTGCGGCGCCGTCCACGTAGCTGCCTTCGGGAAAGGCGAAATGCAGTGGAATGGGCGTCTGTGAATGGCCGATGCGCAGCGGCTGGCCGTGATTGTGCATGAGCTGCTCGATCTGCTTGCGCAGATAATCTCCGAACAGATCCGGCCGCGTGATGGTGGTGGCGTAGTGACCCGGCCCGGAAACGAAGCCGAAGGACAGGCGGGAATCGATGCGGGTGTGCCCCGTCGTCGTCAGCGAGATTTCCGGATAGAAGGCCCGGTAGCGCCGGTCAGAGCCGCCGGCGTCGAGCACATCGCGGAACCGTGCCAGAAGAAACTCCACCGACCGCTCATAGAGCCGGGTCAGCGCCGCCACGGCGGCGTCGGGATCGTCGAACAGACGGCCCTGTTCGACGGGCGGCGTTTCGATCGGGGTGGGATCGGCGGGCAGGAAACGGTCGGTCATGCCCACAGCCATACAGTCAGCGGCACGCGCTGCAAAGCCACCGACAGGTTTGGTCAGCGCACGCTGGTTTGCGGAGCGCAGACGATCCCCTGGTCATAACAGCTCGAGTGCCCGCTGAAGGCGAAGCGATGCTCGTCACCCTTGGTTGCCAGGCTGGAGAAGCCATAGGCGAAGAGGCCGAGGAGAAGGGTAAGGGATGCCAGGCGAATGATCATGACCTCTTTCCTTTCTGCAGGGACGTCCAGGCTAACGGCTGCAACCTTAACCCTGCCTGAAGCCCGTCGGTACCCGCGGAACGGGTAAACGGTTAGTGAAACGTAAAGCCTGCGGCTGTCGCAAACCTGTTCACGCGCCTTTGCGCCTCCTAGATACGCACCCCATTCGGGCATCATTTTGGAAAGGCAGCCCTATGTCAGCGCCCATCGAACTCCACTACTGGCCGACCCCCAATGGCTGGAAGATCAGCATCATGCTGGAGGAACTCGGCGTTCCCTACACGGTGAATTACGTGAATATCGGCGCGGGTGACCAGTTCAAGCCGGAGTTCCTGGCCATTGCCCCGAACAACCGGATGCCGGCCATCGTCGATCCGGAAGGGCCGGACGGCAAGCCGATCTCGGTCTTCGAGTCCGGGGCGATCCTGCAATATCTCGGCCGCAAGTTCGCGCGCTTCTACCCGACGGACGAGCGCCAGCGCGTGGCCGTGGAGGAATGGCTGTTCTGGCAGGTTGGCGGGCTCGGCCCGATGGCCGGGCAGGCGCACCACTTCCGGCAATATGCGCCGGAACGGGTCGAGTACGGGATCAACCGCTACACGAACGAGGTCAACCGCCTCTATGGTGTGATGGACCGTCGGCTCGCCGGGCGGGACTATCTGGCCGACGCCTATTCCATCGCCGACATGGCCTCGATCGGCTGGATCGTCCCGCATGAGCGGCAGGGCCAGTCGCTGGACGATTTCCCCAACCTGAAAAGCTGGTTCGAGCGCGTGAAGAGCCGGCCCGCCGTGCAAAAAGGCCTCGCCGTGGGCGAGGAGCGCCGCTCCAACATTTCTGAGGACAAGAACGCACAGAGCGTCCTGTTCAATCAGCGCGCCCGCTGACCCATCGACGCCGCCGCGTTCCGCTGACAGCGGGGCGCGGCGGACTGCAGGACATGGTGGCTAGCGCGTCCAGTTCTGCGTTCGGCAGAAGACCTTGGCGACACAGCCCTGAAGCGCGAGCTTGGTACCGTTGACCGTGGCGCTCCCCTCATAGGTCTTGCCGCTGCGCGGATCGGTTACCGTGCCCGTATAGCGCGGTGCGGAACCCTGCATCCGCCCGATCTGCTGCCCGGCGAAGCTGCCGGTCTTGACCGTGGCGCAGAAGGCATCGGCACACGGGGCAAAGACGACCACCGTCCCGTTCTCGGTCTTCCAGCCGCCCAGCAGCGCTTCGTCCGCAGCCGCCGGGGCCGCAGCGCCGAAGGATAGAAGAACCGAAAGGGCGGCGATTGTGGACCATGCGGGCGTCATCGTGTTCCTCCTGATGCGACCGATTGCCGGTCATGCGTATGGACCGCGTCTGCGAGCGATTGGCCGAGCGCCGCCTCGAACAGGTCCATCTCGTGCGGGGTGCCGACGGTTACGCGGATCAAGCGGTCCAGCGGTGCGACACCGGGCATGCGGATGAAGATGCCCCGTTCGAGAATTCCCTGCAGGACGGCGCGCGCGAATGCACCGTCACGCCCACAATCGATGGCGACGAAATTGGTTGCCGACGGCAGCGGAACAAGCCCTGCGTTCCTTGCGATCGCACCGAGCCGATCGCGCGCGGCCTCGATCCGGGCGATGGTCGCGCGCAGATATTCCTGATCCGCCAGGGCAGCCAGGGCGCCGGCCTGCGCCATGCGCGACACGCCGAAATGGTTGCGGATCTTGTCGAACTGGCACACCAGCTCCGAAGGCCCGATCACATAGCCGACGCGCACGCCGGCCATGCCGTAAGCCTTGGAGAAGGTGCGGAAGCGCAGGACATTCGGGCGCAGGGGAAGGATCGGCGGCAGCGCCTGCGCGGGGGCAAGGTCGCTATAGGCCTCGTCCAGGACGAGCAGCGTCTGACCCGGCGTTTCGTCCATCAGACGCGTGACCGTTCCGGCATCCCACCAGGAACCGGTCGGATTGTCCGGATTGGCGAAATAGAGGATCTTCGGCGGGGCCTGCCGCACGCGCTCGAGCAATGCTTCCGGATCCTCCCGATCCTGCCGGTAGGGCACGAAATCCAGCACCCCGCCATGCGCCGAGACGTGGTAATTGAAAGTCGGGTAAGCCCCGTGCGAGGTGACGACCCTGTCCCCGGCGTCGACGCAGGCCTGGACCGTCAGCCCCAGGAGCCCATCCACCCCTTCGCCGATGGCGATATTGGCCATCTCCACGCCGTGATGCAGGGCGAGCGCGTGTTTGAGCGCATATTGCTCCGGATCACCATAGGCCCAGCTTTCGCCAGCCGCGCGGCTCATCGCCTCGACCACGCGGGGGGAGGGCCCGAAGGTGCTTTCATTGGCGCCGATCCGCGCCTTGAAGGTCAGCCCCAGCCGGCGTTCCAGAGCTTCCGGGCCGACGAAGGGGGTGGTGGCAGGCAGGGCCTTGATGACATCTTTCAAAAAGGCACTCATTGTCCCTCATCCTCCAGGCGTTTCAAATTTGCGGCAAAGCGCCGGTAGTTGTTCTGATAGGTCAGCGCCGACTGGCGCAGCGCGTCCTGCCCTTGCGCATCAATGGGCCTGACAACTTTGGCCGGCGCCCCCATGATCAGCACGTTATCGGGAAACTCCTTGCGCTCGGTCACGACGGCGCCGGCGGCGACAAGGCAGTTGCGCCCGATCTGCGCGCCGTTCATCACCGTGGCACCCATGCCGATCAGCGTGTTGTCGCCCAGGGTGCAGCCATGCACGATGGCCCCGTGCCCGATGGTGCAGCCGGCGCCGATGCTCAGCGGATAGCCCGGATCCGTATGCAGGACGGCATTTTCCTGAATGTTGGATCCCTCGCCAATCTCGATCCACTCATTATCGCCGCGCAGGATCGCCCCGAACCAGATGCCGACACGGCGCCCCACCCGCACGCGACCCACAACATGCGCTCCGGGCGCAATCCAGAAATCGCCGTCCTGCGGCAGTTCCGGCGCGATATCGCCGAGTTCGTAGATTGCCATGGCCCTGCATTCCCCCCGTGATGCGGGTGGGACGTTGCGACAGCGGGCGGCGTTTATCAAGTAACCGCAGACAGTGCCTTGCGGGTGATGGACTGCCGAATCCCGGCATAGTCGGCCCAGGGGTCCGGTCCGGCAAGGCGTGCGGCCATATCCGGCACGGTGAAGTGATTGGCCCCGCTCACCGTATCGAGCTCCTCCCATGTAATGGGCGTCGCGACGGGCCCGCCGCTGCGCGAGCGCGTCGAATAAGGGGAGATGGCCGTCGAGCCGCGCTCGTTGCGCAGCCAGTCGATGAAGATGCGGCCCTTGCGCCGCGCCTTGGACATGGTGGCCACGAAGCGATCCGGCGCGTCTTCCGCAATGGATTGTGCAAAGCCGCGCGCAAAGGCTTTCGTCTCGTCCCAGCCCTGCCGGCGCTGCAGCGGCAGGACCAGGTGAACGCCCTTGCCGCCCGTCAGGAGGACGAGCGAGCGAAGGCCCAGCCCGTCGAGGCGCTCGGCAAGATCCTTGGCGGCCTGGCGCACTGCGGCAAAGCCGAGCCCCTCGTCGGGGTCGAGGTCGAAGACCAGCCGGTCGGGCTTCTCCACATCGTCATTGCGGGCGCCCCAGATATGGAACTCCATCGTTCCCATCTGCACGCCCGCCACAAGGCTTGCTGCGTCGTCGATCGATAGATACGTCGCCCGTCCGCCGTCCTTTTCCGCCAGTTCGACCTTGCCCATCGCATCGGGGAAACCGCCGGTATCGTGCTTCTGGAAGAAGCAATGCCGCTCGTCGCCCTGCGGGCAGCGCACGAGGGACACCGGCCGCCCACCCGCATAGGGCAACATCGGCGGGGCAACCCGCGCATAATACTGTGCAAGGTCTTTCTTGGTGACACCTTGCTCGGCAAACAGAACCCGGTCGGGCGAGGTGAGCCGCACGCCGCAGATGTCGACAGGCTTGCCGTCGCCCCGGCTCTTGCGCCGTGTACGGGGTGCGGGGGCATCATCCGGCTTTTCCTCGACCACCGTATCGGCCTCCTTGTCCTCCCGCAGCCCTTTGAAGACCCCGTGGCGCACATGGCCTTCCCGCGTCAGCTCGGCGAACTCGATTTCGGCGATCAGCTCCGGCCGCACGTAGCGCGCCGTGCGGGCGATGGCTCGGGGAACGGAATCGAAGGGCGCGCGCGCCACGGACAGTTTGGCAAAACGGTCCGACAGATCGACCAGCATCTTTTCGTCGAAGCCGCTGCCGACCCGCCCCTTATAAACGAGCCGAACGCCGTCATAGGCCCCGACCAGGATAGAGGCGAAGGCGCGTCCGGCCTTGTCGGACGTTGCAAATCCGCCGATGACGAATTCCTGCCGCAGGCTGCACTTGGCCTTGAGCCAGCTTTTGCTGCGGCCCGGCAGGTAGGGTGCATCCGCACGCTTGGAGACGACGCCCTCCATGCCCTTGCTGCAGAGTTCCTGTAGGACCTGTGCCCCATGGCCCACGACATGGGGGCTGTAATGAAGCTGCGATCCGGCAGTCCTGGACATCAGCCCTTCCAGGCGCGCCTTGCGCTCGATCAGCGGCAGGCCGGTCACGTCCTCCGCCTCCAGCTCCAGCAGGTCGAAACAGAAGCAGTCCAGTTGGCCGCCATCGCCCAGTGCCGCCTGAAGCGCTGAAAAATCCGTGCGTCCGGTATCGTCATAGGCGACGACCTCGCCGTCGATCAGGAAGCGCCGGGCAGGCAGGGCCTTGATGGCGGGAATGAGCGAACGGAACTTCTGCGTCCAGTCCAGCCCGCTGCGCGTATACAGGCGCACATCATCGTCCGCGCGGGCGATCAACACTCGGTAGCCATCATATTTGACCTCGTGCAGCACGTCCTTGCCCGGCGGGGGCGCGTCCACCAGCGTGGCGAGCTGCACCTCCCGAAAGGCGGGAAGGCCGGCCGAGCCTTTCGCGGCGGAGCTGCGCTTGCGCCCGGCGGGTTTGGCCCCGGGCTCGGTCGTATCCTCCGCCGTATGCTCGGCAGGCTGTTCGGCGGGCGCATCGGCCGCGATGGCGGCCATGGTCCGGCCCGTCTTCACGCTGCGCAGCTCTTTCAAAATGTCGCGGTGGGGGCTGGCTTCGTCATCCTTTTCCTTGATGAGCAGCCAATTCTCGCCCTTTTCGCCATCGCGCGGCTTCATCCTGATCAACGCCCACCGGCCACGCAGCCGCTCGCCGTGGAGTTCCATTTTCAGATTGCCGTCGGCAAAGCCTTTGCGCGCGTCTCCCACCGGTTCCCATCGCCCGCGATCCCACAGCATAACGGTGCCGCCGCCATATTCTCCTTTGGGAATGGTGCCTTCGAAATCGCCGTAATCCATGGGGTGGTCTTCGGTGCGCACCGCAAGCCGCTTGTCGGCCGGGTTCAGGCTGGGGCCGCGTGTCACCGCCCAGCTTTTCAAGACGCCCTCCCACTCGATGCGGAAGTCGTAATGAAGCCGCGTCGCATCATGCTTCTGCACGCAGAAGGCGAGGCCCTCCGCCGAAGGCGCACCGCCGGCCGGCTCCCGCGTCTTCTTGAAATCGCGCTTCGCGCGATAGGTCTTGAGCTGCGCCTCGGTCATGCTCGGCCATGTCCCGTCCCCGGATCGAAGGTGAACGCCCGGACCGCAAGCGGCGTTCCGGCGGTTGATGGAGCGGCGGTGAGGCTTTAGGCCCTTACCGCATGGATACCACCGGGAAGATCGCGTGATTCGCTTCATCCACACGGCGGACTGGCAGATCGGCAAGCCTTTCGGCGGCTTCGATGCAGAGAAGCGGGGGGAGTTGCGGGCGGAGCGTTTTGCGGCCGTCGCTCGCATCGCCGAACTGGCGCGTGCAAAGGATTGCGCCGCCGTGATGGTGGCCGGCGACGTGTTCGACGACAACACCGTCGCCGACCGCGATATCGCCCGCACGCTCGACGCCATGTCCGGATTTGCCGGGCCGTGGGTCCTTTTGCCCGGCAATCACGATGCCGCGCTTCCCGTGTCTGTGTGGAGCCGCCTGCGGGCGGGCGGTGCTTTGCCCTCGGGGGTGATTATCGCCGACACACATGAGGCGATCGATCTGCCGGCGGCCGGATTGTCGATCCTGCCGGCCCCGTTGACCCGGCGGCATGAAGGGCAGGATCTGACGCAAGGCTTCGACACGCTTGCCACGCCGCCGGGCCATGCGCGGGTGGGCCTGGCGCATGGCGCCGTCGCCAACCGGCTTCCCGAAAAGGCGGAAAGCGCCAACCCCATCGCCGAGGATCGCGCCGAGCGGGCGCGGCTCGACTATCTCGCCCTCGGCGACTGGCACGGTTTCCTCAACATCGCGCCGCGGACCTACTATAGCGGCACGCCGGAGCCGGACCGCTACCCAGCGAACCAGCCGGGCCATGTCGCATTTGTGGAACTGGAAGGGCCCGGAGCGGCGCCGCAGGTGACGCAGCTTGCGACCGCACGTTTCCGCTGGGTCAATATGAGCCTGGCACTGCACGGCGACATCGCGCCGCTCGACGAAGCGTTCGGCGCGTTCGAAAGCCCGCTGCGCTGTCTCGTCAACCTGACGCTCGCCGGAAGCCTCGGCCTGGAGGCGCGGGTTGCGCTGGAGGGCCGGCTCGCCCACTGGGCGAGCAACCTCTTCGATCTGCGCGTCGACGATGCCGAGCTGTTCGATCAGCCGGACGAGGACGATTTCGACCGCATCTCGGTGTCCGGCTTCGTGCGCAGCGCCATGGAGGCCCTGCGGCGCCAGGCGGCCGATCCGGCCGACCCCGAGCGGGACGCCGCGGCGCTGGCGCTGCGCATGGCCTATGTCGAGCATATGCGCGGCCGGGGAGGCTGAGTCATGATTATCCACTCCCTGGAGGTCGAAAGTTTCGGCGCCCTGCGTTCGGTGACGATCGATCATCTTGCGCCGGGCCTGAACGTGATCGTCGGCGATAACGAGGCCGGCAAGTCGACGCTTCTGAAGGCCTTGCGGGCGGCGTTCTTCCAGAAGCACCGGCAGCAGTCGGACACGACCCGCGATTTCGCCCCGTATGACGGCGCCGGCCGGCCGCAGATCGCCCTGCGCTTCACGATCGGCGGCGTCGACTATGCGCTGCGCAAGGCTTTCCTGACCCGGCCGTCGGCGGAACTGTCCTGGCCGGGCGGACACCTGTCCGGCGATGCCGTGGAGGAACGCCTAGCGGAGCTCCTGCGCTTTTCCCACCCCGCGCGTCAGACCGCCAAGACGGAACATCCGGGCGCCTTCGGGCTCATCTGGGTCGATCAAGGGCGCTCGCCTGCCGGGCTGGATATCGGCAATGGCCGCGATCTCCTGGCCGCGTCCCTGGAGGGCGAGGTCGGGGACGTGGTGGGCGGCGAGCACGGACGCCGCATGCTGGCGGCGGCCCGCGCCCTGCAGGACAGGTTCTGGACGGCAGGGCTGCGGACACGCTCCGACTCACCCTTGAAACTGGCGGAGGACGAGGCGGCTTCCGTTCTGGCTGCGCTGGACGCCAAGCGTCTTCTCTACCGGCACTATCAGGACAAGCTCGAACGGCTGGCCGACCGGCGCGCCAGGCTCGCCCGGTATGATGAGAGCGGCGCCGTGGCAGCCGCCGAAGCGGCGCTGCTGCGGGCGCAAGAGGCTGCCCGGCTGATGGCCGCCGCAGAAGGCGAGCTGCAGCAGATCGAACGTGATTGCGCCCATGCGCGCTCCGCCAGCCTCAACGCATTGCAACGGCTGCAGGAGCGGCGGGCGCTGCAGAAGGCGCAGGCACAGGCGCAGCAGGATGCCGCCGATGCCCTGGCCGAGGCCGATGCCTGCCGCCGGCAGTCCGCCGCCCTGGCGGATGGCCTTGCCGCGCTTGAGGCGGCCCGCGCCGCCGCCGTGGATGAGGAGCGTCTTGCCGAGCAGCGGGACGAGGAGGCGCTGGCGCAGATGCGCCTCATGGAGCGCGGTCGCAAGGCCGCAGCGTTGAGCCGCCAGCGGGCCGCAGCCCAGGCCGTCCTCGACAGGCTGGCGACATTGCGGGCGGAAGACGACCCCACCGCACCGTCGCCGGACGATGTCGCCCGGATGGAGCGTCTGTCGCAGGCCCTGCGCGAGGCGCAGATCCGACAGAATGCAGCGTCGCCCGTCCTGCGCTTCGAGCCGGCAGACGGGGCGGCCGGGGCGGCGACGGACGCGGATGGCCGCGTCATCGAGCCGATGGCGGAGATTCGCGTGGCGGGGACCGCGCGTTTCCACATCGCCGGTTATGGGTCCATCACTGTCACGGCCGGGGGCGAGGCGCGTGACCTTGCCGACACAGTATCGTCGCTGGCGGCGGACTGGCAGGCGCTGACCGCGCGGACCGGCTTTCAGACGCTCGAGGCAGCGCGGCAGGCCGTTAGTCTGCGCCGCGAGCGGGTGGAGGAGCGGCGCCGCCTGCAGGCCGAACTCTCCGGCCTCGTACCGGAGGGCGTGCCGGCGCTGGACGCGCGCATCGCGGAGCTCAGCCCCGACGCACGCGCCGCCCAGGCGCAGACGCCGTCCCCCGATCTCGAAGCGCTGCGCGGGGCAAGGCTCGCCGCAACGCGGCAGCGTGAAGCGGCAGAGGCAGGCCTTGCCGAGCGCCGGGCCGAGCAGTCCGCACAGGCCGTCCGGCTGGCGCGGCTGGAGGCGGCGCTGGAACACGCGCAGAGCCGGGCGCAAACCCTCGCTGCCGAGCACCACGCCGCTTTCGACGCCGCCTCCGACAGCGCGCTCGAGGATGCGTTGGCGGACAGCGAACGAACCTTGGCGGCGCGTGAGGCGGTCTTGTCGGCGCGCCGACGCCAGTTCGACCAGGCGGACGGCGAAGCCGTCAGGCTCGAACGCGATCGCGCCGGGCGGGCGCGTGACCAGCTCTCGCGCACGCTGCGCGATCTTGCGCAGGAGATTCATGGCCTGGAAGGCGAATTGCGCGTCGAAGGCGCAGCCGCCCTCGAGGAGGAAATCGCTCGGCTGGAAGGCGAAGCGGAGGCTTTGGGCCGGCGCGTGGCGCGGCTGCGGCTGGAGGCCGATGCGGCCCGCCTTCTCATGTCCACCCTCAACACCCATCGCAGCGCCGCGCGCGATGCGTGGCTGGAGCCGGTCAAGCGGCGCGTTGCACCGTATTTGCGCCTCGTCCAGCCCGGCGGCGATCTCGATTTCGACGATGCCACGCTCGAAATCCGCAGCCTGACGCGTAACGGCGTGGAAGAAGACTTCAGGAAGCTGTCCCAGGGTGCGCGCGAGCAGATCGCCATCGTCACGCGGATGGCCATGGCGGAAGCCCTGCGCGATGCCGGCCTGCCGGTGACGCTCATCCTGGACGATGCGCTCGTCAACACCGACGAGAAGCGTCTTGCACGCATGCACCTGGCCCTGTCGCGCGCCGCGGAGATGATGCAGGTGCTCGTCCTGACCTGCCGCGAGCGCGATTTTACCGGCCTGGGCGCGCCGATTCACCGCATCTGAGTCGAGCGCCGAGCGGCGCGCGCGCCACCACCTCGGCCCCTCTGGGTAACGGGCGCAACGCAACTTTCGGGTTAGTCGTCCCAGTACAAATAACCTCAAGTCGCATTGAGATGCAGCAGCACCCTGCTGTAGCGGATAACCCCAAGTTTGAAATTCCCGCCAGCCATATTAGGAAATTAAACCTGCGGTCAGTGATTTGTGCCGTCTACGCAACATGCCGGCTCGTGACGGCTGCCGCGTAGCCGTCATTCCGTAGATCCTGATTGTTATAAAGAACCAAAGGACAT
Source organism: Aureimonas frigidaquae (assembly GCF_001463905.1). Lineage (GTDB taxonomy): Bacteria > Pseudomonadota > Alphaproteobacteria > Rhizobiales > Rhizobiaceae > Aureimonas > Aureimonas frigidaquae. The sequence goes on from NZ_BBWR01000017.1 coordinate 87,034, forward strand.
AGTTTTCAGACAGAAGGATATCGGACATCCGAACCTTCGGGGGACGGGGCAGAATGGCTGCCCTTCAGCGCAAGCCCGGCCCGACTGAAAACTTGACTGGAGGTCAGAAATGAACATCAAGAGCCTGCTTCTCGGCTCCGCTGCGGCACTGGTCGCAGTTTCCGGCGCACGCGCCGCCGATGCCATCGTCACCGCCGAGCCGGAGCCGGCCGAGTACGTCCGCGTCTGCGACGTGTACGGCGCTGGCTTCTTCTACATCCCGGGCACCGAGAGCTGCCTGAAGGTCAGCGGCCTGGTGCGCTACCAGCTCGGCTTCGCCGGCAATGAAGCCTTCGAGACGAGCGGTGTCGAGTCGGGCGGCGGCTATGCGGCTTCCTCGACGGTCCGCGGTCGCGTGAACTTCGACGCCCGTGAAGAGACTGAACTCGGCACGCTGCGCGGCTATGTGCGTCTGCAGGGCGATACCGCTGCGCAGAACCTCGGTGGCACGACGGGCGGCAACGTCAGCGTCGATCTCGCCTATCTGCAGCTCGGTGGTCTGACGGCTGGTTACTACGACTCGCTGTGGACGTCCGACATCGGCGGTGCCGAGGATGGCCTGCTTACGGATGGCGATCTCGCCGTCGGCGATAAGAAGGCCAACCTGATCTCCTACACCGTCGCGATGGACGGCTTCTCCGGCACGCTGAGCGTCGAGAACCCGACCTTCACGCGCAGCGCCATTTCCACCTCGCGCACGACCAGCAGCGATGTCGACGTCGTCGCGAAGCTCGCCTACAGCGCGGGCTGGGGTGGCGCTTACGTCGCGGGTGTCTATGACTCCCAGGCTCAGATCTACCCGTTCGTGACGGCTCCGACGGATGCCGGCTACGCCATCAAGGCCGGTGCCTGGGTCAAGAATGTTGGCCTGAGCGATTCGACCCTGAAGGTCGAAGGTCACTTCGCTCCGGAAAAGACCGACTACGCCACGCTCAACACCGGTACGCTGCGCGCTCTCCCGCTCAAGTGGACGGCGGGTGTCGGCTATGACGTTGGCTTCGGCAAGCTCGGCGTCGCTGCCGCTGCTCAGTACGGCCAGACCTTCGACGACTACGTCCGCGTGGGTGGTGAGCCGGCCAACGTCCTGAACCTCGTGGGCGATGTCAGCTACAAGGTGACAACGAACCTGAAGGTTCTGACGGAAGTCAGCTACCGCAACATCGAGCGGCCGGCACTGTCGTCGCCGGACGTCGCGAAGGTCACCTCCGATCAGGTGAACGGCTTCCTGCGCCTCGAGCGCTCTTTCTAAGACGTCTTACATGGGCGGCCACCCGGCCGCCTACATCGAGCGAGAGGGGTCCGTCCTGCGACGGGCCCCTTTTTTTTCGTTTCTGCAGCTGTGGCGCTGCGGACCCGGTTTGGGCTGGTTCGGGCAGCGCAGCGCAAATGTGACCGGACTGCCACCTTTCAGGGCCGCGTTCTTCCCTTCCAAACGGCACGGCACAGTTGCGTTCACCGCTCGATGCAGGTCCATAAATGCGTCAAGGGCCGGAAAACGCGGTATGGAGACGCGCGTCGCCCCATTTTTGCCGTAATTACTAACGGCGGGTAAACGCAAACGTGGCGGATTCGCAACAGAACTGTGGCCAACAGGTTCCAGAGGCCTCAACTGGAGGTTTTCTAGATTGCGTCAGGACAACCGGTAGATATGGTGAGGGGGTGAAAGACGGCGGGGGGACGAACCTGCCACTTTCAAGGGGAAGGGGCAGGGACGGCTGTCCTTTATCAAGGCCCGACCCCACCCTTGTGAACTTGACTGGAGGTCAGGACAATGAACATTAAGAGCCTTCTTCTTGGCTCCGCTGCGGCCCTCGTCGCAGTTTCCGGCGCACGTGCCGCCGACGCCGTCGTCATGGTTGAGCCGGAGCCGGTCGAATACGTTCGCGTTTGCGACGTGTACGGCACGGGCTACTACTACATCCCGGGCACCGAAACCTGCATCAAGACCAGCGGTTACCTGCGTTTCCAGTACAACGTTGCTGGCTCGCCGGTCACGAACTCGGAAGGCGATGACTACCAGTCGCTTTCTTCGGTTCGCGCTCGTCTGAACTTCGACGTTCGTGAAGAGACCGAGCTCGGCACCCTGCGCGCCTTCATCCGCCTGCAGGCCCAGAACAGCGGCTCCGACGGCGCTGCTGCCTTCGAAATGGACCAGGGCTACCTGCAGCTCGGCGGCTTCCTCGCCGGTTACCGCGACACGCTGTGGTCCTCGGACATCGGCGGCATCGAAGACGGTCTGCCGACCGACGACGATCTCCCGGTCGGTGACTTCAACACCAACCAGATCTCCTACACCTTCGCGACCGGCGGCTTCGCTGCCACGCTCGGCCTGGAAGACGACGGCACGGGCGACATCGCTCCCGACGTCCATGGCAAGCTGGCTTACACCGGCGCCTGGGGTGGCGTGTTCCTGTCGGCCGTCTATGACGAGACCTTCAACGCTGAAGACCTCGGCCCTCTGACCGACTTCTTCCCGCTCATCCCGGGGCGTGACGTCGACGGCAGCAACGATGCCTTCGCCCTCAAGGCCGGCCTGACGCTGTCCGACCTCCTGGTTGCCGACTCGACCCTGAAGGTCGATGGTCACTGGGCGTCCGACCCGACGAGCTATGCCATCATCAGCGGCTTCACCACCGCCGGCGGCATCATCCCGAGCAACCCGGACCTCGACAACCCGACCCCGGGCTCCTTCCCGCTGGTCCTCGAGTGGTCGGTCGGTGCAGGTTACTCGCAGAAGTTCGACCGCGTGACGGCTGGCGTGTCCGGCCGCTATGGCGAGACCTTCGACTACCTCTTCATCGACCCGACCGCTCCGGGAGGCGTCACGCTGAGCTCCGCTCAGTACTGGGCCGTCGTCGGCGATATCGGCTACGACCTGACCGCCAACATGAACGTGCTGGCCGAAGTGAAGTACCAGAACATCGACTTCGGCGGCGTTGCCGAAGACGACCAGACCTCTGGCTTCCTGCGCTTCCAGCGCAACTTCTAATCGGATCATCCGATCGGAACGGAAAGGGCTCGGCATTGCCGGGCCCTTTTCTTTTGGCGGGACGCCAAAGGTCTCTGTCGCTTGGCGGCTGCGGCCGCGCCATCTGGCAAAGGTAATGAACCGCTGCCGCGCACGTGACCGTGCCGCTACGAGGCGGCGGGACGCCGAGTGCGAGCATTGCCATCCGGCAGCGCCACTGTAGTTCAGGCCTTCACGAGTGCGTACCGTAAAGCCGATCTCCGCGGCGTTTGCGAATACGACCAAGCCTCCGGCCCCTGAGCTTCCGGCGCAGCATCCATTCTGACCATTTGACAGAAGTCGGGGAGCCTCGGCATCTCCAGCCGTCTTCTTTTCGTCAGGGTGCCGAAGCGTGCAGTCGCAAGTCTGCACGACCATCGGCGAAGGACTGAACGCCCGGATTTCCTTCGCATTCGGGGAATGACCGCTGGCGATACGAAGCAGCGGACGCCAGGCGCGCACTCTGCGGGCCGAACCCGCCGCGGAGGCCTGACCGGCCTTGTAGCTTTCCGCTTAAGCGGAGCGGGCCGGCGTCCGGGTGTCGAGGTGAGACCCGAGCGTATCCCTTATATCTCCCGGAAGTCGGGGGCCGGCCTCGTCGCGCGTAAGATCTGCAGATGGTCTGCACGAAATGCCGGGTCTGGCAGAGGATGCTTCGCCGGTGCGATCGAATTGGCTGCCCGGTATGCCACCAACGCAGCCCAACTCGGTGCCCCGCTGTTTATCGGCACGCGCGTCGACGGAGTGCGCAACAATGTAAGGCCTCCGGCGGAGGGCCTCAGCCCTGGCGGCCGTTGCGCAGGTCGGACTCGATGGAGAAGCCGGCGCCGAGGCGCATCTTGTACACCTGGTAGTTCTCCATCACACGCTGCACATAGTTGCGCGTTTCGGTGAAGGGAATCATCTCGACCCAGTCGACGACCTCGTCGACGGACTGGCCGCGCGGATCGCCGAAGCGCTGGATCCACTCGCGGGCGCGGCGCGGGCCGGCATTGTAGGCAGCGAAGGTCAGCACATAGGAGCCGTTGAAGGCGTCGATCTGCTGGCCGAGATAACGCGAACCCAGTTGCGCATTGTAGGACACGTCGTTCAGGAGCCGTGCTTCGGAATAGGCGACGCCTGTTTCCCGCGCCAGCGTCTTGGCCGTTGCCGGCATGAGCTGCAACAGGCCAAGCGCCCCCACCGGCGACTTGGCGCCGGGGTTGAAGGCGCTTTCCTGCCGGGCGATCGCATAGGCCAGCGCCTTGCCCGCCGCCGAAATGCGTGCGCTGTCCGGAATCACTCCGACGGGGAAGGCGAGGGCAGGGGCATCGATGCCGCGCGCATATGCGCGCTTGCCGACATCGAGCGACATGGCATGATCGCCCCTCTGCTCGGCCAGATTGGCCAGAAGCGCCAGTTCGCCCGGGTTGTCCAGCTCGTCCGCGAGGGAACGATAGAGCTGCGCCGCGCGCCAGTCGGAGCCGATCTGGTGCATGCGCACGAGCGCCCGCACCGCATCGCGATTCTGGAAGCGCTGCCGGTCAGCATTGCTCGGCCGCGGGTAGCTGATTTCGCCCGGTCGGGCGCCAAGCTTGGCCGCTGCGAGCTGTCCGTAATAGGTGGCGCCGAACCGCGCGGCCCTCTGGTAATACTGCCGGGCATTGCCGGGTCCGCCGGCTTCAGCCGCGCGGCCCATCCAGTAATAGGCGCGCGATTGGGTTAGGGGGCGCGTCGACACCTCCGCCACCTTCGCAAAATGCCGCGAAGCCGTCGCCGGATCTCCCAGGGCGCGCAGGGCGTACCATCCGGCATGGAAATCCGCCTCGACCCGCGCCACCGTGCCTTGAGCGGAATGGCGCGCCGCAAGCTGGTACGCCTCGCGCCGGTTGCCCTGCTCCAGAAGCATGCGGGAAATAATGCGCTGTTCGTTCCACCAGGCGTCCGGGTCCACCAGCTGCGCAGGGTCACGCGGGGCGCTCATCATGATCTTCGCGGCTTCGGTGACCCGGTTCTTCTTGCGCAGGTTCTCCGCCAGGGTGAACATGTAGCTCGGATCACTGTGCTGGCTCCGCGGAACGGCAGCCAGAAGCGCGTCGGCATTGGCATCGCCGCGGATGGAGGCCGCGCGGGCGCGGAACAGCGTTTCGGAATTGGCGAGCCCGGCAAAGCGCTGGGCATCGTTCACGCGGCCGGCATAGAGCAGCATGTCCATGCGGGCCTTGTGGTCGTCCTTGGTCAGGAGCGTGCCGAAGGTCGTCATGACCTGCTGCTCGGTGCCGCGGTCCATCTGCTCGGTGCGCCACAGCTGGGTGATCAACCCGCGTGCGCGGCCGGCCTGCCCGCTTTCGATCAGGGCCTTGGCCAGCGCCATCGTTCCCTGAGGCGTCTGCGGGGCACTGTTGCCGAAGGCCGCCAGTATGTCACGGGCCGGCCGGTTTTCCCGGTACAAGGCGCGCTCGGAATTCTCACGCAGGGTCTGCATGCCGGGCCAGCCGGCAAGCTCCTGCATGGCGGCGGCGATCTCGGTGGCCGGCACGGCCGGGCCGCCCTTCAGGGCGATCGCCCAGGTCAGGATCTTATGGTCCAGCGAATTGGGCGCCATGCTCGCGCGGATGGCGCGGGCGCGCGGAATATCGTTGTGGGTGGCGTCGAGCCCTTCCTTCAGGCTGCCATTGATGGCGCGCACGGCAGCCGGCCGGCTGGTGGCCGCGATGGACGAGGTGAAAGCCGCGGCTGCGGGCGCCGCCTCGGCCGGGGCGGGCCTCGCCGCCGCCGCGCCGGGGAAGTTCGGCGTCGGACGCGGGGTCGGCACCGAGCCGCCGAACCGCTCGGAATCGATCGGCGCGCGCGCCTGTGCGGGCGACCGGGCGGGCGATGGCGCCGCGCCCGATCGCAGGGTCGGCATCGGTCCGGCTGCGGGCAGGACGGATTGCGCCCACGCGCCGGTCACGAACACACCGGCCAAGGCAGTTTGCAGGGCGAAATGGCGGAATCGGGAATGCACGCTCATCGGAACCTTTCGGGCCGAGCAGGGCACGCTATGCCGGGCGCTCGTCTTCAAAATTAAGCAGCGCAAAACTCTCATGCCAAGGTGAAGAGTCCGTAAATCTCAGCGTCACGGAACGATCACGACAGGTGGCGCTCCGCGTTACGCTTGTTTCAATCTTGCGGCTTTACTATGGTGCCACCGACTGCAACAGGCGGGCAAAGGCGCTGTGCGCTAAAGGCCCGTTGCCGGCTGGCGGTCTGCGTCATGCATTCGGCAGGAGAGAATGATCAGCATGTTCAGAGGGTCGATGACGGCGCTAGTGACGCCGTTCCACGAGGATGGCAGCCTCGACGAAGCGGGCTTCCGCGACTTGGTGGAATGGCAGATCGCCGAAGGAACCCATGGTCTGGTTCCCGTCGGCACGACCGGCGAAAGCCCGACGCTGACCCATGCCGAGCACAAGCGCGTGGTGGAGATCTGCATCGAGGTGGCCGGAGGGCGGGTTCCGGTCATGGCCGGCGCCGGCTCCAACAACACGGTCGAAGCCATCGATCTGGCCCGCTCCGCGCAGGAGGCCGGCGCGGACGGCGTCCTGGTCGTGACGCCCTATTACAACCGGCCGAACCAGCGCGGCCTCTATGCCCATTATGCGCAGATCGCACAGGCGGTGACGCTGCCGATCTACATCTACAACATCCCGCCCCGGTCGGTGATCGACATGAGCGTGGACACGATGGCCCGGCTGGCGAAGGATTTCTCCAACATCGCCGGCGTCAAGGACGCGACGGCCAAGCTGGACCGTGTGTCGGAGCAGCGGCTGGCCTGCGGGCCGGACTTCGTCCAGCTTTCGGGAGAAGACGCGACCGCACTCGGCTTCAACGCGCATGGCGGGCGCGGCTGCATTTCTGTGACGGCCAATGTCGCGCCGCGCTTATGTGCAGAGTTCCAGGAAGCCAGCCTGTCGGGCGATCACGCCAAGGCCCTGGCGCTCCAGGACAAGCTGATGCCCTTGCACAAGGCGCTGTTCCTGGAGCCCAATCCCGGCGGCCCCAAATATGCGCTGTCGCGCCTGGGGCGCGCCCGCAATACGCTGCGGCTGCCGCTCGTATCCATCGAACGGGCGACCGAAGAGGCCATCGACGCGGCGCTCCGCCACGCCGGGCTCCTGAATTGAAACGATCGGCCCGACGCCCCATCTGCAGAGCATCGGAACGACTTTGAGGAAAGGGCCCGTCGGCCCTTTCCGAGCACGAAACGGACAAGCATGGCCAAGGACTCCAAGGCGAACGTGGTGGCAGAGAATCGCAAGGCGCGGTTCCATTACGAGATCATCGACACGCTGGAGGCGGGCCTCGTCCTGACCGGAACCGAGGTGAAGTCGCTGCGCCAGGGCAAGGCGACCATCGCCGAATCCTACGCGACCGAAGAGGGCGGGGAGATCTGGCTGATCAACTCCTTCGTCCCCGAATATCTCCAGGCGAACCGCTTCAATCACGAGCCCAAGCGGCGGCGCAAGCTGCTGGTGCACAAGACGCAGCGCAACCGGCTGGCTGGGGCCGTCCAGCGCGATGGCATGACCCTCGTTCCCCTGAAGATCTATTTCAACGATCGCGGCATGGCCAAGCTGGAACTCGCCGTGGCGCGGGGCAAGAACGCGCCCGACAAGCGCGAGGCCATCAAGGAGCGGGACTGGAACCGTCAGAAGCAGCGCCTGATGAAGGATGCGAGCCGCGCCTGACGGCTGCGTCGGCGCTCAGCGCGCCTGCGCAGAGTCCACGGCGGCGCGCGCGGCGCGGAAAACGTCGTGGAACATCTCTGGCGTCAAACGGCCCGTATTGGTGTTGTAGCGCGAGCAATGATAGCTGGCGATGATGCGATATCGCCCGGCATCCGCTGCCGCACCGTGCTTGAAGGGCGCATCGGCCATGCGCAGGCCAAGGGCCCGCAACGTGCTTTCATGTGCGATCCGCCCCAGCGTGACGATGACTGTCAGCGCCGGCAGGGAATCCAGGACCGGCGTCAGGAAGCGGCGGCAGGCATTGATTTCCGGCCCGGTCGGCTTGTTCTGGGGCGGCACGCAGCGCACTGCGTTGGCGATTGCAGCCTCCAGGAGCTCCAGGCTGTCGTCGGGCCGCGCTTCGAAGGTACCGCGCGCAAAGCCGAAGCTCTTCAAGGTGCTGTAGAGAAGGTCGCCGGCATAATCCCCTGTAAAAGGGCGGCCGGTGCGATTGGCACCGCGCAGGCCCGGAGCCAGTCCTGAAATCAGGAGCCGCACGCTCGCGGCGCCACCCACGGGCAGGAAGGGTGGGACCGGCGCATTGAACCAATCGGGCTCTTTCGCGCGCCATTCGTGGCGGAAAGCCGCCAGGCGCGGGCAGATCGGGCAGTCCGATGGAGGATAGGCCGCCGCCGGCAGGGTCGTGGCCATGATGCGGCTCAGTCGGGCTCGTCTTCGCTATCGGCTTCCGCCTCGGCGCGGCGTGCCAGGCGTGCTTCCCGCTCGGCGGGATTGCGGCCGATTTCCGCGCGCAGGGAGTTCAGGTCGATGAAGTGGTCGGCGTGGCGGCGCAGGTCGTCCGACACCATGGGCGGGGTCGAGACGAGGGTCGAGACGACCGAAACCTTGCGGCCCTTGCGCTGGAGCGCAGCCACGAGCGAGCGAAAATCGCCATCGCCGGAAAACAGAACGAAATGGTCCACCGTCTCGACCAGCTCCATGGCATTGAGCGCAAGCTCGATATCCATGTTGCCTTTGATCTTGCGCCGGCCGGACGCATCGGTGAACTCGCGCGCCGGCTTGGTGACGACCTTGTATCCGTTGTAGTCGAGCCAGTCGACGAGCGGGCGGATGGAGGAGTATTCCTGGTCTTCGACAAGCGCCGTGTAATAATAGGCACGCAAGAGATAGCCACGCTTTTGGAACGCGGTCAGAAGCTTCTTGTAGTCAATGTCGAAACCAAGGTTTCGGGAGGTCGCGTAAAGGTTCGCGCCGTCTATGAACAGGGCAATCTTCTCGCGGGAATCGAAAACGTGCATAAGACCTTCGTCATGAAAATTATTTTGTCGCAAATCGTCCGCCGGGGCGCGTAATCGCTGCTGCGTCCTGGAATTGCGGCGACGATAACCGTAATCGGGGCAAAAGCCAATGCGTTCGTTTGCCGGTCGGACAGGCACATTCCCGTATTCTTTGCAGGGCACCGGTGCAGTTGCATGATGCGCCTTGTCCGCCGAGCCCTTGTCATGCCGGGGGCAAGGCGTTAAAGGATGCGGCTTCAACCCATTCAATCTCTTTGACCGAGGAGACAGGCATGGCCCGCGTCACCGTAGAAGATTGCGTCGATAAGGTCGAGAACCGCTTCGAACTCGTTCTCCTCGCCAGCCATCGTGCACGCCAGATTTCGCAGGGACAGCCCATCACGATCGATCGCGACAACGACAAGAACCCCGTCGTTGCCCTGCGCGAGATCGCCGATGAGACGCTGTCGCCCGACGATCTGAAGGAAGACCTGATCCACTCGCTGCAGAAGCATGTCGAGGTGGACGAGCCGGAGCCGGCTCCGAACGCCCAGCCTGCCCAGCCGCAGGCGGCGATCACCCAGGCGGGTCAGGACGACGAGCCGGAATCGATCACCTTCGACCGCATGTCCGAGGACGATCTCCTGGCCGGCATCGAGGGTCTGGTTCCGCCGGAAAAGAACGACGACTACTGATCGCCGGTCACCCGCCGCATCATGGCAGGCCAGGGGTCTTTCGGCCGGCGGGTAACAGGACCTATATGTTGGGAGGGCGTGTCGGAATCACCGGCACGCCTTCTTGCCTTTGTCGAACGACCGGATCCGAGCGCCTGCCATGATGCGTCAGTATGAACTCGTCGAACGCGTAGCGGCCTACAAGCCCGACCTCGACGAAGCTCTGCTGAACCGGGCCTATGTCTATGCCATGCAGAAGCACGGCGCGCAGAAGCGGGCGAGTGGTGATCCTTACTTTTCCCATCCGCTCGAAGTCGCCGCCATCCTGACGGATCTGCATCTCGACGAAGCGACCATCGCCGTCGCGCTTCTGCACGATACGATCGAGGATACCGACGCCACCCGCAAGGAGATCGACCATCTCTTCGGGGCCAAGATCGGCCAGCTCGTCGAAGGCCTGACCAAGCTCAAGCGCCTGGAGCTCGTCTCCAAAAAGGCCGAGCAGGCCGAGAACCTGCGCAAGCTGCTGCTGGCCATCGCCGACGATATCCGCGTCCTCCTGGTCAAGCTGGCCGACCGGCTGCACAATATGCGCACGATCGGGGTGATGCGGCCCGAGAAGCGGGCGCGGATCGCCCAGGAAACGCTGGATATCTATGCGCCGCTGGCCGGGCGCATGGGCATGCAGGACATGCGCGAGGAGCTGGAGAATCTCTCCTTCAAGCATACCAACCTCGAAGCCTATGAAACCGTCACGGCGCGCCTCGAGGAGCTGAAGGAGCGGCATGCCGGCACGATCGACGAGATCGAGCGCGTCCTGTCGGACCGGCTTGCCGAAAGCGGCATCCATGCCGACGTGTCCGGACGCCAGAAGAAGCCCTATTCGGTCTTTTCGAAGATGCAGCGCAAGGCGTTGTCGCTGGAGCAGTTGTCCGACATCTTCGGCTTCCGCGTCATCGTGGAGACCGAGGAGGAGTGCTACCGCACGCTCGGCATCGTCCACTGCACCTGGCCGATGGTGCCGGGCCGCTTCAAGGATTACATCTCCATACCCAAGCAGAACGGGTACCGCTCGCTGCACACGACCATCGTCGGCCCGTCCCGCCAGCGCGTCGAACTGCAGATCCGCACCCGCGCCATGCACGAGATCGCCGAATACGGTATCGCCGCCCACGAACTGTATAAGGACGGCATCGACGGCGACGAGCAGGACCGCCGGCTCGCCAACGAATCGAGCGCCTATGCCTGGCTGCGGCGCACCATCGACCTTCTGAACCAGGGCGATACGCCGGAAGAGTTCCTGGAAAACACCAAGCTCGAACTGTTTCAGGATCAGGTCTTCTGCTTCACGCCGAAGGGACGCCTGATCGCCCTGCCGCGCGGCGCCACGCCCATCGATTTTGCCTATGCCGTCCATACCGATGTCGGCGATACCTGTGTGGGCTGCAAGATCGACGGTCGGATTATGCCGCTCGTCACCGAGCTGCAGAACGGCGACGAGGTCGAGATCATCCGGTCCAAGGCGGCAACGCCACCGCAGGCCTGGGAAACCATCGCCGTCACCGGCAAGGCGCGCTCGGCCATCCGGCGGGCGACGCGCATGGCGATCCGGCGGCAATATTCCGGGCTCGGCCAACAGATTCTGGAGCGCAGCTTCCAGCGGGCCGGCAAGACCTTCTCCCGCGATGGGCTGAAGCCCTTTCTGGCAAAGCTCGGCCACCGCGAGGTGGAGGACGCGCTGGCGGCGGTGGGCCGCGGAGAGATCGCCTCCGCCGACGTGCTGCGCGCCGTCCACCCGGACTATCAGGATACGCGCGCGGCACGGCCGGGGGTGAAATCCGACGAAAGCGGCTGGTTCAGCCTGCGCAGCGCCACCGGCATGATCTTCCGCATTCCCGGCGAGGAACAGGGGGAGGGGGCACCCGGCGCGTCACTGCCGATCCGCGGCGTGGCCGACGACATGCCCGTCCATTTCGGCCCGGACGGTGCGGTCCCCGGGGATCGCATCATCGGCATTCTGGAAGCCGGCAAGGGCATCACCATCTACCCCATCCAGTCGCCCGCCCTGGCCGCCTTCGAGGACGAGCCGGAGCGCTGGGTGGACATACGCTGGGACCTTGATGCCGAAATGACCATGCGCTTTCCGGCGCGAGTGCGCATTTCGGCCCTGAACGAGCCGGGCGCCCTGGCCGAGATCGCCGAGACGACGGCGCTGAACGATGCCAACATCTCGCGGCTGATGACCGTGTCGTCGGCGCCGGATATCGCTGTCATGCTGATCGACCTTGAGGTATGGAACCTCCAGCATCTCAACCGGACCCTCAACCAGCTTCGCGGCAAGGCTTGCGTCACCGATGTCGTCCGCGTCAACGGCTGAAAGCACGACCCCCCGCATGAAGGATGAAGCAGCGTGAACCAATCCGAGGTCATCGATATCTTCCGCCAGGCCGGTGCCTATCTGGAAGGGCATTTCATCCTTACCTCCGGCCTGCGCAGCCCGATCTTCCTGCAGAAGGCGCGCGTCTTCATGCACCCCGCTTTGACCGAGCGGCTGTGCCGGGCCCTTGCGGAGCGCATCCGGGCAGAGGTGTCCGGTACGATCGACTACGTCGTCGGCCCCGCCGTTGGCGGCCTCATTCCGGCCTATGAAACCTCACGCCATCTCGGCGTGCCGTCCATCTATGTCGAGCGGGAGAACGGGCGTTTCCGGCTCCGCCGCTTCGAGGTGGCGCTGGGCTCACGGGTGGTCATCGTGGAGGATATCGTCTCCACCGGCCTGTCCATCCGCGAGACCATCGAGGCGCTGGCCGAGATCGGTGTCGAGGTGGTCGCCGCGGCCTGCATCGTGGATCGCTCTGCCGGCAAGTCGGATGTGGGCGTTCCTTTGATCGCGCTTGCGCAATATGAGGTGCCGGCCTATCCGGCGGATGCGCTTCCGCCCGAGCTGGCCGCGATCCCGCCGGTCAAGCCGGGCAGCCGCTCGCTTTAGGCCCTGCCATGCTGTTCCGACGCCGCAAACCCGAAACACTGCAGGAACGGGTGCGCCTGTGGCTCTGGCCACGCCGCTCCTGGCGGCGCTCGCTCGGCTATTTCAAGAAGCGCGTGCTGCGCCTGAAGGCCACGCCACACGCCATCGCGGCGGGTTTCTCGGCCGGGGTCTTTGCCTCCTTCAGCCCGCTCCTTGGCGGCCATATCGTCATGGCGCTGGCAATCGCCTATTGCCTGTCGGGCAACATGGCCGCTGCGGTGCTCGGAACCGCGCTCGCCAATCCTCTCACCTTCCCGATGATCTGGGCCGGCACCTACGAGCTCGGGCGGCTGATCACCGGCGGCGTGCCCGTGGCGTCCCCGAAGGGCATTGGCGAGGCCCTGGCGTCGATGGATGTCGATGCCATCTGGAAGCCCTATCTGGAACCCATGCTCATCGGCTCGGTCATCATCGGCATCGTCGCGGCGGTCATCGCCTATGGCATTCTGTACAGCGCGGTGAAGACCTACCAGGCCGGCCGCGGCAAGACGCGACTGGATGGTCGATGATCATCGGGATCGGCAGCGACCTCATCGATATCCGGCGGGTGGAATCGGCGCTGGAGCGCCACGGCGCCCGTTTCGAAAACCGGGTCTTCACGCCCGTCGAACAGGCACGCTCCAACCGGCGCAAGCAGCGTGCGGCATCCTATGCCAAGCGCTTTGCCGCCAAGGAGGCCTGTGCCAAGGCACTCGGCACCGGCCTGTCGCGCGGGGTTTTCTGGCGTGACATGGGCGTGGTCAACCTGCCGTCCGGCCAGCCGACCATGGCGCTGACGGGTGGCGCCGCCGCGCAACTCGCCCGCATGCTGCCGCAGGGCATGGAAGCGCGCATCCACCTGACCATCACCGACGACCACCCCCTGGCCCAGGCCTTCGTCATCATCGAGGCCGTGCCGGCCGGGACGAAAGGTTAATGCGGTGATTGCCCAAAAGCGGACAACACTTTAGAGCATGGAACCGGCCGCGGCGGGTGCGGCAGACAAAGGAATGCATATGGCTGAGCAGGCCGAGAAAAAAGCAGGTTCGAGCTTCTTCGAAGTGGTCGTCGCCATCGTCCAGGCCGTTGCGCTGGCGCTGGTGATCCGCACCCTGATCGTCCAGCCCTTTTCGATTCCGTCCGGTTCGATGATGCCGACGCTCCTGGTGGGCGATTACGTGCTCGTGACCAAATGGAGCTACGGCTACAGCCGCTATTCGCTGCCCTTCTCGCCCGACCTTTTCGAAGGGCGGGTGCTCGGCTCGGAGCCTGAGCGCGGCGATGTCATCGTGTTCCGCAAGCCGAGCGATACGGATGTCGACTTCATCAAGCGTCTGATCGGCCTGCCGGGTGACCGGATCCAGATGCGCGATGGCGTTCTGTACATCAACGGCACGGCCGTCCCGAAGGAGCCGGACGGCTTCTTCACCGAAGACAGCGGCATCGAGGTCCCGCAATATCGCGAGACGCTGCCCAACGGCGTCAGCTACATCACGCTCGACAAGACGACCACCATGGCAGACAACACCCGCGAGTTCGTCGTGCCGGACGGTCATTATTTCATGATGGGCGACAATCGCGACAATTCCGACGACAGCCGCGGCAGCGTCGGCTACGTCCCCTTCGAGAACCTGGTCGGCAAGGCGCAGATCATCTTCTTCTCGCTCGATGGTGACTGGGCCCTGAAGTTCTGGCGCTGGCCGACGGATCTGCGCGTCGGGCGTTTCTTCACCTGGCTGAGCTGACGGGGCCGTCGCCTTGACCGACGCGCTCCAAAGCCTGGAAACCTTGATCGGACTGACCTTCGCCGACCGGCGGCGGCTGCAGATGGCGCTGACCCATGCGAGCCTGCGCCACGGGCGGGAGGACGCCAATTACGAACGGCTCGAGTTCCTGGGGGATCGCATCCTGGGCCTCGCCATTGCGGAACGGCTTTTTCAGATCTACCCCAAAGCGCCCGAGGGTGAACTGTCCGTACGGCTCAACCTCCTCGTCTCGGCCGAGACCTGCGGTGCGGTCGCGGACGAGATCGGCCTGTCGCGGTTCATCCGCCATGGCGGGGAGTTGAACAACCTGTCGGCTCAGCGCACGCGCAACATCCGGGCGGACGTGGTCGAGGCGCTGATCGCCGCCATCTATCTCGATCATGGCTATGCAGCGGCCCGGGACTTCGTCCTGAAACATTGGGAACACCGCCTGACGCTCAAGGCCGCCGGCCGGCGTGACCCCAAGACGGAACTGCAGGAATGGGCCCATCGCAGGGTCGGCAAGCCGCCATCCTATGCGCTTCTGGATCGAAGCGGGCCGGATCATGAGCCCGTCTTCACGGTCAGCGCCACGGTCGAGGGCGTCGAACCGGCGACCGGGCAGGGCCGCTCCAAGCGGCAGGCCGAAACGCAAGCCGCCGAAGCCATCCTGATGCGCGAAGGCGTCTGGCCGGAAGGTTGAAGATTTTTGCCGCCATGTCGCGTAGAATGCGGCAGGATGTGTGCATGAAGAGAAGAGAAGTCAGCACTTTGAACGAACCTACTCTCCCCGGCGACGCAGCGGCGCCCGTCGAAACGCGCTCCGGTTTCGTGGCCCTGATCGGCGCCCCGAATGCGGGCAAGTCGACGCTCGTCAACCAGCTCGTCGGGACGAAGGTCTCCATCGTCACGCACAAGGTGCAGACGACCCGGGCCCTCGTGCGCGGCATCGCCATCGAAGGGCAGACGCAGATCGTTTTCGTTGATACGCCGGGCGTCTTCGAGCCGCGCCGGCGCCTGGACCGCGCCATGGTGCGAACCGCCTGGGGCGGCGCCAAGGATGCCGATCTGATCCTGGCCATCATCGATGCCGAACGCGGCATATCCCCCGATGTCGAAACCATCGTGGAGCGGCTCAAGAATGCCCGGCAGAAGGTCGTGCTCCTGTTGAACAAGGTCGACAGGATCAAGCGTGAAAAGCTCCTGGCTCTGACGCAGGACCTGTCCGAGCGCATGCCCTTCGAGCGCGTCTTCATGATTTCGGCCCTGACGGGCTCGGGCTGCGCGGACCTGATGGCCTATCTTGCGCAGGCGCTGCCGCACGGTCCCTGGTACTACCCGGAAGATCAGATCTCCGACCTGCCGATGCGCCAGCTCGCCGCTGAGATCACGCGTGAGAAACTCTTCCTGCGCCTGCACCAGGAAATTCCCTACGCCTCGACCGTGGAAACGGAGCTTTGGGAACAGCGTCCCGACGGCTCGGTGCGGATCGAGCAGACCATCTACGTGGAGAGGGACAGCCAGAAGGCCATCGTCCTCGGCCGCAAGGGCGAAACGATCAAGGCCATCGGCCAGGCGGCGCGGGTGGAGATCGCCGAGGCGGCGGAGCAGAAGATCCACCTGTTCCTGTTCGTCAAGGTGCGTGAGAACTGGAGCAACGATCCGGAGCGCTATCGGGAGATGGGGCTGGATTTCTCGTCCTGACGTCAACCTATACGAGTGGCGGCGATGGAGTGGCGTGAAGAGGCCATCATACTCGGAGTTCGCCGCCACGGTGAAACGAGCGTCGTCGCCGAACTGATGACGCGCTCGCGCGGGCGCCATCTCGGCCTGGTGCGCGGCGGGCGTTCCCGCCGGCAGCAGCCCGTGCTGCAGCCCGGCAACCGGGTGGAGGCCAATTGGCGCGCCCGGCTGGACGAACATCTGGGTACGCTCACGCTCGAGCCGGTCGAAATGCGGGCGGCCAGCGTGATGGACAGCGCGCTTGCACTGCAAGGCGTCCAGCTCCTCGCGGCCCATATGCGCCTTTTGCCCGAACGCGATCCGCATGAGCGCCTCTACGATGCGTGCCTGCACATCCTGACCATCATCGATGCGCCGGATCGTGCCGGCGGGGCCATGCTGGGCTTCGAACTGGCGCTTCTGGAGGAAATGGGGCTCGGCCTCGACCTGACGGCCTGTGCGCTGACGGGCGAAACGCGGGGCCTTGCCTTCGTGTCTCCGCGCACGGGGCGTGCCGTGACGGCACAGGCGGGCGCCCCATGGTCCGAGCGGCTTTTGCCGCTGCCCGCCTGCATCGTGGAGGATGGCCCGGCCACGTTGCAGGATCTTCTCGACGGCTTCGCGCTGACGGGCCATTTCCTGAACCGCAACATCTGGATCCCCCGCAACATGGCCGAGCCGCATGCCCGGTCCGGCTTCATTGCGGCCCTGGGGCGGGCAGCTAAAGCGTCAGCGGCAGGGTAAAGGGCGTTCCGGAAAAAGCGTCCGCGCCTCGGCCGATCCCACGGATCGCCGCGATCATCCGCCCCTGGCGCTCGAGCCTGCGATCGGCCAGTTCGATCAGCCGGGGATTGGGCGTGGCGGATGGCGCACGCCGGCGCAACTCACGTGCCAACGCATCCTCGTCCAGCGCGGGATTGATCGCCAGTGCCAGAATATAGGCAGCCGCCGTCGAGCGCGATATGCCGGCCCAGCAATGGACGGCGAGCGGCTGGTGCCGGTCCCAGGCATGGCCGAAGGCAATGAGCTGGTCCAGATGGTCTTCTCCCGGCAAGGTCATGCCGTCCATCGGTGCCGCGATGTCGTTCATGCCGAGGAACAGATGCCGCTCGGCGTGGATCGTGTCCGGCCGGGTCACAGGCGTGTCGGCGTTGATCAAGGTGACCAGATGCAGCGCGCCATGCTCTGCGACGGTTTTCGGCAGGTCGGCCAGGGATGACACGACGAGATAGGACATGGATCAACTCCGTCTTGCGATGCGCTACCCGGCAATGGCCGGCTCCTGCGAGCCGGCATTCAGGGCCGCGTCCAGCGCGTGGAAACGTGCGACCAGCGCCGCCTCGACCTCTTCCGCCGGGCGCGGCGCGAACCATTCGGGCTCCGGCCCGTCCTGCGGTGGCCGGCAGAACAGGGACCTGGCCTCCGCCTCCGTGAAGCCGGCCAGGAGTGTCGCCTCGTAATAGGCGGAAACCTTGTCGGCCGATTTGATGACGCGTGCGACATCCTTCGGCACGGCGCGCGGCAGTCCGAAGCGCAGGTGGATGGCGCCCTGGAGCCGGGTCTCGATGCTGCGATAGTCGTTGCCGAGAACGCCCTTGAAGGGCGAAATCATGTCGCCGATCACATATTCCGGCCCGTCATGCAGGAGGGCTGCCAAGCGCCATCGCGGATCGGCAAGCCGGCGCCCGGCCAGGGCCTCCACGATCAGCGAATGCTGCGCCACCGAGAAGGCGTGCGCACCCCGCGTCTGGCCGTTCCAGCGCGCAACGCGCGCCAGGCCGTGGGCGATGTCCTCGATCTCGATATCGAGAGGCGAGGGGTCGATCAGGTCGAGGCGCCGCCCCGACAGCATGCGTTGCCAGACGCGCGGTGCCGCCGCCCGGCTCATGCCTCTTCCGCCGTCCCGGGCTGTGGCAGGCTGTAGCCGGCCCATGCGGGCACCTCCGCCTCGACCGGAGCGCCGTCCGCCGTCAGCGGCAGATCCGCGGTGAGGGCGTCGGCAAGCCGGTCGATCCGCATCATCGCCATGGCGACCGTGTCGGCAGAGGACAGGACGGTCCCGATGGTCTTGCCGCCAGCCTCGACATTGGCACCGGGGGTGATGTGCCGCTCCGCTCGCAGCACCATGATGCGGCGCCGCGCCGTGCCGCGGTGCTGCATGCGGGAGACGACCTCCTGCCCGACGTAACAGCCCTTGCGGAAGGACACGCCGCCATTCTGGTCCAAAAGGACATCGTGCGGGAAGACGTCGGCGGCGGGAAAGTCGGCCTCTGCCTCGGCAACCCCTGCCGCGATCCGCAAGGCGCGGAAGTCGCCAGCATCCCCATGCGCGCCACTGGCGGCGGGGCCGTACAGGCGCAGGACCGAACGATCGGGAAAGCGCATATCGCGCACGCCCTCCCGCGCTTCGTCCCAGGCGGTGGCCACGGCCTCGTCCAGCGGCGCGATCTCGACCTTCGCCCGCAGCTTGTAGAGGGCAAGCCGGCGGGCCAGCGCGTCGCGGGCGCCTGCCGCCACGTCGAGCCGCAGGCCGCCGGGGATGGGCGATACTAGGAAGTCGAACTGGATCTTGCCCTGCGGTGTCAGGAGGGCGGCCGGCCGCGCCTCGTCGGCGGCCAGGTCATCGAGCTTGGCGGTGACGAGATTGTCCAGGAAGGGGATGGCGTCGGGCCCGGTGACGGACAGCGTCGCGCGGTCTTGAAGTGGGGCAGAGGGCATGGTCGTGTCCTGTAGCGATGCGTCAGATATGGCCAAGGAGCAGCGGTTGCGCAACCGCGCCCATGGCTGTATCGCGCAGGGGCCGACAATCGCCACAGAGGGAACAGGCATGGCCGAAGTCTTCGACAGGGTTCTCAGGAACGGGACCGTGGTCAATCAGAGCGGCCAGGCCGTGACCGATCTCGGCATTGTCGGCGGGCGGATCGCCCATATCGGCAGCATTGCGCCCGACGCCGCGGGGGAGGTGATCGACTGCACGGGCCTCACCATCCTGCCGGGGGTCATCGACAGCCAGGTCCATTTCCGCGAGCCGGGGCCGACCCACAAGGAAGACCTGGAGACTGGCTCGCGCGCGGCGGTCCTTGGTGGCGTGACGACCGTCTTCGAAATGCCGAACACCGATCCCTTGACTACGAGCGAGGAAGCCCTCGCCGACAAGGTCGCCCGCGGACGAAACCGCATGCATTGCGACTTCGCCTTCTGGGTTGGCGGCACACGGGACAACGCGCCCCATGTGGCGGAGCTGGAGCGGTTGCCAGGAGCTGCGGGCATCAAGGTCTTCATGGGGTCGTCCACGGGCAGCCTGCTTCTGGAGGACGATGCCGGCGTGCGGGAGATCCTGCGTCGCACGCGCCGCCGCGCCGCCTTCCATTCGGAGGACGAGTATCGCCTGCGCGAGCGTATGGGCGAGCGCATCGCAAACGATCCCGCCTCGCATCCCGTCTGGCGCGATGTCGTCGCCGCCCTGCAGTCGACGCAGCGGCTCGTGCGCATTGCCCGGGAAACGGGGGCGCGCATCCATGTGCTGCACATTTCCACGGCCGAGGAGATCGCCTATCTGGCCGACCACAAGGACTATGCCACCTGCGAGGCAACGCCCCACCATCTGACGATGAGCGATGCCGACTATGCACGCCTCGGCACCCTGTTGCAGATGAACCCGCCGGTGCGCTCGGCGGCGCATCGGGACGGCATCTGGCAGGGAATCGCCAGTGGCGTGGTGGATGTGCTCGGCTCGGATCATGCCCCCCACACGCTGGAGGAAAAGGCCAAACCCTATCCGGCTTCGCCCTCCGGCATGACCGGGGTGCAGACCCTCGTCCCCATCATGCTCGATCATGTGGCGCAGGGGCGCCTCAGCCTGTCCCGCTTCGTGGATCTGACCTCGGCAGGCCCGCAGCGCATTTTCGGGCTGGCCGGCAAGGGGCGCATCGCCGTCGGCTACGATGCGGACCTGACCATCGTGGACCTGAAGCGCCGTGAGACGATCCGCAACGGCTGGATCGGCTCGCGCTCGCAATGGACGCCCTATGACGGGGTGAGCGTCACGGGTTGGCCGGTCGGCACCTTCGTGCGGGGCGCGAAGGTCATGTGGGAGGGTGAGCTTGTCGAAGCTGCGCGCGGGGCGCCGGCGCGTTTCGTCGAATGCCTGCCGCGGGGCTGATCGGCCCCGCCTAATCCGCCATCAGGAAGAATTCGAGCCGGCCGGCGGGCGATATGCCGACGCGGTAGAAATCATAGGCGCCGACTTCCAGCATGCGCTGGTAGTCGCCCGCCGTGACGAGCTCGAAAAGCTCGACGAGCTGGCGCTTGTCGAGCGAGTCCATCGGAACCTGCGTGAAATAGGGCCAGACGAAGATCTCGCTCTCTTCGCCGGGGTCCATGCGCACATGGCCGCTTTCGAGCACTTCCAGAAGGATGGCCATGAGCTCCACGCCATCGCCGTCGCCCGAGGCGTCCTTCAACAGCGTGATGGGATCGCCCTCGACGGGCTGCGGCGACAGTGCCGTCGGCTCTGCGCCGGTTTCAAGATAGGGCCGCAGCTTCTCCACGTCGCCGCTGCGGGCAATCTCCATCAGCTTGTGGCGCAGATCGCGCACGGGCGTGGGCAGCCCATCGTCGCCGTAGGCAACGGGCAGCGGCGCGCCATCATCGGCAAAGGGGATCATGCCTTGCGGCGCGGTGGTATCGTCCGGCGCACCGTCGGGGGAGGGAGCCTCCGGCTCGGGACGATCGTCACCGATGGAGGAGCCCGGTATATGTGCCGGCCCGCGCGTATTGGGCAGAGGATCGCCATCGTCGAAATCGCGGGCCGAGGGCTCGGCCGGGCGGCGCTGGTCCGGCAGCGGCGGCAAGGGTACGGTGACGATGCCGTCCCGCCGCTGAAAGATCCCGTCCTCGGGCTGGATGAGGGAAAAGCTCGACGCCCCCGCCGGGAGCAGGGTCAGACAGGCGGCAAGCCAGGCAAGGGGAGCCTTCAGCGCCGCGACACGTCTATTGAAGATTACGGTCACCGCGGAACTCGCCATGCTCGATCCGCGTCCGTAACGCATCGACAAGCTCCAGGACCTCGGCTTCGCCATGCCGGCGCACCAGCTCGGTCAATGCGGTCGAAATGGCGGTCTCCGCCAGGATTTCAGCTTCGATGCCGTCCGAGATCCCGTCGGCCCAGGCCTCGTTGTGATACTCGAAGGCGACCTGCTTCTTTTCGGCGGCCACGGCTTCGTCCAGTTCGGCCCCATGCAGATCGATCATCAAGCACGCCCTTCATTCTGCTTTAAGGAACCGTTTAAGCTGCAAATGGGCCCCTTGAAAAGGGCATGCGCGCAACAAGCGCGATTTAACGTTAAGTGCCATCCCGCCGTTAACGCTTGGATAAGAGGGCCGCCGCTAAGCTCGAGCACGCCGCCGGGGCGCACCGCCTGTCGTCAGTTGCCATAGCGCGATGCGATGTCCGCGGCGAGGCTTTCCCCCTCGTCCAGATAGCGCCGGACCGCCAGTTCCGCCGATGGTGTACAATCGCGATAGGTGGATTCGAACGCCCGGTAGCCGCCATTGAACTGCGCCGTGAGCACGCGGCGCTCCGCATCGCTTGGATGCTGGGTGGCCAGGATCTCGTTCATGCTGTCGCGCCAGCTATTGGCATCGTCGGCCCCGCACAGGGTGCGCAAATAGTGGATGGAGCCCAGAATGCCGGCCAGCCGGCCGAGCGGCCGCATATAGGGCGCAGGCTCCTGGCGTGCTGCCGGCGCAGCCGTCGCCGGCTCCTGCGCATGGGCACCCCCGGCCAGCATGATTGCAGCCAGCGCCAGACAGATACCTTTTCCAGAGCGCGTGTTCATGCCGGTGAGCCTCGCCCATCGGCGGGCATATCTGCAAGCGGTTCCGCCGTCCTAGCCATGAAACCGATGGCCATGGTTACGAAATCCCCGAGGCCGCCCGTCGTCTGGCCTGCCGCATCGAGGGCCCGGATCTCGTCCAGCCTGGCCAGGCGCAGGGCTTGTGCATCGCCGCCGGCCTGCGGCACGCCTTCGGCGCAGGCCCAGTGAACGCCGATCCGATGGGTCAGGACGCTGTGCACGGCCATGAACCCCATGGCGCGGACCACGAGCCCGGTTTCCTCCCTGATCTCCCGCTCCAGCGCGGCGCCAGGCGTTTCGCCCGGCTGCACTTTACCGCCCGGAAAGCTCCATAGCCCGGCCATGGGCGCGTGAGCGCGGCGCACCAGGACGAACCGGTCGCCCAGGGCAAGGCAGGCGGATGCGGCCGTTACCGCATTCTGGTCCATGGGCTCTTGTCGCATCCTGGCCTTTCCGTCCTTGCGCGCTTGACCGCGGCGGCGCGCCGGCCGAACCATGGGGCATGACCGGACGCTTCAGCCTGACCCATCCTGCCGCCGCCGTCGCCGCGCGCTTCGCCATTGCGGAGGTGGAGCCGTTTCCACCGCGTTACAACATCGCCCCGACGCAGCCGATCCTCATCGTCATCGGCGGCAAGGGGCAGCGCCCGGAAGCATACCGGCCCGGGCACCAGGCCATGCTGGCGCGGTGGGGGCTGATCCCGTCCTGGTGCCGCGACCCGTCCGCAGCACCGCTTCTGTACAATGCACGGGCCGAAACCGTTCTGGAGCGCAACGCCTTTCGCGCCGCCTTCCTGTACCGCCGCTGCATCGTACCGGCCAGCGGCTTCTACGCCTGGGTCAAAGGCCCTGCCGAGGGCGCTGCGGTTCCGCATTACGTGCAGCCGGCAGACGGGCGCATGATGGCCCTTGCGGGCCTGCTCGAAACCTACATGGCGCCCGATGGCGGAGAGATCGATACGGTCGCGCTGCTGACACGCACGTCGACCGGCCGACTTGCGCCGCTGGGCCCGCGTGAACCCGTTCTGCTGGCGCCGGACGGGGAGGCGGGATGGCTGGATTGCCTGAGCGTGGGCGCAGACGAGGCTGCCGCCATCTGCATGCGCCGGCCCACGGCCGAACTGGCCATCGAACGTGTGTCCG
This sequence comes from Aureimonas frigidaquae, assembly GCF_001463905.1. GTDB lineage: Bacteria > Pseudomonadota > Alphaproteobacteria > Rhizobiales > Rhizobiaceae > Aureimonas > Aureimonas frigidaquae. The sequence continues at coordinate 110,214 of NZ_BBWR01000017.1, forward strand.
ACCGCGTCAATTCCGTGGCGAACCTGTCGCCGGACGTGCAGGCGCCAGCCGATCGGCAAGCGCCGGGAGGCGAGCGTCCGCCCGGTTGATCCGCCAGGCGATCAATCGACGGCTTCGACCGTGGCAGGGGCCGGCTTGCGAACCGGAGCGGCCATTGCGTCCGTCCGCGAACCCGCGGCGGCAACGGCCGCGATCCCGATTCCCCGGTACTTCTTGACCAGGTCCACCTCCTGCTCGCGCTCGCGCCTGGAGCGGAAGGGCTTGTGGGTCTGGATATTCATCTTCATCGATCTGTTCCGTTGGCTTTTCGTCCCGGCCTGCAACCAAGACTTAAACTGCGTCGGCAATTGGGCAATGTGCGCGCGAATATTGCTGAACACAGCTAACAAAAAGTAAAAACCGTGTAATGTTCCGTGAATGTCACAACTCAGCCACGGCCCGCAAGAAAAAGACAAAGTCTTAACGCGCAGGCGCAGCATGGCGCGGGAACGTTTCGCCGCGTGCCGAAATGGTCTAGCAATCCGGTCTGGACGATAGGGGCATACGCATGGACGACGGATTTAGAGGCCTGAACCTCACCAACACACTGACACGGCGCAAGGAAGCGTTCCGGCCGCTGGACTGGTCGACGGCCGAGCTGCCGCAAGATCGGCGCCGCGTGCGCATGTATGTCTGCGGCCCCACCGTCTACGACTACGCCCATATCGGCAATGCCCGTCCGGTCGTCGCCTTCGATCTTCTGTTCCGCCTGCTGCGCCATCTCTATGGGGCGGAGGCAGTGATCTACGCCCGGAACATCACGGATGTGGACGACAAGATCAACGCGCGCGCGGCCCGCGACTTTCCCGATCTTCCACTGAACGCGGCCATCGCCCGCGTGACGCAGGAAACGACGCGCCAGTTCCATGCGGACATTGCGGCGCTGGGCGCGCTGGCGCCCACGATCGAGCCGCGGGCGACCGATCATATCGACGCCATGCGCGCCATGATCGAACGTCTTGTGGAACGGGGGCATGCCTATGTCGCGGAGGATCACGTCCTTTTCCATACCCCGTCCATGCCCGATTACGGCCGCCTGTCCGGCCGCAGCCTGGACGAGATGATTGCCGGCGCCCGGGTCGAGGTGGCAGGCTACAAGAAGGACCCGACCGACTTCGTCCTCTGGAAGCCGTCCACGATGGAAGAGCCGGGCTGGGAATCACCGGCAGGCATTGCCGGCAAGGGCCGCCCCGGCTGGCATATCGAGTGCTCGGCCATGAGCGAGGTGCATCTGGGCCCGGTCTTCGACATTCATGGCGGTGGGCTGGACCTGATCTTCCCGCACCACGAGAACGAGATTGCCCAATCCTGCTGCGCCCACGGGACGGATCGCATGGCCAATGTCTGGCTGCACAATGGTTTCGTGCAGGTGGAAGGCCGCAAGATGTCGAAGTCCGAGGGCAATTTCATCACCATCCACGACATTCTCCAGACCGAGCGCGTCGGCGGCCGGCGGTGGCCCGGCGATGCTGTCCGCCTGTCCCTCTTGAAGACGCATTATCGCGAGCCGCTCGATTTCACCGCCGCGCGCCTTGCCGAATCCGTGCGGGAACTCGACCGCTGGGAGCGGCTGGCGCGGGGGGCGGGGCTTGTGAGCCTGCCGGACGATGCCCGGCCCGACGACGCCTTCCTCGATGCGCTGAAGGACGATCTGTCCACCTCTGCAGCGCTGGCGCGGGTGCATGAACTCTTCGATGCAGGGCAGCCGGTGGAGGCGCTGGCCAGTCTGCGGTTGATGGGGATCGAAGCCTTGCGCGCCGACGAACTTGCGCCGCACCATCTTGCGCGCATCGCCGAGCGTCTCGATCTATTGAAGCGCAAGGAGTTCGCGGCGGCCGACGCGATCCGCGCGGAGCTGGCGGCCGATGGCATCCAGCTCAAGGATGGCCGGGACCCCGCCACCGGGGAGCGCCGGACCGATTGGGAAGTGAATCGATGAAGGATGGCGCCAGCGTGCTGTTCCCCGCAATCGAGCCTTACCGGCAAGGGCGGCTCGACGTTGGCGACGGCCATGTCCTGTATTACGAACTCTGTGGCAATCCGGACGGTATTCCGGTCGTCTTCCTGCATGGTGGCCCCGGCAGCGGTTGCGGCCCGGTCCACCGCCGGCTCTTCGATCCCGCGCGCTACCGTATTCTCCTGTTCGATCAGCGTGGCTGCGGCCGCTCCGCACCGCTCGGCCGGCTCGAGGCGAACACCACGGCGCATCTCATGGCCGATATCGAAAGCCTTCGCCGCCTGACCGGTGCCGAGCGCTGGCTGGTCTTCGGCGGCTCATGGGGGGCGACGCTGGCGCTCGCCTATGCGCAGGCGCATCCCGAGCGGGTGATGGGGCTGATCCTGCGGGGCGTCTTCACCGGCCGGCGGCAGGAACTCGACTGGTTCTACCGCTCCGGCGCCAGCAACCTGTTTCCGGAGGAGTGGGAACGCTTCCTGGCGCCGTTGTCGCCCATGGGCCGCGCCAATCCCATTGCCGCCTATCGCGCGCTTTTAACAGCACCCGACCGGGCCGTGCGGGCCGAGGCCGCCCGCGCCTGGACCGACTGGGAAGCCAAGACGGTGTCCATGCGCAGCATACCCATGGCGTCCGGCGTCTCCGGCCCGGCAGGCGAGGCGACGATCGCCTTCGCGCGGATCGAGAACCATTACTTCCACCACGACGTCTTCCTGCGCGACGGACAGCTCATCGAAGAAGCAGGCCGGCTCATCGGCGTGCCGGGCACCATCGTGCAGGGGCGCTATGATGTCGTCACGCCCCCCACGACGGCATGGGCCCTCCATAAGGCATGGCCAGGCTCCGTGCTGCGGATCGTCGAGGATGCCGGTCACGCCTTCTCCGAGCCCGGCACGCTCACCTGCCTCGTGGACGCCACCAACCGCTTCGCGGGCCAACTGGAGGGAAAGACATGACCTTGGACAACAGGCCGCTTTTCAAGGGCGGGTGCCAGTGCGGCGCGGTGCGCTTCACCGTCGAGGGTGCCTTAAGCGATGCGTCCGTCTGCCATTGCCGCATGTGCCAGAAAGCTTTCGGAAACCTTTTCGCGCCGCTGGTGAGCATCGGGCAGGCAAGCCTGCGCTGGACGAAGGCGGAGCCGGCGCGGTTCCGCTCCTCCTCGCATGTGGAGCGTGGCTTCTGCCCGGCCTGTGGGACGCCCCTGACCTACGAGGCGCCCGATGGCGTGGCGCTGGCCATCGGCGCCTTCGACGATCCGGCGGCCATCGTGCCGACCATCCAGTTCGGCGTGGAGGGCAAGCTGCCCTATGCCGACAGCCTTCCCACGCTTCCGATGCGGGATACCACGCAGGACCATGCGGCGCTTCCCTGGCTTGCCGCGCTGGAGAGCTACCAGCACCCGGATCACGATGCGGAGCCGACGCGCTCATCATAAGCCACGCTGATCGATTGCATGACGATATTGCATCCCGCGGCTGCACCGAAAGTGCTAGAGCGAACAGTATCGAGGCGCGACCGCCCAGGGCCAATTCATGCAAGACGCACCACAGACAGGATCAACCGCGCGCGACGATACGCGCCGCGGCTTTGCGGCGGCCATTGGCGCCTACCTCATCTGGGGTCTGGTCGTTCCGCTTTACTTCAAGGCGCTCGGCCAGTTCCCGACGCTGGAGATCGTGGCGCACCGAATCGTCTGGGCTGTCCCCTTCGCCGCCGGCCTCCTGTGGTGGCGCGGCCTTCTGCGCGGCATGCGGGCCTTTCTGAAGCCCCGCTACCTCGGGCTGGCCGCGCTGACGGCCAGCATCATCACCGTGAACTGGGGAACCTATGTCTATGCCGTCGCCCATGACCAGATGGTCGAGGCGGCGCTCGGCTACTACATCAATCCGCTGGTGAGCATTCTCTTGGGGGCGATCTTCCTGGGCGAGCGGCCGACCCGGGTCCAGCTCTTCGCCATCGGGCTCGCCAGCATCGGCGTCGGCATCATGACCGTGGCGGCCGGCGGTTTGCCGATCATCTCGCTCATCCTCGCTCTGACCTTCGGCACCTATGGGCTCCTGCGCAAGATGATCCCGATCGGGGCGGCGGAAGGCTTCCTTCTGGAAGTGATGATCCTGTTTCTGCCGGCCTTCGCCATCATCCTGTGGCTGACGGTGCGGGGCGAGGGCCATTTCCTGTCTTCGCCGAGCGCAACGGCGCTGCTGATCGGCTCGGGGCCGCTCACCGCGATCCCGCTGATTCTCTATGCGGCCGGCGCGCGGATGCTCAACCTGTCGACCATCGGCATCCTGCAATATATGGTGCCGACGCTTCTGGTTCTGACGGCTGTCTTCCTTTTCGGCGAGCCCTTCGGGCTCGGCCGGCTGGTGGCCTTTGGCTTCATCTGGTCGGCGCTGGTACTCTACACATGGTCGCTCGTCGCCGATGGCCGGCGGCAGAACCGCGAGCGCCGCGAGGCCTCGATCAAAGCTTCTCTATGATCTCTTCCCGGCCGCCATCCGCCGCGTCGTGAGCGGCTGCCGCCTGGATAGCGGGTATGATATCCTCCACCCGGTCGATCACCAGCGGCCGCACCTGGTGCGAGGTGTGGATGAAGCCTTCGGCGCTCATATGGTCGATGAGCTTGGCCAGCGGGTTCCAGAACCCGTCTATATTGGCGATCACGATCGGCTTGCGGTGGCGGCCGAGCTGACCCCAGGTCATGATCTCAACCAGTTCCTCCAGTGTGCCGATGCCGCCCGGCAGGGCGACGAAGGCATCGGAACGCTCGAACATCGCGTGCTTGCGCTCGTGCATGTCGGATGTGACGATCAGCTCGTCGAGGCGCTTCAACTCGCTTTCCGTGGCTTCCATGTCGATCAGGAAGCGCGGAATGATGCCGGTGACCTGGCCGCCCGCGGCGATGACGCCTTCGGACACCGCGCCCATGATGCCGCGCGTGCCGCCTCCATAGACAAGGCGGATGCCCGCTTCGCCCATGGCGGTGCCGAGGGCGGTTCCGGCGTCGAGATAGGAGGGGACGCGTCCGGCGGACGAGCCGCAATAGACGCAGATGGATCGAATCGCTGTCATGATCCCAAAATCCGCCGACAGAGCCCGGCAAGTCAAGCGCGACATTGTGCGCCGCAACCGTGATCAGCCTCTGGCGTCGATCGCCTCGGCGACCTCGTCGGTCATCTTCAGGACCCGTATGGTGATGGGCACCGCCAGTGCCAGGAAGTGACCCTCACGGCCGCGCGCCTTCTGCGCCTCGCGCACCTCGGCCAGGATGGCCGCCAGCACGGGGATGAAGCGGATCGCCAGGGAAACCGCCAGGGCGACACGGTCGGGCCGCAACATGAAGCGCAGGGGCTGCAAGCCCCGCTCCAGCGCGGCGACCATATCCAGGCTGCGCGTCGTCAGGGTGACGAGCCCCGCGCCGAGGATCAGCGCCGTCAGCCGGACCAGCACGGCCGGCACCGCCGCCGCATCGCCCATCAGGGCCTGTGTCACGCCGATCAGGATGAGCACGGGGAGGAGAGGGCGAAGCTGCAGCCCCAGCACCCGAAGCGGCAGGCCGGCAAGCGCATAGAGAAGAAGCACGCAGACAAGCACCCCGCAAGCCGCGGCAAGCCCTGGCAGGAGCATCGCCAGTGTCGCCCCCAGCGCCAGCGCTGCCAGCTTGTGGCCGGGCCTGGCGCGGTGCAGGACGCTGTCGCCGGCAATGTACAGGCCGGCGATCATGCGTTCCGCTCGACATAATACCGGCGCGCGGCATCCGGCGCCCCGTCGAAGGCGATGGCGCCATCCTCAAAGCACAGGACACGCTCGAAATGGTCGAGGAGGGAAAGATCGTGCGTCGCCATCACGATCTGCGCTGCTTGCGCATCGAGCGTGCGCATGAGCCGGCGCGTATTGGCAAGATCGAGCAGCGCGGTCGGCTCGTCCAGTACCAGGACATCGGGTTGCAGGATCAGGATGCCGGCCAGCGCGACAAGCTGCCTCTGGCCACCCGACAATTCGTGCACGAGCCGGTCTTCCATGCCGGACAATCCGCGCGCGGCCAGCGCCTCGGCAATGCGGGCGGCATGTTCCTCTTTCGCGATTTTGTGGCTGCGCAGGCCGAAGGCGAGATCCTCGCCGACCGTCGGATAGACGATCTGGTTGTCCGGGTTCTGGAACAGGAACCCCACCTTGCGCCGCACCGCGCGCCCGTCGGCGCGCGTATCCAGGGCGCCGATGCGGACATCGCCTCGGTCCGGCAACAGAAGGCCGTTCAAAAGCCGTGCAAAGCTGCTCTTGCCCGAACCGTTCGCGCCGATAATGCCGACCCGCCGCTCCGGCAGGTCGATGGTCAGGCCGGACAGGACGACGCGCTCGCCGCGCGTCAGCCAGACGTCCCGCAGCCGGATCAAGGCCGTGCGGCGCCGTGCGGATTGCGGATCAAGGGATAGGCGCGGCGCACGGTCACGATGATGGCTGCGGCCAGCCCGGCCTTGATGATGTCGCCCGGAAGGAACACCATGGCAGAGGTGACGAAGGCGGCCGGGATCGGAACGCCGGAGGCGACTGCGTACCAAGTTACGCCCACGCCGTAGACGACGAGAATGCCGCCCACTGCTGAAGAGACGAAGGCCAGCGGGTAGTTCAGGCGGCGGTAGACGCGCTCGGTGAGGATGCCCGTGACCACGGCGCCGGCCAGCCAGCCATAGATGAAGCCCGACCAGGGGCCGATCAGCGCGCCCAGCCCGCCACGCCCGCCGGACAGGAGCGGCAGGCCGATGGCGACCAGGAGTATGAACAGGAGCATGGACAGCCCGCCCTTGCGGGCGCCGAGGATGCCGCCCATCAGCATGGGCCCCATGGATTGCGCCGTGATCGGAACGCCGATCGCCGGCAGCATGAGCGGCGGGAACAGGCCCAGAACCGCCATCAGGGCGGCGAAGAGGGCAATCTGGACGATGTCGCGGGTTTCCATGCGCGTATCCATGCGTGAGGTTTCCTAAAGCGCGGTGCGGGCGGCTTCTTCCATATACAGGCGACGCAGCCGGAGGGTCAGCGGACCGGGCCGGCCATCGCCGATGACAACATCGTCGATCTCGGTCACCGGCATGACGAAATGTCCGGCGGAGGTGATGAAAGCCTCGGCGGCAGCGCGCGCCTCATCGCAGGAGAAGCTGCGCTCCTCCACCGTCAGCCCCGCCTCGTCGGCCAGCCGAAGGACGCTGGCGCGCGTCGTTCCGTGCAGGATGCTGTTGGACAAAGCGCGGGTGATGAGCCGCCCCTCCCGGTCGATGATATGGGCGTTGTTGGACGTGCCTTCCGTCACCATGCCGTCTTCCACCAGCCAGGCATCGTCCTTGCCCAGGCGCCGGGCTTCCATCTTGGCCATGGACGGCCACAGGAGCTGCACGGTCTTGATGTCGCGGCGGCCCCAGCGCAGATCGGGCACGAAGGCCACGCGCAGGCCATTCTCCACCTCCGGAGACCGGACCTCGTTCCAGGCCTGGGTGAAGAGCACGAGCGTCGGCTGCGTGCCGTCCGGCGGGAAGACGAAGTCACGGTCGGCGGCGCCGCGCGTGACCATCATGTACACTCCGCCTTCCGACAGGCCGTTGCGCGCAATGAGTTCGCGGTGGATGGCCAGGAGTTCGTCCGTGCCGGCCGGGGCGGCCATGCTCAACTCGCTCAAGGACCGGGTGAGCCGCCGCATGTGGGACGGGAAGTCGATCAACTTGCCGTTCAGGACGCTCGTCACCTCGTAGACGGCGTCGCCGAACAGAAAACCACGATCGAAGATAGAGACGCGGGCGTCTTCTTCAGGCACATAGGCGCCGTTGACATAGACAATGCGACTCACGATCCGGTCCCTCCGGGCAATGGTTCCGTGGCGTCGTATAGCCTATTTTGCGGACCGCAAGGGAGAGGTGGGAGTAGCGACTTGGCCTATTATCTCGGATTGGATCTCGGAACGTCTTCGCTGAAGGCCCTCCTCGTGGATGACCGGCAGAACCCGGTCGCGACGGCGCACGCGCCCTTGAGCGTTCAACGCCCGCACTTCGGCTGGGCCGAACAGGACCCGCAAAGCTGGATCGACGCCACGCGCGCCGCGCTGGCGGAACTGGCCGCCGCAGCGCCGGAAGCGCTCAGCGCCGTGCGCGGCATCGGCCTGTCGGGGCAGATGCACGGCGCCACCCTCTTAGGGGCGGACGACGTGCCGCTGCGACCCTGCATCCTGTGGAACGATACGCGCAGCCACCTGGAAGCCGCCGAGCTCGACGATGATGAGGCGCGCGCGATCACCGGCAATATCGTCTTTCCGGGCTTTACGGCGCCGAAGATCCTGTGGGTCGCTCGCAACGAGCCGCAGATCCGCGCGGCTTTGCGCCGCGTTCTTCTGCCCAAGGATTACCTGCGCCTCTGGCTGACGGGCGAGGCCCTGTCGGACATGTCGGACAGCGCCGGTACCGCCTGGCTCGAAACCGGCGCCAGGCGGTGGTCGGCCCGGATGCTGGAGCGTTGCGGCCTGGATGAAACCTATATGCCCGGCCTTGTCGAAGGTTCGGCGCCGGCCGGCCAGTTGCGCGCGGACCGTGCGGCGGAGCTGGGCCTGCCGGCCGGCATCGTGGTGGCCGGCGGCGCGGGCGACAATGCCGCCTCCGCCTGCGGCGTTGGCGTCGTGAGGCCCGGTAGCGGCTTCGTGTCGCTCGGCACCTCCGGCGTGCTCTTCACCGCATCGGCCGATTACAGCCCCGCACCCGAGACGGCCGTCCATACTTTCTGTCATGCGCTGCCGGGTCTCTGGCACCAGATGGGCGTGACCCTGTCGGCGGCCGGATCGCTCGAATGGCTTTCGGGCGTCACGCAGGTCAAGCCCGCGGCACTGGCCGCCGCCGTCGCCGATGCCGGCCTGGGCGAGGGGCCATCGCGCCTATTGTTCCTGCCCTATCTGTCGGGCGAGCGCACACCGCACAATGACGCGACGGTGCGTGGCGCCTTCGTGGGCCTTTCGGCAGAAACCAGCCAGGCAGACCTTGCCCGTGCGGTCATGGAAGGGGTCGCCTTCTCCATGCGCGACTGCCTGGAAGCCGGCGGCGACAGGACGGTGCGCCAGCTCATCGCGGTGGGCGCGGGCTCGCGCTCGCAGAGCTGGCTGCAGATCCTGGCCGATACGCTCGGCCGTGAGATCGTCCTGCCCGCGGCGGGCGATTACGGAGCCGCCTTCGGGGCGGCACGGCTGGGCCTGTGTGCGGCCGAAGCCGCCGATCCTGCCGCGGTCATGATCGAGCCGCCGGTCGCCCAGCGCTTTGCGCCCCGGCCCGAAGCGACGGAGGCCTTCGATGCGGCCTATAAGCGCTACCGCCTGGCCTATCCCGTTATTCGCAGCCTGATGGTCTGATCGAGCGAACACTGGACGCCGGGCCTATGGCCCGAATAAAACGGGGCGGCTCATGGCCGCCCCGTTCTGTTTCCAGTCTGTGACGCGCGCCTTACTGGGCGGCCGCGGTCTCAACGTAGTCGTACTTGCCGTCCTTCCACACATACATGACGTAGCCGGGCAGGGTGACGTCGCCCTTGTCGTCGAACTTCAGGTCACCGATCACGGTGGAGAAGTTGCCGGCGTCGAGCGCTTCGACGACCGGCTCGTAATCGGTGGAGCCGGCGGCCTTCACGGCGTCGGCCCAGGCCTGGATGGCGGCATAGGTGTAGAGCGCATAGCCCTCGGCCGAGTTTCCGGCAGCCTCGATCTCCTTGACGACCGGCTCGGCGATCGGGTTCTTGCGCGGATCCGGAGAGAAGGTCATCAGCGTGCCTTCGCCGGCATCGCCGGTGATGGCCCAGTACTCGTCGGTCACGATGGCGTCGCCGGACATGATCGTCGCCGTCACGCCCTGCTCCTTCATCTGACGGGCAATCAGGCCCGCCTCGGTGTAGTAGCCGCCAATGTAGACAAGGCCGATATCGGCCTGCTTCAGCTTGGACACGAGCGCGGTGTAGTCCTTTTCACCGGCGGTGTAGGCTTCGACGACGGTCGGCTTCTTGCCGGCCGCTTCGAGCGCGGCCTGCGTCTCGTCCGCCAGGCCCTTACCATAGGCGGACTTGTCGTTCAGGATGGCGATGTTCTTGTCGGCGAAGTTCTTGGCGATGTAGGCGCCGGCAACCTCGCCCTGCTGGTCGTCGCGGCCGCAGACGCGGTAGATGCCGTCGGCCGGGCGCTTGTCCGTGAAGTCCGGATTGGTCGAAGCCGGGCTGATCATGACGATGCCTTCTTCGGCATAGACCTGGCTGGCGGGGATGGAGGAACCCGAGCAGAAATGGCCCGCCACGAAGGCCACGCCCTCGGATGCGTACTGGTTGGCGACGGCCACGGCCTGCTTCGGATCGCAGGCATCGTCACCGACGGAAAGCTTGAGCTGTTCGCCGTTGATGCCGCCGGCGGCGTTGATGTCCTTGACGGCCTGCTCGGCGCCGACGCGCAGCTGCGAACCGAAGGTCGCGTACTGGCCCGTCATCGGGCCCGCGACGCCGATGGTGATATCCGCGAGAGCCGCGCCCGACAGGACGAGATTGAGGGCCACACCGGCTAGAAGCGCTTTTTTCATCTGTGACGTTCCCGAGTTGTTACGACGCTGACCCTGGCAGGCTCTCAAGGTGACGATGCCGGGCAGGCCATGGATTAAAGATCATGCTTTCGTCAAAGGGAATGGTATCGGCGCCGCCGCTCGTCAAAAACTTGAGCGGCGCCAAACCTTTTGCTCAATTCGTCGCGGTCGTGCGGAGGAAGCGGTATTGCCGCGCCATTTGCTGGGAGCGGGTCCGCAGGCGTCCGAACGATGCCAGGAGGAACAGAACGACGTAGTCGATCAGCGCGTAGTGAAGCGCCGTCGCAATCGTATCGAACGGCAGGAAGAACGTGCCGTCGAAGAGGCTGAAGTGGATGAAGCGAACCGCGAGGGTCAGGAGCGCGACATAGAAGGCCATGATCGCCCAGCCGCTCCAGGTGAGGGCGGTGGACCGGCCGATCATGAAGGCGATTCCGCCGCCGATCACCACGGTGACGAGCAGGAACTCGAAGAAGGTGACTTCCCAGAGCAAGGTCATTTCCGGCTGCATCAGTGCCTCCCGCCTTCGAGGTAGGCGCTGCGGATTTCCTCTCGCGCCAGAAGTTCGCGGCCCGTGCCCGACATGGTGATCGTGCCGTTGACCATCACATAGCCCCGATGCGCCAGACGCAGCGCATGGAAGGCATTCTGTTCCACCAGGAAGACGGTCAGCCCCTCGGTGCGGTTGAGCTCGCGGATCGCCTCGAAGATCTGCTTGACGATGATCGGCGCCAGGCCGAGCGATGGTTCGTCGAGCAGGAGAAGCTTGGGCCGGCTCATCAGCGCGCGGGCAATGGCCAGCATCTGCTGCTCGCCGCCCGACAGCGTCCCGGCTCGCTGATCGATCCGCTCCTTCAGGCGCGGGAACAGGGTGAAGATGCGCTCGAGGTCCGCATCGAAATGCTCCGTGCCGATGAGCGTCGTGCCCATCTGCAGGTTTTCCATGACCGACATGCGCCCGAAGATGCGGCGTCCTTCCGGCGACTGCGCAATCCGCCGCTTCATGATGTCGTGCGTCGGCAGGGCGCTGATGTCCTCGCCACGGTAGAGGATCTGCCCCGAGCGTGCGCGCGGATTGCCGCAAATGGTCATCATGAGGGTGGATTTGCCGGCGCCATTGGCCCCGATCAGCGTGACGATCTCACCCTCGTTGACCTCCATGTCCACGCCCCGAAGGGCCTGGATCTTGCCGTAGAAGGTCTCCACGCCGCGAATCGACAGGAGGGGGGCCGCTGCGCCCTGCGTTGCGGGATTGGCGGCGCTCATCGAAGGGTCTCCTGGTTGCTCGTGCTCACCACCGCGGCGGCGGCATCGATATCGCCCTCCTGCAGCCGCTCCTCGACGGCGTCCACTTCCTCGTCGTCGACGCCCAGATAGGCGGCAATGACATGCGGATCGTTGCGCACGCTGTCCGGCGTGCCGTCGGAGATTTTCTTGCCGTAATCCAGGACGACGATGTGGTCGGAAATCTCCATGACCACACCCATATCGTGCTCGATCAGGAGGATGGAGACGCTGTCCTGATCGCGGATCGACCGCAGGAGTTCGTTCAGTTCGGCCGATTCGCGCGGGTTCAGGCCGGCGGCGGGCTCGTCCAGGCACAGAAGCGCCGGGTCGGTGCACATGGCGCGGGCGATCTCCAGGCGGCGCTGGTCACCATAGGACAGATCGGCCGCCGGATCGTCGGCACGGTCCAGGAGCGCCGTGCGGCGCAGCCAGTCCACTGCCAGATCCTGCGCCTTTTCCCGTGCGCGATGGTAGGAGGGCAGGCCCACCAGCCCCGCAAAGGTGTAGCCGGAGGCGACCATCAGCTTGTTGTGCTGGGCGACGAGGAGATTCTCGAATACCGTCATGCCGCCGAAGAGGCGGATGTTCTGGAAGGTCCGGGCCACGCCGGCCGTATGGGTGATGCGGAAATCGGCCATGCGCTCCAGGAGGAAGAGCTCCCCCTTGTCGACCTTCAGGCTCTGGCGCCCGCTGCGGGTCAGCTCCTCCACGGCGCGGGCCGGTATGTCGCGGCCGCGGCGCAGGGTGATCCGCCCCTCGGTCGGTTTGTAGAAGCCGGTCACGCAGTTGAAGACGGTGGTCTTGCCGGCGCCGTTCGGGCCGATCAGGGCGGTGATGTCGCCGCGCCCGACCTCGAAGGAGAGATTGTCGATCGCCGTCAATCCGCCGAAGCGCATGGTCAGATGCTCGACGGTCAGGACGGGATCGGCGGTCCAGTTGCGGCTCGTTGCCATTTTGACCTGTTCTGTGGGGGCGATCATGTCAGTGACCCTCGCCCTGGGCCACCATGTCGGCGCCGATCTTTTTCTTTTCCTTGTAGACCGCCGATGGCGAGCGTGACGACACGAGGCCGCGCGGCTTCCAGACCATGATGGCCACCATGGCGACGCCGAAGATCAGCATGCGGTACTCGGTCGGATCGAAGTTGGATCCGAAGACGAGTTGCAGCACCGTCAGGTTCCGCAGGAGTTCGATGCCGCCGATCATCACGATGGAGGCGATGACGACGCCGATCTGCGAGCCGAGGCCACCCAGGACCACGATGGCCAGGATGATCGCCGATTCCAGGAAGGTGAAGCTCTCGGGCGAGATGAAGCCCTGGCGGGTGGCGAAGAAGGAGCCGGCGAAGCCGCCGAACATGGCCCCCGTCGCGAAGGCCGTCAGCTTGACGTTGGTCGTGTTGATGCCGAGCGCGCGGCAGGCGATCTCGTCCTCGCGCAGGGCTTCCCAGGCCCGGCCGATCGGCAGCTTGCGCAGCCGCATCGTCACGAAATTGGTGAACAGCGCCAGGAGGAGGATGATGTAGTAGAGGTAGATGAAGCGGTGCAGCGTGGACGGCTCCAGGCCGAAATAGTCGGCGAAGGAGCCTTCGCCCCGGCCGAACTCCAGCCCGAAGAAGGTCGGCCGCGGAATGCCGAGAAGCCCGTTCGGGCCGCCCGTGAACTCGCCCCAGTTCAGGAGCACGACGCGGATGATCTCACCGAAGGCCAGGGTGACGATGGCCAGATAGTCGCCGCGCAGGCGCAGGACCGGGAAGCCCAGCATCACGCCCCACATGGCGGCGAAGAGCCCGGCCATCGGCAGGCACACCCAGAAGCCAAGATCGAAGTTGATCGCGAGCAGCGCGAAGGAATAGGCGCCCACCGCGTAGAAGGCGACGTAGCCGAGATCGAGAAGCCCGGCCAGGCCCACCACGATGTTGAGCCCCCAGCCGAGCATGACATAGGTCACGATCAGGATGGCGAGGTCGATCATGTACCGCTCGCGGCCCGGCAGGATGTAGCCGATGACGAAGGGGAAGGTGAGCGCCAGAAGGAACAGCGCCGCACCGATGATCTTCCCGAGCCTGGAGGCGACGTTGGCCGACAGCTTCACGCCGCCGACACGGTCCGACAGGCTGCCCTCGTTCTGGAACAGGAGGAGGCTCAGCACCAGGCGGCCGAAGAAGGCGATGGCGATGAAGGTCAGCCACAAGTCCCAGCGATAGGACAGGGCAAGGCCGCCCGGCGCCGTATCGGTCCGCAGGAGCAGGAAGAACAGGCCGAGCCCGGCGACGATAAGCGCCGTGACGATCGATTCCTTCAGCGCCGTCGCGAATTTGCTGCTGCGGGCCGGTTCGGGGGCAAAGGGCGGCTCGCCACGCATGGCGTCGCGGCGCTGTTCGTCGGCGATCTCTGCGCCCTCGGGGCGTGTCGTATTGGTCGCGGACATCGATCAGACCTTCTCGACGGCAGGGCGGCCAAGCAGGCCGGAGGGCATGAAGATCAGGACGATGGCAAGGATCGAGAAGGCCGCGACATCCTTGTATTCGACCGAGAAGTAGCCCGACCAGAAGGTCTCGATCAGGCCGATCAGAAGGCCGCCGAGCATCGCACCCGGCAGGGAGCCGATGCCCCCGAGCACGGCCGCCGTGAAGGCTTTCACCCCGGCCAGGAACCCGATGTAGAAGTCGATCACGCCGTAATAGAGCAGGTACATAAGCCCCGCGACGGAGGCGAGGGCCGCGCCCATGACGAAGGTCAGCGAGATGGTCCGGTCGACATTGACGCCGAGGAGTGACGCCATCTTGGCATCCTGCTCGCAGGCGCGCTGCTGGCGGCCGAGCGAGGTGCGGGAGATGATCAGCGTGAAGACCGTCATCAGCACCAGGGTCACGGCGATGATGGTGAGCTGCATATACGAGATCTGGACCCCGTCCATGAGCTGGATGCTGCCCTGGATCTGCGGCGGCAGCGGCTTCACGCGCGCGCCCTGCGATACCTGGACGAAATTCTGCAGGAAGATGGACATGCCGATGGCGGTGATCAGCGGCGCAAGGCGAAAGGAGCCGCGCAGCGGCCGGTAGGCGATCCGCTCGACCGTCCACCCCCAGAGCGAGGCGAACAGCATCGCCACGATGATGATGATGAGAAGAACAATCGGAAGGAAGGTGATGCCAAAGGACACGAGGACGAGAAACGTCGTCAGCGCGATGAAAGACCCGATCATGAAGATTTCGCCATGGGCGAAATTGATCATGCCGATAATGCCGTAGACCATGGTGTAGCCAATGGCGATCAGGCCGTAGATCGACCCTAGTGTCACGCCGTTGACAAGCTGTTGGAGGAAATATTCCATTTTTGTTTTTATCCCTATCGAACGCGTACGCGCTCCGACTCCCTTTGCGCCATCGGCCGGTTCCGCCTTGGAAAGAGGCACGATCAAAGTAGCAGCATTTTTTATAGGAATGATCAACGGCCTTAATGGGTGCCAGTGGGCAAGTGTCCCCAGGATCCGCACGGGCTTGATAATCTGAACGAAAGACTCCAATTTTGTACCGCCTTTGGGTGAAGCGGTCTTCCCATGACTTTGGAATTGTTCTAATACCTTCGGGCGCCGGCAGGGTTACCGGGGCCAGCTCAGGAGAAGATCGATGCGCCTGACGCGCCAGACCAATTATGCCATCCGCATGCTGATGTACTGTGCTGCAAAGGGCGACGGTTTGAGCCGCGTCGGCGAGATCGCCACGGCCTATTCGGTTTCCGAGCTTTTTCTGTTCAAGATCCTGCAGCCTCTCGTCGAGGCCGGTTTCATCGAGACGCTGCGCGGGCGCAATGGCGGCATCCGCCTGGCCAAGCCTGCCTCGGAAATCACGTTGCGCGCCGTCGTGGTGGTGACGGAAGAGAGCTTCTCCTTGGCCGAATGCTTCGAGACGGGGGTGGTCGATTGCCCGCTCGTCGACAGCTGCGCGCTGAACTCAGCGCTGCGCGATGCGCTGAACGCGTTCCTGTCCTCGCTCGAAAAGCAGACGATCGAAACGCTGATCGGCGATCGGGGGGCGATTCGGCACCGCCTCGGCATTTCCGACGTTGCGCCGACGCAGGTGACGCGCCGCGCTGCGCCCGCAGCCCTGACCAACTGACCGGATCCTGCGGCATCACCAAGGAATGATGGCGACTTACGCCGAAAGAGTGAAGCCCGCCTCCGCCGCCCGTTGGAGGGGGACGATTGTCGTCGCAATGGTGGCAATGGCATTCTCGCCCCCTGAACCGGCGCAGGCTGCGCCGGCCCCATCCAGGGATGATGCCGGTGAATCACTGTCGAATTCTGGGCGTGACCATCGTCAATGAAACGATGGAGGCGGCACGCCGGCGCTTTGCCGAGCTGATCGCCCGGCCGGGCCGCAGGTCGCTCTATTTCGTCAACGCCCATACGCTGAACAATGCCTGCGCCGACGCCGCCTATCGCGATGTTCTGCGCCGCGCGGATGTCGTCTATGGCGACGGGACAGGGGTGCGCTGGGCTGCCAAGGCACGGGGCATCCGCCTCGAGGACAATGTCAACGGCACCGATCTCGTGCCGCTGATGCTGCAATCGGGCGAGGGGATCCGCTGCTTCCTGATCGGCAGCGCGCCGGAGCGCATCGACGCGATCCTTGCGGCGGCACGCGCGCGCTTTCCGAAGGTGACCTTCGTCGGCGCGCATCATGGCTATATCGACGAGGCGGCCAGCGTGGCCGTTGCCGGCGAGGTGCGCCGGTCGGGCGCCAATCTCGTGCTCGTGGGCATGGGCAATCCCCTGCAGGAAAACTGGATCGACCGCTATGGCCACCTCGCGCCCGATGCGCTGATGGTCGCCGTGGGCGGGCTCTTCGAATATTGGGGCGGCGGCCTCGTCCGCGCCCCGCTCTGGATGCGCCGAAGCGGCATCGAATGGGTCCATCTCATGCTGCGGCAGCCCTGGAAGGCGCGCCGCTACCTGATCGGGAACCCGCTCTTCATGGGCCGGATGCTGAAGGGCATCGCTGCCGACCGCCGCTCCGACACCTCCCGCCTCTTGGAAGGAAGGCTTACATGCCCGCAGACAGCATCGCCCTCAACCGATGGATCGCCAAGAAGGCGGCCAGATTGGCCGTCGGAGGCGCAGGACGGGTCGTCCCACCATCTGGAGGGCCAGGGCCTGAGCTCCGCGTCCTGACCTATCACCGCTTCGGAGACGGGCACCGCGCGCCCTTCACCGTCTCGGCGGCGCAGTTCGAACGGGAGGTCGCCTACCTGGCCGCCTCCGGCCGTGCGGTCAGCCTTGCCGATGTGGAGGCCTTCGTCGCGGGCAAGCGTCAGTTGCCGTCCGGCTCGGTCCTGGTGACCTTCGACGATGGCGATCCATCCGTGCGCACGGTGGCCGTGCCCATCCTGCAGAAATATGCCGTGCCGTCCGTCGCCTATATACTGGCCGGCCGTCCGACCGGCTTCGATCTGATGAGCTTTTCGCAGATACGCGAAATCCAGGCAGCCGGGGTTTCCATCGGCTCGCACACGGTCTCCCACCGTTCCCTCGGCAGCCTGTCACGGGCGGAGGCCATGGCAGAGCTGGTGGATTCCCGGCGGCGCCTGGAAGACGAGATGGGGACCGCCGTGCACTCCTTCGCCTATCCCTTCGGGACCGCCAAGGACATGACGCCCCAGGTGATCGACTGTGTGGGCGAGGCCGGTTACACGACGGGCTTCTCCAGCCTGCATGGCGCCATCCGTGCCGATACGGCGCGGCAGCCTTACGCATTGCCGCGGGTCAAGGTGGAATCGGGCGATCCGCAATGGCTGTTCCCCGCTCTCTGCGCCGGGGCCATGGACCGCTGGCGCCTGGTGGACGACATGCTGACCAACCTGCAGAAGCCCGCCGAAAGCCAGTTGCAGAAGACGGCCGCCTGATACGCCTGTCAGGCGAAGATGGATCGCTCCTCCTGGACGAGGGTGCGGATGGCATCGGCCACCAGGCGCACGGCTGCGGCGTTGGCCGTGCTCTGGTGCGTCACCAGCCAGTAGCTGCGCCGCACGCTCAAATGCGGCAGGACGGCCCGAAGCTCGGGCCGTGGCCGCGCCATGAAATGATGCAGGATGCCGATGCCCGCACCGGCTGAAACGGCCGCGAGCTGCCCCATGGCCGAGGCGATCTCGCAGCCGGCCGGCCAGTCGATCCCCAGATCCTCCGCATAGGCGAGGGACCGGCTGTAGCTCAGATCCTCCACATGGCCGACCAGCGCATGCTCTGCCAGGGCGGCAAGGGATGCCGGCGTGCCCCGCCCGTCCAGGTAGCGGGACGCGGCATAGAGGCCGAGGCCGTAATCCACCAGCTTGCCGCTGACGAGCCGCCCCTCAGCCGGGCGCTCGATCGTCACCGCGATATCGGCTTCGCGGCGGGACAGGGAGAAGGCACGCGCCACCGGGACGAGCTGCAGCGTCAGCCCTGGATGGGCGGCCTGCAGGCGCCAGAGCCTTGGCGCCAGGAAATCCGTTCCGAAGCCGTCCGGTGCGCCGATGCGCACCGTTCCTGTCACCCGCCCTGCGCTGGCGCGCGAGCTGGCCTCCGCCGCCAGCATCTCGGCTTCCATCCGCTCCGCATGGACCATCAAGGCGGCGCCGTCGGCCGTCAGGTCGCAGCCGCTCGAGCGGCGCAGGAAAAGCCGGTGGCCGAGCGCGGCCTCCAGCCGGTCGAGGCGCCGGGCCACCGTCGCATGGTTGAGCTGCATGCGCCGCGCCGCCGCCAGAATCTGCCCCTCGCGCGCGACGGCCAGGAATATGCGCAAATCGTCCCAGTCCATCGGCCGTGGCGCCCTCGACTATAATTTCCGCACAATGGTTACGCGCGGACTGATATTGAAATCAAGCCAGGGACAGGTAGGGTCTTTCCCATCACATGGTTGGAGGAACGGACCCATGAGCCAGATCGGCCATTTCATCGACGGCGCGCGTGTCGCCGGAACGTCCACGCGGACGACCGAGGTCTTCAATCCGGCGACCGGGCAGGCGAGCGCCACTCTGGCCCTGGCCGGGGCTGCCGATCTCGACGCGGCGGTTGCTTGCGCCAAGGCGGCGCAGCCGGCCTGGGCGGCGACCAATCCGCAGCGCCGCGCGCGGGTCTTCATGAAGTTCGTCCAGCTTCTGAACGACAATATGCAGGAGCTGGCCGAGCTCCTGTCGGCCGAGCACGGCAAGACGGTCGAGGATTCGAAGGGTGATATCCAGCGGGGGCTGGAAGTCTGCGAGTTCGTGATCGGCGTGCCGCATCTGCAGAAGGGCGAATATACCGAAGGCGCCGGCCCGGGCATCGATATGTATTCGATGCGCCAGCCGGTCGGCATCGGCGCAGGCATCACTCCCTTCAACTTCCCGGCCATGATTCCGATGTGGATGTTCGCCCCCGCCATCGCCACGGGCAACGCCTTCATCCTCAAGCCGTCCGAGCGTGACCCTTCCGTTCCCATGCGGCTGGCGGAGCTGATGATCGAGGCGGGATTGCCCAAGGGCATACTGAACGTGGTGAACGGCGATAAGGAAGCCGTGGACCTGATCCTCCAGCATCCCGACATTTCCGCCGTGTCCTTCGTCGGATCGACGCCCATCGCCGCCTATGTCTATGGCGAGGCTGCGCGGCACGGCAAGCGGGCGCAGACCTTCGGCGGCGCCAAGAACCACATGATCATCATGCCGGATGCCGATCTGGACCAGGCCGCCGACGCGCTGATCGGCGCGGGCTACGGCTCGGCCGGGGAGCGGTGCATGGCCATCTCGGTAGCGGTGCCGGTAGGCGAGGCCACGGCCAACGCGCTGGTGGAGCGGCTGATCCCCCGCGTCGAGAAGCTGAAGATCGCACCCTATACGGACACGACCGCCGATTTCGGCCCCGTGGTTACGCGGGCGTCGCAGGAGAAGATCCTGTCCCTGATCGACAAGGGCGTGGCGGAAGGTGCAGAGCTCAAGGTCGATGGACGCGGCTTCCGCCTCCAGGGCTACGAAGACGGCTTCTATGTCGGCGCATGCCTGTTCGACCGGGTAACGCCCGATATGGACATCTATCGTCAGGAAATCTTCGGCCCGGTCCTGTCGGTGGTCCGCGCGCCCGATTACGAGACCGCCTTGTCGCTCCCCATGAAGCATGAATACGGCAATGGCGTTGCCATCTATACGCGTGACGGCGATGCCGCCCGTGACTTCGCAGCGCGCGTCAATGTGGGAATGATCGGCGTGAACGTGCCGATCCCAACGCCGCTCGCCTACCATTCCTTCGGCGGCTGGAAGCGCTCATCCTTCGGCGATCTGAACCAGCACGGGCCGGACTCGATCAAGTTCTGGACCCGCACCAAAACGATCACCTCCCGCTGGCCGTCGGGCATCAAGTCCGGCGCGGAATTCTCCATGCCCGTCATGCGTTGAGGGCGGCGAAAGGCCCGACATGCAAAAGCCCCGGCGGTTCGAACCGCCGGGACTTTTTCGTTCCGTATCGGGCCGGCCGGGTCAGGCCGCCATGGCCGTCTTCAGGTTCTCGTCGATCTTGTCGAGGAAGCCCGTCGTGGACAGCCAGGGCTGGTCCGGACCGATCAGGAGGGCCAGGTCCTTGGTCATGTGACCGGCTTCCACCGTTTGGATGCAGACGCGCTCGAGCGTCTCGGCGAAGGCCTTCAGATCGGCATTGTCATCCAGCTTGGCGCGGTGTGCCAGGCCGCGCGTCCAGGCGAAGATCGACGCGATGGAGTTGGTCGAGGTCTCCTGGCCTTTCTGGTGCTGGCGGTAGTGGCGGGTGACCGTGCCGTGGGCGGCCTCCGCCTCGACCGTCTTGCCGTCCGGCGTCATGAGGACGGACGTCATCAGGCCGAGCGAGCCGAAGCCCTGGGCGACGATATCGGACTGCACGTCGCCGTCGTAGTTCTTGCAGGCCCAGACATAGCCGCCGGACCACTTCAGCGCGGAGGCGACCATGTCGTCGATCAGGCGGTGCTCGTACCAGATCTTCCGCTTCTCGAACTCGGCCTTGAACTCGGCGTCGTAGATTTCCTGGAAGATGTCCTTGAAGCGCCCGTCATAGGCCTTGAGGATGGTGTTCTTGGTCGACAGATAGACCGGGTAGTTGCGCATCAGGCCATAGTTGAGGGAGGCGCGCGCAAAATCACGGATGGAATCGTCGAGGTTGTACATGGCCATCGCGACGCCGGAGGAGGGCGCCTTGAAGACCTCGTGCTCGATGACGCTGCCGTCCTCACCCACGAACTTGACGGACAGGGTCCCGGCGCTCGGGAACTTGAAGTCGGTCGCGCGGTACTGATCGCCGAAGGCGTGGCGGCCCACCACGATGGGCTTGGTCCAGCCCGGCACCAGGCGCGGCACGTTTTTCATGATGATCGGCTCGCGGAAGATCACGCCGCCCAGGATGTTGCGGATCGTCCCGTTGGGGGAGCGCCACATCTTCTTGAGCTTGAATTCCTCCACCCGCGCCTCGTCGGGCGTGATGGTGGCGCATTTCACGCCCACGCCGTGGCGGGCGATGGCGTTGGCGGCATCCACCGTCACCTGGTCATCGGTGGCGTCGCGGTTCTCAACCGACAGGTCGTAATATTCGAGGTCGATGTCGAGATAGGGGTGGATCAGCTTCTCCTTGATGAAGTGCCAGATGATCCGGGTCATCTCGTCGCCGTCGAGTTCGACGACCGGGTTTGCAACCTTGATTTTCGCCATCGATGCCATTCCTCCGGTTTGATACGGCGTGTTCGGGCCGGCCCGCGGCCCTCAACTGTCCGGCGGCTATAGCAAAGTGCTTCGCACCTGCAAAGCAAAGCGGCGCTTTTCGGCGCCGCACCGACAGGCTATCAGGTCCTTTTGATACGCTTGGGTATGGGGAATGGCTGTGGCAGGAACCGACAGAACGGCAGCGATCATGGCGGGCGGGCCGGCAATCGTGCTTGTGGAGCCGCAGCTCGGCGAAAATATCGGCATGGTGGCCCGGGCCATGGCCAATTTCGGCCTGTCGGACCTGCGCATCGTCAATCCGCGCGATGGCTGGCCGAACGAGAAGGCCGTGGCGGCAGCCTCGCGCGCCGACCATGTGATCGAGGCCGCGCGCGTTTTCGACCGGGTCGAGGATGCCATCGCCGATCTGAGCTTCGTCCTGGCCACAACCGCGCGCCCCCGCTACTCGACCAAGGCCGTCCGCGGCCCGGACGAGGCCAATGCCGACCTGCGCGTGCGCATGGAGGCGGGGCAGGGCTGCGGCATCCTGTTCGGGCGCGAACGCTTCGGCCTGTCGAACGAAGAGGTCGATCTTGCCGACGAGATCGTGACCTTTCCGGTCAATCCGGCCTTCGCCTCGCTGAACATCGCCCAGGCCGTTCTGCTCATGAGCTATGAGTGGATGCGCTCGGGAACGCCTTTCGGGGGGCGGCCGCGCTTCTTCGCGCCGGACATGGCCCCCGCCGACAAGTCGGATCTATTCCGCCTCTTCGAGCATCTGGAAGGCGCGCTCGAGGGCACGGGCTATTTCTTCCCGCCCGAAAAGCGGGACACCATGATCCACAATCTGCGCAACATGCTGACGCGGGCGCAATTCTCCGAGCCCGAGATCAGGGCCTTGCGCGGTGTCATCCGGGCCTTGACCCGAGCCGGGCAGACGCAATGAGCGGCCGGCCCATCATCGTCTTCGACAGCGGCGTCGGCGGCCTGACCGTCCTGCGCGAACTGCGCGTGCGCATGCCGGACCGGCGCTATCTCTATGTCGTGGACGATGCGGCCTTCCCCTATGGAGACTGGGACGAAGACGCGTTAAAGGCGCGTATCCTGTCGCTCTTCGGCAGCCTTGTGGATGCGCATGCCCCGCTGGCGGTCGTGATCGCCTGCAATACCGCGTCAACGCTGGTCCTGCCGGACTTGCGCGCCCGTTTCGACATTCCCTTCGTCGGCACCGTCCCGGCCATCAAGCCTGCGGCCGAGCAGACGCGCTCGGGCCTCGTCAGCGTCCTGGCGACGCCCGGCACGGTCCGGCGAGACTATACGCGCGGCCTCATCGAGAGCTTCGCCCGCGATTGCGCTGTCGAACTCGTCGGCGCCTCGCGCCTCGCCGCTATGGCGGAAGCGCATCTGCGCGGCGGGGCCCTGGACCCGGATGCCCTGCGTGCAGAGATCGCGCCCTGTTTCGTAGAACGGGACGGGCGGCGCACGGACATCGTCGTCCTGGCCTGCACGCATTATCCCTTCCTCGTCGGGGCGTTCCGCAAGGTCGCGCCCTGGCCGGTGGACTGGCTGGACCCGGCCGAGGCGATCGCCCGGCAGGCTGCCAAGGTCATCGGCCATACGGCGCCCGACCTGCCGGAGGGGTTCGACCGGGCCGTCTTCACCGCCGGCCCGCCGGACTATGCCACCCGGCGGCTGGTGCACGGGTTCGGGCTCACCGCGCAAGGGTGATGGCGGATGTCTGGACGCTGCGTCCGTCGATCTGATCGGTGACCGTCATGGAGAGGGTTCCGTCGCCGGCATTGCCGATTGTCATGCGGGCCGATCTATCGCCATAGATCGGCTTGGCATAGGTGACGTCGAAGCTGAGCGTCGAACCCTGCAGCCGCCCGTTCGTCAGGCGCGCGGGCCCCGTCGCCGATGCTGCATAGGTTCCGGAATAGCTGCCGCTCGCAGGATCATAGCGGATCTGTGCCGATACGGGGCGGGTGACGATCACCGCAGCCCGGCACTGGCCGGAAATCGTCAGACTGTCTGGCCCGGAGGGCTTCCCCGTCAGCGTGCAGGTGACTTTGCGGGGCGTGCGGTCGACATCGCGCTGGATGGTGCCGCCGCCCTTGAAGCGCCCGTCGAAGCGCGCCAGAAACCCGTCATCGGCCAGCGACTGACCGCTCGTGACGAGCGCAGCCAATCCGGCCCATATCCCTGCCGATCGCAACATGACGGTCCTCCGTGCCGGTTCGGCTTCGGAACGGAAAGTGTCGAGCGGGAGTTTAGGTTGCACCAAGACCCATCAGGACCGGATTGCCAACTCATGGACCTTCTGCGCATTGTCATCGCCATCTTCCTGCCGCCGCTCGCGGTGTTCCTGACGACCGGCCTCGGCAAGCATTTCTGGATCAACATCATTCTGACGCTGCTGGGCTATATTCCCGGCGTCGTGCACGCGGTCTGGTTCATCTCCAGGCGGTCGGGACAGCGCAGACCACTGGCTTGACTTGAAGCCTTTCCTCGTCTAATCGGTGCCACATCGGCGGGCCGCAAGGTCCGCCGGTTTTTTACGTGTCCCGTGAACGGCTTCGGCCGCTCTGTCAGCCTTCTCGAAGGCAAAGGAGGGTGCGTTTCCTCAACCCGCCAAATGGTTTGTCGGGTTCATCCTCGAAGGAAATGCGATGAGCAAGCGCGAATCCGCCAAGTACAAGATTGACCGTCGTCTTGGCGAAAATATCTGGGGCCGTCCGAAGTCCCCGGTCAACCGCCGCCAGTACGGCCCGGGCCAGCATGGCCAGCGCCGCAAGTCCAAGCTTTCCGACTTCGGCACGCAGCTGCGCGCCAAGCAGAAGCTGAAGGGCTATTACGGCGACGTGTCCGAAAAGCAGTTCCGCCGCATCTATGAAGAGGCTGCCCGCCGTCGTGGCGACACCTCCGAAAACCTGATCGGTCTTCTGGAATCCCGTCTGGACGCCATCGTCTATCGCGCGAAGTTCGTGTCGACGATCTTCGCTGCGCGCCAGTTCGTGAACCATGGCCATGTCAGCGTGAACGGCGTGCGGACCAATATCGGTTCCTACCGCTGCAAGGCCGGTGACGTGATCGAGGTCCGTCAGAAGTCCAAGCAGCTCACGATCGTTCTTGAATCGGTCCAGCTCGCCGAGCGCGATGTGCCGGACTACATCGAGGTCGATCACAACAAGATGGTCGCGACCTTCAGCCGCGTTCCGGGCCTCGGCGACGTGCCGTATCCGGTTCAGATGGAACCGAACCTGGTCGTCGAGTTCTACTCGCGTTAACCGATCGCATCAGCGGCCCCGCGCCGCATATCGTGTGAAGCCGCCCGGGCAACCGGGCGGCTTTTTTGCGCCGTGTTAAAAGCTTGCGAAACCGCAGGAAACGCCCTTGCCTCGGACGGGGGAATTCGGCAAATCTCTTACACCTTTAGGTAGTAGACTGTCCTTCGGACCATTCCGAATTGAAGGCCTTGTCCTTGACCAGCGTTCCCGGCCAGGCGGCCTCGTTGCAGAGTTTGATTCAGCGCGATCAGCTCCACACCATGCGTGGCGCCCTGCGGCGCGCGATCCTCGTCAACATCGCTCTCGGTCTTGCCGCCCTTGCCGTCACCGTGCGCGCCGGGCTCGAGACGGAGGGCTTGATCTGGTTCTCCCTGTCGCTGGCGGTCAACCTGGTGCGATTTGCCCTGTGCGCCTGGCCCGTGCCATCTGCCGGGGAAGCCGAAAGCGTGGGCATCGACCGGCATTTCTTCCTACACCGTGTCGCGGCCCTTGCGTCGGGTATCGTCTGGTCATTGCTGGCGGTCTTGTCGAGCGGCTTCACCACCCCGGAAACGGTCTTCTATCTGACGCTCCTGGCCGGCATCACGGCTGGCTCGGTCACCTATGGAACGGCCTATTGGCCGGTTCCGGCGCTTTTCATATCGCCGCCGCTGATCGCTGCGACGGTCTGCCTGTTCTGGTCCGGTCATTTCAATTCCGTCATGCTGAGCGGCACGATCGCGATCTATCTGACGGCTCTCTTGTTGGCTGCGCGTGAAGGCGACAGATCCTTCCGCGATCTCTCCCGGCTCAAGCACGAAGCACGGGCGCTGGCCCATTCGCTGGAACAGGCCAACGAGCATTCCGCTGCGACCGCGCGAGAAATGCTGCATCGGGCAACGCATGACGCACTGACCGGGCTGTTGAACCGCGGCGGCATATTGCGGAACCTCGAGGATTTCCTGCGTGAAGGGGGCGGTCCGGTCTGCTTGATGCTTCTGGACCTCGATGACTTCAAGGTCGTCAACGATGTTTACGGCCATGCAACAGGCGACCGTGTCCTGCGGAAGGTGGCTCGGCGGCTTCGCGAGGCGACGCCGCCACATGCGCATATCGCCCGGCTGGGCGGCGACGAGTTCGCGCTCGTCCTGCGGGGTATGCCGGTCGATACACAGGCGCTCGGTGCAATTGCGCAGGCCGCGCTCGACCGCATCTCGGCGCCCTTCGAAACCTTCGAATCCAGCCCGGTCAGTGGGAGCGTCGGCGTGTATGTGGCCGATCGCGGCACGGTCGGCGAGATGCTCGCCAATGCCGACGCGGCCCTCTACGTGGCCAAGACGGCAGGTCGCAACCGCTACCGTATCTACGATCTTTCGTTGCAGAAGCGCATGGAGCTGGAACGCGACATGGAGCGCGAACTGCCGGATGCCCTGCGCAGCGGAATGATCGAGCTGTGGTTCCAGCCGATTGCCCGGCCCGACGGCAGCATCGATTCGCTGGAGGCGTTGCTCCGCTGGAACCACTCCCGCCATGGGCATATCGATCCGTCCTTGCTCGTTTCGGTGGCGGTGCGGACCGATCAGAGCGAGCAGCTTTTCCTGCGTGTGGTTCGCGGGGCGACGGCCATGCTGGAATGGTTGGCCGCACAGGGGTGGTCCGACATGCGTGTCGCCATCAATGTTTCCCCGCGGGAGGCGGCGCGTGTGCCGATCGACCAGATCGTCATGGAAGAGCTCGGCCACGCCGGCATACCGCTAAACCGGCTGGAACTCGAGATTACCGAGGAAACCGCGCTCGACACGAGCGTCGTGCGCTCCCGTTTCAAACCCTTGGCCGACGCCGGGGCGCGGATCGTCATTGACGACTTCGGGGTCGGGTACGCGTCCCTGGCGGCCATTCGGCACATTCGGATCAGCCGGCTGAAGCTCGACCGCAGTTTCGCAGCCGATCTCGACGCGGATGGCAAAGCCCGCTCGCTTTATAAGGCGCTGATCGGCCTCGGCCATGCGTTGGATATCGAGGTCGTGGCGGAGGGCGTCGAAACCGAAGAAGCACGCCAAACCCTCGTCGGCCTCGGCTGCGATTTCCTGCAAGGCTATCATTTGGCGCGCCCCATGCCGGAGCCGGATTCGCGCGTCTGGCTGCAGAGCCAACATAGCCATTAGCGGCGGAAACACCGGCCCGAATGCCGGGCCACCCTTTCCCTTCGGCTCGGGGTCGCTTATTGCGGGAGCTCGCAAGTGAGGATCCGCCAATGCTCGATCAGCTCGACGACGTGCAGGACGGCGCGCAAGCCGGCGCGCATCCGCTGTTTCGGGATGTTCCGGACAGCGTGGCCTTCCGCAAGCTGCGCAAGCGACTGCTGCGTGAAACACGTGAGACGATCGCCCGGCATGCCATGGCACGGCCCGGGGCCCGTTGGCTGGTCGGCATTTCCGGCGGCAAGGATTCCTACATACTCCTGTCGCTGCTCCTGGATCTGCAATGGCGTGGCCTCCTGCCGGTCGACCTTCTGGCCTGCAATCTGGATCAGGGGCAGCCGGGTTTCCCCAAGCATGTCCTCCCGGATTTTCTCACCGCCAACGGGATCGCGCACCGTATCGAGTATCGCGATACCTATTCGGTGGTGAAGGAGAAGGTGCCGGCGGGGTCCACCTATTGCGCGCTCTGCTCGCGCCTGCGGCGGGGCAACCTCTACCGCATCGCGCGGGAGGAGGGGTGTGAGGCCCTGGTTCTCGGCCACCATCGTGACGACAGCCTGGAAACCTTTTTCCTGAACCTTTTTCATGGGGCAAAGCTCGCCGCCATGCCGCCCAAGCTCCTGAACGACGAGGGCGATATGCTCGTGCTGCGCCCGCTGATCGCCTGCGCCGAGGACGACATAGCGCGCTTTGCCGCCGCCATGCGCTTCCCCATCATTCCGTGCGATCTGTGCGGAAGCCAGGACGGGCTGCAGCGCAACGCCATGAAGGCTTTCCTGGCCGATATGGAGCGCAGCCATCCAGGGCGGCGCGAGACCATCGCCAAGGCGCTCGGCAACATCAATCCGAGCCATCTTCTCGACCCGCGGCAGTTCGACTTCGCCGCACTGGTCCCCAAGCCGAAGGAGCCATCGTGACTGCATTCGATACCGAGCGTCTCGCCACCATTCTGAGGGATGCGGCCAAGGCCGAAATCATGCCGCGCTTTCGGCGCCTCAGCCCCGGCGACATTCGCGAGAAGACCTCGGCGGTCGATCTCGTGACCGAGGCGGACGAGGCCGCCGAGCGCGCCATCGCCGCCGCCTGCCGCGATGCTTTTCCGGACGCGGCCTTTGTCGGTGAAGAGGGCGTTGCCGCCGATCCCGGTCTGATCGAGCGGGTGGCGCAATCCGACCTTGCCATCGTGGTCGATCCGATCGACGGCACGGCCAATTTTGCGGCCGGCGCGCCGATGTTCGGCGTCATGGCCGCGGTCGTGCGCCGTGGCGAAACCATTGCCGGCATTATCTACGATCCGCTCGGGGATGATTTCGTCCTGGGCGAGCGCGGAGCCGGCGCCTTCCTGCAGCGTCCCGACGGTGAGCGGCACAGGCTTTCCTTTGCTGCGCCCGCGCCCACGCAGGAAATGATCGGGGCGGCATCGACCAGCCAGCTCGACCCGGAGGAGCGGCTGCGTGCGCTGACAGGCTTCGGCCAGACGCGGATCCTGTGCAGCTACCGGACTGCCGCGCAGGAATACCGCCTCGCGGTCAGTGGCGCGCTCCATTACCTCTATTACGTGAAGCTGATGCCCTGGGATCACCTGGCCGGCGCGCTCCTGTCGGAAGAAGCGGGTGGCTATGTCCGGCGGCTCGATGGGTCGCCCTATCGTCCGGGCGATGTCACCGGCGGGCTGATGGTCGCGCCGGATGCCGATGGCTGGCAGGCGCTGTCCCGGCTGATCGGCCGCAGCTGACGGCACGCAAACGAAAAAGGGCGGACGCTCGGCGCCCGCCCTTCGTACTGTCATGGACTTTTGATGGGGACCTTTGACGGTTCAGCCGTTGGCGGCTTCCTTGCTGCCGGTCGCAACGCCCTTGCCGTTCAGGAAATCCTGCAATTCGCCCGACTGGAACATCTCTCGCATGATGTCGCAGCCGCCCACGAATTCGCCCTTCACGTAGATCTGCGGAATGGTCGGCCAGGAGCCGTATTCCTTGATCCCGTTGCGCAACTCGTCGGAGGAAAGGACGTTGACGCCCTTATACTCCACGCCGAGATAGTCCAGAATCTGCACCACTTGCCCGGAAAAGCCGCATTGCGGGAAGGCGGGGGTGCCCTTCATGAAGACGATGACGTCATTCGTCTTCACTTCGTTGTCGATCCATTCCTGAATACCGCTCATCTTCAGCTCCGAGCCTCGTCTTCCTGTCGGGGCGCACTTGTCTGCAACGCCAGCGCGTGCAGGATACCGCCCATGTTT
Source organism: Aureimonas frigidaquae (assembly GCF_001463905.1). Classification (GTDB taxonomy): domain Bacteria; phylum Pseudomonadota; class Alphaproteobacteria; order Rhizobiales; family Rhizobiaceae; genus Aureimonas; species Aureimonas frigidaquae. The sequence continues at coordinate 139,480 of NZ_BBWR01000017.1, forward strand.
CCCTGAAGGGCCTGATACACCATTTGGTGCTGCTGCACCCGCGTCTTGCCGCGAAAGCTCTCTGCCACAACCTCAGCCGCGTAATGGTCGCCGTCGCCCGCAAGGTCGCGGATCGTGACGACTGCATCCGGAATCCCGTCCTTGATCATCTTCTCGATGTCCTGGGCGTTCATTGGCATGGATTGCAACTCCCTTTCAGCGGCTGGCACGGCCGGGTCGGCCCGACCCCATCCCGTAAAGGATAGGCATTCGAAGCCGTGCCCGCAATGTCGGCAAGCCCTTCGCCTCAGGCCGCAACGTCACGCATGGCGCCCGAACCCGACATGTAGTTCGGGAACCAGCTCTCATGCGCGATGGTCATGTCCGACACGGCCACGTCCAGGACACCCTCGATCGTGAGGCGGTTTCCGCCCGCACGGCCGAGCCGCATTGCCGGGACGCCGGCTGCCGTAGCCTCTGCAATGACCGCATCGGCCGCTTCCTCGCCGAGCGCGACGATGTAGCGGGCCTGGTCCTCGCCGAAGAGTTCGGCATGGCGCGGTCCGCCGCCCAGGCTGATCGAGGCGCCGACGCCCGACGCCATGCACAGTTCGGCGAGCGCGACAGCCATGCCGCCATCGGACAGATCGTGGCAGGTGCGCACCCGGCCCGAAGCGATGAGGCCGCGGACGAAATCACCGTTCCGGCGCTCGACGGAAAGGTCCACCGGCGGCGGCGCCCCGGCTTCGCTGCCGGCGATCTCACGCAGGAAGATGGAGGCGCCGAGATGCGTTCCCATGCCGCCGATCAGAAGCAGTGCCTGGCCCTCTGCCAGCGTGTCGACGCGCGCCGTGCGGCTGCGATCAGCGATCAGCCCGACACCGCCGATGGTCGGCGTGGGCAGGATGCCCTGGCCGTGCGTTTCGTTGTAGAGGGAGACGTTGCCCGATACGATGGGGAAGTCCAGCGCCGAACAGGCGGCGCCGATACCCTGCACCGCCTTGACGAACTGGCCCATGGCCTCCGGCTTTTCAGGGTTGCCGAAGTTCAGATTGTCGGTCGCCGCCAGGGGTTCCGCGCCGACGGCGGTCAGGTTGCGCCAGCATTCGGCCACGGCCTGCGCGCCGCCCTGGTAAGGGTCCGCGTCGCAATAGCGGGGCGTGACGTCGGACGAGAAGGCGAGCGCCTTGGTTTCGTGACCGTCGACCCGCACCACGCCGGCATCGCCGCCCGGCCGCTGCAGCGAGTTGCCCTGGATCAGCGTGTCATACTGTTCGAAGACCCAGCGGCGGGACGCGATGTCCGGGGAGCCCAGAATGGTCAGAAGCGCTGCCGCATAGTCGGCCGGCTCGGCCACCGCCTGCGCGGCAATGGTTTCGCGCTGTGCCGGCTCCACCCAGGGGCGGTCGTATTCCGGCGCTTCGTCGCCCAGCTCCTTGATCGGAAGATTGGCGACTTCGACGCCGTCGAACAGGATGCGGAAGCGCAGATCGTCGGTCGTCCGGCCCACGACGGCGAAATCGAGGCCCCATTTGCGGAAGATCGCTTCGGCCACGTCCCGCTTGGCCGGCTCGAGCACCATGAGCATGCGCTCCTGGCTTTCCGACAGCATCATCTCGTAGGGCGTCATGGCCGTCTCGCGCACGGGGACGGCGTTCAGATCGAGCTCGATCCCGAGATCGCCCTTGGCGCCCATCTCGACCGCCGAGCAGGTCAGGCCGGCCGCACCCATGTCCTGGATAGCGATGACCGCCCCAGTCTGCATGAGTTCGAGGCAGGCTTCCAGCAGGCACTTTTCGGTGAAGGGATCACCAACCTGCACGGTCGGGCGCTTCTCCTCGATCTTCTCGTCGAACTCGGCCGATGCCATGGTGGCGCCGCCGACGCCGTCGCGGCCCGTCTTGGCACCCAGATAGACGACGGGAAGGCCGACACCCTCCGCCTTGGAATAGAAGATCGCATCCGTGCGCGCCAGACCCGCCGCAAAGGCGTTGACCAGGCAGTTGCCATTGTAGCGCGGATGGAAATTGACCTCGCCGCCCACCGTCGGCACGCCGAAGCTGTTGCCATAGCCGCCGACGCCGGCCACCACGCCCGCCACCAGATGACGGGTCTTTTCATGATCGGGCGCACCGAAGCGCAGCGCGTTCATGGCCGCGATAGGCCGCGCTCCCATGGTGAAGACGTCGCGCAGGATGCCACCCACGCCCGTGGCCGCACCCTGATAGGGCTCGATATAGGAGGGGTGGTTGTGGCTTTCCATCTTGAAGACGACGCAGTCGCCATCGCCGATATCGACCACGCCGGCATTCTCGCCCGGTCCCTGGATGACGCGGGGGCCTTGCGTCGGCAGCGTCCGCAACCAGCGCTTGGAGGACTTGTAGGAGCAATGCTCGTTCCACATGGCCGAGAAGATGCCGAGCTCGGTCAGGCTCGGCTCGCGACCGATCAGGCCGAGAATGCGCTCATACTCGTCCGGCTTCAGGCCATGCGCGGCGATGAGGTCTGGCGTGATGGGTGTGTCGGTCATCGGCACGAGCTTCCTGCAGCATGGTTGGCGCATCCCCCCGGCAACGCGGCCGGCGGATCAGTGGAGTGTCTGTCATGTCCCGTCCGGCATGAACGGGGGCGTCCGTCAGCGGCCGGACACCCAGCCGGTCTGGAGGCGCCGGCAGGGCGCTGTGTCCTGGAGACCCCGCAGGACGAGCACGTCGTCGGCCGCCTGCGGAATGTAATCATCCACAATACGCCGCTGCAGGACCAGCAGCATATGCTCGTATCCCTTGGCGCCGGGGGCACGCACGCAGATCCCGAAGGGTCCGGCCGGACTGTCGACGAAGACGCGGTTTTGTTCGACCGCCCGTCCGCGATACAGCGTGCGGGCCGTCTCGAGCGCGTAGCGGCTCTCGATCCGGCTCGGCGCGGGCGCGGCGAGGGGCGGTTCGATACCGCGCACCGGGGTTGCGGCGCAGCCCGTCAGGAGGGCGGCACCCACCATGGCGAGGGCCAGCGCCGACCGCGCCCGGTCAGGCATTGTCGCAGCTTCGCGTGCCGGCCTGCCACCGCGCCACATCGGCCGCGATGCGGCGGCCCTGCGGGCCGTTCAGGAGCGGGCCGAATGTCTGGATGCGGGCCGGCGTGCCCTGGCCTTCCACGACCAGAAGCGGCAGGCCACCCGGATTGCGCGCGGGCACGATCAGAAAGCGCGGGCGGCCGGAATGCGAATCGAGTTCGGGCGCCATGCTGTAGCCGGCGAAGGCCGGGTCCTTGGCGCGGAACCAGCAGTCACGCGCGGACAGGGCGATCCGCTCCATCACCTTCAGCGCCGGTTCGGCGGGCCGGGCAAGCTGGCTTTCCCGTTGGGGCGCCCCGCAGGACGCAAGGATCAGCGCGGTTGCGCAGAGGAGGAGAGGCCGCAGGGCGGATGTCACGCTGCCAGGCCCCGTCCAGCCAGACCGAGGGCGCTTTCGAAAATGCCGCGGCCGTCCGTGCCGCCATGCTCCGGCTCGATCAGGTTTTCCGGGTGCGGCATCAGGCCCAGCACGTTGCCGGCCTCGTTGACGATGCCGGCAATATCACGCACCGCGCCGTTGGGGTTGGTCCCTTCTGCGTAGCGGAAGACGACCTGCCCATTCCCGTCCAGGCGCTCCAGCGTGTCATGATCGGCAAAGTAGTTCCCGTCGTGATGGGCGACGGGGCAACGGATGACCTGGCCCTCGGTATAGGCCGTGGTGAAGCGCGTATTGGCGTTGACGACGCTCAGCTTCACCTCGCGGCAGACGAAGTTCAGGCTCGTATTGCGCATCAGGGCACCGGGCAGAAGGCCCGTTTCGCACAGGATCTGGAAGCCGTTGCAGACACCGAGCACGGGAACGCCGGCACGCGCCTTATCGGCCACCGCGCGCATGACGGGCGAGCGCGCTGCGATGGCGCCGCAGCGCAGGTAATCTCCGAAGGAGAAGCCGCCGGGAATGACGATCAGGTCGACGGCGGGAATCTCCACATCCGTCTGCCAGACGGTCAGCGGCGCCGTGCCGCCGATCCGCGTCAGGGCGGCGATCATGTCACGGTCCCGGTTCAGGCCGGGCAAAAGGACGACGGCGGATTTCATGGCTGTTCAGCTCCGGGCACGCAGGCGGCGGCGAGCGCCGCCCGATCAGCGGATTTCGACTGCGTAGTTTTCGATGACCGTATTGGCCAGGAGCTTTTCGCACATGGCCTTGAGCTCCGCCTCGGCCGCGGCGGGGTCGGTACGGTCCAGCTCGATGTCGAAGACCTTGCCCTGGCGCACGCCGCCGACACCGTCGAAGCCCAATGTGCCGAGCGCACCCTCGATGGCCTTGCCCTGCGGGTCCAGGACGCCGTTTTTCAGGGTGACGACAATACGCGCCTTGATCACTGTTTCAGCCTGCCTTGCGAGTAAACGAGTTTGAGAGCCGGCGCCGATCGCGACGCAGGACTTGGCGTCACTTGACCAACACCGGCCCGGAAGGGCGGGGCGGATCGTTTTCGTTCATGATGCCGAGGCGCCGGGCCACTTCCTGGTAGGCTTCCACCAGTCCGCCCATGTCGCGGCGGAAGCGGTCCTTGTCCAGCTTGTCCTGGGTCTGCACGTCCCACAGCCGGCAGGAATCGGGCGAGATCTCATCGGCCACGATGATGCGCATCATGTCGCCTTCGAAGAGGCGGCCCGTCTCGATCTTGAAGTCGACGAGCTGGATGCCAACGCCGAGGAAGAGGCCGGACAGGAAGTCGTTGACGCGGATGGCGAGCGCCATGATGTCGTCGATTTCCTGCGGCGTCGCCCAGCCGAAGGCGGTGATGTGCTCTTCCGACACCATCGGGTCGTCCAGCGCATCGGCCTTGTAATAGAACTCGATGATGGAGCGGGGCAGGACGGTGCCTTCCTCGATCCCCAGACGCTTGGCCAGCGAGCCGGCCGCCACGTTGCGCACGACCACTTCGAGCGGAATGATCTCGACTTCCTTGATCAGCTGCTCGCGCATGTTGAGCCGCCGGATGAAGTGCGTCGGGATGCCGATCCGGTTCAGGTGGCTGAAGATATATTCCGAGATGCGGTTGTTCAGGACGCCCTTGCCGTCCACGACCTCGTGCTTCTTCTTGTTGAAGGCGGTCGCGTCGTCCTTGAAGAACTGCACGAGTGTGCCCGGCTCGGGGCCTTCATAGAGAATCTTGCCCTTGCCTTCGTAGATCCGGCGGCGACGTGTCATTTTGCGTTTGCTCGATCGTGCTGATGCGCCGCTTTGGGAGGCTGCGGCGGGAAAAACCATCTCAGGGCGCTGCATAGACCAAATGACGCATTTTCACAATCGTTACCCGGAATTTCCCTGCCGGGGCGCCCCGCAAGTCCGTCCGCGCTTCAAAAAGCCGGGGGCATCCTCTAAATACCGGACGCGCAGGCCCGTATCGGCCGACAGAAAAGGGTGCTCCCGCATGACATTCGACGATCGCAAGCAGGAATTCGAAAGCCGCTACGCCCATGACCAGGAGTTGCGCTTCCGGGTCGAGGCACGCCGCAATAAGCTCCTGGGGCTCTGGGCCGCCGAGAAGCTCGGCCTGTCGGGAGCAGAGGCCGATGCCTATGCCTTGGACGTCGTGAAGGCCGACCTCCAATCGCATGGCGATGCCGATGTGCAAGCCAAGATCGTGGCCGATTTCGCCGCCGCCGGGGTCACGCAGTCGGAACATCAGATCCGCCGCCGGATGGACGAGCTGCTCCTGGAAGCGGAAGCCCAGGTCAAGAGCGCCTGATCATGGGGGCGAGCGGCCTTCGGGCACGGCTGGCCGGCGGCGATTTCATCGTTTCCGGCTGGTCCTCCATGCGGGATGTGATCATCCTGGAGCGGCTGCTCCAGGGTCCGTTCGGCGCCGTGGCCTTCGACATGCAGCATGGCATGCATGACGAGGCGAGCGTCGCGGCTGGAATCCAGCTCGCCGCCCATATGGGCACGCCTGCCATCGTGCGCGTTCCCGTCGACGGCTACCCGCTGGTGTCCCGGGTGCTCGATTTCGGTGCGGCCGGGGTGATCCTGCCGATGATCGAAACGGCCGAAGATGCGCGGCGGCTGGTGGCAGTCGCCAAGTATCCGCCGCTCGGCAGCCGGTCCTACGGGCCGACGCGGGCCGTGCAACTCCACCGCTATGCGAGCGGTGCGGAGTATTTCCAGCGGGCCAACCATGACACACTGGCCTTCGCCATGATCGAGACGCCGGCCGCCTATGCCGCGCTGAACGAGATCCTGGCCGTCGAGGGGCTGGATGGCGTCTTCATCGGCCCCTCGGACCTGTCCATCGCCTTGAGCGGCGGCAGGCTCGATCATGCGGGCCAACAGGTGCAGGACGCCATCGCCGACATTGCCGCCCGCGCCAGGGACGCGGGCAAGTTCACCGCGCTCTATGTTTTCGACGCACCCGAAACCCGGCGCGCCCGGGCGCTCGGCTGCGACCTCGTCACCATATCCTCCGACCTGGGGATCTTCGGTGCAGGGCTGAAGGCGCTGTCCGATACGCTGGCGGACTGATCGGCCGCCGCCGCGTCAGTGATGATGCGGTGGCGCCGTCAGGTGCGACAGGAACTTGCCGAAGGTCAAAAGCCCTTCGGGCCAGGGGCCGTGGCCGCTGGCCGCGTTGATATGGCCGCTTTCGCCCGCATCGACGAAGAGCGAGCCCCAGGCCGCGGCGATGTCCTCGGCCGCCTCGAAGCTGGAGAATTCATCGTTCCGGCTGGCCACGACCACGGAGGGGAAGGGCAGCGGATCGCGCGGATAGGGGCCGAAGGTCATCAGATGCTGCGGGCGAATCGCCGGATTGGCGACATCGGGCGGCGCGACGAAGAACGCGCCCGCAATGGGCCGCTGGAACAGGGGCATGGCCTGCACCACCGCCGCCACGCCGAGTGAATGGGCGACGATCACGCAGGGCTTGTGCGTCGCATTGACCGCATCGGCCACGGTGCGTGTCCAGTCCTCGCGCACGGGCTTGGACCATTCCGCCTGGACAACGCGCTGCGCCGTGGACAGCTTGCGCTCCCAGCGGGTCTGCCAGTGCTGCTCGGAGGATCCGGTGTAACCCGGAACGATGAGGATATCGGTTTCTGATACGCGCATAGGGCGGCAGATGTGCGCCCGGGCTAGCAAAGTCAAGACGGCGCCAGCGTCTAGAGAAGCGGGCTGATCAACCGCGTGACGTTCTCGGCCAACTGCGGCAGGAAGCCGCGGGCCTGCCATTCCCCCATGTCCAGCCGGTGGCTCTTCAAGGCGTAGTCCCCCTCGATCCGCCGAAGCTGCTGGACGAGCACCCGGTCATAGACAAGCAGCGTCACTTCGGAGTTCAGCTCGAAGGACCGGCGGTCCATATTGGCCGAGCCGATCACCGCGATGTCGTCGTCGATCGACAGGTGCTTGGCATGCAGGAAGCGCTCGCGATACAGCATGACCCGCACGCCGGCGGCCAGAAGCTCGTCGTAATAGGACCGCTGCGCGTGATCCACCAGGAGCGAGTTGGTCGTGTAGGTGACGTAAAGCGTCACGTCCACGCCTTTGGAGACGGCCGTGCGCAGGGCCTGGAGCAAGGGCTCGTTGGGGATGAAGTAGGGCGTGGCCAGCACCACGCGCTCCCGCGCGTTGAAGATGAGGTCCGTGAACAGGATGTCGACCTGCGCGCCGGGATAGTCCGGCCCGGTCGGCAGCACCTGGGCCCGCATGCTGCCCGCATGATCGCCCGGCCCGCTGAAGGGCATGAGGTCGGGCGAGCCGATATCCTCCTCCGTCTCCAGGTACCAGTCGCCGATGAAGACGGCCTGCAATTCCAGGACGACGGGGCCGACGACCCGCGCCATGACCTCGCGGTAGAAGACGCTCGGCTCATACTCGCTGCGATGCATGTTCTGCGAGCCGACCCAGCCCACGAGCCCGTCCACCACGACGATCTTGCGGTGGTTGCGCAGGTCCGCCCGCGTGCCGCGGTGCCAGATGCGCAAGGGGAGTATGATGCGCAGAGCGACACCGCTGTCCTTCAGCCGCCGGGCGATCCTGCGGCGGTGGGCGGAGGATCCGACGGCATCGATCAGAAGGCGGCAGGTGACCCCGCGTGCGGCCGCCCGCTCCAGCGCCGACAGGACGCGCTCGCCGGCCTCGTCCAACATCAGGATGTAGAACATCAGATGGGCATGATGCTGGGCGGCATCGATATCGGCGACGATGCGGTCCACCACGCTGTCATATTCGGCATCGAGCTCGACGTGGTTCCCCGACAGGCAGGGCTGGCCGCCCAGGCGCTGCACGAGCGCCGATGACATGGCATGGCGCGGCGCCAGATCCTCGCAGCCGGAGGTCTCATCGAGCGACAGTTCGCCCATGGCCCGGCGCAGGATGGCCGGCAGCCTGGCCAGCCGGTCGCGGCGCCAGTGCGGGTGCTCGGTATGGCCGAGGATCAGGTAGAGGACGAGACCCATGATCGGCAGAAAGAAGATCAGGATCATCCAGGCCTGCGCCGCCGTGGGAGAGCGCCGGAAGGGAATGTAGATGAGCGCTCCGAAGATGATCGCCCAGTTGATAAGGCCGGTCGCGATGGACCAGTAGGACCAGAATTGTGCGTCGGCTTGCATCGGTACCGTTTCTCATGCGCTCGGGGGCATATGTGGGTCGTGCCGAGGCGGAGGAAAATGGGGCAGGCATGGTGCGAAGCGGCGATCGGACGTTGAATTGCCACTGTCCGGGGACAATATCTGACCCGCTGCCGCTTGTGCCGGCTGAGTATCTTCGGGGTGGAAGGAGCGCCGGTGCGGATCGTCTACGCAAATCTCGGTTACGCGCGTGACATCGACGGATCGATCCGGCACCATCTGGGGCGGGTCCATCACCACATCTTCACCCCTCGCGAAGCGCAGGTGCGGGCGCTTCAGTTCCTGAAGACGCGCCTGCGCGAGCTGCAGCCCGATCTGTCCTGTTTCCTGGAAATCGATCAAGGCTCGCTCACCAACGGCTTCTTCGACCAGTTTCCGATCCTGTGCGAGGATCACCACCGCACCGTGCGCATCGATGGCAAGTACAGCGCCGACCGGCGTTTCCGTCGCCTTTCGGTCTCCCGCGGGAAATCCAGCGCCTTCCTGGCCACCGGCCACCTGCCGTTCACCGCCCGCTACCTCGACGACGGGAAGAAGCGCCTTGTCTACGATATCGACCTGCCGGGCGTGCGCGTGCTCCTGGCCCATTGCTCGCTCCTGCGGCGCGTGCGGGCCCGCCAGCTCGAACAATTGTCCCAATGGGCTGCCGAGCGCGATACGCCGACCATCGTCACGGGTGATTTCAACATGTTCGGCGGTGCGCGCGAACTCGAGCCGCTTTTGCGCGATGGCCGCTTCACCTACCTCAATGCCGGGCTCGGCCCCACCTTCCGCCTGGGTCCCTGGCGCGCCAGCCTCGATCCGTGCCTTGTATCGGGCGGACTCGAGCAACGCTGCAAGGTGCGCATCATCGATATGCCCTTTTCCGACCACCAGATGCTGGTTATGGATATCGACGGGCCGCAGGCTACGCTCAAGCTCCCCACGCATACGCCGGACCGTCCCGAAGACGAACGCCTTTCCGCCTGAGGGCGGATCGGGCCGCCAATAAAAAGGGGAGCCGTTGGCGGCCCCCCTTTGCAATGCCGGCCGGGCTGTCAGCCTTAGATAAGGCCCAGGCCCAGAAGCGTGACGGCAACGATGGTGCTGGTCAGGAAGGTCGATTGAAGGGCCATGGCGATAGGCTCCGAATGGGTCGGCTTTCCATCAAAACGCCGCAAAACCGCCATGGTTCCGATGGTCAGGCCGTGGCAGTCCCGAAGACACGGGTGAAGATCGTGTCGACATGCTTGGTGTGGTAGCCGAGGTCGAACTTTTCACGCAGCTCCTCTTCCGACAGGGCGGCACGCACTTCGGCATCGTTCAGGAGCTCGGTCAGGAAATCCGCGCCCTGTTCCCAGACGCGCATCGCGTTGCGCTGCACGAGCCGGTAGGAATCCTCGCGCGAAAGGCCGGCCTGTGTGAGGGCCAGGAGCACGCGCTGCGAGTGGACCAGGCCACGAAACTGGTTGAGGTTCCGGTCCATCCGCTCGGGATAGACGAGCAGCTTGTCGATGACACCCGTCAGGCGGGCCAGGGCGAAGTCAAGCGTAATGGTGGCGTCCGGCCCGATCATGCGCTCGACCGAGGAGTGGGAAATGTCCCGCTCATGCCACAGGGCCACGTTCTCCATGGCCGGGAAGGCATAGGAGCGCACCATCCGGGCAAGCCCGGTCAGGTTTTCGGTCAAAACGGGGTTGCGCTTGTGGGGCATGGCCGAGGAGCCCTTCTGCCCGGGCGAGAAATACTCCTCCGCCTCCAGCACCTCGGTGCGCTGCAGATGCCGGATCTCGACCGCCAGCCGCTCGACGGATGAGGCGATGACGCCGAGCACCGCGAAATACATGGCATGGCGATCCCGCGGAATGACCTGGGTGGAGACGGGTTCGGCCTTGAGCCCCATGGCCTTGGCGACATGCTCCTCGACCCGCGGGTCGATATTGGCGAAGGTGCCGACGGCGCCGGAAATGGCGGCCGTGGAAATTTCCTCACGGGCGGCCACGAGGCGCGCGCGGCACCGGTCGAACTCGGCATAAGCGAGGGCGAGCTTGATGCCGAAGGTCGTCGGTTCGGCGTGGATGCCGTGGCTACGGCCGATGGTCACCGTGTCCTTGTGCTCGAAGGCGCGCCGCTTCAACGCCGCCAGGAGCGCGTCGAGATCGGCCAGGAGGATATCGCTGGCGCGCTGGAGCTGCACGTTGAAGCATGTATCGAGCACGTCGGACGAGGTCATGCCCTGATGGACGAAGCGTGCATCCGGCCCCACGAACTCGGCCAGATGCGTCAGGAAGGCGATGACGTCATGCTTGGTCTCACGCTCGATCTCGTCGATCCGCTCGACGTCGAACTCGGCCGCGTTGCCCTTTTCCCATATGGTGCGGGCGGCATCGGCCGGGATGACGCCGAGCTCCGCCAGCGCATCCGCGGCATGCGCCTCGATCTCGAACCAGATCCGGAACTTGGTTTCCTGGGACCAGACGGCAACCATGTCGGGGCGGGAGTAGCGAGGGATCATCGGCGGAGCAACTCTGGCTTTTTTTAACAGGGGAGGGCGTCCGCGCTCTCTAACAGACAGCGCGCCCGGCCTCAATCGCCGCAGGGGCGCTCAGGGCGGCAGCATGGACCAGGTGGGCGTGAGGTCGCCCGGGGCGGGCGTGGCCGCATAGACGCCGCGGGCGATGGCCCGCGCCATGGTGGCCGCAGCGGCGGCGCCGAGATCGATCCGGCCGACCGCATCCGGGGCGATGCCGCTGCCGCCGGTCGCCACACCGAAGACGAGATCGCCATCGAAATCGGTATGGGCCGGCCAGAGCGCATGGGCAAAGCCGTCATGAGCGGCGACGGCAAGGCGCTTGGCGCCGCCCTTGTCCAGGACCGCATCGGTCGCCACCACGGCAATGGTCGTGTTGCCGCCTGGCGTCGGGTTCAGCTTGGTGGCCGGCGCGCCCACATCCTGCACCGCGCGGGCCGGGCGCCCAAGACCGCCGAATTCGGCCCCGAGTTCGAAGGCGGCGGCCCGGAAATGCCGCGTGCCGCGCAGGAGCGGCGAGCCGACCGCGTTGACGGCCACCAGCGCGGCAACCGTGACCCCGCTCGGCAGGCGGATCGACGCCGTGCCAAGCCCGCCCTTGCAGACCGCCGTCGTCGCGCCGTAGCCCGCGCCGATGGAGCCCGTCTGCGCATCGGCACCGGCGCGTTCGGCGGCGGCAAGCCCGAGTTCGCGGTAGGGTGGGAACAGGCCCCAATCCTTGTTTCCGCCGTTGATAAGGTCGAACAGGATGGCCCCCGGCACGATGGGGACGCGCATTCCCGCCACCTCGAAGCCACGGTCCTGCGCCCGCAGGAATGCCTGCAGCCCCGATGCGGCATCCAGCCCGAAGGCGGAGCCGCCCGACAGGGCGATGCCGTCTATGCCCGCGACCAGGTTTTCGGCATCCAGAAGCGGCGTTTCCCGCGTGCCGGGCGCGCCGCCATGGATGGCGACGGACGCCGTCATGGCACGTTCGAAGAGGATCGCCGTCACGCCGCTTTTCAAAGCCTCGTCATGCGCATGCCCGACGGCGATGCCGGCAATATCAATGAGCGCGTTGCGCGGGCCCGGCATCCAACCATTCATAATGCGCCGTCCCCGTTGTCCTCTGGCACGAACCGCCCCTGCCGCCACGTCAGCACCCTGTAGTCCGGCTTGCCCGATTCTCCGTCGGCGTCGAAGCGGATCTGGCCGAGCGGGGTGGCAAGGTCGAGCGTGGACAGGGCGGCCGCGACATCGCCCTGCGCCAGGGCCGCGCGGGCGAGCGCGCCGGCCGCTTCACCCTGCAGGGCGTAGCCCTCGCGCCGTTCGGCCGCATCATCCGCCGGCATGGTGGCAAAACCCTGCGGGGCCACGGCACGCACGCCGTCCGGCAGGGGAATATCACCCGGCTCGTCAAGGAGGTTCTCGCCGCCCAGAATTGCCAGCTCCAGCCCTTGCGCGGCCGCGTCGCGCAGGATGATGGCCGTGTCGGCCGGCGTGCCGAGCGCGACGAGCCGGCTTACACCGCTCTGCGCGATGCGGCGCGCCAGCGTCACCTGACGGTCTTCCGCCGGGCGGTAGGTCTCGGACAAAGCGGGCTCGAGGCCCAGCCGCGCAAGCTGGCCGCGCAACTCGTCTGCCGCGTTGCGTGCGGTGATCGACCCGTCGTCCAGAATGCCGAAGGGCGCATCGGCCCAGTCTTCGGCGATCAGCTGCGCCATGGCGGCAGCTTCCGCACCGGGCCGGGGCGCAAGACGCCAAACCAGGAGCCCGCGGCGGTCACGCTCGGCGGTCAGGCGGGCGCTGCGTGGCCCGACCAGAAGCGTCGGGATGCCGGCCTGCGACAGGGGCGCCAAGGCGGCTTCTGCCGATTGGGTGCAGAGAAAGCCGATGGCAAGCGCCACGCCGGCCGCCTGCAACTGTCGGGCGGCATCCTGCCCACCCTCCGCCGTACAGGGCGTATCGACCGGCAGGATGTCCACCCCGGTGGCGTGTGCGCGCACGCCGTCCAGAAGCTGGCGCCCGAGCGTTGCCTGCGGGCCGGACAGGGGCGCGGCCACGCCGATCTCGGCCGCCGGAGCATCGCGCAGGGCGGCTCCCATCAGGGATGGCAGAAGGGCAAGCGTGAGGTGAAACCTGTTCATGCTCTGGCGATGGTCTCTCTGCGCGCAGGGGCGGGTGCGATAGCGGAACTGCGATGCTGGATTATCCGGCCGGTATATGCTGAAAGCATGATCGAGCAAAGGACAAGACCTACCGCCCACGGACATCCCGATCCACCGAAAGGGCAAGTTGCGCAGGCGAAGGAAACAACCCACTGTAATTCCCGGGGCAAGCGTCTGGCGGAACAGACCCGCCAATGGCCTATGCGGCCAGGCCGTGCCAGGGGAGACTTGGAAATGGATTTGCTGACAGGCCCCTTGATCGATCGCTTCGACTTCCGCAACGCCATGAGCCATTTTGCGGCTTCGGTGAACGTCGTCACCACGGACGGCCCCTTCGGACTGCGCGGCACCACGGTGACGTCCGTCTGCTCGGTATCGGACGAGCCGCCCATGCTTCTCGTCTGCCTGAACCGCTCCAATCCCGCCAATGAGCGTTTTGCCGAAAACGGTGTCTTCGCCGTCAACGTGCTGGAAGCCGATCAGGAGCCGATCGCCCGCGCCTTTGCGGGGGAGGGGCGGCTTGCCCAGGACGAGCGCTTCGCGCTCGGCCACTGGCAGCCGCTCGTGACCGGCGCGCCGGTCCTGTCGGCCGCGCTGGCGAGCTTCGACTGCCGCGTAACGCAATCCACCACCGTGGCCACCCATCGCATCCTGTTCGGTGAAGTCGTGGGACTGCACGTGATGCCCGGCGCCTCTGGCCTTCTTTACAAGGAACGCCAGTTTCACCGCTTCTAGGGGCCACGACGGCCCTTCCAAGTGGAAAGGGCAGCCGATGGACGTACTCGACATTGCCGAGAGCTGGGCACAAAAGGGCCATGGGCTTGCCCTGGCAACCGTCGTGGAGACCTGGGGCTCCTCGCCGCGCCCGGCCGGCAGCCATCTCCTGATCGATTCCAGCGGCGCCTTCGAAGGCTCGGTCTCCGGCGGCTGCGTCGAAGCCGAGGTGATCGTGGAGGCGCAGGACGTGATCCAAAGTGGCCAGGCGCGCGTCCTGGAATTCGGAGTGGCGGATGAGCGCGCCTGGCAGGCTGGCCTTGCCTGCGGGGGCCGTATCCGCATTCTGGTTGAAAAGCTGGCCTGATGGATCATGCGCTTCTTCTGCGCCTGAACGCCGAGCGCCGCGCGCGCCGCACCGCGGCGGTCGTCACCACCCTGTCCAATGCGCAGAGCCGCCTGGTGCTGGAGCGCGATTTCGGCACCGACCCGCTTGCAGGCGCCATTGCTGAAGCGCGCATGCAGCGCGCCACATGTGCGACGCTGCCGGGCGAGGATGTGTTCATCAATGTCTACGAGCCCGATCCACGGCTCGTCATCGTGGGGGCGGTGCATATTGCCCAGGCTCTTGCGCCCATGGCGGAGCTCACCGGATTCGACGTCGAGATCGTCGATCCGCGCGGCGCTTTCGCAGATACGGCCCGTTTCGGAACGCACAGCGTGGTCGATGCCTGGCCGCTGGATCGCTTTGCAGAGCGCCCGCTCGATGCGGCCACGGCGCTCGTCGCGCTCAGCCACACGCCCGATATCGACGACCCGGCCCTGACGGCTGCGCTCAGGGCCGGCGCCTTCTATGTCGGCGCGCTCGGCAGCCGCAAATCGCATGCCGCCCGCCTGGAGCGGCTCAGCCGGGCCGGCCTTTGCGACGAGGTCCTGGCGCGGATCGAGGGGCCGGTCGGCCTGCCCATCCAGGCGCTGACGCCGGCCGAGATCGCCGTGTCGATCCTGGCATCGCTGGTGCGCGCGCGCCGCGCCGGGCGCGCCAAGCCCGCTGCCACTCCTACGGCATGACGGACGATCCGCGCATCGCCGCCGTGGTGCTGGCGGCAGGCCGATCGCTCCGCATGGCGCCGCATCACAAGCTCGATCTTATTTATGACGGAACCAGCCTGATCGAGCATGTCGTCGGCAACGTCGTCGCCGCACGGTTCGAGCGCGTCGTCGTCGTCCTTGGCCACAGGGCGGATGCCATGGCGCAGCGGATCGGCCATCTGCCGGTCGCCTGCATCGTCAATGCCGCCTATGCGGACGGCCTCTCGGGTTCCGTCCGGCTGGGGTTTGCGAGCGCATGCCCGGGCATGGACGGCATCCTCATCATGCCGGCGGACATGCCGCGCATCACTGCGGAGCATCTTCTCGCCCTGAAGGCCGCCTTTCGGCCGGGCCGCATCACCGTGGCGACGGATGGCGGCGCATTGCGCAACCCGGTCATCCTGCCAGCCGGCCTGGAGACGGCCGTCGACGGGCTGACGGGCGATGCCGGGGCACGGCGTCTGTTCGAAGGCAGGGACGATCTCATACAGGTGGAGATCGGCCCGCCGGCCTCGCTCGATGTCGATACGCATGCCGCCGCGCTTGCGAGCGGTGGCCTCTTGCCCAATGGCGTGAACTGACGGAACATGGACCCGCTGCCCCGCTGAAGGGGTTAAGCTCTTCCAAACCGGGGGCAGCGTTGCACCGGCACGGGCATGTCGGCCCGCGCCGCCTGGTACGGAAAGGAGCGCCATTGTCCATGCAAAGTCGCGTCGCAGACCCTGCCTTCGTCAAACTCCTCGAGGGATTTTCGTCCACCACGGCCGAAGTCCTGTACCGGATGCCCGACCATCCGGACTTCCTCCAAAGCTTCCTGTGGCAATTCGAGGATCTGGCGCCCGAATTCCCGCGGCTCCACCGCTTCCTGGACCATTGGCGGGCGGAGGTTCAGGCCACGATCCACTCCGTGCGGGTGATGCATCAGGGCCTGATCCGCCCGCGCGAGCTGCGGATCGCCGCGCAGTACAGCGTGCAGTGACAGGCAAGAGAGGGCCCGCCTTTGCGGCGGGTCCTAGCCGAAGAGGGACTTCAACCGGCTTTCCTGGCGCATGCTGTAGGCATTGCCGCGGCCGACGATGACATGGTCGTGCACGCGCAGTTGCACGGCGCGCGCCATTTCCAGAATTTCCTGCGTCTTCTCGATGTCGGCCATGGACGGCGTGACGTCCCCGGACGGATGGTTGTGGCACAGGACCATGCTCACCGCATCAAGCTCCAGCGCGCGGCGGATGATCTCACGCGTGGTGACGGGCGTGAAGTTGGCCGTGCCCGCATGCTGGATCTCGTCGCGGATCAGCCCGTTGCGATTGTCGAGATAGAGGATGCGGAAATGCTCGCGCGGCAGGAAGGCCATATCGGCCTGCAGATACTGCATCAGCTCCCGGCTGGAGGAGATCATGTCACGGCCACGCACGGCCGCCCGCACCGCACGCTGGTTGAAGGCCGATACGATGCGCAGGTCCAGCGCCGTGGCATGGCCGATGCCCTCCACCTCCATCAGCCGCTCCAGGCTCGCCCCGGCGATTTCGGGCAAGCCGCCGAAACGCGCGATCAGCGCCTTGGCCAAGGGCTTTACGTCCCGCCGGGGGATCGACCGGAACAGGATCAGCTCGACCAGTTCGTAATCGGCAAGGGCAGCGTGTCCGGCCTGCGCGAAACGCTGGCGCAGCCTGTCCCGGTGTCCGACATGGTGCGGCTCGGCAGCGGGGGCATCGCCTGCCACTTCCGGCCGCGCGTCGTTCGGCTCCGGAGGTGCTGGCGGCTCGGCCGTCATCGTGTCGGCGGGCAGGGGCCGGCCGATGAAGGGATAGCCGACCGCTTCCCCGACCCCGGGCTTCACGCGCTTGGCCATGGGCCGTGTCTCAGACGTTGACGGGGTCGAGAGCGATGCCGGGCGTGTCGAGCCCCGCTGGCGAATAGGTGAAGACCTCGCAGCCCGTCTGCGTCACGCCGACCGTGTGCTCGTACTGCGCCGTCAGCGAACGGTCGCGTGTGACGGCCGTCCAGCCATCCGACAGGACCTTCACATGCGGGCGGCCGAGATTGATCATCGGCTCGATGGTGAAGATCATGCCCGGGCGCAGCTCCGCGCCTTCGCCGCGGCGGCCGTAATGCAGGACGTTCGGCGCATCGTGGAACAGGCGGCCGACGCCGTGGCCGCAGAAGTCGCGGACCACCGAGCAGCGCTCGCCTTCCGCATAGTCCTGGATGGCGGCGCCGATATCGCCGAGATGCGCGCCGGGGCGCACTTCCTCGATCGCCAGCTGGAGCGAGCGATAGGTGATCTCGCACAGGCGCTCGGCCGCGCGCTTGATCCGCCCGACAGGGTACATGCGAGAAGAGTCGCCGTAATAACCGTCGACGATCAGCGTCACGTCGATGTTGACGACGTCGCCTTCCTTGAGCGGCTTCTCGTTCGGAATGCCATGGCAGACGACATGATTGATCGAGGTGCAGACGCTCTTCATGTAGCCGCGATAGTTCAGCGTCGCCGGAAGGGCGCCATTGTCGAGCGCGAAGCGGAAGACGAAATCGTCGATCGCCTGTGTCGGCAGGCCAGGCCGGACGATGTCGGCCAGCGCGTCCAGGCAACGGGCCGTGAGCTGGCAGGCCCGCCGCATCCCCTCGAAGGCCGCTTCGTCATAGAGGCGGATCGAGCCGGTATTGCGCTGCGGATTGGCTTCGGCGTCCAGGTAGGTGATCATACGGCGTCCAGCATTCTCTCGGGCATCGCTCGCATGCCGTGCACCGAGCGTTGCTCACCCATGTCGCACCGATGACGACCGGCTTCAAGCCCCGCGCACGTATCGGCCCGGCGCGGGCTCCAGCACCGCGCCGTCGATGCCGGGTGCGCGCGCATCGACCCGTTCCCCGGCATGCCCGGCTATCCAGTCCTGCCAATGCGGCCACCAGGAGCCGGGATGTTCCTGCGCCGCGCCGAGCCAGTCATCGAAGCGCGTGCCGGCGGCCGGGGCCTCGCCCGTCCAGAACTGGTACTTGCCCCGCGCCGGCGGGTTCACCACGCCGGCAATATGGCCCGAGCCGGCCACGACGAAGGACACCGGTGCGCCGAAGGCGAGGGTGCCCGTGTAGACGCTGCGCGCCGGCGCGATATGATCCTCTCGTGCGGCAAGGCTGTAGATGGGGATGTCGACGAGCGACAGGTCGACCGGCGCGCCGTCCAGCTCCATCCGGCCCTGGGAGAGCCGGTTTTCCAGGTAGCAGTTGCGCAGGTAGAACAGGTGGTTCGCCCGCGTCATGCGCGTCGCGTCGGAATTCCAGTACAGAAGATCGAAGGGCGGCGGTTCGGTGCCCTTGATGTAGTTGCTGACGATATAGGGCCAGATCAGCTCCTGCGAGCGCAGGAGGTTGAAGGCGGTCGCCATCAGGCCGCCATCGAGCGTTCCCGTGCCGGACATGGTGGCGTCGATGGCCGCGATCTGCTTCTCGTCCACAAAGACCTGAAGCTCCCCCGCCTCGGCAAAATCGACCTGCGTCGCCAGAAGTGTCGCGGTGGCGATGCCATCCCGGCCGCGCCGCCGCAGCAAGGCGAGAGTCGCCGACAGGAGCGTTCCGCCCACGCAGTAGCCGATGGCGTTGACGCTGTCCTCGCCCGTCGCGGCGCGGACCGTGTCGAGCCCGAAAAGGATCCCATCTTCGATATAGGCCAGCCAGTCCTTGTCGGCATGGCTGGCATCGGGGTTCACCCACGATATGACGAAGACCGTGTGGCCCTGCTCCACCATCCAGCGGATGAAGCTCTTTTCGGGGTTCAGGTCCAATATGTAGTAGCGGTTGATCCAGGGCGGCACGATGAGGATCGGGCGCCGGAAGACCGTCGGCGTTTTGGGCGCATACTGGATGATCTGGCAGAGCGCGTTCTGCGCAATCACCGCGCCTTCCGTCTGCGCGAGGTTCTGGCCCACGGCAAAATCGGCCGATGCGGTCTGCCGCAGGCGCAGCGTGCCTTTGCCGCGCGCCACGTCCTGCGCCAGCATGGTCATGCCACGCACGAGGTTCTCGCCGTTTTCCTGAAGGGTCTGCCGGTAGAGTTCGGGATTGGTCCCCACGAAGTTGGACGGGGAGGCCGCGTTCAGAAGCTGGTTCAGGTAGAAGCGAGCGCGCGCCTGCGTTTGCGGGTCGAGGCCCTCGGCACGCGTGACGAGATCCCGCGCCCAGCTGCCAGTCAGCCCATAGGCGCGCCGCAGGAAGTCGAAGAAGAGATGCTGCCGCCATTCGGGGTCGGAAAAGCGCTTGTCGCGCTCGAGCGGGTCGTGCGCGGCGGGCGTGTCGTCGCCGGCCAGGCGCTGCGCCGACTGCGCCCAAAGGCCGAAAAAACCGGCCATCAGCCGGGTCTGCGCCTCGAAGGCGCGGCTCGGCTCCGACAGCCAGTAGGCGGCCACTTCCGAAAGGCTGGACACGGCCTCTTCGTAGATGGCCGGCGTCGGATCGTTCAGCGTCCCGCCTTCGCGCGGGGCGAGCCAGGCGGAGGCGGCCTTTCCGGCCTGCTCCACCGCCCGCGCCATGTTCAGCGCGAAGGCTTCCGGATCACGCACGGTCCAGGCCTGCGCACCATCCTGCGTTTTGTCCGTCGCATCGGCCATGACCATCTCCCGTTGCCGTGGCGCGCGGCCCCCTCCGGGGTTATAGCGCGCACCCGCCCTGCCGGGGAGCGCCATTCTGCCATGTCGGCGCGGCGGCTCCGAAATTTTTCGGCTTTGCAGCTTGCCCTCTCCCGGATTATGGAAGGGTAAGCGCGCAAGGGGGCTGCCATGTCGGCACGGGCAACGAGACGGTATCTGGCCGCAGGGGTGATCCTCTGCATGCCGATGCTCGCCGCCTGCCAGAGCTACCTGCCGCAGAACGACGAGCCGCTGCGTGTATCTCCCGTTCTGGACAGGCTGGAGCCCGGCCCGTCGACCCAGCGGCTGGACGCGAATGGCTACCCGCTCATCGGCGCCTACCCCTCCGCCGCCACGCAGCAGGTCTCCAACGAGACGGTGGCGCAGACGCGCGCACGCTACGCCGACGCAGCGACGCGCGGGTCGGCACCGTCCTCCGGGCCCACCTACCAGCGCAACGTGGCGGAGCTCGAGGCTACCGCGGCCCGTGTGCGGGCAGCCGGACAGGCCAACGCGAATTAGGGGCAGATGCCGGTTCGACCGGCGCCGTGACGAAGCCCCGTAACCCCGGTCAGCTTCGTGATCGCCGTCCCCGTGGATGGCCGGGCACCCCTTCAGGAAAGCGGCGCAAGGACAAGCCAGATGGAAGAGTTTCACAAGGTCCGACGACTCCCGCCCTATGTCTTCGAGGAAGTGAACCGCAAGAAGGCGGCGGCGCGCGCCCGCGGGGTCGACATCATCGATCTGGGCATGGGCAATCCCGATCTGCCGACGCCGTCCTTCGTCGTCGACAAGATGTGCGAAGTGATTCGCGATCCGCGCACCCACCGCTACTCGGCATCCAAGGGCATTGCCGGCCTGCGCAAGGCGCAGGCGGGCTATTATGCCCGCCGCTTCGGTGTGAAGCTCAATCCGGATACGGAGATCGTCGCCACGCTGGGCTCCAAGGAAGGCTTCGCCAACATGGCGCAGGCCATCACGGCGCCGGGCGACGTGGTCCTGTGCCCGAACCCGACCTATCCGATCCACGCCTTCGGCTTCCTGATGACGGGCGGCACGATCCGCTCCATCCCGGCGCGCCCGGACGAGGAGTTCCTGCGTGCGGTGGACCGGGCCGTACGCCATTCCATCCCCAAGCCCATCGCCATCATCCTGAACTATCCCTCCAACCCGACGGCCTACGAGGCCGACCTCGACTTCTACCGGGAGATTGTGGCCTTCGCGAAGAAGCACGAGATCATCCTGTTGTCCGATCTCGCCTATGCCGAGATCTATTTCGACGGATCGCCGCCGCCCTCGGTGCTGCAGGTCGAGGGGGCCATGGACGTGGCGGTGGAGTTCACCTCCATGTCGAAGACCTTCTCCATGCCGGGCTGGCGCGTGGGATTTGCCGTCGGCAACCAGCGGCTCATCGCGGCGCTGGCGCGGGTGAAATCCTATCTGGACTACGGCGCCTTCACGCCCATCCAGGTGGCGGCCGCGGCGGCCATCAACGCGGGCGACGACATTGTGCGCGATGCGAGGGACATTTACCGCCACCGCCGCGACGTGCTGGTGGAATCCTTCGGGCGCTCGGGCTGGGATGTTCCGCCGCCGTCCTCCACCATGTTCGCCTGGGTGCCGATTCCGGAGCGCTACCGGGACATGGGGTCGCTCGAATTCTCAAAGCTCCTGATCGAGAAGGCGGACGTCGCCGTGGCGCCTGGCATCGGCTTCGGCGAGCATGGCGACGATTTCGTGCGCATCGCCCTGGTGGAGAACGAGCACCGGATCCGCCAGGCCGCCCGCAATATCCGCCGGTTCCTTGCAAGCGAGGAGAATGCGGGGCAGAAGGTGTCGGCGGCCGGCGCCTGACCCGGCATGGCTGGTGGCTGCCGCCCTGCGGCGTTTCCACCGCCGGCCCTATTGGAACGACATGGCTTCGGGGCGGCGCCTCGAAGCCTTCAGACGTAGAGGATCATGATGGATCGCCCCCTGAAGCTCGGCCTTGCCGGGCTTGGTACCGTCGGCGCATCGGTCGCGCGCATTCTGGCCGGCAGGCGGGAGCACTTCACCGACATGATCGGCCGCGCCATCACCGTCCGCGCCGTCAGCGCCCGTGATCGCAGCCGTGACCGTGGCGTGGATCTGTCGAACGTCGAGTGGTTCGACGATCCCGTGCGGTTGGCCGCAGAGGCCGATATCGATCTTTTCGTGGAGCTGATCGGCGGAGCCGAGGGCGTGGCGCTTGCCAGCGTGACGGCCGCGCTCGAACGCGGGCTCCCGGTGGTCACCGCCAACAAGGCCCTTCTGGCCCATCACGGCGTGGCGCTGGCCCGCCTGGCCGAGCGGCATGGCACGACGATCCTCTTCGAGGCGGCGGTGGCCGGCGGCATCCCGATCATCAAGACCATGCGGGAATCGCTGCGTGGCAACGCGGTATCCCGCGTGTTCGGCATTCTGAACGGCACCTGCAACTACATGCTGACCCGCATGGAACACGAGGGCGTGGACTTCGACACCGTCCTGCGCGAGGCGCAGGCGCTCGGCTATGCGGAGGCGGACCCCACCTTCGACATTGGCGGCTTCGACGCCGCCCACAAGCTCGCCATTCTGACCTCTCTCGCCTTCGGCTGCGAGATCGACCTCGACTCCATCTTTATCGAGGGGATCGAGTCCATCTCTCTGGAGGATATCCGGACGGCGTCCGATCTCGGCTACCGGATCAAGCTCCTGGCGGTGGCGCAGCGCACAGAAACGGGGATCGAGCAGCGGGTCCACCCGACCATGATTCCCGCCGACAGCGCGCTGGCGCGGGTCGACGGCGTCACCAATGCCGTTGCGGTCGATACCGATCTTCTCGGCTCGGTCCTCCTGGCGGGCCCGGGGGCCGGCGGCGCGGCGACGGCCTCGGCCGTCCTGTCGGACATACTCGACGTGGCGGCCGGCAAGACCGTGCCCACGCTGGGCATTGCCTGCGAAAAACTGCAGCCCTATCGTCGTGCACGGATGCGGGCGCATGAGGGTGGCTACTATATCCGCCTTCAGGTGGCCGACGAGGTCGGCGCCTTCGCCGCCATCGCCCGCCGCATGGCCGACAATATGATATCGCTGGAATCCATCGTTCAGCGCCGCAAGGACCATGAGGACGGCCCGGTCGCTCCGGTCATCCTCATCACGCACGAGACCACCGAAGCGGCCGTGCGCGAAGCGCTGGAAGCCGTGCGCCGTGACGGGCATCTGCGGGAAGAACCCCGGATGATCCGCATCGAAACGCTTGCCTGAGGACGCCGGAGCCGGCAGGGAGACAGGGTTCATGACCGACAAGGACAATCCGCTCGACCGTGTCCTGTCCATCGAGATCGCGCGCGTTACGGAACGGGCGGCGGTCGCGGCGGCGATGTGGCGTGGCCGCGGTGACGAGAAGGCGGCCGACCAGGCCGCCGTCGATGCCATGCGGCGGGAGCTCAACCGCATGAACATCGCCGGGCGTATCGTCATCGGCGAGGGGGAGCGGGACATGGCGCCCATGCTCTTCATCGGCGAAGAGGTCGGGCTTGGCGACGGGCCGGCCGTCGATATCGCGCTCGATCCCCTGGAAGGCACGACCATCTGCGCCAAGAACCTGCCCAACGCCATGACGGTCATCGCCGTGGCCGCCAAGGGCAGCCTCCTGAACGCGCCCGACGTCTACATGGAAAAGATCGCCATCGGCCCGGGCTACCCGCCGGGCGTCGTCAGCCTGCGGCGCAGCGCGACCGAGAACCTGACCGCCCTGGCAGAGGCCAAGGGCGTGCCGGTGGCCCAGATCACGGCCTGCATCCTGGACCGGCCGCGCCACGCGCAGCTCATCGAGGAAATCCGCACCCTCGGCGCGGCGATCCGGCTGATCGGTGACGGCGATGTCGCCGGGGTCATCCACACGACGGATTCCGAGGAGACCGGGATCGACGTGTATATGGGCATTGGCGGCGCGCCCGAAGGGGTGCTGGCCGCCGCTGCCCTGCGCTGCATGGGCGGCCAGATGGAAGGCCGCCTGCAGCTCAACACCAACGAGCGTCGTGCGCGCGCCGAACAGATGGGTGTGCAGGATCCCTATCGCATCTACACGCTGGACGACCTGGCCGGGGGCGATGTCATCTTCGCGGCGACGGGCGTCACCGACGGCAACCTGTTGAACGGCGTGCGCCTTTACGGCAACCGGATCGAAACCCATACGCTGGTGATGCGCTCCTATTCCCGGACGGTCCGCCACATCCGCGCCCGCCATTACGACAAGGAGAAGTTCGGGGTCTGATGCTGGACGTCACCGCCGAGCGCCTGTTCCTGAATGTCGAGGCATCCCTGGCGGGCCGCCGCTGGCTGCATGCGCTGGATGCCCGCTCGGAAGCCCTGGCAACTCAGATGGCCCAGGCGCACGGCCTGCCGGACCTCGTCTCCCGCGTGCTTGCCGCGCGTGGCGTGGCCCCACAGGATGCCGCACGCTTCATGGCCCCGACCATCCGGGAGCTGATGCCCGATCCGGCCAGCCTGACCGATATGGACGCGGCCAGCGCCCGCATCGCCCGCGCCGTCGCGTCGGGCGAGCGGGTGGCGATCTTCGGTGATTACGATGTGGACGGCGCGGCATCGGCCGCGCTGCTGCACCGCTATCTGCGCCACTTCGGCATCGATGCGCCGATCCGCATCCCAGACCGGCTGGCCGAAGGCTATGGGCCCAACCCGCAAGCCATGCGCGCGCTTGCCGATGCCGGTGCCAGCCTGATCGTGACCGTGGATTGCGGCACGACGAGCCCGGATGCCATCGCGGCCGTGGCCGGCCGGGCCGATGTGGTCGTCCTCGATCATCACCAGGTCGGGGCACAGTTGCCGCCGGCCCATGCCATCGTAAACCCGAACCGGCAGGACGACCTGTCGGGGCAGGGGCATCTCTGCGCGGCCGGCGTCGTGTTCCTGACACTGGCGGCCGTATCGCGTCAGTTGCGCGCCAAGGGCCGCACCGACCTGCCGGATCTGTTGCAGGAGCTCGACCTCGCCGCGCTGGCGACGGTCTGCGACGTGGTCCCGCTCATCGGGTTCAATCGCGCGCTCGTCGTGCGGGGGCTGGACGTCCTGCGCGCCCAGCGCAATCCCGGCCTTGCGGCGCTGGCGCGTGCCGCGCGCCTGTCCGGGCCAATCTCGGCCCATCATCTGGGGTTCCTGCTCGGGCCGCGGATCAATGCGGGCGGGCGGATCGGCGATGCTGCGCTCGGCAGCCGCCTCCTGACGCTAACCGATGCCAACGATGCCGAGGATATCGCCGCGCGCCTCCACACGCTCAACGAAGAGCGCCAGCACATGGAGCGTGCCATGCTGGACCAGGCGGAGGCCGAAGTCCTGGCCGAGATGGGCGCCGGAGACGGCCCCGCCGTCCTGGTGACGGCGCAGCCGGACTGGCACCCCGGGATCGTCGGCCTCATCGCCGCGCGGCTGAAGGAGCGCTTCAACCGCCCGGCCGTCGCCATCGCCTTCGACGGGGCCGGGCGCGGCACCGGTTCGGCGCGTTCCATCGCAGGCTTCGACATGGGCGCCTTGGTACGCGGCGCGCTCGATCGCGGCATTCTAGAAAAGGGCGGCGGTCATTCCATGGCGGCCGGCCTGACCATTCGCCGCGATAGGCTGGGAGATTTCCGGGATTATGCGCAGGCCGCCGCGCAAGGGCGCGTTGCCGCCCTGCGTGCCGCGGACGGGCTGCGGCTCGATGGCGCGCTGAGCGCCAGGGGGTTGACGGTGGAGCTGGCGCAAACGCTGCATCAGGCCGGCCCCTACGGATCGGGCCACCCACAACCCGTCTTCGCCCTGCCGCGGCACCGCATTGCCGGTGCGCAGCCCTTCGGCGCCGGAGGGCATGTGCGCGCGCGGCTCCAGGCGGCCGATGGCGCCAGCATTTCGGCCGTGGCCTTCCGGGCGGCCGGCACGCCGCTGGGCGAACGGTTGCTCGGCGGCGGCGACAGGCCGTTGCATCTGGCCGGCTCGGTATCGCTCGATCACTATCAGGGCCGGCCGCAAGTCTCGTTCCGCATCGTCGATGCGGCGGAAACGCTCAAATGATCGGGTCTTCGTCAACGCGCCGTTAAGGCTGCAGGCGTAGGGTCAGGCGCAGTCTTCTGGCCCCGGATGCTAAAACCAACATGCAGCGTGTCGCCCCGCGTATTCTGGCTCTGTCCATTCTTGCCTTGGTCTCCGGCTGCGCCTCGGTCAAGCAGGTCGGCATGTCCGAGCACGAATGCATGACACGCGTCATGTATTTCGAATCCAACCGCTCCAGCGAGGAGGGGATGGTGGCCGTCGGAACCGTCGTGATGAACCGGGTCAATTCCGGCAAATACCCGACGACGGTCTGTGGCGTCGTCGGACAGAAGAACCAGTTCGCGCCGGGCGTTCTGTCCAAGCCCATGGGGGCGGGCCGTGAGCTGGCGGAGGCGACGGCCCGCAAGGTCATGCGCGGGGCCCGGCATGGTGGCGTCGGCCGGAACGCCCTGTTCTTCCACACGGCGGGCTATTCCTACCCCTATAACAACATGCACTATGTCGCGATTGCAGGTGGCAACGCCTTTTACGAAAAGCGCCGCAACCCGACGCAAACGCAGGCCATGCTGCAGGAACGGCCTTTGCCCCGCTTTGCGCCGCGCACCATCGCCGCGGCAGCCGCCGCAACTGCGGCCGTGCCCGTCACCCGCGTTGCCGCCATCCCGTCGCGTGCCGCTTCGGTGCAACGCACAATGGTCGAAGCGCCCATGTCGATCGAAGATATCATCGCCGCAACAGCCCAGTAGCAAGGCCTTTGCCGCCATTCCTACGGCGGAAGGCGTAGCCCGACTTGTTGCAACTGCTCATACGTGCCAAGCTCGTCCGCGTGATCGTTTCGTGATTGCCGTTCCGACGAGGATCCAGCCCGTTCATGATTGTCGATGGTCCGCCGGACCCAGCCGCGCAAGCGGATATCTGTATCGTCGGCTCGGGTCCGGTCGGCTTGTCCCTGGCGTTGCGGTGCGCAGCGCAGGGCAAGCGCGTCATGGTGATCGAGGCGGGATACGGATTCCAGACCGGGCGCACGGTGCCGGCTCCGCCGATCGAGTTCGTCAATGCCAGCCATGCCGGGCCGGATGTCGCCATGATGCGGTCGGTCGGCGGCACCTCGCACCTCTGGGGCGGGCGCTGCGTGGCCTTCGACGATATCGATTTCCGGGAACGTCCTTACGTCCCGCATTCCGGCTGGCCGCTCGCCCATCACGCCCTGCAGCGCCATTACCCCGATGCTTTGCGGTTCCTCGGCTGCACCCCGCCAGCACATACGCAGGTCTCCATGACCGACGGCGAGCCCGTCTTGCTCGACCGGACCGAATTCTGGTCGCAGAACGGCAATGTCGCCGATGCGCATGACGCCGCCATCCGCGGCTCCGGCAATCTCATGCTGCATACGGGCTGCCAGGCCCGCCGCGTCCTGATCGATGCAACTTCGGATGGAATCCGCGGGGTCGAGGTGGAGCATGAGGGCCGGTGCCAGGCGGCACGCGCCCATGCCTATGTCCTGGCGGCCGGCGGGCTTGAGAACACGCGGCTCCTGATGGTATCCCGGCGGCATATGCCGCAGCTTTTCGGCGGCGAGGGCGGGCCGCTCGGCCGCTTCTACTGCGGCCATCTGACCGGGCATCTAGCCGGCATCGTCTTCGCAGACCCGCAATTTGCCCGCCGTCTCTGGTTTCAGCGTACAAAAGGGGGCGGAATCCATCGCCAGCGCCTCGCCTGCGCTGACGCGATCCAGGAGGAGATGGCGCTTCTCAACACCGCCTTCTGGCTCGACAGCTATTCCATTTCCGATCCGACGCATGGCAGCGGCCTCCTTTCCGGCCTCTACCTCGCCCTGTCGGGAATGCGGCTCTATCCGCGGGTCAGCCATGGGCAGGCGCCGCGCCACGAGGGCGGAACGGCGTGCCATATGGCCAATCTGCGCAACGGCTTCGACCCGCGCGCTGCAGTGGCGCTGGGGCGGCAGTTGTCCGCACGCCGCCGCGATGGGAGCGCCTTCGCACTCTTCAACCCCGCCGGACGCTACCTCCTGCGCTACCATGCCGAGCATGCGCCCAATTCGGAAAGCCGCGTCGAACTGGCCACCGAGGGGCCGGAGGCCGGGCCGGGCCTGCGTGTGGATCTGCGCTTCTCTGCGGCCGACACGGGCTCGGTGGTCCGCAGCCACGCACGTATCGATGCCTGGCTGCGGGCGAACGGTATCGGGCAGCTCGACTATCACGTGGAAGCCGGCACGCGGGACGCGTATGTGGCAGGGCAGGCCCTCGACGGATACCACCAGATCGGCCTGACCCGCATGTCCGCCGACCGATCCTGCGGTATCGTCGATGCCAACTGCCGCGTGCACGACCTCTCCAATCTCTACGTGGCGGGCAGTTCGGTCTTTCCGACGGCCGGCCAGGCCAATCCGACCCTGCCGGCGGTGGCGCTGGCGCTACGGCTGGCGGACCACCTCTCGGCTTCGTGAACGGCTTCCTTGCGCGGTGATTTCGCCTTAAGCTGAGCCGCAGGCTGGGTGGGGGAAAGTGCCATGGCAAAGTATCGCGAGCGGCTCCAGGCCATGCTGTGGGCGGGCGCCCTTGCCGTTTCGGTCCTGGCTGGCGCCGGCTCCGGTAACGCCGCCGAACGACGCATCGTCCCCGCGCCCGATTTTGACTATTACGGCCATGATTACGATGTCCTGCGCGATGCCGATGCCAACCTGTGCGAAACGGCCTGCCTGTCCGATACGCAATGCAAGGCCTTCACGCTGAACGTTTCCACCGGCTGGTGCTTCCTGAAGTCCGCAGTCGGCCCCGCCCGGCAGACGCCCGGCGCCATGTCGGGCCGTATTGTGGATGCCGGCCCGGAACCCGATGCCGCCGCCATGGCCGCGCGTGAGGCCAGCCTCGATTTCCTGCCGTCGTCTTTGGTGGACGATGCACGGCGCCTGCGCCTGCAGTTGCAGGGCGAAGCGCTGGGCACGACGCAGACGCCGCAGGAGCTTTTGAGCACTGCGCGGACCGCGTCGGACGAGGCTGGCCCCGCCGCCGCCATCGAGGCCTATCGGCGCTATCTCGGCGTGGCGCCGGGGGATGCATCCGCCTGGCGGGCACTGGCCGAGTCCGCGCTCGACGACAAGCCGGAGGACTGGGACCGCCGCAGGGCGGTCGAGGCGCTGCGTGCGCAGGCGGCCATATCGGCCTATGTCACCGCGCCGGACGATGCCGAAGCGGCCGCCGCCCTGGACCTCCTGGCCCAGGCGCAGGGAGAGGACGAGAACTGGCGGGGGGCGATCCGCACGTGGCGTGCCGCCACTGCGCTGGGTGCCGATCCGCAGATCGCCCAGAGGCTGGAGGATGCCCTGACGGATCATGGCTTCCGCGTCACCGGGAACAGCGTCGACAACGATGCCGCCAGCCCGCGCATCTGCATGAACTTCTCGGATGAATTGTCCCCCTCTCTCATCGGATCGGACCGCGCCGGCGATTACCTGTCCGTCGATGGCGGGGATGCGCTCCCGGTGACCGCTTCGGGCCGGCAGCTCTGCGTCGACGGCGTCGAGCATGGCCGCCGCTACCGGGTCAAGGCACGGGCCGGCATTCCGTCCGCACATGGCGAGGTTCTCCGCAAGGATGCGGAAGGCATCGTCTATGTCCGCGATCGCACCGCCTCGGCCTTTTTTGCGGGCAACGCCTATGTCCTGCCGTCGGGTGGCGCCGTGTCATTGCCGGTCACCAGCGTCAATGCGGACGAGATTTCCCTGCGCCTGCTGCGCCTCGGGGACCGTCAGCTGGCCCGGTCCCTCGGCGACAACCAGTTGCTCACGCGGCTCGGCAGCTACCAGCTCGACGACATCGCCGCAAACAGCGGCGAAGAGGTGTGGACCGGCACGGTCAGCGTCGCCAACCGGCTCAACCAGGACACGGTGACGGCCATTCCGCTGGCCGATGTCCTGAAGGAGTCCAAGCCCGGCATCTATCTTCTGGCGGCGACGCCGTCCAACGGCAATGCCGCGCGCGACGAGCCGGCGCTGCAATGGTTCGTGCTGACCGATCTGGGGCTTTCGACGCTGTCGGGCGCGGACGGTTTCCATGTCACCGTCCGCTCGCTCGGGCGCGCCGACGCGCTGGCCGGCATCACGCTCCAGCTCATCGCAGCCAACAACGATATCCTGGCCACGGCCACGACCGACGCCGACGGGCACGCCACCTTCGCGCCAGGCCTCCTGGCGGGAACGGGCGGCGACCGACCTGCGCTCCTGACCGCCGAGCGCGGCGGGTCAGAGCCCGATTTCGTGTTCCTGGACCTGACGACATCCGGCTTCGACCTGTCCGATCGCGGCGTGGCCGGCCGGGCGCCGGCCGATGCGCTGGATGTCTTCCTGACGCCGGAACGGGGCATCTACCGCCCCGGTGAAACGATCCACCTGACGGCCCTTGTGCGCGATGCAGACGCCAGGGCCGTCGACGGCGCGGTGCTGACCATGATCGTCCGGCGGCCCGATGGCGTGGAATATCTGCGCAGGGTCGTGTCCCCGCGCGATGCCGGTGGCACGGCGCAGGATGTGGACCTGCCGGCCGGCGCCATGCGCGGAAGCTGGCATGTGGCCCTCCATATCGATCCCGAGAGGCCGGCCCTGGCCTCGACCGACGTGCAGGTGCAGGACTTCGAACCGCAGAAGATCGCCTTCGATGTCGATCCCGTTGCACAGTTCGATCCCTCCGCGCCGCCGGACGTGTCGCTGAAAGCGCGTTACCTGTTCGGGGCGCCGGCTGCCG
This sequence comes from Aureimonas frigidaquae, assembly GCF_001463905.1. GTDB lineage: Bacteria > Pseudomonadota > Alphaproteobacteria > Rhizobiales > Rhizobiaceae > Aureimonas > Aureimonas frigidaquae. The sequence continues at coordinate 169,995 of NZ_BBWR01000017.1, forward strand.
GCCTTGCCGTCGAGGGCGAAGTCGTCCTGTCGGCCGCGCAGTCCCTTGCCGCCCGGCCCGGTTACGTCTTCGGGCTCTCCGACGAGGAGGTCACCCCCTTGCGCGTGCCCTTCGAAGGAACGCAAACGGATGCCGAGGGGGTGGCCGGCATCGGGCTGTCCCCCTTCGAGCCCCCGGCGACCACCCGCCCGGTCAGCGCGGAATTGATCGTGCGGGTGCTGGATTCCGGCGGCCGGCCCGTCGAACGGCGCCAGACCGTGCCGGTCGCGGCCGAGGGCACGCGGATCGGCATTCGGCCCGATTTCGACGGCGAGGTGCCGGAGGGCGGCACGGCCGGCTTCTCGGTCATCGCCCTGGGGGCGGCCGACGCCACGCTCCCGCAGACGGGGCTGCGCTGGGTGCTCAACCGCATCGATACCGAGTTCCAGTGGTACCAGTCCGGCGGGCAGTGGAATTACGAGCCCATCCGTCGCAGCGAACGCGTTGCCGATGGCATGCTGGACCTTCCGGCCGATGGATCGGGCAAGATTTCCGCGCCGGTCGGCTGGGGGCGTTACGAGCTTCTGGTTTCGGGCGAAGGGGTGATCCCCGCCAGCATCGGCTTCGATGCCGGATGGTACGTCGCGGCGACGGCCGCCGACACGCCCGAGATTGCCGAGGTCAGCCTGGACAAGCCGCGCTATGCGGTGGGCGAGGAGGCCATCGTCCATGTCGTTCCGCGCTTTGCGGGCAAGGCTGACATTCTCGTGCTTGGCGAAAGCCTGATCGACCGCGTGAGCGTGGACCTTCCGGCCGATGGCGCCGATATCCGCCTTCCGGTCACCCAGGCCTGGGGCTCCGGAGCCTATGTGGCGGCGATGATCTACCGCCCGATGGATCTGGAACAACGGCGCATGCCGGGCCGGGCCATCGGCCTGTCGCATGCCGCCGTGGATCCGGGCGCCCGCGACCTGCAGGTATCGATCGAGGCGCCGGAGGTCATGACACCGCGGCAATCCATAGAAGTTCCGGTGCGTGTCGCCGGGCTGGCGGCGGGCACGCGCGCCTATGTGACCCTCTCGGCCGTGGATGTCGGCATTCTGAACATCACCGATTTCGCCGCGCCGGCGCCGTCGCACTATTACTTCGGGCAACGCCGGCTCGGCGTAGCGATCAGGGATCTGTACAGCCGGCTCATCGACCGGATGCAGGGCGCGCTCGGTGCCGTGCGCTCGGGCGGCGATGCCGGCGCCGACGCCGTGTCTCCGCCGCCCATGGACCAGCTCGTCGCGCTCTATTCCGGGATCGTCGAAACCGATGCGCAAGGCGTGGCGCGGGTCGAGCTCGCCATTCCCGATTTCAACGGCACGTTGAAGCTGATGGCCATGGCGTGGACACAGGACGGCGTCGGCCAGGCGGATCGTGACCTTGTGGTGCGGGATCCGATCGTGGCCGAACTGGTGCGTCCGCGCTTCCTGGCGCCGGGCGATAGCTCGCGCATCGTCGTGGAGCTGGCGCATGTGGACGGGCCCTCCGGCAAGGTCGCGCTCGCCCTGACGGGCGGGGAGGGCGTCCTGGAGGTGGAAGCGTCGCCGACGACCACCGTGGACCTGCCCGCCGAGGGACGGGCCCGCTACACCATCCCGGTGCGGGCGGCAGCGCCCGGCCTTGCGGAGCTGACCCTGACGGTCACGCCGCCGGATGGCGGCGCGGCGCTCGAAAAGCATGTATCCATGGAAGTGCGTTCCCTGCGGCCGCAAGCCGTGGCACGCTCCAGCTTCCCGCTCGCGCCCGGCCGTGGCATCACGCTCGACGATACGATCTTTGCGCAGTTCAGCGCGGCGGGCGCCTCGGCCACGCTGTCGGTCACGAGCCTGTCCGGCTTCGATGTGGCGGGTGCGGTGCGCGCGCTGGATCTCTATCCCTATGGCTGCACCGAACAGCTCACCAGCCGCGCCCTGCCCATGGTCTATCTGGATGAGACGGTCCTGGCCGCCGGGCTCGGCAGCGGTGTCGACGTGCGCGCCCGCGTGCAGGAGGCGATCACGAAAGTCCTGGCGAACCAGGGGTCGGGCGGCAGTTTCGGCTTGTGGGCGCCGGATTACGGGGATCTGTGGCTCGATGCCTATGTGACCGACTTCCTGACCCGGGCAGCGGAAGCCGATTACGCCGTCCCGCGGGAGGCGCTGACGATGGCCCTGGACAATCTGGCCAATCAGGTTTCCTACCAGCAGGAGCATTCGGACTGGGCGCCTGCATCCTATGCCTCTTACGTTCTGGCCCGATCCGGCCGGGCCGCCATCGGCGATCTGCGTTATGTCGCCGATAACAAGCTCAGTGAGTTCCGCAGCCCGCTCGCCAAGGCGCAGCTTGCCGCCGCGCTCGCCATCTATAACGATCGCGTGCGCGCCGAGACGGTCTACCGCGATGCCGTCCGGTCCATGCTCGGCCAACAGGGTGACGCGGACGCCTTCCGGCATTACGGCAGCGCCCTGCGCGACAGTGCTGCCATGCTGACGCTCGGGCTGGAAGGCGATATTCCGGGGACCGACCTGCAGCCACTCATTCAAAAGATCAGCGCCGAGCGATCCGGACGGACGTATCTGTCCACGCAGGAGGACGCCTGGTCCCTCCTGGCGGCGCATGCGATGGTGACCGCGCGCACGCCCCGCCTGGAACTGGACGGTGAAATCCGGGAAGGCGCCTATGCCACGCGCTTCACGGCGTCGGACCTGGCCCAGCCGGCCACGATCCGTAATGCGGGCCAGGAACCGCTTTCGGCCGATCTGACGCTGCGCGGCGTGCCGACCGAGCCGCTGCCGGCGGATGCGTCCGGCTACGCCATCTCCCGCAGCTACTACACGCTGGAGGGCGAACCGGCCGATCTGGAGCGGGTGAGCCAGGGGGATCGGCTCGTCGCCGTCCTGGATGTGCAGCCGGTGGACCGGAATGCCGCCCGCCTGGTGATCGACGATCCGCTTCCGGCGGGCTTCGAGATCGACAACCCTGCCATCCTGCGCGGCGGTGATGTGGCGGCGCTGGACTTTCTGGAGCTGACCGACGACGTGGCCCATACGGAGTTCCGGACCGAGCGCTTCATCGTGGCCGTCGACCTGTCCGAAAACGATACCGCCGCCATGCGTTTCGCCTATGTCGTGCGGGCCGTATCACCCGGCAGCTTCATGCACCCCGCCGCCGTGGTGGAGAACATGTACCAGCCCGAGCGCCGCGGCCGCACCGGGGAGTCCCGGCTGGTGGTGGCCGGAACGGCAGAATGACGTATCGGCGCGCGGGCGTTCTGGCTGCCAGCGCCGCGCTTCTATGCGTCGCGGTCGCGGTGCTCGGCCTTGTTCTGATGGAGCGGTACGGCGCACGCCGCATCGCAGACTGGCGTCCTCCTGAGACGGGTGTGATCGCTGAGGACCGTAATGGCGATCTGTTGCGGGTCTTCCCCCTGCCGGACGGGCGGTGGCGGCTTCCCGCCGAACCGGCCTTCGTCGATCCGCGCTTCCTGGCCATGTTGACAGCCTGGGAGGACAAGCGCTTCGCCGCGCATTCCGGCGTCGACTGGATCGCCTTTGCGCGGGCTGCCGTTCAGGCGCTGACGCATGGCCGGCTGGTGTCCGGCGGCTCCACGCTCACCATGCAGACGGCGCGCCTGATGGCCGGCCTGCCGCCGCGCAGCCTGTCGGCCAAGCTGGAGCAGATCGCCCTGGCTCTGGCGCTGGAACGGCGCTTCGACAAGACGCAGATCCTGTCTCTTTACCTGACGCTCGCGCCCTATGGCGGCCCGGTGGAGGGGGTTCGTGCGGCAAGCCTGTCCTGGTTCGGCAAGGAACCGCACAGGCTGACGGCCGCACAAAGTGCGCTGCTGGTGGCGCTGCCGCAATCGCCGGAGCGTAACCGCCCGGATCTCGCACCCGAGCGCGCGCGCCTGGCGCGCAACCGTGTGATCGACCGGATGGAGGCGCTGGCGATCCTGTCGGCCGACGAAGCCGGGCGTGCGCGGCGGGAGGCTATGCCAGCCCGGCGCCACGCCATGCCCATGCTGGCCGCACACGAGGCCGAGCGTCTGCGGCGTGCCGAGCCTAACGCGCCGGTTCTGCGCATGAGCATCGATCGCGCCATGCAGGAACGGGTGGAAGCCTATGCGCGCGAGCGCGTCGCCTCCATGCCCTCGCCGCAGAGCCTCGCTATCATGGTGAGCGATCCGCAGAGCGGAGAGGTCCTTGCTGCGGTGGGCGGCCCGGACATGCTGGACCGATCCCGGCAGGGCTTCGTGGACCTGTCGCGCGGGCTGCGCTCCCCGGGATCGACGCTCAAGCCTCTGATCTTCGGCCTCGCCTTCGAGCGCGGGGTGGCCCACCCCGAAAGCCTTCTCGACGATCGGCCGGTCAGCTTTGCCGGCTATCGGCCGCAGAATTTTGACCATGGCTATGAGGGGGTGATGACGGCGCGGCGGGCGCTGCAACTGTCGCGCAACCTCCCGGCGGTGGAGCTCTTGCGCCTGGTCGGACCTGCGCGGCTGATCCAGCGCCTGCGACTTGCCGGCGCCAGGCCCGAACTCGGCAGCCGCAGCCTGCCCGGGCTCGCCATCGGATTGGGCGGGCTCGGCGTCACTTTGGACGATCTGATGCGCGTCTATGGCGGCCTTGCCAATGGCGGTGTGTCCATGCCCCTGACGCGCCGGGCGGATGGCCCGCGGGAGCCGGCGCGGCGGATCCTGTCGCCTCAGGCTGCCTGGTACGTCACGTCGATCCTGGCCGGCGGGCCGACGACCAGCAGCGGCTCGCCCGGGACGCTCGCCTACAAGACGGGCACTTCCTATGGCTATCGTGATGCCTGGAGCCTTGGCTACGATGCGCGGCGTGTGGTCGGCGTGTGGGTGGGGCGCCCGGACGGAGCACCGGTTTCCGGCCTGGTCGGCCAAGACAGCGCCCTGCCGATCCTGCGGGGCGTCTTCGCAAGGCTCGGCGGGGCGGAGCGCCTGGATGGCCCCCCACCGGGCATCCTGGCCGCCGGCACCGCAGCCCTGCCGCCCCCCTTGCGCAAGATCGGGGCCCGCAATGCGCGGGTGGATGCCAGCGGCCGGCCGGAAATCGTCTTCCCGCCGTCCGGCGCGCGTGTCGAACTTGGCCTCGATGCGCCGGATGGCGCGTTCCTGTCGCTCAAGGTCCGGGGCGGACGACCGCCCTTCACCTGGTATCTGGATGGCCGTCCGGTCGCGTCATCCGTTTTCCCGCGCGAGGCCTCCGTGCCGGTCGCGCTGCCCGGCTTCGCCGAGATCGCCGTGATCGACAGCGTCGGCAATGCGGCCACCAGCCGTGTGCGCCTCGACGATGGGGAAGCGGATTGAGATGATAAGGCCGGGCCCGGCATCGCCGAGCCGGATGGTGGCGTCGTGCAGTTCGGCGATGGCCGCCACCATGGCAAGGCCCAGTCCGCTGCCCGGGGTCGAGCGGCTGCGATCCAGGCGGTACAGCCGCCGAAAGACCATGGCGTGCTCGGGCTCGGGAATGCCGGGCCCGCTATCGGCAATGACAAGCAGCCCCTCCGCCCCGTCCCGCGTCAGGGTCAGCGCGATGTGCCCGGGCGGCGGCATGTGGGTGATGGCGTTCTCGATCAGATTGGCCAGAAGCTGTGTCAGAAGATCGGGATCGCCCTCGACGATGATTCCCGGTTCGATCCGTTCATCCACCCGGTGCCCCGCATCCACCGCCACCTCGCGGTACAGATCGATGAGCCGCTCGCTTAAGGCGGACAGGGAGACCGAGCGGAACCTTGCCCGGCGTGCGCCGGCCTCCACCTGCGCAATGCGGAGCAGGGCGTTGAACGTATCGATGATGGTATCGGCTTCCACCAGCGCCTGATCCAGGGCGGCGTCGAGTGCGTCCGGGGCGATGGGCCCCTCGCGCAGGCCTTCCAGACGCTGCCGCAGGCGCGCCAGCGGCGTGCGCAGATCATGCGCGATGTCGGTGGAAACCTGCCTCAGGCTCTGCATCAGGCGTTCGATCCGGTCGAGCATGGCGTTGATATGGGCCGACAGCCGGTCGATCTCGTCGCCGCGGGCGCTCAGGGGCAACCGTCTGTCGAGCGCACCGGAGGTGACGAGGCGGGTCAGGTCCAGGATCCGCTCCAGCCTGCGCGCTGGCGCCCGGCTGAGCGCGTAACCCGTCGCCAGCGCCGCGAATGCGATGGCAAGGCTCCCGGCCAGGAGGAATCCCAGCACGATCTCCTTCGTCTCGTGCAGGATGTGGGAGTTGCGCCCGGCCATGACGCGGTACGGACCCATCTCTTCGCCCAGGCTGAACAGGCGGACCTCGTTGTCGCTGTTCATGCCGGCCGCATCCTTGAGGTTCTGATCCCCGTCCACCACCTCAGCCGGCAGGCGCATTTCCTGCCAGCCATCCTGCCAGACCGAGACCGGGATGTTGCCGCCCAGGAAGCGCTCGCCTTGCGCCAGAAGGTAGAAATTGTCGCCCGGCGCGCCTTCGGACCGCTCGTGAACGGCATGCGCCAGCTCCGCCAACCCGCCCTCCGTAAAGGCGCTGCGCAGCGCCGCCATGTCGTAGAGGATTTCCTGGCGCGATATGTTCTCGATCTCGGCCGTGGCGATCACATAGGTGATCCCCAATATGGCGGCCACGAGCAGGCTGAAGATCAGCGCATAGGTGCCGGCAAAGCGGAAGGCGATCGTGCGCAGCATCGCGGCATCATCCCTCCAGTATATAGCCCGAACCGCGCACGGTGCGGATCATCTCGCGGTCGAAGGGCTTGTCGACCTTGGCGCGCAGCCGGCTGATATGGGTTTCCACCACATTGGTGCGCGGGTCGAAGTGAAAGTCCCAGACACGCTCCAGAAGCATGGTCCGCGTGACCAGCCGCCCCTTGTTGCGCAGGAGGTATTCCAGAAGGCGGAACTCGCGCGGCTGCAGATCGATGGCCTGGCCGCTCCGCACCACGCTGCGGGCGATGAGGTTCATGGTCAGGTCCCCGGCCCCGAGCATCGTATCCTCCCGCCGCGCCGGGCCCCGCCGCGTCAACGCGTTCAGGCGCGCCAGAAGCTCGGAGAATGCGAAGGGCTTCAGGAGGTAATCGTCGCCGCCCGCTTCCAGCCCCTCGACGCGGTCGTCAACGCCGCCGACCGAGGTCAGGAACAGGATGGGCACGTCCCTGCCGGCCGCGCGCAGCGCCCGCACCAGCGACAGCCCGTCCAGCCGTGGCAGCATGCGGTCGACCACCAGCGCGTCGTAATCGCGCGTGAAGGCAAGTTCCATTCCCGTCAGTCCATCCGCCGCACGGTCCAGATCATGGCCGCTCTGCGTCATGCCCGCCGCGACATAGGCGGCGATGCTGTCGTCATCCTCGACCAGGAGAAGCTTCATAGCGCGGGTCCGGGCTCGCGGGCAGGGCAGGGCACTATACGGATTTGTATAGGAGCGGCCAGTCGCCTGCCAGCGTGGAGCGATAGGGCAGGGCTTGCGAACGGCCCTTGCCGCTGAGGAACGCCATGCGACTGCACAGACCTGCCCTGGGAAGCATCACACTATCCGCCCTGGTGGCGGCATGGCTTCTTTTCGGCCCCAATCTTTCCTTCTGGTCCCGCGGGCTGGAGTATTTCGGCCGCTACCCGCTGACGCTGGCCGCCTTCGCGGCCGGGCTGTACCTTCTGTTCTTTGCCGCGCTGACGACCCTGTCGGTCAAGTATCTCACCAAGCCGCTCTTCATCGCGCTGATCCTCATAGCGGCCGCCGCCAGCTTCTACATGGACACGTTCGGCATTCTGGTGGATCGCCAGATGATCCAGAACGTGATGCTGACCACGCCGGCCGAGGCCAGGCACCTCATCACCCCGGACTATGTGCTGCACATGATCCTCTTCGGGTTGCTGCCGGCCGGCCTGGTGGCCCTGGTCAGGGTCCGACATCGCGATTTCGGGGCGAAAGTCCTGCGCAATGCCGGCATGGTGCTGCCGGCGCTGGCCTTGGCGCTCGGCATCGTCGCCCTGAACTACCAGTCCTTTGCGGGCACGTTCCGTGCGCATCGCGATCTGATGGGAAGCCTGAACCCGGCGGCGCCGATCGCCTCCGCCGTGCATTACGCAGCGCGCCGCCTGCAGGAGCGCGACATCGTCGCCGCGCCGCTTGGCCTGGATGCCCGCCAGTCCGACCGCATTGCCCATTCGGCGCGACCCGTCGTGACCGTGCTGGTCGTGGGGGAAACGGCCCGTGCGCAGAATTTCGGCCTGAACGGCTACAGCCGCGACACGACCCCGGAGTTGCGGGAACGGCAGGTGGCCAATTTCACGGATGTGTCGAGTTGCGGCACCTCCACCGCCGTGTCGGTTCCGTGCATGTTCTCGGTCTATCCGCGCAAGGCCTATAGCGAGGCCAAGGCCCTGGCGAGCGAGAACCTCGTCGATATCCTGACCCATTCCGGGCAGGACGTGCGCTGGTACGACAACGATACGGGTTCGATGCAGGTGGCCGACCGCATTCCGTATGAGTTCCTGCCGGCCGGCAACGACACCGCCTCCTGTTCCGGCGGCGAATGCCATGACGATATCCTCGTGAAGCGGCTGGACAAGGCGCTCGATGCGGTGAAGGGCAACAGCGTCATCGTCCTGCACCAGCTCGGCAGCCACGGCCCGGCCTATTTCGAGCGCTACCCGCCGGAGTTCGAGCGCTTCCGGCCCGCCTGCCACAGTCAGGAATTCTCCGACTGCACGCGGGACGAGATCGTCAACGCCTATGACAACACCATCCTCTACACCGATCATGTCCTGTCGCAGATGATCGACCATCTCGCCGCGCGCACCGACCTGGCGACGAACCTGTTCTACCTGTCCGATCACGGCGAATCCTTGGGCGAGAACGGGCTCTATCTTCACGGCGCACCGTATTTCCTTGCGCCCGAAACCCAGACCCATGTGCCCATGATCGCCTGGTTCTCGCCCGGCTACGGGGATCTCGTGTCCCTGGACCGCGCCTGCGTGGCAGATCTGTCGGATGCCGAACTGTCGCAGGACAATGTGTTCCATACGATGCTGGGCATGTCGGAGGTCTCCACCGCCGTCTACGAGCCGGGGCTCGACATCTTCGCACCCTGCCGCAACGCGCAGGTCGCGGAGGCCCATCGGGGAGTGGTGCGATGACCATCGGCACCGGGCTCAAGACATCCGGCGCGCGGCACGTCCTTGCGGCGGCACGATATTCCATGGCCGGACTGCGCCGGCTGTGGCACGAAACGGCCTTCCGCCACGAGGTCCTGGCCGCCAGCCTGCTCCTGGGGCTTCTCCTTCTGGCCGGATGCGGCGTGGCAGAGGTCCTGCTGCAGGCCGTGCTCCTGATGATCCTGTTCGCCTGCGAGGCATTGAACACGGCGGTCGAGGTGATCGTGGACCGGGTGTCCCCGGAGATTTCGACCTTTGCCGGCCAGGCTAAGGATCTCGGTTCCTTCGCCGTCTTCTCGCTCATTGTCGCCAACGGGCTGTTTGCAGCGGCGTCGCTGATACGGCTGGTCTGATCCTTATGGTGCCGTTGCACCTTGCGATTGCAGCCTTAGCGGCTTAATCCAGAGGGCATGCTTGTCCTGCGTATCCTCCTGGCGCTGATGCTCGTCCTGTCCGCAGGTGCGGCTGCGCGTGCCGCCAGCACCGTGGATGCCCCGTGCCCGAGCAAGGTCATGATACAGGCCTGCCTGAAGGCCGATCTGCAGCCGATCCTTCTGCCCGGTGCGCAGGACGGCCCGTCCTGTGCCGCCAAGGCCATCCCGGCTGCCGTCGCGGAGCTTGCCATCCGGCCGGTCCGGATCGTTTTGCCCCGGCGGCAGGCGCTGCTTCTACCGGAGGGAACCTCTCCGGCCGCGCGCGAGCGCCCACCCCGTGCCCTTCAGGCCTGACGCATAACACCAAGACCTGAAATCGAACTGCCATGACCTTGGGCCGCGCGCGGCCAGATGGCATGTTCCTGCATGGACGACAAGACAATGAACGATCCTCGATTCGATGTGCCCTCGCGTATCCCGGCCCTCAACGGCCTCTATGCCGGCCTCTACACAGCGTCCGAAACGCTTTTGCGCGTGGTCTGCGGGCTGGCGCTCGTGACCCACGGTCTGCCGAAGATCATGAACCCCTTCGGTGCCGTCGGCATGGTGGAGGGGCTCGGCTTCTATCCCGGCGTTTTCTGGTCGCCGCTCCTGGCGCTGACGGAGTTCTTGGGCGGACTTCTGATCGCCATCGGCTTCCTGACCCGCCCGGCCGCCCTGGCCGCGACGATCGTCCTTCTCGTGACCGTATGGTTCCACTGGATCACGCAGGGGCAGGGCTATTCCGGCGCGGAAAAGTCCATCCTTTGGGCGGCCATCACGCTGTTCTTCGCCATTCGCGGGGCCAACCGGCACTCGGTCGACGCCGCCCTCGGACGCCAGTTCTGACGTAACTTTTCTTAGCCGGGAACCAATCCCGTCGGCGGCCCGTTCCGGGGCCGCCGAGATGCGATCCTCCCCAGCATCCGGACAAGGAGTTCCGGATGTTGGCTTCGTCGAAACCGGCGCATCGCCGGCAATCACTCTATGCGCTTGCGGCCTTGAACCTGTTCCTGGCCGATGCGCGGGACGGGCTCGGCCCGTTCCTCGACGGCTACCTGGCGACCAATGGCTGGACGCCGATGACGCTCGGCATCATCGCCACGATGGGCGGCCTCCTCGGCATGATCGCCACGCCCCTGTTCGGCGCCTATGTCGATTCCTCGCACCACAAGCGCGCGCTGATCATCCTGCCCGTCATATTCGTGACTGCGGCTGCGCTCTGGGTGCTGGCCACGCCGGATAGCTACGCGGTCTTCGGCGGGCAGTCGCTGACAGCCATCGTGGGCGCGCTCGTCGCCCCGGCGCTGACGGGTTTAACGCTCGGCTTGGTGGGCCAGCAGGCGTTTCCGCACCAGATCGCGCGCAACGAGTTCTGGAACCATGTCGGCAACGTCCTGTCGCTGGCCGGCATCTACGCCGTCACCGTACTTTATGGGATCACCGGGGTCGTCTTGCTGATGGCCGCGACGGCCGTGGCGGCCGTTCTGGCAACGCTGGCAATCCGCCCGGGCGATATCGATCACGATGCTGCCCGGGGACTCGGCGCCGACGAGGGTGGGCCCCAGCCCTCCGGCTTGTCCATCCTGTTCCGCAGCCGGGGTCTGATCCTCCTGGCCGTGACGCTGATGATCTTCCATTTCGGCAATGCGCCCATGTCCCGCCTGATCGCGCAGGACTTCTCCGTCCAGCTCGGCACCCCGTTCCGCACGACAGCCATCACCACCGGTGTGTCGCAACTGTCCATGATCGTCATGGCGTTGCTGGCCCCCTGGCTCATACGGCGGCACGGGCTGGCGTCGGTCTTCCTGATCGCGCTGATCGCCTTGCCGCTGCGCGGCGCCATCGCTGGCTTCTTCACCGGCTTCGAATCGATCTTTCCGGTCCAGATCCTCGACGGCGTCGGCGCGGGGCTCATCGGCATCGCCACCCCGGTCGCTGCCGAACGCATCCTGTCTGGAACCGGACGGTTCAATGTGGGGCTTGCGGCGGTGATGACGATGCAGGGCATCGGCGCGTCATTGAGCAACCTGGTGGCCGGTTGGCTCACCGGGCTCGGCGGCTATGGCCTGGCCTACTGGGTGCATGGCGGCGTGGCAGTCTTCGCGCTGATCCTCTTCATCACCCAGTCCCGCGTCATCGCCCCGGCCGAGCCGCGCACGACATAACCATCAAGTCAGCGGATGCGGGAACCTGTCGCGCCCCGGCGCGCTTCCATCCCACAACAAGGAGGTACCCATGTCCGATATCAATCCGCACAAGCCTGACGATACGCGGCCCCTTCCGGAAACGGGCGAGGGAGGCCGCTCCCCCACCTACGAGGACGGGATCGAACTGGGCGAGGATGTCCCGGCCGATGCCGAAGACGCGCCGCGTCAGACGGAGGACCGGGCATGACGGATGGTGCCCTGTCCGTCCTGACCTTCGCCGCCTACCACCAGCTTGCCAGCGGCGAGCGTGTCCGTGATGTCGTCCTTCGCGATGGCGCCGGGCATAGCGCCGATGCCGGCGGTGTCGAAGTCCTGCGCGAAGCCGGGCTTCTGACCGTCGAGGGCGATCGCGGCCGCCTGACGCAAGCCGGTGAAGAAGCTCTGGACCGGCTGGTCGAGGCCATTCGCGCCGCGGCCTGAGAATCGTCAAACAAAAAGGGCCGCCTCGATGGGCGGCCCTCGCTTGGCTGGAAGTTCCGAAGGCTCAGTTGAAGCGGTAGGAAATCTTGGCCGTGATCGTGTGGAAGTCGAAGTCGCTGGTGCCGGTGAAGTCGGTGAAGCCACCGACGCCGCCGCCGAAAGGCCCGGCCGAGAAGCGCGTCGTCGAATCGTCGTCACCGAGATTGGTGTAGAGATACTCGACGCCGAACGAGATGTTGTCCGTGGCCAGGAACTCCAGGCCGCCGCCGACCGTGTAGCCCCAGCGATCGCTGTCGTCCGGGAAGGCGACGGCGGTGGCAAAGGGGGCCGAGTTGGCTTCGAAGCGGTAGTTCACATCGCCATAGGCAACACCGCCGGTTGCATAGAGCAGGGTCTGCGGGGTGAGGAGGTAACCGCCGCGCAGGCGGCCCGTCGCCAGAAAGTCGAGGCTGCGCTCGGCCGTGTAGAAGGCCGGCGTGCTCGAGAAGGCGCTCTGGCGCTCACCGATATCGGTGGCGTTGATGTCGAGAATGGCACCGACGACCCAGTTGCCGACCTGGTAGTCGTAGCCGACATGACCGCCGCCGACGAAGCCGGATTCGAAGCTCGACGTGTAGTTGGAGCCGAATGCACTGCCGGGGAAGGCGCCCGGGAAGCTCGGAATGATGCTGATATTGTCCGGGTTGGACGGGTTGAACCCGCCACCGGCCTGCGCACCGATATAGAAGCCGGTCCAGGACGGCGCCGTCATGGCCACGACGGGCGTGACGACGGTTTCCTCGAAGATGACATCCGCAGCCGCTGCCGGCAGGGTCGTTGCAGCAAGAAGCCCGAAGGCCGCCAGGTATTTCATGTATTCCCCTCCAATGGATGACCCCGAAGGGCAGGACGCCCGTCGGTGGTTCGAACGCATCGACGGGTCTTTTCGACAATGACGTCCAGCCTGCATGCATGTCAGGCCGGAATGTTAGCCGCATTACACATTTCATTGATCCAGCTTCGCGTCAGGAAGACTTGAAGTTGCAATCCCGCGCTCCCTCAGGAGTTGCGCCGGTTTCTCGTGGTTGAAGGCACGGCATCGGCGACTATGTGTCGCGCAACGATCCCTTCGAGTGACATGCCGTGAACACCAATTCTGAACGCGCAAAAGCCGATGACGCGTCTTCCGAGCCGGAATCGTCCGTAGCCGCCGCGTCGAAGGATGCGCGTTACCGAGCCCTCTTCGAGGCGATCGATGACGGCTTCTGCATTATCGAGTTCGTCGATGGATCGCACGGGCCCTTAAGCGACTACATCCATGTCGAGGCGAACAGTGGATATGAGCGCCATACCGGGATTGCCGACATTGTCGGAAAGTCCGTCTACGAAATCGCCCCGACCGAGGCGCAAGCCTGGGTGGATCTTTACGGCAAGGTCCTGGCGACGGGTCAGCCGATCCGCTTCGAGCGCGATTTCGCCGATGTCGGCCGCTATATCGAGGTCGCCGCATCGCGCCTCGAGCCGGCGAGCCTGCGGCAGGTCTCTGTCCTGTTCCGCGACGTCACCGACCGCAAGCGCGCCGAAGAAACCCTCCGGGCAAGCGAAGCCGTTGCCCGTGAGAATATCCAGCGGGTGCAGCTCGCCTTGGCGGCCGGCGCCATCATCGGCACCTGGTTCTGGGACCTGCCGACCGACCGCTTCACCATCGATGCCGCCTTTGCAGAGGCGTTCGGCCTCGATCCGGCGCTTGGCCGCGAAGGCCTGAGCCTTGCCCAGGTGGTGGACACGGTCCATCCCGACGATCGCGAGGGCCTTGCCCGCGCCATCGAGGAGGCGATCGCCCGCGGCGGCCCCTATGCGCACCAGTATCGAACTCGCCGGGCCGATGGCAAATACTACTGGCTGGAGGCGAATGGCCGCGTTGAGCTGGCCGCCGATGGGACACCGCTGAGCTTTCCCGGCGTGCTGCTCGACGTGGAGGAGCGCCGAGCGGCCGTCGCCGAACGGCTGAAGGCGAACGACATGCTGCGCCATCTGAACGAGACGCTGGAGCAGCGCGTCGCGGACAAGACGCGTGAGCTGATGGAGGCCGAGGAAGCGCTTCGCCAGTCCCAGAAGATGGAGGCCGTCGGCCAGCTGACGGGCGGCCTGGCGCATGATTTCAACAATCTTCTGGCCGGCATTTCCGGCTCGCTCGATGTGGTGCGCACCCGCCTGCAGCAGGGCCGCATCGACGAGCTCGACCGCTACGTCATCGCCGCGCAAGGGGCCGCCAAGCGAGCGGCATCGTTGACGCATCGGCTTCTCGCCTTTTCGCGCCGGCAGACGCTGGACCCGAAGGCCACGGACATCAACCGGCTGGTCCACGATCTGGAAGATCTGATTCGCCGGACCGTCGGCCCCGGGATCACCGTCGAAACGGTCGCAAAGGCGGGTCTGTGGCCGACTCTCGTGGATCCGAACCAGCTCGAAAACGCCCTTCTGAACCTGTGCATCAACGCGCGCGATGCCATGCCGCATGGCGGCAGCATCACGATCGAGACGGCCAATCGCTGGCTGGACGATCGGACCGCGCGCGAACGCGACCTGCCGCCCGGCCAATATGTTTCCATGTGCGTGTCCGATACCGGCACCGGCATGACGCCGGCCGTGATCGAAAAGGCCTTCGATCCCTTCTTCACCACCAAGCCCATCGGTATGGGAACAGGCCTCGGCCTGTCCATGATCTATGGTTTCGTGCGCCAGTCGGGCGGCCAGGTTCGCATCTATTCGGAGGTGGGGCAGGGTGCGATGGTCTGCCTGTACCTGCCACGCCATCATGCGAGCGTGGACGCGATCGACGAACCGGAGATCGCACCTCTCGTGCGATCGCTGGAAGAAAAGTCCGTCCTGGTGGTAGATGACGAGCCACTGGTGCGGATGCTCATCGTCGATGCAGTGGAAGAGCTGGGCCTGACGGCGATGGAGGCGGGGGACGGGCCGCAGGCGCTCAGGATCCTGCAGTCGGATGCGCCCATCGATCTTCTCATCACCGATGTCGGCCTGCCGAACGGCATGAACGGACGCCAGGTCGCCGATGCCGCGCGACAGTTGCGGCCGGGCCTCAAGGTGATGTTCGTGACTGGCTATGCCGAGAACGCCGTCCTCAGCCACGGCCATCTGGAGCCCGGCATGCAGGTGGTGACGAAGCCCTTCGACATGCTGATCCTGTCCAACCGTATCCAGGCGATGATCGGGGGCTGACCGCCCGGTCCTGCGTATCTGAAAGAGGAACGTCATGATTGAGGATCGCGGTGCGGAGGATGCGCTTCAGCCGATCGTCGAGGCCGTCGCCGACCATGTCCGCGAACGCGCGCCCGCCATCTACGAGGAAGCGGTGGCGGCTGCCGCGCAACGGGGCAAGCCGAAGCCGCGCAAGGGCGATTTCGAACGCTTCGGCATCGCCGTCCTGACGCGGCAGGGGAATATGCATGCGGCGGGCAATGCCGGCGTCGGCTTTCCCATCCAGTCCATCTCCAAAGTCTTTGCGCTCGAAGTCGCGCTGGAGGCGCTTGGGGACGCCATCTGGGAGCGGCTGGGCCGGGAGCCCTCAGGAGACCCGTTCAACTCCATCATCGATCTGGAGCGCGATCGCGGCATACCGCGCAACCCCTTCATCAACGCCGGCGCGCTTGTGGTCTGCGACATGCTCGTCGGTCTGAAGGGGAAGGCCGGGCCGAACCGACATGTCGAACGTTTCATCGAGAGCATGCTGGACGGTGAGACCCTGAGCGTCGATGACGCGGTCATGGAGAGCGATCGCAGAGGCGGCTCGCTCAACCGCTCCCTCCTGTTCATGACGGAGCATTTCGGCAACCTCAACCATCCTGTCGAGCGGGTGATGGACGCCTATGTACGCCAATGCGCCATCACGCTCGATTGCCGCGGGCTGGCGCGGGCAGGACGGTTTCTCATGCGTGACGATCCCAATGACGGCGACGGCATTACGCGCAAGGCCGCGCACCGCGCAAGGCGGGTCCTATCCATCATGATGCTGTGCGGTCAGTATGACGGCTCGGGTGACTTCGCCTACCGTGTCGGGCTGCCGGCCAAATCAGGCGTTGGCGGCGGAATCCTGGCCATCGCCCCACACCGCGCCTCGATCGCCGTATGGTCGCCGGCATTGGACCCGATGGGCAACAGCTGGCTCGGCACACTCGGCCTGGAGCGGCTGACGGCGCTGACGGACTGGTCGGTCTTCGGCGTATCACGGCATGGTCGCAAGAGTGGCGTTGGCGGTTAAGATACTTGCCTGGCTGTCTATTGCACGGGGAGCCTGAACGCCAATCGGCCCTAGACTTCCGGTTGTGCGGGCGTGAGATGCGGTCGCCGACTTGAAGGTCTTGGGCTTGGCCTCATGCGGCACGCACTTTCGCACCCGAACCATTCCGGGGCAGCCGACCGATGCGTGCCCGACAGCCGGGACCACGCCATTCATGCTCATCGATGCCGCCGACGCTGCGCAGATCTATTCCATCGGTTACGTCAGCCGCTTCGTGGGGGAGCCGGCGCCCGAGGCGCTGGACGACCTTCTGTCGCGCTCGGCCGCCTATAACAGCCGGGTAGGCATAACAGGCTGCGTCGGCATCCTTCGCAGCGATGTAATGCAGGTCCTCGAAGGCCCGCAGAGTGCGGTGGTCGATCTGTTCCGCAAGATACAGATCGACAAGCGGCACACGGATATCGCGCAGACCTTCGCCCTGAATGTGCGGGCGCGTCACTTTGCGGATTGGTCGATGGTCAGCCTTCCCTTCGGCGTCGTCGTCGGGATGGTGGACCAGATCCGGCGCGTGCACGAGCGGCCGTAAAGCCGCTTGCGGTCCCATTGTGTCAGGCTGGCTGCAACTCTGCCTGCGTCGCGGCGATGGGCGAGGTTGCCACGAAGATGACACCATCGGCCTCGTAGGCGATCTCGACCGTCCCGCTGATTTCCTGCGACAGAACACGCTGGATCAACTGCGTGCCGAAACTCGTGCGCGCCGGGCGCTGCACCGTCGGGCCGTTCCGCTCCTGCCAGTTAAGACGCAATGTGGAGTTTGCCCCATCGTCGATGATGCGCCAGGACACTTCCACCGTCCCCTCCTGGTTGGACAAGGCGCCGTATTTGGTCGCATTCGTCGCAAGCTCATGGAGCGCCAGCGCGTAAGCCAGTATCTGCTGCGGTTCCAGGCGCAGGTCCGGCCCGTGGATGCGGAACCGCTGCGTATCCTCGATGCCGAAGGGCGCCAGCGTGCGCCGAACCAGATCGGCGATGGACGCGTCGCCGAAGTCCTCGCTGATCAAAAGGTCGTTGGCTGCCGACATGGCCTGGATCCTTGCGGCGAGGGTGGCCCCTGCCTCGTCGAGCGAGGTCGCGCGCCGGATCGTCTGCGCCACGATCGCCTGTAGTGAGGCCAGCATGTTCTTGATGCGGTGGCTCTGCTCGCGCGCCAGCAGCGCGCGCTGGCCCTGCGCACGGCGGCGATCCGTCACGTCCTGTGTCGTTCCGGTGATGAAAAGCGGCACGCCGTCGGCCCGATAGCTGGCATGTCCGCGGATCTGCACCCACCGCTCTTCGCCCGCCGGCGTATGAATCCGGTACTCGACATCGAGCAGGCTGTGGTTGGCGATGGCGTCTTCGATGGATTGTATCTGCAGGGCCAGGTCTTCGGGGTGGATCGACGCCCGCAGCTCGTCCAGGGTGAGCGAGTCGTCCGGGCGGCGGCCGCAGATCGCCTTGCACTCGGCCGATGTGGTCAGCCGGCCGGTTTGCAGGTCGATGCTCCAGCTCCCGAGCCGGCCGGCTTCCAGCGCGAAGCGCAGGCGCTGCTCGCTCGCCTGAAGTTCGGCCGTACGGCGGACAAGCTCGGTCTCCAGCGTGTCCCGATCCCGCCGCAGGCGGTCCACATGTTCGCGTTCTTCGGTCACGTCGAACTGCGAGGCGAAGTAATAGGTCAACGCACCATCATCGCCGAAGACGGGAGATACGAGCAGCCGGTTCCAAAAGGTCGAACCGTCCTTGCGGTAATTGAGGAGCTCGAGCTCGATGGGCGAGCGCATCTCGATCGCGGCACGCAGGCGGGCGACTTCACCACGATTGGTGTCCGGCCCTTGCAGAAACCGGCAGTTGCGACCGATGATCTCATCACGGCTATAAAGGGTCAGCCGCGCGAATGCCGCGTTGGCAAAGACGATCGGGTTGTCCGGTTGGCGCGGATCGGTGATCAGCATCGGCATTCGCGTAGCGCGTACCGCCGACGAAAACGGATCAGGCCCGCCTCCGGAGCGTGTCAGCTCACGAATGATCCGCGCTTCTTCCGTGAAGTCTGGCAAGGCTGGCAGTTCCCGATGACGTGTGAACGCGGCTTTTCACTGGAGCAACGCGTTCGGCCGGGAACGGCAGAGGCGAAGAGCATGCATGCACGCATTAATAGCGTAACCGTTGCCCCTCGACCAGTCTTGCGTGTGCGGCCGCGACGATCAGGCGTAGCTCGGCGTACCGCCGGCGTGGACCGTCTGTGAAGCGAGCGGCGCTGCCTCCGCCTTTTCCAGGAGGTCGAGGGTCCGCAGCATGTCATCGATGTCGACCTGGTAGCCGCCCGGCGCCGGCATGGCGAGCTGGATTCCGAAGCGCATGCCCGCCGCCCGGCAGTAGCCGACATTGGTGGCGGTGAACCGGTCTGCCGGGATGAAGGACAGAATCGCCGTTCCCGGGTCAGCGGCCGTATAGATGTGGTTGAGGTGGCTGCCATCCATGCTGACGACGAGCCGTGCATGGCGCAGGCTCGCATGCAGCGCGGCGACGCTGGTGTCCTGCAGGTCGACGATGGTGAAACCACGCCGTGACAGCGCATCGCTGACGGCCCCGTCATTGGCGACCAGCCGCGCGGCCCCTGTCGCGCCGCGGCGCAGATAGACGGCCTTCGGACCGGGTTTGTCGACAGGAATGGCGCGTCGCAGGAGATCCCGCATGCGCCGATAGCGCGCGCGCTTAGACGAACCCTGCCCGTGATCCTGATAGACGGTCAGAAGATCGACGCGAGCGGTCGGCGCCGTGACGGGGGAGAAGCCGAAGGCATCGCTATAGGCCGCGCAGTGGGACCAGTCCGGCCGCTCGTCGAGGAACAGGCTGTCTTCCTGTTCCTTCATCAGGCCCGTGGCGCAGGCATCCTGCAACCAGTGGCCGAAGTAACGGCGTGACACGGGGCTCATGCAATAGACGGCCCGCTCGATATGTGCGCCCTCACGCGTCGACATGAGCGGCGATGCCCGGGACACGATCCGGTTCGCGAAGCCCGGCGCGTCGTAGCCGGCCCGATGCACGATCGCATCGCGCAGCCGGTAGCGGATCACTGCGGCATGGGTCACGAGGCCCGGACGGCAGGCCTGCAGCTCCTCCTGCAGCGTGGCATGCCCTTCCACGCTCTTCTGCGCGCGCTCCAGTTGGCCTGCCAGATGGACGGCCGGCTGCGCACACCACTCGGATTCCTCCGGCTGCACCACGGCAACCTCACAGGCCGCCGCCTCCAGGACCTGGCGCTGCCGGAGACGCTTGCGAAGGTAATTTTCCAGGGGAAGACGGTAATACACGGCCACCTCCTTGTGGGGGCGCGTCGATCGGTTCGAAGGCAGGCTTACGATCCGATCACAGTTGCGTCAATTCACCCAACGTGCGCAGGCATCCCCCATTCGGGGGGAGGGAGCTTGGTGCCGGCTACAGGGATCGAACCCGTGACCCCCTGATTACAAATCCTGAATTTGCTGTTGTTATTGCATGCTAATTTAGTTCTTGGCGCATCCGTGTCGCGTCAGCCGAACACCGATGCCTCGGCTTCGGCCAACTCTGCCTCATCGTCACCCCGTGGAAACAGGTGTGAATAGGTATCCATCGTCATGGCGATCGTAGAGTGTCCCATACGCTCCTGAACGGACTTCGGGGGCAGGGCGAGGCCGCCGTCTTCTTTGCGATTGATAAGCCAGGACGCATGCCAGTGCCGCAGGGCGTGGAGGCCGCTGTATTTGGCCACGAGGATCGGCTTGGTCTTTTTGTCCCGCTTGCCGGTGTCGATCGAGACGCCGGCCGCTACCCAAGCAGGATGCAGGCCACGCTTCAAGATGTTCCCCAACACCTCCACATTGCCGGACATGTTCGGGAAGACCAGACCGAGCTTCCCCTTTGGGCACGCCACCTTCCACTCCCGCAGCGTGTTCAGCGCCATCGGAGGCAGCGGCACAGTTCGTTCGCCGCTGACCGACTTCGGTGACCCTATGGCGTTGAACCGGTCAGCGCGTTGCCGGACGTGGATCTCACGTTTGCCGAGATCAACATCGACCCATCGCAAGCCGCGCAACTCGGATGCGCGAAGGCCACAGAAAGCCGCAACCAAGATCAGCGGGCGCCAGCGGCCCGATACGCTGTTGATTAGTGCGCGGATCTCTTCCCGGTTGGGGATATCGACGCCGACCTTCAGCTTCCCCTGATGGCGACCCTCGCCACCGCCGCGCCGTGACCGCATGTCACGCGCAACGTTCCGCCCGACCAGCCCGCGCTCCTGTGCCTCGGCCAGCAGTGTCGACATGGTGGTCAAGACGCGCCGCGTCATCGAGGCCGAACGACCCTTCTCCCGCAGTTCATCTTCGAATGCGCGCAGGCGAGAGATCGTCAGCATGTTCAGCCGCGTCTGTCCGATCAGTGGATTGACGTGCAGCCGCAGCAGGCGCGCGTAATCTTCGACTGTCGAGCGCTCCAGGTTTGAGACCCGCGCCCCGGTTAGCCAAAGCCGGCCGGCTTCCTCGACTGTGGTGCTTTCGCTGTCGGCCACATGCACGCCTTGGCGCACCTCCACCGCGGCTGACGAGGCGAACTGATCAGCCTGCTTCTTCAGTTTGAAGGTCTTGCGGCGCCGTTTCCCGCCTGCGTCTGTGTATTCGCACACCCATGCGCTGCGCTCTTCGCCTGACGGCGTGGTCCACGTGCGTTTGCGGACACTCATTAGTCGAATATCGAGGGTTTACGTTCGCCTACACTCTTGCGCATCATTGCCGTCATCTCGGTAACGAACTTGCGATTTTCCTCCGAAAGCGATCCGGTATTGCGCAGTTCCTTGAGCGCGTCTTCCCAGATACCAACGAAAAAGCTTTGGGTTGTCTTTAGCGTATCCAGTTGCTCACGGGTGTCCTCTACAAGCTTAATAAAGTGCGCTTCTTTCTCGAAGCTGTGTCGCAGCCTTTCCACGATTTCCGCGGTAATGCTCTTACCCGATGCATTCGCACGTTGCTCGATTTGAGCCTTGAGATCGTCCGGTATCCTAAGCCTGAAATGAAGGTCTTCTCTAGCCATGCCGCACCCGTGACGCAAATAGTGGTTGACACTGATGACCCACCAGTGCCACACATTCAATGCCACACCAATGACGCACTAACAACGAGCGGTCTGCCGGTTTGGTTAGGAAAGGGTTGATAATGAGCACACACGACCATCAACTCGATCTCGTTTGGGGGATCGAAAATATTGGGAAGGTCATCGGGCGTAACGTTCCGCAGACCTATCATATGCTGAAGAATGGCCATCTGCCTGCGCGGCAGGTCGGCTAGCGATGGGTCGCATCGCGGTCCAAGCTCATCGAGTTCTTTATGGGGGAAGCGGCATGACGCCGAAAAGGTAAAGGCTCCGAAGCGCCAACTTCGAAGCCTTCAGTAATTGAGACTGTCAAAGCCCCTGAACAGCGGCGACGATCTCACGATCCCACCATCACCGTCAACTGCCTGCACCCTCGAGGTGCCGGAGCGGTGAAGCTTTGTCTCCTGGACTGTCGCAGCGAAGCGAGACGGCCGGGCATCCTCGAAAGGGAAAAGACGTGACCGCAATTTCAAAGACCGCCCACTCTGTGCTCGACATCGCCAAGTTGATGGCCGAAGCACGTGAACTGGAAGATGCGTCTCCTGGCAGCGGCTGCAACGCAGAGAGGGCCGAAGCCCTGCGTGCCGCAATCACAACGGTGCGGGCAACTTCTCACCTCGACGCCGCGATCCAGACCAAGCTGGCGTCGGATCTCGTGTCGCGCATCCGGGATGCTGCCGCGAATAATGCGGATGTCGACCACTATCTCGATGAACTCGACCGCCTTTTATGGTCGGTTTTCGACGTCGCCGACAAAGCTTCTGCCGGCGGTGTTGACTGGTTGGTCGCGCGCGGCTTCTCGGAGCGGCACCTCAGCCCGTGGGCCTCATCTGAAGGGGCGGGGCAATGACCCCTGAAGACCGCCGGCGGCTGACGCCTCATCCACGCTCCGTGCTCCATTTCTTGCGCTTTTGTTTGCAAGTACGTGAAACCGAAAGTCTTACTCTCCCTGTTGAGATTGATCCGGACATTTTCCGAATTGTTGCCGAGACACTTCGGCTCGACCGGGGCGAGAGCAACGCAGCCTTTCACCGGCACCGCACGAGGGCGACTAAGGAATTCGGAAATGTTCGTGAAGCGGTCGCGCAGGACGCGGAGCGCCTCATTGACACTGTCAATCAGGAGCTCGTTGACTGGATCAGCGGCCTAGTATGGCAAAATCGGACGCTGCGTTATGTGCTGCTAAAGCAGCAGGACACGCATCAAGGGCGTAAGCGGTCTGCCGCGACACAGGCCAACATGGCGTTTGATCGTCAACTGAACGCGGCCATTGCCGGGCTTTTCGTGACGTTTGGCGCCGGGGAGATATCCCGAACTGCGCTTGTTGCTCAGAAGGGCAAGCCACGTGGGGCTCAGGATGGCGTTGTCAGCTACTCCCATGTCCGTAGTCGCCTGGCGACTTACACTGGACCGCTGTGGAGCGTCTGGAACCCTGATCGGACCGAAGTGGCCTTCGCTACGGCGTCGCTTGCTGGAGGATTGGCCGACGACATTCGCATCGCGCATTGGGCGTGGAAGCTGTTCAGGGCATCCGACTACTCGCCATCAAACCATGAAGCCAGGCTAAACAGCGTCATCGACAGCGGCGACTTAGCCCAGTGGCTGCACGATGCTGAAAATGAACACGACCCAGCGTTCGACAGCCAGCGCAAACGGGCAGTTGAACACCTCGAGAGCTACGTGATCCGCCATCAAATCAAGATGCTGGAGAAGCGGCGGCGTGTCCCTTTAACGTCGAAAATGACCGCATGAAGCGCAACGTCTTTGATGCCAGCATAGTGGCGGAACAACTCGAGGGAGCGCCATGAGACTTGCAACGAGGACAACCGAGCCGACGGCTTTGACTATTGCCGAGGCGGCTACCTGGGCTGGCCGCAGTGATAGTTGGATCAGGGCATGGCTCCGAGCTGAGGTCTTGGAGCCCGTTGAAGTGAATGGACGAAGCGGGGTCACTGTAGCCAGCCTGCGCGCACTCGTCCGTCAGCGTCCCCGCATTAACCGCCCGCCCACTCTCAGGCTCGTGGTGAACAACGATCGTCCCTGAAAGTAGACGGCGCCAGCGGGAGCGAACCGCCAGCGCCGGAATAAGGATTGCACATGAATACCTTAGCGCATTCCGAGCCGAAAGTGAATGGTAAGCCGGCAGCGTTGTTCGGCGACGTCGTTGCCGATCGAGCAGACGAACCCAACCTACGTGTCAGCGCAGCATCGCCCGAAGATCGTGCGGATGCCGCGGTTTCATTTCTTGAGCGTTTCGACCCTGACGGTTGGCACAATATCGTGCGCTACAACGGCCTTCGATGGGATGGGTTCACGATGCCCCCCGGGCGGTGGGATGAAGCCCGACGCTTCATCCTTGAGGGCATAGATCGTGGTGACAATCTCTACTTTTCACCGAACGAACCTGCACCCGGAAGTCGACACGGCAAGCTGAGCAAGACCGATATCGGCAATATACGCAGCATCTCCGCTGATATCGACCTTCCGGGGCGAAATGCCCCGCAGGAAATCGATGCACTCGGTGCACGTCTCCGCGACGACACGGCTGCGTTCCCACCGACTTTTGTCATTGATAGCGGTGGCGGCTTCCAGCTGCACTGGAAGCTCTCGGACCCATTGCCAGTCAGTAATGAAGTGACCGCCTGGGCCGAGGCTCAAGGCCGAAGCATAAGTCGGCTGCTCGCGGGCGACGCAACTCAGAACATCGATCGCCTCGCGCGACTGCCTGGTACCGTAAACACCCCCAACTTAAGCAAGCAGGCTAGAGGACGGGTGATGCGCCCTGCAACCTTGGTTAGACAGACGAGCGCCGTGATGTCGCCGGACCAATTCGCGGCATTCGCACCGCCGCTCGCAAAGGCGACACAGGACGCTGCCGATCGTGACGACGCAATTGCGCGGAGACAGTCGGAATTTTCCTCGGCATGGGGAAAACTGACGGCCGCGATAGATTTTCAGGATCTGCCAGCGGGACTGAAATCTCGCTTGCAAGCTGCCATGGCTCAGAGTTCATCGCTTGCTGGGCTTTGGAATGGGCAGGACGCACCGTCCGATACGACCGGGTCAGGATATCGCGAGGCCCTCGCTCGACTGTTAGCGCAGTCCGGGTTTGAGGCCGAGGATTACGTTTCCCTCACTTGGGTTTGGGATCACTCGGTACAGGCCGGTCATGATCGAGCTGAAAAGCTGACGCCTCGCGCGCTGGCACGTGATTGGGAAAGGTGCGGCTACCCCCATTCCCCCCGCGGTATTGTGGAGCGGTATTTCGAAGAGCCATCGGAACCGCTTTTTCCCGCTGTCTCCGGAGCTTCTGGAGATGGCGAGCCAACGTTCGATTTCGCCACGGCCTCTCGTCTAGACGTCGATGAGATTGAGGTAATACCTCCTCGTCAGTTTGTTCTCGGCACGCGCTTTCAACCTGGCGTGGTGACAATCGGCTCTGGTCCTCCAGGCGTGTCCAAGTCCACTTTTTCTATTCTAACAGCGCTGGCAATTGCGACCGGTAGATCACTGACCCAAGAGTACGTTGCACGCCCTGGTCCGGTGCTAATTTACAACGCGGAAGATCCTCGGGAGGAAATGCGTCGCCGGATAATGGCAATAGCACGGGTACACGAGGTTCCAGACCGCATAGTTCGTGAACGCGTTCGCATACTGTCCGGGTACGACGACCACCGCTTGGTGTTCGCCGAGCGGAAGGAGCGCAACGGGTCGATTTCACCCAACCCCGATATCGCGGCTTTCGCTGCCTTCGTTCGTAGCGAAGGCATTGTCTATGTTGGCTTGGATCCGATGATTGCCCTGCATCGCGGTCTCGATGAGAACGCTTCGGCCGATATGGAGGCCTTGGGCGTATCACTCCGGTCGTTCGCGCAACGGTCCGGCGCTGCGATTGATCTCATCCATCACACAGTGAAATCTCGAGGTAACTCAGACCAGAGCGCCGGCAGTGCGGACGCGTCACGCGGGAGCAGCTCCATTATGGGCTTTGTACGGGCGGCTTACACTCTGTTCCCGATGAGCCCTGCAATTGCTGCCGAGCTCGCGTTGCCACCCGACCGTGCATCTCAGATGGTTCGTTTGGATGATGCAAAGCGCAACTACGCTCGCCGGCAACCTGGCGAGAAATGGTTCGAGATGATTTCAGCCCTGCCGACAGGTGAGCGGGTTGCGCCGAGAGATTTCCAATCGACGGTTCCTGAAGTAGCCGCACGGGCGAATTCCTCAGTCGGCGTCCACCTCCGGTTCGACGCAAGTCGGCAGCGGGTTCTCGCCGCGTTGGCCAAGGCAGATGGCGGCGCCAGACAGGAGGCCGAACTGCTTCGCTTTATCGCCTCCACAATGACCCAAGACGCTACGTCTCGGACAGATCTATCACGTGTCATGTGTGACAGCCTCGGGTTCAGCGCGACTACTGGACGCGAGAAGATCAATGCGGTGGTCCCCTCAGAGAGGAGGCATGCCCGTGAGGTCGAGGTCGATGGATGCGTCTACGCGGTATGGCGTGAGAGGCAAAAAACGGCCGGTAATCCTGCGTGGTATGTCCACCGACAATTTGTCAGACAGATTGTCGAAGCTGAAGAAGTCTCGAACGGAGGTGTTTTCGAGTGATACCTGCGAGACCTGCAAATGCCCAAAACCCTTATTTTCTGGGAACCTGCAAACCTGCAGATACCTGCGAAGGCTGCACCTCTCGCATGTATGGAGCTGTAACCCAGCATCTGCGGGGGTTAGGAAACCTGCAGACCTCAACACCCTGCAAACCTGCAACGCCCCCCTTTATAGGGGCGGTTGCAGGTTTAGCGTCGCAGGTATCAGAGTTCGTTGCCGAGTGGGTGAGAAAGACAAATTGTCCGGCGGCGTGCCGCCTCGAGATGATACCCCAGATGTGCTGGCCTAGGAGCGGCGCTCAATGACTGGCCGGCCCGGGAACTGCCCTGCACATGTCCGCCTGCAAGCTCGACAGGCCATTACCGATTATAATCGGAATGTTCGGCCCTTCCGACCGAGATGCTCGGCAACGGCAAGATCGACCGGCGAGCAATGCCGCCGGATAGCCATGGAAAATGGAAAGTGCGACTGCCACGGCGGTAAGACGCCTCGCGGCAAAAATTGGCATCGTCCGCAATGGCCGAACCCAAATCGGTCCGATGCGGGTGTGCGGTTAGACCGCAAACTTCGTGATCGGGACCGAGCGGCAAAGAAACTGAACCGGCGCCTCTTAGCCGCCGACGAGGCTGAGCGCGAAAGCTATCGCAAGTGGAAGGCGGCTCATCAGCCCGGCGATCCAGCAGCGCGAACCGCGCGCCGGCGGCAGATCGCGGAGGCCCGATCAGCCCGGGCGAGTTTAGAAGCCCATGCGTCAGCGCCGGCAATAGCCGACAGCAGGCTTGCTACGCTCGACGCTGAGTTAGCTGAGTTGCAGCGGATGCGTGATGAGCGTGCCATCGCTCAAGGAGAAGGAGTTTTCGGGTGACTGATGAAATCGAGAGCGAACGTCGCGATGTACTGCGCACCATTCAGGTGGAAGGCATTCGGGCAGCAGCTGATGCAGCGATCGCGATCTGCCAGGATCCGAAGGCTCCTGCCCCTGCCAGGGCCACCGCGGCTGGTCTGCTCTTCCGCGCCGCGGCGCTCGGCGGCTTTGGTAAAGCTGACGAAGCCGAGCGTGCGAAAGAACCGCACGAGATGACGCCGGAGGAAATTGATCGCGAATTGCGCCGCATGCGGGAGAGCATGCGAACTGGCTCACGAAAAGATGGCGTTTTCGACTAGTGCCATTTGGGTATACCCGGATGGCACTGGCCAAACAGCGGTTCGATAATTCCGTTTGACAACTCAAAACGAACCGGTACTAATGGTACTAGTCAAAACGAACCGGTGCCTAGAATGTTGACCCGCCTTTATCTCCGAGCTTCAACTATCGATCAGGACGCAGAGCGGGCACGCGGCGCCTTGGAGCGCTTTGCGGAGGAGAGGGGTCTCAATGTAGCCGGTGCCTACGTTGAGCACGCCAGCGGCGCTGCATTAGCCCGCCCGGAGCTTTTCCGTCTGCTGCGCGACAGCCGCCCCGGTGACATTTTGCTTGTTGAACAGATCGATCGCTTGACCCGATTGTCCGTTGGCGATTGGGCGTCGCTGAAGGCGGAGATCCAAACTAGGCACGTGAGGATTGTGTCGTTGGATTTGCCGACATCGTGGGCAATGGCTACGCCGGGTGCTGACGAATTCACAAAACGATTGTTCGATGCGCTTAACCACTTAATGCTGGATTTGCTCGCGGCCGTAAGTGCCAAGGATTACGACGACCGCCGTAGGAGGCAGGCCGAAGGAGTTTTGAAGGCAAAGGCGGCAGGCAAGTTCCGCGGACGGCCGGAGAACACGACGCGGAACAGTGCTCTCGTCGGGATGCTCCAGAAGGGAATGAGCTGGAGCGAGATTATTGCAGCGACTGGCGCCTCACGCTCTACATTGGCGCGGCTGGCCAAGCGTACGAAGATAGCTTCGACTTAGGCTGATCCCGACCTAGCCACCGCGTGGGTGCGGAGCCCGACCCCACCCCCGCCGGGTACTCCGACCCGGGTGGCAGAAACGGCGGCCCATCCCGCTACAAATTTCTGGCTACCCCGAACTTTTCCCGCGAAGCCATGGCGCTTTGTTGCCTATTTTTCGGTGATGAAGCGCAATTGGATCCGGACGATAATCGGCCCATGATCAACCGCGGGCGTTCCGATGTTCCACTCGCCGAGCCGAACCTACTCAGACCCGCCAGGCGCGCTCGCATGCCTGAATGAGGCTCGCGGCGCTGAAACGCTGCGAAAGTTGTCGGCGGCGATCACGAAGATCGACCGGTCCTTCCGGTACGATTTTGCGCTCACCCCAACATCCGCCGCCAACCATATAGAAGCGCTCAAATCCTGCCGACCCGCGGCGCTCGAGCACCTTCCCGTACACATCACTCGCGCTGAAATCCTGCGGGGCATCAACGCGACCGTCAGCCTGATATCCTATCTCGGCTCAGACGGAGCCCGCGAGGCGATCGATCCGGACACGCACGCAAGCGTACGCATTTTCCGCAACAGCCTTGAGAGCGCGCAGCTGGAAGCAGAAATTGAAGGTCGGTTGCGACAGCGGCGAGCGGTAGTCATTCAAGCCTTGGCCCGCGTGGGTGAGCCATTCTATCCGACGACATATGCGCCTCGACAGGGGGTCTTCGAATGACCGCCTGGCGTCTTGAGGATGTGCTCCGCAAGCACATCGCCGATATGGACGGATCGCAGCCGATCGAGCCAGCTGTCTTGATGCTACGCGTTGTCCTGATCGCGTTTCTCGACCCAGTCTTCGCAGCGTCGCCGGATAAAGCCGAACTCGCAGACGGCATCTGGTTCGCTGCCGACCATGTTGCTCGCGCAGCGTCACCCTCGTTGGAGCCCGAAGACGTTCGGATGGGCTTTGGCGCTGCTGCCGGATTGCTGATCCAGATGGGGCTGCGAGCCGACAGGCGCGAGCCGCGAGGCATTCTACTTGCCCGGCTCGACCGCGTTGCTCTGATTGCAGACGAGCTCGACGCGCTCTTCCGACGTCGCCGGCTTGCTGCCCATGGTGACCCGTTCGCCCGGATGATCGCAATTCGCCGCGCCCAAGAAACGCAACCCGCCCCCGGCGCGGTTTTGAACTAGGAGCATCAGATGCCCATTCGGACCAACCGAGCGTACAACGACCCTAGCATCGGCGCGGTGTTCTCGAACATTGCATCCATGTTCGCACCGCCGAGCGCGTCGGACACGTATGCGTACGCGAAGGCAAAGGCGGCCTCCGAAGAGGCGGCGCGGATCCAGGACTTCTACGCCGGCGCGACCACGATGCCGCAGCAGGATTTCGACCGCCAAGCCACGGCGCTCGGCATTTACAATCCGACGCAGAGCTGGCGCGCCCTCGACATGGGCGACGCGACGGCGCGGTACGGAGTAGATGCCAACGCCGCGACCTCGCGGGCGAACAACGCCGCCGACAATCAGCGTGCGCTGACCGAGCGTCAGATGATGGAAGCGGCCGCGATGGATCGCCAGAACGCACTACCTGTAACCCTTAACCCAGGCCAGCGTGCATTCCTTCCGGGTCAGACAGCTGCTGCTACAGGGCTCGGTGTTCAGCTGGAAGGTGCGGCGCAGGCGCTATCCACCGATGAGGTGGTGGCGGCGGCAATGGGCAGCCTGCCCACCGCCGACCTGCAGCAGTTCGCTCGGGATAAGTTCGCACCATCCGAGACGCAGGTGGCCGGCCAAGACCGGAGACGACTAGTCGAAAACGGTACTCTCTCCGAACAAGACCTGATCGACGCTATTGTCGGCGATAACACTCCCGTGCGCGCCATCGGAGCAGATGGGGCTCCTACCTTCATGAGCCCAGGCGCTGCGGTTCGAACCGGCGCGCAAGCTGCGCCGAACAATCCGCTCGTCCAGGTCAACAACGGCGATGCGCCCGACGGCAAGCTTCGCGACAAGCTCGACGAGGCCGAAGGCAAGCGTTGGAGCGATCTGCAAAGCGCAGCCGTGACGGCCTCTGGGCTCAATCAGGATCTGAGTATCCTGGAGGGGCTGGTCGACAGCGCCCCACAAGGTCCTCTTGTCGGGCGCCTCGCAGAGCTGTTTCCCGAAGCGACTACCTCGAGTGCGGCATGGCAGGCGGTTGTCAGTCGCGCAGCACCAGGACTACGCGTCGAAGGGTCAGGCGCGACAAGCGACATCGAATACAATGGCATGCTGCGTTCGCTGCCTCGGCTTCGCTACGACCCTGAGGCGAACCGACTGATCCTGGAAACGATGAAACGAAAGGCGGATATCAATATGCGCCGCGGCGAGATTGTCTCCGGGTACCAGAACAGAGAGTTGGAAGCTGAAGACGCACGCCGTCAGCTGGCAGACCTTAACCGGCTGTCGATCATGACACCGCAAGTCAAAGCAATGATCGAAGCTGCCGACCCCGGGTCCGCCGCGGAAGGCGGCGCAGGCGCTTCCACCTTGGCAATCGGCACGATCGAGGACGGCTACCGCTACCTTGGCGGAGATCCTGCCCAATCCTCCAGTTGGAAGGAGATACGCTGATGGCAGGCCCATGGGAAAGATACGGCGTCGAAGCGAGCGGCACGTCCATGCCCTCGCAGAAGCCTTGGGAGCGGCGCCAGCAGCCGAGGCTGGAAGGTACTGGCCAGTTCGGCGGCGCGGCGATGAACGCCACTGCCGGAGCGAATGAGGCGCTGTATGCGATTGCGGGGGCGCCGGTCGACGCTGCCCGCGGTATCCGCAATCTCGCAGCTCGCGGCATCAACGCGACATTCGGAACCGAGATCGAGCCGTTGGCGCCAAATGTCGGCTTGGGCTCGCGCGGTATCGCCGAAACTCTTGGTGCAATCCGCCCGGAACTGGATCCGGCGAACACCGTCGCCGATGGAATGGGTGACCAACTCGCCCGCGGCGCGGGAGCTGGTGTTGTCGGCGCCGTCGTCCCGGCCGGCGTCTTGGGCGCGGCCAATCGCGCTGGTATGCTCTCCCCGCAGGTGGCACAGACTGCGACTACCATCTTCGGCCCATCGAATAGTCTCGGCCGCGTTGCCGCAGACGCTGTTGTCGGCGGCGCTGCAGGTGCCGGTGCGGTCGCGGGCGCCGATATGGCGCCCGATGGCTGGGAGCCGGTTGGCGCGCTTGCGGGAAGTTTCGCTGCGGGCTTGCCGGCTGGTGCAGTTGCCAATGCCCCGAGCGCCATCGCGCGGAACCGCGCTGCAGACCAAGCTGTCGCCCCAGTTGGCATATCGGGCCGCACGGCTGCGCAGATCAGCCGGGAGATGGAGCGGGATGGCCTTTCGGTGTCAGCCGCCCGGCAGCGCGCCGCGCAGATGGGCGACGACGCCATGTTGCTTGATCTGGGCGACAATCTCGGCCGCGGCACGGCGGCGATGGTGACGAAGCCCGGCGAAGGCGCCGCGACCGTTCGCCGGCGCTTAGCCGACCGCCAGGCAGGCGCGCCGCAGCGCATCGCAGACGCAGCCGACACGGCACTTGGCCCGGCTCGCAATATGGCCGAAACGGTGGACGATCTGATTAGAACTCGTTCCGCTGCTGCTGAACCGTTGTACCGGGGTGCACTGGATCGTCCGATCGAATGGAACGATCGAATGCAGCAGTTCATAGACGAACCGAACATTCGCCGCGGGCTGCGCGATGGGGTCGAGATACAAAGGCTTGAGGCCCTCGCGCGAGGGGAACAGTTTAATCCCCTTGATCTTCGCATTGCCGGCTACGACGAAGCGGGAGATGCGATCATCCAGGGCACGCCGAACATGCGGACGCTCAATGCGGCGAAGAAGGGGCTGGATCAGCAGATCGAAACCTATCGCGATCCTACCACAGGTAGATTGGCCTTGGACGAGCGCGGCCGCGCTTTGGTAGAACTGCAATCATCGTTCATTCGGGCACTCGACGACGCCAATCCGGAATACGCGGCAGCCCGCCAGGCATGGTCGGGCCCCACACGCGTCCGCGATGCGATGGCCCTCGGTCAGGACGTCTTCAGCGCGTCGACCAGGCCGGACGATCTTCGGCGCCGCCTGAGCTCGATGACGGATGCCGAGCGTGAAGCGTTCCAGATCGGCGCGCGTGACCAGCTGGCCGAAGTGATGGGTACGGCCCGCCGCGACGCGTCCGCAGCTCGAGCTCTGTTTGAGAAGGGGTGGAACAGAGAGAAGCTCGGCCTTGTCCTGGGCGATGATGACCGAGCTACACAGTTCCTGCAGACCCTTCAGAATGAAACGGCCTTCTCTAATCGCTCGAACGCCATCACGGGCGGTAGCGCGACAGCTGAGAGGCAATCGCGGGGTCTGGAGTATGAAGGCAAGCAGGATGTCGTTCTGAACGCTCTCGACCCTGCTACCGGCTTGTGGGGCGATACGAAGCGCACAGTTGGTAAGGGCGCCGATGTGCTTCTCAACCGCCGTAGCGCCGGTCGCGCGGAGCAGATGCGCACTGAGTTCGGAGACGCCGTGTCCCGCCGGGGGCCGGAGCGAGACGAACTCATCGACGCCATTTTCGGCTACGGCCGCGCCCAGGTAGCACCGCCGACGTTAGATCCGCAGGAGTTGATCCGGGCGATAATGGCAGGCGCTACAAGTACTTTGATCACACAGCCGTGATGCAATTCTGACAGGTAGTCTGCGGTATTAGGTCCGCGTGCTATGGGTTTTGTCTGCGAATAAAGTCGGCAAACAGCGGTACTGTGAAGTCTAGATAGCCGTGATCGGTGCTATAGATCATGCCTTTGAATATAATGCTCGCTCGAACAGGTCCTAGAGATCTGGGATCGCGACCCATTGCCCGCGCTATGTCAGAGAATTGGTAAGGCCCATCACCCAAGGATGCCATTGAGTTCACGAATTGCACTTCTGCTTTGGTAAGTCTGTCCAGACGCACTCGAAAAAATCCGTCGTCTAGGGAGCGAACAGTTTCATCGTAGGATGAGACTACGTCTGTAGCGTCGATTTCGGGCCCCGGAGCATTGTTCCAAGCGAATGAGGCAAGTTCTTGAAGAAAGAAAGGGTACCCTTTTGTCCTATCAATGATCTCGTGTAGGCCATCCTCAGAAATGCTTGCTCCCTCATCAATGATTGGCTTCTTAACAGCTTTTCCGGCGGCTTGACTATCGAGCGCACCGACCGCTGGATAACTGAATAGCCTTTCTGCGTACGATTTGGCATCTCCCGCAAGCCGTGCAACCTGCGGAAGTCCGGCTCCGACGAAGATCACCGGCAGCCCGTCTTGAGACATTCGATGTAGCGCAACGATAAGGCCAGCAAGATCCTTCTCAGAAAGATATTGAACTTCATCGATCAGTAGCAGCCAGCCTTTGCCTGCAGCCTGTGCCGCTCTACCAATCTGACCGAAGAGGTCGGGGAGATCATGCTGAATATCCCCGCTCTCGGCTAGGCCGGCTTCAGGAGCAGGCTCAACACCGAATGCAAGTCCACCATATTCAATTTTGAAAACTGCCGCGAAATTACGTAAACCGCTCAGTGCTCGTTGAGCGTACTGCTTGGCGGCTTCAGTGTTAGAGAGTGACCGAGCTACCTTCCGCATCTCCGGGTAAAGAAGGTTAGCTAATGTCGTTCTCTCGGGCGCCTCAACCTTCGAAACCAACAATCCTTCGCTCTCGGCGATCCTGCCGATTTCGCTTAGTAGAACCGTCTTACCCGTTCCCCTCAGCCCAAGCAGCATCATTGAGCGAGCGGGACGCCCCTTCAAAGCCCTGCCACAGGATATCCGAGCGTTCTCGAGGATCGTATCTCGTCCGGCTAATTCTGGAGGGCGACTTCCAGCCCCAGGCGCAAAGGGATTTGAAAACGGGTCCACGTCGCATTCCTCGTTAAACGCTACAAATGTCTAGCACGCACTAGCGATTTATCCTATCCTTTTGTAGTTTTTAGTAGACTATTAGCGGTCTAGCTCGGCTGGGTCAGCTGGTACGTTTTCTGCGGTGCTCCATAGGAACAGATGCAGTGGGGCGTTCGTTCGAGAACCGGTGCGCGTATATTGCCAATGTCGCTAACAGTGATCGCCGTGTGAAACTCGCATCACGGTCCAGTCGCTTGCGGTAGTACCAGGTCCGTCATGCTGAGCTGTGACGGAAACGCGGCAAACCTGCACGGTCGAACGAGACACGGCTGGGATAGTCCCGATTGACGACGCCACATTATTGAACCCAGCACCAACAGCCTGGTTGTTGTATGTGCGTGGTGCGGGCGTGTAAGCGGGCAGTGTGGTCGTCACCGAAACTGGCGACGTTTCGAATACGAACATCCGCCGTCCCGGCTCCGCATCGTAACCATCGACCAATCGGAAAGCATTTTGCTCGGTGATGAAGTCGGCCACTGTACGACCCTGATACGATGCGAGCGCATTGCCGATTGCGGCCTGCTGCCCAGCTTCGTACTCGGCGCCGGTTTGGCATCCTGCCAGAGCCAATATACTGATCGCAAATGCAGCAGGCGATCGGACGTTAGACTTCCTGGCCATTCTTCACCCCCTTCGATCCAACGTCATCTCCTGAGTTGCCGAAACAGAAACCAGCCCACGCTTCCATCATTGCACGCCGCTTCTCCAAGGCATCGCCTCGGCGATAGGCGCGCTCGGTAGCATCTCCGACGAAGTGTGCAAGAGCGCTGCCAGAACGCTGTCTGATGTCGTTGGACCAGATCGCACCCGAACGCGCACCGTCGCATAGGCGACAGTTCGAGCTACAGACCGTATGCCTTCATCAGATTGCACCGCCACGGTGCGCTCAACCTGCGGCGGCCGTTCGATGACGGATGGAGCCGCGAAAGCGGCAGGACGAGGGCGCGGGGCGCTCGGTCTCGGCTCTTACTCTCCAGAGCCAAGCCAGAGGAGGCCGAACACACCAGCGGCAATCCAACCAAATGTGCTCCTTGTCTTCCCCATCCGATCCCCCAAGACCGGACATTGTTTCATGAAACGCTACGCGGCGACAATCAGCCTTGCATACCGTCCCGAAATCTGGCGTGAGGAAGCGACCGCGTCGTGGCTTTCAGGCAACGCGTGTGACAGTTCAACCGAATGCGAAATTTGTAATTGCGGTCGTTCTAATGCCATTCTTGACTTAGCCCAGCGGCTGAAGAGTGACCTAGTCAGCGGGGTTTCCTAATTATGGTGTCAATTAGGTCGTTTGCGAGTGCTTGATATTGAGCCGCAGGAACAGCTCTTAACTGCGCGCCTTGCGCATAACGGGTGAAGGCCTCCGCAAGCTCAGCAGCTGACCACCCTGCGTCTAACGCCTCACGCTCGATCTGCAGAACAATGTCCTGAACGATCCTTGCACATTCAGCTCGGCGATCGTTCTCATTTGCCGTCGGACTGGGTATCGGCATCGGACGCACTCCTGGATGCTATCCTGCGTACCCTAGCATCGTTTGATCGGCCGCCGTCACTCTCTTTCGATGCGGCGGGCATCTGTTGCGATCCCTTCCATTGTTGAGAACAGCCCATCGGTCAGTTCGTTATGGTACCGCTTGAGGTAGTCCAGGACGTTTGCGTTGCCGAGGAGCCGGCTTATATAGCCTTTGGCCACCACCAGCGTCAGCATGGTCTCACCGTGCGTGTCCTCAACTTCCTTGTAGTCCGCGTTCAGCTTTTCCATTTCGCGCTCCATGCGGGCCAAATCGCTTGGTGCGATGCCGTGGATTTTCTGGCGCCCTTTCAATGGTTCGAGCTGTTCCGGCCGGGTGGTAGCGTAGATCATCTCAACATACTTAAGAGAATAGATGTTTGCAGCGATCATCATCTCGGCGGCTTCGATCTGGCGCATTGGCTTCATCTTGCGGAGAACCGCAAAAATTGAACGGTTAGCCATCTTGTTTTTCAGCATCTCGGCTACTTCGGGTGCGATGCCTTTAAGAAGATTTTGGCGCTCTCGAATGCGATCAACGTCCACCTCGAGAGCAGCGGCTATACGCTCCCGCGGAACGCCGCGCTCAATGGCAGTGAGGATCATACGATGCTCTTGGATCGCACTTAGTCTAGTGATCTGACGGTTGTACGTGAAAGCCTCATCGTCCGTTGCTACCAGGCATGGAGCGGCGGTAGAGTTTAGTATCTTCAGAGCCTCTAACCGCATGTGCCCGTCTAGGAGTATGTATATGTCCTCGTTTTCCCCCTCCTGCGGATACACAGCGAGGGGCTCCACAATCCCAACTTCCCGTACGGACGCGAGGATGGTTCGAAATTTGGACGCGAACTGAAGATCTGCAGCGAGGGCCTTCGTTGGCAGCAGTTTCGCTAGTGGGATCGTCAGTATCTCAGGCTTGAAGGCCCAGCGAACACCGGTCATGTCTGCGCCTCCAACTGAAGTCGCTCCGATAGTGCAGCTGGCATTGTCTCAATGCCTTCGGCTCTAAGCACGGTTCTGAAATGCTCATCCGCCATCAAACGCCGCACGGCGGAAACCACAAAGAGCAAACGGCTTTCGCTGATTTCCGCCTTCTTCACCGCCATGCGCTGCCGTCGCACTTCGCGTTGATATGTCTGCAGTAGTCGATTTGCCGTAAGCGGAGTGGCTGCTTTGTGCTTCCACCTTTCGTAGTTCCGGCCCACCATCCGCCTCTGATCAATCAGTCTCCGAACCTTCAGAAGCTGATCGCCCTTCAGCAGACCATCCTGGTATGCGTTCATCATGATCACCTGCGTACCTGCATCGTCCACCCGAGCGATGTCACAGGCCAACCGCATGGGAAGCCATCCCTGCTCAACGGCTCCAATCAGTCGCGCCTCGCCGGCCTTTAGCAGCATAACAATTCCATGGATGTATGACGTGGCGAGGCCGGTTTTCGCCGCGATCTGAGTGCCGGTGTAACCTCGCTCGTCCAACGCGCGGATTGCACCCAGCAAATCCCCGCTCTTGTGGCGACGCCGTGCCAGGTTTTCGACGAGGCTCATCAGATATCGATCTGCCTCCGAGGCCTGCACCACAGACGCCGCGATATGGGTCTCGCCAAGCGCCTTGCAGGCCTCAAGCCGACCCTGGCCGCAGATCAGATCGTAAGCCTC
Source organism: Aureimonas frigidaquae (assembly GCF_001463905.1). GTDB lineage: Bacteria > Pseudomonadota > Alphaproteobacteria > Rhizobiales > Rhizobiaceae > Aureimonas > Aureimonas frigidaquae. Next base: position 207,191 of record NZ_BBWR01000017.1, read on the forward strand.
GTTCCGATCCCCGGCTCGAGCTCTCGAGACCGTAATTGGCCGCTTAAGCCCGACTGTAGAAATGTTCTCAACTAATCCAGCAAACACTTTCTGATTGCGGGTTCTTGGGTTTAGAACATGCACTGACGCGATAGGCACTAGGAGAATGGATGATTGCCTGATCGGCTCATCGATACGCATCAGCTAACCTCCCGAAGCGGAGTGCGGGATGAAACGCGACCTAAGAAATCTAAGCTTTCAAACCTGTACGCGTCCAAGCCGGCCCCATTGGCTTCCTTAAGCTTGAGATGCTCCGTGGTCATTTCCACGAATGGAAGAACGAAGTAGTCCCGTGCCTCGGTGTTCGATTTGTCCATTCGAACTGCGACTGTCAGATCAGGGCAGAGAACAGTATCAAATCGCACCGTCCAGCGTGACGCGCCGCTGGGTAAGGTGTTATGTCTGCACAGCACCAACGAGATCGCCAACTCGCTGTTAACAGACAGTAGACCGGCTCTCATCTGCTGGACGGTACCGCCAGAGCGGACAATTTGGCCTATGGCTGAACTGACGACTGATGGATGCATCTCCCTCAGCCGGCGATTGTCTGCCAGATACGCCAAATCTCGCCCAGTATCGTATCCGATAAGCTGATAACTCGTGTGAAGGCTGCCGAACCGCCGGGCGTAACAGCTGCTGGACGGAGCGTTTTCTTCTTCGTCGATGATCAGGCCGGACAACTGCCCGCGCCGGAGCAGTATGTCTCGAAGCACAGCTAACATCTCATTGTCTGAAAGGCGTCTATGACGCTTTTCGATGATCCGCTGAACGAGCTCGAATTGGTCACGGGTCACGATCGCCGTAAAGGCGTCGGGCTCCTCGATCCAAGCCTCCCTCGGGTTTTGCTCCGACCTGCCACCGAGCTTTGAAGACCTCCGGTTCCAAACGTTGTCGCCAACATATTTCGGATTTACGAGGATCTGATGCACCGTGCCGCGCGTCCAATGCCTCCCTAGGTCAGTTCGTATTCCCAGTGAGTTTAGGTTAGACGCGATATCGCTCTCGAGCATTTTGCCACTGATGAACGAACTGAAGATCCATCGGACCCGTTCGACTTCGTCGTCAGGCCCTGGTCGAAGAATGACCCTGTCGGTCTGTAGGCTTTTCCTTTCGCCATACCGAAGCTCCTGTTTGAACGCTCCGGTTTCGTCGAGTAGTGTTCGCCTTAACCCGAAGCCCGCGTGTCCACCCTGCCGGAAGCCTTTCCGAATGAGATTTGCCTGTCCCAGGAACACCTTGACTGAGAGCTCTCGGCTGTACTCGGCAGCCATACTTTGCTTGACGACCTTTTGTATCTCAGATCCGATGCTGCCGTCGTTTTCAAACTGCTCGGCGCAGTAGCAGACATCGACACCCTGACGTCGGCAAAGAAATTCGTAATACGTGCTCTCGCCGACGTCTTGGAAACGGCCCCATCGCGATATGTCGTAAACCAAGACGACAACGAATTCGGCCTTGCCTGATGATACGTCTCCAACGAGTGCCTTCAGGCCACTCCGACGTTCAATCGTTAGACCACTCTTGCCAGCGTCCTGATAGGTCTTAACAATATCCAGGTTATGCTGCTTGGCGAATGTTTGGATCACGCCAATCTGGTTCTCGGTGGAGTATCTTTGGTGCTCGGTTGACATGCGGACGTAGCATGCGGCCTTTACCGGCCGCCCATCGTCTGTTTTACGCCATGTCATTCTGCGCGGAGGCATCCTCAGAACTCTCCCATTCGCATCTCGATTGCCAACAGCAAAGTGCAACAGAGACGGAATGCTATATTGGAGGGATGGAAAAATGCTGCCGAAAAACAGCAAGTTCATTCCGGTGACGCCGGATGCATACGCAAAGGCGGTTGGAGTAGCGCTGGTCAATGAGATCGGGGACAGCCACCGCGCGTTGAAGCTGGTTCAAAGGTGGACGGGAGCATGCGAACGGACCGCTACAAACTGGCTACATGGCGATGTCGGGCCGCGCGGACATCATCTGGTGTCATTGGCTGCAAACTCTCCCGAAGTCCTGACAGTGCTTCTCCTAATGGCGGGCCGTCGGGAAGCCGTATCGTCAGTTCGACTATTCGCTCTGAGGGACGAAGCGGAACGCTTTGTGCGCCTGGTCGACGGCTAGCGTAGAAAGCCGTCACGAGTTCGCAATGTTCACCACTTGTTCTCAATCCGGTGTCGCGCCATAAGGTGGGTATGCGTCGCCCATACAGATCCCTGCCTGACCTTGCTGAACGACTGGAGGCGGTCGCGAGGGCACAGCACAATGCGGTGTTAAGCCCAGAGACAACGATGTTGGTCGTCGCAGCGCTTCGAGCATTCTCCGTTCACCCGGATCGAGATCAGATCATGTCAGCAATCTGCCGAGACCCGGAAAGGTGCAAGCACGGCTGCTTCACGTGCATGGGAGCTGCGAACTCGATCATGCGTATATACCAAGGCGCCAAACCCGACGATCGATCCATTTTTGCCCGCAGACGGTAGTGTGTAGGGTGAACCCACGTCATTGATGGGGGCTTTCGTGATCGACTTGGATAAGCGGGCGGAGTTTTTGGTGACCGTGCGAGCCGTCATCCAGGCCCGGATGAACGATGCAGTCGCTAACGCACCTGCGGACCTGAAGATGGACGCTGCGAAGGTTTGGGCCACGGCGCTGGCCGAGGCAACCGTTGTCGCCAACCGTTTGCCGGATGATCGCTCACATCTCAGATGCGCGCTTGAATTTATGGAATTCTTCGATGGTAGGGCAGACTGGCAACACGAATGGATCAGGTTGCCACACAGGTTAGCCTTCGAAGTGTCCTTGGATCCCGGCGACGAGTTGATAGACGGTGTGTGGCAGCCGATTAACCGCTCGTGGACAGGGCTCCCGTCTGGCCAGAGCGCCACGCTTAAGGTCCTGGATCTCATCCGCCGCTACGGGCCAGCAACGACCGAAGAATTGCGACGCCGGTTTCCCGAGATCTCCGGTCAGCGGTTGGCCAGAGCCCTTCGTGATCGAGAGGCAGACGGGTGGCTCCAGCGCGAAGGCCCCAAAGGGCCGGACACGCTATGGTCAGCAACAGAGCTGCTTACGGGCTCAATGCCAGACGGCAGTAGGGCCTGGACCCCTCCACCAGTCAAAGAGCCATACCAGCGTCCGACACTGGAAGAACGCGAGGCCGAGCTGGCGAAGCGGCCCGAAACGAAAAAGATCCTGGCCAAGCTTCGAAGGGTCGGCCAGGCGACCGCCGCGGATCTTCGTCAGGTTGCCGGCATCAAAGCGCAACGCTCAGGACTATCTCAGCTGCAGCGTATGCAGAGGGCCGGCTGGATCCGCGCAGTCGGTGCCGGCAGGGCCAGGGTGTGGGAGCTGGCCGAGCAGACGCCGGAAGGCTGACGCTACCGATCGAGAAAGCGCGGCCTGATTAGGAGTGGCTCTGCCTCAATGCGGCCGAAGACACGGTCCCGCACTATCCGTAGGAGAGCGGCATCGACGGCCGCATCATGCCAGCCGGCCGCTACAGCCGCATCGCCGATATCGTTGATCGCTTGGTCCAGTGCTTGTTCGCACTCGAACGCGTAGTCGGGATGATCGTCGAGGAGGTGAGGCGGCTGTATCATCCCCATAGCATACTGAGCGAGAATGCGGGCTGCCAGCAACCAGAAGTTGTGTCAGCCCTTTTTCGCCGCGCGAACGAGCGCGCAGTTAGGCTTGGAGGGTCTCATGGAAGAAACGGTTCACGTCGCAGGATCGGTACGACCGTACACGACAAAACAGATGGGAGACGCTTGCGAAATGCTAATCGCGGCGGAGCTAACCCTAGCGGGTGTGCCGGCGATGAAGGCACCGGACTTTTGGCCCGGGTACGATGTCATTGCCCAGCCCGTGGATCGGCCTGCTCAAAGGATTTCCGTCAAGGCGCGGACACGCGCCAACGACACGAAGGCGTTCCGCTTTCACGCCGAAGATGCGTTCGATTGGATCGCGTTTGTTCTCATTCCCGCGACAACCGATGAACGTCGTCGTATTTTCATAGTGCCGTCCGATATCGCCCGGACTGTCGCATCGAGAGCTGAAAGTGGTCGTCAGCGAATGACAATCGCGCGTGTCATCCGCGAATTCGGGCAGTTCGAAAACAATTTCGCTCTGCAGGACCGCGGATCGCTCGATTGACGCTAACGAACCTCGCCGGCTTCGTGTGAAGCGGCAAAGCCATGTCGCAAGCATGTCGCACAGAATTGCCGCAACCCAGCTGAAAACCCCACAAACCATGGATACTGAGTGCGACAAGACGCGACACGCCAAACCAGCCAAATACCGCCTAAGTGCCTGTTCTTATTGGTGCCGGCTACAGGGATCGAACCCGTGACCCCCTGATTACAAATCAGGTGCTCTACCATCTGAGCTAAGCCGGCCCTGCGCGCGCATCTAGCATAAGCTGGGCAGGCTTGCATCCTGGAAATGCGCCGTGCCCGTTCCTTCTTGTCTTCCCGCCGCAGCTATCGTTTGATCGGAACGGAAAGACAGTTGGGCGATCGGAAGAATCGCGTCGCGTGGGAGGGTCAATTGGATCGTCGTCAGTTTCTCTTGAAGTCCGGCAGCGTGGCCGGTGGTGTCGCGGGCGGGGTGGCTTTGGCGGCGCCGGCCGTTGCGCAGGAAAGCCCGAGCATACGCTGGCGCCTGACGTCCAGTTTTCCCAATACGCTCGACACGCTCTACGGCAACTGCCAGCTCTTTGCGCGGACCATTTCCGAATTGACCGACGGGCGCTTCCGCATCGATACCTTCCCGGCGGGCGAACTCGTTCCCGGCCTGTCGGCGCTGGATGCCGTCAGCGACCAGACGGTCGAATGCGCCCACACCGTCCTCTACTATTATGTGGGCAAGGATCCGACCTTCGCGATCGGCTCGTCCATTCCCTTCGGCCTCAACGCCCGGCAGCAGAATGCCTGGCTCTATTCCGGCGGCGGCAACGAGGCGATCGACACCTTCCTGGAGCCCTATTCCGTCGTGGCGCGGCCCGGCGGCAATACCGGTACGCAGATGGGGGGCTGGTTCCGCAAGGAAATCAACAGCGTTGCCGATCTTCAGGGTCTGAAGATGCGCATTGCAGGTATTGCGGGGCAGGTTCTCGCGCCGCTCGGCGTCATCGGGCAGCAGCTTGCCGGTGGCGATGTCTACCCGGCGCTCGAGCGGGGGACGCTCGACGCCACCGAGTTCGTCGGGCCGTATGACGATGAAAAGCTCGGCTTCTATCAGGTCGCGCCGTTTTATTATTACCCTGCCTTCTGGGAAGCGGGGCCGACGGTCCACTACGTCTTCAACAAGGCCAAATACGAGGAACTGCCGCAATCCTACCGGACGGCGCTCGATACGGCCGCCAAGGCCTGCAACATTTCCATGCTGGCCGATTACGACGTAAAGAACACGACGGCGATCCGCTCCCTCGTCGCCAAGGGCGTACAGTTGCGTCCGCTGCCGCGTGACGTGCTCGATGCAGCCTATGATTCGGCGCAGGCGCTCTACCGGCAATTGGACGAGAGCAATCCGCGCTGGAAGGCGATCTACGATCCGTGGAACACATTCCGCTCGCAGAGCTTCGAATGGTTCCGCGTCGCCGAATATACCAACGATACCTACGCCTATTCGCGGCAGGCCTCCGGCCAGTAGGCGAGGCGGCCGTCGGCCAACCGCAACGGCTTTGTGACAGGGGCTCCGCGAGGTGATCGCGGGGCCCCTTTGTCATTGGCGCCTAGCCTGGTGCGCCGAAACTCGGCGGAGGCGGGGCGCCGAAGCTCGGCGCCGGCGGCGCACCGAAAGTCGGGGCGGGTGGTGCGCCGAAGGAGGGTGCGGCCGGCGCGGCGCCTCCTGCTCCCGGCATTGGGATATCCAGACGGATATTGGCCGGGTCCACCACGGCTTCCGGGGAGATGAAATAGGTGACTGACTCCGGCCAGGCGATCAGCACCGCCACAAGCACGAGCTGCAGGCACAGCCAGGGAATGGCGCCGAGATAAATGTCCGACGTGCGGACCTGCGGCGGCGCGATGCCGCGCAGGTAGAAGAGGGCAAAGCCGAAGGGCGGGTGCATGAAGGATGTCTGCATGTTCACGCAGAGGAGCACGCCGAACCAGATCAGGTCGATGTTCAACGCCTCCGCCACCGGCACCAGAAGCGGCACGACGATAAAGGCGATCTCGAAGAAATCGAGGAAGAAGGCGATGAAGAAGATGAAGATGTTGACGAAGATCAGGAAGCCGACCGCGCCGCCCGGTATGTGTGACAGGAGGTACTGGATCCAGTGGCCGCCATCCATGCCCTGAAAGACCAGACTGAAGACGGTCGCTCCGATCAGGATGAAGACCACCATGGCGGTCAGCCGCATGGTCATGGCCATGGCTTCGCGAATGAGCTGCCAGTTCAGACGACGGTGCAGCGCTGCCAGCAGCATCGCGCCGATCGACCCCATGGCGCCGGCCTCGGTGGGCGTGGCGAGCCCCATGAACATGGTGCCCAGGACCACGAAGATGAGCGCGAGGGACGGCACCATGGCCTTGGCCACCCGCCACAGAAGCGGCCAGCCATGCAGCGTTCGCGCTTCCGGCGGCAGCGGCGGCATGGCGTGCGGGCGCAGCCGCGACATCACGAAGATGAAGGCCAGGAAGATCAGGATCTGCAGGATGGAGGGGCCGATCGCGCCGGCATACATATCGCCGACCGAGCGACCGAGCTGGTCGGCCAGAATGATCAGCACCAGCGATGGCGGGATCACCTGCGTGATCGTGCCGGACGCCGCGATGACGCCCGTCGCCAGCCGCATGTCGTAGCCGTAGCGCATCATGATCGGCAGCGACACGACACCCATGGCGATCACCGATGCCGCGACGGTGCCGGTGATGGCGCCCAGCACCGCCCCGACCAGAATGACCGCATAGGCAAGGCCCCCCGGCAGCGGGCCGAAGAGCTGTCCGGACCCTTCGAGAAGATCCTCCGCAAGGCCGCAGCGCTCCAGGATGGCGCCCATGAAGGTGAAGAAGGGAATCGCCAGGAGCAGATCGTTGGAAATGGTGCCATAGAAGCGCAGGGGCAGGGCGCCCAGAAGGCTCGGGCTGAAATGCTCGTAGACGATGCCGAGCACGCCGAAGAGCATCCCCACCGCGGCCAGCGAGAACGCCACCGGAAAGCCGATCAGAAGGAAGACGATCATGCTGCCGAACATCAGCGGCGGCATCGGTCCGTATTCGAACATACGCAAGAACTCCCTGGCGGACGCGCCCCGTGGCTACTGCAGCGGCTTTTCGTAGCGGGTTTCGATCTCGGTCAGGCCGCGCAGCGCGGCGACGCGCTTGATGAGTTCGGACAGCCCCTGAAGAAACAGAAGGGCAAAGCCGAGCGGCAGTGTCGCCTTGGCCGGCCAGAGGATCAGCCCCCCGGCATTCATGGAGGTTTCGCCCGACAGGAACGAGCGCAGGAAAAACGGCCAGCAGAGCCAGAAGAGGGTTCCGATGACGGGAAGATACAGGATCAGAAACCCGGCAATGTCGACGTATAGTCGCTGGCGGGTCGTCAGGCTCGCATAGATCAGGTCCACGCGGACATGCTGGTTCAGCTTCAAGGTGTAGGCCGCGCCCAAAAGCACCATGCCGGCGAACATGTACCACTGGATTTCCAGCATCGCATTGGAGCTGACATGGAAGAGGTAGCGCGACAGCGCATTGCCGGCGCTGATCAACACTGCGGCCAGCACCAGATAATCCGCGATGACGGCAAAGCCGGCATTGATGCGGTCGACCGCGCGCGAAAAGGCGAGCAGGATTGGCATGACGTCCCCCCGTTCCGGGACGCGGCCCGGCATGACGCCCCTTGCGGCGAGGCTATTTCCCTGCCGAATGTTCACGCAGAAACGCGCAATGTCCAACGCTTAGCGGGTGCTGGGGCGCAAAATTCAAGGGAAGGGTCGATGTTTTGGCCGGAACGAATGTGGACGCGGCGACGCGGCGGATCGAAGGGCAGGCCCGGCTGGTCGAGACGCTTGCGCAGCGGCTTGCCTTCGAGCTCCTCCTCCTGCGGCGCATGCGGGCGAAGGGGGATACGGCCGCGTCCTGCGGCGGCAGGCTGACGCTGCGCGACATCCGCCTGCGCGCGCTGGACCGTCAGGCCCGCGGCGCTGTCGGCCAGGCGGCACGCTTATCAGCGCGCGGCGAGGTGCTTTCGCGCGGCGTAGAGTGAGACAGCCGCCGCGTTGGAGACGTTGAGCGAACGAATCGCCCCCGGCGCTTCCAGCCGGGCGAGCGCATCCACGGTGGTTCTGGTCTTCTGCCGCAGGCCCTTGCCCTCGCTGCCGAGGACGAGTGCGATTCGGCCACCGGAGAATGTCGGCTCGAGGGGCAGGGGGCCATCGGAATCCAGGCCGATGAGCTGGAAGCCCCTGGCTTTCAGATCCTCAAGCGCTTCGGCCAGATTGACCACCTGCACATAGGGGATTTCTTCGAGCGCGCCGGAGGCCGCCTTGGCCAGCACCCCGGATTCCTGGGGCGAATGCCGGCTCGTCGTCACCACTGCGCCCGCGCCGAAGGCCGTTGCCGAGCGCAGGATGGCGCCCACATTATGTGGATCGGTCACCTGATCCAGAACAAGCAGAAGGTCGGCACCGGCCGCCTGCGCCAGGCCGCCATTCGCGAGCGGCTCCGCCTCCAGGAGCACGCCCTGATGCACCGCATCGCTGCCGAGCTCGGCATCGAGCGCGCGGGGTTCCACCAGTTCGAAGGGGCAGGGCAGCGAGGCGGGGTCACGCCCGAGCCGCTGCAGCGCGTTGCGCGTGGCCCGAAGCCGAATCAGCTTGCGCCGGGGATTGTCGAGTGCCGCGAGCACCGTGTGCAGGCCGTACAGGCGCACGCGGCCGTCGTCCTGTGGCACCGCCTCCCGCTGCCGGTCGCGATGGGCGCGCCGGAGTTTGGCGTAATGGGTATCCTTCGGGGTGTGGCGCGGGTTCTCGGTCATGCTGGCCATGTACATGATCGGCGCTCAAAGCGCGACGGGCTTTTGCGGCGGCATGCCGAGCCCGCGGTGCGGTAGGGCCCGCAGGCTTCCCGGAACTTCCTGGGAATTGCATGACGGTGTGTTGACAGATGCGCCTGGCCTCTCCATAACGCCGCCCGAAGCAGCGGGACGGCCTGGCCGAAAAGCAGCTTCGACGCACACGCTCCCAAGCGGCAGAGCCTGGAGGGATGCCCGAGTGGTTAAAGGGGACGGACTGTAAATCCGTTGGCTTAGCCTACGTTGGTTCAAATCCAACTCCCTCCACCACTGCCGCGGGAGCATGCGCGTCTCGGACTGTCGCGGGTATAGCTCAATGGTAGAGCAGCAGCCTTCCAAGCTGAATACGCGGGTTCGATTCCCGCTACCCGCTCCACTTCCGCTTGCAAGGTAACGATAGGCCCGTGGCCCGGCGCGACGAAGCGCCCCAGGTATCGGTGCAGGCTTCCATCTTTCAACGGCTTTTGCGCGGCGCGCTTGTTTTTCTTGTTTCAAGCCTATATGTCGCGCCGCAGTTCTCACAGAGCTAAGCGTCAGGAAACCGATAAA
>NZ_BBWR01000018.1 GCF_001463905.1 Aureimonas frigidaquae
GCAAGAGCGCAAAAACCCGACCGGATCAAACAGGCATGCCGCCCGATCCAGTCATACCAGAACCAATCAGACCAAACCGGCCCCCTCAGTCCCGTCCAGCGCTCCCGCCGTCTCGATGGCCGTTATTTAGGCGCATCCCGTCCGGGCGTCAACACCCTTTTTCACCCAACCATCATGAAACTTGGAAAGGCTCGAAAAAACAAATGGTTCCCGCCGCGCCGACGTGGCAAGACCTGGATGCGGGCGATGCCGGGGCCATAAAATTCCGCCCTCTCCCGCTATGAATCACCCATCCGAGCGCCAGCTTTGCTACTGGCGCGGAAACCACTAATGTGCGGCCGCTTCTCAACGACGGACTTCAGATTGTCACAGCCCATGCCCGACGACATCGATAGGCCCACTTCGGCGTCGGGCGGCGACCTGCCCTTCTGCGACGCCCGCGAGGCGGCGCTGGCTGCGCTCGAGGCCCTGGACATCCTGGACACGCCGGCAGACGAGAATTTCGACAGGCTGACGCGGCTCGCGACATATATATGCGATGCCCCGGTCGCGCTGGTCAGCCTGGTCGATCGACAGCGGCAATGGTTCAAATCGCGCGTCGGCTTCGAGCCGACAGAGACGCCGCTGTCCCAATCGGTGTGCGCTCATGCGATCCTGCAGGACGGCGTGACGGTCATACCCGATCTCACGCTCGATCCGCGGACGTCTGCCAACACGCTGGTGACAGCGCCACCGCATATTCGCTTCTATGCCGGCGCGCCGCTGCGCGACCGCTCCGGCAATGTTCTGGGAACGCTCTGTGTCATCGACACGGTTCCGCGACCGGGCGGACTGACGAAGCGACAGACCGACGCCCTCGAGACGCTCGCCTCACAGGTCATGGCGCAGATCGAGTTGCGCGGCGTGGTGGCCGAGCGCGGCGAGCTCCTGCGTGCCCTGTCAACGGCGCATGAGCGCGTCTCGGCCGATCTGCGCCAGTTTTCCGCAATGTTCGACGATGCGCCGAGCTTCATGGCCCTCCTGCGTGGGCCGGACCATGTCTTCGAGATGGTCAATCGCGCCTATCTCGGCATTATCGGTCGGACCGATGTCGTGGGTAAGTCTGTGGCGCAGGCGCTGCCGGACGCCGCCGAGCAGGGTTACCTGCAGCTCCTGGACACGGTCTACCGCACGGGCGAAGCCTATACGACATCGGCAGCCCGCTACGATGTCCAGCCAAAGCCCGGTGCGCCGACGATCGAGCGCTATCTCGACTTCATATTCCAGCCAATCCGCGATGCCTCCGGCAGCGTGACGGGGATCTTCGTCGAAGGATTCGACGTCAGCGCACGCGTTCTCCAGATGAAGCGCAGCGACGCCCTGCTCAAACTGGGCGACAGGATCCGTTTGTTGACGGACGTTTCGGCAATCGCGCAAGTCGCTGCCGAGGTGACGGCGGAGACCCTCGGCGCCGCACGGGCCGGCATCGGCACTGTGGACGCAGTCGCCGAGACGGTCGAATTGGCGTCGAACTGGTGCGCGCCCGGGACGGCGGAGCTGACCGGCCTTTACCGGTTTCGTGACTATGGCACCTTCATCAACGACCTGAAAGCCGGACAGGCCGTCATCATTCAGGATGTGAGCGCTGATCCGCGTACCCGTGACAAAGCGAGCCAGTTCGATGAACTCGGCATAGCTGCGCTCGTGAACCTGCCGGTCATCGAACACGGTCAGATCGTGCTGCTGGCCTTCGTGCATTATAAGACGCGGCGCGAATTGACCGAAGAGGATATCGCCTTCATCCGTCAGGTGGCGGACCGCGCGCAATCGGCCATTGCCCGCGCACGCGCGGAAGAGCATCAGCGCATCCTGAACCTGGAACTGAGCCACCGGCTGAAGAACACGCTCGCCACCGTCCAGGCGATCGCTTCACAGACGCTCAGCGGCGTGAGCGAGCGCCCCCTGGTCGATACGTTCCTGCGGCGCCTGCATGCTCTGGCGTCCGCCCATACGGTGCTCCTGCAACAACAATGGGCGGATGCGCCGCTGGACGAGATCGTGGCCGGCGCCCTCGGCACGCTCGGCATCGCCCACCGGGTCAAGGCGAGCGGCCCATCGCTGCGTCTGGGCGCCACGGCAGCCCTCTCCTCCTCCCTTCTGCTCCACGAGCTCGGCACCAACGCCTTGAAGTACGGCGCCTTGTCCAACGACACCGGACAGGTCGAGCTGGCATGGACCATCGAAGACGAAAACGGGGCCGACTCCGTCGTCCTGCGATGGCGCGAACGCGGGGGACCGACTGTATCGGCACCCACGCGCCGCGGCTTCGGCTCGCGCCTTGTCGGACGTGGGCTCCTTGGAATGGGGGGCGCGCAGCAGCTCTACGCCGCGGATGGTCTGGTGGTCCGCCTCTCGGCGCCCCTGGCGCAGCTTCAAAGCAGCTGACGGGCCGCAAAGCGGCCCAAAAGCAAAGAAGACCGAGCCGACTTCCGGCCACTTAGATTCGCGCCCGACAGCACGCCGCAATATTGCCACAACTTGACATGAGCGCCGTCGAGTTCTATGGCCGGGGCTCCTGAAAGCCATCGTGACATTATCCGCGATCGTTCCTACCAAAAGAGATTAGCCGCTTACATGCTATTTTCCGAGCTCGGACTCAGCGCCAAGGTACTGGCGGCCGTCGAGAAGGCCGGTTACACCGAGCCCACTCCCATTCAGGCCCAGGCGATCCCCCATGCGCTCGAGCGTCGAGACGTTCTGGGAATTGCGCAGACCGGCACCGGCAAGACAGCATCTTTCGTGCTGCCGATGCTGACCCTTCTGGAAAAGGGCCGCGCCCGCGCACGGATGCCACGCACGCTCATCATTGAGCCGACACGTGAGCTCGCCGCGCAGGTCGAGGAGTCGTTCGAGAAGTACGGCGTCAACAGCAGGCTGAATGTCGCTCTCCTGATCGGCGGCGTCTCCTTCGAGGATCAGAACCGCAAGCTGGAACGCGGTGTCGACGTGCTCATCGCCACGCCGGGCCGGCTTCTGGATCATTTCGAGCGCGGCCGCCTTCTGATGACGGGCGTCGAGGTGCTGGTGATCGACGAGGCCGATCGCATGCTCGATATGGGCTTCATCCCCGACATCGAGCGGATCTGCAAACTCATTCCCTTCACGCGGCAGACGCTCTTCTTCTCTGCGACCATGCCGCCGGAAATCACCCGCCTTGCGGACCAGTTCCTTCAGAACCCTGTCCGCGTGGAAGTGGCCAAGGCATCCTCCACGGCGCAGACGGTCGAGCAGAAGCTTGTCGCAACCGGCTCCAAGGATTTCGAGAAGCGCGAGACGCTGCGCGGCCTTATCCGCGCCGAAGGCGAGTCGCTCACCAATGCGATCATCTTCTGCAACCGGAAGCGGGACGTATCACTGCTTTTCCGCTCGCTCAGCAAGCACGGCTTCTCCGTCGGCGCCCTGCATGGAGACATGGATCAGCGCAGCCGCACCATGACGCTGCAGGCCTTCCGGGACGATAAGCTGTCCCTGCTGGTTGCCTCCGATGTCGCGGCGCGCGGCCTCGACATTCCGGCTGTCAGCCATGTCTTCAATTTCGACGTTCCGATCCATGCCGAGGACTACGTCCACCGCATCGGCCGGACGGGACGCGCCGGGCGTTCGGGCAAGGCCTATACGCTCGTGTCACGCGGCGATCAGAAGTATCTGGATGCGATCGAAAAGCTGATCGCCAAGGATATCGATTGGGCGGACGGCGATCTGTCCACCGTGGTGGAAAGCCCCGGTGAAGAGAAGGAACGCCGCGGCAAGCGCGGGTCCCGCAAGGACGGCGCGGCGGCGGCGCCTTCGCGCTCGCGCAAGCCCGCCCGCGCGAAAGCCCCGGCCGAAGGCGATGACGCGAGTGAAGCACCGGAGGCTATCGTTGACGAAGCGCCCGTTGCTTCCGACGTGACCGTGTCCACAGACGACAACCTGCCGCCCAAGGACGAGAAGCCGGCACGTGGCCGCGCCGCCCGCCCGCGTGAGGCGGCACGCCCGCAGGCGCCGGTGCAACAGCCGACCGCACAGCCGCAGCGCCCGCAGCGCGGGCGCGACGATGGGCGTGACGACCGCACGACCGTCGGCTTCGGGGACGATATTCCAGCCTTCATGCTGATCCGCACGGCGGGCTGACACTCGCTCCAACGCATCTGTAAAATTTGAAAGGCGCGCCGCCCGGTGCGCCTTTTTTGTTGCCCGAACGGCTGCGGAGGCCATCGGCTCGGCGCGGTCCCGAAACCTGGCTCTCAGGCAGCGGTGTCGGCGACCTTATCGACCATGCGGGCAAGTTGCGTGGCGATGACGGCTGCGCCGTTCAAACGCTGCTCGGGCTTGGCCCAGTCGCGCATCAGGACGATGGACTGGTCGGGCCGAATCTTGGCCGATACGCCCTGTTCGCCGATATAGCGCACCAGTGCCGCCGGGTTGGCGAAGTTGCGGTCACGGAACTGGATGACGAGCCCCTTCGGGCCGGCATCCAGCTTTTCGATATTGGCGCGCCGGCACAGGGACTTGATGAAGACGACTTTCAAAAGATGATCGACCTCATTCGGCAGCGGGCCGAAACGATCGATCAGCTCGGCGCCGAAGGCATCGATCTCCTTGGCGTCGGCAAGCTCGGCAAGGCGGCGATAGAGCGTCATCCGCAGTTGCAGGTCCGGAACGTAGCTTTCCGGGATCATGACCGCCGTGCCAAGGGTGATCTGCGGCGACCAGCTTCCATTGCTTTCGGGCTCCACGCCCTTCATTTCCGCCACGGCTTCCTCGAGCATCTGCTGATAGAGCTCGAACCCCACTTCCTTTACATGGCCGCTCTGCTCCTCGCCCAGTATGTTGCCGGCCCCGCGCTGGTCGAGATCGTGGCTGGCAAGCTGGAAACCGGCGCCGAGCGTGTCGAGCGATTGCAGAACCTTCAGCCTGCGGTCGGCCCCGGCGGTCGGTGTCTTGTTGGCGGGAATGGTCAGGAGGGCGTAGGCGCGCTGCTTGGAGCGCCCGACACGGCCGCGGATCTGGTAGAGCTGCGCCAGGCCGAACATGTCGGAGCGATGGACGATCAGCGTATTGGCAGTCGGGATATCCAGCCCGGATTCCACGATCGTCGTGGACAGGAGAACGTCGTACTGGCCTTCGTAGAAGGCGTTCATGATATCGTCCAGCTCCCCGGCCGGCATCTGGCCGTGGGCGACGGCCACCTTCAGCTCCGGTACTTCCGCCTCCATGAACTCGCGGATCCCGGCAATATCCGACAGGCGCGGCGCCACATAGAAGCTTTGCCCGCCGCGGTAGCGCTCACGCAGCAGCGTTTCGCGCACGACGAGCCGATCGAAGGGTGAAACGAAGGTGCGCACCGCCATCCGGTCGACCGGCGCCGTGGTAATGAGTGACAATTCCCGCACGCCGGTGAGCGCCAGTTGCAAGGTGCGGGGGATCGGCGTTGCGGACAGGGTCAGGACGTGGATGTCGGACTTGAGCTCCTTCAACCGCTCCTTGTGCTTCACGCCGAAATGCTGCTCCTCATCGATGATGAGCAGGCCGAGATTCTTGAAGTCGATGGTCTTGCCCAGGAGCGCATGCGTGCCGACGACGATGTCGACCGTGCCTTCCGCAAGCCCCTTGCGGGTTGCGTTCAGCTCCTTGGCCGTCACCAGCCGCGACGCCTGGGCAAGGTTCAGCGGCAGGCCGCGGAAGCGCTCGGAGAAGGTCTTGTAGTGCTGGCGCGCCAGAAGCGTGGTCGGGACCACGACGGCGACCTGAAGCCCGTTCATGGCCGCGATGAAGGCGGCCCGCAGTGCAACTTCCGTCTTGCCGAAGCCGACATCGCCGCAGACCAGGCGATCCATCGGCCGCCCGGCGCCCAGATCCTCGACCACAGCCTCGATGGCCGCGAGCTGGTCCTCGGTTTCCTCATAGGGGAACCGCGCCTGGAACTCGTCCCACAGGCCCTCGGGCGGCAGAAGCTTGGGCGCGCCGCGCGTTTCGCGCACGGCCGCGATGCGGATGAGTTCGCCCGCCATATCCAGAAGACGCTTCTTCAGCTTGGCCTTGCGCGCCTGCCAGGCGCCGCCGCCCAGCTTGTCGAGCAGGGTTTCGGTCCCCTCGCCGCCATAGCGTGACAGGAGCTCGATATTTTCCACCGGCAGAAACAGCCGGTCGTCGCCGGCATAGCGCAGTTCGACGCAATCATGCGGGGCGCCCGCGGCCTCGATCGTCTTCAGGCCGACGAAGCGCCCGATGCCGTGATCCACATGGACGACGATATCGCCTTCCGCCAGACCGGCGACCTCGGAAATGAAGTCGGCCCCACGCTTGCGCCGCCGCGCGCGCCGGATCAGCCGGTCGCCCAGTATGTCCTGTTCGGCGACAACCGCGATGCGGTCGGTTTCAAAGCCGGATTCCAGCCCCAGGACCGCCGTCGCCACCATATGGCGCCCGTTTTCCAGAGCCTGTTTCAGGCTGTCGGCGGGTTTGATGTTGCCGAGGCCGTGTTCCTCGACGATCTGGGTCAAACGCTCGCGGGAGCCTTCGGTCCAGGCGGCCAGGATCACCTGGCGGCCATCGGCACGCAGGCGCGCGATGTGATCCACCGCAGCGGAAAAGACGTTGACGTCGCCGGCCTGGCGCTCGCCGGCAAAGTTGCGCCCGCGCGCCACGTCGAGGTTGACGATGTCGGTCGCCGCGGCAGCATCCGTCTGTGCATAGGCCGAAAGCCGAACCGGCGTGGTCCCGGCGATGCGGTCCGTGACTTCGTCCAGCGGCAGATACAATTCGTCCGGCTGGACCGGATTGTACGGCACGCCACCGGCGCTTTCCGCCGCCACGCTCTGCCTGCGCGATGCGTAGTAATCCTCGATCAGCTTGCGCCGCTCGCCGAAGGCTTCCATCACAAGATGGTCCAGGACGACGGGGAAGCCGTCGACATAATCGAACAGCGTCTCCACCCGGTCGTAGAAGAGCGGCAGCCAGTGCTCCATGCCAGCAAAGCGCTTGCCCTCCGAGATGGAGGCGTAGAGCCCATCCTCGCGCGCGGGCGCCCCGAACCGCTTAATGTAGTTGCTGCGAAAGCGTGAAATTGCCTCGTCCCGAAGGGACACTTCCGAGACGGGGGCAAGTTCGAAGGTCTTGCGCGTTCCGGTGCTGCGCTGGGTTGCGGGGTCGAAGGAGCGGATCGTCTCCAGCGTATCGCCGAAGAAATCCAGCCGCACAGGGTCATCCTCGCCCGGGGCGAAGAGGTCCAGTATGCCACCCCGGACCGCGAATTCGCCGGCCTCCCGCACGGTCGTGACCCGCTCGAAGCCGCCCAGTTGCAGGGCGTTGACGATATGGCCCATGGAGATGCGGTTGCCGGCCCGGGCGCGGATCGTTTCATCGGCCAGGGTGGCGAGCGGGGGCATTCGCTGCAGCGCCGCATTGGCTGTCGTCAGGATGATGGCGCGGTGCGGCTTCTCGCGCAGCTCGGCGATGGCCGCCATCGCGGCAAGCCTCGTGGCCGCCGTGCCCGCTGAGGGGCCGACGCGATCGTAAGGAAGGCAATCCCAGGCCGGCAGGCTGAGCACGGGCAGCTCGGGCGCCACGAAACGCAGAGCGTCCTCGATCTCTCCCATCCGGCCGCCATCGCGCATGATGAACAGGATCGGCTTGTCGCCACCGCGCAGCCTTGCAATCTCCGCCAGAACGAAGGGAACATAGCCGTCCAGCACGTTGCCGATCGTGACACTGCCGGCCCGGGCGAGCCGCTTCTTCAGGTCCGGCGTCTGGCTCATTGCGCGGACCCTTCCGGCAAGGCGTAGAAATCGCGGATGCGCCGGAAGATCGTCGTATCGAAGTGTGCCGGCACCGCCTCCGTGCCGGTGATCCAGGAGAAGATCTCCCGGTCGGGCTCCTCCATCAGCGCCTCGTAGACATCGAGCTCGGCATCGGTCAACCCGGCCAGCTCGGCATCGGCGAAACGGCCAAGCACGAGGTCCATCTCGCGCGTGCCACGATGCCAGGAGCGGAACAGCGCCTTGCGCCTGCGAATGTCGAGTTCACTGGACGAGAGGTTCGTACCGGACATCGATGTCTTTCCTTCAGAGCGCGCGGGGCCCGGCATCGGACGCGCGGGCAGCCAGCGCGCGAAGAAGCGCGCCGGGACGGGACCATATAGGCATGCGGACGGCTCCTGTCAGCCTTTGCAGCGCGCATCGCCACAGGATATTGGGGTTGTCATGCGCCCATCCACCCTCGACCCCCTCTTTGCTTCCGTGACCAGCCTTCCGGGCATCGGCCCGAAGGTCGGCGGGCTGATGACCGGCCTTATCGCACCGGCCGGCGCCGCCGATGCCAAGGTCCGCGACCTTCTCTTCCACCTGCCGAGCGGGACGATCGACCGCCGGCGGAGGGTGCTTGTGGCCGACGCCCCGGAGGCTGAGATCGTCACGCTGTGCCTGCGCATCGGCCGGCATGCCTATCCGGCCAAGGCAGCAGGCAACCAGCCGGCCCGTATCCTGGCGGAGGACGCCTCGGGCGAGATTACCCTGACCTACTTCCGGCCGAACCGGCCGTGGCTGGAACGGCTGCTGCCAGAGGGCGAGGAGATGATCGTCTCCGGCAAGGTGGAGCGCTTCAACGGCCGCGCCGCCATGGTCCATCCCGACTTCGTCGCCCCGGTCGCCGAGGCGGAGCTCATGGCGCTGGTGGAGCCGATCTATCCGCTGACCGCCGGCCTTGCCGCCCGCACGCTGCGCAAAGCCATCGACGCGGCCCTGGAGCGTGTGCCAGACGTGCCGGAATGGATCGATCCCGAACTCGTCCGGCGGCACGGATTGCCGGCTTTCGATCAGGCCTTGAAGCGGATCCACGCACCGCAGACACCCTTGGACGCGACGCCGCAGGCCCCCGCCTGGCGCCGCCTCGCCTATGACGAGTTCCTAGCAAGCCAGATGGCACTGGCGCTGTCACGCCAGCGTATGCGCAAGACACGCGGCCAGGTCCTGGGTGGCGATGGCACGCTGCGCCGCCGTATCGAAGCGGCGCTGCCCTTCACGCTGACGCAGGCGCAGGCGCAGGCGCTCCGGGAAATCCATGCCGACATGGCCGCGCCGGAGCGTATGATCCGCCTGTTGCAAGGCGATGTCGGTGCCGGCAAGACGGTGGTCGCCCTTCTGGCCATGGCGGCCGCGCGTGAGTCCGGCGCGCAAAGCGCGCTTCTGGCCCCGACGGAAATCCTGGCCCGCCAGCACCATGCCGGCATGGCGGCAATCGCCGAGGCTGCCGGGCTGTCTCTCTGTCTTCTGACCGGGCGCGACAACGGGCGCGCACGCGCGGCCAAGCTGGAAGCCATCGCCTCGGGACAGGTCGATATCGTGATCGGGACGCATGCCCTGTTCCAGGACGATGTCGCCTATGGGCGGCTCGGCCTCGTCGTCGTGGACGAGCAGCATCGCTTCGGCGTGCATCAGCGCCTTCAGCTGACACGCAAGGGCAACGCCCCGGACCTGCTCGTCATGACTGCCACGCCCATTCCACGCACGCTAGTCCTGGCCGCCTTCGGCGATATGGACGTGTCGCGGCTGCATGGAAAGCCAGCAGGCCGCCAGCCGATCACAACCGTTGCCGTCCCTATGGAACGGCTCGGGGAAATCGCCAACCGGGTCGGCCGCGCCATCGAACAGGGCGAGCGTGTCTACTGGGTCTGCCCGCTTGTGGAGGAGTCGGAGAAGAGCGATCTGACGGCCGCCGACGAGCGCTACGCATCGCTCAGGCAATTGTTCGGCGATGCGGTCGGCCTCGTCCATGGCCAGATGTCGGCGGAGGAAAAGGACGCCGCCATGACGGCCTTCAAGTCCGGGCAGACGCGCATCATCGTGGCGACGACCGTCATCGAGGTGGGCGTCGACGTGCCGGAAGCCTCCATCATGGTTATCGAACATGCGGAGCGGTTCGGCCTGTCGCAGCTTCACCAGTTGCGGGGCCGCGTGGGGCGCGGCAGCCGCGCATCGAGCTGCGTACTCCTGTATCGCGGCCCGCTCGGCGAAACCGCCCGGGCTCGGATCGCCATCTTGCGGGAAACCGAGGACGGCTTCCGCATTGCGGAAGAGGATCTGAAACTGCGGGGCGAAGGCGATATTCTCGGCACCCGCCAGTCCGGCCTGCAAAGCTTCCGCATGGCGCGGCTGGACGAGCATGCAGACCTGATGGAGATTGCGCGGGACGATGCGCGCCTGATGCTGACGCGCGATCCGACGCTCGAAACACCCCGTGGCGCCGCCATGCGGCAGCTCCTTTACCTCTTCGGCAAGGACGAGGCCGTCCGGCTGCTCAAGGCGGGCTGACGGCCCTGGACGCTTATTCCACCGTGACGGATTTCGCCAGGTTGCGCGGCTGATCCACATCCGTGCCCATCTGGACCGCGGTGTGATAGGCAAGGAGCTGCAGGGGAATGCTGTAGACGATGGGCGTCAGGATTTCCGGCATCTCCGGCAGGACGAGAAGCCCGATATCCTCCATGCCGGCCGCCCTGGCGCCCTTCGCATCGGTGATCAGGAGGATGCGCCCGCCCCGCGCCGCGACCTCCTGCATGTTGGAGACGGTCTTGTCGAACACCCGGTCATAGGGCGCCACCACGACGACATCCATCGTCTCGTCGATCAGCGCGATTGGGCCGTGCTTGAGCTCACCCGCCGCATAACCTTCTGCATGTATGTAGCTGATTTCCTTGAGCTTCAAAGCGCCTTCCAGTGCCAGAGGATAGGAGAAGCCACGGCCGAGGTAAAGTGCATGGCGCTTGCCGGCCAGGTCGTGGGCGAAGTCTTCCGTCTCACCCTCCAACTGCAGGGCCTCGTTCACGAGCCGCGGCGCCTCCATCAGGATGCGCGTCAGTTCCAGCTCCGCATCCGCATCCAGCACGCCGCGCTGGACGCCGGCATTGACGGCAAGCGCAGCCAGCGCGATCAACTGGCAGGTAAAGGCCTTGGTGGACGCCACGCCGATCTCCGGGCCGGCGAGTGTCGGCCAGGCGACATCGGCTTCGCGGGCAATGGTGGATTCCGGCACGTTGACGAGCGCCGCCGTCTTCAGGCCACAGGATTTTGCGTAGCGCAGGGACGCCAGCGTGTCGGCCGTTTCGCCCGATTGCGAGATGAACAGCGCCAGATCGACATCCTCCAGCGGGCTTTCGCGGTACCGGAACTCCGACGCCACGTCGAGATCGCAGGCGATGCGCGCGTAACGCTCGAAGAAGTAGCGGCCGACGAGCGCGGCGTAGTAGCCGGTGCCACAGGCCGACAGAGCGATGCGGCGAACCTTGGAGAAATCGATCGTCTCACCCTGCGGCAGGCGCGCCCGGCCCGTGGCCATGTCCACATAGGCGCTCAGCGTATGCGAGAGGACCTCCGGCTGTTCGAACATTTCCTTCTGCATGAAGTGGCGGTAATTGCCCTTGTCGACCTGGAACGTGCGGCCGACGGCCCGGCGTACAGGACGTTCGACGCTCCTGCCCTTGGCATCGAAAATCTGCGCGCTGGAGCGTGTCAGAACGGCGTAGTCGCCATCGTTCAGGTAGCGCACCTCGTCGGTGAAGGGCGACAGGGCGATGGCGTCCGACCCCAGGAACATCTCGCCCTCGCCCGCGCCGATGGCGAGCGGGCTGCCGCGCCGGGCGGCGATGAGGAGATCCTCTTCCCCCTCGAACAGGAAGGCCAGAGAAAATGCGCCTTCGAGCCGCGGCAGGATGCGCTCGACAGCCTCACGCGGGGCGGCCCCGCGATCAACCTCACGCGCGGCCAGGACGGCGACGGTCTCCGTGTCGGTATCGCTGGAAAAGCCGTAGCCTTGCGCGATCAGCTCGGCCTTCAATTCGCGGAAGTTCTCGATGATGCCGTTGTGGACGACGGTGACGCGGCCACTGGCATGGGGATGCGCATTGGCGACGGTCGGCGCACCGTGCGTCGCCCAGCGTGTATGGCCGATGCCGATGGTTCCGGGCAGCGGCTCCTGGGCGAGCAGCGCTTCCAGGTTGCGCAGCTTGCCCTCGGCACGGCGCCTGTCCATGCGGCCGCCATCGAGCGTGGCGATTCCGGCGGAATCATAGCCCCGATATTCGAGCCGCTTCAGCGAATCCACGAGCCGTTCCGCCACCGGCCGCGTGCTGATGATTCCGATGATTCCGCACATAGAGCTACTCCGTCTTGTCCACCGCCTGCATAGACGATGTCGCTGCACAGGCAGCGTCACATTTCATGTCGCATCGTATCGCCGCAAAGAGGCTTCGCGCGATGCCGTCAGGCCTTGCCGCTCCGCGCCGCCTTGGCAGCGGCGTTGCGTTCCCGCACGGTGCGTCCGTAGCCATCCTTGTTCACCTGCCGCCCGCGCGCGATGGCCATGGCATCCGGCGGGACATCCTCGGTGACGACGCTGCCGGACGCCACATAGGCGCCATCCCCGATGCGCACCGGCGCGACAAGGGAGGAGTTGGAGCCGACAAAGGCGCCGGACCCAATATCCGTATGGTGCTTGAGCGCGCCATCGTAATTGCAGGTGATCGTGCCCGCGCCGATATTGGCGCCGGCCCCCACGCGGGCATCGCCAATATAGGACAGGTGGTTGATCTTGGCGCCGGCCTCGACCTCCGCGTTCTTGGTCTCGCAGAAATTGCCGACCTTCGCCCCTTGCCCGAGCTGCGTTCCCGGCCGCAGCCGGGCAAAGGGGCCGACGGCGCAGTCCTCGGCGATGGTCACGCCTTCCAGGTGACAGAAGGCATGAATCACGGCCCCGGTGCCGATGCGCACACCCGGGCCGAAGACGACATTCGGCTCGATCACGCAATCGGCGTCCAACACGGTATCGTGGGCCAGAAAGACGCTCGACGGATCGATCATCGTGGCCCCGCCCAGCATGGCCTGTCGCCGCTGGCGGGCCTGCCAGGCGGCCTCGACTTCGGCCAGTTCCACCCGCGTGTTGACGCCGACGAGTTCGGAGGCGTCCGCCTCCAGCGCCACGACGCCGTGGCCGGCCTGACGCGCCAGGGCGACGATGTCGGTCAGGTAGTATTCACCCTTGGCATTGTCGTTGCCGATCGCATCCAGAAGCGGCGCAACCCGGCGACCGTCCAGCACCATGACGCCGCCGTTGCAGAAGGTGATCGCACGCTCTGCTTGCGAAGCGTCCTTCTCCTCGCGGATGGCGTGGAGCTGCCCGTCAGCCACGATCAGGCGGCCGTAGCCTTCCGGACGCTGCGTGTGGAAGCCGAGGACGACGACCCCGGCCCCCGTGCCCAGCAGCGCGCGCGCCGTGCGCAGCGTATCGGCCGTCAGCAGCGGCGTATCGCCGAACAGGACCAGGAGATCGTCGTAACCCTGCGCAATGGCATCGCGCGCCGCCAGGACCGCATGCGCCGTTCCGAGCCGCTCGATCTGCCGATGGAAGCTGGCTGCCGGGAACCGCGCGGCCACGAAGCGCTCGACCGCTTCGCTGTCCCGGCCCGTCACCACGGCCATGGCATCCGCGCCGGCGGCCGCTGCCGCATCGGCGACATGGCCGACCAGCGGCAGCCCGGCCACCGGATGCAGGACCTTGGACATGCCGGAGCGCATCCGCGTGCCTTCGCCCGCGGCCAGGATGATGGAAAGGCAGCTTCTTGTCATGCGTCTCGTTCCGTTCAGGGCGTGTGGTCAGCCAATGGTCTGAAGGGCGGGAAAGGTTTCAAGCAGCCAGAAGGACATGGCCTGCATGCCGCCGGTCAGGAACAGGAGGCCGGTCACGACCAGAAGGCCCCCCATGGCCTTCTCGACCGTGGCGAAATGAGCGCGGAAGCGCCCGGCCAACCGCAGGAACGCGCCCGAGAAGCTTGCCGCCAGAATGAAGGGAATGCCGAGCCCGGCCGAATAGAAGCCGAGCAGAACGGCGCCTTGGCCCACCGTCTGCTGCGTTCCGGCCAGGCCCAGAATGGCCCCGAGAACGGGGCCGATGCAGGGTGTCCAGCCAAAGGCGAAGGCCAGTCCCATCAGATAGGCGCCCCAGAAGCTGCGCGGGCGGTCCGGCGCGGAAAGGCGCACCTCGCGCGAGAGGAAGGACAGGCGGAAGACGCCCAGGAAATTGAGCCCCATCACGATGATGGCGATTCCGGCCAGAATACCGAGAATATCGAGATTGCGCCGCAGGATCTGGCCGATCGTCGAAGCGCCCGCTCCCAGCGCGACGAAGACCGTCGCAAAACCCAGGACGAAGAGCACCGCACTCAGGACGACACGCCCCTGACGCGCCGCCGATACGGCGCGCCCGGCCCGCAGCTCGTCCACCGAAACGCCGGCCATGTAGCAGAGGTAAGGTGGCACAAGCGGCAGAACGCAGGGCGACAGGAACGACAACGCTCCCGCCAGCACGGCGGTGGGATAGGACAGTTCGCCGATCACGGCATCGCGCCTTCAGACTTCATGCCCGGTTCATATCGCGCGGCCCGATCGGACGCAAACGGACCGGATGCCAAATCTACGATAGCGGCAACCGGTCCAGGCCGGCCTCGGGGATGACCCCTGTCTCCGTCCCGCAACACCTCGCCCGGCGCCTCCACACATTCGCCCAAAGGCACCCGAACTAAGTTGACTCGACTTGTCATATTAGTTCTACCGGCACCCAAGAGGTGTCGGTTCCGGGGGCGATGAGCGCCGTTCGGAGGTGCCGGGGCCCCGCTCGATCCGAATGGCGCACATATGACGAACAGCTCGCTTTCCCCTTCCGCCGACCGTTCCCGGCTTCGCGCCTTGGCAGCATCGCTTCTGGCGGGTTGCACGGCTTTGGCGGTGATGCCGCAGGGCGCGCTGGCGCAGGAGCCTGCTCCGGCCGCCGCTGCGGATGGGGGAACGATCGTTCTGGATACGGTCGTCGTCGACAACAGCGACGGCAGCAGCATCTTCGGCGGGGGCTACTATAGCGGGCTGATCGTAGAGGACACGACAGCCGGCAGCCGCATGCCGACCCGCCTTTTCGAGACGCCGGCCTCCGTCTCCGTCATCACGCCGGAAGAGATCGCGCTGCGCAATGCCAGCACCGTCGAAGAGGCGCTCGACTATACGGCCGGCGTCTCGACGGGCTTCTACGGCTCCGACGACCGGTTCGACTTCATTCGCATTCGTGGCCTGGATGCCTATGCGTTCCGGGACGGCCTGCCGCTGGGCCTGCCCTTCGGCGCCCCGCGTGAAGAAATCTACGCCTTCGACAATATCGAGGTGCTGCGCGGCGCCAACTCCACCGGCTTCGGGCTGGCGGCGCCTGGCGGGGTGATCAACTACATCACCAAGCGGCCGCGGCGCGATACGTTCGGAGAGGTCTATGTGACGGGCGGCTCCTTCAACCACAAGGAGATCGGCTTCGACGGCGGCACGAATCTGACGGCGGACGATACGGTCTCGGTCCGCGTCACCGGAAAGCTGCAGGATTCCGACAAGGAATACGATTACTCGAACGACGACGAAAAGTTCTTCCAGGGCGGCATCACCTGGCGGCCGACGGCCTTCACCAATCTCAGCATCGTCTATGATCATCTCAATATCGACAGCGTGCCCGGCAGCGGCGGGCAACCCATCGGCTTCGATTTTCCCCGCAGCGCCTTCTTCGGCGAGCCGTCCTACAACTATCGCGGCACGCAGCGCGACACGGTCAGCCTGTTCTTCGACCATGATTTCGACAACGGCTTCAAGATCGCCTCCACGGCGCGCTATTCCAGCTTGGACAGCGATTTCGGCTACGCCTATATCAGCAGCTCGCCGGTGGCTGGCTCGACCATCGCCAACCGCTCCTTCTTCGGCAATGACAGCGGCTCGGACGTGTTCGTGGCCGATGTGCACGGCCTTTACGAAACGAGCTTCAACAGTGTGAAGAGCCGCACGCTCTTTGGCTTCGAATATCGCGACGCATCGGGGAACAACGACACACTCTTCGGCGCCGCCCCGCCCATCGACGTACGCAACCCGTTCTATACGGGCGGCCCGACCTTGCTGCCGACCATCTCCAGCCAGAAGACGGACCAGCGCACCAAGGCGCTCTATGCGCAGGAGGAACTGACCTTCTTCGACAAGTTCATCGTGACGGCCGGCATCCGCAACGACTGGCTGGACCTCGAACAGACGAACAACTTTACCGACGTCACGCTCTCGGACGATCTCAGCGAAACGACCGGGCGGTTCGGCCTGACCTACCTTCTCACGAACGAAGTCTCGGTCTTCGGCAGCTATTCGGAATCGGTCGTGCCGGCGGCCATCGGCGTGAAGCCCGAGACGGGGGAACAGTACGAGCTTGGCGTGAAGTACCAGCCGGACGCGTTCCCGGCACTCGTGACGGCATCCATCTACGACCTGACGCGCGACAACCTGACCCGCACCGACCCGATCACCCTGCAGCGCGTGCCGATCGGAGAGATCGAGGTGCGCGGCCTGGATATCGAAGCCAAAGCCGAATTGCCTCACAACTTCAACCTGATCGGCAGCTATTCGTACCTGGATTCTGAGATCGTCGAGAACGGGACGCTCGGCAATGAAGGCAACCGCCCGGCCTTCGTGCCTGAGCATATCGCCTCCGCTTTCCTGACCTACACCTTGCCTGGCGCCGGCCGGCGCGGAAACCTGACCTTCGGTGTCGGCGCCCGTTACGAAGGCCAGTACTATTTCGACGATGCGAACACGATCGGCGTCGGCGGCCACACGGAATTCGATGCGGTCTTGGTCTACGAGATCGCCGAGAACGCCACCCTGCAGGCGAATGCCCGCAACCTCTTCGACAAGAAATACGTGGCCTATGGCGGCTTCGGGGCGGATTTCTACAATACCGGGACAGAAGTCGACGTCACCCTGCGCTACACCTGGTAAGGCAGCCGCGACCATGAAGACATTCCTTCGCCGCTGGCTCGCCGCGCTCGCCACCACGCTCGCGGCCTGTGCCCCCGCTCTAGCCGACGAAACCTATCCCATCGTCATCGAGCATGCCCTCGGAACGAGCGTGATCGAGGCGCAGCCCCAGCGCGTCGCGACCATCGCCTGGGCCAATCACGAGGTGCCGCTGGCGCTCGGCGTCGTGCCCGTGGGCTTTGCCCGCGCCAATTTCGGCGATGATGACGGGGATGGGCTGCTGCCATGGGTGGCCAGTCAGCTCCAGACGCTCGGCGCCGAGCCGCCGGCCCTCTTCGACGAAGGCGATGGCATCGACTTCGAGGCCGTGGCGGCCGTGCGGCCGGATGTGATCCTGGCCGCCTATTCGGGCCTCAGCCAGGCCGATTACGACACGCTGTCGCAAATCGCGCCGGTGGTGGCCTATCCGCAGGCGCCCTGGTCGACGGACTGGCGCGACATGATCCGGCTGAACAGCCGGGCGATGGGCCGCGCGGCCGAGGGCGATGCCCTGATCACCAGGCTGGAGGGTGAGATCGCCGATGCAGCGGCGGCCAACCCCGTGCTTGCCGGCAAGACCGCCATGTTCGTCACCCATATCAACCCGCTCGACCTCAGCACCATCAACTTCTACACGGCCAACGACACGCGGGTGAAGTTCTTCGAGGATCTCGGCCTTGCATCGCCGCGGAGCGTGCGCGATGCCTCTCGCACCGGGCAATTTTCCGGCTCCATCAGCGCCGAGCGCGTGGACCTGTTCGACGATGTCGACATCGTCGTCACCTATGGTGATCCCGCTGCAATCGAACAGGTCAAGGCGAACGCGCTGATCAAGACCCTGCCCGCCATCCGCAACGGCGCCGTCATCGGCCTTGGCCGCGACCCGCTCGGCACGGCGGCGAACCCGACGCCGCTGTCCATTCCCTATGTGCTGGACAGCTATGTGAAGCTTCTGGCGGAGGCTGCGGCGAAGGCCCGATGACCGGGCCGACGTCCCACAACGCTGCCTCGACCCCAAAGCGCTCCAGCCGGTCCCGGCTCCTGTGTCTTGCGGGCGCGCTGGCGGCGCTGTGCCTTTTCTGCGCCCTGTCGCTGGCCGTCGGCACGCGTGAGACGAGCTGGCAGGATGTCATGACCGCGCTTCGCGGCCAGGGGGACCCGCTCCTGCGGGCGACTGTTGAGCTTCGCATTCCACGCACGCTGCTGGCCGTTCTTTCGGGCGCTGCGCTGGCTTTGGCCGGGGCCGTCATGCAGGGCATCACGCGCAATCCGCTGGCCGATCCCGGCATACTCGGCGTCAACACCGGCGCCACCCTGGCCTTGGTGATCGGCATTGCCTGGTTCGGCATGTCGACACCCTACCAGTTCGTAACGACGGCCATATCGGGCGCCGCGCTCGCCGCCATTTTCGTCTACACGATCGGCTCGCTCGGGCGCGGTGGCGCCACGCCGCTCAAGCTCGCTCTGGCCGGCGCGGCGACATCCATCGCCTTCTCCTCTCTCGTCCTTGCAGTCGTCCTGCCGCGCAACGACATTGCGGGCGGCATCCAGGACTGGCAGATCGGCGGCGTCGGAGGCGCCACCATGGACAGGACGCTCGCGGTCCTGCCGATATTCCTCGTCGGCTATGTCGTCAGCCTTATCTGTGCGCGCAAGCTGAACCTCCTGGCGCTGGGTGACGATCTGGCCGCGGGCCTGGGTGAGCGCGTGCAGCCGGCGCGCATCGGCGCCGCCTTCGGCGCCATCGTCCTATGCGGAGCGGCCACCTCGCTCTGCGGTCCGATCGGCTTTGTCGGGCTCGTGGTTCCGCATTTCTGCCGACTGCTCGTCGGCATCGACCATCGATGGCTCCTGCCGCTTTGCGCACTCTGCGGCGCTGCGCTGCTGACGGGGGCCGATATCATGGGCCGGATCGTCGCCCGTCCTGCAGAGCTGGATGTCGGCATCGTCACCGCAATGATCGGCGGGCCGATCTTCATATCCTTGGTCCGCCACCGCCGGGCTCGTGAATTATGAGCCTTGCCGCCGGCTCCCCCCTCGGCGCCATCCGGCGCCGCGCACGGCAGCGAAGGGCAGGGCTGCGCCTGGCGCTCGCGCTCATCGTGGCCGTGGCCTTCACGGCCACGCTGATGTTCGGCCAATCCTATGTCCCGCTGGCCGATGTCGCCAGGGTGCTCCTGGGCGAAACGGTCGCGGGGGCAGGCTTCACCGTGGGGACGCTGCGCCTGCCGCGCGCCGTCTTGTCGGTCCTTGCGGGCA
The DNA here is from genome assembly GCF_001463905.1 of Aureimonas frigidaquae. Lineage (GTDB taxonomy): Bacteria > Pseudomonadota > Alphaproteobacteria > Rhizobiales > Rhizobiaceae > Aureimonas > Aureimonas frigidaquae. The sequence continues at coordinate 19,131 of NZ_BBWR01000018.1, forward strand.
TGAGCTTCGGGCTGGGCGGCGTCGCCTTCCAGATCATGTTGCGCAACCCGCTGGCGAGCCCGGACATCATCGGGATCAGTTCGGGCGCCAGCGCGGCCGCCGTCTTTTCCATCGTCGTCCTGTCGATGAGCGGTCCGGCCGTATCGCTGATTGCGGTCCTGGCGGGGCTTGCGGTGTCCTTGGCCATATACCTTCTATCCATCCGCGGCGGCCAGGCGGGGACACGGCTGATCCTGGTGGGGATCGGCGTGTCGGCCATGGTGCAGAGCTTCATCGCCTATGTGCTGCTGCGCGCGCCCGACTGGAGCCGGCAAGACGCCATCCGCTGGCTGACGGGGAGCGTCAACGGCGCGCGGCTGGACCAGGCGCTCCCGCTCCTCCTGGCACTCGCGGTGTTCGGCGCGATCCTCCTGTCTCGCGCGCGGGATCTGGAAGCCCTGCGCCTGGGCGAGGATACGGCTGCCGCACTCGGAACGCGCGTGGCGGCATCGCGGATCGTCATCATCGTCTGCGCGGTCGGCATGATTGCGGTGGCGACGGCGGTCACGGGCCCGATCGCCTTCGTGTCCTTCCTGTCCGGCCCGATCGCCGCGCGGATCGCCGGGGCGAATGGCAGCCTGCTCCTGCCATCCGCCCTCGTCGGAGCCATCCTCGTACTGGCGGGGGATTTCTGCGGCCAGTTCCTGCTTCCCGGGCGGCTGCCCGTGGGCATCGTGACCGGCGCCCTGGGCGCGCCTTACCTCATCTATCTCATCATCCGCGTAAACCGGACGGACAGGTCGCTATGACGCAGGACGGATTGACCGTCGGCCGCTTGTCGGCCGGCTATGGAGACCGCCCGGTTCTGGAGGGGCTGGACCTTTCCGTAGCAGCCGGGCGTGTCACGGCGATCGTCGGCGCCAATGCCTGCGGAAAGTCCACCCTGTTGCGCGCCATGTCCCGCCTTCTGCGCCCGCAGGGCGGCCATGTGCTCCTGGACGGAAAGGACATTCACCGGACCGCGCCGCGCGAGCTGGCCCGGCGGCTCGGCCTATTGCCGCAATCGCCCATCGCGCCGGAGGGCATCACCGTCCTCGACCTCGTCGGCCGGGGCCGCAACCCGCATCTGGGGCTCCTGTCGCGCTGGAGCCGCAAGGACGAAAGCGCCGTGGCGGCAGCCATGGACGCCACCGGGACGCTGGATCTTGCCGAGCGGCCGGTCGACGAACTGTCTGGCGGCCAGCGCCAGCGCGTGTGGATCGCCATGGCCCTGGCACAGGAGACGGAGATCCTCCTCCTGGACGAGCCGACCACCTTTCTGGACATCCGCCACCAGGTGGAGGTTCTGGACCTTCTCATCGATCTCAACCAGCGCCGTGGCACCACCGTCGTCATGGTGCTGCACGACCTCAATCTCGCCTCGCGCTACAGCGACGTGCTGATCGCCATGGCAGGCGGTCGGCTGCATGCGGCCGGAGCGCCGGCGGATGTGCTGACGGCCGCCATGGTGCGCCACGTCTTCGGCATCGACAGCCGGATCGTTACCGATCCCCTGTCCGGACGCCCGATGATGTTGCCCATCGGCCGCCACCGCACCGAAGGCCACCGGCCGGGCGCGACAGACACGAAGGACATCGAGACATGACCGTTCACGACCTTTTCCGACTGTCCGGCTCGGCGACGCCGACCAAGGCGCGCGCCATCCTGGACGAGGTCTGCGACCATTTCGTCGAGCATGCGGAGGTCAGGCGCGATGGCGATACGGCCGTTCTCGTCAATGCGCTGGGCTCGGCCCGGCTGCAACTCATCGACGGGCGGATCGACATCGAGCTCGCCTGCCAGACGCAGGCCGCGCTCGACCTCAGCCGCAACGTCCTGGCCGAACACATGTTCTATTTCGCCGGGTCGGACGCGCTCGGCCTCGTCTGGCGCCAGCCGCCCGCGCCGGGCACAGTGGCGAACCTTCACGAGGTCACCGTGATCTCGGCTCACGCGGTGACACGCAACATGCGCAGGGTGGTGTTTTCCTGTGCGGACGTAACCCCCTTCCTGACGGGCGATATCCACGTGCGGCTTCTCATTCCCCCGCTGGGGCGTGAACCGGTCTGGCCGGGCTACAGGGATGACGGGCGCCTCGACTGGCCCGAGGGAGAGGATGCCCTGATACCCCGCGCCTACACGATCCGCTCGGTCGACGCGGCAGAGGGCACGCTTGCGATCGACTTCCTGCAGCATACCGCCTGCGACACGCCGACGCCCGGCGCGGACTTTGCGCGCGACGCCCGGCCCGGGCAGCGCGCCGCCCTGCTAGGCCCCGGAAGCGGCGGCATACCGCACGCACCGTCCATCCTTCTGATTGGCGACGAAAGCGCCCTGCCCGCCATGGCCCGCATCGTGGAAGAGGCGCCGGAGGGCACGCAGCTGACGGCCATCATCGAGGTCGAGGACGCGGCCGAGGAAGCCTACCTGCCGGGCCGGCCTGGACTGCGCGTCGACTGGCTGCATCGCGGCAGCGACTCCAGCGCCGCAAGCCATAGTCGGCTCATCGAAACCGCCCGCCCCGCCATTGAGAACGCCGGTCCCGATACGTTCATCTTCATCGCCTGCGAAAAACAGGACGTGCGCTCCCTGCGCACCATCCTGAAACGCCGCGGCCACGACCGAAGCTGCGTTTACGCTGCCTGGTACTGGGAGCGGTAGGAGGGCCGCTGGCAACCGTGCCGGCCACCCGACCGAGCCGCGTGACTTGTACGGCGATGGTCCAGGTTCACCCTACCGCAGTACCAGCAGTGGCCCGTTCGTGACCGAGAAGTACGGCGAGGCCCATCCCGACACCACGGCTCGCGAAAAGGAACCGAACCCACGTGGCTGAATCGGTTTGGCGGTGCGTGCCTCGGCGGCTGCCCGAGTCAGTTTTGACTAGCGGTGGGTGGCAGCCATGGTAAGATTACAGCCATGAACGATCCTAAAAGCAAATGTGCTCGTGCTGCTGACAGTGACCGGTTCCTGCAGGTCGATGGCCCGTCAGGAAAAAGCTTCGATGTCCAGAACCTGAAGCGCTCGGCCAAAAACGGACGTTTCGTGCTGACCCGACGCTCTGGCGAAGCCATCAGCGCTGTCGAAGGCCTGACGGTATCCCCGCGCATGGCCACACTGGTTCGTGATATGGACGAGAGAGGCCTGTCCCGCGCAGAGAGGCGCACCCACATCATTGGGCTTTTTCGTAAGAAGTAGCGTCGCTTGGCTTATACCTCGGAGGCCGATCCACTTTGCTATCCAGGCACCACGGTGCTGCGCAATCTGCTGGAGCTCCAGGTCCAGGAGGAACTAGATGAGGCGGAACTGATCCTGTTCCTCGAGCGCGCCGAAGAGCCCTTTCCCGCCGGCGACCTGGGTCCGGACCACTACCTCAGCCTGCATCACCACCTGTTCCAAGATGTCTACGGCTGGGCGGGTCAAATCCGCACGATCCGCATTGGCAAAGGGCAAAACTGGTTCTGCTTTCCGGAATATATCCAAGTGTCTCTTGCCAAGGCTTTTGCTGAGTATGGCGATCCGGACGAGGTTGCTGCTTTGCCAGTGCAGATGTTCGTTCAGCGGACTGCCCATCTGCTGGCGGAAATTAATGCGGTGCACCCCTTCCGGGAAGGCAACGGGCGCACCCAACTGGCCTTTCTCAATCTGCTAGCGGCCAATGCCGGCTATACTATCGATCATGCCCACCTGGAGCCTGAGCGCGTGCTAGCGGCGATGATCGACAGTTTCGACGGAGACGAGCGCGCCCTTTCCGCTCTGCTAGCGGAGGCCTTGATGCATTAGCACCGGTTGGAGCCGCCCGCACCCGCCTTATCGTACATGGTCACGCCGATGGTTGCATCTGCTTTTGCAGCAACGGCCGACGCTGCGCCAATAACCGGACCGGGGCGCTAAGCCGCCATTTTACCTTTAAGAGCCGTCAATCCGCATCCAACCCCAGTTGAACCTTTTGGTGTCTGTGAACATGTCGACATGCTCGATCGAACGGCAGCCTCCTCAGTGCCAGGGTCTTGCCGGCCGGCCATGGTCGGGCGGTCCGGCTCCTTGGGCCGCTTTCATTCTGGAACCCCACAGAAACCCCGGCGCTAGCCGCGATCCGAGTAGGTCAGGGATGTCATGGGCTTGATGGTGAGCGCGCAGGGATTCGAACCCTGGACCCCATGATTAAAAGTCACGTGCTCTACCAACTGAGCTACGCGCTCACAAACGCGCTGCAAGAGTCGCGAAGTGGGCGGACCATAGGGATGGAGCGCCCTGGCGTCAATGCGTCTGCCGGCTGAAAACGAATGCCACCCAGACGCCTTCCGGCCGAGGCCGTGGGCAGCGTCTTACACCTGCCCATCCGCCGTTCGCCAGGCGGCGTAGTCCTTCGCACCGTTGCCGGTGACGAGGCAGACGATGGTGTCATCTTCACCGATCAGGCCGTCATCGAAAAGTTGACGCATGGCGGCCAGGGACGTGGCGCCCGTCGGTTCGCTGAAGAGCCCGGCGCGGCGGGCAAGGTCGTGCATGGCCGACAGGATCATCGCATCGGGAACCGCGACGCCCTGCCCGCCCGTCGCGTGAACCAGCGACAGGGTCAGGCTGCCTTCGTCCGGGTAGGAGGCGAGCGGGTCCGATATGCCGGAGGCAAGCGTGTGCGGCGCGGGCCAGGGTGACACGTCCTGAAGGCCCTCCCGGAAGGCGGTGGCGATCGGGGCACAGCCTTCCGATTGGGCAGCGACGAGGCGCGGGACCTGCACGCTCCAGTCGCTGAAACCTTGCCAGACACCATGGACGAGCGGGCCCGAGCTCGTCGGCACCGCGACCCAGTCCGGCACGTTTCCGGAGAGATCGTCCAGGATCTCCTGCCCCACCAGGCGCAGCGCGTCCACGCCATAGGCGTTCTGGTACGTGGTGGTGACGTTGGCGAAACCCGACTCGGCAGCAAGCTCGATCCCGACCTGAAAGGAACGGGAATAATCGCCCGGAACGCGGTGGAAGGTCGCGCCATAGGCGGCGATCTGGGCCACCTTGCCCTCCGGCGTCGATTCCGGGCACACGATGATGGCGGGCACACCCGCATTGGCCGCGTAGCAGGCGGCCGCGGCGCCCGCATTGCCGCTGGATGCGCAGACGATTCCCGGTGCGCCCAGCGCGAGCGCGCGGCTGACAGCGGCGGCCACGAGCCGGTCCTTGAAGGAGCCGGAGGGGTTGCGCGTCTCGTCCTTCACGTAAAGCTGGCCGTGGAAGCGCTCATGCAGGAGGTCGGGCCGGACCTTGCGCATCAGGGTCCCGCCTTCGCCGAGCGTCACGCGCTCGCTGACGAAATCGGATGTCCGCCACCGGCGGCCGGCCGGCAAGGGCCGCTCGACACGCAGGATCCCGCCGCAATCCGGGCAGCGATAGGCGAGCCTCGCCGCATTCCGCGCGTGGCAGCGCAGGCAGAACAATGCCGCTAAAGCGCCCTCGCTCGGTTGCTCATGCCTCATTGCATCATCCCCCGCGCCGCCACGGGGAAGACGGTTTCGACCCGCTCGCCGCGCAGTCCCACATACCAGTCGTAACGGTCCACCGTCGGGTCGCAATGGCCGGGGACCAACCGCAACATCTCACCCGGCGCCGGCCCGGTAATCCCGCCCGCAAGCGCCAGCGTGCCGTGCTCGTCCGAGGCGCCGACGCAGGTCAGCCGGCCGTCCCATCCGGCCACGAGCGGCAGGCCGCTATCGACCGCAACGCCCTTGTGGCCGCAATCGACGACGACGCGGCCTGCCTGCGCGCTCATGACGGTCGACAGGACGAAGAGCGACTGGCGGAAGGCGGGCGCCGGATCGTTGCGTGCGTAATCGGCGTCCATGAAGATGTAGGAGCCGGTCTGCAACTCGTTGTAGACGCCGCTGTCCGCCTCCAACGCGAAGGTGCCCGTACCGGCACCGCCGACGATATCGCAGGACAGGCCTTTGAGTGCGATCAGCTCGATCGTGTGGCGCGTCAGCTCCGCCGCGCGGTGAATGGCCGCCTGGCGCTCCTCCACCTGGCGCATATGCTGTGCAGCGCCGTGATAGGCCTGCAGCCCGCCGAAGGTCAGGTGCGGGCTTGCGGCGATGCGCGCGGCAAGTTCCGCCGCGCCCGGCCCGGGCGCGACACCGCATCGCGCCCCGCCCATGACGTCGATCTCGACAAGCACGTTCAGACGCGTCGCCAGCGCGGCCGCCGCCTCCTCGATCCGCGGCAGAATGCGCGGATCGTCGAGACAGAGCGATATGCGGGCCATGCGCGTCAGCGCGGCCAGGCGCTTCAGCTTGGCGGGGGCCACGACCTCGTTGGAGACGAGGATATCCTCCACCCCGCCCCAGGCCAGGATCTCGGCTTCGGCCGGCTTCTGCACGCATTGGCCGATGGCTCCGCGCGCCCGCTGCCAATGGGCGATGACGGGCGACTTGTGCGTCTTGGCATGGGGGCGCAGCCGCACCCCCGCCGTGCGGCAGGCTGCGGCCATGGCGTCCATATTGGCCTCGAGCGCATCGAGGTCGATGATCAGGGCCGGCGTGTCGATCTCGCTCTCGTGCATGCCGGGCTCGGCGGGCGGGCGCTGTTGCATGATCCGCGCGGACCTTACGCCGCCAGCGACGAACGCGTCGTCGTGGACAGGCTCTGAAAATTGTCGCGGATATGGACGGCCGCCCGAAGCGCCAGCGCCGAAATGGTGGGCGTCGGGTTGACCACGCCGCCCGTCGCCAGGACGCTGCCATCGACGATGAAGAGGTTCGGCACCTCCCAGCTCTGGTTCCACTTGTTGACGACGGATGTCTGCGGGTCGGACCCCATGCGGCAGGTGCCGATCATGTGCCAGGCCGGCGTGCGGTAGACCCCGTTCTCGTCGCGGTAATCCTGCAGGCTGTATTCGAAGGCGCCGCAGGCCTTGGCCAGCTCTTCCAGCCGGTCGAGCATGTAGTTCATCATCCGGCGGTCGTTCTCGCCCGGGGCGTAATGCGTGACGGCGGCCGGGACGCCGTCCGAATCCGTCAGATGGTCCGACAGGGTCACACGGTTGTCCGGGTTCGGCAGATCGTCGCCAATGGCGAAGACGCCGATCGAATGCCCGAAATGGCGCTGGAACCAGTCGTGATGCCCTTTGCCCCAGGGCGCGCGCGCCTTGCTGAACCAGCCGGCGGCAAGCTCGCCGGCCGAGGCGGTGGAGGTGATGCAGTTGAAATTGAAGCCGTTGACGAAACCCCGGGATACGTCCGTTTCGGCAAACTGGCGCGAGATGAGCGAGGCGACATAGCCGATCTGCCCGTCCACCGGCTCGTCCACGAACATCTCGCAGGCGACGAGCGTATGGTGCAGGAGGTACCGGCCGACCTGATCATTGCCATTGGCAAGATTGTCCGATGCCAGGAGCAGCCGGGGCGTGCCGATGCCATTGGCCGCGACGATGACGATGCGCGCTTTCTGGAACACCGTCCGGCCCGTGTTCCTGTCGATATACAGGGCGCCCGTGGCGCGTCCATCCGGGCCCTTCTCGATCTTGAGCACGCGGGCATGGGTGCGCAGCTCGCAGCCTGCGGCCAGCGCCTTCGGCCAGACGGACATGGAGTACTTGCTCATCGAGCCGCGCGGGCAGCCATTGCAGATCCCGCAATTGTTGCAGGCCGGCCGGCCGTCATAATCCTGCGAGACGGCGCCGGCTTCGACTGGCCACCAGTGCCAGTCCAGGCTGTCGAAGCCATCGGACAGGCGGCGGGCGACACTGGAAAAGGGCATGGGCCGCGTCGGGCACTGCGCGCGGGGCGGCATGGCCGGGTCCCCGGCCAGGCCCGACACGCCGACGATCTTGTCCGCCGCCTCGTAATAGGGGGCGATATCCTCATAGGCGATGGGCCAGTCCGGCTGCATCCCATGCTCGGTTCCCTTGCGGAAATCCGACGGGCGGTAGCGCGGCCAGATCGCCCCATAGATATTGGTCGAGCCGCCCACCGCATTCCACATGAGAATCTGGGACGAGTCCGAATCCACTGGAAAATCATCGGGATGGTGACGCTTGTTCACATCCGGACTCCAGTTGGTCTTGCGCTGCCAGGTCCAGTCCGCATGATGGTGCGGATGGTCCTGTGCCTCGACCCAGGAGCCCTGTTCCAGGCAGACCACGTCGAGCCCGCCTTCGGCCAGCACCATTGCCGCCAGGGAGCCGGTGGCGCCCGCCCCGATGATCAGCACGTCACATGTGCGCGTTTCGTTCATCTCTGCAGCCCCCAGCGTTGCGTTACGGCCGCGTCGAGGTCGAGCTGCGTGGTGTCCACGCGTGTCACCTCGTCGGTCGTCAGGTAATGGCCGCGCCCGTGGCGCGGCGTGTCGCGGTTGAAGTCGAAGGGCGCCATCGGGTAGCCGGTCAGGTGCGGCCGGGCCGAATAGGGCCGGCCGCTGGCCTGGATGGCTGCGATCACGAAGGGCGTTTCGTAATAGGCCAGCACCGTCGCCGTGCGCAGGTGATCGAACAGCTTGGGCGAAGCCGCCTCAAAGGATGCCACGGCAGCTTCGCGGCGTGCCGCGTCCGGGCTCGACAACGCGCCCGCACTCCAGCCGACCAGCCGGTCCAGCGTGTCGACGGCCGCATCGTCCCAGTCGGCCAGGACGCGCAGCGCCAGCAGACCGTGCACGCCGGCCTCGGACGCCGAGGGCCATTGCGCATCGCCCGGTATGAGCTCGTCCACCAAAGCGCGCATCATGCGCGCGCGCTCGGGTGGCGACAGGGGCGCGTTGCGCCGGTCCGACATCGGTTCCGCCATGCTCATGGGCGCATTCCCCCACTCATCGTCACGGTGATCATCTTCAGCTCCGTCATCGCCTCGAGCGTGTGCCGCCCGCCGAGCCGGCCGATGCCGCTGCGCGTTCCCGAGCCGCCGCCGAAGGGAAGGTGAATTTCCCACCAGGTGCTGCCCGCATTGACGTTGACGATGCCGGCCGGGATCGCCCGGGCCATTTCCACGCCGCGCACGATATCGGTGGTGAAGACCCCGACAGACAGCCCGTACTCGCTGTCCAGCGCCAGCTGCAGCGCCTCTGCGTCGTCGTCGAAGGCAAGGACCGGAACGACAGGCCCGAAGGTTTCCTCGCGGTTGATTTTCATGTCCGGCGTCACATCGCGGATGATGGTCGGCTCGAAGTAGAGCGCGCTGCCCAGATCCTCCCGCGTGCGCCCGCCATGAAGGACGCCCGCTCCCTTTGCCACGGCGTCGTCCACATGCTCACGCACCTTGGCCGCCACCTTGGCATTGTTGAGCGGGCCCATCGTCGTGCCCTGGTGGAAGGGATCGCCGAGCACGTGGCGGCGCGCATGCTCCACCAGCCTGTCGCACAAGGGCTCCACGATGGAGCGATGCGCGAGGACCCGGCCCGTCGCCGCGCAGACCTGGCCGGCATTGAAGAAGGCGCCGCCGGCCGCCGCCGCGGCCGCGGCGTCAAGGTCCGCATCCTCGAACACGACCACGGGGCCGTTGCCGCCGAGTTCCAGAAGAAGCGGCTTGCCCGCCGCCCGCTCGGCAATCCGCCGGCCCGTCGCCGCACTGCCGGTAAAACCGATCGCCGCTACGTCCGGGTGGGTGACGACCGCATCTCCCGCAACCGCGCCCTCACCGATGACGAGGTTGATCACCCCGGCCGGCAGGCCGCCTTCCGCGATGGCGTCCATGAGTTCGCAGGCCACGAGCGAGGTGGACGGCGCCGGCACCCAGACGATGGCGTTGCCCGTGGCGATGCCGGGCGCCAGATACTCGACCGGAATATTGACGGGAAAATTCCACGGCGTGATGACGCCATAGACGCCCCTCGGCTCCCGCAGGGTCAGGACGAGCTTGGTCGGATCCTCGGCCGGAAGCGTCTCGCCGCCCATCTGCTTGACGAGTTCGGCGGCAAGTCGGAACCCGTCCGCGGCCTTGCCGACCTCTCCCATCGCCTCGGCCAGGACCTTGCCCTGCTCGGCCGACAGAACACGGGCGATGGCTTCGCGCCGCGTGTCGATCAAGGCGGCGATGGCCATGCAGATGCGCGCCCGCTCGAAGACGGGAACCTTGCGCCAGGATGCGCCCGCCGCCACGGCGGCGGCAACGGCCGCATCCACCGTCCTTGCATCCGAGCGCGGCAGGCGGGCGATCTCCTCGCCCGTCGCGGGGTTGATGGCAGGCATGGTGTCGGCGTGAGCCAGCCATTCCCCGCCAATGTGGTTTGCCGGCACGCGGCGCAACGTATCGATACCGTCCATCCCGTATGGTCCTTTCATTCGGCCGCTGTGGCGAGCTTCTGGCCCTGCGGCGCGATCTCCCGGCCGGCGATGACCAGCCCTGCGGCAAAGAGGCGTTCGCCGGCCACCACGGTTTCACCGCGCACGTCCTCCAGCGGGAAGCGGCCCTGCCGCATCTCCAGGATGCTGGCATCCCCCACGCTGCCGACCCGGAACGTGCCGAGTTCGGGGCGCTGCACGGCCGCCGCCGGCGCGCATGTCGATGCCGCGATGACATCGTTCAGCGGCATGCCGAGCGCCAGGAATTTGGACAATGTGGTGACCTGGTCGTAGGCAGGCCCGGTGATGCACAGCGAGTGCACATCCGACGAGATCGTATCGGGAAGGAAACCTTCCGCCATCATGGCGCGCGCCGTGCGCCAGGAGAATGAGCCCATGCCATGGCCGATGTCGAAGATGACGCCCCGCTCGCGAGCCTCCCGGATGGCCGGCTTGACCTTTCCCCTGCCGTCGACGGGCGCATTCGGGAAGGGCCGGTAGCAATGGGTCAGGACATCGCCCTTGCGCAGCCGCGACACGACCTCCTCGTAGGAAGGCGGGGGCTCGTCGATATGGGCCATCAAAGGCAGCCCCGTCTCGTCGGCGACCTGCAGCGCCACGTCAAGCGGCTGGATGCCGGCGGGGCCGGATGCGTGGCGGCCGATCCGCACCTTGACGCCAATGATGACGTCACGGTTGGCCTCGATCACCTCCACCGCCTCGCGGGCGGCCAGTAGGCGCATGTCGTGGCCTTCGCCGAGCATGATGTTCTTGGCAAAGCCGTATATGCCCGCAAAGGACACATGCAGATAGACGAGGATGCGGCATTCGCTGCGCTCGATCACATGCCGCCGGAAGCCCGGGAAGTTGCCCGGCCCGGAACTTCCCGTATCGACGCAGGTCGCCACGGCGCTGTCGCGGGCAAAGGCATCGGGATCGACGCCGAGCGAGGTGCCGCCCCAATAGACATGGGTGTGCAGGTCGATCAGGCCGGGCGTGACGATCAGCCCGCTGCAATCGCGGCTCTTCGAACCGGACAGGCCATCGCCGATAGCGGCCACGACGCCGCCGGCAAAGGCCACATCGGCCACGCGATCGATATTCTGGGACGGGTCGACGACGCGTCCGTTGCGGAGCACCAGATCATACTGCATGGATCAGACTTTCATTCTGTGTGTAGTTCTTTTCCAGGCGCCGGCCATCCGTGACGGAAAAATACCGGATGGCGTCCGGCTCGGCGGCCACGCTGATGGTCTGCCCGGTGGTCAGGCCCGAGGCGTCGCTGCATGTCGCGCGGGTCACCTGCCCATCGATCAGGATGTCCAGGAACTGGAAGGGGCCCGCCGGCTCCACCAGGATGAGCTCTCCCGTCATCGTCAGCCCGCCGCCCGGGCGGCGGACGGGCTTCAGATCATGCGGGCGCACGCCCACGATCTCGTCCGCCGGGCCGCCCAAAATGTGCGCCGGCAGGAAGTTCATCTGCGGGCTGCCGATGAAGCCGGCGACGAACTGATTGGCAGGCCGTGAATAGACCTCCATCGGCGGGGCGAACTGCTGCAGGACCCCGTCGCGCATGACGGCGATGCGGTCGGACAGGACCATCGCCTCTTCCTGGTCGTGCGTGACGAAGATGACGGTGATGCCGAGCTCACGTTGCAGCCGGCGAATTTCGGTGCGCATGCGCACGCGCAGCGACGCGTCGAGGTTCGACAGCGGCTCGTCCATCAAAAGCGCTGCCGGGTTGCGCACGATGGCGCGGCCGACAGCCACACGCTGGCGCTGGCCACCGGACAAGGCCGCCGGCTGACGGTCCAGGAGCGTCTCGATGCCCAGAACGTCCGCCGCCCAGGCGACCTGACGCTCGATCGTCGCCGTATCGGCCTTTTGCTGGCGCAGCGGAAAGGCGATGTTCTCCCGCACGGTCATGTGCGGGTACAGCGCATAATCCTGGAAGACCAGCGCGATGTTGCGCTCGCGCGGGCCGAGTTCGGAAATCTCCTGCCCGTCGAAGCGGATCGAGCCTTCCTGCGTCGTTTCCAAGCCTGCGATGCAGAACAGGAGGGTGGACTTACCGCAGCCCGACGGCCCCAGGAAGGAGATGAACTCGCCATCGCGGATCGACAGGTCCAGATCCTTCAGGACATGCGTCTTGCCGTAGCGCTTGTTGAGGCCCGATATGGTGATGGACGCCATGGAGAGTGCTCCTTTCAGCCTTTGACCGCGCCGGACAGAGCGCCCTGCACCAGGAAACGTTGGAAGAAGAAGGCCACCGTGACGGGCGGCAGGATCGCCAGGACGCTGGCGGCGAAGAGCGGCCCGTATTCGTAGAAGCGCGCCTGGTTCAGGAAGCCGGCGATGACGACCGGGATGGTCTGCGTGCGCGGCGTCGACGTCAGGATCATGGCGAAGAGGAACTCGTTCCACGACACCAGGAAGGAGAAGATCAGCGCCGCGATGATGCCCGGCCGCACCACGGGCACGAGGATCTTGCGGAACATGGCGAACCGGCTGCACCCGTCGATCAGCGCCGCGCGCTCCAGGCTTTCGGGAACGTTCTCGAAGGTCGACTTCATCATCCAGGCAGCCAGCGGCATGAGGATCGTCGAATAGGCGATGATGAGGCCGAGATGCGTGTCGATCAGGCCGAGCGTGCGGAACAGGACGAAGAAGGGCAGGACGAGCGTCAGCGCCGGCACCATGCGCGTCAAAAGCAGCGCCCAGAGGCTGACCGCAAAGAAGCGCTTGGAGGCATGCCGCGCAAAGGCGTATCCGGCCAAAGTGCCGAGCGCCACGTTGATCAACGCCACGCTGACGCCGATGAGCAGGCTGTTCAGGATCGACACGGGCACGCGCGCCGCCTGGACGCTCGTCGTTCCGCCATCCGGCAGAAGCACCGCACGGTAATTGTCGAGCGTCAGGCTGGAGGGCCAGACGGAGGGCGGCGTGCGGATCAGGTCCGTCGCCGGCGACAGGCTGATCAGAAGAAGCGCCAGCACCGGCAGGAGCGACCAGACGAAGATCGCCCCGACGGCCAGCCGGAAGCCGGCCGATCCCAAATGCCGCGCGGCGGCCGGCGCCAGAACAGTCCGGCGGCGCGGCGTGGGCAGCGTCTCCATGCGGGGGCGCGCACCGCCGACAACGCGTTCGACCGTGGGCGTGTCGGCGTCGTTGCGGGCGGCTGTCACGCGGCGCGGACGCAGGACGACGAAGTACAGTATGGCGAAGGCGAGGCTGAGGAAGGTGAGGACATAGAGGATCGCCGCGCCCTCCCCGAACTTCAGAAACTGGAAGGACTGCATGTAGCCGTGCCACGACAGGGTCGTCGTTGCCGCGCCAGGCCCGCCGCGGGTCATGATCAGGATGATGTCGAAGGTCATCAGCGCGTTGATGGTGGCGATGACCATGGAAAAGACGAGCGTCGGCTTGAGCCAGGGCAACGTGATGGCAAAGAAGCGACGCACGGACCCTGCCCCGTCCAGAAGGGCTGCCCGGTGCAGGTTGGCGGGCATGGACTGCAGCGCCGACAGGAGCATGAGCGTGGTGAGCGGCGCCTGGTTCCACACCTGCGTCAGCGTGACGAGGTTCAGGGCGCGGAAGCCGTCGCCGAACCAGGGCCGTGCGAGGGAGCCGAGGCCAAGATCGTGGAGAAGCCCGTTCAACAGGCCGAAATTGCCCGCATAGACGAAAGACCAGAGCACGCCGACCGAGACGGGCGCCATGGCCCAGGGCACCAGCACGACGCTGCGCAGAACCCCGCGCCCGAAGAAGGGCTGGTTCAGGACCAGGGCCATCAGCGTGCCGAGGACGGTCGTGCCGATCACGGCGAGGCTGGAGAAGTAAAGCGTGCGCCCGAGCGATGCCCAGAAGGCCGCATCGTTGAAGACCTTCTGATAGTTTGCAAGGCCCACGAAGACCCAGCGCTTGGTGATGGGATTGGTGCTGTTGAAGGACAGATACAGGCTGTAGAGCAAGGGCAGGCCGACGATCAGCACCATCAGGATGAGGGTCGGCGCCACGGCAAGATAGGCGAAGGCTGGCACGGACCGCTTCTTCCGGCGGCGCCCCTTGGGTGCCACCGACGCGGAAACGGACTGCATGGGGATCGTCATGGCGGCGTCCTTGCGCGTATCGAAAAGTCTGGGGAGCGCGCCGGGGCGGCCGAACGGCCGCTCCGGCGTGTCGACCGGCCTAGCCGTACTGGACCTTGAGCTCTTCGGCCTTGGCGGCCAGGGAGGCGACGAGCGCATCCGTGGAGCTGCCGGAGCGGATATATTCCTGCACCTGCTGCATCATGTACATGTCCCATTCCGGGAACCAGATCGTCTTGCCGATGGCGCGGGACGTGGCATTGGACAGCTGCTTCGACGCGACGTCGAGGTCCTTCCACTTGGAGAAGCTCGCCACCACTTCGGGGTCGGCCATCAGTTCCTTGTAGGCCGACCCTAAGCCGAACTCGAGCGCCCAGCGCTTGCTGACATAGTACTGGCCGTCCTTGGCCTTGCCGCCGAAGAACTGGAGCAGGTTCCAGACGCGCGCCTCGTCCACCGGGTTCGCGCCCATCAGATAGGCCGCCGTCCAGGCCATGGTGGATTGCGTTGCGCCCGGCATCAGCGCATTGCGCGCCTTGCCCGCGATCTTCGAGACGGCGGGATCGTTGGCGACTTTCTGGTTGTAATCATGGACGACCATGAATGTGTGCCGGCCCGACGCGTAGCTCGGCACGCCCTCGCCCGGCAGCGTCATGATGTCGGCCGTCACCAGGCCTTCGCGGTAGAAGGTCTGGTTGACCTCCAGGATCTTGCGCAAGGCCGGCTCGTCGACGAAATTGCCCTGTTCGTCGAAGACTTTCGCGCCTTCCGAATACCAGGCCGAGAACATGTACCAGGACATGTTCGGCCATTGCTGCTGCCACATGCCGTGGAAAGGCGCGTCGGAAATGCCGTCGGCCTTCAGCTTGCGGCAGACGTCGAGGACCGCATCCCAGGTCTGCGGCACCTCTGCACCCGCCTTCGCCAGGTGTTCCTCGTTATACAGGAACGTATTGTACCCGGCGTAATAGGGCATGCCGCAAAGGGGGCCGCCATTGGGGAGCGACAGGCTTTCCACGCTCACCGGAAACATGCCGGCCTGGATCTCCTCGATCCCCGGCAGGCCGCTCAGATCGCGGATCCACTCGGCCGTGTGCCAGCGGGCAATGTAGTTTTCCTCGGAATAGAGCATGTCGATATGCTGGCCGCCGGTCAGCTTCGTTTCCGCAATGGGATGGTAGTCACCCGTGACGAGCTCGTAATTCACGTTCTCGTCGTAGAGCGACATGAACGTGCGCACGTTCTCTTCCACGATCTGCGGCTGATACTGCCAGCCGACGAAGGTCAGCGGTGTCGATGGCGCCGCGAACGCGCGGCGCCCCATCATCCCCGCCGCGGCAAGGCCTGCCGTTCCGCGCAGAACCTGTCGCCTGGACAGCAGGTACCGATCCAGCAATGTCGTCATGCCAGTCCCCCATGTCTTTAAGAAGATGAGCGAGCGCGTCGACGCGTGGCGTTGCCGCGCAGTCCGGTCAGTCGCGGCACCTGTTCAAGCGTGCCGGTGGAATGTCTTGCTATGAGGGGAAGCTAAGCGGGAATTCTGGAACCTGTCTACAGCTATTTTCATTTTCCGATCATTTTTCGCAGTCGCACCGCTGCATTGCGGTGTAATCGTGCAAATTTTGATCAGGAAATTAAAAAATCAGCAGAATGCCCTCAATCGCAGAGCGGTTGGGTGTTGGGCGTGTTGCGGCGGTTGGCCAGTTGCTGGCGGACGCGGCGCAGCTTCTCGCGCCCGCCTTCCTTGCGCTCGATCGCCACGCCATAGGCGATGATGTCGATGGCGATCAGATGCGCGTAGCGGATCGTCGCAGGGCTGAGAATGTCCTCATCCGCCGGCATGTCCAGCCGTACGGCAACATCCACCGCTCCGTGCAGCAGGCTGTCGGAGGGTGCGATGCCGATGGTCAGGGCGCCATATTCCCGCGCCACGGTGACGGCGCGGGCGAGTTCCTCGTTGTCGCCGGTGAGCGAGCAGCACAGGACGATGTCGCCCCTGTCGATGGCCGATGCCAGCATGAGCTGCATCTGGTGGTCGGCGCAGGGGATGACGCGGATGCCGAGGCGGAAGAAGCGGTTCTGCGCCTCCTCGATCATCCAGGAGGAAACCCCGCCGCTGCCGAAGGCATAGAGTGTCGAGCAGGAAGCGATCAGGCGGATCGCTTCCTGCGCGCCGACAAGGTCGGCCGTGCGGAACATCTGGTCGATCGCCGCATGTGCGCGCGTGACGACCCTGTCGGCAATTTCGGCAACGCCCACCGGCTGCGTCTGCGGTTCGAGGTAGCGGATGCCGACCCGCATCGAGCCCATGATGCGCAGCTTCAGATCTTTCAGGCCGTCACAGCCGATGCCGCGCGCAAAACGCGTGATGGTCGGCGCCGATACGCCGATCCACGTCACCAGCGCCTCGACCGGCGTTTCCACGAAACGGCGCGGTTCCGACAGGATGGCATCGGCAATCCTGCGGTTGGAGCGGGAATAGCTGTCCCGCTGGTCGATCAGATGGGCGATGACGTCCTTGCGGGTGGGTGCCGGGGGGCGTACCGGACGGGAGGATTGCGTAGCGGAGCGTTTCTTTTCGCTGCCCGTCGTTCCCGCCATCGCGCCGCCTCTCCCCACGGATCATCCCGTCCGTGACATGAGTACCATCTCCGCACGGCGGAAACAGTGCTGATTACGAGGGCATGATCGCCACGTCCCCCTGGCGCTCGCGCTGGCGCAGAAGGTCCCGCTCCGCCGACCAGGAATGTCCGCTCCACCCGGCAAAGCCGAAGCCGAACAACCGGATCGGCCCGTGCGAGCGGTCCGGCGCCTGGTTGAGCGCGGCCAGCGTCACCAGGAGCCCGGTGCTCGGAATGGTCGGCGTTGCCGCGCCGTGGACACGCAGCGCGGCTTCGGCCTCTTCGTGCAGCGCCGTATCCAGCATGTGAAAGCTGTGCCGAGGCAGCTTGCGCTTGAGGCTGCGGGTCCAGCACAGCTCGTCCGCGCGGTCGGCCAGTTCGGGAAAGGGAAAGAGGATCGTCCGTGCCGATCGGACGACGTCCCGTTCGCCGAAACCGGCTTCGCGCGCCCATTCCGCCGGCTGCCCACCCCGGTTGACGAGCGCCAGATGCGTGACACGCCGGCCTGCTGCGCGCCCGAAGGCCGGCGCGTTGTTGAACCGGATGACGCAGTCTGCCGCATCGATCATCGGCCCCTGTTCGGGCCGCACTCGGCCGTTACCGACGATGGAAATGGAGCCGGATGACGCATGGGGCAGGTCGAACATGAAGGACTCCGTTGAACTGTGGTGCCAACGCGATAGCTCGCACTTCGTTGCGGCCGCCCCGATCGGGCGCCGCCATCTCGAAAGGCCATGACCCGGTGCTGCAACGCTGCCCGCTCTGCCAATCCAGGAATATCGAGCCCACGCGCCGGGTCTTGCGCCATCGCGACGGCCGGCCGATCACCTACCCTGCAGCCTGCGCCGCGTGCGGGCTGCTCATCGATCCGGAGCGCTGCCACGGCCTTGCCGGCGCCCTGGCCCGCTGGTCCGCCGCCGGCCGTGTCGATGCTGCCTTGGGCTGCGGTTTTGGCATGGATGCCTACACGCTGCGCATGGCATCGACGCTGTTCCAGCAGCTCTTCGAGCCGCTGGGCGACAGCCAGGCAAAGGCCCTTGCCTTCCCCCATTCCGAGCATCCAGGCTGTGGCGCACTCATTCACGGGGGCGGGGCAGCGACAGCCGATATCAGCCTTGGCTATCTGTGCCGCCCGGACGCGGTCGACGCCATCCTGGCCGGAGCCGCGGTTCATCTGGCCTGGGCGCGCGAAATCGTGCTTTTGTGCGATGGCACTGCCCGCGTGCCGGCCCCCATGCCGAAGGGCGTGCGCATCGTCTACCGCCCGCTCGACGGCCATTTCGGCGATCAGCGCAACGCGCTGCAGGATCTGGCCGTCAGCGACTGGATCCTGCAGCTCGATGCAGATGAAACCTTCCGCCCGGAAGCAGGTCCGTTCCTGCGAGCGCTGGCTGCCCATGCAAGCGCGCAGGACATTGCCTCTATCGGATTGCCGAGGCGGAACTTTGTGGACGGCGTCCTCTCCGATGTCTTTCCCGACACGCAGTATCGGTTGAACCGCCGCGCCGTGCGCTTTGCCGGCCGCGTGCACGAGCGCCCCGACCGGCCGTGGCAAAGGAGCATGATCAGCCTCAACTGCGCGATCGAACATCACCTGTCACGACGGCACGTCGTCGAACGCTCGCACCGATACGACAGGATGGCGCCCGGCCAGGGCCGGTTGGAGGAGGAGGCTGCGCTCCTCCTGCCCTATCGCGACTGACTGCGGGCGATGGCGGCCCGGTAGAGATCGAGCGTCTCCCGGCCGAGGCTGGCCCGCGTGAAGCGGCTTGCCGCAGCGAGCGCGCGGTTGCGCATGCCCAGGCGATGTTCCGGCTCCGCGATGAGTGGGCGCAGCACCTCCACCAGCGCGGGCGCGCTCGTCTGCGACGCCAGAACGCCCCCGGCGCCGACGAAGGCACGGGCGCTCGCATCCGATGCGCTGGCCACCACGGCCCGGCCATAGGCCAGCGCCTCCTGGTAGACCAGGCCGAAACTCTCATAGCGCGAGGGCGCCACGACGATATGGGCCGCCGCATATTCGCGCATCAGATCCTCCTGCGGGCGGCGGCCGAGCGCCTCGATCCGCCGGGCCGCACCGGGCGCCAAACCCTCTGGAAGATCCTCCGGCGGCACGCCCAGCAAGCGGAGCCTGAAATTCGGAAGACTGCCGCGCTCCGCCTCCTCCGCAAGGATTCCGATGGCCTCGATCAGCTCCGGGAAGCCTTTGCGCTCCTCGGCCCGTCCGACGAACAACAGCCGGACGTCGCCGGTGCCCGGATAGGGCGCCTGCGCTGCGGCTTGCAGGAATTCAGGCGGCAGCGACAGGCCGATCGTCGCATGCGGCACATCCGGGTCGATGCCGTAATGCTGCGCCATGCGCGCGCCGTGATCCTGCGTGTTGGAGATGAGGCCGGCGCTGCCCAGCACCTGGCGGCGCTCCAGCCGGTCGGCGCTCGCATTGTCGATCCGGTCGCGCAAACGCTTCGCCGCCACGCGCGAATAAGCTGCGGGCGTCGAATTGCGCGTGACGAGCGGCAGGTCGGAGCGCCCCGTCAGCAAGGCTGCCGGCGCATACCAGTTGGTCGCCTCGACCACCGCGAAGGGGCGGGCGCGATGCGCCGCCAGGACGGCGCGCCGGAAGGCCAGCGGCGCGGCAAGGTGCCCTGCCCCGCCCCACTTGCGCAACCGCGCCAGGGCCCCGGTCTCGAACGCCGCGCCCAGGATGCGGACCCCGCCCTCGACCGTTTCGCCCGTGCGGTCCAGGGTGATGACCGTCATGTCGCAGCCCTCAGCCACCAGGCTTTCGGCGATTTCGCGGGCGGCGGTGGACAGCCCGCTGGGCGACGGCGGATAGTCCCAGGCCAGAAGACAGCAGCGCATCACGACTCCAGAAGCTTGCGATACAGGGCGATATAGGCCTCTGCCATACGGTCGGAGGTGAAGCGCGCATCGAAGGCGGCCCGGATGGAACGCCGGTCGAGTTCCGGGATACGGCCGAGCGCGCGGACGGCTTCCTCTTCGCTCGAGACGACGAACCCCGTCACCCCGTCTTGCACCACTTCGGGCACGGACCCGGCATTCCAGCCGATGACGGGCGTGCCGCAGGCCATGCTTTCGATCATGACCAGGCCGAAGGGTTCGGGCCAGTCGATGGGAAACAGAAGCGCCTCCGCTCGCTGCAGAAGCGTCTGTTTGGCGGCGTCGCCGAGCGGCCCTTCGTAGATTGCGTCCGGTCCGAGCAGGGGCGCCACCTGTTCCTCGAAATAGCGCGGATTGCCCACGTCGATCGTTCCGGCAAGGCGGATGGTTCGGCCGGCCGCCCGTGCCACGCGGATGGCCCGGTCCGGCCGCTTCTGATCCGTCATTCGGCCGATGAAGGCGACATAACCGCCATCGCCCCGGCCCGGCGCGTAGCGCGTGGCATCGATGCCGTGGTGAACGATCCCCGCGCGGTTGGCAGCCGGCAGCATATCCGATTGCGCCCTGGATATGGCGGCCACGGGAAGATCGGGGAACGCGTCGAAGAACAGCGTCCGGTCGAGCTGGTCGACGCGCCAGTGGATGGTTGTGACAGAGTGGCGCCGCCTCGGCCCCAGCAGCGCCGCATGAAAAAATTCACCATGACAATGGATGATGTCAAAGCGATCCATTTCCCGCCTTAGTTCCTCCATGCGCACTGCTTCCAGAACGGAAGGTGTTGACGGTGGAACATCTGAATATTTGCGTTCCAAGCTAAGCAAACTCGGTAGTTTTCCAACCTGCGGCACCTTTGCCGCACTGTCCGATGGGGCGAACAGCGTTACTTCCAATCCTGCCCTCATCAGAGCGACGGAGAGGTCGTGGACGATCCGCTCCGTTCCCCCATGGTCGGCAGGCGGTACAGGGAAAATGCTTGGGGCAACCTGTGCAACGCGGATTGGCAATGAGGTCTTGTGCGTGGCCGGCATACGCACTCCTGGTTTGGCGTAGAGGGAGCACGTATGTTCGTCTTGCATGTCGCACTTCAAGGGTGCCTCAAAGGATGCGACGTCCAGTACGGCCTGACTGCCGATACGGGCGGGCACATCCGCTACCTTCTCGATCTGGTGGAAGCGGCCGCCGAGCTGCACCCGACCCATCGCCACGTGATCGCGACCCGCCTCTTCGACGGGATGGGAGAGGCCTATACGCGAACGGTCGAGCCGTGCCGCCCGGGCGTGGAGATCATCCGGATCGCTTCGGCCAACCCCGCCTATCTTCCGAAGGAGGATATCCACACGGAAGTGGCGAGTTTTGCCGAGAACCTGATCGCCCATATCGAAGCCGGTGCCCGGCCGGACGTCATCCACGCGCATTACGCCGATGCGGCGCAGGTTGCGGCCATTGTTCGCCGGCGGCTCGGCATTCCCTTTGTCTTCACCGCCCATTCGCTGGGGCGGGTCAAGCAGGCCATGCTGGACGGCACCGGCGACATGACCGGCATGGCGCAGCGCATTGCCGCAGAAGAGCTCGCCCTGTCGCAGGCAAGCCTTCTAATCGCGTCCTCCCGGGACGAGGCGGAGGTGCAGTATGCGCTCTACGATGCGTATGATCCGGGGCGAATCCGCGTCCTGCCGCCCGGCAGCAATCTGTCGGCCTTCCGGAACGCCGTGCCGTCCGCCCGGATCGAGGCGGAGCTGGCGCGCTTCCTGCGCCAGCCGGATAAGCCCTGCATCCTGGCCATCGCCCGGCCCGTGCGCCGCAAGAACCTGACCGCGCTCATCGAAGCCTATGGCCGCAACGCCGCATTGCGGGACAAGGCCAATCTGATTCTGGTGGCCGGCACGCGCGACGATATCGAAACGCTCGACGGAGAGATGTCGAGCGTGATGGAAGACATGCTGCGGCTGATCGATCGCTATGACCTTTATGGCCAGGTGGCCTATCCCAAGCACCATTGCCCCCAGGACGTTCCGGGCTATTACGCCTATGCACGGGCCCGATGCGGGGTCTTCGTCAATCCGGCGCTGAACGAGCCCTTCGGCCTGACGCTCCTTGAAGCGTCCGCTGCCAGCCTTCCCCTTGTCGCCACCGACAGCGGCGGCCCGAACGACATTATCGAAACATGCGGGAACGGCGTGCTGGTCGATCCGCGCAACCCCGACGATATCGGCCGCGCGGCCCTGCGCATCATTGCCGACGAACGGCTCTGGAACCGCCTGTCGCGCGCTGGCGACGCCGCAGCGGCCGCCTATGACTGGGGCCGCCATGCGCGCCGTTATACAGGCCTTCTGAACGGGCTGAGGCAGCCGGCAGCGCTACAGCCGACACGCCCGAACAAGCTTCTCGTCTGCGATATCGACAACACGCTGGTCGGCTGCGGCGAAGGTATCCGGGCTTTCCGGGACTGGCGCCCCTCGCAGTCGGGCCTGTCCTTCGGCGTGGCGACCGGCCGCTCCTTCCACAGCGCCATGGCGATCCTGGAGCGGGAAGACATGCCACGGCCGCAGTTCCTCATCACCTCGGTCGGTTCGGAGATCTACCACCTCGACGCAAATGGGGTGACCTACAATTCAGACCGCGCCTGGCAGCGCCGCGTCGCCCGGAGCTGGGAACCGGACAAGGCGATGGCTTGCCTGTCCAATGTCGAAGGCATCATCCCGCAGGCGCCGTTGGAGCAACGGCCGTTCAAACTGTCCTATTTCTCGGACGGGCGGTCCGCCACGGCGGCGCAGGTACGGGTGCGACTGCAGAAGGCCGGCATCGAGGCCTCCGTGATACACAGCCATGGCCGCTATCTGGACGTGCTGCCCTCCGGAGTATCCAAGGGATCGGCGGTCGATTTCGTCCGCCGGCTCCTCCGCCTCCCGATCGAAGCGGTTATCGTGGCCGGGGATAGCGGCAACGATGTGGAGATGCTGCGCAGCGTTCCGCAATCCATCATCGTGGCGAACCATTCGGACGATCTGCCCAATCTTCCCGCGCTCCGCCACTCCTACGTCTCGCACGACACGCATGCGCGGGGCGTGATCGAAGGTGTCGCCCATTTCCAGATGCTCGCGGGAGTGCCATGCAAGGCAGCGTCCTGACCCTCGTGCGTGGCCGCGACGGCCATCTGCGCAATCTGATGCGCAGCCTGCAGGCACAGACGGTCCGCCCGCTCGAACTGATCATCGCCTATATGCAGGATGCCCCCGTCCACGACCTGCCGGATCCGGGCTGCCCGGTGCGCGAGATCATCGTGGATGGCGAGCCCATGCCCCTGGCGCGGGCCCGCAATGCCGCGGCGGCCGCAGCAGCGGGTGAGGTCCTCATCTTCCTGGATGTCGATTGCATCGCATCGCCCGGCCTGACCGGAGCCTATCTCGACGCAGCGTCCGCTGCGCGGGGATTGTTCCTAGGCGAGGTCCTGTACCTGCCGGGCGGCGCCGTCGGTGACGCGCTGGACTATGGCCGCCTCGACCGGCTGGGCCAGCGCCACCCGGCCAAGCCGGACATGCCCGCCACCGGCCTTCGGGCAGAGGAAGACAGCGGCGAATTGTGGGGGCTGTCCTTCGCGCTTGCCGCAAGCGAGTGGGCGGCGCTCGGCGGCATGGACGAGGCCTTCACCGGCTATGGCGCCGAAGAAACGGATTTCGCCGCCCGCGTCGGCGCTGCCGGCCTGCCCGTCTACTGGACGGCGGGCGCGCGGGCCTATCATCAGCACCATCCCGTCCACATTCCGCCGCTGCACCACTTCGACCACATCCTGCGCAACGCGGCCCTGTACCGGGAACGGCATGGGCGCTGGTGCATGGATTACTGGCTGGGCCAGTTCGCGCAGGCCGGGCTGATCGACTGGAGCCTCGATGCCGAGGCGATCGGCGTGCGGCGGCGTCCGACGGCGGACGAGGTCGCCGCCGCGCGGCAGCCCGATCACATCCTCTATTCCTGAAGCGGAGACGCATGTCCGTGACCAAGCCGATCGCCTTCTTCGTCCACCATCAGGGGCGCGGTCATGCCAACCGCACCATGGCGCTCATCGAACGCATGTCACCGGACAGGCCCGTCACCATCCTGACGGCCGGCCCGGAACTCTTCGACGGGTTCGAGCGGCCGGTCGACATCGTCCGCCTGCCGAACATGATCGGGGCGGCGGTGCCCACGCCGCGCCTCTTCGCCGAGCCGACGCCGCAAGTCATGCATTGCGTGCCGCTCGGCCTGGCCGAGATGCGCCGGACCATGCGCCTGATCGTCGACGCGCTGGACGAGCGGGATGTCGGCCTGTTCGTGGTGGACGTGTCGGCGGAAATCGCCCTCCTCTCGCGCATCGCCAGCACGCCCTGCGTCCAGATCCGCATGCACGGGGACCGGTCGGATATCGGCCATATCGGCTCCTACGAAGCCTGCGTCGGCATGCTGGCCCCGTTCGACGAGCGGCTGGAACAGGCGGATTATCCGCCCGAGCTGCGAGCCAAGACATTCTATAGCGGCGGCCTGTGCACCACGCGCGAGCCCGTTGCCGAGCGGGCCGAGGCGCGGCGGCGCCTCGGGCTCGATCCGTCCCGGGAAACCATCGTCGTCCTGACCGGCGGCGGCGGCGCCGGCACGCCCTATGCGCCGCTGACGGTCGGCGCTCGCGCGGCGCCCGACGCGCTATGGCTGGTGCTCGGCCCCACGCTGGAAGAAGGCCACGAGACCGATTTTGCCAATCTGCAAAAGCTCGGCTGGGTCCCCAACGTCACCGATTACCTTGCCGCGGCCGATATCGTCATCGCCTCGGCGGGCGACAATACGGTCCACGAAGTGGCCCGCGCCGGCGGGCGGCTCGTCGTCATGCCCGAATGGCGCTACTTCAGTGAGCAGCACCGCAAGGCGGAAGCGCTCACGCGCATCGGCGCCGCGGCGTCCTGCCCTGCCTGGCCGGGCGATTTCGACGCATGGCGCAGCCTTTTAGGCCAGGCTCGGGCCCTCGACCCATCGGTTCTGCAAAGCCTCCACGCGCCCGATGCGGCATCCCGCGCCGCCGCCTGGCTCGAGGATTTGACGCAGACGCTGTGGCGGGGCGCTGAGCGCCCCGACCGCAGCGAGCCCGGCCTGCCGACGCCCCTGCAAAGGCCGGCCAACGCGGCATGAGCACGAAGGGCACCTATGGTGGCTGGACGCGGGCGATGGACGCCGCGCCCTGTGCGGCGCCAGGCCTTCTAACTGGGCCGGGTGGGCTCGTTGTTCTGTCGCCGCACCCGGACGACGAGACACTCGGTTGCTCGGCGCTTATCAGGGATGCCGCCGCCCGTCGGCTCCCGCTCGGCATCGTGGCGGTCACGGACGGCGAAGGCTCGCATCGCCAGTCACCGCATATATCGCCGGCCGAGCTTGCGGCCATCCGCACCTTGGAGCAGGAGGCGGCCGTGGCGGAGCTTGCCGGACCGGCCGCGCAATGGCTGCGCCTCGGCCTGCCGGATGGCGCAAGCCGCTACGATTCGCGATGGGACGACGCCATCGCTGCGGTCGAGGCCTTCTGCCTGCGCCTCGGGGCCACGGCTGTCGCGGCCCCGCACCCGGACGATCCGCACCCCGACCATCATGCAACGGCCGAAATGGTCCTTTGCCTGCGCGAGCGCCTGCCCGGACTGAGAGTCCTGTTCTATGAGATCTGGTCCTATCGCCTGGGGGTGGATGCGCCCTTCCGCAATGCCGGACTCAGCGCCTTCCGCACGCCGACGCCGCGGGACGACAAGCGCAGAGCGCTGGCCTGCCATCGCAGCCAGCTTGGCCTGGTGGTTCCCGATAGCGAGGGTGCGTTCCGCCTGCCCGATTGGTTCTTGAAACAACATGATGGACCGCTGGAGCGGATCGCGTGGCTCGACATGCCGGGACAGTGTCCCAAGGCCGATCATTTCGACCGGCTCTATGCGGACGGCGCCGATCCCTTCGGAGTCCGTGACCGGCACTACGAATTGGAAAAGCGGGCGGCATCGGCAAGGGTGCTGGCGCGCGAGCGCTACTGCCGCGTCCTCGAGCTCGGCAGCGGTGAAGCCCATTTGTCACGCGATCTTCTGGCCGCCGGCATGGCCGTTGAGGCGATCGGCGTGGACCGTTCCGCCGGCGTGGTCGCGCAGGCGGCACGGGATGCGCCGGACGGTTTGAGCCTTATCGTCGGATCGCTCCCGGACGATCTGCCACAAGGTCGGTTCGACCTCATCCTCCTGCCGGAAATCCTCTACTATCTGTCGGAAGCCGAGCTGCGCCGGCTCGCCGCGCGGCTGCCGCACCATCTGACCGACGACGCGCAGATCCTGATCGTCAGCTATCGCGGCCCGACCGACACGCCGCTCGACGGCATCGCCGCCGCCGATTTCCTCATGGCCTCGCTCGGTGCGGTGCTGCGGCCCGTCACGCGGCAGGATCATCCCGCCTATCGGCTGGATCTTCTCGCATACGATCCCGGATGCGCAGAAGATCGGGCAGGTGGCGCACAAGATCGGAGTGGCGTAAGCGCCGTCGCGCAAGGCGCGGACTGAGCTCTTCCACCTGCATCCAGGCGAGCCCGTCCCCCGCTTCGGCAAGGCGGCCGATGCCCTCGCCCGGCACATCCAGGAAGGCCAGGAGCCGCAGGCGTTCCGAGCGGCCGGCAGCGCTAAGGAAGGCCTTCTGCGCCTGCAGGCGCGTCAATAGGGCAGCGGGCGGCTCCAGGAGTTCGTCCACGAGGGGGTCCACCTCTTCCCGGCTGCGCTTCAATTCGTCCGACAGGCCGCCGGGTGCCCGCCCATCGAGCCGGCATGATGTCAGAACCTGTGGCCCGTCGCTGTAGCGAATGCGCATTTCCATGGCGGCGCAGAGGCGGCGCAGTGCCCTGTCCTCCCCGCTGACCGGCGTCGGCAATCCGCCGATGCGCTCATAGGCCCGCGACGTGATGGCAAAGTTCGCGCCGCCAATATTGCCGTGATGCGGCCAGGGATTGTCGGCATCGGGCAGGATACGTTCGGCGATTTCCCGGCTGGACACCCGATACTCGCGCACGACGCGGTCGGCGTCCGGGTCCGATGGCGGCAGGCAAGCGGCTTCGGCCTCAATGAAGCCGATGGCCCCGCAGATGAGGTCGAAGCCCTCCGCCAAGTGCCCTTCATAGGCACTGCGCAAGCCGGGTTGCACCAACGTGTCCGCATCCGTCGACAAAAGCGCGGCCTGCGGCGCCAGAGCATGGGCAAGGTCCATGGCCAGGCGCCGCGCGCGCGGGGCAGATCCTGTCCCCGGCTCAAAATCGCCGTCGATCAGGAGGACGGGCCGCCGCCAGCCTGCCAGAGCACGCAGGGCGTTGCCGGCCGTATCGTCGCGGCAGCCATTCGTCAGAAGGACAAGGCCGTCACTTTGCCCGAGCTCCCGGTCGAGCGCGGCGATGCTGGCGGCGACGCGGCTTTCCTCGTCACGGGCGGGGATACAGGCCACCAGCCCGCATTCCGCAAACTCCGCAAAGCCGGAACCGGCATGGACGAATCGGCTGTCGAAGGGGGACTGGGCGAGCATCGCCTCGACGTCATTGCCAAGCGGCGCCATTCCCATCCCCGACCCATCCTCTTCGACGACGCATCATATGGGACGGGTTGCCGTCAGAACCATTGGTTCTTCCGCATCTGGCTCAAATAGCGCTTCATGCGGATCAGCCTTTGGCTTTCCACGCGGCCGAGCCGCCGCGCGACGAGCGTCGACAGGATGTCCACCACCACCAACGCGGCGATGCGCGATGTGGTGGGCGTGTAGATATCCGTATTGTCGAGGGTCTCGACGTTCAGGATGATGTCGGAGTAATTGGCAAGCGCCGTGTGCGAAGCGCCGGTGATGGCGATCACCTTGGCGCCCTGTTCGCGCGCCAGGCGCGCCAGTTCCACGATGGACAGGGTCGCGCCGGTGTTGGAAATCGCCACCGCGACATCCCCCGGGCGCAGCATCGACGCGGCCATCAATTGTTGATGGCTATCCATCGTGGCGTGGCATGGCACGCCGAGCAGCGGAAATTTTTGCTGCAGGTCCTGCGCCACGATGGCCGAGGCGCCGAAACCGAAAATCTCCACGCTGCGGGCCGTCAGGATCAGCTCCACCGCCGCGTTCATCTGCGTAATGTCGAGGTGGTGACGCGCCCAGTCGAGGGAGGTCATGGTGTAGTCGAAGATCTTGGCGACCACTTCCTGCGGGCCGTCCTCCTCGGCAATGGCCGACTGGGTTGCCGGTGTTCCGAGGGCAAGGCTCTGGGCAAGCCTGATCTTGAAGTCCTTGTAGCCTTCGCAGCCAATGGCCGAGCAGAAGCGGATGACGGTCGGCTGGCTGACCTCGGCCAGCTCGGCCGTCTCAGCCACGGTCGCATTCAGGAAACGATGCGGGTTTTCCAGAATCGCATCGGCGACCCGGCGGTCGGACTTGCGCAGATCCGGCCGCATCATGCGCATCGTCTCCAGGACGTTGCGCCCAGTTATGATGGTGTCCGCCTGGTTGCTCATTGCCTATGCCCGCTTCAATCCTGTGCCAGACCATAGACAAGGCCGGTCTCAGCCGCCACTGCATGCGCAAGCGCGCTGTCGCGGGCAGCAGCCTCCACCGCAGCCCGCGGCACCGTATTGAAGTCGAACATGCCGAAATGATGGGCGATCAGCGCATCGATGCCGGCGGACCGGCATAGAAGGATCGCTTCCTCCATCGTCAGGTTGCCGGGCACGCCGCCGGCGGCGCGCTCGGCATCGCGCCCGTTGACGGGCATGAGGGCAAGATCGGCGCCGAGCGCCGCCAGTTCGGCGGACTGGCCCTCGAAGGGGATCGTGTCCCCCGTGTGAAGGATGGTCGCACCGCCGATCCGCATGGCAAGGCCGAGAAAGAGATGGTTGCCATCGCCGTCGCGCTCGATCCGTTCATGCGCCGCGCGAACCGCACGGATGCGAAGGCCCGGCAGCGCCAGTTCATCGCCCGCATCCATCCCGTGCAGGCGGCCGGGCGCGATGCCGGAGCGGGTGGCCGCCACGGCAAGGCTCGCCCGCGGCACGACGAGCACCGCGTCCGGATTGGCCTCCAGCAATGGCGGCAGCGTCCCCAGATCGAGATGGTCCGTATGGGCATGCGTCGCCAGAACGGCATCGACATGTCTGATCTCATCCGCCGCGACGGGCGGCGGCATCATCCGACTGTGCGGGTAGCGCGTGCCGGCATATTTCTGCGCCAGGCTGTCGGACAGGTAGGGATCGATCACCAGCCGGCGGCCCCCGCCCTCGATGACGAAACCCGCCTGCCCGAGCCAGAACAGGCGAATGGCGGCCTGCGGGGGCTGCGCAAGATAGGCCGCAAGCGGTGCCTTCAGCGGGCTTACGGTCAGCGTCACGCCGTCGCCCGCCGTTCCGCGCCATCCGCCAGATGCGCCAGGAGATTGTCCACCGCGGCCTCGGTGGCACGGTGGACGCTCGCATCCGTCAACCCGCCGATGTGGCTCGTCGCGATGACTCGCGGATGTGCCGCAAGCCCGCCGGCCGAAGGCGGCTCGACGGCAAAGACATCCGTCGCGTAGGTTGCAAGGGCGCCCCGGTCGAGCGCCTGGAGCAGCGCTTCCTCTTCCACGAGCTGGGCGCGCGCGGTGTTGATCAGGATGGCGTCGCCCTTCATCCGTGCCAGCGCCGCGCCGTCGATCATGGGCCGGCCGTCCGCCGGCATCGGACAATGCAGGCTGACGATATCGGCCCGGGGCAGGAGTTCATCCAGTTCCACGAAGGCGACATCCGCCGCCAGCGCGCCGAGCGCAGGGCGGAACGGATCGACCGCCAGGACGGTGGCGCCCATGGCGAGCATGGTCCGCGCGACACGCCGCCCGATGGCCCCCATTCCGACGATGCCGACGACCGCGCCGTCGATTTCCCGCCCCTTGGGCCGGGGCCATTCGCCGGCCCGCACGCCGGCCGCGACCTGCGGCAGGTGACGGCAGGCCGCAAGGGCGAGCGCCACGGCAAGTTCGGCCACGCCGGCCGCATTGGCCGCCATGGCCCTGGCAACGGCGATGCCCCGCTCTTCCAGGTGCCCGAGCGGCAGATTGTCGATGCCCGATCCGTTGCGGCTGATGATGCGCAGCCTTTCGGCCGCTGCCACAACGGCGGGCGAAACCGGCTCCACACCGGCCAGCCATCCGTCGATCTCTGCGATAAGCTCGATGAGTTCGGCTTCGCTCGGCATCTGCCCGGGCCGGCAGAAGACGAGTTCATGCCCCGCATGTTCGAGGCGGCCGAGAACCTGCGGCGGCTCGGCCGTCAGGGAACGCGGCGTGACGAGGATACGGGCCATTGCGTCAACCCCGCACCGTGTCGAGCGCGACGCGCGTCAGGCGGTCGATGGTCCCCGCATCCGTGCCGATGCGGATGTGGAAGACTTCGGCGATCACCTGCGTCCAGCCGTGGATGAAATAGGTCCAGCCATCCACGATCGTCAGGTTCCGCGCCTCCGCCTGGCTGCGCGCCTGATCCAGGAAGATGAGATCGCCGCGGTAGTTCAGATCCCAGACGACGGCATCCTGCGGGAAAATGGCGGCATCGGTGAACGGCGAGCCCGGCGCATCCTTGCCGAGCCCCGTCGCATTGATGACGAGCGAGCCCGGCCGCAGCGTTGCCAGAACGGCATCGTTGTCCGCCGGCGTCGGGGCGAGCACATAGTCCAGGGGAACGTCGGTCGGTATCTGCGTATGGATATGCGCGATTTCGTCGAGCCGCGGCCGGGACCGGTTCGAGACGACGATCCGGTGCGGCACGTCCGCCCCGCGCTCCTGGCGCATGAGGTGCCAGGTCAGGGCGATGGTCGAGCCGCCGGCGCCGATGGAGTAGAGGTCCGCGCCCGTCCTGGCGAAGTAACCCTCGCCCAGGAAGCCGTCTATCGCCAGCCCGGACGAAATCGGGTCCTTGGCATGGCAGACGAGCTTGCCGCCTTGCTTGGAAATGCAGGAGGTTTCCTTCAGCAATTGCGCGAAGGGATCGATCTCGTCGAACATGTCGCGGCAGGCGTTGAAGAGGTCGATCTTGTGCGTCGTCACCAGCGCGCCGGCCGACATGGGATCGTCCCGAATGAAGGCGACCGCCGCGCGATAGGCTTGCGGATCGGCATGCAGCGGAAAGTCGATGCCCTTGATCTCGACATCGCCGAGGCCGAGTTCCCGCGCCCAGGCGGGAAAGACCTTCATGATGGAGCTCTTGGCGGTCGTCACGCCGATGAAGTAGAGCGTCGGACGCTCAGCGGGTTCATAGATCGTCATGCCGCCACGCCTTCCGGAGCCAGGATGGCGTCGATTTCGGCCCTGGTGCGGTTGCGCCAGTCGGGGTTGTCCTGCGTGGTCCAACCGCCGGCCCCATCGTCCACGATGCGGTACCGCATGCCGCCCGAGCGTTCGATGATTCCGTAATCCTGGCCCGAATCCGCCGGATAGGCGAAGAACATGACGAGGTCTTCGCGCCCCACATTGACCGACCGGTGGATCCAGTAAGGCGGGACGTAGCAGACCTGGCCCGGCGCCATTTCGATGATCTTGCTGGTGCCGTCCGGGCTTTCGAGCTGCATCAGCCCTTTGCCCGACAGTGTATGGTAGATTTCCGGACGGTCGCCACGCGCGTGGATATGGCCGCGCGTCAGGAAATACTCGTCGCCGACCTTGCCCGGCTCCATGCGCGTCACGCCCATGATGAGGTCCGACGTCTTCGCCCCGGGCGTATAGGAAGTCACCTCGTAGGCCACCTCGTCCGCGCGTCGATCGAGAATCGCGGCAAAGGCATCCGCATCCCTGTACAGGCCGGCTAGATCGCGGAAATGCTTCTGGTAATGCCCGTTGGCATTGTCCAGACGCCCCTGTTCAACCGCGATATCGCACAGCCAAGGCTCAGCGAACTCCATCAAACCCTCCCAATTTACGTAACTCTGATACGTGATTTGCCCAATCATTGGCACGCAACAAGCAGCTTATCAACCTATCTCGTAATTTTGCTACATTTCTGGAAAGTTTTCGGTTGACCGGTTGCGGTCGCGCGACTAGCGTCCTGTTCCAGGGTTCGGCAGGTGGCGGCAACCGGGAGTGATGGTTTCCGCCGGCCCCGCCGAACTGACCTTGGGAGGATGACATGAAGCTTGCTGCCCTCGTCGGCGCCCTTGCGGGTGCCACGATGATGACGTCTGCCGCTATGGCGCAGGAATCCTGCTCCGTCGGCATTTCCATGTACACGCTCGGCGCGCCCTATTTCGCCGCGCAGGAAGTGGCCGCCCGCCAGGCGGCGGAAGCGGCCGGCTGCACCGTGCGCTCGGCCGACGGCCAGAACGACATGGTCAAGCAGATCGGCGATATCGAGGACATGGTCGCCTCGGGCGTCAATGTCCTGATCGTCAACCCGCGTGACTCGCTGGGCCTCGTCCCGGCCGTGAACGCCGCGACGGCCGAAGGCGTGCATGTGGTCGCCATGGATTCCATGCTGGATCCCTCCGCCGACTTCATCACCAACGTGTCGGCCTCCAACGAGGCGAACGGCAAGCTCGTCGGCGCCTGGCTCGCCCAGAAGATGGGCAACACGCCACTCAAGATCGCGCTGATCTCCGGCTCGCAGGGCAATGTCGTCGGCCAGGCTCGGCGCCTCGGCGTCCTGACCGGCCTCATGGACGCGCTCCTGACCAACAACGGCAGCGCCAACGTCCAGATCGTCGGCCAGGGCTGGGGCAACTGGGCCACCGAAGGCGGCCTGAACGCCATGGAAGATCTTCTGACCGCCCATCCCGACATCAACGTCGTCCTGGGTGAAAACGACTCCATGGTGATCGGCGCGCGCGAAGCGCTGAAAGCCGCCAACCGGCTGGACGGCGTTTTGCTCGTGGCGGCGGCCGACGGCCAGAAGGAAGCCTACCAGCTCATCAAGAATGGCGAATATGGTGCAACCGGCCTGAACGATCCGGCCGCGCTCGCCAAGATGGCGGTGGATATCGGCGTGAAGGCCCTGAACGGCGAGGAACAGAACCTCACCAAGTTCACCTTCACGGATCCGGCCGCCGTGACGCAGGAGAATGTGGACCAGTACTACAAGCAAGACTCCATGTTCTGACGATGACCCGGTGATGCACGGGCCGCCGGGACAGGTTCCGGCGGCCCGTCCCGGCATTTCAAAGACCAGGAGGGACGAAGCCTTGGCGGCGCTGATCCAGCTCGAGAACATCACCAAGTCCTTTGCCGGTATCCACGCTCTGACCGATGTGGACTTCGATCTGAATGCAGGCGAAGTCCATGCGCTGGTGGGCGAAAACGGGGCGGGCAAATCCACCCTGATGCGCGTTTTGGGCGGCGAGTTCCGGCCCGATGCGGGCCGCACGCTGATCAACGGGGCGGAGGTGCGGCTTTCCGGCCCGACCGACGCCATCCGCCGTGGCATCTCCGTCATCCACCAGGAAATGGCCCTTGCGCCGGACCTGACGGTGGCCGAGAACATCTTTCTGGGCGTGCTGCCGGCCGCGATCAACTGGCGCAGCCTGAACGAGCGCGCCCGTGCGCTCATCCAACGTCTCGGCTTCGACATCGCCCCCGGCGAACAGGTCTCCGACCTGTCGGTGGCCCATCAGCAGGTGGTGGAGATCGCCAAGGCGCTCTCGCGCGATGTGCGTGTGATCGTCTTCGACGAGCCGACCGCCGTCCTGTCGACGGGCGATGCGCGCCGCCTCCTGCAGATCATCAAGGATCTGCGCGGCCAGGGCGTGGGCATCGTCTATATTTCCCACCGGCTGGACGAGATCTACGAGATTGCCGACCGGATCACCGTCATGAAGGACGGCCGGCGCGTGGGCACCGTCACTCCCACGGACACCCCGGTGGACGGGCTCATCCGCATGATGGTCGGTCGGCCGCTGTCCCAGCTCTTCGGCGACAAGCCGCACACGACGCTGGGGGAAGAGATCGTGCGGGTCGAAGGGCTGACACTGCCCAATGGCGTGCGGGATGTGAGCTTCTCCATCCGGCGGGGCGAGGTCGTCGGGCTCGGCGGGCTGGTCGGCTCGGGCCGCAGCGAAGTGGCGCGCGCCCTGTTCGGCGCCGACCCGATCCGCAGCGGCACCATCGTCCTGAAGGGGGCGCCCTTCAAACCCCGCAACCCCCGCCAGGCGGTGCGGCGCGGCATCGGCCTGGTGCCTGAAGACCGCAAGGCACAGGGTGTCGTCCTGGACATGGCCATCCGCGAAAACGCCACCATGGCGGATGCCTCCCGCGTGACGCGGGCCGGCTTCTTCCGGGCCGGCGCCGAGCGCCGCCTTGTCCAGTCGCTGATCGCCTCGCTGCGGATCAAGCTGCAATCCATGAACGATCCCGTCTCCAGCCTGTCCGGCGGCAACCAGCAGAAGGTCGTCCTGGCCAAGTGGTTCAACACCGGGCCGGACCTCATCATCCTGGACGAGCCGACCCGCGGCGTGGATGTGGGGGCCAAGACGGAAATCTATTCGCTGATCCATCGCCTGGCCTCGGAAGGCAAGGCGGTGATCGTCATTTCATCGGAGCACGCCGAACTGTTCGGCCTGTGCGACCGCGTCCTCGTCATGGGCGAAGGAACGCTGCGCGGCGAGCTCCTGCCGCCCGATTTCGAAGAAGAAAAACTTCTGACCCTGTCGATGACGGGCCAGCACCAACAGGCCCCGGAGGCCCGGACATGAGCGAGAACACGGTCACCTTCAACGAGGCCGAGAAGACCCGTCGGTTCAACTTCGGCAAGGCGTTCCGGCAATACGGGACCTTCGTCATCTTCGTGCTGCTCATCCTGCTCGCGCAGGCGCAGTCGGATGCCTTCCTGACCGAGCGCAACGTGATGAACGTCCTGCGCCAGATGTCGGGCATCGGCGTCATGTCCATCGGCATGCTCTTCGTCATTCTGACGCGCGGCATCGACCTGTCGGTCGGCTCCATCGCGGCGCTCGGCGCCGTATCGACGGCCATTCTCCTGCAATCCTATCCGCTGCCGGTCACGCTCGCCATGGTCGTCGGCATCGGCGCGGCCTGCGGCCTGATTTCCGGCGTCTTCATCGCCTTCTTCCGCCTTCCGGCCTTCGTCATCACGCTCGCCATGATGACGGCGGCGCGGGGCTTCGCCCTCATCCTGTCCAACGGCCAGCCGATCATGCTGGGCGAAGCCGGCCGCCCGCTGCAGGCCTTCGGCACCTCCTACACGCTCGGCGTGCCGCAGCCGGCGCTGCTCATGCTCGCCTGCTTCGCCATCGCCTTCGTGGTGCTGAACTTTACGCGCTTCGGCCGCATGGTGAAGGCGATTGGCTCCAACGAAGAGGCCGTGCGCCTGTCCGGCATCCAGGTTCCCTGGTACGTCCTGTCGGTCTATGTCATCTCCGGGGCGCTTGCGGCAGTGGCCGGCGTGCTCGTCACCTCCCGCTCGGGTGTCGGCTCGGCCTCCGTCGGCGCGGGCAACGAGCTCGATGTCATCGCTGCGGTGGTGATCGGCGGCGCCAGCCTGATGGGTGGGCGCGGCGGCGTCATCAACACCTTCATCGGCGTGCTGATCCTCGGCGTGATCGGCAACATCATGAATTTGGCCGGCGTCCCCGGCTACCATCAGCAGGTCTATCTCGGCGTCATCATCGTCGCCGCCGTGGTCCTGCAGCATGGCACCACGCTTCTGCGGCGCTGATAGCCATGCAGGCAAGCATCGCAATCGACATCGGCACGGGATCCACCCGAGCCGCCCTGATGGGGATGGACGGCAGGGTGATCACCATCGCCGCCCGCCCCTACGACCAGATCGTGCCGGCCTTCGGCTGGTCCGAGCAACGGCCCGACGACTGGTGGGCCGCCGCCGTGGAGACGCTACGCACCGTCACGGACCACGCGCGAGCGGAAGGAATTTCGATCGAGTCCGTCTGCGCCTGCGGCCAGATGCACGGCACGGTCCTGGTGGATGCCGACGGGCAGCCCGCGCGCGATACGGTACCGCTGTGGAACGACAAGCGCACGCTGGATTACGTGACGCGGTTCGAGCGGCAGGAAAAATCGGCCAACTGGCTGGCGCTGACCGCCAACCCGCCGACGCCCGCCTGGCCGGCCTTCAAGCTGCAATGGCTGCGCGATCATGACCCCGCCGCCTATGCGCGCGCCACCACGGTCATGATGCCCAAGGACTATGTGAACCTGCGGCTGACCGGTCGCCGTGCCATGGACTGGACGGATGCCGCCTGCTCCTTCCTGGTCAACAGCGAAACGCGCCAATGGTCGCGCAGGGTCTTCGAGCGGCTTGGGCTCGATATCGCCAAGATGGCCGACATCGCCATGCCGACCGATATTCTCGGCACCGTCACCCGGGAGGCGGCGGCCCTGACCGGGCTGGCGGAGGGCACGCCGGTCCTTGTCGGCGCGGCAGATTTTCCCGTTGCCATGCTGGGCTCCGGCGTCTGCCGGCCGGGCCTTGCATCGGAAGTCGCCGGCACCTCGTCCATTGTCACGCTTCTGGCGCACGAGCCCGTGCTCGACCCGGAAATCAGCAATGTCGGCACGCCGGAAGGCAATTGGGGGGCCTTCGTTCTTCTGGAGGCAGGCGGCGACAGCGCACGCTGGGCGCGCCGGACATTCCACGGCGACACCCTGTCCTACGCGCAGATCCTGGATGCGGCTGCGCAGTCCAGGGCCGGGGCGGGCTCGCTCTTCTTCCTGCCTTATCTCGTGGGCGAGCGGCTCGGCGCGCACCGCAATTCGCGTGCGCAGTTCTTCGGCCTCGGCGCGGGCCATGGGCTCGACGACATGCATCGCGCAGTGCTGGAAGGCGTTGCCTTCGCGGTGAACCGGCATCTGCGCGTCATGGAACGTGCAACGGGCACGGAGCCGGAGCTGCTCATCGCCTCGGGCGGCGGGGCCAAGGCGGATCTGTGGCTTAAGATAAAGGCGAGCGTCTACCAAAAGCCGATCCTGATCCCGGAAGAGGCCGAGTGTGGCCTGGTCGGCTGCGCGATCCTGTCGGCCGCCGCCGCAGGGCGCGGCAGCATCGAGGAGGCGGCCGGCCGGCTCGTCCGCCATTCCCGCCGGGTCGATCCGGATCCGCGCTGGAGCGATGTCTATGCGCGGATGCAACCCGTCTACGACCGCCTCTATGGCGAGGCGCAGCAGTTTTACGACGATCTTGACGCGCTCGACGCGGCGAACCGGTCAGAAGGGGACAATCTGCAATGAGTATCATGAGCCGCTTCAGCCTTGCGGGGCGCACGGCGCTCGTCACGGGCGGCGCCCGCGGCATCGGCTTGGCCACCTCCACGGCCCTGGCGGAAGGCGGCGCGGCGATCATCCTGGTCGATCGTGACGGCGAGGCCGCGGAAAATGCGGCCGCGCAGCTGCGTGAGCGCGGCTTCGACGTGGTGGCCTACCCGCTGGACGTGACCCGCTCGGCCGATGTGACGGCGCTCGCCGACCGCTATTCGCATGTCGACATCCTCGTCAACAATGCCGGCATTGCGCGGTCCAACATCCGTGCGGAAGACATGACCGACGATGAATGGACCAGCGTCGTCGATATCAACCTCAACGGCATGTTCTGGTGCTGCCGTGCCTTCGGGCGCCATATGCTGGAGCGCGGGCGCGGGGCTATCGTCAATGTCGGCTCGATGTCCGGCTTCGTGGTCAACCGTCCACAGGAACAGGCGCAATACAACGCGTCCAAGGCGGCAGTGCACCAGTTGACCCGCTCCCTCGCCGCCGAATGGGCGCCCCGGGGCGTGCGCGTCAACGCCGTGGCGCCCACCTATATCGAAACCGAGATGACGCGTTACGTCTATGACAGCCCGGAGCTCATGCAGCACTGGATCGGCGGCACGCCGCAGAACCGCATGGGCCAGCCGGACGAGATCGCCGCCGTCATTCTTTTCCTGGCCTCGGACGCCGCGAGCCTGATGACGGGCTCGATCGTGCTGGCCGATGGCGGCTACACCTGCTGGTAGGATTCCACACGAATGTACATCACCGGAGCACGCTTTCCCGGCCGCTACGTCCAGGCGCCGGGCCTCATCTCCCGCCTGGGAGCACAGGCCGAGACGCTGGGCAAACATGCCCTCGTCATTCTGGACCGCAATCTGGCGGACGTCCTGCGCGGTCCGCTCGAAGAGGGCGTGAAACCCCTATCGGCGGTCATTTCCGTCCATGGCGGCGAATGCTCCGAACAGGAGATTACGCGGAACGTCGAGGAGGGCCGCGCAAAGGGCGTGGACATGATCATCGGCGTGGGC
Organism: Aureimonas frigidaquae; assembly: GCF_001463905.1. GTDB lineage: Bacteria > Pseudomonadota > Alphaproteobacteria > Rhizobiales > Rhizobiaceae > Aureimonas > Aureimonas frigidaquae. The sequence continues at coordinate 57,269 of NZ_BBWR01000018.1, forward strand.
GGCGGCAAGGCGCTGGACACGGCGAAATCGGTGGCCTTCCGCCTGGGCGGCCTGCCATGCGTCATCGTGCCGACCATCGCCGCATCGGATGCACCCTGCTCCGCCCTCGCCGTGGTCTACAAGGAATCCGACCATTCGGTCGATTACGACTACTTCCTGCCGCGCAATCCAGACCTCGTCCTCGTCGACACGCAGATCATCGCCCAGGCCCCGTCGCGCTTTCTGGCGGCCGGCATCGGCGATGCGCTCGCCACCTGGTACGAGGCCGAAAGCTCCCGGATCGCCGATGCGCCCAATTGCTGGGGCACGCACGGCTCTGCCCTCGCCTTCGAGATCGCCCGTTTCTGCCGGGATACGATCGTGGAATACGGCGCCGAGGCCCTGCGCGAATGCGATGCGGGCGAGGCCGGACCGGCCTTCGAGCGCGTGGTGGAGGCCAACATCCTTCTGTCCGGCGCTGGCTTTGAGTCGGGCGGCGTTGCCGGCGCCCATGCCATCCACCATGGCCTGTGCGAGTTGCCGGACGTGCACCATCACCTGCACGGCGAAAAGGTCGCCATCGGCGTGTTGGCGACGCTGCTGATCCACGGCAATCGGGACGAATACGAAAAGGTGCGCGATTACTGCCTGTCCGTCCGGCTGCCCACGCGCCTGTCCGATATCGGCATCGTGGAGGTGAGCGACGAAAAGCTCCAAGCGGTCGCGCAGCGCGCCTGCCGGCCGGGCGAGATCATGGAAAACGAACCCATCACCGTCACGCCGGACATGGTCGTGGCGGCGCTGCGGCAATTGGCCTGACAGAGTCCCGGGGAGGATTAAATCGCATGCAAGAGACCGTCGAAACATTCCGCAAGGACCTCTTTTCCGGCCAGCACGTGATTGTGTCCGGCGCGACCAGCGGCATCGGGCTCGACATTGCCCGCGGCTTCGCCGCGCTTGGCGCCGAGGTAACGGCAACGGGATCGTCGGCCGACAAGATCGCCGGCATGGGAAGCGAGAGCGCAATCCGCTTCACGCGGCTGGATGTCCGCGACCGGGCGGCCGTCAAGGCGTTCTGCGCCGATCAGGAGCGCTGCGATGTCCTGATCAACGGCGCCGGCATCGCCCGTGGTGGCGCGGAATGGGACGAAGACATCTTCCTCGACACGATGGATGTGAACCTCAACGCCCAGTTCCGGCTTGCCATCGGCCTGAAGGACCGGCTGGCTGAGCGTGGCGGCAGCATCATCAACATCGCCTCGATGCTCAGCTACATGGCCGATCCGGGCGTGCCGGCCTACACGGCCTCCAAAACCGGTGTCCTGGGGCTGACCCGCGCGCTCGCGCACAAATGGGGCCGCGAAGGAATCCGCGTCAACGCCGTGGCGCCCGGCTACCACAAGACCGACATGACCAAGCCGATCTGGTCGGTGCCCTTCGGCGAAGAGGCCGTGTCGCGCCGCACGGCGCTGGGCCGCTGGGGCACGACGATCGATCTCGTCGGTCCGTGCCTCTTCCTCGCCTCTCCGGCCGCGGCCTACGTGACCGGAATGTGCCTGGAGGTCGATGGCGGCTTCGTGACGGGCAACCCGCTGGAGGCGTAGGCCAGCGGCACGTGCAGCACGGCATCTTTTTCGGGGGGCGGTGCCCCCCGTCCGCCGTTCAGGCGGCTCCGGCGACGGAGCGCAGCAGGCCCGCAATCGTCATCGCGGCGGGCGAAAGATAGGCGTCCGGCCGATACAGGAGCCCGAAAGAGCGGCGATATGTCGTCTGTGCACAGCGCAGCTCGACAAGCTCGGAGGCCGCCAGCCGTTCCCCGGAGCAAAAGCTGAGCAGATCGCTGCCGCCGACCAGACGCGGCATGAGCACCAGCGAATTGACCTCGATCCGGACGCGGGGCTTGCGAAGTCCCGCACGCTCGAAAGCGTGGTCCAGCCATCGCCGGAGCACGACCGAACTGGACGGCAGGATCCAGTCATAGTCGAGCATCGCTTCCATGCTTGCCTGCCGCCCGGCCAGCGGGTGGCCCGCCCGCGCCACGACGACGACATCGTCGAAGATCAGCGGCTCGGACTGGAACTCGTCCCCGCCCGGCCCCGTCGGGCTGACGAGCATGTCGAGTCGGTCCTCCCGCAGGGCGTTGCGCAGCACATCGTTCATCCCGGTCACGAGATCGATGGTGATGCCGGGGGCCTCACGCATCATCCGCTCGATGACGTCGGGCAACAGCGTCTCGGTCACCGTCGCCGACGCGCCGAGCCGCACATGCCCACTGACGCCGGTGGCATGGTCGGACAATTCCCGCCTGGCATCGTCGATCCGCTGCAGGATCGACCGCGCCCTTTGATGGAAGACCCTGCCGGCCGGTGTCGTCTCGACGTGGCGGCCCTTGCGCATCAGGAGCGGCGTGCGCAGCGCCTCTTCCAGCCGGTCGATGCATTTGGTGACCGCCGGCTGGGTGACGCCCAGCCGAGCCGCCGCCGAGCCGATGCCGCCCGTCTCGATCACCGCCGCGAAATAACGCAGATCCCGCTCGTTCAAAGCATTCCTCGAAGTTATAAATACTGGAATATTATGTATTAGACAGAATTTTTCGGCAATGGTTGATTACCCCCCGTTCTGGGAGGATCAACGCATATGCCACCTATCGTTCTCGTCACGGCACCATCGCTGGCACCGGCCGGGCGCGCCGTTTTGGACAGCGCGGGCTGCGATATCCGCTACGTGTCGGGCTTTTCGGATGTGGACGGCCTGCACCGGCTCCTGCGTGAAGAGCGGGTCGAGGGGATCATCTCCCGGACCATGCATCTGACCGCCGACATGATGGATTCCTGCCCGAGCCTCAGCGTGATCTCCAAGCATGGCACGGGCACCAGCAACATCGACATGGACGCCGCCACGCAGCGCGGGATCGCCGTGTTTTCGACGCCCGGCGCCAATGCGCGCGCGGTGGCAGAGTTCACCATCGGAACGATGATCGCCGCCATGCGCCACGTGGCCCGCTTCGATCGCAGCGTGCGCAACGGCGAATGGGTGCGCAGCGGCGACGGCGCCGAACTGTCGGGGCGCACGCTCGGCCTGGTCGGCTTCGGCCGCATCGCCCGGCAGGTGGCTGCGGTCGCCCGCGCCCTCGGAATGCGGGTCATTGCCCATGATCCGATGATCGACCCGACCATCGCCACGCTGGAGGGCGTCTCTCTGGTCCGTGAGCTGGACGCGCTGGTGCGCCAGAGCGATGTGTTGAGCCTGCATTGCCCGGCCGTGCGCGGCGCCCCGCCCATTCTCGATGCGCGGCGCCTGGCGCTGCTGCCGGTGGGCGCGGTCGTCGTCAACACCGCGCGCGGCGAACTGGTGGACGAGGCCGCCCTGGCGGCGGCACTCGAAGCGGGCCGGGTTTCGGCCGCGGCGCTGGACACCTTTGCGCAGGAGCCACTGGCGGACGGGCCCCTGCGGCGCAATCCCAACACCGTCCTGACGCCGCATATCGGCGGCTCGACGCCCGAGGCGCTGGCCGGCATGGCCGAACAGGCCGCACGCAACGTGGTGGCGTGCCTGAATGCCCGCAAAGCCGACAGGCCGCTGGCCGACGAGATCGCCGCCCTATGCCTCAACCGCAGCTTGCTCGAGGCGCAACCAGCGCATCTGCGCGGCGCAATTGCATGAATGACGGCCATCAAGGCCGCACCGTGACGACACCCCCTGTTCAAGCTGAGCGCATGAAGGACGAGCGACCATGAATCAGACGATCAAGCCTGCCGCTGCGGCATGGCCAACCGGCTTCCAGGTCAAACCGCGCGTCGAAACAGTGCCGCAGGCGCTGATCGAGGCCTATCGCAGCGTGCCGTCCTGCCATGCCGGCGACGTGATCGGCCGCCACAGCGGCTCGCGGGGGCTGACGCCTTACCATCGGGACCTGTCGGCCGTCATGGTCGGCCCGGCAATCACCGTGCGCATCCGGCCGGGCGACAATCTGATGATCCATCTTGCCATGATGATGGCCGAGCCCGGCGACATCATCGTCATCGATGGCGGGGGCGATCTGTCGACGGCAGTGATCGGCGGCCTCATGCGCACCACGGCCCTGGCGCGGCGCATTGGCGGCTTCGTCCTGGACGGGGCGCTGCGGGACGTTGCCGAATGGGCGGAAGGCGGGATCTGCGCCTATGCCATGGGCAACACATTGCGGGGCCCATCGAAGGACGGACCGGGCGAAGTGAACGTGCCGGTCTCCTGCGCCGGCATGAGCGTCCTGCCGGGCGACCTGATCCTTGGCGATGGCGACGGTGTGATCTGCATTCCCGCCGCGCAGGCGCAGGAGCTGCTCCCCCTGTGCCGTGCCCATGCGCAGAAGGAGAAGCAGATCGCCGCCGCGAACGCGACCGGCACACTGGATCGCGCGCGCTTCGACGCCCTGCTGCGCGCCAAGGGGTGCCCGGTCTAAAGCCGGCATGCGCCCGTGAGGGCGCGTAGCCCTACCTGCCGAGCCGCGCCGGCCACAGGCCGACAATGTTGGCCCAGGGTCGGCCGGCCTTGCGCAGGACAAGGATGCCGTCCACCACCACGACGGCCACCAGCACGGCGCCGATCACCACGGCCTGCCATTCGGACGGCACGGACAGGAGGTTGAAGGCATTGGTCATCAGCGTCACGAAGAGGACGCCCGCCAACGCCCCGACATAGGACCCCTTGCCGCCCGCGATGGAGCCGCCGCCGATGAGGCAGGCGATGAAGATCTGCATCTCCAGCCCCTCGCCCATATAGCGGTTGGCCATGCCGACCCGCGCCGTCATCAGGACGCCGGCCAGCGCCGCCAGCCCGCCCGACAGGACGAAGCACCAGAACTCCACCCGTGCGGGGCGGATGCCTGTTGCGCTGGCAGCGCGCGGATTGCCGCCGAGGAACAGGAGCCCACGGCCCGGCGCCGTCAGGCGCAGGAAGGCTTCGAACAGGACACAGAGCAGGAGCGCGAAGAGGAACAAGCCGGACAGGTTGCCAAAGCTCCATTGGCCGAGCGCGCTGAAGCCGGGCGGGAAGGATGTGAAGCCGGCCAGAAGCTGCCCGGACATGACCACCTCGATCACGCCGCGCGTCATGTACAGGACGCCGAGCGTGACGATGAGGTGGTTGATGCCCACATAGGCGACCATCAATCCGTTGAAGGCGCCGATGGCGAGGCCGAGGGCAAGCCCGGCGGCAACGGCCACGATTACCGGCGCGCCGGCATCCAGCGCCATGGCCGAGGCGATGCCCGACACGCCCATCACCGCACCGACCGACAGGTCGAAGCGGCCGATCATGAACAGCGTCATCATGCCGAGCGCCACGATCAGATTGGGCGCGATGGCCGTCTGGAGAGAGGCCAGATTGTTGGCGTTCAGGAAGGCCGGTGACAGGACGGCCAGAACGAGCGCCAGGACGAGCGCGGCGCAGAAGGTCAGTGCCTCCTGTTCCAGGCGGCCATGGCGCAGGAATGTGAGCTTGGAACGCTTGGCCATGGTCCTACCGGCTCCGGCGGTTGAGGATGGTGTCGAAGGCTACCGTCAGGATCAGGAGAAGGCCGATGACGAATTGCTGGAAGACCGGCTCGATATCGTACATGATCATGCCGTTCAGAACGAGCGCCAGCAGAAGAAGGCCGAGCGCCGAGCCGCGCAGGTCCCCCCGCCCGCCATACAGGCTCGCCCCGCCGATGATGGCAGCCGTCACCAGCACGAATTCGAGGCCGAGCCCCATCCGCACATCGGCATGGGTGATGCGCGAGGCGGTGAAGATGCCCGCCAGGCCCGCCGTGACCGCGCTCAGCATGAAGGCGAGGATCTTGATCCGCCCCACGCGAATGCCGTGAATGGCGGCCGAACGGGCATTCTCGCCGATGAAGCACATGCGACGGAACAGGCCGGACTTGCGCTGGAACAGCCAGGCGATGAGCAGGATCGCCACCATGGCCACGATCGTGATGCGGATGTCGAAGAGGTCGGTCCGCGCAAGGCTGCGGAAGGCCCGCGGATAAGTCCGCCCGCCCAGATCATTGGCAATGACATTCGACAGGCCGCGCACGAGCAGCATGGTGCCGATGGTGAGCATCAGCGAGTTGATGTTGAAGCGCACGACCAGGAAGCCGTTGAGAAAGCCGATTGCGGCCGCCGCCATGAGCGCCACCCCGGCGGCCGGCCAGAAGCCCCATCCGCCAACGAGCAACGCGCCGGTCAGCGTGCCCGTCAGCGCGAAGACCGAGCCGACTGACAGATCGATCTCCTTCATGACCATCACATAGGTGAAGCCGATGATGGCGAGGAAATCGATGGAAACGCCGAACAGGATGGAGTTGAGGTTCTGCGCTGTCGCGAAGTTGGGACGCGTCAGCGCCAGGAACAGGAGCACGGCCGCCACCACCAGCGCCAGCGCCAGGATGTTGGAGCCAAAGCCCGGGCTTGCCACGCGCCGTGTCGCGGCGGCGGCTGCCGGCTTGTCGATGCTGCGGGCCAAACCCATGTCGTCCTTCTCCCCCGTCATCGTCCGCCCGCCGCAAGCGCCATGACCGACTCTTCGCCGAGCTCGGCGCCGCTGACCTCGCCGGCACGCCTTCGCCCGCGCATCACGACGATCCGGTGCGACAGGCGCAGAAGCTCCGGCAGGTCGGAGGAAAAGACGAGAACCGCCTTCCCCTCTCCGGCCTGCCGGCGGATGATGTCGTGCACCTCCGCCTTTGCGCCCACATCGACACCGCGCGTCGGCTCGTTCAACACGATCACCTCCGGCGCGCTGGCCAGACAGGCCGACAGCATGACCTTCTGCTGATTGCCGCCGGAGAGCTGCCTTGGCCGCACCTGCGGCCCGGCCGTACGGATGGCGAAACGCTTGATATCGGCATCTGCCAGCGCGGCGACGCCGCGCTCCCGGACCAGGCCGAAGCGCGAGAGACGGGTTAGGACCGGCGCGGCGATATTGTCGGCGATGCTGCGCTCCATATAGAGGCCGGCATCCTTGCGGTTGCCGTTCAGGTAGCTCATGCCCCGGTGCATCAGTTCCGCCGGCGAAAGGTCCCGCACATCGAGCCCGCATAGGCGAAGCTGACCGGCGACCGGCGGCACGATGCCGAACAGGCCATGCGAAAATTCCTCCGCGCCCGAGCCCTCCAGGCCGAAAACCCCGACGATCTCCCCCCGCGCGACCGACAGGTCCATATCCTCATAGGCATCCGGCAAAGTGAGGCCACGGACCTCCAGCGCCGGCGCACCCAGCGTTCCGCCGCCCGCCGCCATGGGCGCGCCATCCAGCGCACGCCCCACCATCCGCCGGATGAGATCGTCCTCCGAGAGCCCGTCATTGACGAGGGTTTCCACGAAGCGCCCGTCGCGCAGGACGGTGACGTGATCGGCCAGGGCCAGAACTTCCGGCAGCCGGTGCGACACGTAGAGGATCGTGTGGCCGGCGGCGCGCAGCCGCCCGATCAGGCCGATCAGCGTTTCGGCCTCGCGGTTGTTGAGCCCGGATGTCGGCTCGTCCAGGATCAGAAGCCCGGCATCGCTTTCGACGGCGCGCAGGATCTCCACGATTTGCTGCTGCCCCGGCGTCAGCTCGGACAAAAGGCGCCGCGTATCCATGTCGAGGCCGAAGAGTGCCAAAAGTTCGGCGGCTCGGGCATGCATGCGGCGGAAGTCGATCCGCAGGCCGCGTCGCGGGATGCGCCCGGCAAAGATGTTCTCGGCCACGGACATGTTGGGAAAGACGGCCAGTTCCTGATGGACCATGGCGATATCGCCCCGGCTGCGCTCGGCAGCGTCGGTCGGGCGCCCGGACAGGCGGACCTCTCCGGAATCGGGCTCGACCTCGCCGCTGATCACCTTCAGCGTGGTGCTCTTCCCGGCCCCGTTCTCGCCCAATATGGCGTGCACCTCGCCGCGCCGGACGTGGAAGGACACGTCCTGGAGCGCGCGCACGGCGCCGTAGGTCTTGCTGACCCCGGACAGGCTGAGAATGGGCGGTATGGTGGCGCCTTGCGTCATGGCTCGCCTTTCGCGGAAGCGATCGGTCCCGTTGGAACCGCGCCGCGTGCCGTGTGGCGGCGGCGCGGTCGTGCGGTCAGTAGGTCGGGAGGTTGGACCGCAGGAAGCCTTCGACATTGTCACCGTCGATCACTTCGGTGCCCATATAGACCCGGTCGGGGAACGGGTTGACGCCGGCTGCCGCGTTGTCGGCCGAGATCGGCACCCCGGCAAGGCCTACGGCCTGATCGTTGTAGGCTTCCAGGAACTGGACGGCCATGAAGGCCTGCAGGGCCGTCTTGTTGATGATCGAGGCATCGATCACACCGTCGGCGATGCATTCCAGAACCGGGTCCTCGCGGTCATGCACGATCACCGTCAGATCCGTGATGTCCTTGTCCAGCTCTTCCGCCGCCAGGCAGATGCCGGTTCCGGACGAGCTGTCCAACCCGACCACCGCGGTAATGTCGGGATAGGTGTTGAACATGGTCTTGGCGGCGTCGATGGCGGTCGAGGTCGTCGCCTTGTCGTCGATGCGGCCGGCCAGCGTCCATTGGCTGTTGGCGTCCAGATAGTCCTTCAGGCCCTGGAACTTGGCGTCGGTGTTGGAAGCACCCCAGTTGCCGGACGCCACATAGCTGCCGCTGTTGCCGCCCCGTGCGATCAGCTCCTTGGCCGTGTCGACGCCGGCCTCGTAATTGTCGAGCCCGATGAAGGTGAGCGCACCGCCATTGTCCGGCGTCACCGCCTCGATGACGATGACCGGGATACCCTGCTCCATCGCACGGCGGATGCCCGGCACGGCGCCCGGCTCCCAGAGCGTGGTGATGATGCCGTCGGGCTTGCGGGCGATGGCCTGTTCGACGGCCTCGGCGCCGGCGACAGGGTCCCAGCCCTGCGGGCCGAGCCGCTCGATCGTCACGCCGAACTGCTTCTGCGCATAATCCATGCCGAGCAGGCTGTCCAAGAGATAGGGGTGGCCCTGCAACTGCGACGCATAGACATAGGTCCGGCCGCCGCCCTCCTGCGCGGATGCGGCGGCGACGATGGACAGCGATGCCGCCGCAACGAGCGCGGCGGAACGAATGGACGTAAGACGCCCGCTGGATCTGATGGACATGCAAGTTTCCTCCCGGCGATGAGCGGCCGACCCCGCGCGGCGATGAAGCGGCGCGTCTCCCGGATCGGCTTGACCGAAGAGAAGCTAACAACGTGAAATTTACATGTCCATAAAATATTTTTCTTGAAAGTTATTTTCAGCGGCGGTTAGTTTCAGCCGTCGTCGATGTCGGAGGTGGGGCGCCTTGAAAGGCCAGCTGGGCATATTGGAGCACATTCAAAGTGTGCGGGGCAGCCTTAAGCCGACGCTGCAGCAGGTGGCCGATGCGGTGCTGGCGCAGCCCGACACGACGCGGCGCATGAACATCCGTGAGCTCGCATCCACCTGCGGCGTGTCGGAAGCCTCGATCAGCCGCTTCGTGCGGGATATCGGCTTTTCCAACTATCGCAGCTTCCAGATCCGCATGCTGGAGGATGCGTCCAACGGGGTCTCCATGCCCCGCGGCGCGCCGGAAGAAGGCCAGATCTACGAGAATATCGGCCGTCACGACACGGCCGACACCATTCTGACCAAGGTCGCCCACCGCAATGCTGATATTGCCAGGGCTTGCCTTTCCACACTCGATCCGAAGGCGCTCGAAGACGCGGCAGGCCGGATCGCGGAAGCGAACGTTTTGTATTTTTTCGCAGCAGGCCTCTCGGCGCTGGCGGCCGAGAATGCGCTTCTGCGCTTCGCGCGGATCGGCAAGCCGGCCATCTTCCACCGGGATCGCAACAACCAGCTTCTCATCGCCGGCTCCCTGCCGCCGGGCGGACTGGCCATCGGCATCAGCGATTCGGGCCGCACGCACCAGACCGTGCAGGCCCTGAATGCCGCGCGGCAGGCCGGCCTTGGCACGGTTGCGCTGACGGCTTTCGCCGATTCGCCGCTCGCGCGGCTCGCCGATATCGCGCTGATCACACCCGCCGGCTATGCGCCGGCTGGCGACGAGCCCATCCATGAAAGCATGGTCAGCAAGTTCGGGCAGCTCCTCGCCATCGACGTCCTCTATTCCCTGTCTGCCCTGCGCAACTTCGACGCGGCGGCGCAAGCCGTGCGCCGGGGCGATGCCATCATCCGCCAAAGCCGAACCGCGAGGCGCCAGAATGACCCGGAGTGACATGCTCGCCATCAACCGACGCTGGCCCCATCGTGGCGGCACACTGGAAGCGCTTCTGACCGCGACGCCGGAAGACCAGCCCTGCCCCGCACCGGCAGCCGACGAGATCGTCGCACGGGTCGAGGCGGTCTCCATCTGCTCGTCCGATATCAAGATCGTCCGGATGGGCGCGTCCCATCCGCTCTTTGCCGATGCGGCGGCCGATATCGACACGGTGCTCGGACATGAAGTGTGCCTGCGCGTCGTTGCCGTGGGCGCGCAGCAGGCAGCCCGCTTTCACCCCGGCCAGCGGCTCGGCCTGCAACCGGCGTTGCGCGTGGCGGGCAAGCGGCGCATCATCGGCATGGACCTGCCGGGCGGCTTCGCGCAGCTCTTGCGCCTCGGCCCGGATGCGCTCGACGGCTATGTCATGGACGTTCCCGATACCCTGCCAGCGGCCGCCATCGCACTGCTGGAGCCCTATGGCTGCGTCGAGCGGGCCTGGCGGCCCAATGCGCGCACGGCCCTGCAACCGGGCGGCCGGGCCCTGATCGTCAGCGCCGAAGGCAGCGAGGGCTTCGACTTGGCCGACGTGCCGGACTGGGCCGAGATCACCTGTGTGGGGCCTGCCCCCGCCTGGCTCGCCGATCGGCCGGCACGCTTGGTCGACACGCTGGAACAGCTGGCGCTGGCCGGCGAAAGCTTCGACGATATCCTGGCCCTCGGCTCAGTGACGGCGCAGTGTCTGACACGGCTCTGCGCCCTCATGGCCAACGGCGCGCTGCTCCTGCAGGCGCGCAGCGATGCCGCGCAAGGGCTGTCGCAGCTCGATCCGGCGCGCATCCATTACGACCAGCTCGCCTTCCTCGGAACGCGTGAGCGCCGCATCGAAACGGCTTTCGAACCGGTCCGCCAGCGATACGACGCCCGCCCCGGTGGGGTCGTGCTCGTCCACGGCGCCGGCGGCGCGATGGGGCGGATCCACGTCCACCGGCTGCTGCAACTTGAAGACGGTCCGGCCACGATCATCGCATCGTCCCGCAAGGGCAAGCGTCTTGCGGATCTGACGGCCGACTTTGGGGACCTCGCAGCGCGGGCGGGCAAGCGCCTGGTGGTGACCGATACCGACAGCCTCGCCGACACGGTGGCGCGGCTGGCGCCGCAGGGCCTTTCCGATGCCGTGGTGGTGGCCCCCGATCCGGGCGCCGTGCGTCAGGCGGCGGGCTGGCTCGGGCATGGCGGCCTTCTCGCCGTCTTTGCCGGCTTTCCCTATGGCGAGCGGCTTTCCATCGATCTGTCCCGCGTGGCGCTGGACGGGCTGCGGCTGACGGGTTCGACCGGCTGCTCGCTCGCCGACATGGAATATGTCCTGGCGCGCGTGTCGTCCGGGCAGCTCGACCTGTCCGCCAACATCGCGGCGGTCGGCGGGCTCGACGCCCTGCCGCAGGCGCTCAAAGCCGTCGCGGACGGCAGCGTTTCGGGAAAGATCGTCATCTATCCGCAACGGCCGGATCTGCCGCTCGCGCCTGCGGATGGCTGGACCGTGGCCCGGGAAGCCGGACTGACCGGCTGACCGCGCCCGGGCGGCTCTCGGGAGCGGGCCGCAGACGGGCAGCGGGTGGAAGAACATGAAATGGGAGGAGGACGCACCGTGGTAACCCATGTGATCGGCATCGATATCGGCACCACCGGCACCAAGACCGGGGTCTACGACAGCCAGGGGCGCTGCGTCGGCGAGGCTTTCGAGGAATCCGTCCTGCATTACCCCCAGCCCGGCGCCGTCGAGCAGGACCCGGACGAGATTTTCCGCTCCGTCCTGTCCACCGTGCGCCGCGCGGTCGGGGCCGCCGGCATAGCGCCTGGCGATGTCGCGGCCCTGGCGATCAGCGGGCAGATGGCCGGCATCATGGCTATCGACGCCGACTGGAACCCCGTCACCCATTACGACAGCTGGCTGGACACACGCTGCGCGCCCTACCTTGCGGAGCTTGCCCCGCACGAGGACGATATCATCCGCACCTGCGGCATGGCGCTGGCCTTCAACCACGCGCCCAAGCTTCTTTACTGGCGGGACCGGAAAGACATCTGGAACCGCATCTGCCGCTTCGTGCAGCCGGCGGGTTTCGTCGCGGGCCGCCTGGCCGGGCTTGCCGGCGCGGATGCCTTCATGGACCGCACCTATGTGGCCTTTTCCGGCTTTGCCAGCGGGGAAACATCGCGCTGGAACGAGGAACTCCTCGGCCGTTTCGGCCTCGATACATCCAAGCTCCCCCGCATCGTCGAGCCCTGGGACATCATCGGCAGGGTGCAGCCGCAATGGGCGGAGGCGCTCGGCGTTGCCGCCGGCACGCCCATCGCGGCCGGCTGCGGCGATCAGAGCGCCAATGTGCTGGGCGGCGGCCTGGTGGACGAAGGCACGGTGTTCGATACGTCCGGCACTGCTGCGGTCTTTGCCACCGTCATCGGCCATTTCGGCACCGACACGCGATACAAGTGCCTGATCACCTGCGGCCATGTCATTCCCGGACTGTATTTCCCGATGGCCTATCTGGCCGGTGGCGGGCTCAATCTGCGCTGGTTCCGCGATGTCCTGTCCCCGCGCGAAAAGGCCGAGTGGGAAACCAACGGCATCAACCCCTACGAGGCGTTGGGCGCTGCGGCCGAAACGATCGCGCCGGGGTCCGAAGAGCTCATCTTCATGCCGCATCTGTCCGGGCGCAACACGCCCAACGATCCCACCATGCGCGGCGCGTTCCTGGGCCTGACCTGGCGGCACGACAAGGCGCACATGGTCCGTGCGATCATGGAGAGCATCGCCTATGAATACGCCGTCTACCTGCGCGCCGTGCGCGAGATCGCGCCGGATTACGACCCCACCTTTGCGGTGAACATCGGCGGCGGCGCGCGGTCGGCCGTGCTGCGCCAGATCAAGGCCGACGCGCTCGGGCTCGACTATCATGGCCTGCCAGGCGATGAATTCGGAACGCTCGGCGCGGCCATCGTGGCCGGCCATGCCGTCGGCATCTTCCCCTCTCTGCGGGAAACGGCCCGGCGCTTTGCCGGCCAGACACGGCCGCTCGCCACCTGCCGGCCGGAGGTGACCGCGCTCTACGCACCCTATGTGGACGCCTATATCGAGGCGATGGAATGCCTCTCGCCCTTCTACCAGCGCCTGCAGACGCGCTTGCGTGAGGCCGCACCGAAATCACATCCGTGATACAATGACACGAATGTAGATTTCTGCTTGCGCGCTCGTTTGTGGCGTAATATCACAAGCGTGACACAACATGCATGCCATGGGAGGCTTCAATGCGCGCCATCGTTCTCCACGCCCCGAAGGACATCCGCCTGGAAGAGCGCGACAAGCCGGTCGCCGGCCCGGGCGAGGTGCTCGTGCGCGTCGCCTCCGTCGGCGTCTGCGGATCGGACCTTCCGCGCATGCTGGTCAAGGGCGCGTGGAAGATGCCGCTGATCACCGGCCACGAGTTCTCCGGCCATGTCGCCGAGCTCGGAACCGGCGTCTCCGGCTGGAGCGTCGGCGAGCTCGTCGCCATCGCCCCGCTCATCCCCTGCCATGAATGCGACCAGTGCAAGACGGGCAATTTCTCGCGCTGCAAGGATTACGACTATTTCGGCAGCCGCCGCGATGGCGCCTATGCCGAATATGTCGCGGTTCCGGTCGGTAATCTCCTGAAGTGCCCCCAGCATGTGGATCCACGCGCCATCGCCATGGTGGACCCGGCCTCCATCGCCCTGCATGCGCTCTGGAAGGCCGGCGGCATGACCGTCGGCCAGACGGGCGGCGTGGTCGGCTGCGGGCCGATCGGCCTTTACGCGATCCAGTGGATGCGCCTGATGGGTGCCTCCAAGGTGATTGCGGTGGACGTATCGGAAGAGAAGCTGGAACTCGCCCGCCAGGCCGGGGCGACGAACCTCGTTCTGTCGCGCGATCTTGCCGACAATCCGGAGCGTGCCGACGTGGTGATCGAGGCGGTGGGCCTCGATTCCACGATCAACGCCGCCGTGATGCTGGGCGCGCCCGGCGCGCATGTGACCTTCATCGGCATTCCGGTGCCGGACGTGAAGCTCGACAACAAGACGTTCCAGTACTTCCTGCGCCAGGAAATCTCGCTGCATGGCTCCTGGAACAGCTTCGGCGCGCCCTTCCCCGGCCCGCAATGGACGACGACGATCGAGAAGTTCGGCACCGGCGAGCTGAAGTGGGAGTTCATGATCTCCCACGATCTCGACCTTGCGGAACTGCCGGACATCTTCCGCCGGTTCGATGCGCGGGATCTGCACTTCTCGAAGGTTCTGTTCCGTCCCTGATCGTACGGTACCGAACGCATCGTCGGGGAGGAGGCCCGGATGACCCATGTCCTGACACTCGATCTCGGCACCAACGGTGTGCGCGCCGGCGTGTTCTGCCTGACGGAACGGCGTCTGTTGGCCAAGGGCGAAGCTCCCTATGCCACCGTGCACCGCCCACCCAACCGCGCCGAGCAGGATCCGGAGGATTGGTGGCGCTCGCTCGGGCTCGTCGTGCCGCAGGTCCTGGCCGCGGCCGGCCATCCGCAGATCGCGGCGGTGAGCGTGGCGACCTTCTCCTCCACCGTGGTCGTGGCGGATCGTGACGGCCGCCCGCTGGCCCCCGCCATCCTGTGGATGGACGCCCGCGCCGCCGCCGAGGCCGCCGTTTCGGACGGCATCGAACACCCCGTCCTCGACTATGCCGGTGGTTCCAATGCCGTGGAATGGCTGGTTCCCAAAGCCATGTGGCTGGCCCGGAACATGCCCGAACTCTGGGCGCGGACCGAGGTCGTCTGCGAGGCGCTGGATTTCATCAATCACCGGCTGACGGGACACTGGGCCGGCTCCTTGATGAACGCCACCTGCAAGTGGAACTACGACAGCCGCGCCCGCGCCTTCTGCCCCGACCTTTATGAAGCCTTCGGCGTGCCGGAGCTGATCGACAAGCTGCCGGCGCACATCGTCGATATCGGCCAGCCGATCGGCCCGCTCCTGCCACAGGTGGCACAGGCCTGGGGCATCGACGGCGCGCCGATCGTGGTGCAGGGCGGCATCGACGCGCATATGGGCACCTTTGGCGCGGATTGCGTAAGCCCCGGCCGGATGCTCCTGATCGGCGGCACCTCCAACGTTCACCTGACGCAGGTTGCCGATGACGGCGCGAAGGTCGACGGCGTCTGGGGCCCCTATCCCCATGCGCTGACGCCCGGCCTGCGAATGATCGAAGGCGGCCAGGTCTCTGCCGGCTCAATCCTGAAGTGGCTTTCTCAGGATATTTTCGGCCTGTCCGACGACGCGCTGCCGCAGCTCTTGGCGGCGGCCGAGGCCATCGAGCCGGAGGATACGGGGCTTCTGGCGCTGGACTTCTGGATGGGCAACCGCACACCCTATCGCGATGCGCGGCTGCGCGGCGCGTTTCTGGGCCTGTCCCTTTCGCACGACCGGGCCTCCATCTACCGCGCAGCGGTGACGGCGGTCGCTCTCGGGGCGGCCAATGTCATCGTGGACCTGGAACGCCAGGGTGTTGCGGTGGAGCATATCGTCATTGCGGGCGGCATCATGCGCAACCCCTTGTGGCTTGCCGCCACCGTGGATGCGATCGGCAAGCCCGTGGCCCTGGCGCAGGACGATAACCTCTCCCTCTACGGCAATGCCGTGGCAGCTTCCGTCGGGCTGGGACTGTGGCCCGACCTGACGGCCGCCGCCGCCGAGCTGAAGGCGCCGGTGCGCATGATGCATCCGGACATGGCCCGGCACGCGCAGTACCGCCGCCTCCTCGCCGACTATCGCGACGCGGTGGAAACGCTGACGCCGATCCTGCATCGTCTGGCGGACGGAACCGCACGCGGGGAACGCGCATGAGGGAAGAGCCCGAACGCACCGCCAACCGCCTGCCGGTGGACGAAAGCCGCGATCACCTCATGGTCCAGATCGCGCGCATGACCTACCAGCAGGACAAGACGCTGACGGACATCGCCGCCGAAACCGGCCTGAACCGCTGGCAGGTCAGCCGCCTGCTTCAGGAAGCGCGGGATCTGGGCATCGTGCGGATCGAGATCGTGCCGCGCACGCTGCGCCACCCCGAGCTGGAAACCCGCCTTGCCCGTACCTTCGGCCTGCGCGATGCCATCATCGTTCCTGGTCCGGCGGAACAGGGGGTCGATGCGGTGGCGCAGGTCGCCGGCCAGTACCTGGCGCAGATCAAGCCACGGCCCAAGACGATCGGCGTTTCCTGGGGCCGTACCATGGGCGCCGTTGCCCATTGGCTGCCGCCGGACTGGGCCGACGGGGTCAGCGTCGTGCAGATCAACGGCACGGTGGCGCCGATCCCCGGCATTGCGCATCACAACGACGTGGCGGAAACCTTCGCGCGAAAAGGCAAGGGCCGCATGGTCCCCCTGCCGGTGCCGGCCATCGTGGGCGAGCGGCTGACGCGCGAAGTCCTGGAGAAGGACCGGATCGTGGCCGATGTCCTGCGCCTTGCGCGGTCGGCGGAGGTGCTGGCCTTTTCGCTCGGCATCGTGGGCGAGGGTTCGGTGCTCATGCGCTCGGGCAATATCCTCAAATCCGAGATGGCCGGACTCATGAAGGCCGGCGCCGTCGGCGACATGCTCGGACATTTCATCAACCGCCGGGGCGAGATCGTCGATGCGGAGCTGGATGCCCGCACGATCGGGCTGTCGCTCGGCGATCTGCGGCGGTGCGACCGGGTCATCGGGATCGCCGCCGGGCCGGAAAAGCACGACGTCTCCTTGGGTGCGCTCCGGACAGGCTTGATCAACGTTCTCATCGCCGACGAGGCAACGGCACTCTTTGCACTGGAGCACGCTCATGACCGCTGAAACCATCCGTGCCGTGGCGGTACCGGGAACCGCTCTGGCCGACACGCGCAACGACCATCGCAACCCCGGCACGGCGCTGTCACCGGACATGTTCGCCGGCCACCCGGCCAATCGCAGCGCGGCCGAACGCCGTGCCGCCTCTCTCACCGCGCGGCGCAGTATCAAGAAGCAGTGGCAGGCCGCCTGGCTGATCAACGCGATCCGCTGCATCGATCTGACGACGCTTTCGGGCGACGATACGGCCGAGCGCGTCCGCCGGCTCTGCGCCAAAGCGCGCAACCCCGTTGCGCCCGCCATCCTGGAAGCGCTTGGCCTTGCCGATGCCGGGCTGACGACGGGCGCCGTCTGCGTCTATCCCACCATGGTTCCCCATGCCGTTCGGGCACTGGCCGGCAGCGGCATTCCCGTGGCCTCTGTGGCGACCGGCTTTCCCGCCGGGCTGATGCCCCTGCCCCTGCGGCTGGAGGAAATCCGCTACGCCGTGGCCGAGGGCGCGGACGAAATCGACATCGTCATCACGCGCGAGCATGTTCTGAACGGCAACTGGCAGGCCCTCTACGACGAGGTCTGCGCCATGCGTGAGGCCTGCGGAGACGCGCATCTGAAGGCGATCCTCGCCACCGGGGACCTGCAGACGCTGCGCAACGTCTATGCCGCATCCATGGTGTCGATGCAGGCCGGGGCAGACTTCATCAAGACGAGCACCGGCAAGGAAGGCGTCAACGCCACGCTTCCGGTCAGCCTGGTCATGCTGCGGGCACTGCGCGACTATCTCGACGCCACGGGCCACAGGGTCGGCTTCAAGCCGGCCGGCGGCATGAAGTCCGCCAAGGACGCCCTGTCCTGGCAGGTCCTGATGAAGGAAGAGCTCGGGCGCGACTGGCTGGAGCCCGACCTGTTCCGGCTCGGCGCATCCTCCATGCTCGGCGATATCGAACGCCAACTCGAACATTTCGTCACCGGCCGCTACGCATCGTCGTCGCGTCACGCCCTGGCGTAAGGAGCCATCACGATGGATACGATCACGGACATCCTGAAGACCATGGAATACGGGCCGGCACCGGAAGACAAGAGCATCGTCACGCAGTGGCTGGCGCGCCACGAGGGCGGCTTCGGGCACTTCATCGACGGCACCTTCACGCCGGCCGCCGAAGGGTTCCAGGTGGACAACCCCGCCACGGGGGACAGGCTGGCGAGCGTCAGCCAGGGCACGGCGGCCGATGTGGACGCGGCGGTCAAGGCGGCGCGCGCCGCGCAGCCCGGCTGGGCCGCCCTGTCGGGCCATGAACGGGCCCGCCACCTCTATGCCCTTGCCCGCCACATCCAGCAGCATGCGCGCTTTTTGGCGGTGCTCGAAACGCTCGACAATGGCAAGCCCATCCGCGAAAGCCGAGATATCGACGTGCCGCTCGTCGTGCGGCACATCTACCACCATGCCGGCTGGGCCGAGATCCTGGCGGACGAGTTCCCGGCGGCACGCCCGCACGGCGTCTGCGGGCAGATCATTCCGTGGAATTTCCCGCTGCTCATGCTGGCCTGGAAGATCGCCCCGGCGCTCGCCGCCGGCAACACGGTGGTCCTCAAGCCAGCCGAATACACGCCGCTGACGGCGCTCGCCCTGGCGCAGATCGCCGAGGAAATCGGCCTCCCGAAAGGCGTCCTCAACATCGTGACCGGCGATGGGGCGACGGGCGCCGCCCTGGTCGGCCATCCGGGCGTCGACAAGATCGCTTTCACCGGCTCGACCGAGGTCGGCAAATCCATCCGCCGCCAGCTTGCCGGAACGGGCAAGGCTTTGACGCTGGAACTCGGCGGCAAATCACCCTTCATCGTCTTTGCCGATGCCGATCTGGACGCGGCCGTGGAAGGCGTTGTCGATTCGATCTGGTTCAACCAGGGCCAGGTCTGCTGCGCGGGCTCACGCATTCTGGTGGCGGAGGCCGTGGCCTCGCAGTTTGAAAGCCTGCTGCTGCGCCGCATGAAGACATTGACGGTCGGCGACCCGCTCGACAAGAACACCGATGTCGGGGCCATCGTGCATCCGGTGCAGCTCCAGCGCATCCGCGCGCTCGTGGCGGCCGGAGCGGCGGAAGGCGTCACCCTGCATCAGGGCACGGCGCCGGAGGGCTGCTTCTTCCCGCCCACGCTGGCGACGGAGGTCCAGCCGGCCTCGATCCTGGCGAGCGAGGAGATTTTCGGCCCGGTCGTCACGCTGACATCCTTCCGCACGCCGGAAGACGCCATCGCGCTCGCCAACAACACGCGCTACGGCCTTGCCGCATCCATCTGGTCCGAGAACATCAACCTGGCCGTGGACATGGCCGCACGAGTCAAGGCGGGCGTGGTGTGGATCAACGCCGCCAACATTTTCGATGCCGGCGCGGGCTTCGGTGGCTACCGGGAAAGCGGCTTTGGCCGTGAGGGAGGCCGCGAGGGGATGGAAGCCTATCTGGCCCATCCCGCACCGCGTGGCCGCAAGGCGGAGGAAGCGCCCGCCAAGCTGGTGTCCACGCCCGTCGCCGGGCTCGGCTCGAGCGCGGTCGACCGCACGGCCAAGCTCTATATCGGCGGCAAGCAGGCGCGGCCCGACAGCGGCTACTCCTATGCGGTCGGCGGTGCGGAGGCCCCGGTGGGCCTTGCCGGCCTCGGCAACCGCAAGGACATCCGAAATGCGGTGGAGGCCGCGCACAAGGCGAGCGGCTGGGGCGCGCAGACGGGGCACAACCGTGCGCAGGTCCTGTACTATCTGGCGGAAAACCTGTCGGCGCGCGCCTCCGAGTTCGAGGAACGGCTGAAGCGTTTCGGCCAGGCCGGGACCGTGGCCCGGGCCGAGGTCGACAGCGCGGTGCGCCGTATCTTCTGGTACGCGGCGCAGGCCGACAAATTCGACGGCGCCGTGCATCAGACCAAGACCTCGCATGTCACGCTCGCCATGCATGAGCCTCTGGGCGTCGTCGGCATCGCCTGCCCCAACGCCCTGCCGCTCCTGGGCTTCGTGTCGCTCGTCCTGCCCGCCATCGCCATGGGCAACCGCGTGGTCGTGGTGCCGTCCCAGGCCCATCCGCTGGCCGCCACAGATTTCTACCAGCTCCTCGACACGTCCGACGTGCCGGGCGGTGTGATCAACATCGTCACCGGCGAACGGGACGGTCTCGCCCGCACGCTCGCCGAACATGACGATGTCGACGGGATCTGGTATTTCGGCACTGCGGCCGGTGGCAAGATGGTCGAGGAACTCTCCGCCGGCAACCTGAAACAGACATGGGTGGAAGACGGCGCCGCGCGCGACTGGACCACGGCCCAGGGCCAAGGCCGCGCCTTCCTGCAGCGTGCCACCCAGGTCAAGAACATCTGGATCCCATACGGCGAATGATCATCTTCGACTGCGACGGCGTGCTGGTGGACAGCGAGATCCTGTCCAACGGAATCGATGCCGAACTGATGAGCCTGGCCGGCCACCCGATCACGGCCGCGGAGCTGATCCGCGGCTATATCGGCCGGCCCAAGGCCGATATCTGGCAGGCCGTCGCGCAGTTGCGCGGCGCGCCCTGGCCGGATGGGCTGCTGGAACAGGCCGACGCCCTGCTTCTGGAGCGCATCGATACGGAGCTTCAGCCCGTCGCCGGCGTTGCCGCCGCGCTGGCCGAGCTGCCGGGGCGCAAGGCCGTGGCCTCGTCCTCTGCCCTGCCCAAGCTGCGGCGCTCGCTTGCCAAATGCGGGCTCCTGCGCATCTTCGACCCGGCCGTCTTTTCCGCCAGCCAGGTGGCGCGCGGCAAGCCGGCGCCCGACGTGTTTCTGTTCGCGGCCGAGCAATGCAACGTCGCGCCATCGGCCTGTATCGTGGTGGAAGACAGCGTAGCCGGGGTTCAGGCGGCTTTGGCTGCGGGCATGAAGGTCGTCGGCTTTACCGGCGGCCTACACACCTATGCCGAGCATGGGGAGCGCCTGCGGGAAGCCGGCGCCCTCGATGTCGTCAGCCATATGAGCGCGTTGCCGGCGCGCGTCCGGGAACTGGCGCCGGAAGCGGGCTGACGGCCCGCTGTTCGCGCGGCGGCAGGATCTTGGCCGGGATGCCGACCGCCGTGCAATAGGCCGGCACATCCTGCAGGACCACCGCATTCGCGCCGATCCGCGCGTGATCGCCGATCGTGACGGCGCCGAGGATCTTGGCGCCGGCGCCGATATCCACATGACCGCCGATCACCGGCGAGCCGGTCTCACCCGCGGCCAGCGTGACCTGCTGGAAGATCATGCAGTTGGGGCCGATCCGGCTGTCGGGATGCAGGATGATGCCGTTGGGATGCGGCATGATCAGCCCGCCGCCGATCTCCGCCTCGATATAGATTTCGCACTGGGTGACGAGTGACCAGAGGCGGTGCTGGTTGGCCCACCAGCGGCGCGCCAGATAGGCCACCGGGCCGCGGCGTCCACGCCAGGACTGGTACTTACGGATCGCCCGCAGGAGGCGGCGGGACGGATCCCAAAGCCGCTGCGGCGCCTCGCGGCTCCAATCCGCGATGCGCGCCGACACCGTCTCCGCCTGATCCTGTACCATCGAACCCATCCTCGAACGCCGGCGCCGCTATGGCGCCGTCAGCTCCATTGTCGGTTCGCCGGCCCTCGTCCCGCAAGGTCGAAGGGCATCATCCTTTGGACGGATGGAGATCGCCCGGCTCAGAAGAGGTCGAGCGAGAAGGTCTTGGAAATGCCGATGCCGAAAAAGAACTGATCGCGGCTGCCGGTTTCGGCAATCGGGGAATCGGCCGCATCACCCACCAGCCGGTTGTAGCCGGCCTGCCCGTTCAGGAACCAGGTCGGCTTGAATTCCAGCCGTGTCTCGGCATTCACGCCGACCGACTTGAACCCGCCGGACGCTTCGAAAGCCTCCAGCCGCCCGCCGGTGGCAAGGCTCTCTTCCGGCGAAACCGAGAAATACGTGTCCGCATAGTCGCTCGAGGCGAGCGACGCCGTCGGGCCGAGCTTCAGCGTCAAAATTTCCGTCGGGCGGTAGATGGCATTGGCGCCGAACTCGCCCACGAAGCCCTCGGCCTCGCCGAAGGCGTAGCGTGCCTCACCATAGACTTCCGCGCCGTAGGCCGGGGCGAAGTCCCAACCATAGCCGAGGCGCAGGCCGAGTTCATAGGTTGCGTCGAGGTCCCGCAGGCCCGCCAGATCCGCATAGTCCGATGCCTTGCGCTCGCCGACATAGCCGAAAGACGGGCCGATGCTCAGCCCCGTATCCAGCCCACCGCCGAACTCGACCAGCCCCGGAATGTTCAGGTAATGCAGGCGGATGACCGGGCTCGGCACGATCTCGTAAGTATCGGCGCCCTCATAGGCGGGCCGGACCAGCGGACCGACGCCCAGTTCCAGGACGATGTCGGCGCCGGCCTCCGGCGCGCCGCCCGTCGGCTCCTGCGCCATGGCCGGAGCATATGCAAACAGGCCTGCGGCGGCAGCGGACAAGAGACGGTAACGCATGGAACTGATCCCCCGAGCAAGCGGTGCGCCTGCATCGGGAAATTTGACCAGATTGCTTATGATATCAACCGGCGGTCGCATCTTCCCGCGCCCACTATGGCAGTTGCGCCACATGGATGCCTTTGCGCAACAGAACGCTTCGGACTGTCAGCGAACCTGGTCGAGCAGACGCTTCAACTCAAGGAGTTCCAGGAGAACCTGGTTGAGCCGCGCGGCCGCATCCGGCGGCAGGGCGCTGGCGCCCGCGCCTGCGCGATCGCGCCGCAGAAGATTGGACAGGGCCCCCTTCTGCCGGTCGGCAGGCTCGGCCGGCGGCAGTGGCGCCTCCGGTACATGGCCCATTTGCGGCGTGGCCATGGCGTCCAACCCCTGCGTGTCCCCCGCCCCGATCGCGATGACGAAGCGGTTGCCGCTTTCCTTCAGGATCTTCTGGACACCCTTGATCGTGTAGCCCTTCACATAGAGCAGATAGCGGATGCCCTTGAGCAGATCGATATCGTCGGGCCGGTAGTAGCGCCGGCCGCCGCCGCGCTTCATCGGCTTGATCTGCGGAAACCGCGTCTCCCAGAAGCGCAGGACATGCTGCGGCAGGTCGAGGTCTTCCGCGACCTCGCTGATCGTGCGGAAGGCGTCTGCGCTTTTGTCCACCATTCCGGGTCCCCGCCTATTCGGCCGCCTTCAGCACCGATTGCGTCCGCTCCAGATGCGCAGCCAGGATGCGCTCCTTCATGACGTTGGACGGCTTGAACACGGTGACGCGGCGGGGCGAAATGGGAACTTCCTCGCCCGTCTTCGGATTGCGGCCGACGCGCTCGTTCTTCTCACGCACCAGGAAAGAGCCGAAGGACGAAATCTTGACGCTTTCGCCCCGGGCGATGGTTGCGCAGATCTCTTCCAGAATGGACTCCACCAGATAGGCGGATTCCGTCCTGGAAAGCCCGATCTTGCGGAAAACAGCTTCTGCAAGATCGGCGCGCGTGACCGTCCTGTCGCCCATGTCTACCCCTCGAGATTAGATGGCTTTGCGGCTGGCACCCCCTGCCAAGGCCGTGTCGCCTGTTGCCCACCATACCGAATAGGCAAATGAAATCAAGGCCGTTCAAGACCAGCGGACGATGGTCGCGCCCCAGGTGAAACCACCACCCATAGCTTCCAGGAGCACCAGGTCGCCCTTGCCGATGCGGCCGTCGCGCACCGCGCGGTCCAGCGCCAGCGGGATGGAGGCGGCCGATGTGTTGCCGTGATCTTCCACCGTCATCACGACTTTCTCCGGCGCGATGCCGAGCTTCTTGGCCGACGCTTCGATGATCCGCCGGTTCGCCTGGTGCGGCACGAACCAGTCGATATCCTCCGGCCCGATGCCCATGGCGGCGAAGGAATCATCGATGACATCGGTGATCATGCCCACCGCATGCTTGAAGACCTCGCGGCCCTCCATGCGCAGCTTGCCGACCGTCCCGGTGGTCGACGGGCCGCCATCCACATAGAGCTTTTCCTTGTGGCGTCCGTCGGAGCGCAGCTTGGACACGAGGATCCCCTCGTCCTCCAGCGTGCCCGCCCCCTCGGAAGCTTCCAGCACCACGGCGCCGGCACCATCGCCGAACAGGACGCAGGTCGTGCGGTCCGTCCAGTCCAGAATGCGCGAGAAGGTTTCCGATCCGATCACGAGCGCGCGGCGCGCCATGCCGTTGCGGATGTAGAGATCGGCCGTGGTGAGCGCATAGACAAAACCGCTGCACACCGCCTGCACGTCGAAGGCGAAGCCATGCTCGATGCCGAGCCGGCTCTGCACCTGGACGGACGAAGCGGGGAAGGTGTTGTCCGGCGTCGCCGTCGCCAGAATGATCAGGT
Source organism: Aureimonas frigidaquae (assembly GCF_001463905.1). GTDB lineage: Bacteria > Pseudomonadota > Alphaproteobacteria > Rhizobiales > Rhizobiaceae > Aureimonas > Aureimonas frigidaquae. Next base: position 81,635 of record NZ_BBWR01000018.1, read on the forward strand.
CGATATCGTCCGGGACGAGCCCCGCAGCGTCCAGCGCCCGCCGTGCCGCTGCCTCGCCCATGGAGACGGTCGTGTCCTCGGCCGCGGCCATGTGGCGCCGCGCAATGCCGGTGCGCTGCCGGATCCATTCGTCCGACGTGTCGATGATGCCCTCGAAGTCGAGGTTGCTCATCACGCGGGCGGGAAGATAGGAACCCGTGCCGCGGACGATGGAGCGGATCGTGGTCATGTCAGGCGCTCTCCGCCGCGGAACCGGCCGCGGGCTCATGTGCGGTCAGGCCGGAATTGAAACTCTCCAGGTCGCGGCCGATCGTGTTCAGAAGATCGGCCGTGGCCATGGCATGGGCGATGTCGAAGGCGGCTGCCGTGCCTTCGGCGTCCGAGCCACCATGGCTCTTGATGACGATCCCATTGAGGCCCAGGAACACCCCGCCGTTCACTTTGCGGGGATCGAGCTTCTCGCGCAGCCGGGCAAAGGCGCCGCGTGCCAGAAGGTAGCCGAGCCGCGCCATGATGGTGCGCGTCATGGATGCGCGCAGATAGGACGCGACCTGCTTCACCGTCCCTTCGGCCGTCTTCAGCGCGACATTCCCGGTGAAGCCTTCCGTCACCACGACATCGACCGTCCCCTTGCCGAGATCGTCCCCTTCCACGAAGCCGTGATAGCGCATAGCCGCATCGGGGCTTTCACGCAGGAGCCGACCGGCTTCACGGATTTCGTCCTGGCCTTTGACCTCTTCGACGCCGATGTTCAACAGGCCGATGGTCGGCCGGTCGATCGCCAGGACGGCGCGGGCCATGGCCGCGCCCATGACGGAAAAGTCGACGAGCTGCTGGGCGTCCGCCCCGATCGTGGCGCCGACATCCAGGACGATGCTTTCGCCCTTCAGGGTCGGCCAGATGCAGGCGATGGCCGGGCGCTCCACATTGGCCATGGTGCGCAGGCAGAACTTGGCCATGGCCATCAAGGCGCCGGTGTTCCCGGCCGAAACGGCCACGTCCGCCTCGCCCGTCTTGACCGCGTCGATGGCACGCCACATGGACGATTTGTACCGCCCCTGCCGCAGCGCCTGGGAGGGCTTGTCCTCCATCCGCACGGCGACCTCGCAATGATGGAACACCGATGCCGCCTTGAGGCGCGGATATTTCTCCAGCTCCGGCAGCACGTCGGCTTCGCGACCGAACAGGACGAAGCGTGTGCCGGGGTGGCGTTCCAGCGCGATGTCGGCACCCGGCAGGATCACCGAGGGGCCGTGGTCGCCGCCCATGACATCCACCGCGATGCGGATTGCGGTATTGGAATTCAACTCTTGTTACCTTCCATCGCGCCCCGGCATACACTGCGCCGGGCGCGCCAAAATAGCCATTTGCACCGTGACGGCAACAGCACTCAGGAGTTTTCCCGATCCGTGCCGCCGCGCAATGTGCCGAGCCCCGCAAAGGGCGACGGGGCCTTGGCATCGGGCTCCGGGTCGGTATCGAAAGCCTCGAATGCCGCGCCGTCCTCTCGCGGGTAGGGTTCCATTGCCAGCGCCAGTTGCTCCTCGAGCATGGCGCCGAGGTCGATCCTGTCACCGCAATAGGTTTCCGGTATGTCATCCCCATCCGGATCGAGATGAATTTCTCCATCATCCGTGCTGCGGGGGCGGTGGAGCCGCGAGCCTTCCGGCAGGAAGACGAGGTCCAGCGGCTGCGCGATCGTCTCCTCGACGGGCTCCAGCGTCACGACGGAGGCTTGGCGCAGCACGGCATCGAGGGTTCCGCGCACGCTGACCCCGTCGCGCCGCCAGGGCGCCACGGTCAGTTGCGCGGAAAGGCTGTCGAGCGACAGGATGCCCAGGAACGCGGCGAGCCCACGACGCTCGTCGTCCGACGCCTCGTAGGTCAGCTCCAGGCCGGTCTTCGGCAATCTGGAAACCACCACGTCGAAGTTCAGGAAATGCTCGTCGGCGGCCCGATCCTTCATGTCGCTCATCCCGTCCTTCCTGAGTGCCAGTGTCCGGCAAGTATCGTTTCCGTGTCCAAGGTGGCGTTGAGCTTCGCCTCGTCCAGCATATAGGTGCTCCAGAAGGCGATCGCCGCATCGTCGAGCGGGGCTTCCCCGCCAAGCTTCTGGTCCCGCACGGCGGAGCGCAGCGCCGCCGCGTCGTCGCCCTCCAACGGCCCGCGGAAGGCATTGACGCGCTGGTAGAAGAGCCCGGCCAGTTTGCGCATGCGCTTGGGCACCGCCATGTAGCCGATTCCCATTTCCCGCATCGTGTGGTCCATGTCGGTCATGAAGCGGTCCACCAGATCCTGCGACAGGGCCGCCAGCTGCGGATCGGCGCGGCACCGGTGCAGGAACAGGAACACGCCGATGGCCAGCGCATCGAAGCGGCCCATCACCGTGTCTGGCAGCCCGCCCTCCACGAAGAAGCGCGGCTGGCGCGCATGGTCCACCACGCCGTCGTAAAGCCTTGCGACGATCTCGCGGTTGCGCCGCCTGCGGCGAAAAGCTTGCAGCATTGTCGTTACCCGGCATGCATTCCCTGTGCCTGCCGTTCGCATGCGCCGGTCCCAATTGCAATCTCGCCTTGGAAACGCCCTGTTCCAATTGAGGTACTGTTGCTCTAAAGGTTCCTGACCCGAGGGTTCGAGACGACACGCGCCAGGTTGAGTTGGCGTCCGGGTCTTCTCAGACAGGGCCTTTCGAGCGTCCTCAAGAGGGAGACATACCGCGTGACCAGAATTGCCACTCCCATCCGTCCTGTCCTGGCGGCATTTGGGCTTGCCTCCATGCTCGTCGTGTCGGGCTGCCAGACCGCGGAAGTGTACAATCAGGGTTACATTATCGACGAGCAGTCGCTGTCTCTCGTTCCGGTCGGATCGAGCCGCGAGCAGGTTCTCCTGGCGCTCGGATCGCCCTCCACGACGGCGATCTTCGACAATGAAGTCTTCTACTACATTTCGCAGAAGCGCGTTCGCCAGTTCGCCTTCATGCAGCCCAAGCTGGTCGATCAGCGCATTCTGGCGATCTATTTCAACAAGGACAATCGCGTCCAGCAGATCGCCAATTACGGCCTGCAGAACGGCGAACTCTTCGATTTCGTCACGCAGACCACCCCGACCGGCGGGCGCGACCAGAGCTTCCTGGGCTCCATCCTGTCCGAACAGCCCGATCCGGCATCCTCGGTGCGCCGCGCGCTCGAGCCTGGCTCGATGTAAGGCTGCCCCGGCCCGTCCAGAACGCCAAACGGCGCGTCGTTCCCGGCGCGCCGTTTCTGCATCCAGCCGCTCGGGGCGGATCGGATGGTATCAGGCGTCCTTTTCCAGATCCCGTCCACGCCCTTCGCCGCGCGAGCGGCGCGACACACGGTCGAGCACCGCATTGACAAGCCGCGGCTCGTCCTCGGTGTAGAAGGCCTTGGCGATGTCGACATACTCCGTCACGATCACCGCCACCGGCACATCCTTGCGGCTCGTGACCTCGTAGGCGCCGGCGCGCAGGATGGCGCGCAGCGTGGCGTCGAGGCGCGACAGCGGCCAGTCGGCCGTCAGCGAGGAATGGATCAGCGGGTCGATGCTCTTCTGGCCGCGCACAACGCCGGACACGACATCGCGGAACCAGGCGGCATCGGCCTCGCGGTACATGTCGCCGTCCAGTTCCTGGCCGAGCCGGAAGGACTCGTATTCCGCCACCGTCTCCAGAAGGCTCGTTCCGCCCACATCCATCTGGTAGAGGGCCTGCACGGCGGCCAGCCGGGCGGCCCCGCGTTTGTTGGCCGGGCGGAACGTGCGCGGGCTATCGTCGGACATGGCGTCAGCCCCCGAGCTGCGTGCGCAGCGAGATCATCGTCAGTGCGGCGGCGGCGGCGTCGCCACCCTTGTTCTTGCGGTCGGGAATGGCCCGCTCCAGGGCCTGCGCCTCGTTCTCGACGGTGAGGATGCCGTTGCCGATGGCGACGCCCTCCATGGTCAGGTCCATGATGGCGCGGCAGGATTCGTTGGAGACGATCTCGAAATGGTAGGTCTCGCCGCGGATGACGCAGCCGAGCGCGACGAAACCGTCATAAGCCTTGCCCCCCACATCCTCTCCCGCCAGGGCGAAGGTGATGGCGGCCGGAACTTCCAAAGCACCGGGAACGGTGACGACATCGTAGGTCGCCCCTGCCCGCTCGAGTTCCGCCTTGGCGCCGGCCAGGAGGTGATCGGCCAGGTGGTCGTAGAAGCGTGCCTCGACGATGAGGAGATGGGGTGCGGATGCCATGGGGCGTACAAGACCTTTGAAACGGAGCCTGCGGCGCGGGGCGCACGCAAGTGTCCAATGCAGTGTCAGATGGCTTGGTTCGACGGATCTGCGCGAAACAGGCGTTCCGCATAGCGCGCAATCTGATCGACCTCAAGATTGATGCGATCACCTTTCTGCCTTTCGCCCCAGGTCGTCACCTCCAGCGAATGGCGGATCAGAAGCACGTCGAAGACATCGTCCTCCACGCCGTTCACGGTCAGCGACGTTCCATCCAGGCAGACCGAACCCTTGACGGCGATGAAGCGCTTCAGCGCCTGCGGAGCCCGGATGCGGAAACGTACGGCCTCCCCCTCCTCCTGTACGTCCACGATCTCGGCCATGCCGTCGACATGGCCCGATACGAGATGGCCGCCCAGCTCGTCGCCCACGCGCAAAGCGCGTTCCAGGTTCAGGGCGGTTCCCTCGGCCCAGTCCTGCGCGGAGGTCAGGCGGAGCGCTTCCTCCCAGGCTTCCACCTCGAACCAGCGGTCGTTGGCGCCGGCATGCGGCAACGCGGTGACAGTCAGGCAGACCCCCGAGCAGGCGATGGACGCGCCGATATCGATGCCCGCGGGGTCATAGGCGGTGGCAATGCGAAATCCGCGTCCCGCGTCGAGCGTGCGCACGGCCGTGACACGGCCGATATCGGTTACGATCCCGGTGAACATACTGGGTCAGTCCTCTCATATTCCTGCCAGCGGTCCGCACCCAGGATCATGTCCCGGCACAGGCGCATCTGTCTTAAGTGCGCTGCCGCCAGGGGGGATGCAACCCGTCCTTCGCCCAGCGGCCGCTCGCCCCGCACGCAAATGATGCGATCGGCAAGCCCCGCATCCAGCACCGTGCGGCCGAAACGCGCGCCGGCTTCGAAGAGGACGCTGGATACGCCGAGTGCATAGAGGGCGGTCAGGAGCCCGGCAGGCCCGCCCGCCCCATGCGGCACCCGGAGGATCCGGCAACCCATCCGCTCGAAGGGCACGGTGGCCTCCTGCGGCAGCGTCTGCGCAACGGCGATCACCGTCGGCACGTCCCGCGCCGTCAGAACGAGCCGCGCCCCTTGCGGCATATGGAGTGCCGGATCGTAGACGACCCGCATGGGCGAACGCCCCTCCAGGCCTGGCAGGCGGCAGGTCAGCGCCGGATCGTCGCTGCGCACCGTCCCGACGCCCACCAGGATCGCGTCCGCCCTGGCGCGTTCCAGATGCGTCTGGGCGTTGGCGACCGCGCCGGTGATGGCAGCCTGGACATAGCCGGCGGCGGCGATGCCGCCATCGGCGGAGTGGGCAAGCTTGACCGTCAGGAGCGGCCGTCCCAGCCTTTGCCGGGCCAGGAAGCCGGCCAGCGGCTGCGCGGCCTCTGCGGCCGCCACGCCGGTTCGTATGGTAATTCCCGCTGCCTCCAGCATGGCGAAGCCGCGGCCGTCGACACGCGGATCGGGATCCCGCAGCGCGGCGACGACCCGGGCCACGCCCGCCCGCACCAGCGCAGCCGAGCACGGCGGGGTGTGTCCGTGATGCGAGCACGGCTCCAGCGTCACATAGGCCGTGGCCCCCGCGGCCAGCGGCCCGGCCTCTGCCAGCGCCACGACCTCGGCATGCGGCCGCCCGCCCGGCGCCGTCACACCGCGGCCGACGATCCGCGCCTGCGGCGTGCCGGCACCCTGCACCAAAAGTGCCCCGACGGAGGGGTTCGTGCCTGTCAGCCCCACATGGCGCTGCGACAGGCGGATGGCCGCAGCCATGAACCGCGCATCGTCGAGAGCAAGTGAAGCCATGGTCTGCATGGCGGCGCGGCTCAGTCCGCTTCGCCCGGTACGCGTCCTGCCAAAGGCGGCGCGGCAAGTTCGCGGATCAGGGCTTCGAAATCCCCTGCCTCGCGGAAATCGCGATAGACGGAGGCGAAGCGCACATAGGCGACGTCGTCGATCCCGCGCAGAGCCTCCATCACGTGGCGGCCGATCTCTTCGGACGAGACCTCCCCGTCGCCGCTCGACTCGAGCTGGCGCACGATGCCGGAAATCATCCGCTCGACGCGCTCGGCTTCCACCGCGCGCTTGCGCAGGGCAACTTCCACCGAGCGGGCCAGCTTGTCACGATCGAAGGGGACCCGGCGGCCGGACCGCTTCACCACCGTCAGATCGCGCAACTGCACGCGCTCGAAGGTGGTGAAACGTCCGTTGCAATCGGGGCAGACGCGGCGCCGCCGGATGGCGGCACCGTCTTCGGCCGGACGTGAATCCTTGACCTGCGTCTCCTGCGATCCGCAGAAAGGACAACGCATCGGTCAGCCGAGCGTGGGGTAGATCGGGAAGCGCTCGGTCAGCGCCATCACCTTGGACTTGACCCGCGCCTCGACCTCGGCGTTGCCGTCCGGATCGTTGGAACGCTTCAGCCCGTCCAGCACCTCGACGATGAGCTGCCCGACCTCGCGGAACTCCTGCGTGCCGAAGCCGCGCGTCGTGGCGGCCGGCGTTCCGAGCCGCACGCCGGAGGTGATGGTCGGCTTTTCCGGATCGTTCGGCACGCCGTTCTTGTTGCAGGTGATCCCCGCCCGGCCGAGCGCACCTTCCGATGCCTTGCCGGTCAGAAGCTTGGGACGCAGGTCCACCAGCATCAGGTGCGTGTCGGTGCCGCCGGACACGATGTCGAGCCCGCCATCGCGCAGCACTTCGGCCAGGACGCGGGCATTGTCCACGACGGCCTTCATGTAGCTCTTATATTGCGGCGTCAGCGCTTCCTTGAAGGCCACGGCCTTGCCGGCGATGACATGCATCAGCGGCCCGCCCTGCAGGCCCGGGAAGATCGCCGAATTGATCTTCTTGGCGATATCCTCGTCATTGGTCAGCACGAGGCCGCCACGCGGGCCACGCAAGGTCTTGTGCGTGGTGGAGGTGACGATATGGGCATGCGGGAACGGGCTCGGATGCTCGCCGGCCGCCACGAGGCCCGCGAAATGCGCCATGTCCACCCACAGGAAGGCGCCGACCGCGTCGGCGATGGCCCGGAAGCGGGCGAAGTCAATCCGGCGGGAATAGGCCGAGCCGCCGGCCACGATGATGCGCGGCTTGTTGTCTTCCGCCAGTCGGGCAACCTGATCGTAGTCGATCAGCCCGGTTTCCACATCCAGCCCGTACTGAATGGCGTTGAACCAACGGCCCGACAGATTCGGCCGGGCGCCGTGGGTCAGATGGCCGCCGGCATCCAGGCTCATGCCCAGTATCGTCTCTCCCGGGGCAGACAGCGCCATCAGGACGGCCTGGTTGGCCTGGCTGCCGGAATTGGCCTGCACATTGGCGAAGTTGCAGCCGAAGAGCTGCTTTGCCCGCTCGATCGCCAGCGTTTCGGCCACGTCCACATATTCGCAGCCACCATAATAGCGGCGGCCGGGATAGCCCTCGGCATATTTGTTGGTCAGGACGGAGCCCTGCGCTTCCAGCACGGCGCGCGAGACGATGTTTTCCGAAGCGATCAGCTCCACCTCGTGCTGCTGGCGGTGCAACTCGCCCCGCATCGCGTCGAAGAGTTCCGGATCGCCCGCGGCGATACCGTCGGTGAAGAAGCTGTCGTGACGGTGGGACTGTTCCTGCGCGATAGCCTGCGACATGCTGGATGCTCCGTTGTGACGCCGTTTCCCTGTAGGGGAAGCCGACCTTGGGCTGCCTCTATCATGGAACCCTAGCCAGTGCCACACTTGCCGCACCCGTGCACAAACGACAAAAGCCGGCAGCATCGCGCCACCGGCTTTCGTTTCGATCCTTGGGTGGAAGGCTCCGCCCGGGACGGTTTGCCGTCAGTAGGTGATGCCCGTCGCCACCTGCTCGCCGGGCTGGTAGGCCACCGGACGCAGGTCCGACATGACGAGGTCGGACGAGCCGTCGCGAGCGTAGATATCGTCGCGGAACTGCACGACCGTCGGGTCCGTCGCCCAGGCGGTGAGGTAGGTGAAGTGCAGCGGCACCGGATCGGAGATGTCCACGTCCTTGCGCTCGCGCCGGGCGATGATCTGCTCCATGGTCGCGCGGTCCCAGCCTGGCGTGTTCTTGGCCAGCCAGACGATCAGGTCGCGCACGTTCTGGACGCGCACGCAGCCCGAAGACTCGAAGCGCATCAGCTGCGAGAAGACGCTCTGCTGCGGCGTGTCGTGCATGTAGACCGAATGCGGGTTCGGGAAGTTGATCTTCACCGACGACATGGCGTTGTTCTTGCCCGGGTTCTGGCGGAACAGGTAGCGGGTCGCTTCCTCGGTGTTCCAGTCGATGCGCGAGGGCGGGATGACACTGCCGTCGCTGGCATAGATAAAGATGTCGTTCCGCTCGAGATAGGTCGGATCCTTGCGCATCAACGGGATGATGTCCTTGCGCACGATCGAGGTCGGGGCATGCCAGTACGGATTGAGGTTCAGGTTGGTAATGCGCGACTTCAGGATCGGCGTCTGGCGGTCGATCTTGCCGACAACGGCCGTATGCCGCTGCACCACGCGACCGCCTTCGACGGCCTCGATGCTGGCCGCCGGGATGTTGACCATCACGAAGCGCGGCGCATCGTAGGTTTCCGACTGCAGGCGCTGCAGGTTCACTTGAAGCTGGCCGAGCCGCACATTGGCCGGCACGTTCATGGCCTTGTAGGTATTTTCGGCGACGACGCCGTCGGCCGGTATGCCGTGGCGGGACTGGAACCGCTTCACCGCCGCGTCGACATAGGTATCGAAGGATGCCGACTGACCCGCGCTGCGCGGCAGATCGCCCGAAATGGCGAGGCGCTCGCGCAGGGCCATGACGGACGGATGCTCGACGCCCAGGCGCAGCTTCTGGCCTTCCGGCACCATCGGCCAGCCGCCGGCCATGGTGATCTGGTTGTAATGGCCGATCGCCTGCTGCATCGCGCCCGCGGTGGAGGGCGAGAAGACGGGCTGGTTGGAGCGCACCGGGGCCACATTGGCCGAACGCGTGTCGAACTGGTCGTTCCAACCGCCGCGGTTCGGCGACATCAGGACATCCTGCAGCGCCTGCTGCGCGAAAGCCGAACCCGGCAGCGCGGCCAGCCCTGCGGCGGTTGCTGCACCAGCGACGACCGCCCGGCGCGTAACCCTTGCCTGCGTCAGGCGCGAAACCTTGTCGACCATTTGAACCCCCTGCACATTGCCGGCTGAGACGAAGGGTCTAGCACAGGCTTGGTAAATCAAAAGAAAACCGGCAGGCGCAAAAACCCAGCCACATCCATCCGGCAAGCCATGTCAATATGGCCAAAGCGTGGAAATTGCGCGGCAAATCCTCTTGAGCGGTATGGACCGGTACAGACAGCAAGGGCGCTGCGGCCGATCGGCCACAGCGCCCTTTATGCTTGCGCCGCCGCCGCCACCGTTCAGAGGCGATACATGATCGAGTCGTTCCAGAAGCGATCCAGCCTCTGGAGGGCGCGGTTCATCTTCTGGAACTCGAGTTCGCCGAGGCCGCCGACCTTGTCGATGGACACGATGTGACGATCGTAGAGATCGGCCACCATCTCGGCGACGGCAAGGCCTTCGGCGGTCAGCGAAATGCGCACCGCCCGCTTGTCGGCGGCCGACTTCTGGTGGTCGATGAAGCCGAGTTCGACCAGCTTCTTGAGATTGTAGGACACGTTGGAGCCCAGGTAGAAGCCGCGCGTGCGCAGCTCACCAGCCGTCAGGATGCTGTCGCCGATGTTGAACAGGAGCAGCGCCTGGACGGCGTTAATATCGGTCCGGCCGTTGCGGTCGAACTCATCCTTGACCACATCGAGCAAGCGCCGGTGCAGCCGCTCGACGAGTTGCAGCGTCTCCAGATAGAGCGACTTCAGCGGCGCGCGATCGTCGCTCGCCTCTTCCCTTTGGGCCGCCGTATGGGCGTTCCGCTGGATCGTCATGCGTTCCTCGCTCCGGTTCAATTCCAAGGTCGCCGCCGAGAAGACGGCAGTCGGACCCGAGCTTCCCCTCCAGGTGTTGAACGCCACCTTAAGGTGTAGCGTTAACGAAGGGTTAAGGGGGGTCTGGCTGCGATCGGAGTCAAGGAACGGTTAAGACCTTGCCACTGCCTGCCGGCGGGCGAGCGTTGCGCCGCGCCACCGCGACAGAATGTCGGCAATGCGCAGGAGCAAAACGAGGCCCAGCCCCACGCCATGGCCGAGCACGATCCAGTCGGCGCCGGGAAAGCTGAGCTGCGAGAACGCCAGAAGCCCCGCTTCGATCAGGGCGACCATGGCCCACAGGACCGCGCCCCAGGAACCGGCCAGCCACAGGCCCAGCCCGGCAACCGGATACAGGACCGCGAAGGTGCAGGCAGCGGCGCGCAGGCTCAGCGGCATCAGGTCGAATCGCCAGAGCGGGGCTTCGTACAGGCCGGCGAGCCGCGCCCAGTACAGCGCCCCCATCGCAAAGAAGCACAAGGCCGCCAGGCGGTAGATGGCGGAACTGATCCGTCGGGTGATGGGCTTTGCGGATGCGGTCGTGTCGGTCTTGCGGATCATGGCGCGAGTGTACCGGTGCCCCCGCCCGCTTGTGAAGTGCCAAGCTGGCGCCGGACGGTGCCGAGAACGGTTCCAATCGGGGACAAATCTCAGTAGAAGTCGGCGCGGACGGTGGGTCCGCGGGAGCGCGCCTTTCGTCCACGCATCCGTGCGGCGGGCCGACCTGTCGCCAATGGCGGCGGCAAAGGCTTCCGCGCACGACACTGGAAGGCACTGTTGCAATGAGCGGCCACGATTACAGCGACGTTTCCCGCGCGATCGACATGGCGACGGGCGGACGCCGCCACCGGCGCCTTCGCCGAACCGCATGGTCGCGCGAGCTGGTCCGTGAAACGCGCCTGTCGGGCTCCGACCTCATCTGGCCCATCTTCGTGCGCGATGGCGGCGGCGAGGCCGAGCCGGTCCCCTCCATGCCGGGCGTCTTCCGGCACAGCGTGAACGGCTGCGTCGAGGCGGCACGAAAGGCGGACGATCTCGGCATACCGGTCATCGCGCTGTTCCCCTTCAACGACACCACCCGGCGGGACGAAAACGGCACCGAGGCGCTTAACCCGAACAACCTCGTCTGCCGGGCCGTCCGCGCCATCAAGGCGGCCGTGCCGCAGATCGGCATTCTGTGCGACGTCGCGCTCGATCCCTATACGAGCCACGGGCATGACGGCATCCTGCGCGATGGCCATGTCGATAACGACCTGTCGGTGGAGGCCCTGTGCCAGCAGGCCATCGTTCAGGCCGATGCCGGCTGCGACATCATCGGCCCGTCCGACATGATGGACGGCCGGGTCGCGCTGATCCGCGCCGCCCTGGACGGCCAGGGCCTGCGCGATACGATGATCATGTCCTATGCGGCTAAATACGCATCGGTCTTCTACTCGACCTTCCGCGACGCGGTGGGCTCGAGCGGTGTCCTGAAGGGTGACAAGCGGACCTACCAGATGGATATGGGCAATGGCGACGAGGCGCTGCGCGAAGCGGCCCAGGACATTGCCGAAGGGGCGGACATGATCATGGTCAAGCCCGGCCTGCCCTATCTGGACATACTGGTGCGGCTGACGCAGGAGTTCAACATTCCCTGCTTCGCCTACCAGACCTCCGGCGAATATTCGATGATGATGGCGGCTGCCGAGCGCGGCTGGCTGGACGGCGATGCCGCCATGATGGAAGTGCTGACAGCCTACAAGCGGGCGGGCGCTGCCGGGGTGCTCACCTACTTCGCCCCCCGCGCGGCCGAGGCGCTGCGCCAACGCGGCGTCTGACCGGCATTGCGCGGCCCGCACTTGCGATGGGGGGTGTGCGCCCCCATTATCTTGCGGCAGGATTCCCCTGCCTCAAGGAGCCCAAAGCCATTATGAGCCGTACCGTCGAGCTGACCCCGGACAACGCCCTCGTGAACGACGTTCGCGCCTATCGCGGTGTGCGGACGCGGCGCATCCTCGCCTTCCTGGTCGACTATACGCTCGTTCTGACGCTGTCGGTTCCCGTGGCCATCGTGATCGCCGTCTTCGGCCTTCTGACGCTCGGCCTCGGCTGGATGCTCTATGCGGTGATGCTGCCGCTCGTGGCCATCTTCTACATCGGCTACACGATGGGCGGGCGCAGCCAGGCAACCCCCGGCATGCGACTCTTCGATGTCAAGGTGGCCCGGCTGGACGGGCAGAGTGTCGATCCGGTCCTGGCCGTCCTGCACGGCGTCCTGTTCTGGGCCAGTGTATCGCTGCTCACGCCGCTCGTGCTTCTGGTGACGCTCTTTACCCGTCGCAAGGAGCTTTTGCACGACTATCTCCTCGGCACCGTCGTCGTGCGGCGCTCCTGACCGGCACGCTGCGACAAGCGGGTCGTTTGCGGCCGCGCCGGTTTGGCGTAGAGTTGGGTGGTAGGCCGGGCGCTGGCACAGCGTCATATGGGTGGCACGATCGATGACAGCGCATCCGCAGACGCCGCAATTCTTCCTGACGTCGCCCTCGGTGTGCCCCTACCTCCCCAACCAGTTCGAGCGGAAGGTCTTCACCCATCTCGTCGGCAACCGGGCCGGCGAGCTTCTGGACCTCCTGACGCAAGGGGGTTTCAGGCGCAGCCAGAACATCGCCTACCGTCCGGCCTGCGAACATTGCCGCGCCTGCATTTCCGTGCGCATCCGCGTGGACGAATTCCAGCCCAACGGCTCCATGCGCCGGGTCATGAAGCGCAACCGCGATCTGATCGGCCGGATGGACCCGGCCGGCGCGACGAGCGAACAATATGCCCTCTTCCGGCGCTACCTGGACCGTCGGCATGCCTCGGGCGGCATGGCCGAAATGTCGGTGCTGGACTACTCCATGATGGTGGAGGACAGCCAGGTCGAGACGCGGCTGATCCAGTATCGCCGCCGTGGCCCTGATTCGGGGTTTGCGCGCACATCCGATGGCGCGCTCGTCGCCGTTGCGCTGACCGACATCATGGCCGACGGCCTGTCGATGGTCTATTCCTTCTACGATCCGGACGAAGTCAGTCGAAGCCTCGGCACATACATGATCGTCGATCATGTCGAACGCGCTCGCGCGCTCGGCCTTCCCTACCTGTATCTGGGCTATTGGGTCGAAGGGTCCGACAAGATGGACTACAAGATCCGCTTCCAGCCGCAGGAGCATCTCGGCCCCACGGGCTGGGCGCTCTACGAAGGCTCCGACCGGCGGGGCTGATGGGGGCCGCGCCCGCCAGCCGGACCCGTCTCAGGCGTTGAACTTGCCGCTCTTGGGAAAGCCCTTCGGCACCAGCTTGCCGGCCTGGGCCCTGTCGCCCCGCCACTCGACCAGCTCTTCCGCGCTGCGCAAGAACTGCCGCCCGCCGGAATCCTGCCAGCTCAGCCCCTCCGCCAGGCGGAAGACGCGCAGGTCCGAGAGTTCGCCATCCTTGTAGCGCTGCAGCCGCACGCCCTTGCCGCGGGTCATCTCCGGCACCTGCGCCATGGGGAACACGATGAGCTTGCGGTTCTGGCCGACCACGGCGACCATGTCGCCATCGGCCGGCACGGCAAGGGCCAGGCGCCCCGTACCGCTGACGTTCAGGATCTGCTTGCCGCGCCGCATCCCGGACAGAAGGTCCCCCTCGCCCACGATGAAGCCGTTGCCGTCGCTCGACGCGATGAGGCGCTTAACGGTCGGGTTGGCGACGAAGCCGGTCACGATGTCCTGGTCGTCCTCCAGCTCGATGGCCAATCGGATAGGATCACCATGCCCGCGGCCGCCGGGCAGGCGATCCGCCCCCAGGGTGAAGGCGCGGCCATTGGTGGACAGGAAGATGAGCTTGTCCGTCGTATGGGCGGGGAATGCGAGCTTGAGCGTGTCGCCTTCCCGGAAGGTCAACGTCGACGTATCGCTCAAATGGCCGCGCATGGCCCGCAGGAAGCCCTTCTGCGACAGGACGATGGTCACCGGCTCGCGCTCGATCATCGCCTCGGCGATGCTGTCGGCATCGTGGTTCGGCGCTTCCGCAAAAAGGGTCCGCCGCCGGCCGAGCTTGGTCTTCTTGGAGAAGGTCTCGCGTACCTCGCGCACTTCGTCGGCGACGGCCGTCCATTGCAGCGTGTCGGAGGCCATCAGGGCCTCTTTCTCCTGCTTCTCGGCCGTCAGGGCGTCGAACTCGCGGCGCAGCTCCATTTCCTCGAGCTTGCGCAGGGAGCGCAGTCGAAGGTTCAGCACCGCCTCGGCCTGCGTGTCGGTCAGGACGAAGACGCGCATCAGCTCGGCCTTCGGATCGTCCTCCTCGCGGATGATGCGGATGACCTCGTCGATGTTCAGGAACACGATGAGGTAGCCGCCAAGGATTTCCAGGCGGCGTTCGATCTGCCCCAGCCGGAAGGCGGTGCGGCGCTGCAGGACGGTGCGCCGGTGGTCCAGCCACTCCACGAGCACGTCGCGCAGCGACATGACCTTGGGCACCTTGCCGCCGGACAGGACGTTCATGTTCAAGGGAATGCGGCTTTCCAGATCGGTCAGCCGGAACAGGGATTCCATCAGGAGTTCCGGATCCACCGTGCGGGCACGCGGCTCCAGCACGATGCGCACGTCTTCGGTCGACTCGTCGCGAATGTCGGCCAGGAGCGGCAGCTTGCGCGCCTGCAGCAGATCGGCGATCTTTTCGATCAGCCGGGATTTCTGGACGAGATAGGGGATCTCCGTCACCACCACGACATAGCCGCCGCGGCCGGCCTCTTCCTTTTCCCAGCGGGCGCGCACGCGGAAGGAGCCGCGGCCGGTCGCATAGGATTCACGCAAGGAGGCGGCATCCTCCACCACGACGCCGCCGGTCGGAAAATCCGGCCCCTGGACGAAGCGCAGGAGCGTGTCGATCCCGGCGTCGGGCGTTTCGATCAGCTTGAGCGCTGCGTCGCAGATCTCGGCCGCATTGTGCGGGGGGATGGACGTGGCCATGCCGACGGCGATGCCGGACGATCCGTTGGCCAGAAGATTGGGGAAGGCGCCGGGGAGCACAACCGGCTCCTCGTCTTCCTCGTTGTAGGTCAGGCGGAAGTCGACGGCGTTTTCGTCGATGCCGCGCAACAGGAGCGTGGTGACGTCCGTCATCCGCGCCTCGGTGTAGCGCATGGCCGCCGCACTATCGCCGTCGATATTGCCGAAATTGCCCTGGCCGTCGACCAGCGGGTAGCGGATCGCGAAATCCTGCGACAGGCGCACCAGCGCATCGTAGATCGAGGCGTCCCCGTGCGGGTGGAACTTGCCCATCACGTCGCCCACGATGCGGGCGCATTTCTTGTAGGCCTGGCCGGGATCCAGCCGCAGGACACGCATGGCATGGACGATGCGCCGATGGACGGGCTTCAGCCCGTCGCGCACATCGGGCAAGGCCCGGCCCATGATGGTCGACAGGGCATAGGCAAGGTACCGCTCTTCCAGAGCGGCCTTCAGGTCCACCGGTTCGATGTCGCCGCCCCCGGCGGGCGGTTCGGCGCTTTTCCCCATATGTTTCGCCTAGCCGACAGGCGGAAAAAGAACAAGCAAGGAACACAGCTTTTCCAACGCTTTGAGTCGCGATCTTCCTTTTCGCAACCATGACGGATTGCTTTCCAGGCGCGGAGCGCCATAAACCCGGCATAGAAATCGGATCTAAGGGCCCAGGTTTCCGGCCGCCGCCAGATGGGGCGGCTTTAAGGCAACGACGACGAAGAGGTTGCATTCTCATGATGGTTAAGCGCTCCCGCGGCCTTCTGGCCGGCCTGGCAATCGCCCTGGCAAGCTCCACGGCCGCCTATGCAGCGGACGGGCAGGCCTTTGCCGAGCGGCTGAAGACGCTCCTGGAGCCGCAGGGCGTCGTGCTCACCTATGCCGGCGTGGAGAATTCCGGCGACGACGTGGTGATCAAGGGCGCCAAGGTGGCGACCGACAAGGAAGCGCTGGACCTCGGCGACCTGACCTTCGAAACCGTGGCCGGGACGGCGGAGCAGGGCTTCACCGCTGCCCGCCTGGACCTGCAGGATGTCGACAAGACCGAGAATGAGAACCGGCTGTCCATCAAGGGCATGGAGATCGAAGGCCTGCAACTGGCCGGAACGGCCCAGGCGAGCGATCCTGCCATGCCGACCAGCGTGAAGTTCGACCGGGCCGGCCTCGACTCCATGACCATCCAGCAGAACGGCAAGGACGTCGTCACGCTCGGCACGACGGAGATGACGAGCACCGGCGAAGGCGCCGGCGGCATTTCCGGCACGTTCAACGTCAGCGAGTTCATGGTCGACACGACTGCGGATCCGGAGTCCGAGGGCTCCAAGACCATGGCTGCCATCGGCTATCCGCAGGTGCGCGGCAGCATTGACGGCACCGGCGCCTGGACGCCGGCCGACGGCAAGCTGACCCTCGATCCGCTCAAGATCGTCTGGCAGGATGCCGGGGAACTGGATTTCGCCTACACAATAACCGGTTACACCCCGGCCTTCATCCAGCAGCTCAGCCAGCTTCAGGCGCAGATGGCCGCCAATCCGGAGGCGAGCGACTCGACGGGCATGGCGGTTCTGGGGCTGATCTCGCAGCTCTACCTGAACAATGCGCGCCTGTCCTTCACCGACAATTCGCTGACCGACAAGCTGCTCGAATACTACGCCCAGCGCAACGGACAGACCCGGGACGAACTCGTAACAAACCTCAAGGCGTCGCTTCCTCCGATCCTGAACTACCTGCAGAACCAGGCCTTCCAGGAACGCGTTCAGGCGGCAGTGGACGCCTATCTGGACAATCCGGAAAACATGACCATCACCATCGCCCCGCAGACGCCGGTTCCCGCCACGCAGGTAATGGGCGCGGCCATGGGCGCACCGCAGACCCTGCCGCAGGTCCTGAACCTCGAGGTCACCTCCAACCAGTAAGCCGCCACTCGCGGCACAAAGAAAACCCCGGGGCCCTGTTCGGACCCCGGGGTTTTTTCGTGGCCACAAGCCGGCGCGCGGATCAGGCCTTGGGCGCCACCGGCGCCGTGCGGATCCCCAGTTCGCGCAGCTGCGCGGGCATGGCTTCCGAAGGCGCGTTCATCAGAAGGTCGAAGGCCTGCTGGTTCATCGGGAACATGGTGATTTCCCGCAGGTTGCGCACGCCGCACAGGAGCATGACGATGCGGTCCACGCCGGCGGCCATGCCGCCATGCGGGGGCGCCCCGTACTGGAAAGCACGGTAGAGACCGCCGAACCGGTCCTCGACATCCTGGCGGCTGTAGCCGGCGATCTCGAAGGCCTTCACCATGGTTTCGGGAACGTGGTTGCGGATGCCGCCGGAAGCGATCTCGTAGCCGTTGCACACGATATCGTACTGGAACGCCTTGATCGACAGGGGGTCCTGCCCTTCCAGCGCCTCGATCCCGCCCTGCGGCATGGAGAAGGGATTGTGCGAGAAGTCGACCTTCTGTTCTTCCTCCTGCCACTCGTAGAAGGGGAAGTCGATGATCCAGGCCAGTTCGAACCGCTCGCGATCGACAAGGTTCAGCTCCTCGCCCACGCGGGTGCGCGCGGCGCCGGCGAAGTCGACGAACTTCCTGGGCTGCCCGGCCACGAAGAAGCAGGCGTCGCCCGCCTCCAGCCCCAGGGCCTGGCGGACGGCCTCGGTCCGCTCATCGCCGATGTTCTTGGCCAGCGGGCCGGCACCGGCGATGCGGCCTTCTTCCTCGCGCCAGAAGATATAGCCGAGGCCGGGCTGCCCTTCGCCCTGCGCCCAGGCGTTCATGCGGTCGCAGA
This sequence comes from Aureimonas frigidaquae, assembly GCF_001463905.1. GTDB lineage: Bacteria > Pseudomonadota > Alphaproteobacteria > Rhizobiales > Rhizobiaceae > Aureimonas > Aureimonas frigidaquae. The sequence continues at coordinate 99,597 of NZ_BBWR01000018.1, forward strand.
AGGCGCGCGAGCCACCCGTCCGTGCCGGAATGGCCCAAACCTCCACCGTCGGATCGGCCGCGATCATGTTGGCGAAAACCTTGAAGCCCGAACCTGCGAAATGCTCGGTCACCGCCTGCATCTCGATCGGGTTGCGCAGGTCCGGCTTGTCGCTGCCATAGGTGCGCATGGCCGTGTCGTAGGGGATGCGCCGGAAGGTCTGGCTGACGGGCTTGCCGTCCGCGAAATCCTCGAACACGCCGCGAATGACGGGCTCCATCGTCTGGAAGATGTCTTCCTGCGTCACGAAGCTCATTTCGAGGTCGAGCTGGTAGAACTCGCCCGGCAGGCGGTCCGCGCGGGGGTCCTCGTCGCGGAAGCAGGGCGCGATCTGGAAGTAGCGGTCGAAGCCGCTCATCATGATGAGCTGCTTGTACTGCTGCGGCGCCTGCGGCAGCGCGTAGAACTTGCCCTGGTGAATGCGCGAGGGCACCAGGAAGTCGCGTGCGCCCTCGGGCGAGGATGCGGTCAGGATCGGCGTCGAGAATTCCGTGAACGCCGCCTCCGTCATGCGACGGCGCATGGCGGCGATGATCTGCGTGCGGCGCATGATGTTGCGATGGAGCGTCTCGCGGCGCAGATCCAGGAAGCGGAACTTCAGGCGCGTATCTTCCGGGTAGTCAGGCTCCCCGAAGACCGGCAGCGGCAGTTCGCGCGCCTTGCCGAGAACCTCGATCTCGCTTGCAAACAGTTCGACCTCGCCGGTCGGCAGCTTGGCGTTGATCGTCTCGGGCGACCGCGCCTTCACCGCGCCATCGACGCGGATGACCCACTCGCTGCGCACGGTCTCGGCCGCCGAGAAGGCCGGGGAGTCCGGGTCGACGACGATCTGGGTGATTCCATAATGGTCGCGCAGATCGATGAAGAGCAGTCCGCCATGGTCGCGAACCCGATGGACCCATCCGGACAGGCGCGCGGTGGTTCCGACGTCCGCAGCCCTCAGGGCCGCGCAGGTATGGCTGCGATAGCGATGCATGGTCTCTTTCTTCCCGGCGCCCCGCAGGGCGCCCTTCGCGGTCCCGGATCGGGATTTTGGTTGGGCTTTCTGTTTGGCGCGGAAAAGCGCATGCCATGCCCCTCCTGTCAAGATTTTCGGGCCTGTGCGCGCCGCAGCGCCGCCTCGGCGCTTCAACACCGGGCCAAATCGCAATAAGAAGACACCATGAAGCTGATCACGACCACCGCCGCCCTCCGCGAAACCTGCGATGCGCTTGCCCGCTCCGCCTTCATAACCGTCGATACCGAGTTCATCCGCGAGACGACCTTCTGGCCGGAGCTCTGCCTGATCCAGATGGCGGGCGAGGACCTGGCCGTGCTTGTGGACCCGCTGGCGGAGGGGATCGATCTGCAACCCTTTTTCGACCTGATGGTCGATCCGGGGGTGATCAAGGTCTTCCATGCCGCGCGCCAGGACATCGAGATCATCTACAAGGAAGGCGGCGTCATCCCCGCCCCGCTCTTCGACACGCAGGTCGCGGCCATGGTGTGCGGCTTCGGCGAATCCATCGCCTATGACCAGCTCGTGGCACGCACCACGGAGGGGCGGATCGACAAGACCTCCCGCTTCACGGATTGGCGCGCCCGCCCGCTGACGCCGAGCCAGCTCCAATATGCGCTGGCCGACGTGACCTATCTGCGCGAGGCCTATGAGGTCCTGATCAAGATGATCGACGATCAGGACCGGCGAAGCTGGCTCGATGGCGAACTCGCCACGCTCGCCGCGCCGGAAACCTACGATCTCCACCCCGATCTTGCGCATACGCGGCTGAAGATGCGCGTCAAGAAGCCGATCGAGCTGGCAGTGCTCCGGGAGATCGCCGCCTGGCGGGAGCGCGAGGCGCGCCACCGCAACATCCCACGCGGCCGCGTCATCAAGGATGACGCGCTCTTCGAGGTGGCACAGCAGCAGCCGCGCACCGAAGAGGCGCTCGGCAAGCTGCGCACCATCCCGCGCGGCTACGAGCGCTCGGCGTCCGGGCGGGAACTCCTGGCCGCCGTCGCCCGGGCGCTGGCCATCCCCAAGAACGAGCTGCCGCCGGTCGGCCGGCCGCCGGCCGTTCCCGAAGGTACGGCGCCGGCCGTCGAGTTCCTGCGCGTCCTGTTGAAGATCGTCACCGAGGAAGAAGGCGTCGCCGCCCGGATGATCGCATCCAGCGACGACCTGGAGAAGATCGCCGTGCATGGCGCGGCGGCGCAGGTTCCGGCCATGTCGGGCTGGCGCCGGACGCTCTTCGGCGAGCGCGCCCTGGAACTCCTGTCCGGACAGGCGGCGCTCGTCTACCGCAACCGCAGGGTAGAGGTGATCAGCGCACCGGTGGCGGATCCGGCCTGACGGCCTGCCTTACGCCATTCGAGGTCGCTTGACAGGACGCCGCAGTCGTATTTCTCTGCACTGGTCTACTGGTCCAACCAGTCTATCAGAGGGTCTATGAGCCTGTCAGTCGGCTCCGTGTCGCTGTCCGAACTGTCGACGATCCGCGAGGGGATCGTCCGGCAGCCGATCCGCGATGCCATTGCCGACAAGCTCTCGCTCCTGATCGCCAGCGGCATTCTCGAAGTCGGGGACCAGCTCCCCGGCGAGCGGGAACTTGCCCAAGCGCTCGGCGTCAGCCGCGAAGCCGTGCGCGGCGCCATCCAGACCCTGTCGCAGCGTGGCATCCTGGCCGTCTCGCAGGGCGCGCGCACGCGGGTCGTCAGCGCCGATACGGGCCCGGTCACGGTCGGCCTTGCCATGGCCCGGGCGGTGGATTCCTACCGCATCGAGCATGTGAACGAAGCGCGGCTCCTGGTCGAGCGCCGGCTGATCCAGGAAGCATGCGGGCGGGCCACGGCGCGCCTCATGCGCAAGCTGCACGATCTCGTCGACGCGCAGGCGATGATGCTGGACGATCCGGTCCGCTTCCTGATCTGCGACCGGGAGTTCCACGTCACGCTCTATCGCGCATCGGGCAACGCGCTGCTCGCCGATTTCGCGACCGACCTTTACACCTACATGATGGAGCATCGCCGCCGCGCGGTCCGGCTGACCGACGCGATTGCGCGCAGCGTGCGCGAACACGCAGCCATCGTCGCGGCCCTGGATGCCCGCGATGGCGCGGCGGCCGTGGCGGCCTTCGCCCTGCATACGGGGCGCATCCGCGAAACGACGCTCCAAATGATGCACGGGCGCGATCCGCCCGCGGCACACCCGGCGCAAAGACCGCGACAGACCGGTCGACGCCACAACCCGTCCTGAGAACCAAGAAGGACCCATCGGGAGGAACCATGGAACGCAGAACACTTCTCAAACTGACGGTCGGCGGCGCTGTGACGGCCGGGGCCGGCTTCGGGGCCCTGTCGCGGGCGTTCGCCGCGGGCAAGGACATCGTCTACCTGACGCCCGGCCTCGACCTGCCCTTCTGGCGCTACCTGTCCAAGGGGATCGAGAAGGCCGTGACCGACAAGGGGCACGGCTTCCAGGCGCTGGACAGCCACAACAGCGCCCAGACGCAATTGCAGAACGCGCAGGATTCCATCACCCGGGGCGTCGGCGGCATCATCATCTCGCCGACCGACTCCTCCACTGCGCCGAGCGTGCTCAGCCTGGCGGAAAAAGCCGGCATCCCGGTCGTCATCGCCGATATCGGCACCAATAGCGGCGACTATGCCTCCTTCGTCATCTCGGACAATTACCGCGGCGCGCACGATGTGGGCGTGGCGCTGGCCGAGGCGTTGAAGGCCAAGGGCTGGCAGGACGGCGGCGTTGCCATCGTGGCCATTTCCCAGGCCCGCAAGAACGGGCAGGCCCGCACGCAAGGCTTCCTGGACGGGCTCAAGGAAGGCGGCTTCTCCGGCCGCGAGGCCGGCATGCAACAGATGCAGAGCTACACGACGGACGAGACCTTCAAGTTCACGCAGGACATCCTGACCGCTAATCCGGACCTGCGTGGCCTGTTCATCCAGACCGACCAGCCGGCCATGGGCGCACTGCGGGCGATCAAGGCCGCCCGCCGCAACGGCGAGGTCCTGGTGGCGGCCTTCGACGGCATTCCGGATTTCGTGCCACTTCTGGAATCGGGGGAACTCGTTGTGTCCGGCATGCAGCAGCCCTATCTGATGGGCGTGCGCTCGGGCGAGGCTATGCTGCAGGTGCTGGATGGGCAGACGCCGGAGAAGGAGATCACCGTCCCGATCCTGGCCATCACCAGCACGAACATCGCGCAGGAGCTTCCGACCGTCAAGGAAACCGTCTTCGCCAACGAAGTCTGACGTGCCGAGCGGGGCGGCGTTCTGCCGCCCCGATCCACCATGGCCGTTTCGAGGAGGCGAAACACCGGTGTCGATTCATGCGGAGCCGCGGGCGCAGGAGGATCGTATCCTCCTGACAGCGCGGAGCATTACCAAAACCTTCGATCGGACGCGCGCCCTGTCGGGCGCGGAGTTCGAGCTTGTCGAGGGCGAAGTCCACGGACTCCTGGGCGCCAACGGCGCCGGCAAGTCCACCCTGTCCAAGGTGATCGCCGGTCACTATCTGGCCGATTCCGGCGAGATCACCTATCGCGGCCACGATATCCAGATGCGCTCCACGCGTGATGCGCTGAAGGCGGGCATCGCCATCGTGATGCAGGAAACGAGCCTCGTGCCCGATCTCACGGTGCTCGAGAACATGTTCCTGCCCGAACTCGGGCGGCCCGGCCGGCTCGACTACCACCGTCTCCGGCGCCAGGGCGAGGAAATCCTGGAAGCGCTCGGCCAAAGCGAGGGCCTGCCCTTCGACCGGGAAGTGCGCAGCCTGTCCTCCGCACAGAAGCAGCTGGTGGAAATCGCCAAGGCGCTGGGCGTGCGCGCCAAGCTGATCATCTTCGACGAGCCCACCGCCGCCCTGAGCCCGGGAGAGGTCGACCGGCTCTTCGAGGTGATGGCGCGCCTGCGGCAGTCCGGGCGCGGCCTGATCTTCGTATCGCACCGGCTGGAAGAGGTCTTCGCCATCACCGACCGCGTCAGCGTCCTGCGCGAAGGCCGCACGGTCATGGCCGCCCGGCCGACCGCGAGCTTCGCCCAGTCGGAACTGATCCGCGCCATGGTGGGTGCGGAGCTGCAATCCATCTACCACCGGGAGCCGGCGGCAGCGCAGCCCGCCTCGCAAGAGGCCCCTTCGGCGCCGCCGATCCTGTCGGTACGCAACCTCGCCTCCGCACCCATGGTGCGCGACGTATCCTTCGACCTCGCCCCGGGCGAGATCGTCGGCCTTGGCGGGCTTGTCGGCGCCGGCCGGTCCGAAACGATCGAGGCCATTTTCGGCCTGCGCCGCCGCGATGCGGGCACCGTGACGCTGCAAGGGCGCCCGCTTCCGGCCGACAGGCCGGACAAGGCCATCCGGGCCGGGATCGGCTTCGTGGCAGAGGATCGGCGCACGCAGAACATCGTTCCCGACTTCTCCGTGCGGGAAAACCTCCTTCTGGCGCATCTGGGTGCACATCGCGGCTTCTTCTGCAATTACCGCCAAAGCGAACGCCAGGTGTCCGAACTCCTGGACGGGCTCGGCCTGCCGGCCGAGCGGCTCATGGACGCGTCCATGCTGAATTTTTCGGGCGGCATGCAGCAAAAGGTCATCATGGCGCGTTGGCTGCTGCTCAATCCGCGCGTCCTGATCCTGGACGAGCCGACCAAGGGCGTCGATATCGGCACACGCGCCAGCATCTACGCCATGCTGCGAAAGGTGGCCGCGGCCGGCACGGCGCTGCTGGTCGTCTCGTCCGACTTCGAGGAACTGCTCGGCCTGTGCGACAGGGTCGTCGTCATGAGCGACGGCCGGTCCACCGCGACCCTGCCGAGCGCGGCCCTGGACGAAGAAAAGCTCACGCTTTTGGCCGCGCCGCGCACCTCGATGGAGCGCAACACGCAGCTTCTGGAGCGCCTGGCGGCGGAATTCAAGGGCGCCGGCTTCTGGGCGCTCCTGGAAGAGGACAGCCTCATCTGCCTGAACAGCGTGACGGCCAACGCCGCCGCCGATCCCGGCTTCTCCAGCGGCGAGGCGCGGCGCTTCGACGAGACGCGGATCGGCGCGGCACTCGCCCGGCGCGCCGGACATTTCGTGGACGATCCGCACCATGGGCGGCAAACGCTTCTCGTGCCGCTGCGCAGCCCGCGCGGGCACGATTTCGGCTGGATCGGGCTGACGGTGCCGCAAGGGGTCGAAACGCCTTTGGCCGATGCCATCCGCGCCCGCGTCGATGCCATGGCACAAAATCTTTGATGGGAACGCCGCAATGACCTCTGACACGATCTCAACGGCCCCGCGCAGCCAAAGGGGGCTGGCCGAACGCCTGATCCGGCGGCTGGAAGTGCGCATGACGCTGCTGGCGCTCTTCATCGCGATCTGCCTGTCTTTCCTGTCGCCCTATTTCCTGACGCAGTCCAACATCTTCAACATGCTGGACCAATCGGTGGTGATCGGCATCGTCGCCGTGGGCATGACCTTCGTGATCCTGACCGGCGGCATCGATCTATCGGTCGGCTCGGTGGCGGGCCTGACGGGCATCGTCCTCGGTCTTGCCTTGCGGGAGATGCCCATCGTGCCGGCCATCGCCGTCGCGGTGGTGGCGGGTGGGCTCATCGGCCTGCTGTCCGGCCTTCTCATCAATGTCTTCGGGCTCGCGGCCTTCGTCGTGACGCTCGGCATGATGGCGATCGGCCGCAGCCTCGCCTACATCCTGTCCGGGCAGACGGCGATCTCCACCATACCCGATGCCATGCAAGCCATCGTCTACACCACGGTGCTGGGCGTTCCGACCAACGTCTTGTTCCTGCTCGGCCTCTATCTCGTCGCCTTCCTGTACCTGACCTATACGAAGGGCGGCCGCACCATCTACGCCGTCGGCTCCAACAAGGAGGCCGCCCGCGCGGCCGGGCTGTCGACCGGCTTCTATGCCGTGCTTCCCTATGTCATCTCCGGGGCGCTGGCCGCCGTCGCCATCACCTTCTCCATCGCGCAGCTTCTGTCGGCCGACCCGCTGATGGGCAACGCCATGGAACTCGACGCCATCGCGGCGGTGGTGATCGGTGGTGCGAGCCTTTACGGCGGGCGCGGCTCCATCATCGGCACGCTGTTCGGCGTCTTCATCATGGTGATGATCCGCAACGGGCTGAACCTGATGGGCGTCTCGCCCTTCTGGCAGGGCACCGCCATCGGCACGATCATCATTGTGGCCCTGCTCGCCGAACGCCTCGTCAGCGCGAAGGTGAACCGATGAGCGACGCTCCTGCCCTCCCCATCCGGCTGTTCGGCACGCTCGAGGCGGCACCACCGCCGCGCATCCTGCGGGCCGGCGCGCTGACCGCCGAACTCGATGCTGGCAATCTGCGCCACATCCGCCTTGCGGGCGTGGAGTTGATCCGGGCCATCTCCTTCATCGTGCGCGATCGAAACTGGGGGACGTATAACCCGGTCATTCGTGACCTGACCGTGCAGGAGGAAGAAGACGGCTTCCTTCTGACCTACGAGGCGACGGCCGGCGACGCTGCGCAAAGCCTGACCTACAGCGCCCGCATCGCGGGGAAATCCGACGGCTCGGTCAGCTTCGAGGTGACGGCGCAGGCGCAGACGGCCTTCCTGACCAACCGCACGGGCTTCGTGGTGCTGCACCCGATCATCGGCGTCTCCGGCCGTCCGGTGCGGGTGGAGCATGCCGACGGCACGCTGGAGGACACGCATTTTCCCGACCGGATCGATCCCGTCCAGCCGATGATGAACCTGCGCGCCCTCACGCACGAGGCAGCCCCCGGACTGAGCGTCACCTGCCGCATGGAAGGCGATGTCTTCGAGATGGAGGATCAGCGCAACTGGACGGATGCCTCCTACAAGACCTATGTGCGCCCGCTCAGCCTGCCCTGGCCCTACACCCTGGCCGAGGGCGAAAGGCTGGAACAGGCCGTGCGGCTGAGCGTGGACGGCACCGCGCCGGCCGCCGCGGCGCAGGCCGAGCCCGTCGTATCATTGGGCGATGCGCCCGTGGGCACCGTCCCGCCGCTCGGTGCAGGGCTCGATCCCGCAGAAGTGCCGGCGCTGACCGGCGTCCCCGCGCCGGGGCTTGCCTATGTGATCTGCCACTACAACCCGGCACAGGGCCATGGCTTTGAGGATCTGCGGCGCATGGCGGAGGCGGCGTCATCCATCGGGGCCGAGCCCTGGCTGGAAGCCGTGATCGTCTCCGTCACCGATTATGGGGCCGAAATCGCCGCTTTGGGACATGCGGTCCGGGCGATCGGCACGCCCTTCCGCACCGTGGCCCTTTCGCCCGCGCCGGACCTCAAATGTACCCTTCCCGGCAGCCCCTGGCCGCCGGCTCCACCGCCTGAGGCGTTCTTCGAGGCGGCGCGGAAGGCCTTTCCCGGCGTCCGGCTTGCCGGCGGCATGTTCAGCACCTTCACCGAGCTCAACCGCAAGAACCCACCGACCGCGCTTCTGGACCTCATCACCTTTACCACCACGGCGACTCTGCATGCGGGCGACGATCACTCGATCATGGAAGGGCTGGAATCTCTGCCTTCCATGGCCGCAAGTGCGGCGCACATCGCCGGCGGCAAACCCTTCGTGGTGGGCCCCAGCGCCATCGGCATGCGGATGAATCCCTATGGGGAAGCGCCCATGTCCAATCCGGGCAATATCCGACAGGCCATGAACTACAATGACCCACGGCATCGCGGCCTTCTGGGTGCAGCCTGGACGCTGGGCTTCATCTCCCGCTTTGCAGATGGCGGGGCGGCGGCCATCGCCATGGGTGACCTGGCCGGTCCGGCCGGGCTTTTTGCCCGCCCGCAGAACTGGCCGCAGCCCTTCTTCGACGAGGGTGGCGGCCTGTTCCCGGTCTTCCATGTCATGCGTGGGCTCAGCTCGCTGAACGCCCTGCCGCGCCTGCCCGTGTCCCATCCCGATACGGTGGAGGCTTTGGCCGCCCGCCGCGGATCGGGGGTGGAGCTGTGGCTCGCCAATCGAACGGGCGCGCACCAGGCCATCCGCGTCCCGGCGGTGCTGGACCGAATGTCGACGCTCGACGCCGACAGTTTCCGCCAGGCGGCCGGAGATGCCGACCATATGGACCATGCCGAAGGCGCGCTGACCACCGGCCGTGTGGAGATGGGCCCCTATGCCGTGCTGCGGCTACGCGGCGGGTGACATTGGAACCAGGCTGCCATGCGCGGCGGCCAGTATGTCCTGTGTCAGCCCCTCCAGCGCCGCGCCCGCCAGGCGGTTGATCTGCCAGTGAAGCGGCACGTCGAGCGGCGTGTCCGCCTGCAGCTCGACCAGGCGGCCGGCATCTAGATGCGCGCGCACGAGCGGCTCCGGGTTCATGCCCCAGCCCATACCGGCAAGGCATGCATCCACGAAGCCCCGGCTGGAGGGCAGCCAATGCGTCGGCCCGATGACGGGCCGCCCGAAGACCTGCCGCGCCCAGCGCTCCTGCAGCCGGTCCTTTTCGTTGAAGGTCAGGCTCGGCGTATCGGCTAGGGCCTGCGCATCGAGCCCACGTGGCAGATGCCGCGCGACGAAATCGGGGCTGGCCGTCGCCAGGTAGCGCAGCGCGCCAAGCGGCACAACGCGGCAGCCCTGGACCGGACTGACCGAGGCGGTCACGGCGGCCACCACGCGCCCCTGTTCGAGCCATTCTGCCGTGTGATCCTGATCGTCCACCGCAAACTTGATCAAATGCCCCGTGCGCACCGCAAAGGCAGCGGCGGGCGCCAGAAACCAGGTCGCCAGACTGTCGGCGTTGATGCCGATATGCAGGACGGTTCGGGGCTGCTGGCCGGATGACCAAGTGGGCGGCGCTGGCAGGCGCTGCAGGAGCTCGGCTTCGAGCAGTCCGACATGTTCGACATGCCGGCACAGCCAGCTACCGGTCTCGGTCGCCAGGCAGGGGGTACCGCGCACGATCAGGACGGCGCCGAGCCGCTCCTCCAGCCGGCGCACGCGCTGCGATACGGCGGACGGCGTCACCCCCAGAAACTCGGCCGCCTTCTCGAAGCTTCCGGTTTCCGCGACGGCCGATACGGCACGCAAGGCGGCATAGTCCAGCATGATGAAGCGCTCCTTCATCGGGATTAGGAGATTTAACTGGCCTGCATCACTCACAGGCGGTAGCAGCCCCATCGACACGCCGCAACGGGGCCGACGCCATGCTGCATCTACCGACCTATCTGACGGGCTTTTCCATGGGGCTCGGCCTGATCCTCGCCATCGGGGCGCAAAACGCCTTCGTGCTGCGGCAGGGGCTACGCGGGGAGCATGTCCTGGCCGTGTGCCTGGCCTGTGCGCTGAGCGATGCGCTGCTGATCGCCATCGGTGTTGCAGGCTTCGGCCACATGGTCGCCCTGCTGCCGCAGCTCGAGCCGGTCATGCGCTATGCGGGTGCGGCCTTCCTGGCCTGGTACGGGCTGCGCAGCCTGCGCTCGGCGCTGGCGTCCACGGAGGCGCTGGCGGCGGCGCAGGGCGGGAGCCTGTCACTCAAGGCTGCGCTCGGCACGACGCTCGCCCTCACCTTCCTCAACCCGCATGTCTATCTGGATACGGTCGTGCTGCTGGGCAGCGTGTCCACCCAGTTCGAAGGGGCGCGGGCAAGCTTTGCAGCCGGGGCCATGACGGCGAGCGTCCTGTTCTTCTTTTCCCTTGGCTTCGGTGCGGCCTTTGCGCGGCCGCTCTTTGCGCGGCCCGGCGCATGGCGCCTTCTGGAAGGGGCCATCGCCATCGTCATGTGGACCATCGCGCTGCGGCTGGTCTTCGGCGCCTAGCGGACTTCCAGCCGCAGGGTCCGGTCGATCACCTTGGCGAATTGCTGGAAGCGCGCGCGCGGGCGCTCGCCCACCAGTTCGGCCAGGTCCTTGGGCACCACGAGCGTAAAGCCGCCGCGCGGATCCTGGATCCAGCGCAGCCGTTCCAGAACGCCCGGCATGGCCGCCGTCAGAAGGAAGGCCACCCGGAACAGAGACGCCAGGACGCGGGCCCGCTCCAGCATCCGCTCGGGGATCAGACGGTCGAGGTCGGGCACCATGCCCTGTTCGAAGTGGCCCTCGTAGCGGAAGTAGTTCGTCAGCCCGAGAAAGGTCCGGCCGGCATGGTCGAGCGCCGGGAAAGAGGCGTGCACGGTGAAGGACAAGGCCTGCCCGCCGCGATAGTCCGGATGCGCGCGCCAGCTTGCATCCGCCAGCAGGCACGCAGCGTCACGCAGGCGCTCTTCCTCCGGCGTCTCATCGATGCCGAGCACATGGAACGTATCGCGGGCAAAGGCGACGAGCTCTTCATTGTGCTGGGGCGAGCGCGCTCGCAACATGGACAGCTCGCGCGCCGTTTCGATCAGCGCGTCCCGCGCTGTCTCCGATTCGGGGAGCAGCGAGTGAAGGTAGCCCTCGCGCACCCCATAGGCAGAGACGACGACCTGCGCGGGCGACAGTTTCTCGATGACCGCCTGCAGCGTGACCGCGCCATAGGCCAGGAGCGGCCGGCGGCTGCGCGAGACGACGTCGATGCAGGGCAGCTTGTCCGGATCGCTCGATGCCACCTGGGCCAGGAAGGCAGTCAGGTTTTCCGCCGGCACGCTGTAGCCGTGCATCACCTGCAACGGGTATTTGACCTGTTCCATGTGCAGCTTGGCAAGGTTGCGCCAGGTCCCACCGACGGCATAGAAGCGCCGCCCGGAACAGGCGCCCGCCAGGGCACTGGTGCCGACAGCCTCGTCCGCGATGGCGCGGGCCCGGGCGATATCGCCGCCCGCCATGTCCCGCAGGCGCAGCCCGCCGAGCGGCAGGGTCAGCCCCTGCCCGATTTTAAAATCGGCCACGTCCACCAGTTCGAGGCTGCCGCCGCCGAGATCGCCGACGATGCCGTCGGGATTGAAGAAGCCGGCCAGGACGCCTTCCGCCGCATAGCGCGCTTCATCGGCGCCGGACAGGATGGTGATGGGGCAGCCGATGGCGGCTTCCGCCGCTGCAATGAAATCCGGGCCGTTCGAAGCTTCGCGCGCGGCGGCCGTTGCCAGCGGGTAGACGGCCTCGCAATCCGCCAGGCGCGCCAGCGCCCGGAAGCGCGTCAACGCCGCCAACGCGCTGTCGACGGCATCGCTGTCCAGCCTGCCCGTTCGCGCCAGGCCCTTCCCCAGACCGGACAGCACCTTTTCGTTGAAGAGCTGGGTCGGCGAACGGCTGTTGCCCTCGTAGATGACCAGGCGCACCGAGTTGGAGCCGATGTCGACGACGGCCACCGGACGGCGGCCGAAGATACGACCCTGCCCCTTGCGGGGATCAATCAAAGCGGGAGTGTTCGGCACGTTGCCTTGCTATCAGTTTGGGCGCGTTGGACTTCAGGGCCTTGCCGCGGCCGGACAGGCTCGGATTGGTCATGAAGTAGCGTTGCGCGTTGAAAGGTTGCTCGCCCCCGGAGGGAGAGATCCGCCGGGAGGTGCCGTCGGGCAGGACGGTCCAGCTCTGCTGATTGTCCAGAATGTTGCCGAGCATGATCTGTGAAAGAACCTGGCTGTGCACCGTGGGTGTCGTTATCGGAATCATGGTTTCGACGCGCCGGTCAAGGTTGCGGGGCATCAGGTCGGCCGAGCTCATGTAGACGAGCGCCTTTTCCGAAGGCAAGCCGTAACCGTTGCCGAAGCAATAGATACGACTGTGTTCCAGGAAGCGCCCGACGATGGATTTGACGCGGATATTCTCCGACAGGCCGGGAACGCGTGGACGCAGGCAACAAATGCCGCGCACCACCAGATCGATCTCCACCCCGGCCTGGCTGGCGCGATACAGGGCATCGATGATCTGCGGATCGACGAGCGAGTTCATCTTCATCCAGATCTGGCCGCCGCGTCCGGCCTTCTGGTGCTCGACCTCTTCCTCGATATGCTGGAGGATGCGCTTGCGCAGGTTGAGCGGCGAAACGGCGAGCTTGCGCAGCTCGTTCGGCTCGGCATAGCCGGTGATGTAGTTGAAGATCATCGCCACATCGTGGGCGATGTCGGGATCGGCCGTGAAGTAGGACAGGTCCGTATAGATGCGCGCGGTGATCGGGTGGTAGTTGCCCGTCCCCACATGCACGAAGGACACGATCTTTCCCTCCTCGCGCCGCACGACGAGCGACAGCTTGGAGTGCGTCTTCTTTTCGATGAAGCCGAACACGACCTGCACGCCGGCGCGCTCCAGGTCGCGCGCCCATTTGATGTTGGCTTCCTCGTCGAAGCGGGCCTTCAGCTCGACCAGCGCCGTCACCGACTTGCCGGCCTCTGCCGCGTCGATCAAGGCGCGTACGATCGGCGAATCGTTCGACGTGCGGTAGAGCGTCTGCTTGATCGCGACCACATTGGGGTCCAACGCGGCCTGGCGCAGGAACTGCACCACCACGTCGAAGGATTCGTACGGATGGTGGACGACGATGTCCTTCTCGCGGATCGCGGCGAAGCAATCGCCGTTATGCTCGCGGATGCGTTCGGGGAAACGGGGGATGTAGGGCTCGAACTTCAGGTCATCGCGCGGGAGCTTGACGATCTGCGATACGGCGTCAAGCGCCAGCATCCCGTCCATGACCGAAATCCGGCTCTCACTGACCGCCAATTCGCTCGTCACGAAGTTGCGGAGCGATTCCGGCATGACCTGGTCGAACTCGATGCGGATCACCGATCCGCGCCTTCTCCGCTTCAACGCCGACTCGAACAGGCGGACCAGATCCTCCGCCTCCTCCTCCACCTCGATGTCGGAATCGCGGATCAGCCGGAACGTCCCCTGTCCGCGCACGCGGTAGCCGGGGAACAGCCGCGTGATGAACAGGGCCACCACGCTTTCCAGCGGCACGAAACGATAGGTCCCGTCCTCCGTCACCGGCATTTCCACGAAGCGCTGCAGCGCGACGGGCAGGCGCAGAAGCGCGTTCATGCGGTGTGAGTCCCGCTCCCGCACGAGCGACAGCGCCATGGAGAAGCCGAGATTGGGAATGAAGGGGAACGGATGCGCCGGGTCGATGGACAGGGGCGTCAGGACGGGGAAGATCGTCTCGTCGAAATGGCGCTCCAGCCATTCGTGCTCGGCCTTCTTCAGATCACCCGCGGCGACGATCTGGATCCGCTCGGTCTTGAGCGCCTTGACGAGTTCGGCCAACGTCGCCTGCTGCGCCTCCTGAAGGAGCTCCACCTCGTCGAGCACGCGGTCGAGCTGCTCCTGCGGCAGGAGGCCGTCGGCGCTGCGCACGGGGATCTTCTCACGCACCTGGCCGGCAAGCCCGGCCACCCGCACCATGAAGAACTCGTCCAGATTGCCGGCCGAGATGGACAGGAAGCGCAGGCGCTCCAGAAGCGGGTGGTTGGTGTTGCCCGCCTCTTCCAGGACGCGCCGGTTGAATTGAAGCCAGGAGAACTCGCGGTTGACGAAACGGTCGGCCGGCAGCTCGTCGACACGCGGCGCCAGCTCGGCGGCGGGCGCTGCGGCAATCACGCCGATGGCCTCCATCAGCGGCCGGTCCGGCATGGCCGAAAGGGGAACGCCTTCCTCGCCCGCGCGGGCGGCGGCCATCACGGCAGAGGCGGCGCCATTGCCGACCAGCCCGTCCACCAAAGCGGCGGCGGCCTCTTCCGCTTTCTCGATTTCGACCGGTGGGAGCGGCGCGGGCTTGCGGGCGCGGGTGGCAGGCCGCGGCTTTGCGGCAGCGCCGGCGCGTGGGGAAGCGCTCTTGGTGGCGCGGGTGCTCTTGCCGGACATCTCGTTCACGCGATTCTCCCATACTGCCCGAATGTAAACCTAAGCGCGCTTAGCCCGCCCGAGCAACGTTTTGATGACGGGAATCAGGCGGCGTTCAGATCGTCCAGAACCGCGCTGACCAAAGCGCGTGTCACGCGCCGGCCGGCCGCCAGGCTTTCGCGGTCCAGCCTGTCGACCAGCGTCTGCGCTGCAACCACGGAGCGCTCCATCCGCGGCACGACATAGCTGAGAAGCCGGGGATCCACATCCATCTGCCGATCGGCGAAAAGCTTGAAGAGCACGCCCTCCAGGAGCGCATCGTCCGGCGCCCCGATGGCGACCTGCGTCGCCGCCCGCAGGCGGGATGCAAGGTCGGGCAAGGCGACCTTCAAAGCGGGGGCCGACACGCGGCTGGTGATGAGCACCGTGCCAAGCCCCGTCCGCGCGGCGTTGACCACGGCGAAGATTTCCGGCTCCGTCAGGTCGGTGCGGTCGATATCGTCGATCACCGCGACGAAGCCGGGCTCCTGCGCAAAACCTTGGCCATGCGCGGGAACCACCGCCCCGTGTTCGAGCGCGAAGGCCGATGCCAGATGCGTCTTGCCGCTGCCGGCGGGCCCGCTCAGGAACAGGACGGGGTGCGGCCAGGCCGGCCAGGCATCGACGGCATCGACCGCGAGCCGGTTCGATTCCGTTTCGATGAAGTCCGCCCGCGCAAAGGAGGCGCGGTGCGGCAGTTCGAAGGGGAGCTGGCGGGGTTTGGTCATGACCCGTCTCCTCTGGCGCCGTCGCGGGGCGAAAATTCGTTGCGGATCGCGGCCGACAGATCAAGGCTCTCCAGCTTGGACGGCGGCTGTGTTTCGATCGTGCGGCCGTAATAGACGTCGCTTTCCAGGTATTTTCCGAGCGCGAAGCGGACGAGCACGCCGACTGCCGCCGCGGCCGGCACGGCAATGAGCAACCCGACGAAGCCGAACATGGCGCCGAAGGCAAAAAGGGCGAACATCAGCCAGACCGGATGCAGCCCGACCGAAGCGCCCACCAGCTTGGGCTGGAGGATATAGCCCTCGATGAACTGCCCGGTGAAGAAGACGCCGGCCGTCGCCGCCACCCACATCCAGTCGGGTGAGAACTGGACGAGCGCGATCCCCACCGCCACGATCAGTCCGAGGGCCGAGCCGACATAGGGAATGAAGGAGATCATCCCCGCAAAGAAGCCGATCAACAGGCCGAAATTCAGCCCCACCAGCGTCAGGCCGACCGCATAATAGGTGCCGAGGATCAGGCACAGGCTGCCCTGCCCGCGCACGAAGCCGGCGACCGAGCGGTCCACCTCACGCGCAAGGCGGCGCACCGTGGCCAGATGCTGCCGCGGCACCCAGGAATCGATGCGATCGATCATCCTGTCCCAGTCAAGCAAAAGGTAGAAGGCGACCACCGGCGTGACCACGAAGAGCGACAGGAAGTTCACCAGCGCCAGGCTGGATGTCCAGAGCTGCCCGACAAAGCTCGTGAAGAAGGCCGTGCTCTGGCGCACGATGTCCGAGAAATCCTGGCTGAGGCTCTGCTCCTGATCCTGGAACATCCAGGACAGGGGGCCGGCGCGGGCCTCGATAGCCAGTTCCTGCAAGCGTTGCAGGTAATGCGGAAGATTGGCGACGAAGGATGCGATCTGGCTGGAGATCACCGGCACGATGACCAGAATCATCGCCACGATCAGGACGACGAAGACGACCAGGATGACGAAGGATGCCATCAGCCGCGACAAGCCGCGGCGCGACAGCCAGTCGGCGACCGGATCGAGGAAATAGGCCAGCACCATGCCCAGCACGAACGGCAGAAGGATCGAGCTGAAAACCCAGATGAAGGCCAGCACGAGAGCCCCCGCCCCGCCCCAGAACAAGGCCTGTCGCCGGAGGAGCCGGCTGCGATCCTTCACCATCTTCGCCGTGTCGCGCTCCGCTCAGCCTGTGCCTTTACCTGTCGAGATAGGCAGCCCCGACCGGGTGGGTCAAGGGATGGCGCGCCGCATTATCCCGGCTTTCCCTGTCGTTTTTGCACTTGTCTCCGCCATCCGCTCATGTCAACCGAACGGCAGGAACGGGGCGAGACAGATGAGCGACCAGACAAAGACCGGTTTGACCTATCGCGACGCGGGCGTCGATATCGATGCGGGCAATGCGATGGTGGACCGTATCAAGCCCCTGGTGCGCTCCACCCGCCGCCCCGGCGCCGACGGTGAGATCGGCGGCTTCGGCGGGTTGTTCGACCTGAAGGCGGCCGGCTTCACCGACCCGGTCCTCGTCGCCGCCAATGACGGCGTCGGCACCAAGCTGAAAATCGCCATCGATACCGGCCTGCACGATACGATCGGCATCGACCTCGTCGCCATGTGCGTGAACGACCTCGTCGTGCAGGGCGCCGAGCCGCTCTTCTTCCTGGATTATTTCGCCACCGGCCGTCTGGACCCCGCCCAGGGAGAGGCGATCGTCTCTGGCATCGCGCAAGGCTGCCGCCAGGCCGGCTGCGCGCTGATCGGCGGCGAAACCGCCGAGATGCCGGGCCTCTACGCGGAAAAGGATTACGACCTGGCGGGCTTTGCCGTCGGCGCGGCCGAGCGCGGGCGCCTGCTGCCGAGCGCTGAGCTCGCGCAAGGCGACATGATCCTCGGCCTTGCCTCGTCGGGCGTCCATTCGAACGGCTATTCGCTGGTTCGCCGCATCGTGGAGCGCAGCGGCGCCGCCTACGATGCGCCCGCCCCCTTCGACGCCACGCGCAGCCTGGCGCAGGCCCTGATGGAGCCGACGCGTATCTATGTCCGCCCGCTCCTGGCCACGCTCGCGCAGGGGCAAGGCATCAAGGCGCTGGCGCACATCACCGGCGGCGGTTTCCCGGAAAACATCCCCCGGGTCCTGCCGGCGCATCTGCGCGCGGATATCGACCTCGACGCCATCGACGTGCCCAAGGTCTTCGGCTGGCTGTCGCGCGAGGGCGGCGTCGGTGAGGCAGAGATGCTGCGCACCTTCAATTGCGGCGTCGGCATGATCGTCGTCGTCTCGGCGGCCGATGCAGCCACAGTCAGCGCCCTTCTGCAGGAAGCGGGCGAAGGCGTCACGCCGCTGGGCCGCATCCTGGCGCGTGAGGACCAGCCCGCCGTCACCTTCAACGGATCGTTGAACCTGTCATGACGACGCCGCGCAAGCGCATCGCCGTTCTGATTTCCGGCCGGGGCTCCAATATGGAAGCCCTGATCGAAGCCTGCCGCGCGCCCGATTTCCCGGGCGAGATCGTGCTCGTCCTGTCCAACCGGCCGGATGCGGGCGGGCTGGAGACCGCCCGGCGCGCCGGCATCCTGACGCTCGCGCTCGACCACCGGGCCTATGCGAACCGCACCGCGCACGAGGATGCCGTCGCCGCCGCCCTCGACGAGGCCGCGCCCGATGTCGTCTGCCTTGCCGGCTACATGCGGCTCCTCGGCGCACCCTTCGTGGAGCGCTATGCCGGCCGGATGATCAACATCCACCCGTCCCTATTGCCGTTGTTTCCAGGGCTCCACACCCATGAACGGGCGCTGGCCGCCGGCATGCGCCTGCATGGCTGCACAGTGCATTACGTCACGGCCGGCATGGACGAAGGCCCGATCATCGCGCAGGCGGCCATCCCCGTCCATGCGGGCGATGACGCGCAAAGCCTGTCCGCGCGCCTTCTAACCGCCGAGCACCGCCTCTACCCGCATGCGCTCCGCCTGGTCCTGTCGGGCCGCGTGCGCTGGCAGGATGGCGCGGCCGTGCCCGCGGCCACCGATGGAACGCCAGGCGGCGCGGGGGATATGCTGATCAGCCCGGCCTGACGCCCGGCCTTTCCGGGCATCGAACACGCCAAGCAGGCGCGGCTCAGGCCGCCTCTGCCGCCGCCAGCGGCGGCGCGGGCCGCACCCAGACGCGATTGTCGTGGAAGGCCGCGCCACCGAAGGGCGCGGGCGCATCTGCCCCCGTCAGCACGTTGATGCCCTCGCCCCGTTCGAAGGCGCTGTTCGGCCACAGACCTTCATGGATGAGCACGCCGGGCCGGACCGTTTCGCTGGCACGCAGTGGCAGGATCACATCGCCGCGCCGGTTGCCGACGATCACCCTTGCGCCATCCTGCAGGCCGAGCCGGGCGATATCCTGCGGATGGATCAGGAGTTCGGGGCGAACCTCCTTGGCCACCGAGGATGTGGTTTCGGCAAAGCTGGAATTCAGGAACTGGCGCGCGGGCGATGTTGCCAGCCGGAAAGGATGATCACCATCCGCCTCCTCGATCACGTCGACATGGTCCGGGAACTCCGGCAGCCGCTCGACCGGTCCGAGCAGGCCCATGCTTTCCGGCGGGCGCGTATTGGGGCGCATGCCCGTCCAGTCGGGGCGGAAGCGGAAACGCCCGTCCGCCCAGCCGAAGCCATCCAGGAAATGGGCTTTGCGAAAATCGGGCTGAACGTCCAGCCACCGCTTCTCTTCCAGTTCGGCAAGGCCGCCCGCATAGCCGCTGGTCTTCAGCATGCGGTCGATATGGTCGCGCTCGGTCAGGCCGAAGCCGGGGCGGTCGGCGACGCCGAGCCGCCTGGCGAGTTCCTCGATGACGAAATGGTTGCTGCGCACCCCCTCTGGCCCGTCGATCAGCTTGGGGCCGAGCAGGATGTGGCTCTGGCCGCCGCCGCGGTAGATGTCGTCATGTTCCAGGAACATGGTTGCCGGCAGGACGAGGTCGGCCATCATGGCCGTGTCGGTCATGAATTGCTCATGCACGGCCATGAACAGGTCTTCGCGTCGCAGACCCTCCATCACAAGCCGCTGCTCGGGGCAGACATTGGCCGGGTTGGTGTTCTGCACCAGGAGCGCCGCAACGGGCGGGCCACCCTGCAGGGCCGCCCGATCCCCGGTCAGGACGCGGCCGAACTGGGACTGGTCGAGGTGCCGAACGGAAGGGTTCATCAGGGCGTCGCCTTCGACGAAGCTCTTGTCCAGGCCGAAGATTCCGCCATTGGTGTGGAACGCGCCACCGCCTTCGTGCTGCCAATGGCCGTAGACGGCGGGAACGCAGGAGGCCGCATGCATGGCGACCGTCCCGTTGCGCTGGCGCGTAAACCCGTAACCCAGCCGGAAATAGCTGCGCGGCGTATGGCCCAGAAGCGCGGCCAGGGCCTCGATCTCCGACACGTCGAGCCCCGTGATCTGCGCGGCCCATTCGGGCGTACGGGACGCGACATGCGCCTCCAGCCCGGCGGGATCGTCCGTGTGCCGGGACATGTAGCCACGGTCGGCCGTTCCGTCGCGGAAGGCGATGTGCATGAGCGCGCAGGCCAGCGCCGCATCCGTGCCCGGCCGCAGCTTGAGCGCCATGTCGGCCTGTTTCATCGTGGCGTTGTCATAGATGTCGATGACGACGATCCGCGCGCCGCGCTCCTTGCGGGCACGGATCGCGTGGGTCATCACGTTGACCTGGGTGGCGACGGCATTGGTGCCCCAGATCACGATGCAGTCCGACTGGGCCATTTCCCGTGGATCGACGCCCGACAGGGCGCCCGTGCCGGCATACCAACCCGTCCACGCCGTGTTGACGCAGATCGATCCGAACTCGCCGGAATAGTCTTTCGCATGCCGCAGTCGGTTGATGCCATCGCGCTGCACCAGGCCCATGGTGCCGGCATAGTAGAAGGGCCAGACGCTTTCCGCACCCAACCGCGCCTCGGCCTTGATGAAGGCCTCGGCCACCAGGTCCAGCGCATCGTCCCAGGTAATGGGCCGCCAGGCGCCGTCGCCCTTGGCGCCGACGCGCTGCTGCGGCTGCAGGAGGCGGCCGGGGTGGTGCACCCGTTCGGCATAACGGGCGACCTTCGCGCAGATGACGCCGGCCGTGTAGCTGTTGGCTTCCGCGCCCCGGACGCGGCCGATGGTGCGCTGATCGATCAGGTCCACCTCCAGCGCGCAGGTGGAGGGGCAATCATGCGGGCACGCCGTGGCGCCCTTGCGGAACGGAAGCGGCTTGTTCATCCCTAGGTCATACCAGATGCACAGGCCGCTTCCTCATTCATTTTGCGCATGCGCGCCATTGGCCGCGCAGATGCTGGCCGCTCAGGCCGCTCAGATATTGGCCGCTCAGGCGGCCTTGCCGGAACGGGCCACCTCTTCCGGCGTCATGGGCGGGTAGTCGGTGTAGCCGCGCTCGTCGCCGCCGTAGAAGGTCGCCGTGTCCCACGGCGCCAGCGGCGCGCCGAGCGCGATCCGCCGGACGAGGTCCGGGTTGGAGATGAAGGGCCGGCCGAAACAGGCAAGATCGATCGCACCGGAGGCCACGCGCTCGGCGGCGAGCTGCGGCGAGTAGTCGTTATTGCCCATATAGAGCCCGGAAAAGCTCTGCCGCAGGATGGACAGATCGAAGCCACCCACCTCGCGCGGGCCGCCGGTGGCACCTTCGACGACGTGGAGATAGGCCAGCCTACGTTCGGACAGGGCCTCCACATAGGGCAGGAAGACGGATTTGGGGTCACTGTCGGTCAGGTCGTTGGCCGGGCTGACCGGCGAAATGCGGATGCCGGTGCGCTCCGGGCCCCACACATCCACCACGGCGTCCACCACCTGCAAGGGGAAGCGCATCCGGTTTTCCACCGAGCCCCCGAAGGCGTCGTCACGCTTGTTGGCGCCGTCCCGCAGGAACTGGTCCAGAAGATAGCCATTGGCCGAATGGATCTCGACCCCGTCGAAGCCGGCCGCCTTGGCTTGGCGCGCGGCATGGCGGTAATCCTCCACCACGCGGGGCAGTTCGTCCGCGCTCAAGGCCCGCGGGGTCACCATGTCCTTCATGCCCTCTTCGGTGAAGGACTGCCCCTTGGCGGCAATGGCGGACGGTGCCACCGGCAGCGCGTTGCCGGGTTGAAGATCGGGATGGGACACTCGGCCGACATGCCAGAGCTGGAGGTAGATGTGCCCGCCCTCGGCATGGACCGCGTCCGTCACCTTCCGCCAGCCCTCAACTTGCGCATCGGTCCAGATGCCCGGCGTCCAGGCATAGCCGCGCCCTTCGCCCGAAATGTTCGTGGCCTCGGTGATGATCAGTCCGGCCGTTGCGCGCTGTCGGTAATATTCGACATGCATCTCCCTTGGCACGCCGTCGGGCGTGGCGCGCGAACGCGTCAGCGGCGCCATGACGATTCGGTTCTGGATCTGGATAGGGCCGAGATCGACCGGCTGGAACAAAGTCCTCTCGCTCACGGGTAACACCTTTCGCTTTCGCGCCCCTCGCGCTGCACTTTCGACGGGCAATCGAAGCGGATATGGCTATGCACAAGCGAACCCGCCGCCACGATTTGCATGAACGGAGCGTTCGCAATTGCGAAACAAGGCCGTAACACGTTGAATTACCGACACGCTTTCCATGCCGGCAACTTCGCCGATGTTCACAAGCATGCCTTGCTGGCGCGGCTGGTGCTGGCCTTCCAGCGCAAGGACAAGGCCTTCCGCGTCTATGACACGCATGCCGGGATCGGCCGTTACGACCTGTCGGCCGACGCATCCACCCGCACCGGGGAATACCGGACCGGCATCGCCCGGCTGCTGGAAAGCGATGCCGCCAACGATCTACTCCTGGCGCCCTATGTCGGCTGCGTCCTGGCCGAGGGTTCGACCGATGGGGCCTTGCGCTTCTATCCCGGCTCGCCGGTCCTGATCCGGCAGCTCCTGCGTCCGCAGGACCGCCTCTCCGCCTATGAGCTGCACCCGCAGGACGCGCGCAGCCTTGCCGAGCTTTTTGCGGGCGATGTGCAGACCAAGGCGATCCACCTGGATGGCTGGCTTGCCCTGAACGCCCACCTGCCCCCGAAGGAGCGGCGCGGGCTCGTGCTGATCGACCCGCCCTACGAGGAGCCGGGCGAGTTCGAGCGCATAGTGGACCGGCTGGTGCGGGCGCACCGGCGCTGGCCGGGCGGCACCTATGCGGTCTGGTACCCGATCAAGAAGCGCGAGGCGGTGGCCGCATTCCATGCGTCCCTGTCCGACAGCGGCATCGCAGACATCATCGCCTGCGATCTTCGCCGGCAGGCGGCCGGCGCGGTGGAAACGCTGATCGGTTCGGGGCTGGTGGTCGTCAACCCGCCCTACGGCTTCCAGGAGGAGGCCCGGCAGGTCATGGAACGCCTGCTTCCGGTCCTTGCGCTCGATACAAAAGCCGATTGTGGCATCAATGTGCTGGCACCCGAGCGTTCCTGAGCTATGATAGTGCAGGTATGCAACGAACACCCTGCCATAATCGCAGGTTTCGGAGGGATCATGACATTCGGCAAGCGCGCGGTAGCGAGCCTTATTCTCTGTGCGGCGGCCAGTGCCACGACGGCCGCTTCGGCGGCGGACTATTTCCGTGCCGTTCCCCAGACCGCGGAGGTGATCGTCGTTCAGTCCCGCACGCCCGCCTGTAACGATCCGCGCGTCCTGGCGCAGATCGAGGACCAGTTCGAGTATGGCGCCCCCAACACGCTCGGCGCGCCGCGCAGCGTGATGGAGTTTTCCGCGCTCCAGGAAAAGGCTTGGTTTCCGGCGGCTGGCCTGCGCAAGGTGGAGCGGCGCTACTGCCAGGGGCGGGCAACCGTGACGGGCGGCGACTACAAGGGCATGACGACGAACGATTACGTCTACTACGTGATCGAGCATCCGATGGGCTATGCGGGCGTGAGCTGGCGTGCGGAAGGCTGTTTCCTGGGCTATGACGTCTGGCGCGTCTATGGCGCGAACTGCCAGTCGCTCCGTCGTTTCTGAAAACCCTGCCCGAAGTGTCCTGATCACCATGCGTCTTCTGTATTCCAAGCCGTCACCCTACGCGTCCAAGGTGCGGCTCTGCGCCCATCATTGCGACATCGCGCTCGAGCTCGTCTCCACCGATACGTCGCAGAACCCGCCGGAGCTGATCGCGGCCAATGCGCTGGGGAAAATCCCGGTCCTGCTCCTCGACGATGGGTCCACCGTCCATGACAGCAAGGTCATCTGCGAATATCTGGACCGTCTCAGCGGCAACCAGCTCATTCCGCAGACGACGGAAGCCTGGCTCCAGACCAAGCGGACCGAATCACTGATCGACGGGGCGACGGAATGCGCCCAGGCCCGCCTCTACGAGGTGCGGTACCGGCCGGAAGAGATGCGCTACCAGCCGATGATGGACAAGCAATGGGGGCGTGCCATGCGCGCCCTGAAGGTGCTGGACGGAGAAGTGGCCGCGCTGCCGGAGGCGCCCAATCTGGCGCATTTTGCGCTGGCGGCCGATCTTGGCTGGCTCGGCCTGCGCTTTGCCGGCGAGTGGGAGGACCAGAACCCCAACCTCGTCCGCTGGCTCGAAGACTTCGCCCGCACCTACCCGGCCTTCAACGACTTGCGGCCCATGGCCTGATACGGCGCGCCGCCCGATAAGGGCGGCGCCCCTTCGTCAGATGGCGCCGATGCCGCTGCCATGGGCCTGCACGGCACGCGGGTTGATTTCCGTGAACCAGCTTCGGCCCTGTGTGCGCTCCGCTTCGGCGATTGGCTGGCGCCCACGCAGACCATTGGCAAGCGTGATCGCATCCGGCCATGGGCCGAAGCCGCTGGCGATGTTGACGTGGCCGGCCTGGCCGAGATCCCAGAGCGCGGAGCCCCAGATGGCCGCCTGCCGTTCGGCCCCGCGGTAGGACAGGTAAGGATCGTTGCGGCTCGCCGCGACGATGGAGGCGAAAGGAAGGCTCTGCGACTGTTTGCCCAGGAACGTCTCGGCACCCGGCGTCGTCGATGCCAGCGTGATCAGATCGACCGGGGCCACCAGCAGCGCGCCGCCGACATGCTCGGCCGACGGGCGGCCGACGAGGGCCGAGACCAGAGCGCAGCCCAGGCTGTGCGCCACCAGGATGACTCCGGGCGCCGAGGCCGCGATCCGCGCCTCGAGCGCGGCCAGCCAGTGCGGCAGATGCGGATAGGTCCAGTTTTCCTGTTCCACCAGTTCGGCGGTTGCCTCAGTCGAGGCCCAATGATGCTGCCAGTGACCGGCCGGAGAGCCGTTGAGGCCCGGAACAAGCAATGTCTTGATCATCGCCGCACATCCCTTCCTGCTTCCTATGAACAGAAAGCTAGAGGAAAGCCCGGACCGGCGGAAAACATAATATACCAAATGAGTCGACTATCGCAGGATGGCCGTTCCAAATGACTGGACGCCGCCGTGCGATGCGCGCAAGCTCCGCTTGAGGTGGCCCCATGACAGACGATGATCCGCACAGTCAGGCAGACCACGCGCCCGCGCGTTGGAAGCACGATGGCGTGCGGGTGATCCGCGGCGACGCGCTCGATAGCAACACGCCCCAGACGCCCGGCATGTTCCGCCAGGCCGCCATCGACCATGCGCGCGTGGGCGCCCAGCGGATCTGGGCCGGTACCGTCACCATCGCGCCGGATGCCAGGACGGGCGTCCATCACCACGGCGCCCTGGAAAGCGTGATCTATGTCGTGTCAGGGCGTGCCCGCATGCGATGGGGCGAGGCGCTGGAATTCGTCGCCGAGGCCGGCCCGGGAGATTTCATCTTCGTGCCACCCTATGTGCCGCATCAGGAAATCAACGCCGATCCGGGCGAAGTGCTGCAATGCGTGCTCGTGCGCTCCGACAATGAGGCGGTGGTGGTGAACCTGCCCGATATCGAGCCTGTCGAAGCGCCTGAAGCCGTCTACTGGCAGGACCCGATCCATCGCCGGCCCTAGCGCCTGCGGCCGACACGCAAGATGCCGGTCGCCCACAGGGTCCAGGCGATGATGACGATCTGCAGCGGCAGCCGGACGGCATGGTAGGCCATCGGCAACCCCGTGCCGCTGCGCCAGTCCAGAAGCGCGTGGTACATGTTGGCAGGCCAGACGCAGAGCGCATAGGCCGCGAAGGCCCATCCGGCAGCACGCCGAAACCGTGGGATCAACAGACCGGCGGCACCGGCCAGTTCACACAGGCCGGTCACGAGGACGACGCCTGCCGGCTCCGGAACGAAGGGCGGCACGATCCTGGCAAGTGCAGGAGCGTAGGCCAGATGCGCAAGCCCGGCCAGGCCATAGGCGAGCGCCAGAAGGTACAGGGCCGCGACGCGCCAACGGCTTTCCGGGGCGCGCCTGTCGGGCATATCAACCCTCGGGCGGCGGTGGAACGCTGGAATCGGCGCTGCAATCCTTCAACCACACGTCGTAGACCGGGTGCTCGACGGCGTTCAGGCCCGGCGAATCGGCGAACATCCATCCGGTGAAGATGCGGCGAATCTCCCGATCCAGGGTGATCTCGTCGACCTCCACGAAGCTGTCCGTCTTGGGCGCTTCATCCGGGGAGCGGCTGTAGCAGACGCGCGGCGTCACCTGCAGTGTGCCGAACTGGACCGTCTCGTTCACATAGGCGTCGAAGGTGGTGATGCGGCCGGTGATCTTGTCGAGGCCGGAAAAGACCGCGACGCGGTTCTCCAGCCGCGCGGCATCCGCCGGCACCAGGCCGAACAGGCCCGTCGCCGCAATGGCAAGACCCGCCACCACCGCACCCGACCGCATGGCGCGGCGGCGTGTGGCGCGTAGCCTCGAGGGGCTCGGCTTCAGCGTGCGAAGTATCACGGAGCCGAGAATCACGGGGCCCAGGCGTCGTAATCGCCCGTCACGCGCGGGCGCTCCGCCGTGTTCAAGAGCGATCCCTTGGGGCGGTAGGCCAGCGCCGTGCCGGTCAGGTTCGCCGTATGGGGCTTCTCCCAGGGGCGCGGGCGGTAATCCTGTGCAGTCGGCGGTGTGTCGACCCGGTGATGCATCCAGCCATGCCAGCCCGGCCCGATGGCCGTCGCCTCGGCGGGGCCGTTATAGATGACCCAACGCCGCTTGCCGTCGGCCGACTGGTAATACACGTTGCCGCGCTCGTCCTCGCCCACGCGCTGGCCGAAACGCCAGGTGTGGAAGCGCGTGCCGATGGTCTGGCCATTCCACCAGGTGAAGATTTCGAGCAGCCAGTCTTTGAACTTCATTGCGTCATTCCCGGTTCACCGAGCCTGTCCGGCCAACTGTGCATGCATATGCGCCGCCACGGCGCAAAAGTCCAATCAATCCAGGCCCAGCCTGGCCTTCACCAGATCGTTCACGGCCTGCGGATTGGCCTTGCCGCCGGTGGCCTTCATCACCTGTCCGACGAACCAGCCGGCCAGGGTGGGCTTGGCACGCGCCTGCTCGACCTTGTCCGGATTGGCGGCGATCACGTCCTCGACAGCCTTCTCGATCGCCCCCGTATCGGTCACCTGTTTCAGGCCGCGGCTTTCGACCAATTCCCGCGGGTCGCCGCCCTCGTTCCAGACGATCTCGAACAAATCCTTGGCGATCTTGCCGGAAATCACCTTCTCGCGGATCAGATCCAGGATGGCGCCAAGCTGCGCGGCCGAAACGGGCGTCTCCTCGATTCCCATGCCGCTCTTGTTCAGGGCGCCGAGCAGGTCGTTGATGACCCAGTTGGCGGCCTGCTTGCCCTCGCGCCCCTGTGCGACCTGTTCGTAAAAGTCCGCAATGGCCTTTTCGGACACCAGAATGGACGCGTCATAAGCCGACAGGCCGGACTCGATCAGCCGTGCGCGTTTGTCGTCCGGCAGTTCCGGCAGGCCGGATGCCAGCTCCGCCACGAAGGCATCGTCGAATTCGAGCGGCAGGAGATCCGGGTCGGGGAAGTAGCGGTAGTCATGCGCATCTTCCTTGGTGCGCATGGAGCGCGTCTCGCCCTTCACCGGATCGAAGAGCCGCGTTTCCTGCTCGACGACGCCGCCATCCTCGATCAGGGCGATCTGGCGGCGCGCCTCGGCCTCCACCGCCTGGCCGACGAAGCGGATGGAATTGACGTTCTTGATCTCGCAGCGCGTTCCAAATTCACCGCCCGGGCGGCGGACGGACACGTTGACATCGGCCCGCATGGAGCCCTGGTCCATGTTGCCGTCGCAGGTGCCGAGATAGCGCAGAAGAGTCCGCAGCTTGGTCAGGTAGGCGCGCGCCTCCTCTGCCGAGCGGATATCGGGCTTGGACACGATCTCCATCAGCGCCACGCCGGAGCGGTTCAGATCCACATAGGACATTGTGGGATGCTGGTCGTGCATGGACTTGCCGGCATCCTGCTCCAGGTGCAGC
The DNA here is from genome assembly GCF_001463905.1 of Aureimonas frigidaquae. GTDB lineage: Bacteria > Pseudomonadota > Alphaproteobacteria > Rhizobiales > Rhizobiaceae > Aureimonas > Aureimonas frigidaquae. Next base: position 127,487 of record NZ_BBWR01000018.1, read on the forward strand.
CGCTCGATGCCGATCTCGATCTCGTCGAACTCCCCCTTAGAATCGGGACCGACGGAGACCTTGACCACGCCCTCGCCCACGATGGGCTGCAGGTACTGCGATATCTGGTAGCCCTGCGGCAGGTCCGGGTAGAAGTAGTTCTTGCGGTCGAAGACCGACCGCTTGTGGATGGCAGCCTTCAGGCCGATGCCAGTCCGCACCGCCTGGCGCACGCATTCCTCGTTGATGACGGGAAGCATGCCAGGCATGGCCGCGTCCACCAGGCTGACATTCTCGTTGGGGCCGGCGCCGAAGCGCGTCGACGCACCAGAAAAGAGCTTGGATTCCGACAGGACCTGCGCGTGCACTTCCATGCCCACGATGATCTCCCAATCGCCGGTGGCGCCGGCGATGAACTTCTTCGGATCGGGGATGCGCGTATCGACGATCGACATTCTCAAAGACTTCCGTAACGGGTTCCGGCCATGGCCGACAGAATGGTCACCTTCATCGGCAGGCTCACCACCAGCGTTGCGGCTCGAAGCGCCCGGCGGCGGCTTCGATCACCGATGCGGTGGCGAACAACGCCTCCTCGTCGAAAGGACGGCCGATGAGCTGCAGCGCCAGCGGCGTGCCTTCCGCCGACAGTCCGGCCGGCACGGCGATGCCCGGCAGGCCCGCCATGTTAACCGTGATGGTGAAGACGTCGTTCAGATACATCTGGACGGGATCGGCCTTCATGGCCTCGTCACCGATGGCGAAGGCCGCGCTCGGCGTCGCGGGCGTCAGCATGGCGTCGACGCCGTCGGCGAAGACGGTCTCGAAATCGCGCTTGATAAGCGTGCGGACCTTCTGCGCCTTCAGGTAATAGGCGTCGTAGTAGCCGGCCGACAGGACATAGGTGCCGATCATGATGCGGCGCGTGACCTCGGAGCCGAAGCCGGCGGCGCGGGTATTCTCATACAGCGTGGTGATATCCTTGCCTGGGACGCGCAGCCCGTAGCGCACGCCGTCATAGCGGGCAAGGTTCGACGAGGCTTCCGCCGGAGCCACGATGTAATAGGCCGGCAGCGCGTAGCGCGTGTGCGGCAGCGATACGTCGACGATCTCCGCCCCCGCATCCCGCAGCCAGTCCATGCCCTGCTGCCACAGGCGTTCGATCTCCGGCGGCATGCCGTCCACCCGGTATTCGCGCGGAATGCCGATCCGCATGCCCTTGATGGAGCGGCCGACGGCGGCTTCGTAATCGGGGACCGGCCGGTCGACGGAGGTTGTGTCACGCGGGTCGACGGACGCCATGGACTTTAACAGGATGGCCGCGTCGCGCACATCGCGGGCGATCGGCCCGGCCTGGTCGAGCGATGATGCATAGGCGACGATGCCGAAGCGCGAGCAGCGGCCATATGTCGGCTTGATGCCGACCGTACCCGTGAAGGCGGCTGGCTGGCGGATGGAGCCGCCCGTATCGGTGGCCGTGGCGCCGGCGCAGAGCCGCGCCGCGACGGCCGCCGCCGAGCCGCCGGACGAGCCGCCCGGCACGAGCGCGCGCTCGGAGCCTTCCGCACGCCACGGATTGACCACCGGCCCGTAATGGCTGTTCTCGTTGGAGGAGCCCATGGCGAACTCGTCCATGTTCAGCTTGCCGAGCATGACGGCGCCGTCCGCCCACAGATTGGCGGTCACGGTCGATTCGTAGGGCGGCTTGAACCCGTCCAGGATATGGCTGGCGGCCTGTGTGTGCACGCCCTTGGTGGCGAACAGGTCCTTGACGCCGAGCGGTATGCCTTCCAGCGGCCCGGCCGAGCCGCCGGCGCGGCGCGCGTCCGAGGCATCCGCCATGGCCAGCGCCTGCTCCGCCGTCACGCTGACATAGGCGTTCAGCGCGGGATTGGCCGCTTCGATCGCGTCGATATAGGCCTGCGTCAGCTCGCGCGCGGAGAAGGTGCCGGCCGTCAGGGCGGCACGCGCCTCAGCGATAGTAAGGGATGTGGGTTCGGTCATCGGCCTGTCACGGATATCTCTTGATGGGCGTTTTGCGGGGAGAAGCCAGTACGGCTACTCGACCACTTTCGGCACGACGAAGAAATTGTCTTCGCAAACCGGCGCATTGGCGACGATATCGGCCACCTTGTCACCATCGGTCACCACATCCTCGCGGCGCTTCATGGCCATGGGCGTTACCGATGTCATGGGCTCGACGCCGGTCACGTCCACCTCGTCGAGTTGCTCGACGAAGCCCAGTATGGCGTTCAGATCGCCCGCCATGGCGTCGAGCTGATCGTCGGTGACGGCGATGCGCGACAGGCGCGCAACGCGGCGGACAGTGTCTCTATCGACGGACAAGGCTTTGCCTTCCCTCTTGCAGCATGGTGTTCCGAAGGCTGCGTATATCGGGCCGCTCCCTGCGGAGCAAGGCGCTGCCCTTCAAGCCTCAGACGCTGAAGGCCGTGCCGATGGTGGGGCGAAGCACTTGGGCCCGATCCTCTTCCATGGCTTCGATGAACCGCTCGGGCGAGGCGTCCAGCGGCGGGAACGTCCCCCAGTGAATGGGAATGATCGTCCGGAAGGTGAAGTAGCGGCGGCAGGCAAGTGCGGCGACGGCGGCGCCCATGGTGAAGCGGTCTCCCACCGGGACCAGCCCGATCTGCGGATGATGCAGTTCCTGGATCAGGGCCATGTCACCGAACATGTCCGTATCGCCCATATGGTAGACGCTCGGCCCATCCGCGAAATGGAACACCAGCCCGTTCGGCATGCCGAGATAGGTCACCGACCCGTCGGCACCGACATGGCCGGAGGAATGGAACGCCTGGGTGAAGGTCACCGAGAAGGTGTCGAAGCGGATCGTGCCACCCGTATTGCCGGGCGCGACATCGGCCACGCCCTGCCCGGCCAGCCAGTTGGCCAGCTCGAAATTGGCAATCACCTGCGCGCCGCTCAGCCGGGCGAGTTCGACCGTATCGCCCACATGATCGTCGTGCCCATGCGTCAGCGCGATATGGGTGACGCCGTCCGCCACCTCTTCAATACTGCCGGAAAAATGCTTGTTTCCGCTCAGGAACGGGTCGATGAGAATGGTCGCACCGTCACATTCGATGCGGAAGGCCGAATGGCCGTAATAGGTCATCTTCATGCGGCATGGGCTCCGTTGCCGGTTCGTGCTGCGATAATTGACCCCCTGAAGGTAAGGTTCAAGACGAATGCCGATTGTCGACGTCAACGAAATCGAGGCCCTGATTCCCTCCGGCACCGTGCTGGCCGGCCTCGATCTCGGCACCCAGACGATCGGCCTGGCCGTCTCCGACCTCGGCCTGCGTTTCGCCACGCCCCGCCCGGTGATCCTGCGCAAGAAGTTCACCCTCGATGCGCAGGTGCTGAAGGCGGCCCTGGACGCGGCGCGCTGCGGCGGCGTGATCCTGGGTCTTCCTTTGAACATGGATGGCAGCGAAGGGCCCCGCGCGCAGTCGACGCGCAGCTTCGCCCGCAACTGGACGGCCCTGGACGAGCGCCCGCTCGCCTTCTGGGATGAGCGCCTGTCCACCGTGGCGGCGGAGCGCAGCATGATCGAAGCCGACCTGTCGCGAAAGAAGCGCAAGGAGCGCATCGATTCCGCCGCCGCGTCCTTCATCCTGCAGGGCGCGCTGGACCGGCTGACCGCGCGCCGGCGAGAAACCGGTTGACGATGCCCCCGGCCTGCTTGCCGATCAGGGCGTGTCGGCCTATAGCCAAGCCTTGATATGAGCTCGCAAAACGCCTCCTCCGCCCCGACGCGCCGGCACCTGACCGGGATCGCGACGCTTTCGCTCCCCGACATCCAGACGCTTCTCGACCTTTCCGAGGAAGAGATCGCCGTCAGCCGGTCCCGCGACAAGAAGAAATCCGCCCTCAAGGGGCGGACCCAGATCAACCTCTTCTTCGAAGCCTCGACGCGGACACAGTCCTCCTTCGAGCTGGCCGGCAAGCGCCTCGGCGCGGACGTGATGAACATGTCGGTGGCCAATTCCTCGGTCAAGAAGGGCGAAACGCTCATCGATACGGCGATGACGCTGAACGCCATGCGGCCCGATATACTGGTCGTCCGCCATCATGCGGCCGGCGCGGTGGCGCTGCTGGCGCAAAAGGTCGATTGCTCGGTCGTCAATGCCGGCGACGGCGCCCATGAACACCCCACCCAAGCGCTTCTGGATGCGCTCACAATCCGCCGCCGCATGGGCCGCGTGGCCGGGCTGCGCGTCGCCATCTGCGGCGATGTCCTGCACAGCCGCGTGGCGCGCTCCAACATCCTGCTTCTCAATGCGCTGGGTGCGGAGGTGCGCGTGATCGGCCCTTCCACGCTTCTGCCCTCCGGCATTGCCGACATGGGCGTCACGGTCTTCCGCAAGATGGAAGAGGGCCTGAAAGACGCCGATGTCGTCATGATGCTGCGCCTGCAGCGCGAGCGGATGGAAGGCGCCTTCGTCCCCTCCGTCCGCGAATATTTCCGGCAATACGGCCTTGATGGCGACAAGCTCTCCCATGCGCGGGCTGGCGCGCTGGTCATGCATCCCGGCCCGATGAACCGCGGCGTGGAGATCGCCTCCGGCATTGCCGACGGGCCGCAAAGCGTCATCGAGGAACAGGTGGAAATGGGCGTCGCCGTCCGCATGGCCGTGATGGAATGGCTGGCAGGCGGAGACGGAGAATCAAGATGAACCAGCCTCCCCTCTTCATTGAAAACGCTCGCATCTTCGATCCGTCGCGTGATCTGGACGAGCCGGGCGCCATCATCGTTCAGGACGGGACGATCCAGGCGGCCGGGCGCGCTGCGCTCAATGCCGGCCGGCCGGACGGTGCGACGGTTCTGGATGCCCGTGGCATGCTGGCCATTCCCGGCCTCGTCGACGCACGCGTCTTCATGGGAGAACCCGGCTACGAGCACCGGGAAACCATACATTCGGTGGGGGCGGCCGCGGCCGCCGGTGGCGTCACCTCCATCCTGACCATGCCGGACACCAACCCGGTTATCGACGACGTTGCCCTGGCGCAGTTCGTCATGCACACGGCGCGCGAAAGCTCGGCCGTGAACGTGTTCCCCTCGGCAGCCCTGACGCGCGGTTTGCTGGGCCACGAGATGACCGAGATCGGCATTCTCTCCGACGCCGGCGTAAGCGTCTTCACCGAAGGGCGCAAGACCCTCTCGAACCCCGCCCTGATCCGCCGGATCATGACCTATGCGCGGGATTTCGACGCCCTCTTCATGGCTGAAACGCAGGACCCCGCCCTGACCGGCTCCGGCGTCATGAACGAAGGGCTTCTCGCCTCCTGGCTCGGCCTGCCGGGCATCCCGCGCGAAGCCGAGCTCATACCGCTGGAGCGGGATTTGCGCCTGGCCGCGCTGACGGGCGTGCGGTATCACGCCGCGCAGCTTTCCACCGCCATGGCCGCGCAGGCGCTGCGCCAGGCACGCGCAGCGGGCGTGCGCGCCACCGGCGGCGTGTCGATCAACCATCTGACGCTGAACGAAAACGATATCGGCGAGTATCGCACCTTCTTCCGCCTGTCCCCGCCGCTGCGGACCGAGGATGAGCGCCGCGCCATGGTGGAGGCGCTGGCCGACGGCACCATCGATATCATCGTATCGTCGCATGATCCGCAGGATGTGGACGTCAAGCGCCAGCCCTTCGCCGATGCCACGGCGGGCGCCATCGGGCTCGAGAGCCTCCTGCCCGCGGCCCTGCGGCTCCACCATTCCGGCGCCGTCCCCCTGAAGCGCATCATCGCGGCACTGACGATCAATCCGGCGCAGCTGATGAAGATCGATCGCGGCACCATGCAGCCGGGTCGGCCGGCCGACATCACCCTGGTCGATCTGGACCACCCGTTCATCTTTTCTGAAGGCGACATTCATTCGCTGCAGAAGAACACCGTCTTCGAGAATGCCCGCTTCCAGGGCCGGGCCGCCTGCACGATCGTCAACGGGCGCATCGTCCACCAGCTTGATGAGGTCAGCGCATGAACGACATGCTCGCCTCCGTTCCGACGGGCGTCCTGATCCTGTGTGCGCTCTTTGGATATCTGAGCGGAAGCATTCCCTTCGGCCTCGTGCTCACACGCGCCTTCGGGCTGGGGGATCTACGCAGCATCGGCTCCGGCAATATCGGCGCAACCAATGCCTTGAGAACCGGCAACAAGCTGCTGGCGGGATTGACCTTTCTGGGAGATGTCCTGAAGGGGACCATCCCCGTCCTCGTGGCGTGGCGTTGGGGTATCGGCGCCGCGGGCATCGCTGGCATCGCGGCCTTTCTCGGCCATCTCTTCCCCATCTGGCTGCGCTTTCGCGGCGGCAAGGGTGTCGCCACCTATCTCGGCGTCCTGCTCGGCCTGGCACCGATCGGCGTTCCGGTCTTCGCCGTGGTCTGGCTCGGCATGGCCTTCCTGTTCCGCTACTCCTCGCTGGCGGCGCTGGCGGCAACGCTGGTCGTTCCCATCGTCCTCTATCTCATCGGTAACACGCCGGCCGCTGCGCTTACCGCCTTGCTGACGCTGCTGGTCTACATCAAGCATCATGCGAACATTCGCCGCCTAACCAGCGGCACTGAAACGAAAATCGGCTCGAAGGGCTAGCCATGGACGGAGCGGCGGGCGCGCTGTCCGACACGGAGCGCTTCGCGCGCCTGCGTCTGGCCCGCAGCCGGCAGGTCGGCCCCTCCACCTATGTCGCGCTCCTGGCGCGCTATGGAACGGGTATCGCGGCCGTGGACGCCTTGGCAGCGGGCATGACGGGGCGTTTCTCACGCGTCGTCCTGTCTCCACAAGCCGCCATCGAGCAGGAGCTGGAGCGGGCGCACCGGCTCGGTGCGCGACTGGTCCTCCTGGGCGAAGACGCCTATCCGCCGCTCCTGGCCGCCCTGTCGGGCCCACCGCCGGCCCTGGCCCTGATGGGCGATCCGGCCGTGTTCCGCCGTCCGGCGCTTGCCGTCGTCGGATCGCGCAACGCCTCGCTCGCCGGCACCGCCATCACCCGCGCCCTGTGCGAGAATCTTGCCCGATGCGGCATGGTGATCGTCTCGGGCCTGGCGCGCGGCATCGACACGGCCGCACATGAGGCTGGGCTTGCCACCGGCACCGTGGGCGTTTTCGCAGGCGGGCTGGACAGGCCCTATCCGCCGGAGAACAAGGGCCTCATGCGGCGCATCGTCGACCGGGCCGGATGCCTGGTGTCGGAAATGCCCTTCGGCCGCGAACCACGGGCAGTGGATTTCCCACGTCGCAACCGGCTCGTGGCCGGGCTGTCACACGGGCTTCTCGTCGTGGAAGCGGCGCTGCGGTCCGGCTCGCTCATTTCGGCGGCCAGCGCGGCGCAGATCGGACGCCGCGTCTTCGCCGTACCGGGCTCGCCGCTCGATGCGCGGGCGGCCGGCCCCAACCAGCTCATCCGCAACGGCGCGATCCTGGTCACATCGGCCGACGATATAAAGACGGGACTGCGCGGCGCCGTTTCGCTGGCCGGAGCGTCATCCCAGCCGTCACTGGCCCTGTTCGGAGGGGGCGAGGACGCCGATATTCTCGGTTCATTGCTGGGGGTGGCGCCCGTTTCCATAGACGATCTCGTGGCGCAGAGCGGCTGCGCGGCGCCGCGTGTGCAGGAAGCCCTTCTGGAACTGGAACTTGCCGGCCGGCTGGAGCGCCATTACGACGGTCGCGTCTCCCTCTGTGGCTGATGGCGGATTGGCGGTCGGACTTGACCGGCGCATTCTGGCTGTCCATGTGAGCGCAGCACTTTGATTCGGGCCCATGCCGCTTTCGGCAGCGTGACCCCCTCTTACCCGGGACTGTCAGCCTATGGACGTCGTCATCGTTGAATCGCCTGCGAAAGCGAAGACGATCAATAAGTATCTGGGGAGCAACTATAAGGTTCTCGCTTCCTTCGGCCATGTGCGGGACCTTCCCCCGAAGGACGGGTCTGTGCGTCCGGACGACGATTTTTCCATGGATTGGGAGGTCGACAAGCCGAGCCAGAAGCGCCTGAGCGACATTGCCCAGGCGCTGAAGGGGGCCGATGGCCTGATCCTGGCCACCGACCCGGATCGCGAGGGCGAAGCCATTTCCTGGCACGTCCTGGAGGTTCTGCGGCAGAAGCGCGTGATCGGCCAGAAGCCGGTCCGGCGCGTGGTCTTCAACGCGATCACCAAGCAGGCCGTGCTCGACGCCATGGCCAACCCGCGCGATATCGACGTGCCGCTTGTCGATGCCTATCTGGCCCGGCGCGCGCTGGATTATCTCGTCGGCTTTACCCTGTCGCCCGTTCTGTGGCGCAAGCTGCCGGGCGCCCGTTCGGCCGGCCGCGTGCAGTCGGTGGCGCTGCGCCTCGTCTGCGACCGCGAATCGGAGATCGAGCGTTTCCGCGCTGTCGAATACTGGCGCCTCGGCGCACGCCTCCAGACACCGCGCACCGACGATTTCTCGGCCCGGCTGACGAGCTTCGAGGGCGAGAAGCTCGACAAACTGGCCATCGGCAATGGCGAGCGTGCGGGCCAGATCCGCGACATGCTGGAGGGGGCAAGTTTCCGCGCCACCGGCGTCGAGGCCAAGCCGACCCGGCGCAATCCCGGGCCGCCCTTCACCACCTCGACCCTGCAGCAGGCCGCATCGGCCAAGCTCGGCTTCTCGGCCTCCCGCACCATGCAGGTGGCGCAGCGCCTGTATGAGGGCCTCGACATCGACGGAGAAACCGTCGGTCTGATCACCTATATGCGAACGGACGGCGTGCAGATGGCGCCCGAGGCGATCCAGGGCGCCCGCAAGGCCATCGCCTCGACCTTCGGCGACAAGTATCTGCCGGAAAAGCCGCGCTTCTATTCCACCAAGGCCAAGAATGCGCAGGAAGCGCACGAGGCCATCCGGCCGACCAGCTTCGACCGCCATCCCAAGGATATGGAGAAGTTCCTCGACCGCGATCAGGCGCGGCTCTACGAACTGGTCTGGAAGCGGGCGATCGCCAGCCAGATGGCCTCGGCCGAAATCGAGCGCACGACCGTGGACATTCTGGCCGACAATGCCGGCCGCCGCGCAACCCTGCGGGCGACGGGCTCGGTCATCCGCTTCGACGGCTTCATCGGCGCCTATGTCGATCACCGTGACGACGCCGCCCCGCAGCCCCAGGCCGGCGAGGAAGACGACGAGTCGAACCAGCTGCCGGAGATCCGCGAGGGCGAAAGCCTGAAGCGCCTTGGCATCGATGCATCGCAGCACTTCACCGAGCCGCCGCCGCGCTACTCGGAAGCCTCGCTGATCAAGAAGATGGAAGAGCTCGGGATCGGCCGTCCGTCCACCTATGCAGCCACGCTGCAGACGCTGGAAGACCGGGATTACATCATCCAGGAAAAGCGCAAGCTCCTGCCCGATTCCAAGGGGCGGCTTGTCACGGCCTTCCTCGGCAACTTCTTCGACCGCTATGTGGAATACGACTTCACCGCCGAACTCGAGGAAAAGCTTGACCGAATCTCCGCCGGCGAACTTTCCTGGAAGGACGTGCTGCGTGACTTCTGGCGTGACTTCTCCGCCCATGTGGACCAGACCAAGGAGTTGCGCGTCACCGATGTGCTCGACGCCCTCAACGAGGATCTGGCGCCGCTGGTCTTTCCGGAGCGCGAGGACGGCAGCGACCCGCGAAGCTGCCCGCGCTGCGGCAACGGCAAGCTGTCGCTGAAGCTCGGGCGTTACGGCGCCTTCGTCGGCTGCTCCAACTACCCCGAATGCGGCTTCACGCGGCAGCTCGGCAGCAATCTGTCGGCCGACGCCTCGACCGAGGCCTCGAACGATCCGCAGGAACTGGGGACCGACCCCGTGACCGGAGAGGCGATCACCCTGCGCAACGGGCGCTTCGGCCCCTATGTCCAGCGCGGCGACGGCAAAGAGGCCAAGCGGTCCTCTCTGCCCAAGGGCTGGGAGCCGGCGCAGCTCGATTTCGACCGCGCGCTGAAGCTCATCAACCTCCCGCGGGAGGTCGGCGCCCATCCGGAAAGCGGCAAGCCCATCCTGGCCGGGCTCGGCCGCTATGGGCCCTTCCTCCAGCATGACGGTGCCTATGCCAACCTGGAGACGATCGAGGATGTGTTCTCGGTCGGCCTGAACCGGGCGGTCAGCGTCCTGGCGGAGAAGAAGGAGCGCGGCGGGCGCGGTCGCTCCACGCCGGCGGCCATCGCCACGCTCGGCGAACATCCGACCATCGGCGGCTCGATCACCGTTCGGGACGGGCGGTTCGGTCCTTACGTGAATGCGGGCAAGGTCAACGCGACCCTGCCGAAGGGCAAGGACCCGGCTTCGGTGACTCTCGAGGAAGCGATCCAGCTTTTGAACGAGCGGGCCGAAAAGACGGGGGTCAAGACCGGCAAGGGCGCCAAGGCGCCGGCGCGCAAGACGACCGCCGCCAAGACGGCCAAGCCGGCCGCCAAGGCAAAGGCCCCGGCCAAGAAAAAGGCGCCGGCCAAGGCCACGCGCAAGACCAAGGGTGCGTCGGACGCGCCGGACAAGGAGTAGCATGGCACGGCGGTCCAGGACTGACGGCGCGCAGGACAAGCCGAGCCGCCCGGCGCTGAACCGGGACGAGGTCCTGCGCTTCATCTCCGAGAACCCGGACCGCGCCACCAAGCGCGACATTGCCAAAGCCTTCGGCGTGAAGGGCGATGCGCGCGCCGATCTGAAGGACATCCTGAACGACCTGCAGGCCGATGGCGTCCTGGAGGGCGGGCGCAAGAGCTACGTCCAGCCCGGCGCCCTGCCCACCATGGGCGTTCTGGACGTGCGCGGCCGCGACGATGAGGGCGACCTCGTCGCCGTACCGACCAACTGGGATCTCGACCGCCACGGAGAAGCGCCGCGCTTCCGCCTGCGCCAGCCGCGCACTGGCCCTGCCGCCGGTGTGGGCGACCGGGTGCTCGCCCATCTGGATTACGATGCGCAAGGTGGGCCGGAAGCCCGCACCATCCGGGTTCTGGATCGCAAGCGCGCCGTTGCGCTCGGCGTGTTCCGCAGCCGGCCGGGCGGCGGCGGGCGTGTGGAACCCGTGGAGCGCCAGCAGCCCGAATACGCCATCGCGCCCGACGAAACGGGCCAGGCGCGCAACGGCGACCTCGTCGAGGTCGAGCCGCACCGCAGCCATCGGGCGGGGCTGCCGACGGCGCGGGTCGCACAGGTGCTGGGGGGCCTCGGCACCGAAAAGGCCATCTCGACCATCGCCCTGCATGCGCATGGCATTCCGCATGTGTTCCCGAAATCCGTCCTGGAAGAAGCCGACGCCGCCGGACCGGCGCCCCTGGACGGGCGCGAGGACTGGCGCAGCCTGCCGCTCGTCACCATCGACCCACGTGACGCCAAGGATCACGACGACGCCGTCCATGCCGCGCCCGATGCCGACCCTGCCAATCCGGGCGGCCATGTCGTGACGGTGGCGATCGCCGATGTGTCCTTCTATGTCCGGCCGGGATCGAAGCTCGATGCGGAAGCGCGGTTGCGGGGCAATTCGGTCTACTTTCCCGACCGCGTCGTGCCCATGCTGCCGGAGCGCATCTCGAACGATCTGTGCTCCCTGCGCGAGGGGGTGGATCGCCCGGCCATCGCCGTGCGCATGGTTTTCGACAAGGATGGCGACAAGCGCAGCCAGCGCTTCCACCGCATCCTGATGCGCAGCCACGCGAAACTCGCCTACGAAGATGCCCAGGCCGCCGTGGACGGGGCTGCCGACGCCGCCGATCCCGCTATCGTGGATACGGTGCTGCGCCCGCTCTGGCGCGCCTACGCGGCCCTGCGCGTCGCACGCCAGCGCCGCCAGCCGCTGGAGCTGGATTTTCCCGAGCGCAAGATCGTGCTGCGGGCGGACGGCAAGGTCGACCGTGTCGTCATCCCTGCCCGCCTCGACGCGCACAAGCTGATCGAGGAGATGATGATCCAGGCCAATGTGGCCGCGGCGGAAGTGCTGGAACAGGCGCGTCAGGCGCTGATCTACCGCGCCCATGACGCGCCGTCCCTGTCACGCCTGGAAGCCCTTCGGGATTTCCTGCGCTCGTTGGACATTCCGCTTGCCAAGAGCGGGACGCTGCGCCCCTCGCATTTCAACCAGATACTGGCGGCCGTGCGCGATACCGAGCATGAAAGCCTCGTGAACGAGGTCGTGCTCCGGTCGCAGAGCCAGGCGGCCTATAGCCCGGAAAATATCGGCCATTTCGGGCTCAACCTCATGCGCTACGCGCATTTTACCTCGCCCATCCGGCGCTATGCGGACCTGATCGTTCATCGCGCCCTCGTGACCGCCCTGTCGCTTGGTGAAGGCGGCCTCAGCCGCGAGGACGAGGCGGGCCTGGAAGCGACGGCAGAGGAAATCTCCAAGGCCGAGCGGCGCGCCATGGCCGCCGAGCGCGACACGGTCGACCGGCTGATCGCCCATCACCTGGCCGATCACGTCGGAGACAGTTTTGCCGGCCGGATCACGGGCGTGACCCGCGCGGGCCTGTTCGTCCAGTTGCCGACCTTCGGTGCCGACGGCTTCGTGCCCATCGGCACCCTCGGGCGGGACTACTTCCACTACGACGAAACGGCCCATACGATCGTCGGCCAGCGAACCCACCTCGGCTACCGTCTCGGCGATACGGTGGAGGTGAAGCTGGTGGAAGCCATCCCGCTTGCCGGGTCGATGCGCTTCGAAATGCTGACCGAGCCGCGCAAGCTGCCGACCAGCTCGGCCTCGCACCACAAGGCGCGCGGACGCACGCTGCGCCCGGGCCGGCGTCCCGGTGGCGGCGGGCGCGGCAAAAGGAGATGACCATGAGCGCACAAGGACCCGCACGGCTGGAACTGGGCGGCCCCCGCAAAGACGCCACCGCGCTCGAGCCGCGGCCGCTCGGCCAGGCCATGCTGCGCGGCTTCCTGTGCAAGTGCCCCCATTGCGGATCGGCGCCGCTCTTCAACGGCTTCCTGCGCAGTGTCGATCACTGCGCGGCCTGTGGCGAAGCCTATCATCACCACCGGGCCGACGATCTTCCTCCCTATCTGACGATCTTCATCGTCGGCCATATCGTCATCGCCCTCTTCATGGGCGTGGAGGAGATCGGAGATCTGCCACTCTGGGCGCATCTCGCAATATGGGTGCCGCTGACCAGCATCTTCACGCTCGGCCTTCTGCGGCCCATCAAGGGCGCGACGATCGGCCTGCAATGGGCCCTGCGCATGCACGGTTTCAGCGGACGTGGCGAGGATGAGCCGCAGGACCACTGACGCGATGGCCGCGCAAGCGCCCCGCCCGCGCATCGCGGTTCACGATGCCGCGGCCCTGGTGCTGGTGGACGACAGCGGGTCCGAGCCACGCCTGCTCATGGGGCGGCGGGCCAGCGGCCATGTCTTCATGGCCGATGTCACCGTCTTTCCGGGCGGGCGCCTCGACAGGGGCGATCTACTCCTGGCCAGGCACTTCACGCTCCCCGAAAGCGCGCAGGCTCGGCTCTGTGGCGCCACCCAGGCCCGATTCAGCCCACGCCGGGCGGTCGCCCTGGCGCTGGCGGCGATCCGCGAAGCCTATGAGGAAACGGGCATCATGCTCGGCCTGCCGGGCCCGTTCCGGGCCCCTTCGCCGGCCTGGCGGGCCTTCGAGGCGGCGGGCCTCGTCCCGGCGCCCGGCATGCTCGTGCCGATTGCACGCGCCATCACCCCGGGCGGCCTGCCCCGCCGCTTCGATGCGCGCTTCTTTGCGGCGAGGGCCGACCTTCTGCCGGAAGAGGCACGCCGCCCGGCGCCGCCGAGCGACGAACTGACACGGGTGCGCTGGTACGACCGGTACGAACTTGCCGCCGAGCCCCTTGCCGACATCACACAAATGATACTTACGACGGTTAGGGATCGCCTCGCCGCCGGTACGCTCTTCGATCCGACATGCCCCATGCCCGTTCTGCGCCGCCGCGCGCAGGGCTTCCACTCCATTCTGGTCTAGCCCGGTCGCCATGCAAAATGAAGCAGCCTCTCCACCAGCCACGGCCGACCTGACGGACTGGCTCGGCGCTGGCGCCGCCATCGCCTCCATCACGGCGGTCGGCATTGCGCTCGGGCTGGGCCTGCCGCTGCTCAGCGTCATCCTGGAGCGGCGCGGCGTGTCCTCCACCATGATCGGCTTCAACACGGCGGTGGCTGGCCTCGCCTCCCTGGCCGCCACGCCGCTCTGCACGCCCATGGCGCGTCGTTTCGGCGTCCGGCAGACCATGCTGGCCTGTATTCTGGTGGCCGCCGCCTCGGCCATGGGCTTCTACTATTTCACCTCGCTGAGCGCATGGTTTCCGCTGCGCCTCGCCTTCCACTTCGCCATCACGACCATGTTCGTCCTGTCGGAGTTCTGGATCAACACGGCCGCGCCACCGCGCCGCCGCGGCCTGGTGCTCGGCATCTACGCCACATGCCTGGCGCTCGGTTTCGCGGGCGGGCCGTTCATCTTCTCGCAGGTCGGCTCCCAAGGCATCCTGCCCTTCGCGCTCGGATCGGGCATCATACTGGCGGCCGCCATTCCCCTGATCGCGGCCTGGCATCGCGAACCGCCCATGGAAGAATCGCGCCGCAATACGAGCTTCCGGCGCCATCTCTTCTCCGTTCCGGCCGCCACCGCCGCCGTGCTCGTCTTCGGCGCCGTAGAATCGGGCGGCTTTGCGCTCTTTCCCATCTTCGGCAGCCGCCTCGGCATGGACGAGGCATCCGCCGCGCAACTCCTGACGGCCGTCGGGCTCGGCAGCGTCGCGCTGCAGATCCCCATCGGGCTTGTCAGCGACAAGGTGCGCGACAGGCGGCACCTGCTCATTCTCTTCGCCGCGGTCGGGTTGGCGGGCTCCCTCGCCCTCCCGGCCTTGACGCAAAGCTGGTGGACCATGGCGGCCGTGCTGTTCGTCTGGGGCGGCGTCGTCGCGGGCCTCTACACGGTCGGCCTCGCGCATCTGGGCTCGCGCCTGTCGGGGACGGAACTGGCATCGGCCAATGCGGCCTTCATCTTCTGCTATTCGGTGGGCATGCTGATCGGCCCGCAATGGATCGGCGGGGCGATGGATCTGTTCGGAACCGATGGCTTCGCCTGGTCGGTTGCCGCGATGTTCGCGGCCTATTTCGCGTTCATGGCCGTGCGCGTCATGAAAACCCGCCGGTGATCTTGACTTTCCCGCCTCTGTGAGTAGTGTCCGCCGCAAATGCTGGCGGTGAATGCACCGTTCCGCCGGTTCATCAATTCCCAAACGGATCACCGCAATGGCCAAGGCTACAACGATCAAGATCAAGCTGCTCAGCACGGCTGATACTGGCTACTTCTACGTCACGACCAAGAACAGCCGCACCATGACCGAGAAGATGGTCAAGACCAAGTACGACCCGGTCGCGCGCAAGCACGTCGAATTCCGCGAAGCCAAGATCAAGTAACACCCGATCTTCCAGCTTTTCGCCTGCATTCGACCCCCGGCCTCGCCCGGGGGTTTTGCTTTTCCGCTCGTGCGGTCAGCCTTCCGAATCGCCCAGGAAGCTCTTGATCGTATCGATGAAATGCGTGACGGAGATCGGCTTGGAGATATAGGCCTCGCACCCGCCCTGCCGGATCCGCTCCTCGTCGCCCTTCATGGCGAAGGCGGTGACGGCGATGACGGGAATGGATTTGAGCGTCGCATCCGCCTTGAGCTGGCGTGTGACGTCCAGGCCCGAAATCTCAGGCAGCTGAATGTCCATCAGGATCAGGTCCGGGTGGTGTTCCCGTGCCAGATCCATGGCCGCCAGGCCACTGCGCGTATGCACGGTCTTGTAGCCATGGGCCTCGATGAGGTCGCGGAAGAGCTTCATGTTGAGCTCGTTGTCTTCGACGATCATGACAGTCTTGGACATCCGCATCACTCCAATGTCCGACCCGTAACGACGGACAGGCGCGTTACTCCCCAATGCTCGAATCTCAGTCGTAGAGCGATTTCATTTATGAATTGAGAATCGTTTACAACCAAGGCTCTCATAGCCACGCAGAAAGGTCCCATCATGCTCGACAAACAGGCCAGACCGCGCAGCATGAACGTCGATGCGGCGGAAGGGCTTGCCATCGATGCCTTGGGCTTCCTGGCGGCCCACGAGGATGAGTTCCTGCGCTTTCTGGCCTTGTCCGGCCTAACCGTCGGCGAGTTGCGTGCTGCGGCAGGGGATGGGAACTTCCTGGCCGGGGTGCTGGATTTCGTGATGGGCAATGAGCGAACCTTGCTTTCCTTTGCCGCCCATGCGGGGATCGACCCGTCCCGCGTTGGGGCCGCCCGCCAGGCCTTGGCCGGCGCTTACGGCGTGTCGGCCGAGTGACGGCCCGCAAACCCCTGACCGTCGGCCCCGCCATGGCCGACCTGCCGGAGCACCATCCTGTGCTCCTGATCCTGGATATTGACGAGGTGGTGCTGCAGTTCATCGACCCCTTCGTCGCGCTGCTGGCCGAGCATGATGCGGGGCTGGATCCATCCGGCTTTCGGCTGACGGGTTCGGTACACTCCCTGTCGACCGGCCAGGCCCTGGGTGCCGACAGGCTGAAGGGCCTGATGCATCAGCTCTACGAGGAACAGGATCGGCGCCAGCACCTCGTCCCCGGCGTCCGTGCGGCCCTGGACCGGCTGGCCCGACGGGCGGATATCGTCTTCCTGACGGCCATGGCGCCGCAGTGGCATGCAACACGCCGCCGCCATCTGGATGCCGTGGGTCTGCCATACCCGATGATCGCGACCGAACGCGACAAGGGCGCCGTCATCGCCCAGTTCTACGAAACCCGGCAACGGCCATGCCTGTTCATCGACGATCTGCCGTCCAACCTTGCCGGGGTGCGCCGCAGCGCACCTGCAACGGAACTTCTGCACCTCATGGCGAGCCCGCTCTTCCGCCCCTACCTCCCGGCCCTGCCGGCCGGCGTGCACACCGCCTGCGACTGGCACGAAGCCGAGCCCATGGTCGACGCCATTTTGGATCGCATGCTGGCGCAGGCGGCGCTCTGACATGGTGCCGGGCGCCTTCTGCCGGGACTGCCTCACCCCGCACCGGGGCAGCCTGCGCCGCTGCGCCGCCTGCGGGAGTCCGCGCATTCTGTCCCATCCCGAGCTCGCCACCCTGTCCATCGCACATATCGATTGCGATGCCTTCTATGCCATGGTCGAGAAACGGGACCGCCCCGATCTGGCTGACAAGCCGGTCATCATCGGCGGTGGGCGGCGCGGCGTCGTCCTGACCTGCTGCTACAATGCGCGCATCTTCGGTGTCCGGTCGGCCATGCCCATGTTCAAGGCGCTGGAACTGTGTCCACACGCCGTGATCCTGAAGCCGAACATGGCAAAATACGCCGAGGTCGGCCATGCGGTCCGGGAGCGGATGCGGCAGTTGACACCGCTGGTCGAGCCCTTGTCCATCGACGAAGCCTTTCTCGACCTGTCGGGCACCGAACTCCTGCACCGCGCCACGCCCGCTCTGTCGCTCGCCCGCCTGGCGCGCGCCGTGGAGGACGAGTTCCGCATCTCCGTCTCGGTCGGCCTGTCGCACAACAAGTTCCTGGCCAAGCTTGCGTCCGACCTCCAGAAGCCGCGCGGCTTTTCGGTCATCGGCCGTCAGGAAACCACATCCTTCCTGGCCGGATTGAAGGTTACGTCCATCTGGGGTGTGGGCAACGCCATGGCGCGGACCCTTGCCGCCGACGGCATCACCATGATCGGCCAGTTGCAGGATATGCCGGTCGAGACGCTGATGCGGCGCTATGGCGGCGTGGGGCAGAAACTGTGGCGCCTGTCGCGCGGGCTGGACGAACGCCCGGTCTCGCCGCATGGCGAAGCGCGCAGCATTTCGGCCGAAACCACCTTCGATACGGACAAGTCACGCGCCGAGGAGTTGCTGCCGATCCTGCGGCGCCTCAGCGAAAAGGTCGCCGCGCGCCTGAAGCGGACCGATCTTGCCGGCACCACGGTCGTCCTCAAGCTCAAGACGTCCGACTTCCGCATCCGCACCCGCAACCGCAAGCTCTCCGACCCCACACGGCTGGCCGATCGCATCTTCGCGGTCGGGCGGGAGATGCTGCTGCGTGAACTCGACGGCACCCGCTTCCGCCTGATCGGCATCGGCTGCAACGAGTTCGCCCCCGCAAGCCGCGCTGACCCGCCCGATATGCTCGATCCCGGCAAGGAGAAACGCGCCAAGGCGGAAGCGGCACTCGATGCGCTGCGCAACAAGTTTGGCGATACCTCGATCGAGACGGGTTACACGTTCAGACCCCCGAAGCCAGAGGCTTAGGACGCAGTCCGCGCTGCCGGTGCGACCTGCGCAGATGATACGGAAACGAATCTACGTCAGCGACAGGTTGAAAGTCGTCGCCAATCCCCGTTCACCGGCCGGCGTGACACGCAAGGCGCGACTGTCGGGCATGCGCTCAACCCACTTCAAATCGATAAGACGGACCAGCAGCGCGGCACCGAGCCTGCCGGCAACATGCGGCCGGCGTTCGCTCCAATCGAGGCAGGTGCGGCACAAAGGCCGCTTCGACGTACCGTCCATGGCTGCCGTATCGATGCCGAACCCGGCGAAGAAGCGCTTGCCCTCGGCGCTGACAACACCAACGCCATCGCCCAATGTCAGGTACCCGCGCTCACAGAGCGAATCGGCGAGCGCCAGAGCCAGCTTGCCTGCGAGATGATCGTAACAGGTGCGGGCATTCCGCAACGCCGCGTCGCGCGGCCCAAGCGGGTGGTGGCGCTTTGGACCGCTTGCCGCGATCGTCATCAATGCATGGATCGCCTGCGCGACCTCCGGTGTCGCCAATCGGTAGTAGCGATGCCGCCCTTGCTTCTCCATCGCGATGAGTTCGGCGTCGGCCAGCTTGGCCAGGTGCCCGCTGGTCGTCTGCGCCGTGACGCCGGCGTGACGGGCCAGCTCCCCGGCGGTTAGAGCCTGTCCGCCCATCAATGCCGAGAGGATGTTGGCGCGGGCCGCATCGCCGATCAGTGCCCCGACCTGTGCGATGCTGTTGCCCGAAGCGATGTTTACCATGCCCCGATCCTAATTCTCAAAGGTCGAACCGTCATTGGGAAAAGTTTCGGCCGTCGCCGAAGCATACCAATTCGGTTCTGCGCTAAGACGCCCCTACGTCCATTACAAGGGGCCTTATTCATGACAACCGGAACACCGAGCCTATCGCGGGAACTGCTGCTGCTCCTCGCGCTCTCGACGCTGTGGGGCGCCTCCTACACCTTCATCAAGATCGGCGTGGAGACGTTCCCGCCGATTACGCTGATCGCAGCCCGGACGCTGATCGCGGGCACCATTCTGCTGCTGGTGATCCGCTGGCGTGGGCTGACATTTCCAAGGGACGCGGCGATCTGGCGTCGCTTTCTGTTCCAGGCATGCCTCAACAGCGTCGTCCCCTTCACCTTGATCGCCTGGGCGCAGCAGACGACCGATGCGTCGCTTGCGGCCATCCTCAACTCGGCAACACCGATCTTCGCCTTCCTGATGACGGCCTTGCTGACGCGCCACGAGGCAGTTACCGGACGCAAGTTCCTGGGGGTCGGGCTCGGCCTGATCGGCATCTGCCTGATTATCGGCGTCCAGGCGCTCGGCGGCCTGGGACAGGAGATCGTCGCGCAGCTCGCCATCGTGGCAGCCACGACCTGCTACGCTGGCGCCGCCATCTTCGGTAAGCGCTTTTCGAACCTCGATCCGATATTGCCCGCGGCGGGATCGCTGGCCTGTGGGGCCGCGCTTCTGGTTCCGGTCAGCGTGGTCGTCGATCACCCCTGGACGCTCAGCCCCTCGACCGCCTCGACCCTTGCCCTGCTGGCGCTCGCCGTATTCTCAACCGCGCTCGCCTTCGTAATTTACTTCCGTCTCGTACAAACACTCGGTTCGGTCGGCACGACGTCGCAGGCCTATCTTCGGGTCCCGATCGGCGTTGCGATCGGTGTCATCTTCCTGGGCGAGAGCTTGTCGCCGATGGGTTTCCTCGGCCTTCTCTTCGTCGTCACCGGCGTCGCTGCCATGACGATACCATCGCGCCGGCCCATCGCCTGAGGTGGGGGCGACAAAGCTCTATAGAACAGCCGTCTTAAAACTATGCGCGCTCATGCGCGGGGGCCTGTCATCCGCAGAGGCCATCTGCATGCGCTACGACAGCGGACTGGCACCTTTCACGGCCGGCCGCCCCTA
The DNA here is from genome assembly GCF_001463905.1 of Aureimonas frigidaquae. Lineage (GTDB taxonomy): Bacteria > Pseudomonadota > Alphaproteobacteria > Rhizobiales > Rhizobiaceae > Aureimonas > Aureimonas frigidaquae. Next base: position 147,650 of record NZ_BBWR01000018.1, read on the forward strand.
CCTGTCATGCGCGGGTCCGGCCCGTGCCCTGCCGACGCATCGGGTAGCGCTTGGGCAACCGGCGCTACCGGTCGCCCGCGTTCCACGACGCGCAGCCTATGCCATCGTCAGGTCAGTTCGACGTCGAGAACCCCGGGCGCGGCCTTGATGGCGCCCGCCATTTGGGGCGATACGCGGAACCGGCCCGGCAGCACCACTTCCACTTCACGCTCGCCGCCATCCTGGATCAGCACGACGCTGACCTGGCTTTCGCCGCCCTCGGCCAGATGCCCGCGGAAACTCGCCAGCGGTTTGGCATCGCGCAGGAAGATGCGCAGCGCCTTCTGCATGCGCGCCGCCTGCATGTCGAGGCTCTCCACGGCCGAGGCCCGGAGCGAAATGCCCTCCGGTCGCTCTTCGGCGGCCACGGACACGATCACCGAGGCGCCGGGCTCCAGCATGTCACGGAAGTTGACCAGCATTTCGGTGAAGAGGACGATCTCGAACTGCCCCGTCGGATCGGAAAGCTGGACGATCCCGATCTTGCCGCCGGTGCGCGTCTTGCGTTCCTGCCGGCTCGTGACCGTTCCGGCCACGCGCCCGGCCGTGGCGCCCTTGCGCACGGCGCGCGTCAGATCCTCGTAGGATTGGACATTCAGCTTCTTGAGCGCATCGCGATACTCGTCGAGCGGGTGGGCCGACAGGTAGAAGCCGATCGACTGGAATTCCCGCAGGAGCTTGTCGGCCGTCGTCCAGGGGGCCACGTCGTTGAGGCGCAGCGGCTCGGGCTCCGAGCCCGCCCCGCCGAACATGTCGTGCTGGCCGCTCAGGCGGCTGTCATTCACCATGATCGCATAGGCGGCCAGCCGCTCGACATTGCCGCAAAGCCGCGCCCGGTCATGTCCGAAGCAATCGAGGGCGCCGGCCGTGATGAGGCATTCCAGCGTGCGCTTGTTGATGATCTTGGGATCGATACGGGCGCAGAAATCCTCCAGCGAGCGGTAGGGCCCGTTGGCGCGCTCGGCCACGATATGGTCCACCGCCTGCTCCCCCACGCCCTTGATGGCCGCGAGCGAGTAGAGGATGCGCCCCTTGTCCACCTCGAACGGGCGGAAGGATGTCTGGACCGAGGGCGCTACGACCTCGATCCCCAGCCGCTTGGCATCATTGCGGAAATCGTTGAGCTTGTCGGTGTTGTTCATGTCCAGCGTCATGGACGCGGCCAGGAACTCGGTCGGGTAATTCGCCTTCAGATAGGCGGTATGATAGGCGACCAGCGCGTAGGCCGCCGCGTGGCTCTTGTTGAACCCGTAATCGGCGAACTTGGCCAGAAGGTCGAAGATCGTGTTGGCCTGGCCCTTGGGAATTCCGCGCTCCACCGCGCCGTCCACGAAGCGAACGCGCTGGACATCCATTTCGGCGCGAATTTTCTTGCCCATGGCGCGGCGCAGAAGATCGGCCTCGCCCAGCGTGTAGCCGGCCAGGACCTGGGCAATCTGCATCACCTGTTCCTGGTAGACGATCACGCCCTGCGTTTCCCGCAGGATAGGCTCGATCTTCGGGTGGATGATCTCCACCTCTTCTTCTTTGTGCTTGCGCGCATTGTAGACCGGGATGTTTTCCATCGGGCCCGGCCGGTACAGCGCCACGAGCGCAATGATATCCTCGAAACAGTCCGGGCGCATGCCGATCAGCGCCTTGCGCATGCCGACCGATTCCACCTGGAACACGCCGACCGTCTCGCCGCGCGCCAGCATGGCGTAGCTTTCCGGGTCGTCGAGCGGAATGGTGCCGAGATCGATCGTCTGGCCGGCATGGCGGTGGATCAGCTCGACCGCGGTCTGCAGGGTCGTCAGCGTCTTCAGGCCCAGGAAGTCGAACTTGACCAGCCCGGCCTGCTCCACCCACTTCATATTGTATTGCGTCACCGGCATGTCGGAGCGCGGATCGCGATACATGGGCACGAGCTTGGACAGGGGCCTGTCGCCGATCACGATGCCGGCCGCATGGGTGGATGCGTGCCGGTACAGCCCTTCCAGCTTGAGCGCGATGGCGATGAGGCGGTCCACCACCTCTTCCTTCTCACGCGCTTCCTTCAGGCGCGGCTCTTCCTCCAGCGCCTGGGCGAGCGTGACGGGGTTGGCCGGATTGGCCGGGACGAGCTTGCAGAGCTTGTCGACATGGCCGTAGCTCATTTCCAGGACACGGCCCACATCGCGCAGGACGGCGCGCGCCTGCATCGACCCGAAGGTAATGATCTGCGCGACCTGCTCGCGGCCGTATTTTTCCTGGACATAGCGGATCACCTCCTCCCGCCGGTCCTGGCAGAAGTCGATGTCGAAGTCGGGCATGGACACGCGGTCCGGGTTGAGGAAGCGCTCGAAGAGGAGCGAGAAGCGCAGCGGATCCAGATCCGTGATGGTGAGCGAATAGGCCACCAGCGAGCCGGCGCCCGAACCACGGCCAGGTCCGACAGGAATGCCGTTGGCCTTGGCCCATTTGATGAAGTCGGCAACGATCAGGAAGTAGCCGGGGAACTTCATCCGCTCGATGATCGACAGTTCGAAGGCCAGCCGCTCGCGGTACTGCTCTTCCGTCTGTCCGGGGGCCGGGCCGTGTGCACGCAAGCGGGCCTCCAGCCCCTCCTCCGCCTGCCGGCGCAGTTCCGCCGCCTCGGCGATCTCGGCCGCTTCCGCCTGTGCGTCGGCACCGGCAAAGCGCGGCAGGATGGGCTTGCGCGTCCGTGGCCGGTAGGAGCAGCGCCGCGCGATCTCGATCGTGTTGTCGAGGGCTTCCGGCAGGTCCGCGAACAAGGCCGCCATCTCGTCCTGCGACTTCAGGCAATGGTCGGAGGTCAGCCGGCGGCGATCCTCGTGGCTGACCAGGCGGTTGCTCGCCACGGCAATGAGCGCGTCATGGGCGTCGAAATCGTCCGGGCAGAAGAAGTAAGGCTCGTTGGTCGCCACCAGCGGCAGGCCCAGCTCATAGGCGAGCTCGACCGTGGGCGCTTCCGTCCGGCGCGATCGGGCGCCATGCCGCTGCAACTCCACATAGAGCCTGTCGCCGAACAGGGCCTGAAGGCGCTCCAGCCTTTGCCGGGCAATCGGCATGCGGCCGACGGCGATGGCGCCTCCGATCGGCCCGAGCGGCCCGCCGCTCAGGCAGATCACCCCATCGGCCATCCCCTCGATCCAGTCCACCCGGATGTGCGGCCTCTGGTCCCCCTCGTGGCGCAGATAGGCCATGGAGACGAGCTCGACGAGATTCTCGTAGCCTTTCTCCGTCGCTGCGATGAGGACGAGCGGGGCAACCTGCTGCTCCTTCTCGCGGGCCGAATCGGCATCGCCATCGCCGAAGTCGACATCGAGCTGGCAGCCGGTGATCGGCTGCAAGCCGGACTTGGCCGCCTTTTCGGAAAACTCGAGCGCGCCGAAGAGGTTGTTCGTATCGGCAATGCCGATGGCCGGGGCGCCATCGCTCTTGGCGAACTTGACGATCTGGTCGATCCGCAGCGCGCCTTCGAGGAGTGAGAAGGCACTGTGGACGCGCAGGTGGATGAACTTCAGCGCCCCTGTCGCCTGGCCCGGTGCCTCACCCATAAGTGCCTCCTGCGATGCGTTCTGCGACTGAAAGGCGCGTTCCGGGTTTACCGCCGAACGGGCTGGCCTGTCTGCCCCGGACATGGCCCGTCCACGTAAAAAAGACCGATCAGATCGCGTGAATGATCAGTGAGAAGCCGAGAACGAAGCCGGACAGAACGGTGAGAGAGAGAAGTTCGCGTACCACGGTCATAGGCATTCCTTTCTCTTTTCGTTTCCTATTTGTTCTCTTTTTGTATCCTCCTGTCAACTCGGCTCTGGTGTCTGTTGCGCACAGGGTTAACGCCGGATGGGGAGGGCCCCCGTGTTCCTGCGGGGCTTTGCGCGGTACGCCGCGCTACTGCACGTGCTTGTAGACCGTCGTCCTCGACAGACCCAGGCGGCGTGCGGTCAGGGCGATGTTCTGATCGGCCGTGCGGTAGGCAAGCCGGATGCCGGAACAGCGCGGCTCGTTCAGGGCATGGCCGCGGCAGGCCTCGCAGGCGTCAGCGGCGAGGATCTGGCGCACGGGTTCGAATGCGGTTTCGTCGAGGAAGGGCATTCTGCGGCGCAGGAGGGCGCGCTGCAGAACGGCCTCCAGCTCGCGCATATTGCCGGGCCAGGTGCGGGCTTTGAGCCTGCGGACCGCCTCGTCGGTCACCGCCGTGCCGGGCGCCAGCCGTTCGACCACGTGGCGGACGATTTCGTGAAAATCCGTGCGGGCGGCGAGCGGCGGCAGGCGGATCGCGAACGTGTTCAGGCGGTACAGAAGATCGCTGCGGAACAGGCGCTGGGCCACCATCTCCTCCAGATCCCGGTTCGTTGCCGAGACGATCTGGATGTCGAGCTTGGTGCTCTTCTGTCCGCCGACCGCCCGCACCTCCTGCGTGTCGAGAAAACGCAGGAGCACGGTCTGGGCGGCCAGCGGGATGTCGGCCACCTCGTCGAGAAACAGCGTGCCCTTATGCGCCTGCCGGGCAAGGCCCGGTGAGCCCTCGCCGCGCGCGCCGGTGAAGGCGCCGCGTTCGTGGCCGAAGAGCTCGGCGACGAAGAGGCTTTCCGGTAATGCACCGCAGTTCACCGCCACGAATTCGCCCGACCGCCCGGAGGCGGCATGCACGTGACGGGCCATGCGATCCTTGCCCGTTCCCGTTTCACCGGTGACGAGCACGGGGAGCCGCAGCGACGTGGCATCGGCGACCTCTTTTAGCGCAGCGCGCAGCTCCGGATCGTCGCACACGAAGTCTGGATGGCTGCTGCGCTGCACCACGGCGATCCTGGCGGCTGGCTCGCGTGGTGCCTGGACGCGGCCCAGACCGGCGCGTCCGATCTGCCGGCAGACCATGAAGACACCGCTTCCCGCCCGATCGCGGATGGCGACGACGCCGCCGTTCAGGAGCCCGTCCATGGCGCTGCCGAATCCGCTCTCGAACAGATCGTCGAAATGTGTGCCCTCATCCACCGGCAGGCCGGCCAGCAGGCTTGTGGCGGGCCGGTTCAGCGAATGGACCACGCCCTCGCGGGACAGGGCGATCAGGCCGGCCGACAAGGTGTCCAGATACTCGACACGCGGATGGAAGGCGAAGATGAAGCTTTCCGAGCGCTGCTGGTAGATGAGCCCGTTCTCGATCTGGGAAGCGGCCATCCGCACCAGGGCGTGCGTGTGCTGCTGGCGGGCCTCGTTGGTGCAGGAGGCATCGAGCAGCCCCAGCACGTTGCCCTCCGCGTCGAGGATGGGCGCGGCCATGCAGGACAGATGGCCGTGGCAGGCGAAGTAGTGTTCCCGCCCGTAGATCGCCACGGGGCGGCGCTCCATCACGGCCAGGCCCAGCGCATTGGTGCCCCGCTCACGCTCGCGCCAGACGCTGCCCGGTACGATCGAGCGCCCGGCTTCGCTTTCGGCGAACTGGTGGTCGCTGATCGTATCGAGCACCACGCCCTCGGCATCTCCCAGCGCGATCACGAAGTTCGATCCGGCAATCTGCGAGTGAAGGAGCTGCATCTCGGCCAGCGCCAGGCGGCGAAGCGTTGCCAGCGTCTCGCGCCGATGCCCGACCTCGGCAAAGGGAATGACTTCGCCGCGCGGGCGGGCGCGCGGGTCGAGCCCCGTTTCGCGGCAGCGGAGCCAGCTCGACGAGACGCTTGGCGAAAGGGCGCCGGACGGCACGCGCTGCCCGTTTTCCAGGGCGATGCGCGCACGATCCATGCCCGACATCAGATGCTGCATGGCTCCTCCCTCCCGCAACATTGGTCACGCTCAGACTACATCCTGCGCGGGCGGCTGCAATGACCAGAAACTGGACATATCGATGCGGACAACGTCCAGCGACTGGGCATTGTCCCCCGAGCGCCGGTCAGCAAGGAAACCCATGTTCATCAATGGTTTAGCCACTTGGCACGGCAGTTGCAGAAGGGGTTGGCAGACACCGGTTCCGCTTGTGTCCGAGACGGGAGGAGTAGGCATGAAAGCACAGGTCCTGAAGGCATATGACGATCATCTCACAGCCGCCGACTGGTTGAGCTACGAGGAGGTCCCCGATCCCACAATCACCAAAGCCAACGACGTGATCGTCCGGATCGGCGGCGCAGGCGTCTGCCGCACCGATCTCCACATCATCGAGGGCGTCTGGCGCCCGCACATGGACCCGAACGCCGACCAGCTTCTCCCCTTCATCATGGGCCACGAGAATGCCGGCTGGGTCGAGGCGGTCGGCAAGGAGGTCGAGAATGTGAAGGTCGGCGATCCGGTGATCGTCCACCCGAAGATCTCCGGCGGCACGTGCCTTGCCTGCCGCCGCGGCATGGACATGCACGCGCCCGGCAAGTTCCCGGGCCTCGACTGCGACGGCGGATATGCCGAGTACCTCTGCACCTCCGACCGCAACATCGTCCCCCTGCCCAGGACCCTGGCGCCGAAGGACGTCGCGCCCTATTCCGACGCGGGCCTGACGGCCTATCGCGCAGTGAAAAAGGCGACGCGCCACCTCCTGCCGGGAGAGACCTGCGTGGTGATCGGCGCCGGTGGCCTCGGTCATATCGGCATCCAGTGCCTGAAAGCCATGTGCGCCGCCGACGTCGTGGTGGTCGACAAGTCCGACGCCTCGCTCGAACTCGCCCGCCGCATGGGCGCAGACCATCTGGTGAAGGCCGATGGCAACGAGGTCGAGGCCGTTCTGCAGCTGACGGGCGGCAACGGTGCGGAGGCCGTGATCGACTTCGTCGGCGAAAAGGGCACGACCAGGATGGGCCTCGCCATGACAAGGGGCGCCGGCTCCTACTACGTCGTCGGCTACGGCGAGGACATCGTGGTGCCCACCGTCGATCTGGTGATCGCCGAGAAGAGCATCATCGGCAATCTCGTGGGCACCTGGGCCGAGCTTGTCGAGCTCATGGCGCTCGCCGACCGCGGCCTCGTGAACCTTGCGACGGTGGAGTACCGGCTCGCCGACGCCAACCAGGCCCTGCAGGACCTTAATGCCGGCAAGATCCACGGCCGCGCCGTGCTGATCCCCTGATGCCGGATCGGCGCGGGCCGGGAGCCCCGCGCCGTGTTGCCTGACCCTACTGCGCCGGAGGGGCGCGACGATCTTCGGGAGGAGACCCACATGAAACGGCATGCAATCTGGATGACGTCGGCCTGCGCGCTGGCGATCGCTGTCCCGGCCTTTGCCGCAGACATCGACTACAAAGCCTATGGCGACTACGCGCAGTACGGCTCGGCGCCGGATGTTCCGGGCGCCTGCTCCTACGCGGCGATCGACGCCAAGGATTATTCCGGCAAGACGCTGCGGGTCATCACCCACGCGGTGCCGGTGATCGGCGAGCCGACCGACCTGCACGCCAAACAGTTCCAAGAATTGACCGGCGCGCAGGTGGATGTCGTCCACATTCCCTTCGGCGATCTCTACCAGCGCCTGATGATCCCGTTCCAGACGCGCCAGGCCGCCTATGACGTGATGTTCTACCCCTCGCTTTGGATCGGTGACGTCCAGAGCTACCTGCAGCCCGTGCCGGCCGCCTATCAGGAGGTGTCGGGGATGAAGGAGGTGACGCAGAACTACCGCGACGTCGCCACCTGGGGCGACCAGATGATCCAGTATCCGGTGGACGGTGACCGGCATTACCTCAAGTACCGATCCGACATATTCGACAACCCGGAATACCAGCAGCGGTTCAAGGCCGAGACCGGCCAGGACCTGCGCGTGCCGCGCACCTGGGAAGAGTACAACGCGGTCGCCAAGTTCTTCACCGGCTGGGACTGGGGCAAGGATGGGCGCGGCCAGTTCGGCTCGGCCGAAGTGACCAAGCGTGACGACCTGATGTTTTCGGCCTTCATCAGCCGTGCCGCCGCCTATACCAAGAACCCCAACGTAAAGGGCGGCTACTTCTTCAAGCTCGACACGATGGAGCCGCAGATCAACAATCCGGGCTTCGTCAAGGCGCTGGAGATGTTCATCGACGCGCAAAAGGCTTTCCCGCCCGGCGGCACCAATTTCGGCCTCGGCGACGAGATCTTCTCCTTCGGCGGCGGCCAGACGCTGATGAGCTATTCCTGGGACGACGCCTTCATCCAGGCGCAGGAGGCCTCCAGCCCGATCCGCAACAAGGTCGCGGCCGCGCCGCTGCCCGGCTCCACGCAGGTCTGGAACCGCGATACCAACACCTGGGATACGTTCGAGACGCCGAACGCGCCTCCCTATATCACCTGGGGCTGGACGTCCGCGGTTTCCAAGGCTTCGCCGAACCAGGACATGGCCTTCGACTTCCTGTGCTTCTTCTCCAACGAGGCCAACACGCAGCTCGATCTCCAGATCGGCCGCTTCGGCGTCAATCCCTATCGCACCACCCATTTCGACCCGGCCTTCTGGCAGGACAAGCTGGGCTGGGATGCGAACACGGCTAAGACCTATGTCGACACCCTGTCGGGCATGGACCAGTCCAACAACCGCGTCTTCGACCTGCGCGTGCCCGGCGTGAACCAGTTCATGTCGACGCTCGCCAACGGCGTCGCCGAAGCCATGGCCGGCCAGCGCACGCCGCAGGAGGCGCTCGACGGCGTCGCGGCGCAGTGGACGGAGATCGTCGAGCGGATCGGGCCGGACCGCGTCCGCGAGGCCTATGCCAACGTCGTGGCGCTGGAAGATCGCGGCCGCTGAGGCCGAAGAGCGTTTCAGCCCGACCGGGGCCGGCCGTGGCCGGCCCCGGCTTCCCTCGCCGCGCATCGGAGCCCTGTCGTCATGCAGCAGCGCGAATTCCGCCCCTACAAGCTTGCTTTTCTCCTGCCGGGCCTTCTGGTCCTTCTTGCCATCATCCTGTTTCCGCTGGCCTTCACCATCCGGGTCTCGCTGTCGGGCTGGGATGCGATCGTGCCGGGGCTCGATTGGGCGGGGGTGCGCAACTATGCCGGCGTCTTCGCCGATGCGCGCTTCTGGCAGTCGCTCGGCCGCCTGTCGCTGATGGCCGTCGGCACGGTGCTGGTCCAGTATGTGCTGGGCTTTGGGCTGGCGCTCCTCGTCTGGCGCGACATCCGCTACCGCCGCCTGTGGCGGGTCCTGTTCCTGATCCCGATGATGACGACGCCGGTCATCATGTCGGTGATCTGGCGCACGATCTTCCACGAGTCGCTAGGACCCGCCAACGACCTCCTCGGCTTCATCGGCCTCGGCCCCTATCCATGGCTCACCTCGCCAGGCTGGGCTGTCGCCTCGGTCATGCTGGTCGAGATCTGGCAGTGGACGCCGTTCATGTTCCTTCTCATGCTGGCCGGGCTCATCTCGCTCCCGCGCGAGCCCTTCCTGGCGGCGGCCATCGACGGGGCGGGGCCGATCCGCACTTTCTTCAACGTCACCTTCCCGCTTCTCGCCCCCGTCTCGATCGGCGCCATCATCATCCGCCTCATCGAGGCGTCGAAGCTGATGGAAACGGTCTACGTGCTGACCTCCGGTGGCCCGGGCACGGCCACGGAAACCACCGGCTACTACATCTACATCCGGGGCCTTCGCGATTTCCAGATCGGCTACGCGGCGGCGCTCTCCATCACCTATCTCGTCATCATGATCGTCTTGCTCACGATCATCGCCAAGCTGTTGGTGCGTGTATTCGTCGGGGGGAAGACGGCATGAAGGCGCTCAAATACGTTCTCGTCGTCCTGTGGGGCGCCTTCGTCGTCACCCCGCTCCTCTGGGCGCTGACGACCTCCTTCAAGACCGCCAACGGCGTGACCGGTGGCCCGACCTACATTCCCTACCTGCAATACGAGCCATCGCTCGCCGGATGGCGGTCGCTGTTCGGCGGGGCCGGCGGGATCGACATCGCCAAGCCCTATCTCGACAGCCTCATCGTCACCTTGAGCGCGACGGCCATCTCTCTCGTGCTCGGCACCCTGGCGGCCTACGGCCTGTCGCGCTTCACCTACAAGGCCGGCTTCGTAAAGAATGCCGACCTCGTCTTCTTCTTCATCTCGCAGCGGATCATGCCGCCGATCGTCCTGTCGATTCCGTTCTTCCTGCTTCTGCAGTTCCTGGGCCTTCTCGACACCAAGGTCGGACTGATCCTCGTCTACATCGCGCTGCTTCTGCCCATTGCGGTCTGGATCATGGTGGACTTCTTCGACGGCGTGCCACGCGCCATCGACGAAATGGCCCTGCTCGACGGCTGCTCTCCCTTCGAGGCATTCCGGCGCGTCGTCCTGCCGAACTCGCTGCCCGGCATTCTCGTGGCCGGCATGTTCTGCCTGATCTTCGGCTGGAACGACTTCTTCTTTGCCTTCACGTTGACCTTCACCGAAACGCAGCTGCTCCCCGTCGCGGTGGTGGCGCTGAACTCGTCCGTCACGCCCTGGTGGAGCCTGTCGGCCTCGGCCCTCATCTCCGTCGCGCCACTCATCCTCATCGCCTTCTTCGTCGAACGGCTTCTCTCGCGCGGCACGCTTGCCGGCGCGATCCGATAGGAGGATCACGACCGTGAGTCTCGTTCTTCAAGACCTGAAGCTGACGGAAGGCGGTGTGCCCTTCCTCAACGGAATCTGCGCAGAGTTTCCACGCGGCCGCCTGACCACGGTGATCGGCCGCACCTCGGCCGGCAAGACCACTTTGATGCGCTGCCTCGCCGGGCTGCAAGGGCTGGATTCGGGGCACATCCGCCTCGACGGTCAAGCCTTCGAGGCGGTGCCCGCCTGGAAGCGCAACGTCGCCATGGTGTATCAGCAGTTCATCAACTACCCGCATCTCACCGTCTTCGAGAACGTCGCCTTCCCGCTGCGGCGCAAGGGGATGGCCGATGGGGAGGTACGGTCCCGGGTGCAGAAGCAGCTCGAGACGGTCGGCCTCGGGTCCTTCGGGGAGCGGCGGCCATCGGCGTTGTCGGGCGGCCAGCAGCAGCGCGTGGCCCTGGCGCGGGCCCTTGTCCGCCACGCGCCGATCCTTCTCCTCGACGAGCCGCTGGTGAACCTCGACTACAAGCTGCGCGAGCAGCTGCGTGACGAGTTTCGGCGCATCCTCGGCGCCCAGACCGACACCATCGCGGTCTACAACACGACCGAGCCGGCCGAGGCCATGATGCTGGGCGACCATGTCATCGTCCTGCACGAAGGCCGCGTGCTGCAAGCGGGAACGCCAGCCGACGTCTTCGACCGCCCGGCCTCTGCGCTCGTCGCCGGCATCGTCAACGATCCGCCCATGAACCTGATCGAGGGCGAGATCGTGGCCGAGGGCCTGATGCTCGGAACGGCGCGGATGCCCCGACCCATCCATTTCAGAAGCTTGCCGCCTGGAAGCTACAGGTTCGGCATCCGTGCCAGTGAGATCGAGGCCGGACTGGAAGCGATGACCGGCCGCGTCACCTATGCGGAAATCTCCGGCTCGGAGAGCTTCATCTATCTCGACGCGCCTTTCGGCCCCGTCGCAATCCAGCGCGAGGGCGTCCATGTCGTCCACAACGGCGCCAGCGTACCGTTCCGCCTTCCGCCGCACCGCCTGTTCTGCTTCGACAGCCGGGGCGACGGGCAGCTTCTCGCCGCGCCAGGTGCGGCCTCTCAGGGAGAGCACTGATGGCCCGCATTCATCTCGACGGCGTCGGCCATTCCTATGATGGCGGCCGGACCTATGCGCTCCAGCCGGCAGATACCCTCTTCGAGGACGGCCGGACCTACGCCCTGCTCGGCCCCTCCGGCTGCGGGAAGACGACGATGCTCAACATCGTCTCCGGTCTTCTGTTCCCGTCCGACGGGCGGGTGCGCCTCGGCGAGCGGGACGTGACACGCGCCGCAATCGCAGACCGCAATATCGCGCAGGTCTTCCAGTTTCCGGTCGTCTACCGCTCCAAGACCGTGTTCGGAAACCTCGCCTTTCCCCTGAAATGCCGGAACTGGGACAAGCCGCGCATCGAGCGGCGCGTGTCGGAGGTGGCCGAACTCCTGGGCCTGACCGCCCGCCTCGGGCGCTCCGCCCGGTCGCTCACGGCGGACGAGAAGCAGCTCATCTCGCTCGGGCGCGGCCTGGTGCGCGACGACGTGGCGGCACTCCTGATGGACGAGCCCCTCACCGTCATCGACCCGCAGATGAAGTTCGACCTGCGGCGCCGCATCAAGCAGGCCAACGAGCGCACCCGCCACACCGTCATCTACGTGACCCACGATCAGAACGAGGCGATGACCTTTGCCGACGAGATCCTGGTCATGCAGGCGGGCCGCGTGATCCAGCGCGGCGCGCCGGCGGAGCTTTTCGAGCGCCCGCTCAACACCTATGTTGGCACGTTCATCGGCTCGCCCGGCATGAATTTCCTGCCCGCCACGCAGGAAGGCGCCACGGTGCTGATCGGCGATGCGGTCATCCGCAGCGATGTCCGGGCACCCGTCGACGGCACCCTGACGGTCGGAGTTCGACCGGAGCATATACGGCTCAGCCAGACCGGTGCCGGCCTTCCCGCCCGCGTGGTCGCCGTACAGGATCAGGGCAATGTGCGCGTCCTGGACGTCGAGCTGGCCGCCGGCGGCCGCCTCAAGGCCAAGCTGCCGCGCGAGCAGGCGATCCCGGCGGGTGAGGTGCGCATCGTTATTCCCGCGCAGCATGCGCATATCTACGCCGATGGGGTGCGCGCGGACGTCTGAGCTTGCGCCGCATCTCTATCCCGTCCTTATGACGCAGCCGAACGGTAGCGGCCGGGCGAGCTTCCCATCATGCGGCGGAAGGTCGTGCTGAAGGCCGCCTCGGACTCGTAGCCAACCGATGCGGCGATGATGCCAACACGCTCGCCCGTTCGTCGCAGACGGTCCGCCGCCAGTCTCATGCGCCATTGGATGAGATAGTCGAGCGGCGTCTTGCCGACCACCTTGCGGAAGCGCTCGGCGAAACTGGTTCTCGACATGCCGGCGATGCTGGCAAGTTCGGCCACGGACCATTTGCGGCCTGGCTCGGCATGCATCGCTGCCATGACGCGAAAGAGTCGCGGATCCGACAAGGCGCCCAGCCAGCCAGATGCGTCCGCGGCTTGCGCGCCAAGCCAAAGGCGCAGCACCTGCAGCAACATGATCTGCGACAAATGCTCCGCCATCAGAGCGCTGCCGGATCGCTGCGTCCTGAGTTCGACGGCAAGTTGTTCGAGCGCCCAGCGCAGCACGCCCGCCTGAGCGGAAGCATCGCGAACATGAAGGATTGCCGGCAGGGCGTCGAAAAGCAGAGCCGCGTGATCGCCCTCGAAGGAGAACCGCCCGCCGATCAGGAAGAAGTCACCGCCGCCGTTGCAGGTGGCAATGCCATCCACGGCCCTGTCGTAAATCGCCGGGGACTCGATCGCCGGCAGCGAGAGATCGGTTGCGAACTGGAAGGGTCTTCCACGCGTCAGCAGAAAGCAATCACCGGCATCGATCCGTTGTGCCTGCGATTGCCCGTCGACCTTCACCCAACACGAGCCGCTCATAACGGCATTGAACTTGATCCCCTCATGCGGCGGAAAGCAGATGGCCCAATCGCCGCCCGCGTCGAGGCCGGCGCTGATCGCGCTTTTCGGCCGCAGCAGGGAAAGGACATCAGACAAGGGATCCAAGGCAATGATCCGAACGATCGAGAAGGAATTTCGTACTCTACCGTATGGATCGTTCGCCTTCCAGCGTCGATCCTCTCCTGAATATGAGACGTCACAGGAGAGACGCATGGATGATCGACAGAAACCGCTTGGCTCCACCTTCGGGGCACAAACCACAGCCAGCGACGTGCTCGCCGGGGTCGATCTCTACGGGAAGCTCGCTGTCGTCACCGGCGGGCACTCCGGTCTGGGTTTGGAGACGACGCGGGCGCTGGCCGGAGCCGGCGCACGCGTGATCGTCGCATCCCGCGATTGCGCTTCAGCGGGCAAAGCCACTGCCGGGATCCAAGGCGTCACGGTCGAGCGCCTCGACCCGGCGGACCTCTACGGCGTGCGGTCCTTTGCCGACCGAACCCTCTCCACCGGCGCCCACATCGACATCCTGATCAACAATGCCGGCATCATGGCAAGCCCCGAGATTCGCGTCGGGCCGGGCTGGGAGGGGCAGTTTGCCATTAATCATCTCGGTCACTTCGCGCTCACCACGTGGCTCTGGCCTGCTCTCGAAGGCGGTGCGCGCGTCATTTGCGTGTCATCTGCCGGCCACCATACGTCACCGATCCGCTGGGACGATATTCAGTTCCAGCGCGGCTACGATAAGTGGCTTGCCTACGGTCAGTCCAAGACGGCCAACGCGTTGTTTGCAGTCCATCTGGACAGTCTGGGTCAGCGATCCGGTATTCGCGCCTTCTCGCTGCATCCGGGCAAGATCTTCACCCCGCTACAACGGCATCTTTCACAGGCCGAAATGATGGCGGCTGGCTGGATCGATAGGGCGGGTTCCCCGGCAGATCCGACGTTCAAGACCCCGCAGCAAGGCGCCGCGACAGCGGTATGGGCAGCAACGTCGCCCCAACCGGGTGGCCACGGTGGCCTCTACTGCGAGGACTGCGACGTGGCTGCGCGTGCCGAAGCGAGTGCCGAGCCGTTCGTCGGCGTCCGCCGCCATGCGACCGATCCCGCTGAGGCCGAACGGCTCTGGAGCTATTCGACTGCCCTCCTCGCGGCATCGGGCATGGAAGGGCTGATTGTCGATCTGAAGTAGGCGCCCCCACATGGGCGGCGCGTGTCAGGACAGGGCCGTGACGATGGTGCCGAGGCACAGAACCGCACAGGCGATCAGCCTCCGCGCGTCTAGGCCTTCCCGTAGGAAGACCGCGCCGATCAGCGCGGCAAAGACGACGGAGGTTTCGCGCAGGGCCATGACCGGCCCGGCGGGCCCCAGCGCCAGCGCCGCAACGACGAGGACATAGGAGCCGAGCGAAATGACGCCGCCGCCGGCGGCCTTCCGGCTTTCCCGATCCCGCCAGTCGATCCGCAGCTTGCCCCTGGTCAGGAGGTAGACCGGCACAAGAAGCGCCGCATAGAGAAGGGTGAGCCAGGCCGAATAGGCTAAGGGATCGCCGGACAGGCGCACGCCCAGCGCATCGATTGTCGCATAGGTTGCGATCATACCGCCGGTGGCCACCGCCCAGATGAGGGTCGGCAGCGCGGCACGCCGGCGCCCGGTGCCAAGCAGAAGAATTGCCAGGACGATCAGCGCCATGCCGCTGACGGTCGTGGTCGAAAGTCGCTCACCGGCCGTGAAGAAGGCGCCAAGTGCAACGAGGATCGGCACCGTCCCCCGGATGATCGGATAGACTTGGCCGAGATCCCCGTGCCGGTAGGCCGCGACGAGGAACAGGCTGTAGATGACTTGCAACACCCCGGAAGCGGCCAGATAAGGCCATGCCGGTGCAGCCGGCATCGGCAGGACGATCGCGACCGGGAGCGAGATGGCCGCCATGACCAGCGCCATGACCGTCACCACCCAAAGCCGGTCTGCGCCCGAGCGCAGGAAGGCGTTCCAGACGGCATGGGCCAGCGCGGCGGACAGCGCCAGCGCGATGACGGCCCCGGTCATGCCGCGTCGCCAGGCGGCACGATGGACCACACACCCAGCCGAAGCATGTCCGACGCACGCTCCGGGCCCACAATCTGCGCCTGCAACGCCGCCCCTTCGAAGAGCATGGCCAGCACTGCCGCCCTGTCGCCGGCGGCCGGCGCGGGGAAGCTGCGGCGCAGGATGCCCTCGAGCCGCTGGCGGAACGCGGCCTTTTGCGCAGCGGCGGCTTGGTGGACGGCATGCGCCGCATCCCCGAACTCCGCCAGGGCGTGGGCGAAGGCGCAGCCATGGAAATCGGGACTGTCGAACCAATCACGATACCAGTCGACGATGGCATCCAACGCCTTATCGACCCCCGCGCCGGCGCGCTCGGCCGCGTCGAGTTCCGCCTCGAAGCGCTTCTGTCGCATAGCGAGCGCCGCGACGATCAAAGCGTCCTTGGTCGGGAAATGACGGTACATCGTCATCTTCGCGACCCCCGCCTCTGCAATGATGCGGTCGATCCCGACCGCATGGTAGCCATGCGCCCGGAAGAGCCGATAGGCCGTTTCGATGATCTGCTGCTTCTTGTCCGACACCGATCCGCCCTGCCTCATGTGATGAGACAGGTCTGTATCATTCGCCCGTCATTGCCGGCAAGGGCCTTTGCCCGAGCAATGCCGGGTCCGCGTCAGCTATTGGCGAGGTCGTAGGGAATGATCTTGCCATGCTGGAGCGTGACCACGCGGTCCATCCGCTTGGCGAGCTCGTGATTGTGGGTGGCGATCAGCGCCGCCACACCCGATTGGCGCACCAGCGCCGTCAGCGCATCGAAGACGTAATGCGACGTTTCCGGATCGAGATTGCCGGTGGGCTCGTCGGCCAGAAGGACATGGGGATTGTTCGACACGGCGCGCGCAATGGCGACACGCTGCTGCTCGCCGCCCGACAGTTCCGCGGGCCGGTGCTCGGCGCGCTTGCCGAGGCGCATATAGTCGAGGAGCGCGCGCGCCCGCTCGGCCGCCACCGCGCGGCTCTGGCCGCCGATCATCTGCGGCAGCATCACGTTTTCGAGGGCCGAGAATTCGGGCAGGAGGTGGTGGAACTGGTAGACGAAGCCGATGGCGTTGCGGCGCGCCGCGGTGCGCTCCGGATCCGACAGGCTTCCGAAGGGCTGCCCGCCGATGAAGACCTCTCCGGCGTCGGGGCGCTCGAGCAGGCCTGCAATGTGCAGGAGCGTCGACTTGCCCGCACCCGAGGGGGCGACAAGGGCCACCATCTCGCCGCGCACCATGGAGAAATCGGTCTTATCCAGGATGACGAGGCGGTTGTCGCCCTGGACATAGTGGCGCTGGACGGAGTCCAGCCGGAGCATGGTTTCGCTCATTCGTAACGCAACGCCTCTACTGGATCGAGCCGCGAGGCCTGCCAGGACGGCAGCAACGTCGCCACGAAGGACATGCCCACTGCCATGGCGACCACGGTGATCACCTCCCCGACCTCGACCTGGGCCGGCAGGCGGCTGAGGAAATAGAATTCAGGATTGAAGATCGTGGTGCCCGAGATCCAGGAGAAGAACTGGCGCAGATTCTCGATATTGAGGCAGAAGACGACGCCGAGGATCAGCCCGGCCAGCGTTCCGGCAACGCCGATCGAGGCGCCGGTGATGAGGAAGATCCGCATGATCGCGCCACGCGTCGCCCCCATGGTGCGCAGGATGGCGATGGCGCTGCCCTTGTCCTTCACCAGCATGAACAGGCCGGAAATGATGTTGAGCGCCGCCACCAGCACGATCAGCGTCAGGATGATGAACATGACGTTGCGCTCCACCTGCAGGGCGGAGAAGAAGCTTTCATTCTGCTGCTGCCAGGTCACCGTGTAGGCGGGGCGCCCCGCGGCCTGCTCGATGGGCCCCTGCAGGGACACGACGGCATCGGGATTGTCGACGAAGATCTCGACCTGCTGGGCCCGGCCCTCGCTGTTGAAGAAGAGCTGCGCCTCACCGAGCGGCATATAGACATAGGCCGCATCATATTCCGACAGGCCGATCTCGAAGATGGCCGTCACCGGATAGGCCTTGACCCGAGGCGTATTGCCGAAGGGAGTCACGTCCCCCTCGGGCGAGACGAGGGTGATGAGGTCCCCCTCCACCAGGCCGAGCGCGGATGCGAGGCGGCTGCCGATTGCCACGCCCTCACCCGCGTCGAAATCATCCAGGGAGCCCGAGCGGATATTGTCCGCGATCGGCGCGAGCTTGCGCAGGTCCGCCTCACGCACGCCCTTGACCAAGGCGCCCGTCCCGGCCGAACCCTCGCCGCTCGCCAGCACCTGCCCCTGCACGAGCGGCATGGTGAAGGCGACGCCGTTCACGCCGTCGATGCGTTGCGCCACGGCGTCGAAATCGTCCAGCGGCCTGTCGATGGGCATCAGGATGACATGGCCGTTGACACCCAGGATGCGTGTCAAAAGCTCCGCGCGGAAGCCGTTCATCACGGACATGACGATGATCAGCGCCGCAACGCCGAGCATGATGCCGATGAAGGAGAAGCCCGCAATGACCGAAACGCCGGCATCGCGCCGCCGTGCCTTGAGGTATCGCCCTGCGATCATCCATTCGAAGCGCGAAAAGGGGCGCCTGCGCGCCGGTGCCGCCGATGCGGGGCCAGCCATATCGGCGGACCGCGTCATGCGGAGAGCCGCGCCAGGAGGTTGTCGAGCGGCAGCGTTTCGCGCTCGCCGGTGGCACGGTGCTTGATCTCCACCTCGCCCGCCTTGGCGCCACGCGGGCCGACGATCACCTGGATCGGCAGGCCGATCAGGTCCATCGTGGCGAACTTGGCGCCTGCGCGCGTATCCTGATCGTCATAGAGGACATCGAGCCCGGCGCGGCCAAGTTCGCGGTAGATGCGCTCGCAGGCCGTGTCGCAATCCGTGTCGCCGGGCTTCATGTTGATCAGGCCGACATCGAAGGGCGAAACGCCCTTCGGCCAGATGATCCCCGCCTCATCGTGCGATGCCTCGATGATGGCGGCGATCAGCCGGCTCGGCCCGATCCCGTAGGAGCCCATATAGACGGGCGCATCCTGGCCGTCCGGTCCGGTGACGGTGGCGCCCATGGGGGCGGAGTACTTGGTGCCGAAATGGAAGATATGGCCGACCTCGATGCCGCGGGCCGCCACTTTCTGATCGTCCGGAATGGCGTTCCAGGCTTCCTCGTCGTGCATTTCGTCGGTGGCGGCGTAAGGCGTCGTCCACTGCGTGACGATCTCGGCCAGCTCCGTCCTGTCGGAAAAATCGACATCCTGCGCCGGCACGCGCATGTCGAGATAGTCCCGCTGGCAGAAGACCTCGCTCTCGCCCGTCGCGGCCAGGATGATGAACTCATGGCTAAGCTCGCCGCCGATCGGCCCCGTATCGGCGCGCATCGGAATGGCCTTCAGCCCGCAACGCTCGAAGGTGCGCAGATAAGCCACGAACATGCGGTCATAGGCGGTCTTGGACTGCTCGTAGTCTACGTCAAAGGAATAGGCGTCCTTCATCAGGAACTCGCGCGAGCGCATCACCCCGAAGCGGGGCCGCACCTCGTCCCGGAACTTCCACTGGATGTGATAGAGGTTCAGCGGCAGGTCCTTGTAGGAGCGCACATAGGACCGGAAGATGTCGGTCACCATCTCCTCGTTGGTCGGACCGAACAGGAGGTCACGCTCGTGCCGGTCGGTGATGCGCAGCATCTCCTTGCCGTAATCGTCGTAGCGGCCGCTTTCGCGCCAGAGATCGGCGGACTGGATGGTCGGCATCAGGATTTCGATGGCGCCCGACCGGTCCTGCTCCTCGCGGATGATGGCGCAAACCTTGTCCAGCACCTTCTTGCCCAGCGGCAGCCAGGAATAGAGGCCGGCGGCCTGCTGCCGAATCATGCCGGCGCGCAGCATGAGACGGTGCGAAACGATCTCCGCTTCTTTCGGCGTCTCTTTGAGGATGGGAAGGAAGTATTGGGAGAGACGCATCATTGCCCCGACGACATAGGATTAGGCATCAAATTCGAGCCGACTTCTTATCGTCTGCGCCTGGCTTTTGCAAAGCGCGCGCCGAAGTGCCGGACACCCTTTTCGCCCGATGCGCGCAACACAGGCGATTTGTCCAAAAAAGTGACATCAGCGTGAAAATTCCGGATGACAAACGTTACGATGTTGTAATATGGTTTCGTTAATACCAAGGCGCAGGGTTGCTGCGCCACACATGCGGTCTAGTCTTGGGAGGACGTGACCTTCGGCGCGTGCAAACGCTGCCCCGGACTCAAGAACCCGGCTGAAGGTCCAGACCTGCAATTAAGATGCGAGGCGAAAGCCTCGCATTTTTTTTGCCTGAATTGGGGTCAGTTCCGGTGACCCATCGCCCCGCTCAGGTGCCGGGCACGATATGCGGCAGGCTGTTGAAGCTCAGGCCCCAGACCTCGAAGAGCAGGTAATAGGCGGCGAAGACCAGCGCCGACACGATGGTTGTCAGCACGGCCTTCAATCCGAGGCGCGGATTGGCCGGGGCGCTGTGCGTGGTGCCGAGGACGATGTCGCCCTCCTCCGCCTGTGAGCGGACACCAATGGGCAGGATGGCGAAGAGCAGCGTCCACCAGATCACGAAATAGATGGCGATGGCGGTCAGGATTCCCATTGCGGAACCTCCTCCAGCTCGACCAGCGTGCCTAGAAAATCAGCAGGGTGAAGAAAGAGCACCGGGTTGCCATGCGCCCCGATCCGCGGCTTGCCGTCGCCCAGGATCCGCGCTCCGCCGGCCACAAGCTTAGCGGCGGCGTCTCCGATGTCTGCCACCTCGTAGCAGAGGTGGTGGATGCCGCCGCGCGGGTTCTTCTGCAGGAAGGCCGTAATCGGGGAGCCCTCCCCGAAAGGCTCCATCAGCTCGATCCGCGCATTCGGCAGATCCACGAAGACCAGCCTGACACCGTGCTCCGGCAGGATCTGCTCGGCCGATACGCGCGCTCCGAGCGTATCGGCATAAAGAGCCGCCGCGGCGGCGAGGTCCGGGACCGCGATGGCGACATGGTTGAGCCGCCCGATCATATCAGGCGCCGATCACGAAGACGCTGACCATGGGCTTCTTGCCCCATGCGTCGTTGGCCTCGCCCCGTACGGCCCGCTTGACGGCTTCCCGCACCAGCTCGGGGTCCTTGCGGCGGCCTTTCGGGATGCTGTCGACAGCACCGGCGACGGCATCGACAAGCGCTTCGGCCATGTCCTCACCCTCGTAATCTTCCTTGGGGAGGCCGATCATGGCGATTTCCGGCTCGCCCACAAGGTCGAGGCGGGCGTTCAGCTGGACAACCACGCTCACATGCCCGGCATGGGACAGCTTGCGGCGCTCGCCAATGCCCATCTCGTCCTGCGTGCCGATCAGGAAGCCGTCCTTGTAGATCCGCCCGACGGGAACCTCGTCCACGATCTCGGGCGCGGCCGGCGCCAGCCGCACCATCTGCCCGTTGCGCAGCGAGACGACATTGCGCACGCCGAGCTGGCGGGCCAGGCTCGCATGGGCTTCCAGGTGTTGCGCTTCGCCATGCGCCGGAATGGCGATGTTGGGGCGAACCCATTCATACATTTGCCGCAGCTCGCTGCGGCGCGGATGGCCCGATACGTGGACGAGCATGTCGTGATCCTCGATCACACGCACGCCCATGCCCACGAGGTTGTTCTTGATATCGTTGATCGCCTTCTCGTTGCCGGGAATCGCCCGGGACGAGAAGATCACCGTATCGCCCTTTGACAGGGCCACGGCCGGGTGCTCGTCGCGCCCCAGCCGCGCCAGTGCGGCCCGCGGCTCGCCCTGGCTGCCGGTCAGGACGATGACGGCCTTCTCCCGCGGGATATAGCCGAAATCCTGTTCCGACAGGAACGGCGGCAAGCCCTTCATATAGCCGAGTTCGGCCGCGACATCGGCCATCCGCTTCATGGAGCGCCCCATCAGGAGCACCTGCCGCCCGCCTTCCGCCGCGGCCTGGGCAATGGACCGGATGCGGCCGATATTCGACGAAAAGGTCGTGAGCGCCACGCGGCCCTCAGCCGACCGGATGATCTCGGCCAGGCTGCGGTTGACGTCTTCCTCGCTCGGGGACACGCCTTCGCGCAGCGCGTTGGTGCTGTCGCACACCAGGGCCAGGACCCCTTCATCGCCGATCTGCCGGAACCGTGCCTCGTCCGTCGGTTTTCCGAGCGCCGGGGTCAGGTCGATCTTCCAGTCGCCCGTATGCACCACCGTCCCGAGGGGGGTGCGGATGGCCAGCGCCATGGGTTCGGGAATGGAGTGCGTGACGTTGATCGCCTCGATCTCGAACGGGCCGCAGCGGATGCGGTCGCCGGCGGAAAACTCCGTGACGGGGATCTTCGGCGCGCCGGCTTCCCCTTCGCGCTTGGCCTCCAGCAGCGCCGCCGTGAAGGGCGATGCATAGACCGGCGCCTTCAGCCGCGGCCAAAGATCCAGGAGCCCGCCGAAGTGATCTTCGTGGGCATGGGTGATGATGATCGCCTTGAGCTTATGCCGCTCCTGCTCCAGAAAGCGGATATCCGGGAAGATCAGGTCGACACCCGGCTGCTCCGGCCCGGCAAAGGCGACGCCACAATCGACGGCGATCCATTCGCGGTTGTTCTCCGGTCCATAGCCATACAAGGCGAGATTCATTCCGATCTCGCCGATGCCGCCGAGCGGCACGAATACGAGTTGTTCCACGCGTCACTTTCACTTCTATCATGGCGCGCCACGCCGAACGTGCCGGATGCGCGCCTTTGCCATGTTTGCCCATGTGTCGGCGGGCCACCGAAAACCGTTAATGCGCCTTATCGCAGATCGCGCCGGCGCTGTCGTCCCCGATCAGGAACACATCTCCAGAGGAAATCTGTTCCAGCTTGCCGGACGGATGACGCAGGATCAGATGCCCCTGTGCGTCCAGCGAATCGAAGACGCCCTCGATCGATCGGTCCGGCAGGTTGACACGGATGGGTCGGCCGAGCCCGACGCAGGCGTCCAGCCAGGCTTGGCGAATGAATGCAAAGCCAGCGCCGCCGTCCCATTGCCGCAGGGTTCGGTCGATGGATGCGGCGACGGCGTCGAAGACGGCGTCCAACGGCAGGCGCATGCCTGCGCCTTCAAGCGTCGCCACTCCGTAGGGCGCATCGCCGGGCGCCGTCGCCACGTTGATGCCCATGCCGACCACAACGGCCTGGCGCTGTGTCGGCAGGCGTTCGCTCTCGATCAGAATGCCCACGCATTTGGCGCCATCGATCAGGATGTCATTGGGCCATTTGATCTGGACGAGGTTCGGATCCAGCCCCGGCAGGCTCGCCAGCGCGCGGCGCAGCCCGACCGCGATGACGAGCGGAAGCTGGCCGATCGCCTCGAGCGGCGCCGGGTCGATCAGGATGAGGCTCGCATAGAGATTGCCGCTTTCCGAAACCCAGGCGCGACCGCGACGCCCCCGGCCTTCCGTTTGCCGCTCGGCCGTCACCCAGAGCGGACCGGGGTCACCGGACCGCGCGGCCTCCATGGCGATGGAATTGGTCGAGCCGACCGCCCCCAGCGCCAGGCGCCGGATTGCTGGCGGTCGGTATGCCCCGTCCATCGATCAGAAGAAGGTGCGTGCCGCGGCCTCGGCCGCCGCGAAGAGCGGACCGGCCAGGACCAGATAGGCCGGGAAGACGAAGAGTGTCGCGATCCCCGCCACCAGGCGCAGCTCGGTGGGCATGGAGGTGAAGGATTCGGCCGGTTCGTCGAACCACATCACCTTCACCACGCGCAGGTAGTAGAACAGGCCGACCGTGCTCGTCACGACGCCGATCACCGCCAGGGGAATGAGCCCGGCGCCAACGGCGGCGACGAAGACGTAATACTTGCCCCAGAAGCCGATCATCGGCGGCAGCCCCGCCAGCGACAGCATCATCACCGTCATGGCCAGCGCCATGACAGGATGGGTCCGGGACAGGCCCGACAGGTCGGAAACGTTCTCGACCAGGCCATCCTTGCGGCGCATGGCCAGGATGATGCCGAATGTGCCGAGGGTCATGGCAAGATAGGTCGCCATGTAGATCATGACGCCGGTCACGCCGGCCGCGTCGGCCGCAGCCAGGCCCACAAGCGCGTAGCCCATGTGGCCGATGGAGGAATAGGCCATCAGCCGCTTGATGTTGCGCTGGCCGATGGCTGCAAAGGCGCCGAGCACCATGGAGCCGATCGAGATGAAGACGATGATCTGCTGCCAGTCCGCCGCGAAGGGTGCGAAACCCTGCACGGTGAAGCGTGTCAGAAGCGCCATGGCGGCAACCTTCGGCGCGCCGGCCAGGAAGGCCGTCACCGGCGTCGGCGCACCTTGGTAAACGTCCGGCGTCCACATGTGGAACGGCACGGCCGAAATCTTGAACGCCAGGCCCGCCAGAACGAAGACCAGGCCGACCACCAGCCCGAAGGACCGGCCCTCCACCGTCAGCGCGGTGGCGATCTCTGCAAAACCGATCTGTCCGGTGAAGCCATAGACGAGCGAGCTGCCATACAGGAGCATGCCCGACGACAGGGCGCCGAGGACGAAATATTTCAGGCCGGCTTCCGAACTGCGTGCATTGTCGCGGTTAATGGCCACGACGACATAGATGGCGAGCGACTGGAGTTCGAGTCCGAGATAAAGGGCAATGAGATCTCCGGCCGAAATCATGACCATCATGCCGACGGTCGACAACACGATCAGCACGGGGAACTCGAACCGGTCGAAACGCTCCGCGCGTGAAAAGCTCAACGTCATCAGGACGGCGCCCGCCGAGCCCAGGAGCGCGAGCGTCTTCATGAAGCGCGCGAAGGGGTCGAGCACGATCGAGCCGCCGAAGGCGATCCCGTCGGGCGTGGCGAGCAGGAGCCAGGCAGCCGTCGCCAGGAGGAGCGCGACGGCCAGCGACATGACCAGGCGGCCGCTCTTCT
This sequence comes from Aureimonas frigidaquae, assembly GCF_001463905.1. GTDB lineage: Bacteria > Pseudomonadota > Alphaproteobacteria > Rhizobiales > Rhizobiaceae > Aureimonas > Aureimonas frigidaquae. The sequence goes on from NZ_BBWR01000018.1 coordinate 172,118, forward strand.
CGCCGACGAAGGTGCCGACCATCAGCAGCGCCATCGCGCCCACCGACAGGATCAGTTCGGGCCCGACGATCGGAAGGCTCGCGGCGATGAATTCTCGCATCATCATGATTGTTCGCCCGTCCGTCCTTAATGCAGCGTCGCAACCGCCGAGGCGGCGTCGAGCGCGGAATGATAGCCGTTCAGCAGCGCCTCGACGGAGGCGGCCGTGACATTGAACACCGGCATCGGATAGACGCCGAAGAAGATGACCAGTGCGACGAGCGGGATCAGGAGCGTCTTCTCCCGGCGCGACAGATCCAGAATGTGCCGCAGATCGTCCTTTTCGAGCGGTCCGAACACAACGCGGCGGTAGAGCCAGAGCGCATAGGCGGCCGACAGTATGACGCCGGTGGCGGCAAAGATCGCGACCCAGCTATTGGCCTGGTACACGCCGATCAGCGTCAGGAACTCACCCACGAAGCCGCTCGTGCCCGGCAGGCCGACATTGGCCATGGTCAGGATCAAAAAGACGGTCGCATAGACCGGCATCCGGCTGACGAGCCCGCCATAGGCGGCGATATCCCGCGTGTGCATGCGGTCATAGACGACGCCCACGCACAGGAAGAGCGCGCCCGAGATCAGCCCGTGGGACAGCATCTGGAAGATCGCGCCTTCGATCCCCTGCGCATTCGCCGCGAAGATGCCCATGGTCACGAAGCCCATATGGGCGACGGACGAATAGGCGATCAGCTTCTTGATGTCCTCCTGCATCAGGGCCACCAGCGAGGTGTAGATGATGGCGATGACCGAGAGCGTGTAGACGAGCGGCGCGAACTCGGCCGATGCCAGCGGGAACATGGGCAGCGAGAAGCGCAGGAAGCCATAGCCGCCGAGCTTCAGAAGAATACCCGCCAGGATCACCGAGCCTGCCGTCGGCGCTTCCACGTGCGCGTCCGGAAGCCAGGTGTGGACGGGCCACATCGGCATCTTGACCGCGAAGGAGGCGAAGAAGGCGAGCCATAGCCAGCTTTGCATGCTGGCCGGGAAATCGAAGGCCAGGAGCTCGGGGATCGCCGTCGTGCCGGCAGTCCAGAACATGGCCATGATGGCCACCAGCATCAGCACCGAGCCGAGGAAGGTGTAGAGGAAGAACTTGTAGCTGGCATAGACGCGGCGCTTGCCGCCCCAGACGCCGATGATCAGGAACATCGGGATCAGGCTGCCTTCGAAGAAGACGTAGAAGAGCACGATGTCCAGCGCGCAGAAGACGCCGACGACCAGCGTTTCCAGGATCAGGAACGCGATCATGTACTCCTTCACCCGGGTCGTCACGCTTTCCCAGCTTGCCAGGATGCAGATCGGCAGGAGGAAGGTCGTCAGGATGACGAACAGCATCGAGATGCCGTCCACGCCCATATAGTAGGTGATGCCCCCCACGCCGAGCCAGTCGGCGCGCTCGACGAACTGGAAGCCGGCCTGGCTGTCGTCGAAGCCGATCCAGATGCTCAAGGACAGGAGGAAGGTGAAGACCGACGTCAGCAGCGCAACGTTGCGGATGTTGCGCCGCGCCAGTTCGCTATCGTCCCGGATGAACAGGATCAGGAGCGCGCCGACGAGCGGCAGGAAAGTGACGGTCGAGAGGATCGGCCAACCGGACATCAGTTCATTCCCCCGAACATCATGAACGTGATGAGCGCAGCGACGCCGATCAGCATGACGAAGGCATAGTGGTAAAGGTAGCCGGTCTGCAGGCGCACGACCCGGTTGGTGACATCGACGACACGCGCCGAGATTCCGTCCGGTCCGAGCCCGTCGATGACCTTGCCGTCGCCCGTCTTCCAGAGGAAGCGCCCCAGCGCCTTGGCCGGGCGCACGAAGATGGCGTCGTACAGTTCGTCGAAGTACCACTTGTTCAGGAGGAACTGGTACAGGCCCGGATTGCGGGCGGCGAACTGGGCAGGCCGCTGCGGCTGGCGGATATAGAAGAGCCAGGCCAGCACGAAGCCGATGACCATCATGATGGTCGGCGACCATACGACAAGCCCGGGCACCTCGTGCGCCTCGTGCAGGACATGGTTCTCCGGCCCCGTGAAGATGGCGCCATGCCAGAAGGCATCATAGGAGCCGCCCAGGAAATACGGGTAGAAGACGATGCCCGCCAGAAGCGCACCCGCGCTCAGGATGAACAGCGGAACCGTCATGATCGGCGGGGACTCGTGGATGTGGTGCATGACCTCGTGGCTCGCACGCGGCTTGCCGTGGAAGGTCAGGAAGATCAGCCGCCACGAGTAGAAGCTCGTCAGAAGCGCCGCGATGACCGTCATGAGGTAGCCATACATGGCGAAGCTGTTGTGCCCCGCAAAGGCGCTCTCGATGATCGCATCCTTGGAATAGTAGCCGGCCGTGAAGGGGAAGCCCGTCAGCGCCAGGGTGCCGATCACCATCGTCCAGTAGGTGATGGGGATGTGCTTGCGCAGGCCACCCATGTTCCGCATGTCCTGCTCGTCGGACACGGCATGGATGACAGAGCCCGCCCCCAGGAACAGAAGCGCCTTGAAGAAGGCGTGCGTGAAGAGGTGGAACACCGCCGCGCCGTAGGCCCCGACGCCGAGCGCGACGAACATGTAGCCGAGCTGCGAGCAGGTCGAATAGGCGATCACGCGCTTGATGTCGTTCTGGACCATGCCGACCGTCGCGGCGAAGAAGGCCGTCGACGCGCCGATGAAGGTCACGACGGTCAGCGCGCTGTGCGACAGTTCGAAGACGGGCGACATGCGCGCCAGCATGAAGACGCCCGCGGTGACCATCGTGGCCGCATGGATCAGGGCGGAAACCGGCGTCGGACCTTCCATGGCGTCCGGCAGCCAGGTGTGCAGGCCGAGCTGGGCGGACTTGCCCATGGCGCCCATGAACAGGAGAAGACAGATCACCGTCATCGCCCCGGCATAGGTGAAGCCCCAGCTTCCGAACTGGAAGACGATGTCGGTGGAGGCGAGCGGCGCGGCGCCGGCAGCGGCCTCCGCTGCCTCGCCGCCATGGGCCGCCACCTCGCCGAACATGGCGACCGCATTGGTGAAGATCGTGTCCAGATTGACCGAGCCGAACATCACGAACAGGCCGAAAATGCCGAGCAGGAAGCCGAAATCGCCCACGCGGTTGACCACGAAGGCCTTCATCGCCGCCTTGTTGGCCGAGGGCTTCTTGTACCAGAAGCCGATCAACAGATACGAGGCGAGGCCCACGCCTTCCCAGCCGAAGAACATCTGCACCAGGTTGTTCGCCGTCACGAGCATCAGCATCGCGAAGGTGAAGAGCGACAGATAGGCGAAGAAGCGGGGGCGGTGCGGGTCATGATGCATGTACCCGATCGAGTACACATGGACGAGCGCCGACACCGTGTTGACGACGACCAGCATGACGAGCGTCAGCCGATCGATGCGCAGCGACCAGTCGAAGCTGAGCGTGCCGGACTGGACCCACTGCAGGAGCGTGATCTGCAGCGGCGCGCCGTCGCCCATGCCGAAGGTGATGAAGGCGATCCAAGACAGGAGCGCCGCCAGGATCAGAAGCCCGGTGGTGATGTATTCCGACGCTTTGGCGCCGATCTGCCGGCCGAACAGGCCGGCGATCAGAAAGCCGATGAGCGGGAGTAGGACGATTGCCTGATACATGTTCGGTTACCGTCTTTAGCCTTTCATCGAGCTGACGTCGTCCACGGCGATCGTGCCGCGGTTGCGGAAGAAGGTCACCAGGATCGCCAGGCCGATCGCCGCCTCCGCCGCGGCGACGGTGAGGATGAAGAGCGCGAAGATCTGGCCGGCCAGGTCGTTCAGGAAGGCCGAGAAGGCCACCAGGTTGAGGTTGACCGCCAGGAGGATCAGCTCGACCGACATCAGGATCGTGATGATGTTCTTGCGGTTCATGAAGATGCCGAACACCCCGGTAACGAACAGGATGGCGCCGACAGTGAGATAATGTCCGAGACCGACTTCCATGATTGACCCCTCAGATACCCTTGCCGCTCTCGACCTTGCGGATTTCGATGGACGTCTCCGGCGTCCGGCGCACCTGTTCGGTGATCGACTGGCGCTTGATGCCTTCCTTGTGGCGCAGCGTCAGCACGATCGCGCCGATCATCGCCACGAAGAGCACGAGGCCCGCCATCTGGAAGAAGAAGATGTAGCGTGTGTAGAGCACCAGCCCGATCGCCTCGATGTTGGACACCTGGTCCAGCGGCGGCATGGGCATGACGGTATTGCCCGCCAGCTCGGGGTTGAAGTAGCTCCCGGTGACCGCGATGACGAGCTGCGCCAGGATGACGAGGCCGATCAGCGCGCCGATGGGGCCGTATTTCAGCGCCCCCTTCTTGACCTGCCCGATATCGAGATCGAGCATCATGACGACGAAGAGGAACAGGATCGCCACGGCGCCGACATAGACGACGATCAGGATCAGCGCCAGGAACTCGGCGCCCGTCAGAAGGAACAGTCCGGCCGCGCTCACGAAGGTGAGGATCAGGAACAGGACGGAGTGGACCGGGTTGCGCGCGAACACAACCATGAGCGCGGCGCCGACCGTGATCAGCGCGAATATATAGAAGAAGAGTGCCTGAAGGCCCAGCATCCTCGGGCTCCTTTGGTCGTGCGGCACGCCCCCGCCCTGCGGCGCGGCGCCTGATTGTCTCTGTTCAATCTTCGAAGCGAACCCGACAGGCCCGCCCCACTGTCAGCGATAGCGCGCGTCGAGCGCGATATTGCCGGCGATCTCGCGTTCCCAGCGGTCCCCATTCGCAAGGAGCTTTTCCTTGTCGTAATAGAGCTCTTCGCGCGTCTCGGTCGAAAACTCGAAATTCGGGCCTTCCACGATCGCGTCGACCGGGCAGGCCTCCTGGCAGAAGCCGCAATAGATGCACTTCACCATGTCGATGTCGTAACGCACGGTGCGGCGCGTGCCGTCGTTGCGGCGCGGACCCGCCTCGATGGTGATGGCCTGGGCCGGGCACACCGCCTCGCACAGCTTGCAGGCGATGCAGCGCTCTTCCCCGTTGGGATAGCGCCGCAAGGCGTGTTCGCCGCGGAAGCGCGGGCTGACCGGGCCTTTTTCATAAGGGTAGTTCAGGGTCGCCTTGGGCGCGAAGAAGTAGCGCATCGAAAGGCCGAAGGCCTTCACGAACTCGACCAGGAACAGCGACTTGAAGCTTTGTGCGATCGCGCTCATCGGACTCCGGCCCCCAAGGTTGAAGGCGTCTCAAAGGTGTGGCGAAGCTCTGTGACGTGGGCTGTCATGATCCGGCCCATCCCGTCACCTGCAGCACGAAGGCCACGACGACGACCGCCGCCAGCGAGATGGGCAGGAAGACCTTCCAGCCCAGCCGCATGAGCTGGTCATAGCGGTAACGCGGCACGAAAGCCTTCACCATGGCGAAGAGGAAGAAACAGAAGGACAGCTTGATCAGGAACCAGATCACGCCCGGGATCCAGGTGAAGGGCGCGAAGTCGAAGGGCGGCAGCCACCCCCCGAGGAACAGGATCGTCATCAGCGAGCACATGAGGGTGATCGCCGCATACTCGCCCAGCATGAACATCATGTAGGGGGTGGAGCCATACTCCACCATGAAGCCCGCCACGAGTTCTGATTCCGCCTCCGGAAGGTCGAAGGGCGGCCGGTTCGTTTCCGCCAGGGCGGAAATGAAGAAGATCACGAACATCGGGAACAGAGCGAGCCAGTTCCAGTCGAGGAAGCTGCCCGGCAGGCCCAGCATGGTGCCGAGGCCGGTGTTCTGCGACAGGACGATCTCCGTCAGGTTCAAGGATCCGGCCGTCAAGAGGACGGTCACGATGACGAGGCCGATCGAGACCTCGTAGGACACCATCTGCGCCGCCGAGCGCAGGGCGCCCAGGAAGGCGTATTTGGAGTTGGACGCCCAGCCGCCCATGATCACGCCGTACACTTCCAGCGAGGAAATCGCAAAGATGTAGAGGATGCCGATATTGATGTTGGCGATCACCCACCCCTCGGCCACCGGCACCACGGCAAAGGTGGCGAGCGCCAGCGTCACGGCGATGAGCGGCGCCAGGAGGAAGACGACCTTGTCCGACGATGCGGGCACGGTCGGCTCCTTCAGGACGAACTTCAAGAGGTCGGCGAAGGACTGGAACAGGCCGAAGGGGCCGACGACGTTCGGGCCGCGCCGCATCTGCACGGCGGCCCAGATCTTGCGGTCGGCGAGCAGGATGTAGGCGATGAGCACCAGCAGGACGACCAGGAACAGAAGGCTCTGCCCCAGGATCACGAGTGCCGGCCAAATATAGGTACCGAAGAATTCCATATCCGCGCTCGTCCTACTCGGCCGCTTCGACGTGGTTGTGCTGCGCCAGGCGCGAGCATTCGGCCATCACCTTGGATGCCCGGGCAATCGGGTTGGTCAGGTAGAAATCGACCCCCTTCCCGCGGAAGGCGCCGCCGGAAAGCGATGAAGGTGCCCGCCCGGCGAGCGTTTCAAGAACGCTGCCATCGGCCGGCATGCGGCCTTCGCGCTCCAGATGCGGAACCGCGGCATACAGATCGGCCCGCAGGGCACTGAGCGAGTCGAAGGGCAGCGTCTTGCCCAGGACCGCCGACAGGGCGCGGAAGATCGCCCAGTCTTCGCGCGCTTCGCCCGGGGGGAAGGATGCGCGGAAGCCGACCTGGACCCGGCCCTCCAGATTGACGAAGGTGCCCGACTTCTCGGTATAGGCGGCGGCCGGCAGGATCACGTCGGCGCGATGTGCGCCACGATCGCCATGCGTTCCGACATAGACCACGAAGGGCCCTTGCGCGATCTCGACCTCGTCGGCGCCGAGATTGAAGAGCACGTCGACGCCACCCTGCGCCATGGCTGCGAAGTCCTGGCCGCCCTGCCCCGGCACGAAGCCGATGTCCAGCGCCCCGACGCGCGATGCGGCCGTGTGCAGGATGTTGAAGCCGTTCCAGCCTTCGCGCACCGCGCCGATGCGCTGCGCCAGCGCCGCTGCTGCCGCCAGGACGTCGGCGCCGTTGGTGCCGGTCAGGGCCGCGGTGCCGACGATGATCATCGGACGCTCGGCCTTGGACAGGATGTCGAAGAAGTCGCGATTGTCGGCTTCCAGCCCGCTCAGCGTTTCCGTACCGGCGCCGAGATAGCTGTGGCCGTAGCGCAGCTCGGTCTTGTCGCCGATGACGCCGATCGGGAAGTTGCCCTGGCGCCAGCGCTTGCGGATGCGCGCATTCAGGACCGAGGCCTCGAAGCGCGGATTGGCGCCGAGCATCAGGAGCGCATCGGCCTGTTCGATGCCCACAATGCCCGAATTGAACAGATAGGACGCCCGGCCGAGGCTCGGATCGAGGGCGACGCCATCCTGCCGGCTGTCCAGATTGGTGCTGCCGAGGGCACCCATCAGGCGCTTCAGCGCCCACATGTCTTCGACTGCGGCAAGATCGCCCGCGACGGCACCGATCCGTGCGCCGTCCATGCCGGCCATGCGGTCCCGGATCGCGGCGAAGGCGTCGGACCAGCTGGCAGGCTCCAGGCGTCCGTTGCGGCGGATGTAAGGCCGATCCAGCCGCTGGGTGCGCAGCCCGTCCCAGATGAAGCGGCTCTTGTCCGAGATCCACTCTTCATTGATGTCGTCATTGGCGCGCGGCAGGATGCGCATGACCTCGCGGCCGCGCGTATCGACGCGGATGGAGGAGCCAACGGCGTCCATCACGTCGACACTCTCGGTCTTGGTCAGCTCCCAGGGCCGGGCCTGGAAGGCATAGGGGCGCGAGGTCAGCGCGCCGACCGGGCACAGGTCGATGACATTGCCCTGCAGCTCGGACGTCATGGCATGTTCGAGATAGGTGGTGATCTCGGCATCCTCGCCACGGCCGATCAGGCCGAGCTCGGAAATGCCGGCCACTTCCGTGGTGAAGCGGACGCAGCGCGTGCAGTGGATGCAGCGCGTCATGATCGTCTTGACGAGGGGGCCGATATACTTGTCCTCGACGGCGCGCTTGTTCTCGCGGTAGCGCGAGGCATCGACGCCGAAGGCCATGGCCTGGTCCTGCAGATCGCACTCGCCGCCCTGGTCGCAGATCGGGCAATCCAGCGGATGGTTGATGAGCAGGAATTCCATCACGCCTTCGCGGGCCTTCTTGACCATCGGCGTGTTGGTAAAGATCTCAGGCGTCTCGCCGTTCGGGCCGGGACGCAGGTCCCGCACGCCCATGGCGCAGGACGCCGCGGGCTTGGGCGGTCCGCCCTTCACCTCGACCAGGCACATGCGGCAGTTGCCGGCGACCGACAAGCGCTCGTGGAAGCAGAAGCGTGGAATCTCCGCGCCGGCCTCTTCCGCTGCCTGCAGCAGCGTATAGTGGTCGGGCACCTCGATTTCCGTTCCGTCGACTTTGATCTTTGCCATCTGCTTCTTCTCAGGTCCCAGCCGTGTCCGGCAGTGCTGTAGAGGCCGTAGCCGCTCGTTACTCCGCCGCTTCCAGGATCGGGCTGCGCCCGCTGGTGGCGTTCCGGGTGAATTCGTCGATGCGCCGCTCGATCTCCGGGCGGAAGTTGCGGATCAGGCCCTGGATCGGCCAGGCGGCCGCATCGCCCAGAGCACAGATCGTATGACCCTCGACCTGCTTGGTGATGTCCAGGAGCATGTCGATCTCGCGCTTCTGGGCGTTGCCCGTCACCATGCGCTCCATCAGACGCCACATCCAGCCCGTGCCTTCGCGGCATGGCGTGCACTGGCCGCAGCTCTCGTGCTTGAAGAAATAGGAGAGCCGCGCGATCGCCCGCACGATATCCGTGCTGCGATCCATCACGATCACGGCTGCCGTTCCGAAGGAAGACTTCACGCCGCGCAGACCGTCGAAATCCATCGGGCAGTCGATGATGTCTTCCGCCTTGACGACCGGGCAGGACGCGCCGCCGGGAATCACCGCCAGAAGATTGTCCCAACCGCCGCGCACGCCGCCGGCATGTTTCTCGACGAGTTCGCGGAAGGTGATGCCCATGGCCTCTTCCACCGTGCAGGGGCGTTCCACATGCCCCGACACCATGAAGAGCTTGGTGCCCACATTGTTCGGCCGGCCGATCCCGGCGAACCACGCGCCGCCCCGGCGCAGGATCGTCGGGGCAACGGCCACCGACTCGACATTGTTCACCGTCGTCGGGCAGCCATAGAGGCCCATATTGGCCGGGAATGGCGGCTTCAGGCGCGGCTGGCCCTTCTTGCCCTCCAGGCTTTCCAGAAGGGCCGTTTCCTCGCCGCAGATATAGGCGCCGGCGCCGTGATGGACGACGATGTCGAAATCCCAGCCGCACTTGTTGTCGAGGCCGAGGAGCCCTGCATCATAGCATTCGTCGATGGCAAGCTGCAGCGCCTCACGCTCGCGGATATATTCGCCGCGCACATAGATGAAGGCCTTGTGCGCACCCATGGCGAAACCCGCCAGGACACAGCCTTCGATCAGCGTGAAGGGGTCGTTGCGCAGGATCTCCCGGTCCTTGCAGGTTCCCGGCTCCGACTCGTCGGCATTGATGACGAGGTAATGGGGCCGCTCGCCCACTTCCTTGGGCATGAAGGACCATTTGAGGCCCGTCGGGAAGCCGGCGCCGCCACGGCCGCGCAGGCCGGACGCCTTCATCTCGTTGATGATCCAGTCGCGGCCCTTGGCGATGATGTCCTTGGTGCCGTCGAAATGGCCACGCGCCATGGCGCCCTTTAGGCTCTTGTCCCGAAGGCCGTAGATATTGGTGAAGATGCGGTCCTGGTCCTGCAACATCCGTCCGTCCTCACTTGCCCTTGTCGGCCAGATAGGCCCTGGCCTGATCCTGCCAGCCATCGCGCAGGCTGCGCCCGCCAAGGCCGAGGCGCTTGTCGACGGAGGCGAGTTCCGCCTGCGTGAAGTTCGCGACCTGCCGCAGATGATACACGCCGATCTCGTTCAAGGCGGCCTCGATCTTCGGGCCGACGCCGTTCAGGATCTTCAGATCGTCCGCATCGCCCGGCGCGTCCTTCAAAAGGCCGCCCGGCAGGCTTTCCGCCGGTGCGGACGCGCCGCTGTCAGCTGACTGCGCCGCACGCACTTCACCCGACTGGGCCCGGCTTTCGGCATCGACTTCTTTCTCGGCGGCGCCGGTCGGGCCGCCCTGCGTTCCGCCCGTCGTGGCAGATGCGCCATTGGTCGACGGGTCGGCGCTGGCGGCTTCCTCGACGGCCGGGTTCGTCTTGGCAGCTTCCGACGGGCCCTTGATCGTCGGGTCCGTCTCTTCCGCATGGGTGTCGACGCGCGCAGCCTCGGACGGGGCGACGCTAGCGGCTTCACCGGTCACGGATGCGCCCTCGGCCGGGCCGCCGGAATGGCGGTCGCCGATCTCGTCGTTATCGGCAAAGCTCGTCAGCGTCGTCGCGCCGCCGAAGGGCGCCGACAGGTGACGGTCGATCTGCGGGCCGGGCGCGATGGATGCGCCCTCCCCGCTCGCGAAGGCGTCGATGATCTCTTCCAGACGCTCGGGCGTCAGATCCTCGTAGGTATCCTTGAAGATCATGACCATCGGCGCGTTCACGCAGGCCCCGAGGCACTCCACCTCTTCCCAGGAAAGCGTCCCCTCGGCATTGCGGTGGAACTGGTCGTGGTGGATCTTGCGCTTGCAGACATCCTTCAGGGCATCGGCGCCGCGCAGGACGCAGGGCGTCGTGCCGCAGACCTGCACGTGGGCACGCGTGCCGACGGGCGCAAGCTGGAACTGGGTATAGAAGGTCGCCACCTCGAGCACGCGGATCAGCGGCATGTTCAGCCGCTCTGCCACGTGCTCGATGGCCGCGCGGGTCACCCAGCCTTCCTGCTCCTGCGCACGCATCAGCAGGGGAATGACCGCCGACTGCTGGCGGCCTTCGGGATACTTGCGGATCGTCTGGTCGACCCACGCTTCGTTATCGTTGGAGAAAGCGAAGCTGTGGGGCTGGACGGTTTCTTCCGCGAGACGCCTGACGGACATCGGACCTCTACTTCAGAACGGTTACAACGTTCCATGTTGCGGCGCGTTCTATCATAGAACGCGCAAAACGCCAGCGGCCGGAACCACATGGCAGGAGGATCGACCAAGGCCGCCCGGCAAGAAGGCCGGACGGTCGACGGATGGCTCAGCGATCGACTTCGCCGAACACGATATCGCACGAGCCGAGGACGGCCGACACGTCGGCCAACAAGTGCTTGCGGCACAGGAAATCCATGCCTGCGAGATGCGCGTAACCCGGAGCCTTGATTTTGCAGCGATAGGGCTTGTTCGTCCCGTCCGCAACCAGATACACGCCGAACTCGCCCTTGGGCGCTTCCACGGCGGCGTAGACTTCACCGGCCGGCACGTGGAAGCCTTCCGTATAGAGCTTGAAGTGGTGGATCAGCGCTTCCATCGAGCGCTTCATCTCGCCCCGCTTGGGCGGCACCACCTTGCCGTCGACCGCCGAGAACGGCCCCGAACGGTCACGTCCCGCCAGCCGCTCGACACACTGCTTCATGATTGAGGTGGACTGGCGCATCTCTTCCATACGGATCAGGTAGCGATCGTAGCAATCACCATTCTTGCCGATCGGAATGTCGAACTCCATCTCGGAGTAGCATTCGTAAGACTCACTCTTGCGCAGGTCCCAGGCGGCGCCCGAGCCGCGGACCATGACGCCCGAGAAGCCCATGGCCCATGCATCGTCCAGATCGACAACGCCGATGTCGACATTGCGCTGCTTGAAGATGCGGTTGCCGGTCAGAAGGTCGTCGATATCCTGCAGCCGTTTCAGGAACGGGTCGCACCATTCACCGATATCGTCGACGAGCTCGGGCGGCAGGTCCTGGTGGACGCCGCCTGGCCGGAAATAGGCCGCGTGCAGACGGGCTCCGCTGGCGCGCTCGTAGAAGACCATCAGCTTCTCGCGCTCTTCGAAGCCCCAGAGCGGCGGTGTCAGCGCGCCGACATCCATCGCCTGGGTGGTGACGTTCAGAAGATGGGAGAGGATACGCCCGATCTCACTGTAAAGAACGCGGATGAGCTGGCCGCGCATCGGCACCTCGACGCCCGTCAGCCGCTCGATGGCCAGGCAGAAGGCATGCTCCTGGTTCATCGGAGCTACGTAGTCCAGCCGGTCGAAATAGGGGATCGCCTGCAGATACGTCTTGTTTTCGATCAGCTTCTCGGTGCCGCGGTGCAGAAGGCCGATATGCGGATCGACCCGCTCGACGATCTCTCCGTCGAGCTCCAGGACGAGGCGCAGCACGCCGTGCGCCGCCGGATGCTGCGGGCCGAAGTTGATATTGAAATTGCGGACGTCGATTTCAGCCATATCAGGACCCCTGGCCCGACGCGAAGGCAGCCATGACTTGCGCCCCGGTCAGCTTGCGGGTGTCGTTCGCGAACGCGTAGAGACCCGGCTTTTCGTCAATGAAGATTTCCTCGGCGAAGCGGAACGGCGTTCCGTCGTCGAAGGCATGCAGCGACACCATGGTGGCGCTGCCGTCCTGCATCCGCCAGAACAGGCTGGTGCCGCAGTTGCCGCAGAACACCCGTTCGCCCCACTGCGACGAGGCGAAGGACTTGAGCGACGCCCCATCCTCGACCGCCACGTCCGTGCCACAGGGCACGCACATGAAGACGCCGCCGGACCATTTGCGGCACATGCCGCAGTGGCAGACATCCATCTCCAGCTTGGCTGGCGTGGCGGTGAAGCGGACCGCGCCGCACAGGCACCCGCCCCCCATGGGGCCGATCGGGTCTTCGGCCATCCTCAGTTCGCCTTCTCGTCTCCGGGAAGAACGTATTCGGGCCCTTCCCACGGTGACAGAAAGTCGAAGTTGCGAAACTCCTGCCGCAGTTCGACCGGCTCGTAGACCACGCGCTTCAGCTCTTCGTCGTAATGGACCTCGACGAAGCCGGTGAGCGGGAAGTCCTTGCGCAGCGGATGGCCCTCGAAGCCGTAATCCGTCAGGATCCGGCGCAGGTCCGGATGGCCGGAGAAGAGGATGCCATAGAGATCGAAGGCCTCCCGCTCGAACCAGTCGGCGCCGGAAAAGACCGGCGTGATGGAGGGAACGGCCACGTCCTCGGCGACGCGCAGCTTGACGCGGATCCGCTGGTTCAACCGCGGCGACAGGAGGTGATAGACCACCTCGAACCGCTCGGCCCGCTGCGGATAATCCACGCCGCACAGATCCACGAAGGCCTTGAACAGGCAGGAGGCATCGTCGCGCAGGAAGGTCAGCACCGGGACGATGTCGGCCGGTGCGACGCGCAGCGTCAGCTCCCCGAAGGTCAGGCTGGAATCACGCAGCCGGCCCGCAATGGGCGACTCGGCGAGATATTGTGCGAGTTCTTCCATGCCCGTCCCTCAACGCTCGATCGTGCCGGTCCGACGGATCTTCTTCTGCAGGAGAAGAACACCGTAGAGCAGCGCTTCGGCGGTCGGCGGGCAGCCGGGAACGTAGATATCGACCGGAACGACCCGGTCGCAGCCACGCACCACCGAATAGGAATAATGATAGTAGCCGCCGCCATTGGCGCAGGAGCCCATGGAGATGACGTAGCGCGGCTCCGGCATCTGGTCGTAGACCTTGCGCAGCGCCGGCGCCATCTTGTTGGTCAGCGTGCCGGCGACGATCATCACGTCCGACTGGCGGGGGCTGGCACGCGGTGCGAAGCCGAAACGCTCCGCATCGTAACGCGGCATCGACATCTGCATCATCTCGACGGCGCAGCAGGCCAGGCCGAAGGTCATCCACATCAGGGAGCCCGTTCGGGCCCACTGGATCAGATCCTCGGTCGAGGTGACGATGAAGCCCTTATCGGCGAGCTCGTTGTTGACATCGGTCACGAAAGGGTCCGACGCGGGCGCGACAGTCAGGTTCGACCGCTCAAGCACGCTGGAGGAGCTGTCGTTCAATCCCATTCGAGGGCGCCTTTCTTCCATTCATAGACGAAGCCGACCGTCAGGACGGCCAGGAAAACCATCATCGACCAGAAACCGGCCCAGCCAAGCTCTCCGAAGGTCGCAGCCCAGGGGAACAGGAATGCGACCTCGAGGTCGAAGATGATGAACAGGATCGACACGAGATAGAACCGGACGTCGAACTTCATGCGCGAGTCGTCGAAGGCGTTGAAGCCGCACTCGTAGGCCGACAGCTTCTCGTCATCGGGAGCTTTGAAAGCGAGCAGGAAAGGCGACACCAGAAGAGCGACGCCGATCAGGAGAGCCACCCCCACGAAGATGACGATCGGGAGATAGGAGGCGAGAAGTTCGTTCACCGGGATCAACCTTCCGAACCCTGGTCCAAATCTCAATCCAAGGGTTTGAATGCGCTTGGAAATTCAACGTGGACTTCAGATATATGCGGAGCCGCGATGCTGTTTTCAACCATTCGGCCGATACCGCAGCGCAATGCGATTGGGCGACGATTAGACCCTTCCTAAACTTCACGCAAGGGAGAGCGTGATCAAGTCTGGATCGCCGCGCCGTCCGGGAATTCATGCAGCCACTGGAACGCGAAACGAGCCGACCGTACACAGTGTTCCTGTGTCCGTTCGACTGTTTGCGTCTGATCTTCTCGGAGAGAAAATGGCGCGAGTGACGGGGCTCGAACCCGCGACCTCCGGCGTGACAGGCCGGCACTCTAACCGACTGAGCTACACCCGCGCTTTGCGCCGTCGACTGCTTGCGTCGGTGGCGTGAGCGGTCGTTTAAGGGACCCCCGTCCGGGTGTCAAGCGCCGCTTGTAATCGGACCAGCTTTTGTTTCCGGCCCATGAAAAAACAAGGACTTGGCAGGTTCGTCCAAAACCCGTCTTCCGCCACATCGCGCGGAATCACGAATCGAAACGGGCCGGGATTCGCATAGCTGGACGACGGACTTGCCAAATCACGCCCGAACCATTAGGCACATCCGCGCAGCCGACGATCCAGGCCGTTGCGCAGGGCGATTAGCTCAGTTGGTAGAGCGCCTCGTTTACACCGAGGATGTCGGGAGTTCGAGTCTCTCATCGCCCACCATTCGCCTGTAAGCGACACCGCGACGATCCTACTCATCCCTTGAGCCAGCAATGCCGCTTCGCCCGAACGGCTATCTGGTCGTGCCCTCGATGAGGCCGAGCTTGCCGCGACATGCATGGCCTGCGCCATGCTGGAAGTGCTTAGCTAGTTGCGAAGCTTACGCAGATGATTCTCGACCACGCGTTCGGACAGCCCAAGGTCAGGTCGAAGTTCGCCGCCGATAGGTCTCCCGCGCCTTTACCATCCCGACTCAAAGGCAGCCCTGTGGGGGACCCTGCCCCTCCGGGATGACGATGGCCGGAAAGTCGGCAGCCGATGCAAGACCCTCGACGATGTCCGAGGTTTTCGATGCCGCCGAATACCGGTCGAGATCGGCATGGGGTTGGCCGGTCAGACCTTTTCCTCCTTCGGCATGAGAAGGAATTCGAACTCGACCGGATTGCCAGACACGCCCACCGTCACACGACCGTGCGGCGGGCCGTTGGCCTGTGAAGCGGTGCTGGAGAATCGTCCCTGCGAGCGCGCCGTGCCCTGATGCCGACGTCGAGGCCCGTGACCGCGCCGGCCAAGGCCGCGCACAAGGCTGTGGCGAAGAGCGTCATGATGGCATTCTCGCTCATGGGATGATGGTGAAAGGCAAACCAGGCCGCCGTGTAGCCGCCGCTCCATCCCGCAAAGAAGGCCACCACAAAGGCCAGCACGGCGCCGAGCCTGCTTTGGGAGAGCCCACCCATGGCAGCCGCCATGGCGAAGGCAGTGGCCGTTCCAACTGCCGTGACCAGGATCATCGCGCTGTGGCCTCCCTGCCCCTTGCGGATCGGATCAGGAGACGGCCAGACAGACTTTGCGGCAAGCGGTCAGAATTGCGCAACCGACGGCGTCGAGAGTCGGTGGCCCCCTCCTGCCGGGTGCGGGAGACGGCAGCAAAAAGGGGCGGCCGCTCAGGCGACCACCCCTTTCGATGAAGGACGTCAAAGGCACCAGACGCGGCAGTGTCGCCGCGTCGGCGTGGCGCGGCGCTAGGCCTCGCGCCGAAGAACGGCTCAACGCTTGTTGACGGCGTCCTTCAGGCCCTTGCCGGGCGTGAACTTGGGAACGTTGCGAGCCGGAATGTCGACCTCGGCACCCGTCGACGGGTTACGGCCCTTGCTCGCTTCACGATGCGAGACGGAGAAGGTGCCAAAACCGACGAGGCGAAGATCGTCGCCACCCGACAGGGCGGACTCGATCGACGTGAAGACCGCGTCCACGGCTTCCGTCGCCTGCTGCTTGCTCAGGCCGGCCTTCTCGGCCACGGCGGAAACGAGTTCGTTCTTGTTCATATGAAACCCTCCTAATAGCGGTGCACCGCACCGATTGGTCGGAGACGATGGTCAAATCCAGTCGATCATTCAAGCGCGAATAGGCTGAAAACCCCGGAAAACTGGCCTTTCAGTACAAAAATGCCGCCCGGAGGCGGCATTTTCGATGCTCTGTGGCGCAAATATGGCCTAGTGCGCTGTCGTTGTGGCGCCGTCCGAACCGGATTCGGGTGCCGGAAGCGGGTGCGCCGACTCATCCCATTCGATCCGCTCCGGCATGCGCACCAGCGCATGCTGCAGGACTTCGCCGATGCGCGACACCGGAATGATATCCAGACTGTTCTTCACATTGTCCGGAATATCGACCAGGTCCTTGGCATTGTCCTCCGGGATCAGCACCGTCTTGATGCCGCCGCGCAGGGCCGCCAGGAGCTTTTCCTTCAGGCCACCGATCGGAAGAACGCGGCCACGCAGGGTGATCTCACCCGTCATCGCCACGTCCCGCCGGACCGGAATACCGGTCATGACGGAGATGATCGACGTCGCCATGGCAACACCGGCCGAGGGCCCATCCTTCGGGGTCGCCCCTTCGGGAACATGGACGTGGATGTCGCGCCGGTCGAAGAGCGGCGGCTCGATCCCGTAATCGACGGCACGGCTGCGCACGAAGGACGCGGCGGCCGAGATCGATTCCTTCATCACGTCCCGCAGATTGCCGGTGACGGTCATCTTGCCCTTGCCCGGCATCATGACGCCTTCGATCGTCAGCAGTTCGCCGCCGACTTCCGTCCAGGCAAGCCCCGTCACGACACCGACCTGATCGTCGCTTTCCGCCTCGCCATAGCGGTAGCGCGGAACGCCGAGATAGTCGGCAAGGTTCTCCGCCGTCACGTCGACGCGGGTGATCTCGCCCTTCAGGATCCGCGTCACGGCCTTGCGCGCCAGGGTCATCAGCTCACGCTCATAGGAGCGCACGCCGGCTTCCCGCGTGTAGCGCCGGGCGATCTCCCGCAGGGCATCCTCGCCCACCGTGAACTCGTCCGGCTTCAACGCATGGTCGCGTATGGCCTTGGGCAGGAGGTGCCGCTTGGCGATCTCGACCTTCTCATCCTCGGTGTAACCGGCAATACGGATAATCTCCATGCGGTCCATGAGCGGGCCGGGAATGTTCAGCGTATTGGCCGTCGTCACGAACATGACCGAGGACAGATCGAACTCGACCTCGAGGTAATGATCCATGAAGGTCGCGTTCTGCTCGGGGTCCAGCACCTCCAGGAGCGCCGATGACGGATCGCCACGGTAGTCCTGGCCGAGCTTGTCGATCTCGTCCAGGAGGAAGAGCGGGTTGGCCCGCTTGGCCTTCTTCATGGACTGGATCACCTTGCCCGGCATGGAGCCGATATAGGTCCGGCGATGGCCGCGGATCTCGGCCTCGTCGCGCACGCCGCCCAGGGCAACGCGCACATATTCGCGGCCCGTCGCCTTGGCGATGGACTTGGCGAGCGAGGTCTTGCCGACGCCCGGAGGGCCGACCAGGCAGAGGATCGGACCCTTCAGCTTGGACTGGCGGCTCTGGACGGCCAGATACTCGACGATCCGCTCCTTGACCTTATCGAGGCCGTAATGCTCCGCGTCGAGGATCTCTTCCGCCTTGTGCAGATCGATCTTCGTGCGGGACAGCTTGCCCCAGGGCAGGCCCAGCAGCCAGTCGAGGTAGTTGCGCACGACGGTCGCCTCGGCGGACATGGGGCTCATCTGCCGCAGCTTCTTCAGCTCGGCATTGGCCTTCTCCTTGCCCTCCTTGGACAGGCGCGTCTTCTTGATGCGCTCCTCGATCTCGGCCATCTCGTCGCGGCCTTCCTCGCCGTCGCCGAGCTCCTTCTGGATCGCCTTCATCTGCTCGTTCAGGTAGTACTCGCGCTGGGTCTTTTCCATCTGGCGCTTGACGCGCGAGCGGATGCGCTTCTCCACCTGCAGGACGGAGATCTCCGACTCCATGAAGGCCAGGGCCTTTTCCAGGCGCGCGCGCACGCCCACCAGCGACAGCATCTCCTGCTTTTCGGAGATCTTGATCGCGAGGTGCGAGGCCACCGTGTCCGCAAGCTTGGAGTAGTCGTCGATCTGGCTGGCCGCACCGACCACCTCAGGCGAGATCTTCTTGTTAAGCTTCACGTAGTTTTCGAACTCGGCGATGACCGAGCGCGCCAGAGCCTCGATCTCGACCGGGTCCTCGTCGATCGGCGGGACGGTCGTGGCGATCGCCTCGTGCCAATCGGACCGATCGGTGAAGCGCTCGATGCGCGCGCGGGAGACGCCTTCCACCAGCACCTTCACCGTGCCATCGGGCAGCTTCAGAAGCTGCAGCACGTTGGCCAGGGTGCCGATCTCGTAGATGGCATCGGGCGTCGGGTCTTCGTCCGTCGCGTTGCGCTGCGTGGCCAGCAGGATCTGCTTGTCCGCGCCCATCACCTCTTCCAGAGCCTTGATGGACTTTTCGCGCCCCACGAACAGCGGCACGATCATGTGCGGAAATACGACGATGTCGCGCAAGGGGAGCACGGGATGCTGCATCTGTGCCGCCGATGTCGTCTGGTCGTTGGACATGAACTTTCCTTTCTGCGGCTGTGCCGCCCGGAGCCGATAGGCTGCGCCTTTTTTGAAAGCACGCGGCGTATCGCTCAATTCCCTGTCAATGTGGGCCCCCACGGGGGTTTATTCAAGCTGTGCCGCACTGCAAACGCCTGCGCCACGGCACCGATTTGCAGGGCCTTGCGCCCTGCCCGTCGCAGCGTGTGACGCAAAAAGGCCCGCGCCGGGCGGAATGCTCGACGCGGGCCCTGACCGGCAGGAAGGAATGGCAGCGTCAGGCGCTGACATTCTCCTTTTCGTCGGTGCGCTCCGCGTAGATGTAGAGCGGGCGTGCATTGCCCTCGATCACATCCTCCGAGATCACGACCTCCTGAACGCCTTCCAGCGTCGGCAGGTCGAACATCGTATCGAGCAGCATGGCTTCCATGATCGACCGAAGGCCGCGGGCCCCGGTCTTGCGCTCGATGGCCTTGCGGGCGATCGCCTTGAGCGCGTCCTCGTGGAAGGACAGTTCGACATTCTCCATCTCGAAGAGGCGCTGATACTGTTTCACCAGCGCGTTCTTGGGCTGAACCAGGATCTGGACCAGCGCCACCTCGTCGAGGTCCTCCAGCGTCGCCAGAACCGGGAGGCGGCCGACGAATTCGGGGATGAGACCGAACTTCAGCAGATCCTCCGGCTCGACCTGGCGGAAGAGTTCGCCCGTACGCCGGTCCTCCGGCGACAGGACGTTGGCGTTGAAGCCGATGGACGTCTTGCGGCCACGGTCCGAGATGATCCGGTCCAGGCCCGCGAAGGCGCCGCCGCAGATGAACAGGATGTTCGCCGTATCCACCTGCAGGAACTCCTGCTGCGGATGCTTCCGGCCACCCTGCGGCGGCACGGAGGCGACGGTGCCTTCCATGATCTTCAGAAGCGCCTGCTGGACGCCCTCGCCCGACACGTCGCGCGTGATGGACGGGTTGTCCGACTTGCGGCTGATCTTGTCGATCTCGTCGATATAGACAATGCCGCGCTGCGCCCGCTCGACATTGTAGTCCGCGGACTGGAGCAGCTTCAGAATAATGTTCTCGACGTCCTCGCCCACGTAACCGGCCTCGGTCAGCGTGGTGGCGTCGGCCATGGTGAAGGGCACATCCAGGATGCGCGCCAGCGTCTGTGCCAGCAGCGTCTTGCCGCAGCCGGTCGGGCCGATCAGAAGGATGTTCGACTTCGCCAGTTCGACGTCGTTGTTCTTCGCCGCGTGGGCCAGCCGCTTGTAATGGTTGTGGACCGCAACGGAGAGGACCTTCTTGGCGAAGGACTGGCCGATCACGTAATCATCGAGCACCGCGATGATTTCCTGGGGGGTCGGCACGCCTTCCCGCGACTTCACCATGGAAGACTTGTTCTCTTCCCGGATGATGTCCATGCACAGCTCGACGCATTCGTCGCAGATGAACACGGTCGGCCCCGCAATCAGCTTGCGGACCTCATGCTGGCTCTTTCCGCAGAAAGAGCAATAGAGCGTGTTCTTGGAGTCGCCGCCGCTGACCTTGCTCATGTTCCGTTCCTTCCGCTCAGGAGCCGCCCCGAAGGGTGACTCCATAGGGTGGGTGCGGCCTGAAACTATGCGTTTCCAACACCACCCACAATATGACCTTGCGGCCAATGCCGCATTCCAATCGGCGAATGTGACAGTTTTGCTCCCGCAGCATAAACCGCCGGAGCTTGACCCATCCTTGCCGCAGCTGGGCCGTCTTTTTAGGCCTTGTCGCTCTTGGCGATCGCACCCTCCAGCGCATCGCGCGAGGAGTAGACCTTGTCGATGAGGCCGAAGGAAAGCGCTTCCTCCGCCGTCATGAAGTGGTCACGGTCAAGCGTGCGTTCAATGGTCTCGTAATCCTGGCCCGTATGCTGGACGTAGACTTCGTTCAGGCGCCGCTTGAGCTTGATGATATCCTGCGCGTGCCGCTCGATGTCCGATGCCTGCCCAGAGAAGCCGCCCGACGGCTGGTGCACCATGATGCGGGCATTGGGCGTGGCGAAGCGCATGTCCTTGTGGCCGGCGCACAGGAGCAGCGAGCCCATCGATGCCGCCTGGCCGATGCACAGCGTGGCGACGGCGGGCTTGATGAACTGCATCGTGTCGTAGATGGCCATGCCGCTCGTCACCACGCCGCCCGGCGAGTTGATGTAGAGCGAGATTTCCTTCTTCGGATTCTCCGCTTCCAGGAAGAGGAGCTGGGCGCAGACCAGCGTCGCCATGGAATCCTCGATCGGACCCGTCACGAAAATGATCCGCTCCTTCAGGAGCCGGGAGAAAATGTCGTAGGCCCGTTCACCACGATTGGTCTGCTCGACCACCATCGGGACCAGGTTCAGGGCGGTTTCCAAAGGGTGCTTCATAGAAAAAAGGCTTCCGTCCTCGTTGTCCTTCCCGGCGATCGTGACCGGAAAGCCAGAATCACAACGGGAAGCATCTTACCCGTAGATAGGGCTGATCTTGCACCGAGTGCAAGACGGGGGCCGCCCTGCCCTGTCCCGCCGCTTGCGCGCGGGTGTGCGGGAGGTGCGAGAAAACGAATCGGCCCCCGGGGCGCCGATGCATCCCGGGGGCCGATTGCAAAGGATGGGCGTCGTCGCGTCAGGCGGCGGCGCTTTCGTCCTCGTCTTCCTTCATCAGCTCTTCACGCGTCACCGTCTTGTCGGTCACAGCGACGGTGGCGAGCAGATGATCGACGACCTTTTCCTCGTAGATCGGCGCGCGCAGGCTCTGGATCGCCTCCGGCGTCTTGCGGAAGTAGTCGTAGACCTGCTGTTCCTGGCCGGGATACTGGCGGACCTGCTCGAACAGGGCGCGCTGCAGTTCCTCGTCGGAAATGGTCACGC
This sequence comes from Aureimonas frigidaquae, assembly GCF_001463905.1. GTDB lineage: Bacteria > Pseudomonadota > Alphaproteobacteria > Rhizobiales > Rhizobiaceae > Aureimonas > Aureimonas frigidaquae. The sequence goes on from NZ_BBWR01000018.1 coordinate 193,892, forward strand.
CGGCCTTCTCGCCGATCTCGGACAGGACCAGACCGAGGCGGACGCGGCGCTCGGCCAGCTTGCGGTAGTCCGCACGGGCCTTCTCTTCCGTCGTGTCTTCGTCCTCGAAGGTCTTGCCGCTCTGCTCGAGCTCACGGCTGACCTGGGTCCAGATGTTGTCGAACTCCGCCTCGACGAGCTTTTCCGGCAGCGGGAAATCATACTCGCCGTCGAGCGCGTCCAGGAGCTGGCGCTTGACCTTCTGGCGCGTCATCGTGCCGAACTGGCTCTCGATCTGGCCACGCACGATCTCACGCAGCTTGTCGATGGATTCGAGGCCGAGCTTCTTGGCCATCTCGTCGTCCAGCTCCAGCGCGCCGGGAGCGGCGACGGCCTTCACCGTCACGTCGAAGACGGCGTCCTTGCCGGCCAGGTGGCTGGCCCCGTATTCCTCGGGGAAGGTCACCTTCACTTCCAGCGTGTCACCGGCCTTGGCGCCGATCAGCTGGTCCTCGAAGCCGGGGATGAACTGGCCCGATCCGAGCACGAGGCTGGAATCCTCGGCCGTGCCGCCCTGGAAGGCTTCGCCATCGACCTTGCCGACGAAATCCATGGTGACGCGGTCACCGCTCTCTGCGGCGCCGTCCTTGTCTTCGAAGGTGCGGGCGTTCTCGGCGATGCGCTTGACCTGCTCCTCGACCTCATCCTCCGAAACGTCCACGACGGGACGCTCGATGGCGATCCCGGACGTGTCCTTGATCTCGAAGGTCGGGAGGGTCTCGTAGCGCAGCGTGAACTTGAAGTCGCTGCCGCCGGCCAGGACCTTCTCGGCCTCGCCCTCGTCCTCGCTCATGGCCACTTCCGGCTGCATGGCGGAACGCTCGTTGCGCTCGGCGATGACCTTGCGCGGCGTCTCGTTCAGGATCTGGTTGATGATCTCCGCCATCAGCGAACGGCCGTAGGTCTTGCGCAGGTGAGCGACCGGCACCTTACCGGGGCGGAAGCCCTTCAGCTTGACCTGGTCCTTCGTTTCAAAGAGGCGGGTCTGAAGCCGTGCCTCAAGGTCCGAAGCCGGCACGACGACCTCGATCTCGCGCTTAAGGCCCTCGGCCTTGGTTTCCGTTACCTGCATTCTAAACCCTTCGATCTCTCAGGTTGGCCGACGACGGCCGTCGCGGCACTCTTGTCACATTATATGACGGAAACTCAAGGCGCTGGTGCGGGTGGAGGGACTCGAACCCCCACACCATCAGGCGCTAGAACCTAAATCTAGTGCGTCTACCAATTCCGCCACACCCGCATCGCGCCGGACCCGTCGCGCGGCGCGCGTCTCTATATCATCGCTGAAGAATGGGTCAAATCGAAACTCTGGCGCGGTGCCCGCGCGATCCATGTTGCGTTGCACACCTCGCAAGGCAGCTATGCAGATTGCGCTCTGGTGCCGGGCACGGCCACTGGCTACATTCCAATCATCGAAGCGGCGGGAAGAAAACGACCTGAAGCTTTAATCGATTTAAACCCTAGTACAGTCAAAGGCTGTTGGATCAGATGAACATCTCACGCTCTTACGCCAACTGGCGCCGTTACCGCGAGACCTGCTCCGAGCTGAACCGTCTGTCGCAGCGCGAACTTTCTGACCTTGGAATTTCTCGCGCCGATATTCCGGCGATCGCTCGTCAGGCGACGCGTTAATTAGAATTTAAGAATTTCGCCGCGGTCCATCCTCCTCCCAAAGGGCCGTCGCGAATAGAACCTGCGGACTCCTCCTCCCAACCGCAGGTTTCCAAACGACACCCGCCGGTCCTCCCCCGGCGGGTGTTGTCGTTTAAAGGGGCCGGCATGGGCATGCACGGGTTTCCCTTTTTCCGCGCGATGGTCTAGATGGCGCGCATGTCGAAAATTCCCTTTCATATCGTCGGTGGCGGCCTGGCCGGTTCCGAGGCAGCCTGGCAGATCGCCGAGGCCGGCATTCCGGTCATCCTGCATGAGATGCGCGGTGTGCGCGGCACCGATGCGCACAAGACCGACAGCCTGGCCGAGCTGGTCTGCTCCAACTCCTTCCGCTCGGACGATGCGCAAGGCAACGCCGTCGGCGTGCTGCATGCCGAGCTGCGCCTGGCGGGCAGCCTGATCATGCGCGCGGCCGATGCGCACCAGGTTCCGGCCGGCAGCGCCCTGGCGGTCGACCGCGACGGCTTTGCGCAGGCGGTCACGCAGGCGCTCGAAGCCCATCCGCTGGTCGAGATCCGGCGCGAGGAGGTCACCGGCCTTCCCCCCGCCGACTGGGGCAGCACGATCGTGGCCACCGGTCCTTTGACGGCGCCGGCCCTGGCGGCGGCCATCGCGCAGGATACGGGCGCCGATTCCCTTGCCTTCTTCGATGCTATCGCGCCGATCGTGCACTTCGAGTCCATCGACATGGGCACGGCCTGGTTCCAGAGCCGCTACGACAAGGTCGGTCCCGGCGGCACGGGCAAGGATTACATCAATTGCCCGATGGACCGGGAGCAATACGAGGCCTTCATCGCGGCGGTCATCGCCGGCGAAAAGACCGAGTTCCGCGAGTGGGAGGGAACGCCCTATTTCGACGGGTGCCTGCCCATCGAGGTCATGGCCGAACGTGGCCCGGAAACACTGCGCCACGGCCCCATGAAGCCCATGGGGCTCACCAATGCGCACCAGCCGGACATCAAGGCCTATGCCGTCGTCCAGTTGCGGCAGGACAATGCGCTCGGCACGCTCTACAACATGGTCGGCTTCCAGACGAAGCTGAAATATGCCGAGCAGGCCCGGATCTTCCGGATGATCCCCGGGCTGGAGAAGGCCGAGTTTGCGCGGCTGGGCGGGCTTCACCGCAACACCTACCTGAATTCCCCGCTGGTCCTTGACCGCTTCCTCCGGCTCAAGGGCCGCCCCCAGCTACGCTTTGCCGGCCAGATCACGGGTTGCGAAGGCTATGTGGAATCAACCAGCGTTGGGCTGATGGCCGCGCGCTTCGCGATTGCCGAGCGCCAGGGTGTGGAACCGATCTCCCCGCCACCGACCACCGCCATGGGTGCGCTGCTGGCGCATATCACGGGCGGACATCTGGCCACGGACGAGGAGCCGGGCAAGCGCTCCTTCCAACCGATGAACGTGAATTTCGGGCTGTTTCCGCCGATCGATACGCCGAAGCCGGATGGCAAGCGCCTGCGTGGCAAGGAAAAGACCGTGGCCAAGAAGAATGCCATGGCGGCCCGGGCGCTTCACGATTTTGCGGGATGGCTCGGCCAGAAGGCCTGAAGACCAAGCGTCAGCGCCAATCGGCCTGACGCAAGAACAACGTGAACTCACCCGTCTCTGGCTCCTTGCCGGCGAGGGTCAGGAAGCGCAGCGCATAGCCGATCGTCACCCCGTCATCGCTGGTCAAGGCCCCCGCAGGCGGCTGATCGGGCCGGCTGCGCAGGCTGGCCAGCATGGCGGCAAGGTCGAACCGCCGCTCACGCCCCGCAGCGGCCAGCACCAGCACAGGCCCATCGAAGCGGCCCGTAAAGGCAGAGCCCGTCGGCTGGACCGGCTGAGCCATCACCGAAATGACGGGCAGAACGCGGTCGAAGCCCGCCACATCGACCGACTCGCTCGCGAATGGCCCGAACTGCGTGCGCACCGCGATTGCCGGCCCGACATCCTGTGGCAGGTCCGCGCTGGCGCGTCCCACCGGCGGGCTCATGAGCATGGATGCCGTCCCCCACGGTCCGATCAGGGATGCCAGAAGCAGGACGGCCGGCACAGCGAAGAAGAGTCGAAGATCGCCACGCCAGCGCTTGAGGATCTGCACGAGCCCGACGCTCACCCCCGCCGCCACCAGAAGCGCCGCGTAATAATCCCCCTCCGTCCAGCCACGGGCTGTTTCGTGCCGAAGGGCCGGAACGAAGAGGATGACCGGGACGATCAGTGCGAAGGGCCAGAAGCGGCGGATCAGGTCGAGATGCGGCGGCCCCTCCATGGGATCGGCAAGGATGCGGACAAGCCATAGGTTGACCGTGAGCACAGGGACGATCCAGGCCATGTCGACCTGGCTGCCGAGCCCCTCGATGGCGACGCGCAGCGCATAGAGATGCAGGACGATCAGCGCCGCGATGAGCATGGGCGCCAGGACGAGCGACAGGAAACTGCGCATCGGCCGCACGATTCGCGCACTGGCCCTTTCGGTGGCGGCTTGCGGCAGGAGCCCGAGCGTCGCGAGCGGTCCCACCACGCAGACGGCTGTCGCCACGACATGGGCGTAGGCCTCCCAGGTCGGGCCAATGTCGAAGAGGAGGCGGAAGAGTTCCGCCAGGAGAATGCCGCCGGACAGGAAAGCCAGTGTCGCAAAGCCCGCCAGAGCTGCGGCAGCGAAGCTGCGCAGCAACAGGTTCCAGGGCCCGACACGCCCCCGCCCGGCAAAGGGCAGCGCGAAGATGCTGAGCGCGGCGGCCGACTGCCAGACATAGCCGGCATCGTCAAAGGGGCGCCAGGCATAGGCCAGCACCGCCAGGGGAATGGTCAGGCCGCTGGCAAGAAGGATGCGTCGCGACGGGAGGGGCCGCTGTTCGATGAGAAGCGTGAGCGCGATGTTGAAGAACACCGCTGCCCCCAAGGTTTCCATGATGCGGCCCTGCAGCGCCTCCGGCACGATGGCGATGTCGGCAATGCGGGCATTGACGCCGATGCCCATGGCGGCAAGGCACAGGACGGCGACCGGGAAACGCTGCACCGCCGATCCCGCCCCCTGCACCGCCTGCAAAAGCGAGGATCGCAGCCTGCGCCCGAGGCCGTGGCGTCGCGTGTCCGGAGACGTCGTCATCCGCTCAGCTCCTCATTGCGCGCCAATAAAGCCATGTGCGGCGAAACGGCCCGATGGGCCGCTCGGCTGCGCCGATTGCGCCTCTGGCGCCTTCCACTGCATCCAGCGTCGGGGCGCAGGCGAAAACCGGCAGAAAGGCTGGCCGCGCCGCGCGCGGAACCGCAGCGAGCTGGCTGCGTACCGCTGCCAGATGCTGTCTTGCATAGGCGCAGAGGGCAAGGCGCGCCGGCTCCAACTGCCCCTCGCCGCGCAGGAAGGCCGCCGCGTCGGTTCCGGCCACGGCCAGAATATCGCCGGGCACGAAAACCTGGCCGAGCGCGCGGTGGCGCCGCTCGTCCCGCAAAAGGTCCGTCGCGAGCCACGCCACGCCAGCGTGACCCGCCGCATCGGCCAGGGAACGCGCGTCCCGTCCGACTAGCACCATGGCTGACAGCATGATGAGGGTCGAGCGCGTTTCCCCGGCATAGGCCTCGAACTCGGTCCGGCTTGGCATGGGATCGTTGTAGAGATCGAAGATCCGCGCATCCAGAAAACGCTGCAGCACCTCGCCCGGCAGATCATGGCGCGTTACCGTGTCGATCAGCGCCTGCGCCAGCGGCGCACCCTCGCCGCCTGCCGCACCTGCGGCCAGCACGTCGCGCCACCATTGCAGGCGGATTTCACCGGGGAGCGGCTGGCTGACACGGGAACGGATCTGCGCGGTTTCGAGGTCGAAGGCGTTCAACGCCGCCAGTCCGGCCTGGGCGGCAGGCGGTGCGAAGGCAAGCGCCACGCTCCGGTCGGCCGAGGCAGACGTGACGACGGCCCTGCACGCGGCATAGGCGCTGTCGAGCATGTCGGTCATGCGTCAGTCAACGGCGACGAGCGCTGCGCCCACCGGCCGGCCTTCGGACAGCATGATGTTGAGCGTGCGCACGGCCGCGCCCGTCGTCATGGCATCGCAGGAGATTCCGGCGGCCCGGAAACGCGCCGCCAACGCCGGCGGCAGGCGCACGATGTCAGTCCCGGTGCCGAACAGCATGAAGCGGATCCCCTCGCCTTCTTCGAGCGACTTCAGGAGCCGCTCCCCGGAAAATGGCGCGTGCGTCGTGGCCGTCCAGCCGTACAGGCCGGATGGCAGGCACAGGACCGACCCTTTATGCGACATGCCGGCGAAGCGGAAACCGCCGTTGCCATAGGCATCGATGGGCACCTGCCGCGGCAGATGCGCATCGCGTCGGTCGGACGGCGTATCGGACATGCGCTCAGGCTTCCTTCGGCGTACCGTTATCCGTACGCGCCGTGGCCGCTTCTTCTGCAGCCATGGTCGACTTTTCGGGCCGCAGCTTGAAGTAGATCAGCATCGGGCCGGCGATGAAGACCGACGAGTACACGCCCACGATCACGCCCACGATCATCGGGGCCACGAAGTTGCGGATCACGTCGCCGCCGAAGAAGTACAGGGCCACCAGCGCCAGGATCATCGTCGCGCCGGTCATGATCGTGCGGTTCAACGTCTCGTTCAGCGAAAGATCGATAAGAGTATCCAGCGGCATCTTTTTGTACTTGCGCAGATTTTCTCTCATCCGGTCGAACACGACGATCGTATCGTTGAGTGAGTAGCCCACGATGGTCAGCACCGCCGCGATACTGGTCAGGTTGAATTCGGCCCGTGTGAGCACGAAGAACCCGATCGTCATGATGACATCGTGCGCGGTGGACACGATCGCGCCGATGGCGAACTGCCATTCGAAGCGCACCCAGACATAGATCATGATGCCGAGCATCGCGCCGAGGACGCCAAGCACGGCGGCGATGGCGAGTTCGTTCGACACGGACGGACCGACCACCTCGACCCGCTCGAAATCGTAATCGGCCTGCAGCGCGCCGCGCACGGCGTTGATGCTGGATTGGGGTGTCTCGCTGTCCGCGGCCTGCGCACCGAAGCGGATGAGGACATCCTGGGCCGAGCCGAACTCCTGCACCTGCACCTCACCCTCGATGATCGGCGACAGGGCGCTGCGGATCGCGGCGACATCGGCCTCCGGCCCACGGGACTTCGCCTCGATCACCGTGCCGCCGGTAAAGTCGATGCCGTAGTTCAGGCCCATCGTGGCAAGGCCGCCGATGGAGGCGATGGACAGGAGCAGCGTAATGGCAAAGCCCACGCGGCGCACGGCCATGAAGGGAATGCTGGTTGCCTTCGGGACGAAGGTGAAGAAGCCGCGATGGACTTCCTTCGGCCGGCGGCGCTTGAGCCAGAAGGCCACCATCCAGCGCGTCAGGGTGATCGCGGTGAAGATGGTCGTCAGGATGCCGAGCGCCAGGGTGACGGCAAAGCCCCGCACCGGGCCGGACCCGAGGAAGAAGAGCACGGCCGCGGCGATCAGCGATGTGATGTTGGCGTCCATGATCGTGCCGAAGGCCTTATGGAAGCCCGCATCGATGGACTGGACGACCGACCGACCCTGTTTTCGCTCTTCCAGAATGCGCTCGTAGATGAGCACGTTGGAATCCACCGCCATGCCCATGGTGAGCACGATGCCGGCGATGCCCGGCAGGGTCAACGTTGCGCCGAGGACCGACAGCAGCGCCACCAGGAGCACGATGTTGACGATCAGCGCGATGTTGGCGATCAGCCCCAGGAAGCCATAGGCCGCGAACATGAAGACGATGACGAAGACGCCGCCGACGATGCCCGCCATCTGGCCGGCGGCAACGGAGTCGGCGCCGAGACCGGGGCCGACGGTCCGCTCTTCCATGATGTCGAGATTGGCCGGCAATGCACCGGCGCGCAGCAGCACGGCAAGGTCGTTGGCCGTCTGCACCGTGAAGTTGCCGGAGATCTGCGCCTGACCGCCCAGGATCGGCTCGCGGATATTGGGTGCCGAAAGGACCTGATCGTCGAGTACGATGGCGAAGGGCCGGTTCACATTCTGCTGCGTCACCGCACCGAAGCGCTGTGCCCCGCGTGAATCGAAGCGGATGTTGACGACCGCCGCGTTGGTCTGCTGGTCGAAGCCTGCCTGCGCGTCGGTCAGGTTCTCGCCCGACACCATGACCTGCCGCTGGACCAGGATGGGCATGGGCGGGTTGTCGGTCGTGTACAGAAGCTGCGATCCGGCCGGTGCCGGCTCTTGGCCCGCCGCGACGGCCTGGGCCGAATGCTGCGTGTCCACCAGGCGGAAGGTGAGCTGGGCCGTCTGGTTCAGAAGCGCCTTCAGGCGCGCCGGATCCTGCAGGCCCGGCACCTGGACCATGATCCGGTCCACGCCCTGCCGCTGGATCACCGGCTCGGTGGTTCCGAGTTCGTCGACGCGCCGGCGGACGACCTCGATCGATTGCGACACCGCCGTGGACAGGCGGTAGTTTATACCCTGATCGGTCAGCGTGATGCGGAAGCTGCCCGGCTGCGGCTCCACAAGGTTCGCCTCGGTGATGGTGCCGCCGGCCATCATGCCGGTGGAGAATGGCTCGGTCAGCTGGCGGAGCGCTTCGCGCGCAGCACCCGCCTGGGCTGCGTCCCGCAGGCGGAAATCGACGCCACCATCCACCTCGCGCAGATCGGTAAAGCCCACGCCGGCATTGCGAAGCTGCGTCTGGACATCGTCACGAATGGCCGTCAGCCGCGCCCCGACAAGAGACGGCCTGTCAACCTCGAGCAGGATGTAGGATCCGCCCTGCAGATCGAGGCCGAGCGTCATGGGCCGATTCGGCAGCCAATCCGGCAGGGCCTCGAGCTGGCGCTGGGACATCAGGTTCGGAAGGGCGAACAAGACGCCGATCGCGACGATGAGCCAGATCAGGATTGTCTTCCAGCGCGAGAAATAAAGCATGGCCGTCCCGGTAAGGATGCCCGTCGCGGCCAGGGCCAAGCGTGCGGACTAGGATATGGGCTTAACGCAAGAACCCGGGGGCTTCTTCCGAAACCCCCAGGCGAATCAGCAACTTGTGGTGCGCAACAACGGCTATTTCGTGTTGGCCGCTGCAGGCTCGCCCTTCACGCGGACGTCCGCGATGGTCGATTGCAGGACGCGGATCTTGACCTGCTCGGAGATCTGAACCTCGACTTCCCCGTTGTCGAGGACCTTGACCACTTTGCCGATGATGCCGCCGCCCGTGACGACCGTATCGCCGCGGCGGATGGAGCGGAGCATTTCGTCGCGCTTCTTCATCTGCCGGCGCTGCGGCCGGATGATCAGGAAGTACATGATCGCGAAGACCGCCACGAAGGGCAGGATCGTGATGAGAAGGCTTTCCGTGCCGCCCGCAGCACCAGCACCTGCGGTTTGGGCAAAAGCCGGGGATACGAACATGTTGTCTCCTGATGATCACGAGGGCGAGGAACTTCGCCGAGTGGCCTTTACGAATTGGGCGCAATATACGAACGGTCGGACCGAATGCAACAGACTGCGTTGCTGCGGCCTTCGCGTCGCCGTGATGTTGGACTTGAGGGAGCGCCACATTGCCGAATTTCGACTCGTCGGACCACGATCTGACCCTGCGGCGGATCGCCGATGCGCTGGAGCGCCTGGCACCACCTGCACCGACGCTTCCGGACCTGACGCTGACAGAATGTTACGTCTACGAACCGCCATTCCGCCTGCGCCCTGTCGAGCGGGTCAGCCGCGTTCCCATCTCTCTCCTGGCGGGGATCGACCGTGCCCGTGACACGCTGCTTTTGAACACCCAGCGCTTTGCCGATGGCCTGCCGGCCAACAATGCGCTCCTTTGGGGCGCGCGCGGCATGGGCAAATCCTCGCTCGTCAAGGCCGTCCATGCGCAGGTCAACGCCGATCGCGCCGGCAGGCCGCTGCGCCTGATCGAGATTCACCGGGAAGATATCGACCAGCTTCCGCAGCTGATGGGCTTCCTGCGCGCTGCGGACGAGCGGATCCTCCTCTTCTGCGACGATCTGTCCTTCGATCACGACGATACCAGCTACAAGTCCCTGAAGGCTGTGCTGGACGGCGGCGTGGAGGGACGTCCGGCCAATGTGCTTTTCTACGCCACGTCCAATCGCCGCCATCTCCTGCCCCGCAACATGATGGAGAATGAACAATCCACCGCCATCGCGCCCGGCGAAGCGGTCGAGGAGAAAGTCTCCCTGTCGGACCGGTTCGGCCTGTGGCTCGGCTTCCACGCCTGCTCGCAGGACGAGTATCTGGCCATGGTGGACGGTTATGCCGCGGCCTTCGACCTGCCGCAGGACGGTGACGCGCTGCACCGCGCGGCCATGGAATGGTACACGACCCGCGGCGCGCGCTCCGGGCGCGTGGCCTGGCAGTTCATCCAGGATTATGCGGCCGCACGCGGCGTGCGCCTGGACTGACGCGAGGCGCAAACGAAATGGCCCCGGTTCGGGACGACGAACCGGGGCCTGACACTCCAAGTGAACGCGGTACTCTACTGGAGGTAGGTCATCGGATTGACCGGGGTGGAGTCCTTGCGGACTTCGAAATGCAACATGGGCTGATCGGCATCGCCCGTCATGCCCGCCTTGGCGATATCCTGGCCGCGCCGCACCGTGGCGCCGCGTTCGACGAGGATCTCGTCGGCATGGCCGTAGACAGTGACGAGCCCGTTATCGTGCTTGACGAGAACGGTCTTGCCGAACTCCTTCAGCCCCTCGCCGGCATAGATGACGACGCCGTTCTCCGCCGCCTTGACGGAGGTGCCGCGCGGCACTGAAATGTTCAGCCCGTCATTGCGGCGCGTGCCGACCTTGTCGCCGTAGGACTTGACCACGCGGCCCTGGACGGGCCAGCGGAACTGCGAGATGCCGGTGGACTGAGGCGCGAGCGCGGCCTGCTGGCTTTCGGTCTCTTCCTCCACCGTCGTGCTTGCGGCGGGCGCTGCCTGCGCGGCCGGAGCTGCCTGCACGGCGGCCGGGGCTTGTGCCGGCTGCGTGGCCGTTGCCGGGCTGCCGGTGACCGCCGCGGTCGATGACGTGCTGCCATCATGCGCCGTCGTCGGCGTGACGCGGGCGGCCTGTGCCTGAAGCGTGGTCGGGGGCGTGCCGAGCGAGGCGACCTGCGTCGTGCCGGCGGTGGCGCCGGCCGGAAGCTTCAACGTCTGTCCGATGCGGATATCGTCCGAGGCCAGGCCGTTGGCTGCGCGCAGGTCCGCCGTGCGCACGCCGTGCCGGTTCGCAATGCCGGACAAGGAGTCCCCGGAGGTGACCGTGTAGGTCTTGCCGCTCGATGCGACAGACGCGGTGTGCTGCTGCGGCGCAGGCTGCGCCATCGGCTGCGTGGCCTGCGCGGTGGCGGCGGGCGGCGGCAGTTGCGAGCGGCTCACCCCTGCCGAACCGGACGGCGCAGCCGCATAGGTATCGTTCTGTGCCGGTGCGGACGGGTAGCCCTGCGCCGTCGGGTAGCCACCGCCGTAACCCTGCTGGGCCGCCTGCGGCGCCGATTGCGCAAATGTCTGCTGCTGTTGCTGCCCGCCCTGCGGTATCGCTCCGGTGTAGAAACTGTCCTGGAGGCGCGTCACATCATTGCTGCAGCCGGCAATCGCCGTCGTCACCGCCAGAATGCCGGCGACGCGCAAGGCCCTGCTTCTTGGAAATTTCAAACCGCCGATTCCCATTCTCGTCCCCGTGCCAACGCCATCACACTGGACGCCATAAGAGCGCGTTAATCTTACCGGCCGGTTAAACCCGGGCATTGATTGCGCAGAATATTTTCAGAAATCGGTGATGGGTGACATTGGTGACGGGGGAAATCGGCGCAGCACGGGGATGCCTTACAGGACGGCCGCACGCCCCGCGGCCAGATGCTGCCACCAGACCGTTCCCACAACGGCCTCGTCGAAGCGGCTGCCCGCCTTTTCATGGCGGACCAGCCGCTGTGCACCGCGCTCGGGGCCGATGGCGGCCAGGAGCACGCCGTGCGTCGCCATCTGGTCCAGGAAGGCCTTGGGCAGGACGGGCAATGCCGCATGGATGATGATCCGGTCATAGGGCCCGCTTTCGGCAAAGCCCTGCCGACCATCCTCGTGGTGGAAGGTGACGTTCTCGATGCCGAGCCCCCTCACCCGTTCGCTGGCCTCGGTGCTCAGCGTGCGGAAGCGCTCCAGGGTCACGACCCTGGCCCCCAGCCGCGCCAGGAGCGCCGTGACGTAGCCGCTGCCGGTCCCGATCTCCAGGATGCGGCTGTCCGGCTGGACCTTCAGCGCCATCAGGCACCGCACGATCAGTTCGGCACTCGGCATCGTCTCGCCGCAGGGTATGGGGAAGGATTGCGGGGCGTAGACATCGCCCCGCGTGGCCGGCGGCAGAAAGGCACGGCGCGGCACGGTTTCCAGCGCCGACAGCATGCGGCCATCGGCGCCCAGGCGCGAGCGCATCGCCAGAAGAAAGGCCGCCAGTTGCTCCCGGTCGGAGCCGGCCCGCGTCGGATCAGCCAAAGAGGCTCTCCATGTCACGCCGCAGCGCGTGATCCGTCAGGTCGAGTTGCAGGGGCGTGACCGACACGCTGCCGCGCCGGATGGCCCCGATATCGGAGCGCTCCAGTTCCGCCCCTTCCTCGCGGCCGAACTTCAGCCAGAAATAGGGGAAGCCACGACCGTCGCGGCGCTCCTCGATCCCCAGATTGTAGTCCAGCTTGCCCTGGCGGGTCACTTCGATACCGGTGACGGCATCGGGCTGCACCGGCGGGAAATTGATGTTGTAAAGCGTGCCGGCGCGGTGCGGCAGCGTCAGGAGCTTGGTCAATATCTCCGGCGCATGCCGCTCGGCCGTCTCCCAGATCGTTTCGCGGTCGCCGCCGGGCGTGAAGGCCTGGCTCAGCGCCACGGACCGCAGGCCCAGCATCGTGCCTTCGATCGCGCCCGCCACCGTGCCGGAATAGGTGACGTCATCGCACAGGTTCTGCCCGGAATTGACACCGGACAGGACCAGGTCGGGCGCCTCCGGCATGATGTGCTTGGCCGCCATGATGACGCAGTCGGTCGGCGTGCCCGTGAGTGCAAACCGGCGCTCCTCGATGCGCCGCAGCCGCAGGGGCGAGGACAGGGTCAGCGAATGGGAGAGCCCGCTCTGGTCGGTCTCGGGCGCAACGACCCAGACATCGTCGGACAGGGTGCGCGCAATACGCTCGAGCACGGCGAGACCTTCGGCATGGATGCCGTCGTCATTCGTCAGGAGTATGCGCATGTCGTATCAGCCCGCCTTCGCGATGGTTTCCATACCGTTCATATAGGGCCGCAATGCTTCAGGAATGATGATGCTCCCATCCTCCTGCTGGTAGTTTTCCAGAACCGCGATCAGCGCCCGTCCCACCGCCGTGCCCGAGCCGTTCAGCGTATGGACGTAGCGCGGCTGCTTTTCGCCGGCGGGGCGGTAGCGCGCCTGCATGCGCCGCGCCTGGAAATCACCGCAGACCGAGCAGGAGGAAATCTCGCGGAAGGCGTTCTGCCCCGGCAGCCAGACCTCGATGTCATAGGTCTTGCGCGCCGAAAAGCCCATATCGCCCGTGCACAGCGTCACCACCCGGTAATGCAGGCCGAGCGCCTGCAGGACGCTTTCGGCGCAGCCGAGCATGCGCTCGAGCTCTTCGGCGGAGGATTCAGGCGTCGTGACGGAGACGAGCTCGGTCTTGTAGAATTGATGCTGGCGCAGCATGCCCTTGGTATCGCGGCCGGCAGAGCCCGCCTCCGAGCGGAAGCACGGCGTCAGGGCCGTGACCCGGACCGGCAGCGCCGCCTCGTCCAGGATGGACTCGCGCACCAGATTGGTCAGCGGTACTTCGGCAGTCGGGATCATCCACCGCCCATCCGACGTGTTGAAAAGATCCTCGGAGAATTTGGGCAGCTGGCCGGTGCCGTAGAGCGCCTCATCGCGCACCAGGATCGGCGGCGACACTTCCGTATAGCCGAACCGATCGGTTGCCGAATCGATCATGAACTGCCCGATCGCGCGTTCGAGCCGCGCCAGGGCACCCTTGAGCACCGTGAAGCGTGCGCCGGAGATGCGGGACGCCGCTTCGAAATCCATCAGCCCGAGGGCCTCGCCCAGCTCGTAATGCTCACGCGGGGCAAAGTCGAAGCTGGGCATCTGGCCCACGCGCCGCAGTTCGATATTGTCCGCCTCGTCCCGGCCCTCGGGCACGTCCGGCAGCGGAATATTGGGAATGCCCGACAGAAGATCCGTCAGGCTCGCATCGATGCGGCGCTCGGTCTCCTCACCCTCCTGGACGGCGCCTTTGATCTGCGCCACTTCATCCATCAGGGCCTGAGCACGCGCATGGTCCCCCGCGCCCTTGGCCTTGCCGATATCTCTGGAGGCTTCGTTGCGGCGGCTCTGCAGCTCCTGCAGCCGCGCCAGATGCGCGCGGCGCGTATCGTCCAGCTTCAGGATTTCGGCCGATGCTGGCGCCGCGCCGCGGCGCCTCAGCGCCTCGTCCAGGAGTTCAGGATTGTCGCGTATCCACTTGATATCCAGCATGTCGCCCCGCCTTTAGCCCGATCCGGCAGATCGGCGAAGCTTTCATGGGGCATCAGCGTTGAGACCCGCTTCCGCAAGACGCGCGGCTCGCTTCTTCTCGATCAACCGGGCCGTGAAGATGGAAATCTCGTAGAGAATGATGGTCGGGATCGCAAGGCCGATCTGCGACATTGGATCGGGCGGCGTGATCACCGCGGCCACGATGAAGGCGAGCACGATGGCGTATTTGCGCTTGGCCGCCAGCGTGGCGGCCGACACGATCCCCGCGCGCACCAGGAGCGATGCGACGACGGGCAGCTGGAACACCAGGCCGAAGGCGAAAATCAGCGTCATGATCAGCGACAGATATTCCGACACGCGCGGCAGAAGCGCGATCGTGGCCTGCCCGCCGCCACCCGCTTGCTGCATGGACAGGAAGAACCACATGACCATGGGCGTGAAGAAGAAGTAGACGAGCGCCGCACCGATCAGGAACAGGATGGGCGTTGCCACCAGGAAGGGAATGAAGGCGGACCGCTCGTCACGATAAAGACCCGGCGCCACGAATTTGTAGAGCTGCATGGCGATCAGCGGAAAGGCCAGGAAGAACCCGCCAAAGGCCGCGATCTTGACCTGCGTGAAGAAGAACTCCTGCGGCGCCGTATAGATCAGCTCCACCTTCGACGCGTCGAGGCCAGCCCAGGCCGTGGCGATCTGGTAGGGCACAACCAGAAGATTGAAGATCTGCTTGGCGAAAAAGAAGCAGAAGAGAAAAGCCAGGAAGAAGCCGAGCAGCGACCAGATCAGCCGGCGGCGCAGCTCGATCAGATGTTCGATCAACGGCGCGGATGACGCCTCGATCTCGTCATGTCCCTGCTTCATGCCGCATCTCCCGCGCTGCGCTTGGCATCGGGCGCATCTGCCGCCGGAACGGCCGCCGGCGCTGGATCGGCCTGCGCGGGCGCAACAGCACTCACGGCTGCAGCATGGTGCTCCCCGGCCTGGGCCGAAGCCGCGGATGACGCGGCCGCCACGGCCGAAGCCGTCTGCGGCAGGGCCGCGGCTGGTTCGGGCGCCGGCACGGCATGATCGGCAGCGGGACTGTCGGCCGGGCGCAAGGCTTCCATCGGCTGGGCGGCCTGCGTGCCGGACGGAACCTTGGCCTCCGGCGCGGCGGTCGCAGCCTTCAGCGACGAGCGAATCTCATCGCCGACGGCCTTCATGGGGTTCATGGCTTTGCGGATATCGTTGCGCGGGTCGAGGCTCTTCAAGTCTCCGGCGGCCTTACGGACTTCGTCCAGCTCGGCCTCGCGAATCGCATCGTCGAACTGGCGTCGGAAGTCACCCGCCATGCGGCGCATCTGGCCGCTCACGCGCCCGAAGGTCCGCAGCATTCCGGGCAGGTCCTTCGGACCGACGACCACGATCAGAACCACTGCAATAACCAGCAGTTCCAGCCAACCGATCTCAAACATGGAATGCCTAACGCGCGGGAGTTGATATGGGCCACCGGCACGGGTCGGGCCCGCGCCGGCCGCCGGCCGTATTAGCTATGCGTTTTCTCGGGCGTGGTGTCACGGCGCACGATCTCGGCGTCCTGATGCTCGAGCGCGCGGCGCTCCTGAGCTTCGGCGCTGTCGTCGTCGGCCATGCCCTTCTTGAAGCTCTTGATGCCCTTGGCAACGTCGCCCATCAATTCCGGGATCTTGCCGCGACCAAACAGCAGAAGGACGACCGCAAGGACGATCAACCAGTGCCAGATGCTGAAACTACCCATTCCGGTTCTCCTGAATGCAATTCCGATTGCAGCCGCTAGGGCCAGCCTCAGACAACTTCAAACACCAATTCCCGGCCAAGATCAACGCGCGGAGACGGAGAATGCAGTCGGCAGGCAGCCGGCATGTCCGATTTCGTCCCTAGATGAGGATGATGGCCAAGCTGAGGCCGGGAACGCTACGCGCCCGGACTAACAAGTTGTTGATATTCCGACAAAAGCTCATCGATATCGAGCACGGCCCTGCCGGGCGCGGCAATGGCGCGGGCGCGCTCCGCACGCTCGGCGGCCCGGCCGGACAGGACAGGCACCGCTGCGGCGACGTCGCGCATCTCGGCCAGGTCGCCATTGCAGTGCAGGACGATGTCGCAGCCGGCCGCGATGGCCAGGCCGGCAGAATCACCCACCGGCGCCTTCAGGGCCTTCATGGAGATATCATCCGTCATGAGAAGGCCGTCGAAGCCGATGCCGTTGCGGATGACCTCGTCGATCACCCGCGGCGACAGAGTGGCCGGGCGGTCCGGATCGATCGCCTCGAACAAGATATGCGCCGTCATGGCGGCCGGAAGATCGGCCAGCAGCGCGAAAGGCCGCGCGTCGCGTGCGCCGAGTTCTTCGCGCGACAGACCCAGCCGCGGTAGGTCCAGATGGCTGTCCACCATCGCCCTGCCATGGCCGGGCAGATGCTTCATGACGGCAAGCACGCCATTCGCCATCGCAGCCTCGGCCATGGCCCTGCCCAGCGCCGCCACGGCGTCCGGATCGCCGGACATGGCCCTGTCCCCGATCACCGAATGCGCCCCATCGACAGCAAGGTCCAGGCAGGGAATGCAATCCGCATTGATGCCGTAACGGCGTAGGCTCGCAGCCAGAATCTGCCCGTGCAGATGGGCCGCACGAAGCCCTGCGGCAGGGTCACGCGCATAGGCCGCACCCAGGACCTCCCCCGCAGGAAGATGGGGTGCCAAAGGCGGGCGCAGGCGGCGGACCCGGCCGCCTTCCTGGTCGATGAAGATGGGGATGGTCGTGCCGCCGTCGGCGAAGGACGCCAGTTCGGCGCAGAGCGCCGCAAGCTGCGTGTCACTGCCGACATTGCGGCCAAAAAGGATAAAGCCGAAGGGCTTGCTGGCGGCGAAGAAATCGCGCTCGGCGTCGGTCAGGCTAAGTCCGGACAGGCCGGCGATCCAGGCCTTGCGCGTCATTATGCCCCTCAGCGCGTTACGAAGCAGTCGGCGCCGGCGCGCTTCAGGCGCGAGCAGAGCTGATCGGCGTCGGACTGCGAGGCGGCGCGCGCCCGGATGCGATAGAAGGTGCCGCGATTTTCGACATTGGCGGCCTGGATGCTCAAGGGGCGCCCGTCCAGGATATTGGCGTAACGCTGGGAGGCGTTGCGCAGATTGTCATGCGCCAGCGCCTCCGTCGGCTGCGCGGCGATCTGGACAAAGTAGCTGCCGGCCGCCGCCTGGCCCAAAGGCGCGGCGGACTGCGGCGTCGGCGCCAAGGCCGACATGACGGCGGGCGTCTCACGCGCCGGCGCCGCGGCGGGCGCAGGCGCCAGCGCGGCCGTCGGACGCGCGGGCGCCGGGGTCGGTACGACGGAGATGGCGGGCGGCAGCTCGGCCGCTGCAGGCTGCGCAGGTTCGGCGGGCATGGCCGGCATGGAGACGGGCAGCGACGCTGACCCGGCTGGCGGGGGGACCGGCAAACCATCGCTCTGCGCAGTGGCAGAGGCGATCAGCGCCGCCATGGGGTCAGCCTCCGGCGCCAGCGCAGCGGCCTCCGGTGCGGGGGCTGATCCGGGCTGTGCCCCCACCGGCGTCCCGTCGGGACCGACCTCGACGGTGCGGACGCGGCGCGGCTCCAGAATTCCGCCTGTGGCGGGCGCTTCGCTCGACGCGGCATCCACCGCGCCGGCTGTGCCATCGGCATCGCCGAACCGCTCCTGGAACTGTTCCTCACCCAGGGGGATCGTTTCGGTGCCAAGGAGAACCCCTGGCAAAGCGGTTTCCTCATCCTCGGCGGTAATGTCCACCGGCTCTTCCATGGCCGAGATGAGGGTTTCCTGCGTGGGTTGCGCAGCGGTGCCCGATCCCGCGGCGCGCTGGTAGACGGCCTTGTTCTGGTTTGGGATCTCGCGCCCGCCCGGATCCTCCGGCCGCGTCTTGTACGGCTGCGTGTCGGCGGCCACGACCAGCGCTTCCCCGCTGCCGATCGATCCACCGAACAGGCTGTTATAGGCGACTGCCGCCGCTATGCTGAGCAAGGCGACGCCCGCGACGCCCGAAACGAAGCGCACGCCCTGCTTCAGGCCGCCTGTCGCCGGGGTGCGGCGCCGCGCTGCTGCGGCAACGGGCACGGGCATGGCGTCCGCCGCATCGTCTTCCGCGCGATAGGCTCCCGTCTGACCGGCGGCATCGCCGAAATGGATGTCGTAGTCGTGGAACGGCTGCTCGGCCGGCGCATCGGCGTCGTAGGGCGCCTGTGCGTTGCGCGGCTGGCCATGCCCCATCACGGCCATCTCGTTGGCGATGAGGCGGTCGAAATCGTCCAGAACGGGCTTGGCCGGCGCATGGTTATGAGCCGAATGGTGAGATGCCGGCACGAAGTCCGACGTCTCCGCCGGCATCGCATCGCGCGGGGATGCGGGCTCACTCAAATTGAACAACGCATCGTCACGCGGCGTGGCCGAAGCCCGGCCGGCTGCCGTACCGCCCCGCTCGGGGCTCGACGTCGGCGCAGCGGATGAACGGTCCGCATCAGCCATGGAGGCTTGCGGCGTCGCCCGGCTCGTAAATCGCGAAATAGGCGGTTCCCTCACGCTGACTCTCCGCAATGCGTTGCGGAAGAACCTTTCATCTAAGCTGCCGGGTGCGGCCGGATACGATCCGGCGCGCGAACTGCCTGCAGCGTCGACTGGGGCCCTTCCACGCCCCGCGGCACGAAGGCTGGCGGGACGTTACCGAATGAACACAAAGCGCTAAGCAGCGATCTTGGTGAAATGATGATGCCTCGTCAGCGCATTTCTTCGGGAGCGGATACGCCGACCAGCGCCAGACCCCGTCCGATGACGAAGGCAACAGCTTGCACCAGACCGAGCCGCGCCGATGTGAGTGTCGGCTCATCCGGTCTAACAAAGCGTAAATCCGGCTGATCCTTGCCGCGATTATACTGGCTGTGGAACGCCTGCGCGACGTCGTACAAGTAGAAAGCGAGCCTGTGCGGCTCCTTCGATTCCGCCGCCTGCTGAATGAGGCGCGGGAACTCCGCAAGCTTGCGGATCAAGGCCAGTTCCGACTCATCGGCCAGCAAAGACAGGGCCTGCGGATCGATCTGCGCTGCCTCCGGCGCGGTGATCCCTTCCGCGGCAGCCTGCCTGCGGATGGCGGCGGCCCGCGCGAATGCATACTGCACGTAGAAGACGGGATTGTCGCGCGACTGCTCCGTCACCTTCTGGAAATCGAAGTCCAGCGGCGCATCGCTCTTGCGGAACAGCATCATGAACCGGACCGGATCGCGCCCCACCTCGGCGACGACATCGGCCAGCGTGACGAAATCGCCCGACCGCTTGGACATGCGGACCGGTTCGCCATTGCGGTAGAGCTTGACCAACTGGCACAGGACGACGTCCAGCCGCGCCTGGCCGCCTGACACAGCCCGCGCGACGGCTTCCAGGCGCTTGACGTAGCCGCCATGATCGGCGCCCAGCACGTAGACCATCTCATTGAAGCCGCGCGCAAACTTATCGGCGAAGTAGGCGACGTCGGCCGCGAAATAGGTGAAGGCTCCGTCGGACTTGACGAGCGGCCGGTCGACATCGTCCCCCACCTCGGTCGAGCGGAACAGAGTCTGCTCGCGGTCTTCCCAATCCTCCGGAAGCTGGCCCTTGGGCGGCGGCAGCGTGCCCTGATAGACGAAGCCCCGCGCGCGCAGATCGTCGATCGCCTGCGCGATGCGCCCGCCGCCTTCGGCATGCAGCTTGCGCTCCGAGTAGAAGACGTCATGCTCGATGCCGAGCAACTTCAGATCGTCTCGGATCGACATCATCATGGCATCGATCGCATAGTCGGAGACGATCGGCAGCCATTCGGCCTCGTCCATATCCAGAAGGGTCTTCTGGTAGCGGATCGCCAGGGCGACGCCGACGGCCTTCAGATAATCGCCCGGATAGAGGCCCGCCGGGATCTCACCGATATCCTCGCCCAGCGCTTCGCGGTAGCGCAGATAGGCCGACCGGGCGAGCACGCCGATCTGGGCGCCGGCATCGTTGATGTAATATTCCTTCACCACCGCATCGCCGGCAAAGGCGGCGATGTTGGCGATGGCGTCGCCGACAACCGCGCCGCGGCAATGACCGACATGGAGCGGACCTGTGGGATTGGCCGATACATATTCCACGTTCAGCCGATGGCCCGTCGCGGCGCCGCGGGCGTAATCGTCGCCAAGCGTGAGCAAAGCGCCCAGATGCGCCTGCCAATAGGCCGGCCGCAGCCGCAGGTTGATGAAGCCGGGGCCCGCCACCTCGGCGGATTCCACATCGGCCTCCGGCCGCAGGCGTTCGGCGATCTCCTCGGCCAGCTCGCGCGGCTTGCGGCCCAGGGGCTTGGCCAGCACCATGGCCGCGTTGGTCGCCAGATCGCCGTGGCTCGGATCGCGCGGGGGCTCCACCGTGATGCGCGACAGATCGACGTCCTGCCCCGCGCCATCGATGACGGATGCGACGGCGGTCCGTATCCGGGCCTCGAATTCGGTGAAGATGTTCATGGTCTATCCAGACTGTTGCGAAGGGCGCGCCTACCGCAAATCCGCATTTTCGTCAAACAGCCGCCGATATTCGGCGAGCGCGAAGGTGTCCGTCATACCGGCCAGATAGTCGGCAATGTCGCGCATATGCCCCGCCTCGTCCGCCTGATGGTCCGGCGCCCGCGCCGGGCGGCCGGGCACCGGCCCGCCGGACGCGGCATAGCCGTCGAACAGGCGCTCGACCACCTCCTCCGCCCGGCGCATGACACGCATCACGCTGTCATGCCGGTAGACCCGGCCGAACAGGAAGCGCCGCGTTTCGTCCACGGCGGCGCGCATGTCGGGCGAAAAGGCGATGATCTCCCGCCCATTGGCGTGGACGTCCTGCGCCGACAGGATGGCGTCCTCCGCAATCCGCCGCGTGGCCTGCGCCAGCACGTCTTCCACCATGCGCGTAATGTGCCGGCGCATGATTTCATGGCCCATGCGTGCCGGATCGAGCAGCGGATAGGCCGCGCGCACTTCCCGCAGGATGCCGCCGGCCAGGGTCAGTTCCTCGAGATCCTCCAGCGCGATCAGCCCGGCACGCAGCCCATCGTCCAGATCATGCGTGTTGTAGGCGATGTCGTCGGAGATCGCCGCCGCCTGCGCCTCCAGGCTGGCGAAGCGGTCGAGATCGAGCGGGTAGAGCGCGTCGAACTGCGCGACCGGCGGCGGCAGGGCCTTGCCCCCGGCATGCGGCCCGGTCAGCGGGCCATTGTGCTTGACGAGGCCCTCCAGCGTCTCGAAGGTCAGGTTCAGGCCGTCGAAGGCCGCATAATGGCGCTCCAGCGCGGTGACGATCCGCAAGGTCTGGGCATTGTGGTCGAAGCCGCCGAAGCCGCTCATCTTGCGGTCGAGCGCCCGCTCGCCGGCGTGCCCGAACGGCGTGTGGCCGAAATCATGCGCCAGCGCGAGCGCTTCGGTCAGATCCTCGTCCAGGCGCAGCGCCCGCGCCAGGGCCCGGGCGATCTGCGAGACTTCAATCGTATGCGTCAGCCGCGTGCGGAAATGATCCCCCTCGTGCGAGACGAAGACCTGCGTCTTGTGCTTGAGCCGGCGGAAGGCGGTCGAATGCACGATGCGGTCCCGGTCACGCTGGAAGTCCGTGCGCGTCGGGCTCGGCGCTTCGGCCACCCGCCGCCCCCGGGACAGACGTGCATCGGCGGCAAAAGGCGCCAGCGGCTCGCGGCCGAGGCCATAGGGAAGCAGTTCCGGCTCAGCCATGAATGGACCCCTCACCCCTCGCATGCGCGGCCGGCGGAGATTGACCCGGCGCAGTGGCGTCCATACTTTAAGCGGACGTATCCAACAAGAAGAGGCCAGGGCGCGGCGCCCTGGAACGATCATGAGCGAGGGCACCAGTGTCACGGTCTCCGACGCGGCTATCCATCGCATCTCGGCCATCCTGCGTTCGGCGGGCGATGCCAAGGCCCTGCGCATCTCCGTCGAAGGCGGCGGATGCTCCGGCTTCTCCTACAAATACGATCTGGCGCAGGACGGCGAGCCGGACGACCTCGTCATCGAGCGCGATGGTGCGCGCGTCCTGATCGATCAGGTGTCCCTGCCCTATCTCGAAGGGTCGGTGGTGGATTTCGTGGACGATCTGATGGGCCAGTCCTTCCAGATCCGCAATCCCAATGCGGTCGCCTCCTGTGGCTGTGGCACGAGCTTCTCCATCTGATGCTCGTCGCCACCTGGAACATCAACGGCGTCAAGGCGCGGCTCGACGCGCTTCTGGCCTGGCTTGCCGAGCGCAAGCCGGATGTCGCCTGCCTGCAGGAAATCAAAAGCGTCGACGAAGGCTTCCCGCGCGCAGAGATCGAAGCGCTCGGCTACCACGTGGAAACTCACGGCCAGAAGGGCTTCAACGGCGTGGCGCTCCTGTCGCGCACGCCGCCGCTCGACAAGCTGACCGAGCGCGGCCTTCCCGGCGACGAGGCGGATGTGCAGTCTCGCTTCATCGAGGGTGTCTACGCCATGCCGAGCCGCTCAGGCGCGCATGGGGGCGATCGCCTGCGCGTCGCCTGCCTGTATCTGCCCAACGGCAATCCGCTGGGCACCGACAAGTTCACCTACAAGCTCGACTGGATGAGGCGGCTGGAGGACCATGCCCGGCTGCGCCTGGCGCAGGAGGTTCCGTTCCTCCTGGCGGGGGATTTCAACATCATCCCCCAGCCAGACGATGCCCGGCATCCGAGCGCCTGGGTGAATGATGCGCTGTTCCAGCCGGAAAGTCGTGCCGCCTGGCGCCGCCTCGTCAATCTGGGGCTGACGGATGCGGTGCGCGCCACGACCGACAAGGACGGTGTCTATACGTTCTGGGACTACCAGGCCGGCGCGTGGCAGAAGAACAACGGCATCCGCATCGATCACCTGCTCCTGTCGCCGGAGGCCGCCGCGCGCCTCGCCTCGGTCGGCATCGACTCGCATGTCCGCGGATGGGAAAAGCCTTCGGACCACGTGCCGGTCATCGCCCAGTTCCACTGATGCTGCGCGGGTGCCATGACCGCAGAGACGACCGTCGCGGCCGAGGCCGGCACGGGGCGCCTGCGCGTCAGGGCAAGTCGATGAGCGGTCCATCAGCCTGAGAGAAAGCCAGCGCGGTGCGGCGCTGCTCCTCGTCGCTGAGAGAGAAGGCTTCTTCCTGGAGCGGGCGAATCCATTCCCGCTCTTCGGCCGTCGCATCGCGCATGGCGCGGGTCAGCATGGCCAGGCCGCGCACGGGTTCGGGGCGGATCGCAATGGCCTTGCCGTCGAAGATGAGATAGCCGAGCAGCGCTTCCGCCCGGGAATATCCCTTATGCGAAGCAAGCTTCAGCCAACGGGCGCCCTGGCGCGCATTGGGCTTGCCCCCCTCTCCCGCCACGAGCATGCGGCCGAGCTCGAACTGGGCGCGCGGATCGCCGAAATAGGAGGCCGCGTGGCTGAGCAAGGCGCGCGCCTGGGCTGGATCGGCTGCAACGGGCGTTCCCGGAATGCCCTTGCGGAAGTAATCCGCCAGCGCCACCAGCGCGCTGGAGACATAGGCCGCGTTGGGAGACGTCGCCGTATCATCCTCCTGGTCGCGGATGATGCGCTCGAACATCTGGAAGGCTTCGTAATCGTTCTCCGGCACGCCATCGCCAGAGGCGTACATCTGCCCCAGCTTCCAGCGCGCGCCGGCATGGCCCTTGTCCGCCGCAAAGCGAAGCGCCTCGAACGCCTCCACCTTCTGTCCGCGCTTATAGGCGTTGAACCCCAGCGTGAACATTTCACGCGGGGTAACGTCGGTGCTGCTATTGTCCTGCGCGTCGAGGGCACGGGCCGATCCGGTGCCGGCACACACTGCCAGCATCGCGAATACGCCGCATATGCCCTTTGAAACCCGCTTCACCGGCGCCCTTCCGACAAACCTGAATTCGCCCCATACAGTCCAAGCGGTTCCGCCGGACGGTCCGCTCCCGACCCGGGAACTGACATTTCAAGTGATGCCCGTTTATGGCAGCAGCGCGGCATGAACAGTCCTATGCCAGAGGGGGCGATGCAGTTTTGCCATGCTGTTGCCGGCGGGACACAAACCGCATTCATGGCAGGGACGCGGCAGCCGGCTCCCTCACGCAAAACGGGGGCGGACATGGCGCCGCCCCCTTTTTCTGAAAGACTCCGCAAAGCCCTGCCAGAATTTAGAAATTCACCTTGAAGGACGCGTTCGCCGCATAGACCCAGTCATTGCCGACCGTCGCATCGAAGATGGCGCCGCGATCGACCGATTGCGAGCCACTCGTCCAGTAGCCGACAAGCCCGCCCACCCGGATTTCGCCGAAGCTCTGCTTGAAGGAGAGGCCGCCCGACACGGAATAGAGGTCCGTATAAGTCGTCTCCGCTCCCGTCGAGACGCCACTGTCATAGCCGATCAGGACGGCGCCGGAGATTTCATCGTTGAAGGCGCGGCCAAGGCCGAGTTGCACCGTGTAGCCATCGTCCCAGTAATAGGGGCTGTCATTGGTGCTGGTCCCGAGCGCCGAAACGTAGCTCGTCAGAACGTTGCGGTTGGTGCTCCAATCCGTCCAGCGGAAGCTTCCGAGCAACAGCGTGTCTTCCGCGATGCCCGTCTGCACGTTGACATACAGGCTCTGCGGGCTGGTGACCGAGTTGAGGAACGCCTCGCCCGAGCTGACGGGCGTTCCCGGTGCCACCGGCGAAACGGGCAGCGCGATGCTGGCGCCGGTGATCGGATTGATCACGAAGGCCGATCCGTTCACCGTGGCCAGACCCGTTCCCTCCGGCCGCTCATGCGTGACCTCGGAGCGGTAGAGGATCTGCGCACGCAGGGCGATTTCCGGCTTCTCATAAGCGATGCCGACCCGGAAACCCGTCTGGTAGTCGCTGCTGGCATCCACGGACAGGGACACAGGCAGTCGAACGGCCAGCCCGGCCGGCAGGCCGGGAATGCCCGCCGGCGTCACGCCGACGACAGCCGATCCCAAGCTCGTGCCCTCGAAATTGAAATCCTCGAAGAAGACGCCGCCCAGAAGGCTGAACCGCCCGACCTCGGCCTCGTAGCTCACGCGGCAGGTCACGCCCCATTCATTCGAATCGAAGCCGAGCTGGCGGACCGCAGAGCCTGTGCTGCTGGCCGGCTGCGCGCCGCCGGGAAGGCTTGCGTAATTGGCCTCGGCGGCGAAGCTTTCGACATAATGGCCTGCGCAGGCCAAGGGGCCGTTGCCGAATTTGACGGCCGGGCTCGGCAAGCGGTAGCTGCCGGTATACTGGCCGTAATCACCGCTAACGCCTTCGATCGTGTCGAAGCCACGCTCCGGGCTGACATAGGTCATGCCGAAGCGGGCGGAAAACATGCCCGGCTCGAAGAGAATGTCCGTATCCGCCGTACCGCGCTGGAAACCCGCGGCCGATGCCGCTGCCGTTCCCACCAGCAGTAGTGCCGTCGCAGCTGCCAGACGCCGACCGAGTGTGCGCATTTCCGTCCCCTCCCAGTGGGCCCGTACCCCTTGAGGCGACGGTATGATGGGATGAGAAAATTGCAACAGACCGTTTGCTTGCACCGCAACCGAACGCTGCCGCCATTTCAGGCGAAAAACGGCCGCTAAGTTATTGCCGTATAATGCATTACGCCGAACAACCATTTTGAGGCCGCCCGGCGCTATCTTCCGTTTACGGAAGTGTGGGCCGCAGCTTGTTGCAGTTACGGCACAGTTTCACCACAGTCGGCGGCGTCAGGCGACGCCGAGGCGCGACGCCGCAGCTTGCAGGGCATCCCGCTCCTGCTCGTAATCGTGCCGCTTCTCCCGCTCCTGCTGCACCACCTCGTCCGGCGCATTGGCAACGAAGCGTTCGTTGCCGAGCTTCTTGTCGATTCGGTCGATCTCGCCGTTCAGCTTCTGGATGGCCTTGGTCAGGCGCACCCGTTCCGCGGCGATGTCGATGACCCCGGCCAAGGGCAAAGCGTAGGTGACGCCGCCCACGACGATCTGCGCGGCGTTGGCCGGTGCCTCCACGCCCTCGCTGAGGTCCGACACGCGCGCCAGGCGCTTCAGGGCCGCTTCGTTGCGGGCCAGCCGCTCGCGTGTCTGCGGATCGGCACCAAGAGCGATGAGCGCGGTTTCCGCGCCGGCGGGCACATTCATCTGCGCTCTTACGGAGCGGATTTCGCTGACCAGTTCGACCAGCCAGTTCACATCCGCCGCCGCCGCGTCATCCTCGAAGGATTCGCTCGGCCATGGCGTGTGGCACAGGAGCCCCTCGCGTCCCGCGCCGGCCGGGCCCGTGACGGCCCACAGTTCCTCGGTCAGGAAGGGCATGAAGGGGTGCAGCAGCGCGTAGATGCGATCGAGCACGTAGCCCGTCACATGGCGCGTCTCCGCCGCTGCGGAGGCGTCTTCGCCCAGGAAGACTGGCTTGGCCAGCTCCAGATACCAATCGCAGAACAGGTTCCAGACGAAGCGGTACAGCGCGCCCGATGCCTCGTTGAAGCGGTAGGCGGCCAGGGCCGCGTCCGCCTCGGCAATGGTGCGGGACAGTTCGGTCAGGATCCAGCGGTTGAGCGGCAGTTCCACGCGCGAGGGATCGAGCGCCTGGCCGTGAACGGCGCCGTTCATCTCGGCGAAGCGCGTGGCGTTCCAGAGCTTGGTGCCAAAGTTGCGGTAGCCGGCGATGCGCTGGGGATCCAGTTTCACATCGCGCCCCTGCGCGGCCATGATGGCCAGGGTGAAGCGCAGCGCATCGGCGCCGAACTGGTCGATCAGTTCCAGCGGGTCGATGACGTTGCCCTTGGACTTCGACATCTTGGCGCCGGTCTTGTCCCGCACGAGGGCATGGACATAGACGTTGCGGAACGGCTCCTCCTTCATGAAGTGAAGGCTCATCATCATCATCCGGGCAACCCAGAAGAAGATGATGTCGAAGCCGGTCACAAGGTCGCTCGTCGGGTACCAGCTCTTCAAAGCCGGCGTTTCGTCGGGCCAGCCAAGCGTGGAGAAGGGCCACAGGGCCGACGAGAACCAGGTGTCCAGCACATCCTCGTCACGCGTCAGGATCTCGGCGATCGCCTCCGGGTCCTCGGCCATGCGGCGCGCATCAGCATCCGTCATCGTGCCGTTCATGACGTAATGCGCCAGGGCGGCGGCATAGGCTTCGTCGTCGGTTTCGGCGACGAAGATCTCCCCGTCCGGGCCGTACCAGGCCGGAATCTGATGCCCCCACCACAATTGGCGCGAGATGCACCAGGGCTGGATGTTCTCCATCCAGTCGAAATAGGTCTTTTCCCAGTTCTTGGGGACGAAGTTGGTCCGTCCTTCCCGCACGCTGGCCATGGCCGGCCGCGCGAGCGTGGCCGCATCCACATACCACTGATCGGTCAGGTAGGGCTCGATCGGCACGCCGCCCCGGTCGCCGTGCGGGACCATGTGGACATGATCCTCGACCTTGGCGAGGTAGCCTTCCTCCTCCAGCCATTCGACCAGCATCTTGCGGGCCGTAAAACGGTCCAGCCCCTCGAACATGCCGATCGCACGCTCGCCATCCTCCGGGAAAAGCCCGGCCAGGAATTCGGGATTGTCGCGGATGGAGATCGTCCCGTCCACCGCCAGGATGTTGATGGCCGCCAGGTCGTGGCGCCGGCCGACTTCGAAGTCGTTGAAATCGTGCGCCGGCGTGATCTTGACCGCGCCCGACCCGGCTTCCGGATCGGCATAGTCGTCGGCCACGACGGGGATGAGCCGCCCAACCAGCGGCACCCGGACCTTGCGGCCGATCAGGTCCTCGTAACGCGCATCCTCCGGGTTCACCGCGACGCCGCTGTCGCCCAGCATCGTCTCCGGCCGGGTCGTGGCCACGGTGACATAGGTGGACGGATCGGACACGTCATAGGCGACGCCATCGACCGGATAGCGCAGATGCCAAAGATGGCCGGCGATCTCCCGCTGCTCGACTTCGAGGTCGGAAATGGCCGTGCGCAGCTTGGGATCCCAGTTCACAAGGCGCTTGTCCTTGTAGATGAGACCTTCGCGATAAAGCTGGACGAAGACCTTGCGGACCGCCCGCGACAGGCCGTCATCCATGGTGAAACGCTCGCGCGACCAGTCGCAGGATGCGCCGAGCCGGCGCAGCTGCCCCAGGATCGATCCGCCCGATTCCGCCTTCCAGCGCCAGACCTTCTCGATGAAGGCGTCACGCCCGATCTCACGCCGGCCGGGCTCCCCCCGCTCGGCCATCTGGCGCTCGACGACCATCTGCGTGGCAATGCCCGCATGGTCGAGCCCGGGCTGCCACAAGACACTGCGGCCCAGCATGCGCTGGTGGCGCACCAGGATGTCCTGCAGCGTATTGTTCAGCGCATGGCCGATATGCAGGGAGCCCGTCACATTGGGGGGCGGAATGACGATCGAGTATGGCTCGGCGCCGGGGCGCGCGCCGGCACCGGCACGGAACGCGTCCGCGCTGTCCCACCGGCTCGCGATCCTCGGTTCAACTTCGGCAGAGTCGTAGGTTTTTTCGATCATCGTCGCGGTCCGTTACATCTGGGACCTCGGTTACAGGCTCGCTTTCAATCCTGTCAACGCGTTCCGCGCGATGCACGGCCGCCGAACGGGTCAACGGCCGCGCGTCACCGCACGCCGGATCTCCTCCCGGACGATGTCCTCGACCATGCGCGCCAGGTTTTCCTCCAGCCATTCGCGCATCATCGGGCGCAGCAGATCCTGCGCCATCTCTTCCAGCGATCGCAGTTCCCCCGCCCGGATCGCCTGCGTCAGTTCGGCGAAGGACGCGCCGATCGCCGCCTCGGATGTCTCGGAGATCAGCGGCTCGGCGTGGCGAAGCGGCGCTTCCCCCTCCTGCGCGTCGCGCAGGTACCTGTCGCGCAGCTGGCCGAGCCGGGGGTCGTCGCTGTTGGCGGCGCGCACCTGTGCCACCGCAGGCATGCCTACCGCCGCAACATCCGGCAAGGTGCTCGCCAGTTCTGCGGCCAACATGGCCTCCAGATCGAAACTGTCATGCGCATCCGGCCGCTCGAACGGTTCGTCGGCATCAGCCTGCCATGAGGCGGCATCGACGTCCGCCGGCTGCCAGGTCTGCGCATCCGGTTCGGCGCCCCAGGAAACCGCATCCTGCGGGGCTGAGGCGCCTGCCTCGTGCCCGTGCGGGAATGCCTCCGCTGCCACCTCGGCCGCATCGTCGAAGGCGAGCGCAGCCGAGCCCTCGAAGGATGGGCGCAGCACGAAGCCGCCTGCGGCATCATCCTGCAGCGGCGTGGTATCCACGGAATGGTCTGCGGGATTGGCGGTCGCAACGGCCGCGCGGCCAGCCCCGCCACGCGGGGCCGGCGGGGTGCGAACGGGGCGTTCGGCATCACCCTGCTCGATGATCTGCCGGATGGAGGCGAGTATCTCCTCCATAGACGGCTCGGCCGCCCCGCTGGCTCTTGCCATACCGCTTCCCCGAAACATCTGCGCCCGAAGGCACGAATCATGCCGTCAGGCTACCGGAGAACACGGCTCACATGAATCCCCCGAAGGTTCGGATGAACCTTCGGGGGCGCTTTTCAACACATTGTTGGCGGGAAATCAGCGCCCGTCGGGCGTCTTCATGCCGTACCACTTATCGTGGACGGCCTGGTAATGGATCTCCGGGTCGTAGACCTGCACGCCGAGGGCGAGCTGCGTCGCCGACAGGCGGCCGACCGCCGACAGGAGTTCATAGGACCGCACGACGACATCGCGCTGCGCTCCGGCTAGCAGGATCTGGGCGCTCAACACGTCGGCCTGCGCATCGAGCACGTCCAGCGTGGTCCGCTGGCCGACCGTGCGCTCTTCCTGAACGCCGTTCAGGGCCAGGCGCGCGGCGGCGACCTGCGCGCGGTAGCCCGTCACGTTGGCTTCGGCCGCCTGGATCAGCGCCCAGGCCGAAGCGACGGCCGCGCGGACCTGATCGCGGTAGCTGTCGACATCGATCCGGCGCTGGCCGAGCACTTCCTTGGCCTGGCGCACCTGCGAGGCGACGAGGCCGCCCTGATAGAGCGGAATGGTCAGCGTCGCGCCGACGCTGGCCGACACATCGTTGCCCGAGGCCACGTTGATGTCGACGCCGGGCAAGCCGGCCGCGGTGCCGGGTGCGCTGGACGTATAGGTGTTGTCGACCGAACCGCCGACCGAAAGCTGCGGCAGGGCCCGGCCTTCGATGGACTTCACCTCGAAGGCGGCGGCATCGACCGCGAAGAGGCCGGCCTGGATCGCCGGATGCTCGGCCAGGGATACGGACAGCGCGGAAGAGATCGATTTCGGCATGAGCTGCTCCGGCGGGCGCGTGCCGGGAGTCAGGTTGTCCGGCACATCGCCGACGATCTGCAGATAGACGGCCTCGCTCGCGGCCACCTGTGCCAGGGCGCTGTTCAGGAGCGCGGTGGACAGGGCCTGCTCCGATTCCGCCTGGGCGACGTCCGTCCGGGTGCCCTCACCCACGTCGAAGCGCGCATTGGCGGCACGGACCTGCTCGCGCAGGAAGCCCAGATTCTGGCGCCGCAGCTCGGCGATCTGCCGGTCCCGGATGACGTCCATGTAAGCGGTGGCCGCATCCAGGAGCGTGTTCTGCACGGTGTTGGCCAGATTGGCCTGGCCCGCACGCACGGCCGCCTGGGCGGATTGGATGTTGTTCGGCGTCTGGAAGCCGTCGAAGACGACCTGGTTGATCTCGATCCCGGCGCTGAGCGAGCCCGCGCGCGAATTGACGTTGGGCAGACCATCGCCGCGGGTCGTCCGACCCCGACTCAACGTACCGGACGCCGTGGCGCCGATGGTCGGGCGCAGCCCGGCGCGCGCCTGCGGCACGTTCTCGTCCGTCGCACGCAAGGCGGCGCGTGCGGCATTCAATGTCTGATTGTTTGCATAGGCCTTCGCCAGCGCCCCACGCAGCGTTTCGGCGCTGGCATGGCCCACGCCGGCCATCATCAGGCCGAGCGACAAGGCCGATGAAAGCCAGATTCCCTTCCGCATAGAAACACCCCGCTTGCAGGAGCGTGGAACGCTCCTTCAGTCCTTGTGCGCAGCCAACGGGAGTTGGTTGCGCCCCTCATTACCAGAAATGCACTCGCGCCTCACTGGACGCCACCCCGTACTGTCCCGCAACCTGCCTTTTGGACGGTGGGTGTGACCGTTGGATAACACTTTCTTCACGCACCGACCTTTGGTTGCGTGTGTGCTGCACCGTAGGGAGGCGTCAGAAGACGAATTCCGCCCTGGCCTCGAAGCCCGGGAGCGGCCGCAGGCTGCAGTTGAAGCCGAAACGGTCGGAGACGAGGCCGTCTTCCTTGGAATAAAGCCGCGCCGCGGCGGCGTTGCCGCGCCCTTCCACGACAACAAGCCGCCCGCGCTCGCGCAGTTGGCCGAAGAAGCCGTCCGGCAGGCGATCGACGGCGCCCTCGAACAGGATCACGTCGAAGGGGCCTTCCTTGGCATAACCGTCCCGCAAGGGCCCGCGCACGACGCTGGCATTCAGCGCGCCGGCAGCGGCCAGGTTCGACTCGGCCGCGGCTGCAAGAGCTTCGTCTTCCTCGAGCGCGACGACCGAAGCCGCCAGTTCGCCAAGGACGGCGGCGGAGTAGCCGAGCCCGCAGCCGACATCCAGGACGACATCCCCCTTGCCGATCCTGGCGAGTTGCAACATCCGGGCAAAGGGCGCGGCTTCCATCAGGTAGCGTCCGCTGCCCAGTGCGATCTCGTCGCCGATATAGGCAAAACCGCGCCGGTCCTCCGGCACGAAGCGCTCGCGTGGCACCTTCAACAGCGCCCGCAGCACCTCATGATCCGTCACGTCGGACGTGCGGACCTGGTTGTCGACCATCTTGGTACGCGCCTGCGCGAAATCCATGGAGGGACCCTCGTGAAAAGCCATGTCCGTGCCTCCTTAAATCCGCCTGCCATGCGGCGCAAGCACGGAGCGGACACGGCAGTGAACCGTCGCGGCATCGTGCCGCCGGCGGTGCGTTCAGGGTCACAATGGAAGGAGGGTGGCTCCCCGGGCCGGATTCGAACCAGCGACCAATCGATTAACAGTCGATTGCTCTACCGCTGAGCTACCGGGGAATGCTTTGGCGTTGCCGAAGCGAGGGTGCCTATAGCAAAGAGTTTCGCGTCTTGCCAAGCGCCAGACGCAAAAAAGTTGGCCCCTGTCGATCGACAGATCGCCGCCGATCCGCAATTTTCCGTATCGCATCAACGCGAAGTTGCCATTATCTCCTGCTTTACCCGGCGGGAGTGAAGCCGGTCCCGAACCAGAGCGAATCCCGACCCAAGACATCATGGAAACCGACAAGCAACGCAGCCGCACCTTTGTCAGGATGCGCGGCAACGCCATCGAGGTCTTCGGCCGCAACATTAAGCTGCCGGCGTCCAGGCCCGCGCGCGTCGCAACGGGCGCGGCCTTCGTCACGGGCGGGGTCTTTAGCTTCCTGCCGGTGCTCGGCCTCTGGATGCTGCCGGTCGGACTTCTGATTCTGTCGGTGGACTTCGCCTCCGTCCGGCGCTTCCGCCGCCGGACCACGGTGCGGTGGGGCCGCCGCAACGGCCGCCCCGTGCGCATCGTGGAAACGCAGATCGAACCGGCCACGACTCCCCCGCGCGACCAGGCATAAGGCCGCGCGCGCCACTACTCGATGGCGTCCGTGATCGCCTCATAAGCCTGATCGGCGAAGTCTCCCAGCGCGCCCTTGTCGCTCCGGTAGTCGATTCCCTGGACGACAGAGACGGTCATATCCTCGACGGCAATGCATTGGACGGTGAAGGCGCCCTCTCCGGCCTGCCCGCCGCTGACGGTCACGAGCTTGCCGGCAACGCTCTGCGTGCCCGCCGTCAGTCCGGCCGACTCGGCCGCCGCCACGACCGCCGCGCCGCAGGCATCGATACTGAGCTGCCCGGACGGCGTCCGCTCCACATGGTAGGTCAGGTGAAAATCGGCCTCCTGAGCCGCAGCCGGACCCGACAGCATGAAACCTCCCACAAGGGCCGCGAAAACAATTAGACGCGCCATTCACCAACTCCATCCTTGTTGATCACGGCGTCAACCTAACCAGCACGTGCAGGATGGCCAAGTAGCGGTCGCGCAATGACCACTTGCGCAGCCTGCGTGGAATCAGTAGGTACAGCGCCGTTGAGGCCTCGTGGCGGAGTGGTTACGCAGAGGACTGCAAATCCTTGCACACCGGTTCGATTCCGGTCGAGGCCTCCACCGACCTTCCCGAAAAGAGCAGACGAATGAACGCCCCATCCTGGCGGGCGACGTCAGTTGATTCCCGTTCGGGCGGCGACGGGGCATCCGCGGCCCGATTCCGTTTTGCGCCGATTGCACCCCGCCGCCAGGCCGCGGGGTGCAAAGAGGTCGAAAGCCTCAGGCGGGGGTGACGCGCCAGATGACGTCGCCGACGTCGTCGGCCATCAGGACGGCGCCGTCCGCGGCCAGGGCCACGCCGACGGGGCGGCCGTAGGAATGTTCTTCGTCGGGGGACAGGAAGCCGGTCAGGATATCCCGCGGCAGGCCCACCGGCTTGCCGTTCTCGAAGGCGACGAAGGCCAGCTTGTAGCCCGACAGGGTGGACCGGTTCCAGGATCCGTGCTGGCCGATCGCCATGCCGGCGGGGAAGCCCGGCAATGTCCCCTCCGGCAGCCAGCAGAGGCCGAGCGAGGCCGTATGGCCGCCCAGCGCATAGTCGGGCTGGAGGGCGGAGGCCACCTTTGCGGCATCCTGCGGAACGCGGTCGTCGACGACCCTGTCCCAGTAGCAGTATGGCCAGCCGTAGAAGCCGCCATCCCGGACCGATGTCAGATAGTCGGGCGGCGTTTCATCGCCGAGCCCGTCCCGCTCGTTGACCACCGTCCAGAGCGTGCCGGCGGACGGCTCCCACGCCATGCCGACGGGGTTGCGAAGGCCGCCGGCAAACACGCGCGATTGCCCGGTGGCGATATCGTACTCGTGGATACAGGCACGGTTTTCCTCAGCCGCCATGCCGGCATCGGCGATGTTGCTGAGCGAGCCCACCGCGACATAAAGCTTCGTTCCGTCCGGGCTGGCGATCAGATTGCGCGTCCAGTGCCCGCCGGGAACGAGGTCCATCAGTTTGCGGCCGGGCCCGCTGCAGCGCGTCGCGCCCGCCTGGTAGGGATAGGCAAGCAGCGCATCGCTGGCGCCGACATAGAGCGTGTCGTTCACGAGCGCGATTCCGAAGGGCTGCCGCACCCCTTCCAGATAGGCATGGCTTTCCTCGGCCACGCCGTCGCCATCGGCATCGCGCAGGAGCGTCACCCGGTTCGGGCTTTTGCCCAGGGCGCGCGCCCGCTTCATGGTGGCCGACATGGCATGGTCGAACAGCGAGCGGGGATTGTCGGGCTCGCTCATCGATTCGGCGACGAGCACGTCGCCATTCGGAAGGACATGCATATTGCGGGGATGGACCAACCCGCGCGCGAAGGCGTTCACCTTCAGGCCTGCAGCCGCCTTGGGCTTGTGATCGCCTTCCCAACCCTTGGCGGTGGGCATCTTCAGCGTCGGCACCTTGCCCTGCGGCCTGGCGTTCGGAATCTGAGGGGTCGTGCCATAGACCGGCGCGAGCCGGCCCTGGCCGGAGTGGCGCAAGGCAATGGCGCCGCGGCCGACAAGGGCGACGAACCGGGCGAAAAGGGTAGGCTCGGTCACGGAATGATCTTCCCTTCCTGACATGATGCGAAGGAAAGGGAGCCTAGGATTTTGTCGGCCGCAACACTAGGGCGGGCGGTCAGAATGATGTGGCAAACCGGCTCACGGCCTGTAGGGCGCCAGCGGACAATCGGCATAAAGGCTGGCATAGGAAACTTCGAAGACGCCGGGCACGGGCTCCGGGAGCTGCTCCTGCCACTCCTCGATCACCTCGTTCAGATAGGGGTTCGGATCATCGCTTTCCGGCCAGGCGGAGTTGATTTCGTGGACAGTCTTACCGTCTTTCCTGATCCAGACCCGGTACAAGCGCAAGGCGATCTCCTCTGACAAGCATCTCCGGCGAGACTTAAGGCCCGATGGTCCGGCGTAGTTGAACACCCGTTCCAACCCGTCACCTAACGCGGCCTCCGGGTCGTTCCCCGCATCCCCTTCGTAACGCTAATGCGTTGATGACGGCGCCACAACCAATTGTTGTGTAATCCAATCTACTAAAACCAATCGTTGCTTATCAATCACACGGGGCGCGGGTCCACTGCCTATGCAGGGCGCGCAGCCCGGGATGCGGGTAAGGAGCCGCGCAAATGCTGATTGCCTCTGCACGAAACAACAGGTTTGATCAGCACCTATGGACCCTGCCTATCCTCTGATCGTCGGCGTGACGGCCACATTCTTCC
Source organism: Aureimonas frigidaquae (assembly GCF_001463905.1). Classification (GTDB taxonomy): domain Bacteria; phylum Pseudomonadota; class Alphaproteobacteria; order Rhizobiales; family Rhizobiaceae; genus Aureimonas; species Aureimonas frigidaquae. The sequence continues at coordinate 229,507 of NZ_BBWR01000018.1, forward strand.
TTGCCGGAATCGTAAAGGGCGTCACCGGCATGGGCCTGCCCACGGTGGCCATGGCGCTTCTGGGGTCCATGCTCGGTCCGCTGGCGGCAGCCATGCTGCTGCTTGTCCCGAGCCTCGTCACCAATCTGTGGCAGCTTTTCGCCGGCCCGCGGTTCCTGCCGATCGCCGCCCGCCTCTGGCCGATGATGGTGGCGATTCTTGTGGGTACGGTCATCGGCGCGCAGATCCTGACCCGGGGCGACACGCAAGCGACGACAGCCGCCCTCGGCATCGCCCTTTGCCTCTATGCGCTCGTGACCCTGTTCTGGCGGCCCGTGACGGTGCCGCTACGGCTGGAACCGGTCGCGACGCCCTTGGTCGGCCTCGTCACCGGGCTTATCACCGGGGCGACCGGCGTCTTCGTCATTCCCGCAGTTCCCTATCTTCAGTCACTCGGACTGCCGCGAGACGATCTGATCCAGGCGCTCGGCCTGTCCTTCACCACCTCCACCATCGCCCTGGCGCTCGGCCTGCAATGGCATGGCGGTATCGGCTCGGAAGGCCTTGTTGCATCGTGCCTCGCCGTCGCGCCGGCGCTTCTCGGCATGTGGGCGGGCCAGGCTCTGCGGGTTCGCATCAGCCAGGCAGCCTTCCGCCGTGTCTTCCTGATCTTCCTGCTCCTGCTCGGCATGGACATGGCCGCCAGGCCACTCTGGTGACGGCAGGCTACGCCCTGCCCGGCCGTCAACACGCCCGGCCGGCAGAATAGCGCCCGCGGCGGTCCGCGCGGTCGGCAGCGCAACCGCAAACTCATATGGAATTTTTACGCCCATCCGCGCGAGTTGAGGTGCGTTCCCGAAAGGAGGGTTCGCATGTCCGACATTCTGTACCTTGCCGTCGCGCTCGGCTTCTTCGCCATCATCGCCGCCTATGTCCGCTGGGCGGAGCGGAGCTGATCCTCATGTTCGACCTCGTCCTTGGCGGCGCCGTCGCGCTGGCCCTCTGCGTCTACCTGCTCTTCGCCCTCGTCGCGCCCGAGCGCTTCTGACGCGTCCCGACCCAATTGAAAGGCGAATGCCATGACCATCGTCGGCTGGCTTCAGATACTCGTGACCCTTCTGGCCGTTCTGGCCTGCTCCGTACCGCTGGGCGCCTTGATGGCGCGTGTCTTTTCCGGTGAGCGGACATTCCTGTCGCCGCTTCTGGCACCCCTCGAGCGGGGCCTGTACCGGCTCGCCGGCATCGATCCCGGGCGTGAGCAGAGCTGGGCAGGCTACACGCTCGCCATGCTTGCCTTCAACGCCTGCGGCTTTCTCCTGCTGTATGCCCTCCTGCGGACCCAGGGGCAGCTTCCGTTGAACCCGCAGGGCTTTACCGGCCTTGCGCCAGACCTCGCCTTCAACACCGCCGCATCCTTCGTCACCAACACGAACTGGCAGAATTACGGGGGCGAAACGACGATGAGCCATCTGTCCCAGATGGCCGGACTGACGGTTCAGAACTTCCTGTCGGCCGCCACGGGCATGGCCCTCGCCCTTGCGCTCGTCCGGGCACTATCGCGATCCGGCGCGGCGACGGTCGGCAATTTCTTCACCGATATGACGCGCGCAACACTCTATATCCTGCTGCCGCTGGCGATCCTCACCGGCATCGCCCAGGTCGCCATGGGGACACCGCAGAGTTTTGCTGCCAGTACGACGGTCACCACGCTGGAAGGTGGCGAGCAGACGCTGGCGCTCGGTCCCGTTGCATCGCAACTGGCCATCAAGCAGCTCGGCACCAATGGCGGTGGCTTCTACAACGCCAACTCCGCCCACCCTTACGAAAACCCCTCGCCGCTCGCCAACAGCCTGACCATCTGGCAGATGCTGGTCGTCTCGACCGCCTTCGTCTTCATGTTCGGCCATCTCGTGCGCGACAGGCGGCAGGGCACGGCGATCCTGTGTGTCATAGCCCTGCTTCTTCTGTCAGGCATCGCAATCGCCTATTGGGCGGAGGCTGTTGGAACCCCCGTCCTTGCGGCAGCGGGGCTGGATCCGGCCGGCGGGAATATGGAAGGCAAGGAAGTGCGGTTCGGCATTGCCGGCTCCGCCTTCTTCGCCGCGGTCACGACCGGCCTTTCGGACGGCGCGGTCAACGCCATGCACGGCTCCTTCACGCCGATCGGCGGCATGGTCCCGATGGTGCTCATCATGCTCGGGGAGATCCTGCCCGGCGGCGTAGGCTCCGGCCTCTACGGCATCCTCGTTATCGCCATCGTCGCCGTCTTCGTGGCTGGGCTCATGGTCGGCCGCACGCCGGAATATCTCGGCAAGAAGATCGAGGCGAAGGAGATGAAGATGGCGATCCTCGCCATCCTGGTCCTGCCGGTCGCGATCTTGGGCTTTTCCAGCGTGTCCGCCGTGCTGCCGGCCGCTCTCTCGGCGCTCGGCAATGGTGGCCCGCACGGACTTTCGGAAATTTACTATGCCTACAGTTCGGCCGCCGGCAACAACGGCTCGGCTTTTGGCGGCCTGTCGGGCAACACGCCCTGGTGGAACACGACGCTGGGCCTCGCCATGCTGATCGGCCGCTTCGCCTATATCGTACCCGTCATGGCCATCGCCGGCTCGCTCGTCGGCAAGACGAAGCTCGCCCCGTCCTCCGGCACCTTCCCGACGCATGGACCGCTCTTCGTCGGCCTGATGGCGGGGATCATCCTCATCCTCGGCGGGCTGCAATTCTTTCCCGCGCTTGCCCTCGGGCCCATCGCCGAACAGGTCCAGATGCTGGCCGGCAAGACCTTCTGAGCGCCGCCGCACCGGCGCCATCCACCCTCTTTCTTTTCAAGGAATCCGTCCATGGCTGCCAAAGCCAGATCCACGACGCTGCGCCCCGAGCTCCTTGCAAACGCGGCCTTCGATGCGCTTCGCAAGCTCAACCCGGCCTCTTTGATGCGCAACCCGGTGATCTTCGTCACCGAGGTGGTCGCCATCGTGGTCTCCATCCTCTTCCTGCGGGATGTCGCCGCCGGGAACCCGCTCGGCTTCTCGGGCCAGATCACGGCATGGCTGTGGTTCACCGTCCTCTTCGCCAATTTCGCCGAGGCCATCGCCGAAGGTCGTGGCCGCGCACAGGCCGACAGCCTGCGCCGCACACGAACGGACACCGTGGCCAACCGATTGCCGGACCCGGCCGATACGACGCGGTTCGAGCCCGTATCTGCGCTGGCGCTGAGCGTGGGCGATCATGTCCTTGTGCGGTCCGGTGAACTGATCCCGGGCGACGGGGAGATCGTCAACGGCATCGCCTCCGTCAACGAGGCCGCGGTGACGGGTGAATCCGCCCCCGTCATCCGCGAGTCGGGGGGCGACCGATCCGCCGTTACGGGCGGGACGACGGTCGTGTCCGACTGGCTGGTCATTCGCATCACCGCGGCGCCGGGCTCGTCCTTTCTGGACCGCATGATTGCACTGGTGGAAGGCGCGGAACGCCAGAAGACGCCGAACGAGCTGGCGCTGACCATCCTCCTCGTCGGCATGACGCTGATCTTCCTGGTCGCCGTGGTCACGCTGGCGGGCTTTTCGGCTTACAGTCAGGCGGCCATTTCCGTACCGATCCTGGTGGCGCTACTCGTCACCTTGATCCCCACGACCATCGGCGGGCTCCTGTCGGCCATCGGCATCGCCGGCATGGACCGGCTGATCCGGCACAATGTGCTTGCCATGTCCGGCAAGGCCGTCGAAGCCGCGGGAGACGTCGATACGCTGCTGCTCGACAAGACGGGGACCATCACCTTCGGCAACCGCATGGCCGCAGAGATCGTGCCCGTGCCCGGCATAGGGGAGATGGAGGCGGCGCATCTGGCGGTCGAAGCCTCTCTGGCCGACGAAACGGCCGAAGGGCGCTCCATCCTGACGCTTTCGCGCGACAGGTACGGCGTCGACCTGCCCGAGGAGGGGCTTTGCGGAGGCGTGCCCATCCCCTTTTCGGCAGCCACCCGCCTGTCCGGCGTGGATATGGACGGACGGCGCATCCGCAAAGGCGCGGTGGACGCCATCCGCGCCTTCGTGGCCGACAGCGCCGGGCACCAGGTCGAGCCGCCATCCGCCTTCATGGCCAATGTCGAGCGCATCGCCCGCTCGGGCGGCACACCGCTCGGCCTGGCCGAAGGCGGCCGGTATATCGGGGTCGTGCACCTGAAGGACGTGGTCAAGCCGGACATCAAGGAACGCTTCGCCCAGTTGCGTCGCATGGGCATTCGCACCGTCATGGTCACGGGCGACAACGCCGTGACGGCGGCGGCCATCGCCTCCGAAGCGGGTGTGGATGATTTCATCGCCGAAGCGACCCCCCAGGACAAGCTCAGCTACATCCGGAACGAGCAGCGCCAAGGGCGGCTCGTCGCCATGTGCGGCGACGGCACGAACGACGCACCCGCTTTGGCGCAGGCGGATGTCGGTGTGGCCATGCAGACGGGCACGCAGGCCGCGCGCGAAGCGGGAAACATGGTCGATCTGGACAGTGACCCGACCAAGCTGATCGAGATCGTGGGGATCGGCAAGCAACTCCTGATGACGCGCGGCGCGCTCACGACCTTCTCCATCGCCAACGATGTCGCGAAGTATTTCGCCATCATCCCGGCGCTGTTCATCGCCGCCATTCCAGAGCTCGGCGTCCTGAACGTCATGGGCCTGGCCACGCCGCAGAGCGCCATCCTGTCGGCGGTGATCTTCAACGCGCTGATCATCATCGCCCTGATTCCGCTGGCGCTGGCCGGCGTCGCCTACCGTCCGGCGGCGGCGGCAAGCGTCCTGCGGCGCAACCTCCTGATCTTTGGGCTGGGCGGGATCGCGGTGCCCTTCGTCGGCATCAAGCTGATCGACATGGCCGTGTCCGCACTCGGCCTCGCCTGAAACCTCTTTCGGAGCACCATCCATGCTTTCGCAACTTCGTCCGGCGGCAACGCTGCTGGCTCTCTTCACCCTTCTGCTGGGGCTCGCCTATCCCGCAGCCATGACCGAACTGGCGCAGGCGACGATGCCCTATCAGGCCAATGGCAGCATCGTGCTGCGGGATGGCGAACCGGTGGGATCGAGCATCGTGGGACAGGCCTTCGCCACCCCGCAATACCTGCATCCGCGCCTCTCGGCGGCCGGGCAGGGTTACGACGCCTCCGCCTCCGGCGGCACCAACCTTGCGCCGACCAGCGCCAAGCTGGCCGCGCGGCTGACTGGCGACGGCGCAGCCCTCAGCGCAGAAACGGGCGCGACCCTCCTCCCCGCCGACGCGGTGACGGCGTCGGGCAGCGGGCTGGACCCCGATATCTCGCCTGCCTATGCGCAGCTTCAGGCGCCCCGTATCGCGCAGGCGCGTGGATTGACGGTGGATGCGGTGCGCGCCATCCTTGATCGGGCCACGAGCGGGCGCACCTTCGGCATATTGGGGGAGCCGCGCGTCAACGTTTTGCAGGCTAACCTCGCGCTCGACACCGCCGCACCGCTTGCGCGCTGATGCGCCCCGCAAATTCACGGAAAGTCCGCGCCGCTCCATGAGATACTCCAGATCATGAACCGGGACGAAGCACCCCGCGCCTGCGCCGATGCGCTCCTTGCCCATGCCGAGCGTGAAGGCCGGGGGAAGCTGCGCCTCTTCCTGGGGGCAGCGCCGGGCGTGGGCAAGACCTTCGCCATGCTGCAGGCCGCACGTGCCGCTGCCGCGACAGGGCGTGACGTCCTGATCGGCGTGGTCGAAACGCATGGGCGAAGGGATACCGAGGCCCTCCTCAGCGGGCTGCCGCTTCTGCCCCACAAGGGTATTCCCTACAAGGGCCGGATCGTGCCGGAGTTCGATATCGACGCGGCGTTGCAGCGCAGGCCGTCGCTCCTCATCGTCGACGAGTATGCCCATGCCAACGTGCCGGGATCGCGGCATCCCAAACGATGGCAGGATGTGGCCGAACTCCTGCGGGCGGGTATCGACATCTGGACCACGATGAACGTCCAGCATGTGGAGAGCCTGAACGACGTGGTGCAGCGTATTACCGGCGTGCGCGTGCGGGAGACCGTGCCCGATACCACGTTGCAGATCGCCGACGAGATCCTTCTGGTGGATTTGCCGTCGGACGAGCTGATCCGGCGCCTGGCCGAAGGCAAGGTCTATGTCGAGGATACGGCCACGCGGGCCATGCAGAACTTTTTCAAGCCGTCCAATCTGACGGCCCTGCGTGAGCTGGCGCTGCGGCAGGTGGCCAGCAGGGTCGATTCCGATCTCCTGGCCCGAATGCAGGGCAGCGCCATCGAGGGGCCCTGGGCCGCCGGCGAGCGCCTCGTCGTCTGCCTTGGACCGGACAACGCAGCCGAGCATCTGGTTCGCGGCGCCAAACGCCTGGCCGATCTTCTCGACGCGCCGTGGTTCGCCGTGACGATCGAGCGGCCGGGCCACACATTGGACGAGGCGGCATCCGCCCGCCTGGAGGGCGCCATGCAGCTGGCGCGCACGCTCGGTGCAGAGGCCAAGCGGCTGATCGCCTCCGACATCGCGGCCGAGCTCATGCGCTTCGCGCGGTTCGAGAACATCACCCAGATCGTCGTCGGCAAGCCGCGCCGGGCCGGCCTGTCGCGGCTCTGGCCCCGCACCGGCCTTGCCGACGCCCTGGTGCGCCGGGCCGATGGCGTGTCCATCCACGTCCTGACCGGAGACGAGGATGCCCGGCGGCCGGCTCGGCGCCTGCCGCGTCCGGGCCCGGTCACGGGCTATCTTGCCGCTGTCGCAAGCGTGGCGCTGGCAACCCTCGGGAGCTGGTATCTCGTCCGCTTCGTGCCGCTGCCCAACCTGTCGATGATCTACCTCCTGGCGGTGATCGTGCCCGCCATCGCCTACGGCATCTGGCCCGCCATCGCGGCCTCCTTCCTGTCATTTGCGGCCTACAATTTCTTCTTCATCGACCCGACCGAAAGCTTCACCGTCGCCCATCCGCACGAATTGCTGGCGCTGGCGATCTTCCTGATCATCGCGGTCACCATCGCCGCGCTGGCCGGCCAGGCGCAGGAGCAGATGCGCGCGGCGGCCGCCCGCACGCGGGCCGCGCGGCGGCTTTATGAGGTGACGCGCACCTTGTCCGCCCTGCCGGACGCCGCCGCCGTCATGGACGCCGCCGCGAGCGAGGTTCACATGGCTCTCGGCCGGCCCTGCGTCATCCTGCGGCCGGGTGACCGCGACCTCTTCGTGGCCGCAGCCTGGCCACCGGACGATCGGCTCGGAACGCCGGCGCGGGCTGCGGCGCGCTGGGCCTTCGCCCATGACGAGCCGGCCGGCGGGGGAACCGGCACCCTGCCCAACAGCGGCTGGACCTTCCTTCCGCTGGCCGCTCCGGACGGACGCGTCGGGGTCATCGGCGTCGAACAGCCGCCACAGTCTGCCCCGCTGGACTTGGAAGCCAGAACGCTTCTGGCCGCCCTGGCCGAGCAGACGGCCGCCGCCCTACACCGGGCGCTTCTGTCGACACAGGTGCACCAGGCGCGCACGGCGGTCGAAACCGAGCGCGTGCGCAACATCCTGCTCGCCTCGATCAGCCACGATTTCCGCACGCCCCTCGCATCCATCCTGGGCGCCGCGACGGCATTGATCGACTATGGCGACCGCATGGACGGGAAGGCGCGGCTCGACCTCCTGGGCCAGGTGCGCGACGAGGCCGGCCAACTGGACGCGATGGTGCGCAACCTTCTGTCGATGACACGGCTGCAGGCCGGCGCACTGGAGATCGCCCGCGACTGGGTGGATATCGGGGAAGCTCTGGACAGGGTGGTCGATCTGGCGCGGCGGCGCGGCGCGACGCAGATATTCGACATTTCCAAGCCGGGCGAACCCCTGCTCGCCTTTGCCGATGCCAGCCTTCTGGACCAGGCGCTCGGCAACCTCGTCGCCAACGCCATGCGCCATGCCGGCGCCACGGCCCGTATAGCCCTGTCGGCCGAGCGCGTGGCCGATGCCATTCTGATCGATGTCGGGGATGATGGGCCGGGCATCGCGCCCGAGCTCGGCCTGCGGATCTTCGAGACCTTCACCCGCGGCACCGGTCCGTCCGGCGATGGGGGCGAGAGTTCGGGCCTCGGCCTCGCCATCACCCGCGGCATCGTGGAAGCCCATGGCGGCACGATCGACCTTGTCACGGCAGCCGCACCGGGCGCTCATTTCCGCATCCGGCTGCCCGTTGGCCAGGAGGCCATGCCATGATGGCGCCGCTGATCCTGGTCGTCGACGACGAGGCGGCCATCCATCGCTTTCTCACCCCTTCGCTCAAGGCGGAAGGCTATCGCGTCATCGAGGCGGCGGACGGGGCAGCGGCCCTTCGCAAGGTCGAGCAGGACCGGCCAGACCTCATCGTCCTCGATCTCGGGCTGCCCGATATGGACGGGAAGACCGTGATCCGGACGTTGCGGCGCGATTGCACCATCCCCATCATCGTCCTGTCGGCGCGGGATCGGGAGGCGGAGAAGGTCCTTGCGCTCGATCTCGGCGCGGACGACTTCGTAAACAAGCCCTTCGGGGTGGGCGAGTTGATGGCCCGGATCCGGGCCGCGCTGCGCCACCGTGTGCTGACCGCACGTGACACGGTCTTCACCGCCGGCGACATCGTGATCGACACGGCGGCGCATTGGGTGCAGCGCAAGGGGGTGGACGTCAAACTGACCCGGCGCGAATTCGCGCTACTGGAGCTTCTGTTCCGCAACGCCGGCAAGGTCGTGACGCACCGCCAGCTTCTGCACGACATCTGGGGGCCTGCCAACGAGAAGGATACGCAGTATCTGCGGGTCTATATCGGCCATCTGCGCGCCAAGCTGGAAGAGGACCCCGCCGCTCCCCGTCTGGTCCTGACCGAGCCGGGGATCGGCTACCGCCTCGCCGGAGCACGTCACGACGCTGCGACATAAGCGAGCATGGACGAACCAAGCGGGCCAGGTGTCGTTCGCTTAACTCCTTCCTCAGCCGAACGGTCCCCCTTGCCCCTTCATATCCTTGTCGTCGCCAGCGAAACCCGGTCCGAACAACAATCCCGTCGGGAGGCGATGGGCCAGGCCTCGCATGAAAGCTACGCCAGCGCGCTGGCGCGGCTCGTCCCCGATGCGCGTATCGACCATATGCCCTGCGTGGACGTGCCGGCCCTTCCCACCGCCGATCACCTGTCCGGCTACGACGCGATCTTCTTCGCCGGCTCCCCCATTCAGATGCATGACGGCTCGCCACAGGCCAGATCGGCGGCCGGCTTCATGCGGTCGGTCTTCGATGCCGGGACGCCCTCCTTCGGCTCCTGTGCCGGGCTGCAGATCGCCGTGACGGCCGCCGGTGGAATGTGCGGCCCGCGCGACAAACCCATGGAAACGGCCTTCGCACGCGGGATCGTCGCGACGCCGCAGGGACGCTCCCACCCGCTCCTCGACGGCCGCCCGGTCAGTTGGGATGCGCCCGCCATGCATTCCAGCATCGTCCGGCAAATGCCGCGCGGCGGCACGATCCTGGCCAGCGCGCGGCACACGCCGGTGGAAGCGGCGGAGATCCGCTCCGGGAACGGCGTCTTCTGGGGCGTGCAATACCACCCCGAACTCACCATCGGCGAGATTGCGGGATCCCTCAAGCGCCAGTCCGATGCCCTGATCGAGGAAGGGCTGGCAAAGGACGAGGCGACCATCCGGTCCTACGCAGCCCTGCTCGACGCGCTGCACGAGGACCCGGACCGCGCCGACATCGCCTGGCGGGTCGGCGTCGACGAAGAAGTCCTGGACGATCGGCAGCGTCAACTGGAGCTGAGCAACTTTCTGCGCATGGTCTCCACTCGGGCCGGCAAGGTCATGCCGGGGTGAAGCGGATTTGTGCCCCGAAGGCGTCGGCGGCCGAAACGACGATGTCCGACCCGTCGGCCGAGGCCGCGATACCTTCCTTCGCCAGCCGCTCCGCCACCCTTGAAGGATCGGGAACGGCGATGCTGAAGCCACGCAAGTGCGCGGCACCCCCGTCCTGGCGCTCCACCGCAATCCAGCCTTCGTCCAGCCGCCAGAGATCGCCCTCTCCGGCCTGTGGCGCAGCGCCCGTGAAAGCGGTCAGGAAGGCGTGCTGGTCGGCCGGTTCGGGAGCGGACAGGACGACGCCGGCAATGTTGACGGCCCCGTTGTCATGGCTCTGGAAGGCCGGGTTCCAGAAGTTCTCCGGGAAATGCTGCTGGCAGGTGAAGAAGCCGGCCTGCGGTGCGGCCGGGTTGGTCGCAAAGGCCAGCGTGAATCCGACCTCGGTCTGCGTTCCATCCGGGCGGCGGGCTTTGCGCCCGAAGGAGAAGGGCTGAAAATCTCCGATCCCGGCGTTCCGGAAGGTTTCTGCGTCGGCGGCCGCGTCGCGGCTGTCGAGGACCAGCATCGCCAGCCCTTGCCGCACATGCTGATAATCGCGCACGAAGGCGCCGAAGCTGAACCGGCCGGGTGCGTGCGGGACGATCTGATCTCCGTCGGCGCCGACCGTAATCAGTTCCAGGAAAGACGTGCGAAACTGGACAAGCCGGTTCAGGGTCCCCCAGGGATGGCGGTTGCGGGCGCCGACCTGAAAGCCGAGCTTCTCGTAAAAGGCTGCCGCGCCGTCCAGATCGTCGACGCACAGCACGAGATGATCGATACGTCGCGCCACGGGACGATCCCCCCTCTTTGCAGCGCCCGAGCCGGCGCTGTCCGGCGGGTCCATAGCATTGCCGCCGCCTGCGGCATATAGGGCCGGGCGCTTGCCGGGCCCTTTTCGCGGCCCTAGCTCCAGGACACTTGCGTTAAGAGTATGCGGCGGTCAGTGCGATGGTGCCGCCGAACGGTCTGGGAGCAGCCGAGCATGTCGGAGACGATGACAGCGGATGCGGGGCGTACAGCTGTCTTTGACCGGATCACCCGCCTGGCGCGCAACATCTTCGGCGTCGATATCGCGGCCGTCTCCCTGATCGAGGCGCAACGCCAGCACTTCCAGTCCATTCAGGGCATGGCACTGACCGCCATACCGCTGGAAGACAGTTTCTGCCGGGCGACCTGGCGTGAGGGCCGGCGGATCGTCATTCCCGATACCGCCGTGGACGGAGAATTCGCGGACCATCCGCTGGTCACGCAGACCCCGCATCTGCGGTCCTATGTCGGCCTGCCCCTGAAAACCTCCGAAGGCGAGGCGATCGGTACGATGTGCGTGATCGACCGGCGCCCACGCATCTTCTCGGACCGCGAGCTGGCCATTCTGGAGGATCTGGCGCAGCTTGCGGCAAGCGAGTTCGAGCTGCATGGATGGGCCACCCTCGATACGCTGACCGGGGCCGTGACGCGTCGCGTCTTCGAAAAGCATTTCGCACGCATGCTGGAAGTGACGGGCGGCAAGGGCCTGCCGATATCGATCATCCTTCTGGATATCGATCATTTCAAGTCGGTGAACGATCGCTTCGGCCACCGGGCGGGAGACGAGGTGCTGACCTCCGTCGTCGCGGCCTGCCGCGGCAACCTGCGCGATCATGACATTCTGGGACGGCTCGGCGGCGAGGAATTCGGCGTGGCCCTGGCGGGTGACAGGGTCAGCGCGGCCGCTGTCGCGGAACGGCTGCGATCGGCCATTGCCGCACTGCAGTTCACCTTTGCCGGGCAGCCACTCCAGGTGACCGGCAGCTTCGGCGTTGCCGCGCTCGGATCGGGTCCCACTGCTATCGCCGATGCGATCCTGGCTGCCGACGCAGCCCTTTACGCCGCCAAGACTGGGGGGCGGAACCGCGTCGTCACTGCGGCGGCAGCGGCAGCGCCGACCATCGCCGAGTAGACACGCCTATCGTGCGGCCGGCAGGCGCCCGATGACGCAACGGCTCTGGCGACCGCACCCGCGGTCGCCTCGGCCAATGCCCTTCGCCCTTTTGTCCCGCCGTCAGACCTTACCCCGCCATGGCACCAGCACGCGCTCGAGCCACCGCATGCCAAGTTCGATGGCGTAGCCTATGATGCCGATGATGGCGATGCCGATGACGACCGTATCGGTCTGCAGGAAGTTCTTGGCGATCATGATCATCGATCCAACGCCTCGGTCGGCCGCGACCAGCTCGGCAGCGACCACGGTGCCCCAGCAGACGCCGATCGCCGTGCGCAGGCCGGTGAAGATTTCCGGAAGCGCGTTGGGCAAAATCACGTGGCGCAGGATCTGGAAGCGTGTCGCGCCGAGCGAATAGGCGGCGTGGATCTTGGAAACGCGCACATTGGCAACGCCCGACCGCGCCGCGATCGTCATGATGAAGAGGGACGCCAGGAACAGAAGGAAGATCTTGGCGAACTCGCCGATACCGAACCACAGGATGATCAGCGGGATCAGCGCGAGCGGCGGGATCGGCCGCATGAATTCGACGATCGGGTCCAACAGACCGCGGGCAAAGGACGACAACCCCATGGCAAAGCCGAGCGGAATGCCGACGAGCGCACCGTAGATGACCCCGGACAGGACGCGGCAGACGCTGATGCCCACATGCTGCCAGAGCGAGACGTTCCGAAAACCGTCGGTCAGCAAGGTCTGCAGCCGCTCGATGGCGGCGCCGATCGGCGGCCAGAAGAAGGGTTTGATGCTGCCCGTGGCGCTGGCGATGATCCAGGCCGCAAGCAGAATCAGGACGATCAGGATGGAATAGAGCCGGCCGGAGTTGACCGCGCTCGCATCGCCGAACTTGACCGTCTTCTGCCGTGTGAAGGCATTGTCGGAAATGCCGAGCCAGACCGCCAGGCCGGATGGTTTGGGATGTTCACGCACCGGCCATCTCCGTCCGCAACTCCCGCCCCATGATTTCCTCCTCCATGCTCCAGATCATCGACAGGATTTCCTCGCGCGTGCGCACGAATTGCGGCAGCGCCTTCACCTGGCGGGCATCCTGCGCCAGGGCCAGCTCCGGAAAATCGAGCCTGTATTCCTTGAAGATCCGCCCGGGCCGCGGCGCCATGATGATCAGACGCTCGCCCAGAAGCAGCGCCTCCTCCACCGAATGGGTGATCAGGATGACGGTCTTGCCGGTTTCCTTCCAGAGCTTGAGCACAAGCCCCTGCATCTTCTCGCGCGTCAGCGCGTCCAGCGCACCGAGCGGCTCGTCCATCAGGATCACGGCCGGGTCGTTGGCAAGGCATCGGGCCAGAGCCACGCGCTGCTGCATGCCACCGGACAGTTGGTAGACCGGCTTGGACGCAAAGCCCGAAAGTCCCACCACATCCAGAAGGTGGCGCACCTTCTCGTCCGTTTCGCGCTTGGGCTTGCCCATCATGCGCGGGCCGAAGGCGACATTGCCCTCCACGCTCAGCCATTCGAACAGGGCGCCCTGCTGGAAGACCATGCCGCGGTCGGGCCCCGGCCCGGTCACCCGCCGCCCGTTGACGCACACCTGTCCTTCGGACGGCGCCAGGAACCCGGCCAGGATATTGAGAAGCGTGGTCTTGCCGCAGCCGGACGGGCCGAGGATCGACACCAGTTCGCCGGTCTGGATTTCAAGCGACACATGCTCGAGAGCATGGACCACGTCGCCCGTCGTAAGCTCGTATCGCATCGATACGTTGTCGATGGAAATGGAAGACAAGCGCCCTCTCCCGTCACGGACCTTCGATGATGAGCCCGGCCGCCGAGGCGGCCGGGCCAGGCGTCATTTCGTCAGGTACTGCGTCGTCACGAAAGGCCCGTAATCGTCGAGCGTCCGGTCGATGTTGCCGCTGGACTTCATCAGATCCGCCACGCCCTTGGCCGCCTGTTGAATACCGCCGCCCAGCCAGTTCGGCCCGAGCTGTTCCTCCACGGTCGGAAAGCCGAAGAGCGACAGCATGTCAGCCGCGGCCTTGGTGTCCATGCCGGCTGCATTGGCGATGACGTCGATCTTGGCGTCGGGGCTCTTCTCGTAAGCGGCGTTCGCCTCCGCCGTCACGCGCATGAACGCCTTGACCATCTCCGGATTCTCGTCGGCAAAGCTCTTTTCGACCGAGACGATGTCGAAGGTGTTGATGCCTGCGGCCTCCTGCTCGGCGCCCGTCATCAGCGGCTTGCCCACCTCCCGCATGCGGTCGAGCGGTCCGCCGAAGGCGCAGGCCATCGGAACGTCGCCGCGCATCAGGGCCACCGCCGCATCGGCCGGGTTCATCTGCACGAGCTCGACCTTCGTCGCATCGACACCGAGCACTTCCAGGCTGCGCAGCAGCTTGTAGTGGGTCACGTTGCCGATGGGGGTGGCGACGCGCTTGCCTTCCAGCTCCTTGGCATTTTCCTTGGTGATGCCGGCATCGTCGCGCACGATGCACAGATCGTTCTCGGCATAGGTGACCGCCACGCCGACGAGTTCCAGGGGGGCGCCGTTCGTGACGCCGACGATGAAGGGGATGAAGCCCTGGCTGTAGGCGATCTGGACGTCACCGGACACCATGGCCTGGGTCATTTCGTTGCCATTGCCGAAGGCGCGCCATTCGACCGGCACGCCGAGCGCCTCCTCGAAGGCCTTGTCCGCCTGGGCGGCCTGGTTGGCGGTTGGCCATTCCAGAAAATACGCGACCGTCACCTTGTCGATCGCAAGGGCCGGATGTGCGGAGAGCGTCATCGCCCCCGCCAGCAAGGCAAGTTTCAGACCGGATCGCATCCTAACCTCCGTCACGTTTTCGCATTATTCCACATGGAATGGGACATTTCGCGCCGCCTCCACGTAGTTCCAGTTCGGCCATATTGATAAGGCCAGAATGCCACTCTGCCCAAGGCGTGTGCGCAGGGGTAGTCGATTGACCGGAAGCCGAAACATCAGCATGATACCGCCCATATTCTTTCTATCGTGCGTATTTCCGCCTCGACGCGCTACGCCAACACCGTAACCTGCTGCCCGCGCAAAGCAACATACCCAATAAGGTGGTTTCTCAAGGATGGCGACGGCGCCGACTTACTTCTACCTGGACCATTCCTCGCAGGAGACCCTCCAGCAGCAGATCCAGCGGCTGATGTGCGAGGCGATCCTGGACGGGCGTTTCCCGCCGGGTGAACGGCTTCCGTCCAGCCGCCGGCTCGCCGATCAGCTCGGCGTCAGCCGCATCACCGTAACGCTCGCCTATAGCGAGCTCGTCGCCAACGAGTTCGTCAACTCGCGCGGGCGCTCGGGCTATTACGTTTCCGACAAGGCGCCACGCCAGGTGCGCTTTCCCAACCGGGCCGAGGCTCCGGCCAGCGGGGTGGACTGGTCCAAGGCGATCGGTCAGCGTTATTCGGACGCCGTCCTGCCGCTCAAGCCCGCGCATTGGCGCGACTACACCTACCGCTTCATCTACGGCCAGTCCGACGATACGCTGTTCGACCACCGCAACTGGCGCCGCTGCGCCATCCAGGCGCTCGGCAAGCGGGACTTCGCCTCCACCTCCGCCGATTACTTCGAGCGCGACGATCCGGAACTTATCAAATACATTGCAATGCACACGCTGCCCAAGCGTGGCATCCGCGCCCAGCCTGATGAAATTCTGATCACATTGGGCGCGCAGAATGCATTATGGCTCGCCGCACAGGTTTTGTTGAACCAGCGCCGCACGGCCGTGATGGACGATCCGGGATATCATGGCCTGCGCGCCATATTGAGCCAGACGCGCTGCGAGCTCGTCACCAATCCCGTGGATGGCGACGGCACCGTCTTCGAGCATCTCCCGGAGCGTACCAATGTGCTCTTCGTGACGCCGAGCCATCACTGTCCGACCAACGCGACCATGCCGCTGGAGCGCCGCGCCGCCCTTCTGCAACATGCCCGCCGGCACGATTACCTGATCGTCGAGGACGATTACGAGTTCGAGATGTCGTTCCTGCGCTCGCCCGCCCCGGCGATCAAATCGCTCGACGATGACGGCCGAGTCATCTATGTCGGCTCCTTCTCCAAATCCATCTTTCCCGGCCTGCGCATGGGCTATCTGGTCGGGCCGCAGCCCTTCATCAACGAGGTTCGCGCCTTGCGGGCGGCGGTTCTGCGCCACCCTCCGGGCCAGTCGCAGCGGGCCGTCGCCACCTTCCTGTCGCTTGGCTATTACGATGCCCTCATCTCCCGCATGGCGAACGCCTTCCAGGCCCGCCGGAACGCCATGATGCAGGCGCTGCGCGAATATGCCCTCACGCCGGTGGAGGTGAGCGTCTCGGGCGGATCGAGCGTCTGGATGAAGGCGCCCGATGGTGTCGATACACGCCAGCTTGCGACCGAGCTGAGCGCCTGCAACGTGCTGATCGAGCCGGGCTACGTCTTCTTCGCCGATCAAAGCCGGCCCTGCCCCTATTACCGCCTGGCCTATTCCTCCATCGACGAGGCGATGATCCGCCCCGGCGTGGAGCTGATCGCCCGCACGCTGGCGGGCATGACCTCCGCTTAAACGTGCTGCTGCCCGGCGCCCTCGCTCAGTCCGGCTGGCGCAGTGACGTTCGAGTGCGCGGCGGCATCTTCTGCATCGAGCGCCTGGACGACGGTCACGGCGATCATCGCATGGACGTCGGCCGCGTCGCAGCCGCGGGACAGATCGTTGGCCGGCCTGGCGAGCCCCTGCAGGATGGGGCCGATCGCGATGGCGTCTCCCATACGCTGCGCCACCTTGTAGGCGATGTTCCCCGCCGTCAGGTTCGGAAAGACAAAGACGTTGGCATCGCCCTGGATATGCGATGTCGGCGCCTTGGCCGCGCTGATGGCGGGAACGAAGGCCGCGTCGAACTGCAATTCCCCCTCGACGATGAGGTCGGGATCGGCCGCGCGCACCAGCTCGGTCGCGGCGACGACCTTGCCGATGCTGGGGTGGCTGGCACTTCCCATGGTCGAAAAGGACAGCATGGCGACGCGCGGCTCCTCCCGAAGGAGCGCCGCGCAGGAGCGTGCTGTGGCGAGCGCGATGGCGGCCAGCTCCTGCGCATCCGGTTCGATGACGAGCCCGCAGTCGGAAAACAGAAAGGCGCCCTTCTTCCGGTGGTCCGCACCGCACAGCATCATCAGGAAAAAGCTGGAGACGATCTGCGCATCGCGCGCGCGGCCGATGATCTGCAAGGCGGTGCGCACCGTATGGGCCGTCGTCGCGACCGCGCCCCCGACCATCCCGTCAGCCTGGCCCTGCCGCACCATCATGGCGGCGAAGCCCATCGGGTCGGCGATGGCCGCCTGGGCCTGCTCCTCTGTTGCCCCCTTGGCGCGCCGCAAGTCCAGATAGCGCTGAACAAAGCCCTCGCGCAGGGGTGAGGTTGCGGGATCCTCGATGGTCAGGCCTGGCTCGTCGGCGCCGCGCTGGGCAAGGGCGGCCCGGATGGCATCGGCCTGCCCGATCAGGACTGGCCGGGCGATGCCCTCCCGCGCGCTCATGAGCGCGGCGTCGATGATGCGGGGGTCCTCGCCCTCCGGCAGGACGATACGGCGCGGATCGGCGGCGGCGCGTGCGAAGATACGATCAATCGGTCTCATGGCTTCTACGG
>NZ_BBWR01000019.1 GCF_001463905.1 Aureimonas frigidaquae
TTGTCAGTCTCGCCCTTTCGAATGGTCGATGCGCGTCCCGTCAGGCGGGGCGCGCGGTGGAGCGGGGCGGCCACGTGCCGCCCCGGAATGCGAAGGATCAATCGTCTTCGACGAAGACTTCCTTGCGCTTGTTGCGGATGGAGGGCAGCACCGCGAAGATCACGCAGGCCAGCCCGATGGCCAGCAGCGTGGCCGAGATGGGACGCTCCAGGAACACCATCGGATCCCCGCGTGA
Source organism: Aureimonas frigidaquae (assembly GCF_001463905.1). Classification (GTDB taxonomy): domain Bacteria; phylum Pseudomonadota; class Alphaproteobacteria; order Rhizobiales; family Rhizobiaceae; genus Aureimonas; species Aureimonas frigidaquae. The sequence goes on from NZ_BBWR01000019.1 coordinate 236, forward strand.
GATGATCATGGCGCGGCGCAGATGCTCCTCGAGCAGAGGGCCGAGCACGAAGCCGAGCAGCAGCGGCGCAGGTTCGCAGCCGAGCCGGATCAGGACATAGCCGAGCAGCCCGAAAATGCCGATCGCATAGACATCGAACGGGTTGTTGTTGATGGAGTAGCAGCCGATCGACGCAAAGAGGACGATGGCCGGGAAGAGCACCCGGTAGGGAATGGTCAGCATCTTCACCCAAAGGCCGATCAGCGGCAGGTTGAGGATGATGAGCAGGACGTTGCCGATCCACATGGAGGCGATGATGCCCCAGAAGAGGGCGGGCTGGGAGTTGATCACATCCGGCCCGGGCGTGATGCCCTGCAGGATGAAGGCCCCGACGATCAGCGCCATGACCGGATGGGCCGGGATGCCGAGCGTCAGGAGCGGGATGAAGGAGGTCTGCGCCGCGGCGTTGTTGGCGCTTTCCGGGCCGGCCACGCCTTCGATTGCGCCCTGGCCGAACTCGTGCTTGTGGCGCGACAGGTTCTTTTCGACCGAATAGGAGGCGAAGGAAGACAGGACGTGGCCGCCACCCGGCAGGATGCCGAGGATCGAGCCGAGCGCCGTGCCGCGCAGGACCGGGCCGACGATGCGGCGGAAGTCGTCCTTGGTCAGCCAGAGATTGCTGACCTTCTTGACCATCACCTCACGGTTCCGCTCGTTTTCGAGGTTGCGGAAAATCTCCGCCACGCCGAACACGCCGACGGCGACCGACACGAAGTTCAGCCCCTGATAGAGTTCGAGCTGGCCGAAGGTGAAGCGCGGCGTGCCGGTGTAGATGTCCTGACCCACGGTCCCCAGAAGCAGGCCAAGCAGGATCATCCCCATGGCCTTGGTGACGGAGCCGTGCGCCAGCGAGATCGAGACGAGCAGGCCGAGCACGATCAGCGCGAAATATTCCGGCGCGCCGAAGTTCAGCGCGATGCGGGCGAGCGGGGGCGCGGCGATGGCCAGGAGCAGCGTGGCGACCGAGCCTGCGAAGAAGGAGCCGAGCGCCGCCGTGGCGAGCGCCGGCCCCGCTCGCCCTTTGCGTGCCATCTGATAGCCGTCGATGGCTGTCACCGCCGACGAGCTCTCCCCCGGCAGGTTGATCAGGATGGCCGTGGTCGAGCCGCCATATTGGGCGCCGTAATAGATGCCCGACAGCATGATCAGCGCCGTCACCGGGGAAAAGGTGAAGGTGATCGGCAACAGCATGGCGATGGTGGCCGTGGGGCCGATGCCGGGCAACACGCCCACCAGCGTTCCCAACAGAACGCCGATGAAGCACCAGAACACGTTGACGGGGGTGAGGGCGGTCTCGAAGCCGAGCGCCAGATGAGAAATCAGTTCCACGATCTGTCCCTCCGCCTACAACGCAAAGACCGGGCCGAAGGTCGGCAAAGTGATGCCGAGGCCGATCTTGAAGATGAGATAGCAAAGCGCCGACATGGCAGCGGCCATGATCAGGGCGCTGACGATGCTGTTGTTGCGCGATGCCAGCGCCGACAGAAAGGTGCAGAGCGCGACGATGGGCACCAGGCCGAGCGAGCGTGCGGCATAGCCGAAGACGGCGAGCGCCAGGCATATGAGCAGAATGCCGCGCCAGGCGACGGGTTCGGAAACCGTATCGTCATGCCGCCGGAACCCCTGGATGGCGATGAGCAGGCCAAAGCCCGCAAGGCCGCCGGCCAGCATCAGCGGCATGAAGCCCGGCCCCATCCGAAGGGCCGTTCCCAATTGGTAATTCATCGCCTCCACCGCGAAGCCCGCGGCGATGACGATGAAGATCAGCCCAGCGGTGATATCGCGCCGGGACCTGGATGTGACGGTGTTCGTCATGACATATCCCCCCGAGTGCCCCGGCCATGCCGTTCCAGCATGGCCGGTGGCGCCGCCCTGATCAGTCGGCGTAGACGCCGGCTTCCTCGATGATCGGCTTCCACAGCTCGATCTGGCCCTTCAGCTCTTCGGTCAGGGCCTGCGGCGTGGCCTGGTCGAGCGGGACGGGCGCGGTGCCGAGTTCGGCGAAGCGCTGGATGACGGTCGGATCCTGGAGGGCTGTCTGCAGTGCCGCTTCCAGCTTGGCGACGATGGCCGGGTCCATGTCCTTGGGGCCGTACAGCCCGTGCCAGACGCCGATCTCCAGCCGCGGCAGGTTCGCCTCGGCGGTGGTGGGCAGGTCGGGCAGGGAGTCCACCCGCGCCGGCGACGTCACCGCATAGGCCTTCACTTCGCCGGCCTTGATCTGGTTGGTCGTGTTGGTCGTCTGGTCGCAGATCAGGTCCACCTGGCCGCCGACAATGTCGGTCATGGCCGGGCCGGCGCCCTGGTAGGGCACGGTGATCATCTGCACCTCGAGCGAATCCTGCAGGAGCATGCCGCATAGATGCGATGCCGAGCCAATCCCCGCATTGGCGTAGGTCACGTCCTGGCCATTCGCCTTCAGGTAGGTCGTCAGGCTCGCCATGTCGGTCGGCTCGAAGTCCTTGCGCGCCACGATCGTCATGGGCACCGAAGTGATCAGACCCACCGGCGTGAAGTCGGTCAGGGGATCGAAGGCGAGGTTGCGGTAGAGCGTCGGCGCGGTCGACATGCCGATATGGTGCAGGAGGAGGGTGTAGCCGTCATTGGTGGCGTTCGCCACCTGGCCGGCGCCGAGCGTGCCGCCGGCACCGCCGACATTCTGGATCAGCACCTGCTGCCCGAGCTCCTTGGACATGACCTGCGCCACCAGCCGCGCGACCGTGTCGGTCGGCCCGCCGGCCGAGAAGGGCACCACGACCGTGATCGGCTGCGTGGGGTAGTCCGATTGGGCGAGGGCACCCGAAGCGGCACCGAGCACCATGAGCGTCGAAAGCGCGAAAGATTTCAGCAAGACCATTCCTCCCGTTGCGTTGCCGGAGGTTCCGGCAATTGAGTCCGGTTCTGAAGCGTCTTGCGACGGCGCATGCGGCGCAGCGCGCCGTAGGCCAGGATCGTCACCGGCCCTCCCGAGGCCGCGGCAATCCCACATCAGACAATCCGGACATGTGCCCTTACGAGATAGTGTGCCCGCCTCATGCGCAAGTGCCTTTTGGCATGTCCCTGCACGGTTGCGGCCGAACCACCGACAGGCATGGGTGGTTTACGACCCAAGGCCACGCTCAGGATGGGTGGAAATCCACCCATCCGCATCTTCAGGCCGGATCGTCGGGATCCCGGAAGTCGCGCTTGTCGAGGCCGAACTTCTGCATCTTCTCATAGAGCGTCTTGCGCGACAGGCCGAGGATTTCATAGGCGGCCTTCAGGTTGCCGCCGCAGGTGGCCAGCGTGCCGATGATCAGCGAGCGCTCGTATTCCGCCACGCGATCGGCCAGCCGACGGCTGGTGGCGTTGTCCTGCGCCGCGGCGGGTGCAGGCCCGTGCCCGACGCCGAGCACGTAGCGCTCCGCCGCATTGGCGAGTTCGCGGACATTGCCGGGCCAGGGCCGGTTGATGAGATCCTGCAGGATGCTCGGCGGCACGGGGTCCAGCTCCGTGCCCATGCGCGCGGCGGCGTCGTTTGCGAGTTTGAGGAACAGGAGGGAGATATCCTCCCGTCGCTCGTCGAGGCGCGGCAGATGGATGGTCGCGACGTTCAGCCTGTACAGAAGCTCGGGCGACAGGCGGCCGGCGGCGACTTCCGCGTCCGGGTCGACGCGCAGGGCCGCCATGTAGCGCACATCGACCGGGATGCTGCCATGGCCGCCGATGCGGGTCAGGGCGCCATCTTCCATCACGCGGGCGAGGCGGGCCTGCAGATCGAGCGGCATGCGGGACAGATTGTCGAACAGGATCGTGCCGCCATGCGCCTGCTCGATCTTGCCGAAGCGGGCGCGCCCGGAGCCCGCCGCCCCGGCTTCGACTCCGAAAAGTTCGGCTTCCGGCGCTGCGTGCGAGAGGGTGGCGCAGTCGACCAGGACGAAGGGCCGGGCGGCGCGCTTGCTGACATCGTGGATGAGCCGCGCGACGAGCCCCTTGCCGGTGCCCGTGGCGCCGACGAGGAGAATATCGGCATCGCTCGGCGCGATGGTGCGGATGAAACGCCGCAGGTCGGCGATGGCCGGCGTGCGCCCCATGAGCCGCGCCTCGATCGTGTCCTCCTGCCGGGTGGACCAGTCCCGCAGGCGGCGGTTCTCCAGGATCAGCTGGCGGTAATCGGCCGCGCGCGCCACGACATCGGCCAGCTTGCGTGGGCGACAGGGTTTTTCGATGAAGTCGTAGGCGCCTTCACGCATGCCGGCCACGGCCAGGGCCGTATCGGCATGGCCGGTGATGAGAATGACCGGCAGCTCCCGGTCCATGCTGCGCACGCGCGACAGGAAAGACATGCCATCGAGCCCGGCCATCCTAATGTCCGACACGACGACGCCCGGAAACTCGGGGGATATGAGGTCGAGCGCATGTTCGGCGCTGGCAAAGGCGCGCACCGCAAATCCCGCCAGTTCGAGCGATTGCGAATAGGAGAGGCGGACCTCCTTTTCATCATCGACCAGAATGACCTGTGGCTGGCTCATGAACCGTCCGTCCCAAAGCCCGGCGTCTGCAGCGAGAGGGTAAAGCGTGCACCGCCGGCGGCACCGCGCTCGCAATGCAGGGTGCCGCCCATATCGCGCACGATGTTGTAGGAAATCGACAGTCCGAGGCCCAGCCCCTTGCCCACACCCTTGGTGGTGAAGAACGGGTCGAAGATGCGGGGCAGGATCGCTTCGGGCACACCGGGCCCCGTATCCTCGACGCTGAGCTCCACCGTGCCGTCCGCCGAGGGCTGCGACGTCACGGTGATGCGGCGATCCGGCGTGTCCTCCACTGCGTCCGCCGCATTGGAGATCAGGTTGACGAGCACCTGTTGCAGACGCACCCCCACGGCCATGACGGCGTCGGCCGCCGGGTCGATGCGGATGTCCATGCTGGCATCGGCGGTCGTGACGCGCCGGCCGATGATGGTCATGGCATCCTCGACCACCTGCGTCAGCCGGACCTCTTGCAGCATGTCGTCCGGCCGCCGCGCAAAGGTGCGCAAGTGGCGGGAGATGGATGAGAGCCGGTCCATCAGATCGGCGATGCGTTCCACATTGGCCCGCCCTTCCGCGATCCGGCCGCGCTCGATCAGCACGAGCGCATTTTCAGCATAGGCGCTGGCGGCCGCGAGCGGCTGGTTGAACTCGTGGCTCAGCGCAGCGGACATCTGGCCGAGCGCGGCCAGCTTGCCGGCTTCCACCAGGTCCGACTGCGTCTGGCGCAGGGTGTGCTCGGTGGCGCGCCGCTCGATCACCTCCCGCTCCAGGAGCGTGTTGGCAAGACCGAGCTCGGTGGTGCGCTCAGCCACGCGCCGCTCCAGCTGCTCCTGCGCTTCGCGCTGGAGCCGCAGGCGCTCCAGGCCACGCACCTTGCGCAGGTACAGAATGCCGCCAAGCGCGGCGATCAGCGCCAGAAGAAGAAGGGCGGCGACGCCCACCGCAAGCGCCTGGTCCTGCGCCACCGTCCGGTCCGCCAGGACCTTCACAGTCCATCCGGCATCGGGCATGTCCTGGCTCAGCACCACATAGCTGCGGGCATCGGCGCCCGAGCCGATCCGCGCCACCTCGTGCCCGTTCTCGTCGGTCTGGAAGCCGAAGCCGATCGCCTCGAGCGGCGCATCCGCATAGCGCCGTGTCTCGGCCGTTCGCGCCATGGCGTCCGGCCCCGGCGGGACGAAGCTGCGCACGCGCCATTCCGGCCGCCCGGCCATGAAGACGGCGCCCTCGGGGTCGACCACCATGATCTCCGAGATGCCGGACCCCCAGGAGGCTTCCAGCGCATCCATATCGATCTTCAGGGCGACGACGCCCAGTATGTTGCCGCCCACCCGCACCGGGGCGGAGAAGTAGTAGCCGCGCTTGTTGGACGTCGTGCCGATGCCGAAGAAGCGGCCCGGCGCGCCAGCCAGTGCATCCTGGAAATACGGCCTGTAGCGGAAATTGCGGCCGACGAAGCTCATCTGCGTATCGTGGTTGCTGGCCGCGATGGTTTCCCCGTCAGGGCGGATGACATAGGCATCCATGACGCCCAGAAGCGCGGCGGCGTCTTCCAGATACAGATTGGCGAGCGATTCCGTCATGGGGGATACGGGCTCGCTCAGGACCTGCTTGACGATATCCTGGTCGGCAATCAGTTCCGGCAGGTTCTCGTAGCGGGCCAGGTGGCCCTCGAGCCCCGTCCGCACGAGGTTCAGCGTTTCCGCGCCATTGGCGATGGTCTGGTCCAGCGCGCGCGTATAGGCAAGGTTGGCGGCGTAGGCGGATGCTGCCAGGATCGCCATGACCACGATCCAGATCCAGCCGCGCGCGCGCCCGCCGGAGGCGGCCTCGCCGCGTCGGGCCTGCGGTGCCGCTTTCGGCAATCGGGCGGCGGAGATGCCCGGATCATGACGCAATGGTGGCTTCCCGGTGCATGGGCGCCATCACAGGCGCAGCCGCATTATCGCCGCCACGGATGCCGTCCTTCAAGCCCCGTTCCATGCGATGAGACGCTCCAGGAAGGCGTCGCAGCGATCGAGCTGCGCGATCTCGACATATTCGTCGGGACGATGCGCGACATCGATGGAGCCGGGCCCGCACACGATGGTGGCGGTGCCCAGTCCGTTCGCGAACAGCCCCGCCTCGGTGCCGTAGGCGACCTTCGATTGTCCGTTGGACTGCGACCAACCCTTGGCGAGCCGGACGATCTCCGCATCGTCCGGCGTATCGAGGCCGGGAAAGCCGGCATAGACGTCGAGCTCGATCCGGGCTTCCGGCGCGAGCCTGCGCATGGCGGCTTCTTCCGATGCGATCGCCTGGCGCAGCTCAGCCACCAGCGCGTCGGGATCCTGGTCCGGCAGCACGCGGAACTCGCAGGTGAAGCTGCAGCGGTCCGGCACGATGTTCAGGACGGTTCCGCCCTCGATCGTGCCCGTATGCGCCGTCGTGACGGCGATGTCGTAAGCCGGATCGCCCGGCAATGTCGCCAGTTGCCGGCCCATGGCGCGCAGCGCCAGGATCAGTGAGGCAGCATGGTCGATGGCGTTGACGCCCTTCGGCGCGAGCGAGGAGTGGCAACTGCGCCCATGCACCGTCACGCGCATGGAGCGCTTGGCCTTGTGGCCGGTGACGACGCCCATCATGGTCGGCTCCCCCACCACGCAGAAGGCCGGGCGGACCGTCTCGGCGGCGAGCTTTTCCACCAGCTGCCGCGCCCCGATGCAGCCCACCTCCTCGTCATGGGTGAAGGCGATATGGAATGGCCGGCGCTGCGGCGCGGCCAGCATTTTCGGCACGGCCGAAAGGACACAGGCCAGGAAACCCTTCATATCGCAGGCGCCGCGCGCATAAAGCCGCCCACCGCGCTCCGACAGGGTGAACGGGTCGCTCGACCAGTCCTGCCCGTCGACGGGAACGGTGTCGGTGTGCCCGGACAGGATAATGCCGCCATCCTGGCCGGAGGGTCCGATCGTACACCAGAGATTGGCCTTCAGGCCGGTTTCGTCCCGCTGCAGCGTGCATTCCAGCCCGTGGTCCGAAAGATATCCGACGACGAAGTCGATCAACGGCAGATTGGACCTGTGGCTGGTCGTGTCGAAGGCGACGAGGCGTTCCAGAAGGTCCCGGCTCGTTGGCATTCGCATATCCTCAGGCTCGCCGCGCATGAGATCAGGCGATAGCGTCGAACCGTCCGCGCCGCAAGCAGGCCCCCGTCAACGCCACCGCCCGTCCGGCCGATGGATCGGCCGCCCGTCCAGAAGGCCGATATCGCGCTTGAGAGACGTGGGCAATTCATCCTCCTGCAGCCTTTTGCGCCGCTTGCGCAGTGCATCGATAAGGCGCATCAATGACGAAAGGCCATGCTGGCGCCAGGGCCACCGCCGTATGGCCTGGTATGGAACGGGGTCCATCGAACGTGAAACCATGCGGAATCTCCTGCGATCGTGCCGATGCAGCTATTCCACGCGGCGCCGGTGCGATCCAATCGAAGCGCAGCGGGATATCATAAGGCATTTTGATGGAAGTTCTTCCGCCACTCACGGCGATCCGCGCCTTCGACGCCGTTGCGCGGCACCTGAGCTTCACCAGGGCCGCGGCCGAACTCGGCATGACGCAGGCTGCGGTAAGCTACCAGATCCGGGTCCTGGAAGACCGGCTCGGACCGCTGTTCCGCAGGAGCCGCCCGCACATCGCACTGACGCCGCTGGGGCGCAGGCTGGCGCCGGATACGCGTGAGGCACTGGCTCTTTTGGCGCGCGCTTATGCGCAAGCCCGCGCAGCGACGGCCGAGGTCCTGTCCATTACGGTTCTGCCGACCTTCGCCGCCCAATGGCTGGCCTCCAATATCGGCGCGTTCCAGCTCGCCCATCCCGACATTGCGGTGCGCCTCGATTCGACACAGGCGCTGGAAGACTTGTCGGCCGGGTCCTTCGACCTCGCCATCCGGTCGGGTCGCGGTGACTGGCCGGGCCTGGAGATGCATCGGCTGATGCCGGTGACCTTCACGCCGATGATGGCGCCTGCGCTGGCCCGGCAACTCCCGTCGGATTGTGGGGCGGAGGCGCTGCTGACGCTTCCCTTGATTGACGAGGACGACCCCTGGTGGCGGCTATGGTTCGCCGAGCTGGGTGTGCAGTACAGCCCGCGCAGGTCGGGAACGCGAATGGGCGCCCAGCACCTGGAGGCTCAGGCCGCCATGGCGGGTCGCGGAGCCGCCATGCTGACGCCCTTCTTCTACGGCGCGGAACTCACGCAGGGGCGGCTGGTCCGGCCCTTCGATCATGCGGCTGCGGACGGCCAGTCCTACTATCTGTGCCATGGACGCGGGCGCGTACCACGCAAGGTCGCCCTGTTCCGGGACTGGCTCCTGCCCGCCTTTGCACAGGCGCAGGCCGGTTAGCCCGTGGCGCGCGTCTGGCGCAGCGCCTCGCCCAGCACCATCGCCACGCTGACGGCCAGGTTGAGCGACCGGGCGCCATCCTGCATCGGGATGGTCAGGCGTGCATCGGCCTGCGCATGGACGCTCTCGGGCACGCCGGCGCTTTCGCGGCCGAACAGAAGAATATCGTCCGGGCGGAAGGTGAAATCCGTATAGGCGGCCTGCGCGCGCGTGGTCAGAAGGACGAGCCGCCGCCCGGTGCGCGCACGTTCCTCAGCGAACTGCGCATAGTCGAGGTGGCGGCGCAGGGTCGCCAGCGCCACATAGTCCATTCCGGCGCGGCGCAGGTTGCGGTCGGACAGGTCGAAACCGGCCGGTTCGATGATCTCCACCGGAACTCCCATGCAGGCGCCAAGGCGCAGGATGGTGCCGGCATTGCCGGCAATGTCCGGCTGGTACAGGGCGATGGAAAGCGTCATGGCGCACTGATAGATCAAGCCGTACCCCGTTCAAAGCGGGGCGCGCGAACAGCAGGAAGCGTAACGCATGTTTGGCAGGATCGAGCGGCTGGTGAACCCTTTCCCCGATGTCGGGGGCGTGCGTCCGCCGCAGACGCTGTCAGGGTTCGTGTGGCATTATGTCCGCCCGCTCTGGCCCATCTTCCTGATCGTCGCCATCCTGACCGCGGTGGTGGCCGTCCTGGAGGTGATGCTCTTCTCCTTCGTGGGCGACATCGTGGACTGGTTGTCCTCCACCCCGCGTGAGGCGTTCCTGGCCGAGCAGGGCGGCACGCTCGTCATCATGGCGCTGGTGATCCTGGTCCTGTTGCCGGGTCTCGTCTTCATCGAGTCCCTGTTCACCTTCCAGGGCATCTTCGCCAACTTCCCCATGCGGTTCCGCTGGACGGTCCACAACTGGCTGCTCGACCAGTCGCTCGGCTTCTTCCACGACGAGTTCGCCGGCCGGGTGGCGACCAAACTGATGCAGACCGCGCTCGCCGTGCGCGAAACCGTCATGAAGAGCATCGAGGTGCTGCTTTACGTCGCGGTCTACTTCACGGGGATCGTGGTGCTGATCGCGGCCGCGGACTGGCGGCTGGCCTTGCCCTTCATCGGCTGGCTGATCCTTTACGTGCTCATGCTGCGCTACTTCATTCCCCGGCTCATGGTCGTGGCCGAGCGGCAGGCGGATGCGCGCGCCCTGATGACGGGGCGGATCGTCGACGCCTATTCCAACATCGGCACGGTCAAGCTCTTCGCCCATACCCGGCGTGAGGCCGGCCACGCGCGCGACAGCATGTCCGGCTTCCTGACGACCGTCTACGGGCAGGGGCGGCTGATCACCGCCTTCTATGTCTGCCTGTATCTTCTGAACTCGCTCCTGCTCTTTGCCGTGACCGCGGTCGGCATCGGGCTGTGGCTGGAGGAACTCCTCAGCGTCGGCGCCATCGCCGTGGCGACGGGGCTCGTCCTGCGCCTCAACGGCATGTCCCAATGGATCATGTGGGAAGTGTCCGCCCTGTTCGAGAATATCGGCACGATCCGCGACGGCATCTCGACCTTCACCCTGCCGGTGGCGCTGGAAGACAAGCCCGACGCGCGCGAACTGACCGTATCGAAGGGCGAGGTGCGCTTCGAGGACGTGTCCTTCTCCTATGCGGCGCCGCGCAAGCACCGGCCGGCCGGCGCGGTGGTCGAGAATTTCACCTTGACGATCGCGCCCGGAGAAAAGATCGGCCTCGTGGGGCGGTCCGGCGCCGGCAAGACCACGCTCCTGAACCTTCTCCTGCGCTTCTACGACGTATCGTCCGGCCGGATTCTGATCGATGGCCAGGATATTTCGAAGGTCAGCCAAGCATCGCTGCGCCGGCAGATCGGCATGGTCACGCAGGATACGTCGCTCTTGCACCGGACCATCCGCGACAATGTCCTCTACGGCCGCCCGGACGCATCGCCGGAGGATCTGACACGCGCCATCGAGCGGGCCGAGGCCAGCGGCTTCATCGGCGCTTTGAGCGACCGGGAAGGCCGGGCCGGCCTCGACGCCGAGGTGGGCGAGCGCGGCGTGAAGCTTTCGGGGGGCCAGCGCCAGCGGATCGCCATCGCCCGGGTGATGCTGAAAGACGCGCCCATCCTGCTCCTGGACGAGGCCACATCGGCGCTGGATTCGGAGGTGGAGGCCGCCATCGCGGAAAACCTATACCGCCTGATGGAGGGCAAGACCGTCATCGCCGTGGCGCACCGCCTGTCGACCATCGCCGCGCTGGACCGGCTCGTCGTGATGGACAAGGGGCGCATCGTGGAGCAGGGTACGCATGCCGACCTCATCGCCGCCCAGGGCATCTATGCCCAACTGTGGGCACGGCAGGTCGGCGGCTTCCTCGAAAGCGGCGCGGAAGGCACGGTCGAAGGATAATGCCGCCGTCATGCAGCCATAGTCTGGACAAGTTCCAAGTGGCCGCTTAAGAAAACCGGCCGGTCGTAGGACCCTCGGCCGTGCCGTGCTTTTCGCGCGGCCGAGTCGCGGTGCCGCCGGCCTGATGCGCCGGTCGTCACCGGCAAGCCTGAAGGAGCGTGATTGGCCGTGAGCGTCCACGACACATCGGAAACCACCCGCCGGGACTTCCTCTTCATTGCGACGGGGGCGGCTGCGGCCGTCGGCGCGGTCGCCGTGGCGTGGCCCTTCATCGACCAGATGAACCCGGATGCCGCCACGCTCGCCCTGGCGCAGATCGACGTCGATGTCAGCCAGATCGCCGAAGGCCAGTCCATCACCGCCAAGTGGCGCGGGCGCCCGGTCTTCGTGCGCCAGCGCACCCCGGCCGAGATCGAGGAAGCCAAGCAGGTGCCGCTCGCATCGCTCAAGGATCCCATCGCCCGGAACGAGAACCTGGCCGCCGACGCGCCGGCCACGGACGAAAACCGCGCCGTGCCCGGCCGCGAGCAGTGGCTGGTCATGATCGGCGTCTGCACGCATCTGGGCTGTATTCCGCTCGGCCAGGCCGGGGATTACGACGGCTGGTACTGCCCGTGCCACGGCTCGCATTACGATACGGCCGGCCGTATCCGGCAGGGCCCCGCGCCCGAGAACATGCATATTCCGGTGTATGAGTTCACCAATGACACCACAATTCGTATCGGCTGACGGGGGGAAGCGCTGAATCATGAGTGGTCACTCGTCTTACGTTCCGTCCACAGGCATCGAGCGGTGGATCGATTCGCGGCTTCCGCTTCCGCGGCTCGTCTATGACTCCTTCGTCGCCTATCCGGTCCCGCGCAATCTGAACTACGCCTATACGTTCGGTGGCGTGCTCGCCCTGTTCCTGGGCCTACAGATCATCACCGGCGTCGTTTTGGCGATGCATTATGCCGCGTCGACGGAACTGGCCTTCACCTCGGTCGAGCGCATCATGCGCGATGTGAACTGGGGCTGGATGCTGCGCTACATGCACGCCAACGGCGCCTCCTTCTTCTTCGTGGCCGTCTACCTGCATATTTTCCGCGGCCTCTATTACGGCTCCTACAAGGCCCCGCGTGAGATCCTCTGGATTCTCGGCGTGATCATCTTCCTTCTGATGATGGCGACGGCCTTCATGGGCTACGTCCTGCCCTGGGGCCAGATGTCCTTCTGGGGCGCCACGGTCATCACCGGCTTCTTCACCGCCTTCCCGGGCATCGGCGACCCGATCCAGACCCTCCTGCTCGGCGGCTTCGCGGTCGATAACCCGACCCTGAACCGCTTCTTCTCGCTGCACTATCTCCTGCCTTTCATGATTGCGGGCGTGGTCGTGCTGCATGTGTGGGCCCTGCATGTGACGGGGCAGACCAACCCCACGGGCGTCGAGGTCAAGACGCCGCAGGATACGGTGGCCTTCACGCCCTACGCGACCATCAAGGATGCGTTCGCGATGATCGTCTTCCTGGCCGTCTTCGCCTATTTCGTCTTCTACATGCCGAACTATCTCGGCCATCCGGACAATTACATCCCGGCCAATCCGCTGCAGACGCCGGCGCACATCGTTCCGGAATGGTACTTCCTGCCCTTCTACGCCATGCTGCGCGCCATCACCTTCAACATCGGCCCGATCGATTCCAAGCTCGGCGGCGTCCTGGTGATGTTCGGCTCGATCATCGTCCTGTTCTTCCTGCCCTGGCTCGACACGTCGAAGGTCAAGTCCACCGCCTACCGGCCGGTGTACAAGATCTTCTTCTGGATCTTCGCCTTCAACGCCGTGTTCCTGGGCTGGCTCGGCTCGCGCCCGGCCGAAGGCATCTACCCGGCGCTGTCGCTGATGGGCACGATCTACTACTTCGCCCACTTCCTCATCGTCCTGCCGGTTCTCGGCCTGGTCGAAACGCCGAGGAAGCTGCCGGCCTCCATCACGGATGCGGTGCTCGCCAAGAATGGTGCTCGCCATGCCGAAGCGTCGGCGGCGGCCAAAGGCTGATGAAGCGCACGAAGGAACTTGCAATGAAACGGCTTCTATCAGCACTTCTGACGGCGGGTGTCCTCTTTGCTCCGCTCTCCGCCTCGGCCCAGGACGCCGAACCCGTTCCGGCGGCAACGCCCGCGCCGGTCGAAGGACCGGCCCCGGGCGAGGCGCCGACCTCCGGCTCCGGCGTCGATACGGTGTCCAGCGGCCAGGGCGAAGTCGCCCATGCCGAGGGCGAAAGCCATGCCACGCCGCATTACCCGCTGAAGAAGCCGGAACACCTGTCGTGGAGCTTCGCGGGGCCCTTCGGCAAGTGGGACCTCGGTCAGTTGCAGCGCGGCCTCAAGATCTATCGTGAGGTCTGCTCGTCCTGCCACTCGCTGAACCTCGTCGCCTTCCGCAACCTGCAGGCGCTCGGCTACAGCGATGCGCAGGTCCGCACCCTGGCCGCCGAGTATCAGGTCCAGGACGGGCCGGATGCGAGCGGCGACATGTTCGAGCGCCCCGGCCTCCCGACCGATCATTTCCCCGCGCCCTTCCCGAACCCGGAAGCGGCCGCAGCATCGAACGGCGGCGCCCATCCGCCAGATCTGTCGCTCATCGCCAAGGCACGTGCGGTCGAGCGCGGCTTCCCGGCTTTCGTCTTCGATATCTTCACCCAGTATGCGGAAGGCGGGCCGGACTATATCCACGCGCTGCTGACCGGCTATGGCGAGGAGCCACCAGCCAATCTGCAGCTCCAGCCCGGCACGCATTACAACCCGTACTTCATCGCATCCTCGGCCCTGGCCATGGCGCAGCCCATCAGCGACGGCCAGGTGACCTATGATGACGGTGCGCCCGAGACGGTGGAGCAATATTCCCGCGACATCGCCTCCTTCCTGATGTGGGCCGCAGAGCCGCATCTGGTGGAGCGCAAGTCCACCGGCTTCGTGGTGATGATCTTCTTCGTCATCTTCGCGGGCATGCTCTATGCCGTGAAGCGCCGGGTCTGGGCGAAGATCCCGCACTGACGGGACGCGTCATTTCACGTCGATCGACAGGGGCCCGTGTGGCCCCTGTTTCATTTTAGGACCCAATCGAATGATCGGCTGAGTTCGTCGCCGCGTGACTTGCCGGCCGGCCATCGGGCCGGGCGGAGCCTGCGGATGACGAGCCGACCATTCGCGCGCCTCGGTGTTCGGCACTGCCGCTTCAGTGTAGAAGGGGCGCTGCCGGATCTGCGATCAGCGTCGCCTCGTTGCCGCCGGCTCCGTGCGCGCGACGCCAGGCGCTCGGGGTGGTCCCGAGAACGCGCTGGAACTCGCGGTTGAAGTTGGATTTGGTCGAGAAGCCGGAGTCCAGCATGATCGCCGTGATGCTGTCGCTCGTCGTCGCCAGACGCTCGGCGGCATGCTGCACCCGCAGCGCATTCACGTAATGCGACACACTCATGCCAAGGCTTCGGTTGATCGCAGCCGATACGTCGCGGGCCGGCAGGCCGAGCCTGCGTGCGATGCGGGAAAGGTTGAGATCGAGGTCCGTATAGATCCGCGTCTCGCGCATCAGCGCTTCGATCCGCAACGCCGTCTGCGTCTCGGTTTGCGAAGCGGCCTTTGAGGGGGCAGGCGTGCGCTCCTGCTGCCCCTGAGCCTCCATAGGTCCGGAGCGGCTGCCGCGTGCAAGCGATGCGGCACCGGCAAGGGCGATGATGATGACGAGATTCCCGAAGGCGACGATGGTCGCGCCGTGCCGGCCGCCGTGCCATGCAAGGTCCAGCCCGATGCCGATATCCGACGCGGCCGAGGCGAGCAGCGCGACGCCCGTTGCGCACATGGCGCGGTGGGAGCGGATGACCCCATCCAGCCGCGAGGCCGTCAGCCCGTCCGGTCCGTGCCGCGCGTCCCAGAGAATGGCGCAGCCATAGGCGACGAAGATGAGAACGATGGCGGTTCCCACCGCCTGCGGCGCTAGAAGAACCAGGGCACCGACGAGCAGCGCCGGCAGAAGATGCGCAAATGCCTGGGGCAGGCCCGGATCGGTCCGCCCGCCGACGAGGGAGCGGAAGCTCAGCCAGGCGAGCGGCGCGATGACGCAGGCGGTGACCGCCATGAGTGGAAGCACAGCCGTGATGCCATAGCCCCAGCGCAGGCCCACCAGGATCGATTGCAGCGCGTAGGTGGCCATGAGCGCGGAGAAGAAGCCTTCCTCGGTGCGCGGGCCGGCGGCGTTACGGTCCAGATACTCCCGCGCCAGAAGGGTCAGTAACAGGAAGGCCACGAAAAAGGGCAGGGGAACGAGCAGCATAGGCGGTGGAACGTCCTTGTGCGGGCAAAGTGAAGCGGGACCGTCATGGCCCGGATCGGGATCACGGTCGTCCTGTATCGCGATCCGGGACGCATCGGGCGATGATCCCATGCCCTCCCTCGGCGAGGCAATCGCACAAGGGCGCCCTGATGCAACATAGAAGCTTCGCCGCGGCCGTGGCCGCAACCCTGATCCTCCTGGCCGGGTGGGCCATGCCGGCCCCTGCCCAGACGCAGGCCACCATCGACACGTCCGGCGTCAGCGCGGTGCGCCTGTCCGGTGCTGCAAGCATCCTGCGCCTGCAGGCCGCCGCCGGTGGGGCCTACCGGGCCAGCGCCTCCGCCCGCGCCGATGGGTGGCTGTCCGGGTGGATACCCTCCAGCTGGTACTACGGAGACTGCGCCTCTGCCGCAGGCATGCGGCTGGAGGGCGAAACGCTGATCCTGGAGACGCAGGACGGCTCGGACGATTGCGCCGTGACCTTCACCATCGACGTGCCGCCGCAGGTCGACCTTTCCATCGATCAAACAGCGTCCGACATCAGCCTGTCCGGCGCCTTCGGCGCGGTCAGGCTGAACGGGGAGGCGGCGCGCCTGTCCTTCGACGGCCGGGCGGCGACGATCGACATGACCGTCCGCGCCATGCGCGCGGAGCTCGCCTTTGATGATAACGGATCGGCTCCCGCAGCGACCCGGATCGCCGCGGACGATCTGGACCTGACCGCGCGCTACCCGCGCGGTGCCGATCTTCATTACGATATCCGGGCCATTGCCGCGCTGGTCGACAGCGACATTGCCGACACGCCCGGCGCCGCGGCGACGCTCACCGTCGAGGCACGGCGCGTTCATGCCAGGCTGCGTTAGCTGCGCAGGAAAAGACTGGCTTCGAAGGTCAGGGCCGGCCGGCCCTCCTGATCCTGCGCGTCGATGCGCGATTGCAGGATGCCCCAGCCCGGCCGGCTGGCCGAATGCCGTGTGGCCAGGACGGTCGAGCGGTAGGCGAGCCTGTCCCCGGCATAGACGGGGCGCAGCCAGCGGAGCTTTTCGATACCGGGGGACGGACCCAGTTGCGGTTCGTCCAACCCCGCCAGGCGACGGTCCTCTGCCAGGCGGTTCATGGTGGCGACGTTGAGCTTCATGAAGACGGCCGTCACATGCCAGCCGGAGGCGCAAAGCCCGCCGAACAGGCTGTGCCGCGCCTTCTCTGCGTCGAGATGGAAGGGCTGGGGGTCGAACGCCGTGGCGAAGGTGATGATCTCTTCTGCGGTGAAGACATGTTCGCCGAGCTCCATCACCGCCCCGGGCACGAGTTCGTCGAACCAGCTCATGACGTTGCCTCCGCGCGCCGGCGCAGCATGACGGAATATTCCGCCTCGACCACCACCACATCGTCCTGATTGACGAGTCGCGTCCGCAGCTTGAGAAAGCCGATCGCGGGGCGGGAGGCGGAGGGGCGTGCCTCCAGCACTTCCGTTCCGCCGCTCAGGACGTCACCCGGCCGGACCGGGTGGCGCCAGGCGAGGCGATCGACGCCGGGCGATCCCTCCGATGCGGAGGCGTTGACGAAGGAATCGCACATCATCCGCATCATGATCCCGCAGACGTGCCAGCCCGAGGCGCAGAAGCCCCGGGTCGGCCCGTCGACAGGATAGCGCGGATCCAGATGCATGGGCTGGGGATCGTATTGTGCCGCAAAAGCGATGATCGCCTCCTGGCTGACCGCATGCGGACCCATCGGCAGGATCGTGCCGACGGAGTAATCCTCGAACATGCGCATCATGGCCCTCCCTCCCGATGCGGCCGGGCGCGAGCGCGCCGCGGACTGGATCAGACGTTGAACTTGAACAGGAGGATGTCGCCGTCCTGGACGACATATTCCTTGCCTTCGTCGCGTGCCTTGCCGGCTTCCTTGGCGCCGGCCTCGCCCTTCAGCCGGACGAAGTCGTCATAGGCGATGGTCTGGGCGCGGATGAAGCCCTTCTCGAAATCGGTGTGGATGACGCCGGCCGCCTGGGGCGCCTTGAAGCCACGGCGGATCGTCCAGGCCCGCGTTTCCTTCGGCCCCACGGTGAAGTAGGTGATGAGGTCCAGAAGTTCGTAGCCCGCGCGGATCAGCCGGTCGAGGCCCGGCTCCTCCAGGCCCATGGCTTCCAGATATTCGCCGACCTCCTCATCGGGGAGCTGGGCGATCTCCGCCTCGATGGCGGCCGAGATCACCACGCTGCGCGCCCCCTGGCGTGCGGCCATCTCGGCCACGGCCTGCGAATGCGCATTGCCGGATGCGGCGTCGGCCTCCGCCACATTGCACACGTAGAGGACCGGCTTGGAGGTCAGAAGGTTGAGCGCGCGCAGCTGGGCGCGCTCGTCCGCATCCAGATCCGGCACCAACACCCGGGCCGGCTCGCCGGCCTGCAGCTTGGCCAGAACAGCTTCCATGACCGGAAGCTGCGCCAGGGATTCCTTGTCCTTGGCGCCGGCGCGCTTGCGCACGTTCACGATGCGCCGCTCGATGCTTTCGAGGTCCGAGAGCATGAGCTCCGTCTCGACCGTCTCGGCATCGGCAACCGGGTCGATCCGGCCTTCCACATGGGTGATGTCGTCATTCTCGAAGCAGCGCAGCACGTGGGCGATGGCGTCCACTTCGCGGATATTGGCCAGGAACTGGTTGCCGAGGCCCTCGCCCTTGGACGCGCCGCGCACCAGCCCGGCAATGTCCACGAAGGTGATGCGCGTCGGTATGATCTGCGCGGACTTGCCGATGGTGGAAATGTCCTTCAGGCGCGGATCGGGCACGCCGACATCGCCCGTATTGGGCTCGATCGTGCAGAAGGGATAGTTCGCCGCCTGGGCCGCTGCCGTCTTGGTCAGGGCATTGAACAGAGTGGATTTGCCGACATTCGGCAGACCGACGATACCGCAACGAAAACCCATGAAACTCTTCCATTCCTGTTGCCCGCCGGCACGGCCCGGCCGGGCGTCACGTTCAATCCTTGCCGAACAGGCGCTTCAGCATGTCGGCCATCGGCCCGCTCGTCGGCAGCCGGGCGGGGGCGCCCGACCGCGCCTGGCGGATATGGCTCTGCCCGGTGCGCGTGGCCGCCTTCGGCTGTGCCGCCGCTGGCTCGGCCTTGGACTGGCCGGGCGCCAGCTTGTTCATGAAGCCGGCATCGTCACCCTTGGCGAGCAATGCCGCGTGGCGCGCAACATCGTCGAGCAGCGGCTGCAGCCATTCCCCGTCGACCTTGGCGAAATCGCTGAGCACATAGGGCGACACAAGCTCCTTGGCGCCGGGATGCCCGATGCCCAGGCGCACGCGGCGGTAATCGCGCCCCAGATGCGCGTCGATGCTCTTCAGCCCGTTATGACCGCCATGCCCGCCACCGGTCTTGACGCGGACCTTGCCGGGCGGCAGGTCCAGCTCGTCATGCAGGACGATGATGTCCTTGGGCTCGATGCGGTAGAAGGCGGCCGCCGCGGCGACGCTGTCGCCCGACAGGTTCATGAAGGTCTGCGGCTTGAGCAGCAGGACCTTTTCCGAGCCGATCCGGCCTTCGGAGATCTCGCCCTTGAACTTCTTCGACCAGGGGGAGAAGGCCGGGTCGCGCTGGATCGCGTCCACGGCCATGAAACCGATATTGTGTCGGTTCGCACTGTAGCGGGGGCCGGGATTGCCCAGTCCTGCAATGAGCAGCATGGTACGCCCGGCCTCCGCTTTGCGACATGGATCCGTCCGCCCGAAAGGGCGAGGGATCAGTCTTCCTTGGCTTCGTCGTCCGCGGCCTCGACCTCGGCGCCGTCTTCGTCCTCGACGTCGGAGACCGGCGGCGTGATGGAGGCGATGGCCTGGTCGGCATCGTCGGCCAGCGTCACGCCCTTGGGCAGGGTGAGCTGCGAGGCGTGGACGGAATCACCGATGTCGAGACCCGTCAGGTCGATGGTGATCGCGTCCGGGATGCTGGTGGCCGGCGCATTCACGCCGACATCGTGCTGAACGACGTTCAGGACGCCGTCCTTGCCCTTCAGGCCGGGAGCCTCGTCCTCGTTGACGAAGTGCACCGGCACGCGGACCGTCACGATGGACCGCGCGGAAACGCGCAGGAAGTCCACATGCGTCAGCGTGTCCTTGACGACGTCGAGCTGATAATCCTTCGGCAGGACCTGGATCGACTGGCCGCCGACCTCGACCGTCGCGACGGTCGTCAGGAAGCCGCCGCTATGCAGGCGCAGGAAGGTTTCCTTGTAGGGAATCGCGATCGGCAGGGGAGGCTGCTTGTCACCATAGATGACGGCGGGCACCAGTCCGTTGCGGCGAAGTTCACGGGCGGCCCCCTTGCCGACCTTCTCGCGCGCCTCGGCCTTGAACGTATAGCTCTCGCTCATGGCAAAGTCCTTTGCTTCGTACAGGAGAAGCCGTTCAGCGCCCCGATGGCGCACAAACGACGAAAAGCGCCGACGCGCCGGCCTGAGGAAAACCATCGGCCGCTGCGGGGAGCGCTTCACTCCGCGCTGCCTCCAAGGGTGTCTGCGCGGATGGCGTGCCTATAGCCGAGGCGACCCGCTTTTTCAAGCTTGGGCCGGCCCGCGCTTCTGGCCGTCACGCCGGCGTGGTAGAACACGCGCCATGCGGCAAGCGCGAGGATGAGAGCATGGCCGATCTGACCTTCTACACCAATCCCATGTCCCGCGGGCGCATCGTGCGGTGGATGCTGGAGGAGGCGGGCGTCCCCTACGACACCGAGCTCGTCGATTATGGCGCCTCCGGCATGAAGTCGACGGCCTATCGCGTCATCAATCCCATGGGGAAGGTGCCGGCCATCCGGCATGGCGAGACGATCGTTACCGAATGCGCCGCCATCTGCGCCTATCTTGCCGATGCCTTCCCTGAGGCCGGGCTTGCGCCCGATGTCACCAGCCCGGCGCGCGGTTCCTATTACCGCTGGCTGTTCTTTGCGGCCGGCCCGCTGGAACAGGCCGTCACCAACCGCGCCCTCGGCTTTGTCGCCGCGCCCGAGCACAGCCGGATGCTCGGCTACGGCAGCTACGAGGATGTCCTGTCCACGATCGAAGGCGCGGTATCGGGGCGGCAATATCTGGCCGGCGACAGGTTCAGTGTGGCCGATCTCTATGTCGGCGCCCAGTTGAGCTGGGGCATGATGTCCGGCCGGATCGAAAAACGGCCCGCCTTCGAGGCCTATGCCGACCCGCTCATGGCGCGTCCCGCCGCCGTCCGCGCGCGGGAGATCGACGGTGCGCTGGCGCCACCGCGCGACTGAGACGCAAGCGCCCGGTCGCTCAGTCGAACAGGCTGGAGACGGACTGTTCCGTCGCGGTGCGCGCGATGGCTTCGGCCAGAAGGTTGGCCGCCGTCACCACGCGGATGTTGCGCGCTTCGCGGATGGCGGTGGTCGGCTGGATCGAGTCGGAGATGACGAGCTCTTCCAGGTTGGAATTGACGATGCGCGGCACGGCCCCGCCCGACAGGACGCCGTGCGTGATGTAGGCGCGCACGCTCTTGGCGCCATGGGCCATGAGCGCGTCGGCGGCGTTGCACAGCGTGCCGCCGGAATCGATGATGTCGTCGATCAGGATGCAATGGCGGCCATCGACATCGCCGATGATGTTCATGACCTCGGATTCGCCCGGCTTCTCGCGCCGCTTGTCGACGATGGCCAGGAGCGCATCCAGCCGCTTGGCGAGCGAGCGTGCCCGGACCACGCCGCCGACATCGGGCGACACGACCATGACGTTGTCGAGGTCCAGATGCTCCTTGATGTCCCGCGCGATGAGCGGCACGGCAAAGAGATTGTCGGTCGGGATATCGAAGAAGCCCTGGATCTGCCCGGCATGCAGATCCATCGTCATGACCCTGTCGGCCCCGGCCTCTGTGATGAGGTTGGCCACCAGCTTGGCCGAAATGGGGGTGCGTCCGCCGGCTTTGCGATCCTGACGGGCATAGCCAAAATAGGGCAGCACGGCCGTGATGCGCCGCGCCGAGGCGCGCCGCATGGCGTCGATCATGATGAGCAGTTCCATCAGGTGATCGTTGGCCGGGTAGGAGGTCGACTGGATGATGAAGACATCCTCGCCGCGCACATTCTCCTGGATTTCGACGAAGATTTCCTGATCCGCGAAGCGACGCACGGTGGCCCGTCCGAGCGGCAGGTCGAGGTAACGGGCGATGGATTGCGCCAGAACGGGATTGGAGTTGCCGACGAAGAGTTTCATACCGTTCCTGCTCGCAACCGATGAAATGGGACGAAACGGGCCCTCCCGTCCGATGCGCAGCCTCTAAGCAGAATCGCGACACGTTTCAAGGATTTCCGAGTCCCGGGGGGATGGGCGGCTTTGCGCCGCCCGCCGCCTCATCCCGCAACGGCGAGCTCCAGCGGCAGGCGGGAGAGCGGTTCGGGGGCGCCGTCGCCGGTGAGGTAGGTTCGGCCGAGGCACATGGCGGTTCCGGAATCGGAATCCATGATGATCATGTGCGCAAAGAGCGTCATGTTCGGCAGGATCGGCTCGGCATTGCCGGAATAGAACATTTGCGGGTCCATCCAGGAAGGCGCGAAGCGGGCGCCGAGGGAGTAGCCGCAGGCGGTCAGCCGGTGGCGGACGAGGTCGTGCTCCTCCATCACCCGGGCATGGGCGTCGAACACGTCGCCGAACGTATGGCCGGGGCGCATGGCCTCTTCCACGGCCATCAACGCCTCGTAGGCTGCCTTGTGCAGCTCCTCGTGGCGCATCAGGGGGCTGCCGACGATGAGGGTTCGCATCAGCGCCGCATGGTACTGCGCATGGACGCCGGCCCATTCGATGGTCAGTTGATCCTGCGCGGCGAGCTTGCGGCGGCCGGACTTGTAGCGGCACAGAAGCGCGTCCGCGCCAGACCCGATGATGAAGGGGTTGGCCGGGTAGTCGCCGCCCTGGCGCAGGATCTCGCCCTGCAGCACGGCCAGGAGCTCGCCCTCGTCGGCGCCCTCGCGCACCAGGGGCAGCATGGCCTCATACGCATCGTCCGCCAGGCGCGCGGCCTCCCGCACATGCAGGATCTCCGCCGGGCTCTTGATGAGGCGCAGCGCCGGGACGAGATCGGATGCGTCCTTCAGCGTGGCGAAGGAGCCGAGCTTTTCCTGGACCAGCCGGCCATTGGCCGCCGTCAGGCCATGCGTGGCATATTCGACGCCGATCCGGGTGCCCAGAAGCCCCATATCGTCGCACAGATCGCGCAGGTCGATCGCCGGATCGGCGCCGGCGCGGTCCCGCCACAGGACGATGTTGCCGATGTTGGACGTTGCCTGCGCCTGGCGCAGATCGGCCGAGCGCGTGAGCAGGCGCATCTCGCCATCCGACTTCACGATCAGGCATTGGAAGAAGCAGAAGCCGAACGTGTCGTAGCCCGTCAGCCAGTACATGGAGTCCTGCGCGAAGAGCAGCATGGCGTCGAGCTTCTGCTCGGCCATCTCCGCCGTCAGGCGGTTCAGGCGCGCAGCATACTCGTCCGGTGCGAAATGGGGCATCGGGTGGATCCTTTAATTCAGGGGGTCCAGCATGATCGCGGAAAGCTGCCGCCCGTAATCGGGCTCGCTGCGATGCGTGGTGCGCCGGAAGGAAAAGAAGGTGTCGGGTTCACCATAGGTGCAGCGCCCGACAAAGGAGGCTGCAACGCCGGCACGGCCCAGCCGGTCGACGATGTAGCCGGGCAGGTCGAACTGCCATTTGCCGGGCCGGCCCGTCGCAAAGAAGCGCTCGGCCCGGGCGTCGAGCGCCACGATTTCGTCGCGCCGGTCGGTGCCGACCTCGTAATGGGCCTGGGTGATGCAGGGGCCGAGTGCAGCCACCATGTCGGCCCGTTCCGCCCCGAGGCCCTCCATGGCCTCGATGGTCGCCTCCAGCACGCCGGTCAGCGCGCCCTTCCAGCCGGCATGGGCGGCGCCCACGGCGCGCCCCCGCCGATCGGCAAAGAGAATGGGGCCGCAATCCGCCGTGACGACGCCGATCGGCAGTCCGCGCCGGCCCGTCACCACGGCATCGGCCTTCGGGCGTTCGCCCGAAAAGGGCTGATCGATCACGGCGACGTCGGGCGAGTGGACCTGCCAGGGCGTCTGCGGCCCTTCGGCGTCGATGCCAAGATAGCGCACCGCCGCGCGCCGGTTGGCGCGCACGCGTCCGGGGTCGTCCTGCGAGCCGATGCCGGCGTTCAGCCCCGCATAGAGACCCTCCGATATGCCGCCCCGCCGGGTGAAGAAACCGTGGCGCAGGCCCTCTATGGCACTGAGCGACGCGGCGTTCACCACATCGGCTTCGGCAAGCTCTGGTATGGATTCGGAATGCATGTCCCACATGGCGCGAATGGTGGTGGAGCGGGCTGCCGAAGTCAATCGAAGGGCGGCAGGGCAATGGGCCGCGATGAGGCGGCCAGAACCTTGAAGAGCTGCCCCATTTCGCCCGGCCGATCGCCCGCCAGGCGATGGGCGGCCGCGGTGATCGAAGCCCGCCCGGCCGCGTCGCGCTGCGCTCCGAGCGCGCCGGCTCGCTCGGCAAGGCCGAGGGCCAGGAGAAACGGACCCTGCGCCATGACGGGCGAGGCAATTGCGCCGCCCGCGCCCAATGCCTCTGCAAGCCGCGCAAAATCCACATGCGAGGTGAGGTCCTGCCGGCCGACGGCCTGCAGCGGATCGGCATAGGCATGGTTGCGCAGGGCCTGGAGCGTATCGCCGAAGGCGCTCCGCGCGTGGCCGTAATCGAGGAACAGGGCCGCGCCTCCATGCGCAGCGATGCGCCGGCCGAGCGCAAGCGCCAGGGCCTCACGCGCCGGGGACCATTCGAAGATGTCCCCTTCGGCCGGCTCCACCCCCGGCGGCAGCGGCAGCATCGTGCCGTCCACCGGCGGACCGTCCAGCCAGAGAAGCGTTCCGTCCGGCGCCGTTCCGATCCGGCGTTCCCGCCAGAGCGCGCCGGCCAGGCGGAACTGGCGGATGGCGATGGCATCGAACAATTCGTTCGCCACCGAAATGAGCGGCATGGCGGGCACCCGGTCGAGCCTCGGCACATGATGAAGGGGCAGATCGTGCGGCGCCAGGCGCGTGGCCTGGATCCGGCGCAGCCTGTCGCTCACCTCCACCAGATGGATCCGGGCGGCGCGCAGGAAGGCCGGATCCAGGCGGCGCAGGGTGCGCAGCATATCGTCCATGAGCGTGCCGCGGCCCGGCCCGATCTCCACCAGCGCAACGGGGTCGGGCGCGCCGAGCGCCCGCCAGGCCGCCAGCGTCCAGGCGGCGAGAAGCTCGCCGAACATCTGGCTGATCTCCGGCGCGGTGGTGAAATCGCCCGCCGCGCCGATCGGATCCTGCCGCGTCGTGTAGTAGCCGCCATCCGGATCGAACAGGGCCATGTTCCAGAAGGCGTCGAGCGGGAGCGGGCCTTCGGCGGCGATACGCTCCCGGATGCGCCGCTCCAGCGTGCTCACGCCTGCGCCTGCCGCATGGGGCGCGCGGTCAGAATGGCCCAGATGCCGATGACGACCATCGGCAGGGACAGGATCATGCCCATGGTCAGCCAGCTCGTGCCCAGGAGGTAGCCGAGCTGCGGATCGGGCATGCGGAAGAACTCCACGAAGATGCGCGCCAGCCCGTAGAGCAGGATGAAGGTGCCGCTGGTCAGGCGCGGCCGCCCGAGGGCCCCGAACCGGTGGGTGAGAAGGCGTAGCACCAGGAAGATCACGACACCCTCCAGCAGCGCTTCGTAGAGCTGGCTCGGGTGGCGCGGCTCGGGCCCGGCATAGGGAAAGACCATGGCCCAGGCGACGCTCGTCGGGGCGCCCCACAACTCACCATTGATGAAATTGGCGATGCGCCCGAAGAACAGGCCGAAGGGCACGGACGCGGCGACGACGTCGATCAGGCTGAACATGGCGACCTTACGGCTGCGCGCGAAGAGCACCATGGCCAGGGTGACGCCGATCAGCCCGCCATGGAAGGACATTCCGCCTTCCCAGACGCGCAGCGCCGACAGGGGATCGTCCGCGATGCGCGCGAAATCGTAGAAGAGGATATGGCCGATGCGCCCGCCGGCCACGATGCCGATGGTGATCCAGACGATGAAATCGTCGATATCCTCCCGCGTCAGCGGCGCCTTTCCTCCGGGCCACAGACGCCCGTTGGACACCAGCGAGCGGCCGTAGAGCCAGCCGCAGAGAATGCCGGCCACATAGGCCAGCCCGTACCAGCGAAGGGCGATGGGCCCAACTTGCAGGAAGACGGGGTCGATCTGCGGATAGGTCAGGACGCTGAGATAGGGCAGGGTCGGCATGGCATGTCCTGTTGATCGCTCTGAAGGGGCAGGTGTGTCCCGATGCCGGCGCAGGGTCAAGCGGCCCGGCATCGGCGGCCCTCCGGCGCCATTGCCAAGGCGGCTGCCATCACCTACCTCAAAGGTCCTTGAAGACAGGAGACGCGGACGATGACGACCAGAGGCCCCAACCGCATTCTCGACGAGTTCTCGAAAGTGTTCACCGATACGGCCGGCGCGGCCCAGGGCGTGCGCCGCGAGGTCGAGACCGTCGTGCGCTCGCAGGTCGAGCGGCTGATCAACCAGCTCGAACTCGTGCAGCGCGAGGAGTTCGAAGCCGTCCGCGACATGGCGGTGCGGGCCCGCACCGAGAACGAGGAGCTGAAGCGCCGCATCGCCGCGCTCGAGGTGCAACTGGGGCGGACAGATCCCGCCGCGCCGGGCGATGCCGACACACCGAGCCCGGCCGCGCCGACGCTCTGACCGGTTGTCCAGACGTTTTCCACAGGGTGCCGAGGACTTATCCACGACCTTCGCACCGCGGTGGAAAAGCTGAAAAAACCTTATCGTGGAGTCGCTTGACTCCGTCCCCGGTTGCGCGGCGTTGCCGCGCGCCAGCATGGAAACGTTAAAATCCGGTTTCCCCTCTGGTGTCCGGACTCCCGCCCTATACACTGATTCTAAAGGCTGATTCGGTTTGGCATTGCCGTTCGGCACCGGGGTTGGGGCAGATCATCGTCATGCGGTTTGGTGAGTTGGAATTCGTGCGGCAGTCGCACCCGGTGGATGTGATCGAACTGGTCGCCGCCGATCGGGACTGGTCGTTCGAACGGCTGTGCGATGACGAAATCTCCATGAGCGTCGCCGGGCAATGGGCGGACTACTCGGTGTCCTTCTCCTGGGTAGAGGATTGCGAGGCCCTGCATCTGGGCTGCGCCTTCGAGCTCAAGGTGCCCGAGCGGCGCCTGGCTGAGGTGCATCGGCTGCTTTGCGCCGTGAACGAGAAGATGCTGGTCGGCCATTTCGACCTGTGGGCCAGCGAGAACGCCATCATGTTCCGGCACGCGCAGCTCCTGTGCGGTGGCGCGGAGCCCACCGGCGCGCAGGTCGAGCGCATGCTGGTGATCGCGCTCGAATGTTGCGACCGCTATTTTCAGGCCTTCCAGTTCGTCGTCTGGGCGAACAAGCCGGCGGAGGAGGCGCTGTCCGACACGCTGTTCGAAACGGTCGGCAACGCCTGAACGCGCATTCTCCTGAACGCCACAGCCACAATCGCAAAGGCATCGACATGGCCGCTTTCTCCGATATCGACACGATCCTCCTGATCGGCGGTGGCAATATGGGGGCGGCCATGGCGCGCGGCTGGCTGGCCGGAGGACTGGATGCCGCGCGGCTGACGGTCTGCGACCCCAAGCCCGGCGCAGCCCTGCAGCCGCTGCTGGACGCCGGCGTGCGGCATGTCGCCGGCGCGCCCGCCGGCCGCGTCGACGCCCTTGTCATTGCCGTGAAGCCGCAGGTGATGGAGGCCGTCCTGCCCGGCCTTGCCCCGGTGCTCGATTCAAGCAGCGTCGTGATCTCCGTGGCCGCAGGCAAGCCGGTCGCCTTCATGGAGCGGTTGCTCGGCCCTCACGCCATCGTCCGCGCCATGCCGAACACGCCGGCCATGATCGGCCGCGGCGTGACCGGCGCCTTTGCCAACCCCCGGGTGGGAGCCCGGCAGCGCGCCGTCGCAGACACGCTGCTGGCGGCGACGGGCGGCGTCGAATGGGTACCCGAGGAGCGGCAGATCGATTGGGTAACCGGCCTGTCCGGCTCCGGCCCGGCCTATGTCTTCCTGATGGCGGAAGCGCTGGCACAGGCAGGGGAGAAGCTCGGCCTCGACCCGCAGCTTGCCATGCGGCTGGCGCGCCAGACCGTGGCGGGTGCCGGCGAATTGATGATCCGCTCGCAAGATTCGCCCGACACGCTGCGCCGGAACGTGACCTCGCCCAACGGCACCACGGCTGCGGCGCTGGAAGTCCTCATGGCCGATGACGGACTGTCCGCCCTGATGGCGAAGGCAGTTGCCGCGGCGGCCGATCGCGCGACCGAGCTTTCAAAGGATTGATCCACCATGGCGAGCCAGGACCATACCGATATCGCCCCTCAGATCGGCTATGACGACTTCATGAAAGTCGACATCCGGGTCGGGACGATCGTGTCCGCCGAGCCCTTCCCGGAGGCACGCAAGCCGGCCTTCCGCCTGGTCATCGATTTTGGGCCGCAGATCGGCACGCGCAAATCCTCCGCGCAGATCACGGTGCGCCACAGCCTGGATGAACTGGTCGGCCGGCAGGTCATGGCCGTGGTGAACTTCCCGCCCCGCCAGATCGGGCCGATGCGCTCCGAGGTCCTGACGCTCGGCTTCCCGGATGCGGAAGGGAACGTCGTCCTGGCCTCCGTCACCCAGGATGTGCCGAATGGCGGCCGCCTGTTCTGACGGCGGATGGCTGCGGCCGGCGCGTCAGGCCGGAATACGGATCACGGCGCGCAGGCCCCCCAGGGTCGATTCGGTGAGCAGGATGTCGCCGCCGTGGCTGCGGGCGATATCCCGGGCGATGGAGAGGCCGAGGCCCGTGCCGCCATCATCCATGTTGCGGGCGCTGTCCAGCCGCACGAAGGGCTTGAAAGCCTCTTCGCGCGCATCGGGCGGAATGCCGGGCCCGTCATCCTCCACCGTCACGGTCAGCCAGCGGCCCTCGTGACGGGCCGTCAGTTCCACGGTCTGCGCATGGCGCAGCGCATTGGAGACGAGGTTCGAGATGGCGCGGGTGAAGCCGTCCGGCCGCACGAGGATGGTCGGGTCGCCCAGCACAGCCGCGGTCAGGTTCTTGCCCTTCATCTGCGCCTCGGATCGGAAGCGGTCGAAAACCGTCTCCAGGTCGAGAACGCCGACATCCTCGCCCGCCTCGCCCCGCGCGAAGGCCAGATAGCCTTCCAGCATGCGCTGCATTTCCGAAATGTCGGATTCCAGCTCGCGCCGGTCCTCGCTGTCCGAGAAGAAGGTGAGCTGCAGCCGGAAGCGCGTCAGGACGGTGCGCAGATCGTGGCTGACGCCGTTCAGCATCTGCGTGCGCTGCTCGATCTGCCGCTCGATCCGGTCCCGCATCTGGATGAAGGCGAGGGCGGCCTTGCGCACCTCCGATGCGCCGCGCAGGCGGAAGTCCGGTGGCAGGGACTGCCCGCGCCCGAAGCCCTCGGCGGCCGCCGCCAGTTGCTGGATCGGCCGGATCTGGTTGCGCAGGAACAGGACCGCGATGAGGATCAGGACGAGCGAGGTGCCGACCATCCAGGCAATGAAGATATGCGTGTTGGACGCATAGGCGGAGTTGCGGCGCGCGAAGACGCGCAGCATGTGGTTTTCGAGCTGGATGCGAATTTCGACCAGGCGCGAATCGCCCACCGTATCGATCCAGAAGGGACGGCCGATCTTGGCCGTGATCTCTTCCGACAGGACGCCGTCCAGAATGTTGAAGAAGGGGCGCGGTGCGGCCGGTGGCAGGGGCTCGGGCGGCAGGACCAGGATGTTGAGGTCGAGCGTGTCGCGGGCGATCCGGGTGATTTCGGTGAAATCGCCGTTCCCCGGAAAGGTCTCGATGACCTCGATCACCGCGGCGATGTCCTGGACGACCGCCGCCGACAGGCGCTGCGTTACCGTCGCCCAGTGCCGCTCCATGAAGACCGAGGCGACGACGGCCTGCAGCAGCACCATGGGGGCGATGATGATGATGAGCGAGCGCGCATAAAGGCCCTTGGGCGTGCGCCGTGAGAGCCAGCGCATGCCGGGCAGGCTGCGCAGCCGTGGTACTTTCGAAAGCCGCCCAGGACGCTGCCCGAGCCGATCCCCCAGCCGCTCCCCCAGCCGCGCGCGTAAGCCGCCGAGCACCGGCCCGAGCCGCCTGAGTGCGGTGAGGCCGGGCGTCTTCAATCGACGTTCAGCCGGTAGCCGATGCCGCGCACCGTCTGCAGCCAAAGCGGATTGGCCGGGTCGCTTTCGATCTTGCGGCGCAGCCGGTTGATCTGCACGTCCACCGTGCGCTCCCCGACTTCGCCCTCGCCGCCCAGGAGCTCGTGCCGCTGGACCGTATCGCCGGCATTGCTGGCGAACTGCGCCATGATCTCCTGCTCGCGATCCGTCAGACGGATCACTTCCGGTCCGCGCTTCAGCTCCCGCCGCGAGAGGGAGAAGGTGAAGGGGCCGAAGCGGACATTCTCCACTTTCTGGATCTGGGGCGGGGCGCCGCGGCGCAGGATATTGTTGACGCGCAGGAGAAGCTCGCGCGGGTCGAAGGGCTTGGGCAGGTAATCGTCCGCTCCGGCCTCCAGTCCGGAGATGCGCTGCTCCGTCTCCGACAGGGCAGTCAGCATCAGGATGGGCGTGTCGCGCTGCCCGGAGACGGCCCGTACAAGATCGAGCCCGCTTTCGCCCGGCATCATCACGTCCACGACGAGGAGATCGAAATCGAGCCCGCCGAGGATCCGGCGTGCTTCGGCGGCGTCCGCCGCGGTGGAGACGCGAAAGGCGTTCTCGGTCAGGAACCGCGACAGAAGGCTGCGGATGCGCCGGTCGTCGTCGATGACGAGGATGTGCGGCGCATCGTCGCCGGGGGGCGTACGGCCGGGGGCAGGGGTGTCCGACGGGTCGCTCACTGATCGTCCTCCTTGGCAATGCCCTGGCGGTCGAACCACTCGCGCGTGACGGCGCGGTCCTGGCCCATCAGCTGCAGGAAACGGTGAATCGGCCCGGAATGCCGCGGCCCGGTGCCCGCCATGGCGGAATCGATGCGGCGTGCCTGGGCGCGCGACAGGGCCAGCGTCAGGGCGCGGCCCCGCCGCGTGGGAAACAGGAGGCGCTGGCGCCGGTCCCCGTCGCCCGGCAGGATGGCGATGAAGCCATCCTCCACAAGCTGCCGCAACACGCGGGACAACGATTGCTTGGTGATCTGCAACAGGTCCAGGAGATCGGCGATGGTCATGCCGGGGGCCCGGTTCACGAAATGCAGAATGCGATGATGCGCGCGGCCGAACCCGTATTCGGCCAGGAGCTCGTCGGCATCGGCCGTGAACTCGCGATAGGCGAAGAAGAACAGCTCGATCAGCCGGTAATCCACGTCGCCCGTAGTGGGCAGGGCTTCGCGCTCGATCGCATCGGGATCGGCGGTGGTTTCCGTCATTTCAAGCAAGATAGCATCCACGAAAATAGGTCAGCATTGTTGACATATCCGGACGTTATTGTTACACACTCCGCTGCAACGTTGGAACACTCGTCATGCCAGCCCGATGCGGCTAGGATCCGATGGGATCATGATCCCCAAGAGGATCGGCACGCCGGTTGGCCGCGTTATCATCAGGCGCATTGCCGCGCGGCAAACCGGATATCCTCTTTGCCAGACAATGCAATGGACAAGAAAGGTCGCCCGCACGGGCGAGGGGAGAAAAATGAGCGTCCCATTCGATCAAATGGACGGGCAGATCTGGTACAATGGCGAATTCGTCGATTGGAAGGATGCCAAAGTCCACGTCCTGACCCATGGTCTGCATTATGCCAGCGCCGTATTCGAGGGTGAGCGCGCCTATGGCGGCGCCATCTTCAAGTTGCGCGAACACACCGAACGGCTGATCGAGTCGGGTCGTATCCTGGGCTTCACCATTCCCTACAGCGCCGACGAGATCGATGCCGCCTGCAACGGCCTTCTGGAGCGCCAGGGCTTCCAGGACGCCTATGTCCGTCCGATCGCCTGGCGCGGCTCGGAATCCATGGGTGTCGCGGCGCAGAAGAACCGCATCAACCTCGCCATCGCGATTTGGCAGTGGCCAAGCTACTTCGATCCCGAGCAGCGCATGAAGGGCATCCGGCTCGACATTGCGGAGTATCGGCGCCCCGATCCGCGCACGGCGCCGTCGCGCTCCAAGGCCGCCGGCCTGTACATGATCTGCACCATCTCCAAGCATGCGGCCGAGGCGAAGGGCTATGCCGACGCCCTGATGCTGGACTGGCGCGGCCAGGTCGCGGAAGCGACGGGGGCCAACGTCTTCTTCGTCAAGGATGGCGCGATCCACACGCCGACGCCGGACTGCTTCCTGGACGGCATCACGCGGCGGACCGTCATCGAGCTGGCCAAGCGGCGGGGCCTCGAGGTGAATGTGCGCGCTATCCAGCCGGAAGAGCTGAGCGGCTTCACCGAAGCCTTCCTCTGCGGCACGGCGGCCGAGGTCACGCCCATTGCCGAGATCGGGCCCTATCGCTTCACGCCGGGCGAGATCACCCGCATGCTGGTCGATGACTACATGGCCGAGGTGCAGCCGAAGCGGATGGCGGCCGAGTAGTCCGGCACCCGGCCGGACGGAAAGTTCAAGGACTGGCGGGGCGGCGCATGCCGCCCCATCTTTTTGCGGCCGGTGCCTGCGCGCCGGTCGAAATGGAGGTGCCCATGGCCCGTCTTGCGGCCGAGATCGTTCCCGTCACGCCCTTCCAGCAGAATTGCTGCCTTCTCTACGATGCGGACAGCCTGCGCGGCGTCGTGATCGATCCGGGGGGCGATGTTCCGGACATCCGGCAGGCCATTGACCGGCTGGGCCTGACGATCGAAGCGATCTGGCTGACCCATGGCCATCTCGACCATGCCGGCGGCGCTATGGCGCTGAAGGCGGCACTGGGCGTGGAACTGATCGGCCCGCACGCCGCCGATGCCCCGCTTCTGTCGCGGATCGAGGATCAGGCCAAGATGTTCGGCGTACCCGGCGCCTTTGCTAATGCCACGCCCGATCGCTGGCTGGACGACGGGGACAGCCTGGCCATCGGCACGCATGTCTTCGAGGTGATCCACGCGCCCGGCCATGCGCCCGGCCATGTCGTCTTCTATAACCGCGAAGCCGGTTTCCTGCATGCGGGGGACGTGCTCTTCGCCGGCTCTGTCGGCCGCACGGACCTGCCCGGCGGCGACCATGCGACCCTGATGGCGACGATCCGCGACAAGATCCTGCCGCTGGGGGATGAGGTCGGCTTCCTGTGCGGCCACGGGCCCGGAAGCCGCATCGGCGCGGAGCGCCGGACCAACCCCTTCCTGCAAGGGCCGGCGTAAGGCGCGCAGGACGCCCTCATCGCATATGCCGATGGATCGATGCGGACCGGCCGGGTGGCCGGCCGATCCGGTCATGCGTCGCCCGAAGGCGTCGTTCAGTCCTGCGCCTCGAGATTGACGGCCTTCGGACCCTTGCCGCGCTTGTCGGGCTCGGTGTCGTAGGACACTTTCTGGTTCTCGACGAGGCCGGAGAGGCCGGAGGCCTGCACCGCGGAAATGTGAACGAAAATATCGGCACCGCCATTGTCGGGCTTGATGAAGCCAAAACCCTTGTCGGTGTTGAAGAACTTGACCGTACCGGTCTGCGCCATGCTGGAACCCTTTTCCCTGAGATGCTGTCGTGGGCGCCCTTTCGGGCATGCAGGCAAGTCTTGATGCGAGGAAAAGGAACCAGTACATCGCAGTTTGCCAGCAAACTGCCCGGGGAATGCGCCCCCGATACGCAGTACGTCCATTGCCCTGTTCGCGAGTTTGCCCGAACGTTACTTTTCTGACGGCGACAGCAGGCGTTTGCAAGCAAAAGTTTTGTGCAAAAGGTGACTAATTCGAAGCAGAACGCGGTGATTTTATATGCGTTGCACAATGATCTGCGCCGCTTATTATCACTGTAGGATGTACCGCTCGCCGGGGCTGCGCCGACCCGGGAGCCTGCGCGGATAACCGTCTCAGCGACGTCCAAAACGAGGTGAGGGTGCATTGCGGCAAACACCCTGTCCTTTTGGTGGAGGGGGTGCCTGATAACGCCCGATTGTATCGCGGCCCCTTCACGCAGCGCTCGCGAACCCCAAATGGATGCCATCCAACGGGATATCCGGCGGTCATGTGCCGGCTCCCGTCCACGCATGCAAGAAGGATGAACCGATGAAAGCCGATCGTCTTGTAGCTCTTGCCTTTGGGGCAAGCCTTGTCGCGAGCGTCAGTTCGGCTGCGCTGGCGCAGGATCAGCCGGCCGGAACGATGGCGCCCGATGCAATGGCACCCTCCACCATGGGTGGCGGCGCAGAGGTCGACAACGTGCTTGGCACGGGCGCACTTCCCGGCGTCGGCCTCGGCACCTCGACAGCGCCGGATGTGTCGGGCATCGGCGGCCCCGGCGGCCTGCAGAACGGCGTCGGCGCGCAGGGCATGTCGGCGCCGAGCATGTCGGGTTCGGCCGTGACGAACGATGGTTCGATCCCAGGCACCTCCGACACGGGTGGCTTCGGCATTCCGCTGGGGGCCCCGGCGGCGTCCAACAACTAGAGGCAGGCGTAGCCAGCCCGGGCTAACGGCCCGGGCGGCCCGTCTTTCCGGGGCGCCTCTTGCGGCGCTTCTCGTCGGCCGGATCCTCATAGGAGCCGAGGCCAACCTTCTCACGGCGCAGTGGCGCGGCGTCGTCCGGCTTGCGCGGCGCCGGTCCGCCGAGGGGCTTCTCGGTCCGGCCGACCGTCATCTCGTCCAGCGAATTCTTGCGGAACAGGCTGGCCTCTCCTCGTGGAGCGAGCGGCTCGCCGCGCGGTCCGAAGCGTGGATTGGCGGGGGCCTTCGACTTGCCGCGCCGCCGCCCGCCATCGCCTTCCAGGAAGACCTCGCGGGCGAGCGGATCGTCGGAAATGGCAAGCTCGGTGGCCTGGAGCCGCTTGATCTCGTCGCGCAGGCGGGCGGCGCGCTCGAAATCGAGGTCGGCGGCCGCATCCCGCATCTCCTTTTCCAGATGGTCGATATGGCTCTGCAGGTTGGCGCCGACCAAGGCACCTTCCTGCGTGTCCGGGCCGGCATCGACGCGGACGTGATCCTTCTCGTAATAGGAATCCAGAATGTCGGCGATCCGGGCCTTCACGCTTTCGGGCGTGATGCCGTGCTCGGTATTGTAGGCTTCCTGCTTTTCACGCCGGCGGTTGGTTTCCGCAATGGCGCGTTCCATGCTGCCCGTCATGACATCGGCATAGAGGATGACACGTCCGTCCACATTGCGCGCGGCACGTCCGATGGTCTGGATCAGCGATGTCTCGGATCGCAGGAAGCCTTCCTTGTCGGCATCCAGAATGGCCACCAGCCCGCATTCCGGTATGTCCAGACCTTCACGCAGAAGGTTGATGCCCACCAGGACGTCGAAGGTGCCGAGCCGCAGATCGCGGATGATCTCGATGCGCTCCAGCGTGTCGATGTCGGAATGCATGTAGCGGACGCGGATGCCCTGCTCGTGCAGATACTCGGTCAGGTCCTCCGCCATGCGCTTGGTCAGAACGGTGCACAGGACGCGGTAGCCGTTCGCCACCGTCTCGCGGATTTCGCCCACGAGGTCGTCCACCTGGCTGCGCGCCGGCCGGATCTCGACCGGGGGATCGGTGAGCCCCGTCGGGCGAATGACCTGCTCGGCAAAGACGCCGCCCGCCTCTTCCATTTCCCACGGTCCGGGCGTCGCCGACACGGCGACGGTCTGCGGGCGCATGGCGTTCCATTCCTCGAAGCGCAGCGGCCGGTTGTCCATGCAGGAGGGCAGGCGGAAGCCGTATTCCGCCAGGGTCGCCTTGCGGCGGAAGTCGCCCCGGTACATGGCGCCGATCTGCGGCACGGTCACATGGCTCTCGTCGATGAAGACGAGCGCGTTGTCCGGCATGTATTCGAAGAGGGTCGGGGGCGGGTGCCCGGGCTGGCGGCCGGTCAGGTAGCGGGAGTAGTTCTCGATGCCGTTGCAGGAGCCGGTCGCCTCGATCATCTCCACATCGTAATTGACCCGCTGCTCGAGACGCTGCGCCTCCAGGAGCCGGCCGGCGCGGTTCAGCTCCACCAGCCGGTGCCGCAACTCCTCCTTGATGGACTTGACCGCCTGCTGCAGCGTCGGACGTGGCGTCACATAGTGCGAATTGGCGTAGATCTTCACGCTCTTCAAAGAATCCGACTTCTGCCCGGTCAGCGGGTCGAACTCGTCGATGCGCTCGATCTCGTCGCCGAACAGGGAGATACGCCAGGCGCGGTCTTCCAGGTGGGCGGGGAAGATCTCGATCGTGTCGCCGCGCACCCGGAAGGAACCACGCGTGAAATCCATGTCGCGGCGCTTGTATTGCTGCGCGACCAGATCGGCGAGCAGTTGCCGCTGGTCCAGGCGGTCGCCGACCGTCATCTGGAAGGTCATGGCCGTGTAGGTTTCGACCGATCCGATACCGTAGATGCAGGAGACGGAGGCCACGATGATGACGTCGTCGCGCTCCAGCAGCGCGCGCGTGGCCGAGTGGCGCATCCGGTCGATCTGCTCGTTGATCGAACTTTCCTTCTCGATGAAGGTATCGGACCGCGGCACATAGGCTTCGGGCTGGTAGTAGTCGTAGTAGGAAACGAAATACTCCACCGCATTGTCGGGGAAGAAATTCTTGAACTCACCGTAGAGCTGCGCCGCCAGCGTCTTGTTCGGCGCCAGGATCAAGGCGGGGCGCTGCGTCGCCTCGATCACATTGGCGACGGTGAAGGTCTTGCCCGATCCGGTCACGCCGAGCAGAACCTGGGTCTGGTCCGCATCCGCTATGCCGGCGACGAGGTCGGCGATGGCCTGCGGCTGATCGCCCTTGGGCGTGTAGTCCGAGGCGATCTTGAACGGGCGGCCGCCTTCGGACTTCTGGGGTCGGTGCGGCCGGTGCGGCACCCAGATCTCGCCGTTCTTCAGGAGGGGGTTGCCCTCGCTGATCAGCCGGGTCAGCGCCTCGACCGTCGCCGTGACGCCGCTTTCGGGCAGGGCGGCCGCTTCCTCCAGGGAGACATCCATGCCGGCCACGGGCGTGAGCCCGGCCCGCGCGCGTGACGCAGGGTCGGCCGCGCCGCCCATGGACGTGCCGCGCGCGGTGCGGCTGCCGGCTGCGCTCTTGCCGCCGGCAGCGTTCTTGCCGCCGGCCGCCTTCGGCTTGCGGCTGCGTTGCGGGGCGGACCCCGTCTCTGCCGCCGGGCCGGCCGTGTCGGCGGCATCGGCGCTCCGTTCGGCGCCGTCTTCGAGCTGTTCGGCAATGGCCTCCGCCCAGCCGGAGATGGGGCCGTCATAGGGCGTCGCATCGAAGGGCGCGGCGGGCGCCTCTTCCATGCCGCCTTGTGGGCGCAGCGGCTCGGACGCGTCCGAGTAATCGAGGATCGGCGAGCGCCGCGGTGGCTTTTTCTGAGGGTCGACCATGAGCCCAATATGGTCCTTGCCAGGGGCGGAGGAAAGACCTCGGCCCATCTTCACCATTCGCTTACCAACCCTGTTCTAGGCTCCCTTTCGTCCGCTCGAGTTCGCGGGAGATGAGAAGGCCATCCCCCATGGTACTGCGTAACAGGAGATGGCAACCGACTGTGCTCGCCGCTGCGTGTATTGCGACGGCGAGCACAGTCTTTCCCGCCGCCGCCACGGGACTGGCGCCGATGGACGGGAACATGCCGACCCTCTCATCCGGCGCCGCCCCGGCAGGCCCGCCAGCCGGCCGCCCGCGCGGTGATCTCGTCTGGGGTGTCCGCGTCCCAGCCATGCCTCAGCCCGGCCAGTCCACGGTCTATGTGCCGAGCTTCGAAACGCCTGCGCCCGTGCAGCCTGCGCCGCCGGCCCCTCGGACTCCTGGTCTGCGTGCGTCGCCCCCACGCAATGCTGAGCTCCTGCCGCCCATCGGCGCGGAAGATGAATCCGTCGCCGCGCTGGAAAGCGAGCCCTATGTGCCGGACCGTGGCCTGCCGGTGCAACAGGCGCCGCCGGTCGCAGGGGCGCCGTCCGGCTACCGGAGCCTGCCGGAAGGGGAGGCGATGTGCCGCAAGGCCCTGGCGCGGCTCGGCGCGCAATTTTCCGAAGCGGGTTCCGTGCGCAGCAGCAATGCCTGCGGCGTTCCCTATGCGCTCAAGGTGCACACGGCTGCGCGCGGAATCGCCATGCAGCCACCCGCCACGCTGAATTGTCGCACGGCGCTGGCCGTTGCCCGCTGGCTGGACGAGGATGTCCGTTCGGCCGCGCGGTGGCGGCTCCTCAAGAACCCGACCGGGCTCATCAATGCCTCGTCCTACCGCTGCTCGCGCATTGCCGGCTCACGGACCGTGTCGGAACATGCAGGCGGCAATGCGCTGGATGTGGCCGGTTTCCGCTTTTCCGATGGCTCGACGGTCCGCGTCGAGCCCAAGGGCTTCTTCCGGTTCCGCGAGCGCGGCTTCCAGAACAGCGTGCGCCAGGCGAGCTGCCGGCATTTCGGCACGGTCCTCGGACCGGGCTACAACCGCGCCCATGACGACCATTTCCACCTGGACCTGAAGGCCCGGATGCGTCCCGTCTGCAAGTGAAGGTCAGGCTTCGGCCGGTACGGGGGTCGGCGTACCGGAATGATCCAGCGCGACCATGGTGAAGACGCCCTCCGTCACCATGGTACGCTCCCGCGTCAGGTAACGCAGCGCCCAGGCTTCCACCCGGATGCGGATGGAGGTGCGCCCCACATGATCGATCGCCGTGTAGACGCAGAGCGTGTCCCCGATCTTGACGGGCTTGCGGAAGGTGAGCTTGTCGACGGCGACCGTCGCCACCCGCCCCTGCGCGCGCTCCGCACCGCGAATGCCGGCGGCCAGGTCCATCTGCGACATGACCCAGCCCCCGAAAATATCGCCTGCCGCGTTGGCATCCGCCGGCATGGCCGGGACCCGCACCGTCAACTGCCCGGCCGGCTCTTCGACATTCTCGCCCATGCGCTGTCCTTTCGCGATTCTGCAACATCGTCACCGCTTGCCTTTCGCGTAGCGCATGACGGGGGCCGGTTCAATTTGGCGACGCATCCGCGGCGCGAGGGGACGGCGGCATCCGGCGTATCGCGCACGATGCGTGCTAGCACGGCCCTTCCATCATGCATCCGGATGCCGACGAGGCGACATGAGTGGGGGGCCAAGTTCGACCAGCAGCATGGACGCGAAGATCAGGCCGCACCCCGCCAGGGCGACCGGCCCCAGCCTTTCGCCGAGGATGAGTGCCCCGAACAGGCCGGCGAAGAGGGTTTCGGACGACAGCATGACGGCGGCCTGTGGGCCGCTCGTATATTGCTGGGCGAAGCTCTGGATGGTGAAGCCGATGGCGGCGGAGACGAGGCCCGCGAAGAGAATCTCCGGCGCGGCGGCCAGGATGGCGGGCGGGTCAAAGGGCTCCAGCAGGAGCGCGCCGATCAGCGACAGGCCACCCGCTACGGCGAACTGCACGCAGGACAGGCCGAAGGGGCGGCCCGTATCGGCCGCGAAGCGGCTGATGAAGAGGATCTGTAGCGACCAGAAAATGGCGCCGACGATGACCAGGAGATCACCCGGCGACAGGGGGCCGAGATGCGCGCCGCCCATCATGGCGATGCCGGCAAAGGCCATGGGCGCGGCCACCAGCACCACGGCGTGCGGACGCACGCGAAACAGCGTCAGGGCCATCAGTGGCGTCAGCACCACGTAGAGCCCGGTCAGGAAGCCGGCATTGGTGACGCTCGTGGTGACCATGCCGATCTGTTGCAGGATCGAGCCGGCGAAGAGGAAACAGCCAATGGCGGCAAGGCCCGTCCGTTGCCGGCGCGTCAGCGGCTGCGCGTCCCGGCGGGCTTCGCGCTGCGCCAGCGGCAGAAGTGCCGCGGCCGCGATCAGGAAGCGCACGCCGGTGTAGGTCCAGGGTCCGAGCTTGTCCATGGCGGTGGACTGGGCCACGAAGCCGAGGCCCCAGATCATCCCCGCCAGCAGCAGGAGCAGGTTCGCCTGAAGGCGGGTCATGCGGCTGGCCTCAACCGGATGTGATGGGTGTGGGCAGCCGAGCCGACCGGTGATGGAACCGTTTTGGCCATCAGCGCCTTCTTGTGAGGCGCGAGCGCTACGCTCCGCTCAATTTCTACGAGGATTTCATGAAGACGCTTCTGATCGCCGCAGGCCTTGCCACACTGATGGGCGGTACCGCCCTCGCACAGACCGCGACCCCCGCCGAGACCCCGGCCGCTGCGACGGCGGCGACGACCCCGGCCGGCAGCAACCCGGTCATCGTGGTGCTGCCTCCGGCCACGCAGGGCGCAGCCCCGGCGCATTTCCTGATCGACGATCTGGACGATGAGAATGTTTACGGCGCGGATGGCGAGAAGGTCGGCGAGATCGAGGACTTCGTCGTCGGCACGGACGGCAGCATCGCGGCCGTGGTGATCGAGGTTGGTGGCTTCCTGGGCATCGGCGAGAAGGACGTGCTCGTCGACTGGAATGCGCTCGATATCAAGGTGCAGGACAACGACCTGCGGATCGACGCGCCGCTCCTGACGCGCGCCGAGCTGGAAAACGCGCAGGACGTCGATGTCGACTCCATGGTGCTCGGCCGCGACTGAGCCCAGCCGGCGGATCGGGGCGCCCGTCATGCGGCGGGCGTCCAGTCCTTCGGGCGGTAGCCGGGCAGGGACTCGATCCTGCCGAGCCATTGCATGACATGGTGGAACGCCCCGAGGTCGAAGCCGCCCTCCGGGGCGTCTTTCGTATAGGGATAGAGGGCAATGTCGGCGATGGTCGGCACAGGGCCGGCGATAAAGTCCTGCTGTGCCAGGACCCTCTCCATCACGGCCAGCACCGCAAGGCCGCGCTCCATCAACTGGCCCATCCGTTCCGGCGTGGCGACGGCCTGCCGTTCCGGGTAGACGCTGATCGCACGCCGCACGGCGATGGCGGGCTCGTGCTGGTTCTGTTCGAAGAACATCCATTGCAGCATGGCCGCATGGGCGTAGCGCTCGGTCGGCAGGTAGGCCGTTCCGGCTGCCAGATAATGCAGGATGGCCCCGGATTCGGCCAGGAAGCGCCCATCGTCGAGTTCGAGGAGCGGGCACTGGCCGATCGGGTTGCGGGCGAGAAAACCGGGCGCGCGTGTCGAGCCATCCCGCGTGGACTGTTCCACATGGACGAAGTCCTGGCCGGTCAGGGCCAGCAGTAGGCGCGGCTTGTAGCAATTGCCGCTGTCCAGCATTCCGAAGATCCGCATATCGCCGCTCCCGTGTAGGCCACCATGGTGGTTCACCCTGTTCTAGGCGGGCGCGCCGGCCGGCTCCAATTCATAATCTGCGACCCCGGCATCACCGCCGCTGATG
Source organism: Aureimonas frigidaquae (assembly GCF_001463905.1). Classification (GTDB taxonomy): domain Bacteria; phylum Pseudomonadota; class Alphaproteobacteria; order Rhizobiales; family Rhizobiaceae; genus Aureimonas; species Aureimonas frigidaquae. Next base: position 41,313 of record NZ_BBWR01000019.1, read on the forward strand.
GTTCGGATCGTCACAATGCGTTTGCGGCGCGGCACGGCGGCGCGTATGTGTCTCGCGCGGGTCTTCCTTCGAGCGGGCAAATGCGCTTATGGTCCGCCGATTTTGCGGGAGGGGCCCGCAAGACGACAGTTCATGCCATACCGGAGTTTTGAGGATCATGGCCTTCCTTGCCGCCGCGCTCGACCGCGTGAAGCCGTCCGCAACCATCGCCGTATCGCAGAAGGCGCGGGACCTGAAAGCCAAGGGGCGCGATGTCATCGGACTGGGCGCGGGCGAGCCCGATTTCGACACGCCCGACAACATCAAGGCCGCGGCCATCGATGCCATCCAGCGCGGCGAGACGAAGTACACGCCGGTATCCGGGATCCCGCAGCTCCGCGAGGCGATCTCGCAGAAGTTCAAGCGCGAGAACAGGCTCGACTATACGCCCGCGCAGACCATCGTCTCCACGGGCGGCAAGCAGGTCCTCTTCAACGCCTTCATGTCGACGCTGAACCCTGGCGACGAGGTGATCATCCCCACGCCCTACTGGGTCAGCTACCCGGAAATGGTGCTCCTGTGCGGCGGTACGCCGGTCTTCGTCGAAACGACGATCGACACGGGCTTCAAGCTGACGGCCGAGGCGCTGGAAAAGGCGATCACGCCCCGCACCAAGTGGTTCCTCTTCAACTCCCCCTCGAACCCGTCCGGTGGTGCCTACAGCCACGACGAGGTCAAGGCCCTGACGGATGTGCTGATGCGCCACCCGCATGTCTGGGTCATGACCGACGACATGTACGAGCATCTCGTCTATGGCGATTTCACCTTCGCCACGCCGGCCGAGGTGGAGCCGGCGCTCTACGAGCGCACGCTCACCATCAACGGCGTGTCCAAGGCCTATGCCATGACGGGGTGGCGCATCGGCTATGCCGGCGGCCCGGCCAAGCTGATCAAGGCCATGGACATGATCCAGGGGCAGCAGACCTCCGGCGCCTGCTCCATCGCGCAATGGGCCGCCGTCGAGGCGCTCAACGGCCCGCAGGATTTCATCCAGCGCAATCGCGGTATTTTCCAGGGGCGGCGGGATCTGGTCGTGTCCATGCTGAACCAGGCCACGGGCATCGAATGCCCGACGCCGGAAGGCGCCTTCTACGTCTATCCGTCCTGCCAGGGCCTGATCGGCAAGGTCACGCAGTCCGGCAAGCGGATCGAAACGGACGAGGACTTCGTGTCCGAACTCCTGGAACAGGAAGGTGTCGCGGTGGTGCACGGCTCGGCCTTCGGCCTCGGCCCGAACTTCCGCATCTCCTACGCGACCTCCGAAGCCCTGCTCGAGGAAGCCTGCACCCGCATCCAGCGCTTCGCCGCCAGCCTGCGCTGATCAACGGTGCGATGACGGTTCGGAAAGCGGGCTTCGGCCCGCTTTTCTTTTGCCTGGTGCTCGGCCGTGTGTGTTCCCCGGCGCGATGTGGCATGGCTGCGGGCGAGCGGTCCGCAGCTACGGGAACCGTCGTCCGAAAGAACCGTAAAATCGATTGAAAAAAAAGCCGGGTTCGAAGAACCCGGCCAATCGAAGGGCCTACATAGGCAAACCCTTGGGAGGAAACGGTCGGGCGGAGGAATGGGAGGAGGTATTCCCCGGCCCCGACTGATGGCAAGAATAACACGCCCCGATTGGTCCACCAGAGCGGTCTGCGCATGCCAGTCATGCGTTTTAAGCATGACACCCCCGGCCGGAGTGATCCGGCCACCGTCATAACATGCGGCAGGGCATCGGGTTCCCTAGAAGGCCCAGGTCCGCGCCTTGGCGATGAGGAAGTCCCGGAAGACCTTCAGCTTGGCGGAGTCGCGCAACTGCTCCGGGTAGCAGAGATAGGTATCGAAAGCCGGCATCTCCATTTCCGGCAGGACCTGCACGAGCTTGGAGTCCTTGTCGACCATGTAGTCGGGCAAGAGGGCCACCCCGATGCCGCGCTCGATCGCCGACTTGACCGCCATGAGATTGTTGATCTGCAGGATCGCACTGCGCGACATGCCGTCGGGCAAGCCGACCGTTTCCAGCGTGTTCAGGTTGCGCAGATAGGGCGGGGCCGGCTCGCCGAAGGTGATGAGCCGATGCCGGTCCAGATCGGCGATGGTCTCGGGCCGTCCGTAGCGTTGCAGGTAGCTCGGCGCGGCATAGACATGCAGATGCACGGTGAAGAGCCGGCGCTGGATCAGGTCGGGCTGCTGGGGCTGGCGCAGGCGGATGGCGCAATCGGCCTTCCGCATGGTCAGGTCGATCTCCTCGTTGTCGAAGACCAGTTGCAGCTCCAACTCCGGGTAGAGTTCGAGAAATTCCTGGGCACGGTGGGTGAGCCAGCCGGAACCGAGGCCCACCGTCGTCGTGACGCGCAGCTTGCCGCTCGGCTTTTCCTTCGTCTCGGTGAGCTGCATGCGCACGGTTTCGAGCTGCTTGAGCACGTCCGTGGCGGTGCGAAACAGGATTTCGCCCTGTTCGGACAGGACCAGGCCACGGGCGTGGCGATGGAAGAGCGGGGCTCCGATTTCCTGCTCGAGTGCGGCGACCTGGCGGCTGATGGCCGACTGGCTGAGATTGAGCGCGTTGGCGGCATGGGTGAACGAGCCGGCCTCCGCCGCCGCGTGGAAGATGCGCAGCTTGTCCCAGTCCAGCGCCATTGTGTCGTCCGCCTCCCGTTGCGTCCCGCCTGTCCGACGTGTCGTTTATTCCGCGGCCTGCCGTTCGCCTGTCGCCGGCGCGCGTGCGGCCAGCCAGCGCTCCGCTTCCAGCGCGGCCATGCAGCCGAGCCCTGCGGCCGTGACGGCCTGGCGGTAGACATCGTCCGCCACGTCGCCCGCCGCGAAGACGCCCTCGATCGAGGTTTGCGTCGTGCCGGGCTCGACCCAGAGATATCCTCCCTGTTTCATGCGCAGCTGGCCGGCGAAGAGCTCCGTGGCCGGCGCATGGCCGATGGCCACGAAGACACCGTCCGTCGGGTGCTCCGTCACGGCGCCGCTCGTGCGGTCGCGCAGCCGGACCCCGGTGACCTGGCGCATGGGATGCGTCATGCCGACGACATCGGCGATCTCCGCATTCCAGATGACGGAGACGTTTTCCCGCGCGAGAAGACGGTCCTGCATGATGCGCTCCGCCCGGAAGGCATCGCGCCGATGGACGACCGTAACGCTGCGGGCGATGTGCGACAGATAGAGGGCCTCCTCCACGGCCGTGTTGCCGCCGCCCACCACCACGACATCCTTGCCACGATAGAAGAAGCCGTCGCAGGTCGCGCAGGCCGAAACGCCGAAGCCCTGGAACTCTGCTTCGCTGTCGAGGCCGAGCCAGCGGGCCTGTGCCCCGGTGGCGATGACCAGCGCATCGGCGGTGTAGACGGCCCCGCCATCGCCGCGCAGGCGGAAGGGGCGCACCGAAAGATCGGCCTCCACGATCAGGTCGGCCACCATCTCGGTGCCCATCGCCAGGGCCTGGGCCTTCATCTGTTCCATGAGCCAGGGGCCCTGGATCGGATCGGCGAAGCCGGGATAGTTCTCGACATCGGAGGTGATGGTCAGCTGGCCACCCTCCTGCAGCCCGGCGACCATGAGCGGCTTCATCATGGCGCGCGCGGCGTAGATCGCCGCCGTGTAGCCGGCCGGGCCGGACCCGATGATCAGAATCTCCGCGTGACGCTCGGCAGTCATGGCTTGATACTTTCGATGGTCGGTGCTGCGTCGCAGGTGGCCCCTGCATCGTGCTCCTTCAATAGAGGACGCCTGCGGTGGAGACAACAAGGGTTGCACGTTGGCCACAGTCCTGTCCGCGTCCCGCCTCCGGCGGCCGGGCCGGCGGTTGACCATCCGCGCGGGGCGCTGCTAATTTGGGAGACCTTGCAACGACGCACCAGGAAAGGGGGCGGCTTGATGAGATATCCGATGTTCGCGCGCCCCTCGACGATCCAGGCCTGACACGGCCTGCCTTTCGTTTCCCGCTCGATAGGCCCCTCTGCCCATCCGGCTTCGCTGCTTGCCCACCCCTGCAAGGCAATCCCCATCGCTGACGGGCGTCCGATTCGCCCGCATTGAGGAGCGGCTTTCCCGCCGCAGACGATCATGACCCAGTCCAAGACACGTGCGCGCAGCGCCATGAGCCGCGTGCTCGCCTTCACCATCGGCAACTGGCGCCAGGAGTGGCGGCTGGTCTGCCTGATCCTGTGTACCATTACGCTGGCGACGCTGGCCGATATCGCCATGCCCGTCTTTGCCGGCCGGCTGGTCGATGCGGTCGCCTCCGTCGACCGGGAGGCGGGCCTTTCCTCGGCGCTGAACGCGCTGGCCGCCATGGCCGGGCTCGGCCTTGCCTATGTCGGGTTGCGGCATCTGGCCTGGGCGGCGGTCGTGCCCATGACACTGCGCATCATGGGGCGGGTGTCCCAGGCGGGGTTCGCGCAGGTCCAGCGCTTTTCCGCCGACTGGCACGCCAACAGCTTCTCCGGCTCCACCGTGCGGCAGATCACGCGCGGCATGTGGGCGCTGGACATCCTCCATGACGTGCTTCTGCTGGCCTTGTGGCCTTCGGTCGTGGTGCTGGTCGGCGCGGTGGCGATTCTGGGCTGGCAGTGGCCGATCATGGGCCTGGCCATGGGGGCAGGGGCGCTCGCCTATATCTTCCTCACCGTGTTCCTGACGCTGCGCTGGATCGCCCCCGTGGCGCGCCAGTCCAACAAGATGGACACGCGCGTCGGCGGCGTGCTCGCCGATGCGCTCGCCTGCAACGCCGTGGTCAAGACCTTCGCCGCCGAGGCGCGGGAAGAGACGCGCCTGTCCGATGCGGTGGCGGAGTGGCAGCGCCGCACCGACGTGACATGGATGCGCTTCACCTGGGCCGCGACCCTGCAGACGGCGCTGCTCTGGGCCGTCCGGATCGGGCTGGCCGGCCTGTCCGTGTATCTTTGGGCCATCGGGCAGGCGACACCCGGTGACGTGACCTATGTGCTGACGACCTATTTCGTGGTGCAGGGCTATCTGCGGGACATCGGCATGCATGTGAACAACCTGCAGCGCTCGGTGAACGAGATGGAGGAACTGGTCGATCTGCACGACGAGGTGCCCGCGGTGGCCGACCGGCCTGGCGCCGAGCCGATCGCGGTGACGCACGGGGAGATCGTCTTCGATCGGGTGCACTTCCGCTATGGGGGCCACGCCACCCCGCTCTATGACGGGCTGACGGTCACCATCCCGGCCGGCCAGAGGGTCGGGCTAGTCGGTCATTCGGGATCGGGCAAGACGACCTTCGTCAAGCTGATCCAGCGCCTGCACGACGTGACCGGCGGCGAAATCCGGATCGACGGCCAGGCGATCGACCAGGTCACGCAGGCCTCGTTGCGCCGCAACGTGGCGGTGGTGCCGCAGGAATCCATCCTGTTCCACCGCAGCCTGACCGAGAACATCGCCTATGGCCGCCCCGACGCGTCGCAGGTAGAGATCGAGGAGGCGGCGCGGCTCGCCTCCGCCCACGACTTCATTCTGCGCCTGCCGCAAGCCTATGGCACGCTGGTGGGGGAGCGGGGCGTGAAACTGTCGGGCGGCGAGCGGCAGCGCGTGGCCCTGGCGCGCGCCTTCCTGGCGGATGCGCCGATCCTGATCCTGGACGAGGCGACCTCGGCCCTCGATTCGGAATCGGAGCGTCTCATCCAGGCGGCGATGGAGCGGTTGATGGCCGGGCGCACCTCGCTCGTCATCGCCCACCGTCTGTCGACCGTGCGCACGCTCGACCGGATCCTGGTCTTCGATCGGGGCCGGATCGTCGAGGACGGGACGCATGATACGCTGATGACCCTCAATGGCGGCATCTATCGCAGCCTGACGGAGCATCAGAGCGGGTCGGGCCTGGCGGCCTGAGGTCCATCTCGTCGCGGCGGCCGGTAGGCAGGCCAGCCGCGACGGGTTACAAGCAGACGATCGGTCTGCCGGCAGGGGAAACAACGCAATTTTCAGAACCGTTTCCCACGTGTCGTCCATTTTCGGGCTGGCGCTGGCCGGCGCCATGCTCCTGCCCGCTCTCCTGGACTTTGCCGACGGCAATGACGACTACCGCGTCTTCCTGGGCTCCGCGGCGCTGATCGGCTCGGTCTGCAGCCTGGTGGCCGTGGCGACGCGCGGCCAGCGCATCCAGCCGACGCCCGAGCTCGGCTTCGTCCTCGTCACGGGCGTCTGGCTCGTCTCCTGCGTGGTGGCGGCCGTGCCGCTCTATCTCGCCTCGATCGGCCTCAGCGTTGCGGATGCCATGTTCGAATCCGTCTCCGGCCTGACCACCACCGGCGCCACGGTGATCGTCGGGCTGGATGCGCTGCCGCGCGGCATTCTCCTGTGGCGCGCGCTGCTGAACTGGCTCGGCGGCATCGGCATCATCGGCATGGTGCTTTTGATCCTGCCGTCCCTGCGCGTGGGTGGCCTGTCCCTGTTCCATCTGGAAAGTTCCGACCGGTCGGACAAGATGCTGCCGCGTGTGCAGCAGCTCGCCAGCGGCATCATCTCGATCTATCTGGTGCTGACGGTCGCCTGTGCCGTGGCCTACGGCGCCTTCGGCATGGATGATTTCGACGCCGTCGCGCATGCCATGGCCACGGTGGCCACCGGCGGTTTCTCCACCCACGATGCGAGCCTCGGCTATTTCGACAGCGACGGAATCCTGCTCGTCGCCACCGTCTTCATGCTGCTCGGGGCCTTGCCCTTCGTGCTCTATATCCGCTTCTTCCTGCCGCGCCAGTTCCAGCGCTGGCAGGATCCGCAGGTTGCGCTCTTTCTCTGGATCACCGTCATCTGCACGGTCATCCTCATCACCATGCGCCTGTGGCACAACGACGTCGGGCCCTGGGATGCCTTCGTATCCTCGGCCTTTAACTTCGTGTCGATCATCACCACGACGGGCTTTGCCTCCGAGGACTTCACCGGCTGGTCGCATGCGGCGGTGGGCATCTTCTTCATCGCCATGTTCATCGGCGGCTGCGCGGGATCGACATCGGGCGGCATCAAGGTCAACCGCATCCTCATTCTGTGGAGCGTTGTCCAGGCAGGCTTCGGCAAGCTGCTGCGGCCCCGCTCCATCCAGCCGCTGCGCTACGGGCACCGCGACATTTCGGCCGATGGGGTGCAGAGCGTCACCATCTTCATCTCGCTCTTCTTCGCGCTCCTGATGATCGGCACCGGCGCCCTCGCTACGCTGGGCCTCGACTTCGTCACCGCTTTCTCCGGCGCTCTGACGGCACTGGCCAACACCGGTCCGGGCTTCGGCGACATTATCGGGCCGGCCGGCAATTTCGCCGCTATCGACGATCATGCTCTCTGGGTTCTGGTCTTCCTGATGCTGGTCGGCCGGCTGGAGATCGTCACCGTGCTCATTCTCCTGTCGCCGGCATTCTGGAGGGGGCGCTGATGCGCTGTCTGCTCATCAATCTCGACCATGCGCCGGAACGCAGGGCCCGCATGCAGGACCGCGCCGCGGCCCTCGGCCTGTCCCTGGAGCGCCTGCCAGCGGTTGCGGCCGCCGATATTTCCGCCGAAGAGATGGAGGGGCTCGGCCGCAGTTGGGAGCGGCCGCTCAGCGCGCCGGAGCTCGGCTGCTTCCTGTCCCATTACCGCGCCTGGGACATGGTCGCCCGCGGCGAGGCGCCGATGCTCATCCTGGAGGATGACGTCATCCTGTCGCCGCGCGTGACGGCGGTGCTGGACCGGGCGGCCGGGCTCGACGGGGTCGACCTTCTCAACCTCGAGGATTTCGGCAAGCGCCGTTTCCTGCGGCGCGGCGGCCGGATCAGTCTTGGCGACGGGATCGACGCGGTTCCGCTGGTGCGCGACAAGGCCGGCTCGGCGGCCTACATCCTGTGGCCGCATGGGGCCCGCAAGCTCCTGGCGCGTGCGCAGCGGGGGGGCGCGCCGGCCGATGCCTTCCTGCATGCCGAAACGGGGCTTGCCAGCATGATCTGCGAGCCGGCCATGGCGATTCAGGAACATGTGATGGCCGCGCGGAACGGGCAGGCCGGCACCGTCGCATCCTCGGTGCAGGCGGCGCGCACGCGCCTGCCGCTGCGTCTGGCGACGATCCCCTTCCACCTGCGGCGCGCGCGCACGCAGCTCCGCCTTGCCCCCAAGCATATCGGCCGGCTCGGACCCTATGTCTATCGGAAGGTCGCCTTCGACACGACCTCACTCTCGGAGTCGCAGCGATAGACAAAGTGACCGCGCCCACCCTCTGCCGACATGGCCGGAAGGCGTATGTTGCACCCGAACGTAAACGAGGGGAGTTCAGCGCGTGGGCAAGCGTGGGTCGACGATCGGCAGGGGAATGGCGGTGGCGCTCGTCGCCTTCATCCCGGCGGGCTGTACCCAATCGGCCATGCCGCAGCCCTTCGATGCGGCCAGCGCGCTGCAGACTTACGACTATTCCCGGCTGACGCCGTTCCCGCGCAAGGACAAGAAGCCGCAGCTCGGCACGCCCTACCAGCCGGGCGAAGGCGATGTCGCGGCCATCCTGGCAAAAGTCGGATCGAACTGGTCCGATCCGCAATCGGCGCGGATCGTCCGGCTTCAGGCGCGCAGCCGACCCTCCGGCGCCGTGGAACTCTGCGGCCTGGCCCAGTCCAAGAACCAGACGGGCACCGATGCGCGGATGGTGCTGTTTGGCGGATATCTGACCCACGCGCCGGATGGCAGTGCCTATTACTCCGAGCTGCAGGCCGACAACATGTTCGACCGGGCGCAGTTCTGCCGCTCGCGCGGGCTGACCTGATCCTTTAGGCAAGCCCGTCGTCACGCCGGCGGCGTCAGGAACGGTCCTTCAACACGTTGCGCAGCGCGGCGATCAGCTCGTCGGAGGCGAAGGGCTTCTTGATCGCCGTTGTCCCGGCGGCTTCCGCCGGCAATTCCACCTTTTCGCCGTAGCCCGTCACGAAGACATAGGGCACGCCGCGTGCATTGAGCGGCTTGACCAGCGGGAAGGACGTCTCCGGCCCGAGATTGACGTCGAGCAGGGCCACGTCGATCGTCTCTTCCTCGATGATGCGCTCGGCATCGGCAACGCTCGCCGCCGTGAAGACGGTGCGCATGCCGTTGTCCAGCATGAGCTGTTCGGCATCGAGCGAGATGATCATATTGTCTTCCACGATCAGGCCGGACAGCCCGTCCAGGCTGAGTGCGGGTGCGTCGGTCATGGTATTGGCAGCCTCCCCGGCGCGGCCGGTCTGTTGGATGGTAGCGCCATCCGGTTCGTGACGGAACGTGTTGGGCGGGAGTATGAATTCGGCGACGAGCCCGCCCAGCCGGTAATCGAGCTTCGCCTCGCCGCCCAGATCGTGCGGGATGGACCGTTCGATAATGGTCGAGCCAAAGCCGCGCCGTGTCGGCGCCTGAACCGCCGGGCCGCCGCTTTCGCGCCAGACGATGTGGCAGCTCCCATGATCGTCCACCATGGTGGAAACTGCCACGCTCCCGCGGGAATCCGACAGGGCGCCGTATTTGGCCGAGTTGGTGACGAGCTCGTGGAACACCAGCGCCAGCGTGGAGAAGGCGGAGGCCTCCACCACCAGCCGCGGCCCGGACACGTCCACGCGCGAGGCCTTGTTGCCGATATAGGCCGACACTTCGGTGTGCACGATGCTGCCGAGCGAAACCGGCTGGAAACTGTCGGTCGTGATCTGGTCATGCGCGCGCGCCAGGGCCTGCACTCGGCCGGAGATGATCCGGGCGAAATCCTCTACCGACTTGGCGCCGGGCTTGGACTGCGCCACGATGGCGCGGATCAGGCTCAATATGTTGCGAACGCGGTGGTTCAGCTCGGCGATGAGCAGTTCCTGGCGCTGCGTCGCAAGACCTTGCTGGCGCTCGGTTTCCTCGTTGAAGCGCAGGAGGATTTCGAGGATCGAGACGCGCAGCGCCTCGGCGGCCTTCAGATCGCGTTCCGACCAGGGCTCGGACCGGCCATAGACCGTCTGCTTCCAGGCGTCGAAACTCTTGCGCGGCGTCAGCCGCGCACCATGCGGGCCGATCTGCTTTTCCTTGGTCGCGGGATCGCCGGCCCAGGTGACCGTCTGGACGATCTCCTGGCGGAAGAAGAGCATGTAGTCGCGCGGGGCGCGTGAGATGGGGATGGCAAGGACCCCCGCGGCTTCGTCCACATAGGCTTCGGCCGGCGGATGCACAGCGCTCAAGTTGTCCGCGGCGTAGATGCGGCTGGCACCGGCGCGGTTGAGGAACCGGGCCAGCTGGCGGATCTCATCCGTGCCGGGGCAGCGCCCGGATGCTTTGGCCTCGCCCTTGGCCCAGACCACGAACCCGTCGCAGGCGATGATGCCGCGCAGCTCTTCGCCGAAATCGGCCATGGCATCGGCGGAGGGCATGGACGCCACGATCTTGGAGATGAAACGGTCGTGGAGTTCCCGCGCGGCTTCCTCGGCCAGGCGCCGCTCCTTGTTGAGCCGCCCCTCGATCGTCAGGGACACCATCTGCGCAAAGAGCTCGACGGCGGCGCGCAGTTCCATGCCGAGTACGCGGGGCTGGTAGTGATGGAGCGCGAAAAGACCCCACAGCTTGCCATCGATGATGACGGACACCGACATGGAGGCGCCGACGCCCATATTGCGTAAGTATTCCAGATGAATGGGCGACACCGAACGCAGGCCAGCAAGCGACAGGTCCAGCGGCTTGCCCGAAGGATCGAGCAGCGGCAGGACGGGAACGCCAGGGGCATCGATGTCGGCGATCACCCGGATCGGGTTGCGCAGGTACAGGGTGCGCGCCTGCGCCGGAATATCGGATGCCGGATAATGAAGATCCAGGAAGGAGCCGATGCCCGTCCGGGCCGCTTCGGCCACGACATGTCCCGAATTGTCGGCCGAGAAACGGTAGAGCATGACCCGGTCGAAGCCGGTGACGGCCCTCAGCTGCCGCACGCATTCCCGGTGCAGATTGGCCAGCGTCTCCGCCTTCTGGACCCGGGTGATCATGGTCTTGATCAAGGCACCGGGATTTCCCGTCTCCGCCGCGCGCGGCTCGACCTCGATGACGATGGACTGGCCGGAAATGTGAAGGCTCACGTCGAAGCGGCGATCATCCTCGAAGATGTCGACGTTGAAGATGCGCTCGGGTGTATCCGGGGATGCCAGCAGCTGCAGGCGCCCGCGCAGCATGTGAATGGTGCCCTGCGGCAGCAGGGCCTCCACCGGTTCACCCAGAAGCGCGTCCACGCTCTGTCCGGCATAGTCGGCAATGTTGGCCGAGACCCTCTGGATCAGCCAGTCCGTCGAAACGCACAGGAGGAAGCCGATAGGCTGGATGGACCCGAGAAACTGGATCGGCTCCCGGTCGCAATTGGTCAGGTCCACCACGAAGTCGACCGCGCTGGTGTCAGGGCTCAAGCTGTCTCCGTCACCTTGTCCGCGGGCTGGCCGGTCAGCTGGCGCAGCGTTTCGAAATAGCCGAAGGTCGCACGCGCCGCTTCGATGCACAGCGCCTGATCGTCCGGCGAAAAGTCCAGATCCACCATGCGCGTCGCCAGGGTCGTGAAATGGCGACCCTCTCCTGACTTGGCAAGGTAGGCGAAGCTGTCCTGCGGCCAATGGTCCATGATGGCGTGCCGGATCATTTCGCGGTGAATGTAGACGGCGCCGAGGCGCGAGCCTTCCAGAACATAGGCCACGCCCACGCTTTGGGGCAGTGCGGATGCGCCCGGTAAAAAGCGTGGCCGGCAAACGATCTCCAGTCCCATATGCTCCATGTCGCTGCGCAGATCGTCGAGCCGGCTCCAGCTCGGCCATTCCGGCAGCCAGGCAATGAGCGGCCCATCGGCAAGCCAGGTTTCGACGGCTTCGTGCGCCGCGTGGTTCATGCGGATGAAGTGATGGTAGACGGCACGGTCGCGCGGGGGGAGCAGCGCGGCAAAGGAGCGGTCGAGCCCATCATGTTCCTCCCGTGTCCCCTCTCTCAGAAGAAAGCGGAGCGAGGATCTGTCGGGTGCGGGTTTCGACATGGGCCACCTTTGCGTCAAGCCATAGGCGCCGCCTATCACAAACGATCGCGAAGGGAAAACCAGCTCATGGCAAGAAATAACAACGGGTTGCGGAATCGACGCCCGCCCGGGAACGCTGGAACGCGCAAGTCGCGGTAGGCAAGCAGGCGATCCTCGCCGCCGCAAACCGCTTGTGCATAGAGCCGCCCGAAATAGTTGGACAGCATTACCCCGTGGCCCGAGAAGCCGCCGAGCACGGTCAGGCCCGGTTGGGGCACGGCCACATAGGGCATGCGCGTCATGGTGATCCCCACCGAACCGCCCCAGGCATGGGTTACTCCGGTGGCGGCCAGGTGCGGATAGATCTCCGCGATCTGGCGCAGGATCGGGCCGGCTATGTCGCCGTCGCCGCTCATATAGGCTTCGCGCCCGCCGAAGAGCAGCCTGCCATCCGCGCTCTTGCGGAAATAGCGCACCACGAAGCGGGAGTCGTCGACCGCCTCGCCGCCGGGCAGGACCGATTGCGGATCGTCGAGGGGCTGGGTCGCGACCATGTAGGAACGGATCGGCATGATATGCGCGGCTGCCGCCGCGTCGAGCGTGCCGCCATGGGCATTGGTGGCCATCAGCACGCGGGAAGCGGTGACGATGCCGTGGGGCGTATCCAGCGCAAAGCCCGATCCGGTCCGGCGGATGCGGTCGACGTGCGTATCCTCGTGGAGCCGTGCGCCGGCAGCCTGCGCGGCGCGGGCGGTGCCGATGAGCAGCTTCAGCGGGTTCAGATGGTAGGTTCCGGCATCGCGCAGCCCGCCATGATAGGCGGTGGAGCCAAGCAGCGGCGCAAGGCCTGACGGCGCATGCCAGGAAAGGTGCGGATAGTCGTAAGCCTCGGCCATCCGGTCGGCATGCCGCCGGTAGTCATCGGCGAAGCGACGGCGATGAATGACGGAAAGTTGTCCTGCGGCGATGTCCGCTTCGATTGCGTGCTCGGCCGCAAAATCCAGGACGTGCTGCTTGGCCTCCTGCGCCAGCGCAAAGAGGAGGCGGCTGCGCTCAAGGCCGATCTGCGGCTCGATCTCTTCGGGCCAGAGCCGGTTGCCGGTCCCGAACTGTCCGCCATTGCGGCCGGAGGCGCCATCGCCCAGGCGGTGCGCCTCCAGAAGAATGGTGGAGACGCCGGCGCGCGCCAGGTGGACGGCGGCCGACAGGCCCGTGAAGCCGCCACCGATAATGGCCACATCCGCCGATGCGTCGCCCTGAAGGGGCGGGTGGCGCGGGCGGGCCGCGACCGAGTCCTCGTAATAGGAACGTCCGGGCGAAATGGGGGACTGGTAGGGGCGCTCAGACATTGAGGAGGAGGAATTCCCGCTCCCAGGGGCTGATCACCTGCATGAAGGTTTCGAACTCGCCCCGCTTGATGCCGGCATAGGTTCCGAGGAACTCCCGGCCGAGCACCTCCTGGAACGAGTCCTCCGCCTCGAAGGCGGCGACGGCTTCCAGGAGCCCACGCGGCAGGGAGATGATCCCGTCTTCATTGACGGTCCGGTCGGTCGGCTGGTCCGGCTCGATCTCCTGCGTCAGGCCGAGATAGCCGCAGGCCAGCGAAGCGGCGAGCGCCAGATAGGGGTTGGCGTCGGAGGAGGGGAGCCTGTTTTCGACCCGGCGCGCCGCGGGCTCGGAGGTCGGCACCCGGAAGGCCGTGGTGCGGTTATCGTAGCCCCAGGCATTGTTGGTCGGCGCGCTCATGCCGTGGGTCAGGCGCCGGTAGGAGTTCACATAGGGCGCCATCATGACCAGCGCCGCTGGCACGTAGCGCTGCATGCCGCCGATGAAATTGAAGAAGTGGCGCGAGGGGGCGCCATCGGCGTCGGAAAAAATGTTGCGTCCCGAACCGCGATCCACCACCGACTGGTGGATATGCATGGCCGAGCCGGGTTGCCCCTGGATCGGCTTGGCCATGAAGGTCGCGTAGATATCGTGCTTCATGGCCGCTTCGCGGATCGTGCGCTTGAACATGAAGACCTGATCGGCCAGTTCCACCGGATGGCCGTGCCGCAGGTTGATCTCGAGCTGCGCGGCGCCGTCCTCGTGGATGAGCGTGTCGATCTCCAGCCCCTGCCGGTCGGAGAAATGGTAGATATCGTCGATCAGCTCGTCGAACTCGTTGATCCCGCTGATCGAGTAGGCCTGCCCGCTCTGGATCTGCCGGCCGGACTTGCCGATGGGCGGGGTCAGCGGATAGTCCGGATCGACATTGCGCGACACGAGGTAGAACTCGATCTCCGGCGCCACGATGGGCTGCCAGCCACGCTCCTCATACAGGGCGACGACCCGCTTCAGGACGTTGCGGGGCGAGTAGCCGACATCCTTGCCGTTGACGTCCACCAGATCGCAGATGATGGCGGCCGTCGGATCGCTCTCCCAGGGGACTTCGGCGATGGTGGTGAAGTCGGGAACGAGCTTCAGGTCCCCGTCGATGGGGGAATAGCGGAACTGGCCCGTCTCCTCCGGATACTCCCCGGAAATCGTATGCATGAAGAGGGCGGAGGGCAGCGCGAGCGAGGTGTTGCCGGTGAATTTGTTGGCCGGCATCATCTTGCCGCGGGCAACGCCGGCAAGGTCCGGCGTAATGCATTCGACATCCTCGATCTGCCGTTCGGCCAGCCAGGCCCGGGCCTCGTCCATGTTGGCGACGCCGCGGCGGGAGTCGAGGAAGGTGGGGCGCCGGCGCGTCGGGGTTGCAAAGCCCGAAACGCTGCGCCCGCTTTCTCCGCGCTGCAGCCCGGCCGTGCTTCGCACGCCGCTGGACCGGATCCGGGAAGGCGTTCCCGCCTCCGACTTGGGTGGTTTGGGACGTTTGGCCATGCAGCCCTTCGCTGGAGAATTCTCTCGTGGCGCGGATGATAGCCATGGCCGCATGCAACCGGCAACAGGCGGGGAACGCCATGCTGCCGGTTGGGGCGGGTTTTAGCGCTCCGTGCGCAGGATCACCGGCACGAGAAGGTCACCCCAGCAGCCATTGCCGGAATGGTGGCGGGACGAGCGGACGAGCTCGACCGAGAGCCCTTCCTCGACCGCCTTCATGACGGCCTGGTTCAGGCGGTGCAGATCGTTGGCAAGGCTGCGGATCGCCGCCTGCTGCTGCGCGCCCAAATCGGCACTCTGTTCCTCCGCCCGTTCGCGGACGCGGGTGCGGGGGCGCTTGTCTTCCATGACGAGGCTCATTGTCGCTTTCTCCTGTGGATGGGCTCGTGTGCCTGCCGCATCATTCCGCCGCGGGGCGGAACTGCGCGCTTTCGGTGGATTCGCTCATGGCGGTGGTGGAGGACTGGCCACCCGTGATGGCCAGGCTGACGGCATCGAAGTAGCCGGTGCCCACCTCGCGCTGGTGCTTGGTCGCGGTATAGCCGCGCCCTTCCGCCGCGAACTCGGCTTCCTGCAGCTCGCAATAGGCTTCCATCTGCCGGTCGCGATAGCCGCGTGCCAGTTCGAACATGCCGAAATTGAGCTGGTGGAAACCCGCCAGCGTGATGAACTGGAAGCGGTAGCCCATGGCGCCGAGTTCCCGCTGGAAGCGTGCGATGGTCGCATCGTCGAGGTTCTTGCGCCAGTTGAAGGAGGGCGAGCAATTATAGGCCAGCATCTGGTCCGGATGCTCGCGCCGCACCGCTTCGGCAAAGCGCCGCGCCTGTTCCAGATCGGGCTTGGACGTTTCGCACCAGATCAGATCGGCGTGCGGCGCGTAGGCGATGGCCCGCGCGATGCAGGGCTCCAGCCCGTTGCGCACCCGGTAGAAGCCTTCCGCCGTCCGCCCGGCATTGTAATCGACGAAGGGCTTGTCACGCTCGTCGATGTCGGACGTGATCAGCTTGGCCGCCTCGGCATCCGTGCGGGCGATGACGAGCGTCGGCACGCCCATCACGTCGGCCGCCAGCCGCGCGGCCGTCAGGTTGCGAATATGTGCAGAGGTGGGAATCAGCACCTTGCCGCCCAGATGGCCGCACTTCTTTTCGGAGGCCAGCTGATCCTCGAAATGAACGCCGGCCGCGCCGGCCTCGATGAAGGCTTTCATGATCTCGAAGGCGTTGAGCGGACCGCCGAAGCCGGCCTCGGCATCCGCGACGATGGGCGCGAACCAGGTTTCGACGCTCTCGCTGCCTTCCGCATGCTCGATCTGATCGGCCCGCTGCAGCGTCCGGTTGATCCGCCGGCACAATTCCGGGGCGGCGTTGGCGGGATAGAGCGACTGGTCCGGATACATGGCCGAGGCCGTGTTCGCATCGGCCGCCACCTGCCAGCCGGACAGATAGATCGCCTTCAGCCCCGCCCGCACCATCTGCATGGCCTGGTTGCCGGTCATCGCTCCGAGCGCGTTGACGAAAGCCTCCCGGTGCAGAAGCTCCCAAAGGCGGTTCGCCCCGTTCTCGGCCAGCGTGTAGCGGATCTGGAGCGATCCCCTCAACCGCTGCACGTCATCGGCGCCGTAGCTGCGGTGGGTCCGGTCGAACCGCCCCTTGGGTGCGCCTGGGACGAGCTTGTAAAAATCGGTCATGACTGCGTTTCTCCCGTTCCGGCCCGGACGTCGCGATGCCGTGCCGTCGAGGGCAGTTGTGACAAGTTGTGCGCCCGGACCCAAGGGAGCGGGCGCGGTTTGAGGCCTGGAAACGTGTCGCGATGTGCGCCTTTTGACAGGGCCGGACTGTCGTGCTGTAAATCCTGTAAAGGCGTCGGGTCGGGAGGGGCGGCGACATGGGGCAGAACAAACTGTTTGCCGGGCCGCGCCTGCGCCGGCTGCGCGCCGGCCTGAAGCTGACCCAATCGGCCATGGCGGCGGCGCTCGGCATATCCCCGTCCTATCTCAACCTTCTGGAACGCAACCAGCGCCCGCTGACGGTCCAGATCCTTTTGCGCCTTGCCGAGGTCTACGATGTGGACCTCTCGGTCCTGCGGGCTCAGTCGGGTGATGGCTTGCAGGCCGGGCTGAAGCAGGCTTTCGCCGATCCGCTGCTGGCCAGTGAACTGCCGGGTCCGCAGGAACTGGTCGACCTTGCGGAGACCACGCCCAACGCGGCCGCCGGGATCATCAAGCTCTATCGCGCCTACAAGGAGACCGAGGCCCGGCTGTCCGACCTGTCGGTCCTCCTGGCCGGCCAGGGCAAGGTGCTCGATGCCGCCGGCTCGCGCCTGCCCCTCGACGAAGTGCGCGAACTCTTCGAGGATCGCGCGCATTACTTCCCCCGCGTGGATGCCGAGGCCGAGGCGCTTGCCGGGCGCATCGCCCTGGGGGACGACGCTTATGGCGTGCTGCGCGGCCATCTGCGCCAGGCGCACGACATTTCGGTGCGGCTGCTTCCGCCAGATGCCATGCCGCTCTGGCGCCGCCGCTTCGACCGGCATTCGCGGCGCCTGTTCCTGTCGGAGCGCCTGTCGGCCGCCGACCGGCTGCGCGAGGTCGCCGTGGAGGTGGCCGGCCTTGCCCTGTCGGATGCGATCCATGCGGAGGTGGCGAGCCTGCCGCTGGCCAGCGACGAGGCACGGCGCCTCGCGATGCTGGAGGTGACGCGCTATGCCGGCCGGGCGCTGACCATGCCCTATGGGGCCTTTCAGGCGGCGGCCGAGCGCGTCGGCTACGATGTCGACCTTCTGGCAGCGCGCTTCCAGACGGGTTTTGCCGACGTTGCCGGCCGGCTGACCAGCCTGGTGCGGCAGGCTGCGCCCGGCGTGCCCTTCTTCATGATGGAGGTGGACGCGGCGGGCAACCGGCTGCAACGGGCCGGGGCGCAGGGTTTTCCGCTTCGCCGGTTCGGGGGCGGCTGCGTCAAGCTGGCCGTCCACGCAGCCTTTGCCGAGCCCGGCCGGCTCATCGTGGAGGATGTCGTCCTCCCGGACGGGACGGCCTATGTGACGATCGCACGAACGCTGGACGGCCTGCAGACCGGCGCGCGCGAGCGGGTCCGGCGCACGGCGATCCTCCTTGCCTGCGACGTCGCATTCCGCCACAAACTCAACTATGCCGGTCCGGGCCCGGCGAGCGATCCGGTGGCGATCGGGCCGGCTTGCCGCCTGTGCGAGCGTCCCGCCTGCCTGTCCCGGGCCGAACCGCCCTTGACCCGGCCGCTCGGCCTCGATGCCTGGGTCGGCGGCCTGTCCGCCTTCGACTTCCAGTAAGGAGCATGATGTGAGTACGACGCAGGATAAGGGCCAGAAGGCCAAGACCGCCGGCCTGGAAGATACGATGAGCCGCAACGGCGTCATGGCGCGGGCCGTGCAGCGCATGGTGGACGGCGCGGAGGCCTGGAACCTCAACTATTCGGCCGTCGGCAACCCGCCGGTTTACGACAATTCGGTCTTCCCCTGGGCCGCCGATGTCGAGGCGGAATGGAAGACCATCCGCACGGAGCTTGACCGGATCCTGGTGCGCAAGGGCGAGCTGCCCGCCTTTCACGAAATATCGTCGGAGGTGCGCTCCATTTCCTCCGACAGCAACTGGAAGACCTTCTTCCTGTGCGGCTACGGCATCCGCTCGGAAGAGGCGATCCGCCAGTGCCCGGAAACCTGGCGCATCCTGCAGAAGATCCCCGGCCTGAAGTCGGCCATGTTCTCCATCTTCGAACCCGGCAAGCACCTGCCGCCGCATCGCGGGCCCTATAATGGCGTCCTGCGCTTCCATCTCGGCCTGATCGTGCCGGACCAGCCGGACAAGGTCGGCATCCGGGTCGCCGACCGGCTGTGCCATTGGGAAGAGGGCAAGGCGCTGATCTTCGACGACGCCTTCGAGCACGAAGCCTGGAATCACTCGGACGCGGTGCGTGTGGTGCTCTTCGTGGATTTCGAGAAGCCCTTGAAGTTTCCGGCCAGGCTGACCAACAAGGCCGTCCTGAACATGGCGGTCTTCACCCCGTTCATCCGCGAGGGCTACAAGGCGCACAAGGCCTGGGAGAAGATCTTCTACGGCTCCGGGCAGAAGCATCGATGAGCGGCCGCTGGCGCGCCATGGTGGCGGCCGACCTGCCGGCCGTCCACGCTTTGTCGGAGCGAATCCATCCCGAGCTGCCCGAAGGACCGGAAATCTTCGCCAACCGGCTGGCCGTCTATCCGGCGGGCTGCCTGGTCCTGGACGCGGAGGGCACCATCGCGGGCTATGCCGTCTCGCATCCGATCCGGCGGGATGCGCCGCCGCCGCTCGCCACGCTCCTGCCGGCGATCGCGCCGGATGCCGATACCTTCTACATCCACGACCTTGTCGTGGCGCCGGAGCGGCGTGGCCGGGGCGAGGCAGCGCTGGGCGTGCGCCAACTGCTCCTTCTGGCAGAGGCGTATCCGCAGGCCACGCTCATCTCCGTCTACGGGACCGGCGGCTTCTGGGGGCGGTTCGGCTTCGATGTCGTGGCCCAGGACCGCATGCGGGACAAGCTCGCCCCCTATGGGCCGGATGCCGTCTACATGATACGCAATACGAAGGTCCGATGAAATTTTGCGCAGGGGCTACCATTCCCTAGCGCTCTCGGAAATAGTTTGCCTAAAGGCCATTCCCACCGTGGAGAACCGTGATCTTGTCCAAACGCCGCCTCCTCGCCCTGACCGCCCTCCTGGCTCTGACCACGCAGGCCGCAGCCCAGGAACAGCGCCTCAACATCTATAACTGGTCGGATTATATCGACCCGTCCATCATCGAGGACTTCACGCGCGAGACCGGTATCCGCGTCACCTACGACACCTATGATTCGAACGAGATCCTGGAAACCCGCATGCTGGCGGGCGGCAGCGGATACGATATCGTGGTGCCGTCCGCCGAGTATCTGGCGCGCCAGATCCAGGCCGGCGTCTTCCAGAAGCTGGACCGGTCCAAGCTGCCCAACATCACCAACATGTGGCCGCTGATCCAGGAACGCGTCGCGGCCTTCGATCCCGACAATGCCTACAGCGTCAACTACATGTGGGGAACGACGGGCATCGGCTACAACACGGCCAAGGTGGCCGAACTCCTGCCCGATGCCCCGACCGACAGCTGGGCCCTGGTCTTCGATCCGCAATATGCGCAGAAGCTGGCCGGCTGCGGCATCGACATGCTGGACTCGCCCGGGGAGATCATTCCGGCGGCGTTGAACTATCTGGGCGTCGATCCCGACGCCGCGACGCAGGAGGATATCCAGAAGGCGACCGACCTGTTGCTCAAGGTCCGGCCCTATATCCGCAAGTTCCACTCGTCGGAATACATCAACGCCCTCGCCAATGGCGATATCTGCGTGGCCGTCGGCTTTTCGGGCGATATCTTCCAGGCGCGCGACCGCGCCGAGGAAGCGGGCGCCGGCGTCGAGATCGCCTATTCCATCCCGAAGGAAGGCGCCATGATGTGGTTCGACCAGATGGCGATTCCCGCCGATGCACCGCATGTGGACGCCGCCCACACCTTCATCAACTACATGATGCGGCCGGAGGTCATCGCCAAGGCGACCGACTATGTCGTCTATGCCAATGGCAACCTCGCATCGCAGGATCTGATCGATCCGGAGATCCACAACGATCCCGGCGTCTATCCCGATGCCGCCACGCTCGAGAAGCTGTACATCAAGCTCCCCTACGACGCGCGCGCCCAGCGCATGGTGACCCGCGCCTTCACCACCGTGCGCACCGGGCAGTAAGCGCCCGCAACTCTCTGGACTGCCGGGGCGGCGCACCGCCCCGGTCATGCATTCGCATAGGGGATGGGTATGGCGACCACGCTGAAATCACTCGGCAACATCCGGCGCAACTTCGATCCATGGAACGATCCGAGCGCCCGGCCGCTCATCGAGTTCGACCATGTCGTCAAGACCTTCGGCGATTTCAACGCCGTCGACGATCTGTCGCTCGATATCTACACGCGGGAGTTCTTCGCGCTTCTCGGCCCCTCGGGATGCGGCAAGTCCACGCTGCTGCGCATGCTGGCCGGCTTCGAGGCGCCGACATCGGGCGATATCCGGCTCGGCGGGCAGAGCCTGACGGGCGTCCCGCCCTATCGGCGTCCGCTCAACATGATGTTCCAGTCCTATGCGCTGTTCCCGCATATGAGCGTGGAAAGCAACATCGCCTTCGGCCTGAAGCAGGACGGCATGGCGCGCTCCGAAATAAGCGACCGCGTTGCGGAGATGCTCAAGCTCGTCAAGCTGACCCCTTACGCCAAGCGCAAGCCGCAGCAGCTTTCCGGGGGCCAGCAGCAGCGCGTGGCGCTGGCGCGCTCGCTGGCCAAGAAGCCGAAGGTGCTCCTGCTCGACGAGCCGCTCGGCGCGCTCGACAAGAAGCTGCGCGAGGAAACCCAGTTCGAGCTGATGGACCTGCAGCAGGAGCTCGGCCTGACCTTCGTGATCGTGACGCATGATCAGGAGGAGGCCATGACCATGTCGGATCGGATCGCCGTCATGCGCGCCGGGCGGATCGAACAGGTCGCCACGCCGGCGATTCTGTACGAGGCCCCGACATCGCGCTACGTGGCCGACTTCATCGGCAATGTGTCGATCCTGGAGGGCACGGTGGAGGACAGTTCCAGCGACAGGCTGCGCCTGGCCGCCGAGGGCACGACCATCACCGTCGACAACGCGCCGACGCTGGCCAAAGGCGATGCGGCGGCCTTCGCGATCCGCCCGGAAAAGATCCAGCTCAGCCGCCGGCCATCGGACCTGCCGGGTATGAATGTCGTCAAAGGCACGGTGTGGGACATCGCCTATCTCGGCGACGTCACGCTCTTCAACGTCAAGCTCGACAGCGGGACGATCGTGCGGGCGACGGTCATCAACGCGCAGCGCGTCGCGCCCGAACAGATCGGCTGGGACGAGGAGGTTCACTTGAGCTTCCCGCCCGATGCCGGCCTGATCCTGGCGCGCTAGGGGGGCGGCGACGATGAGCGACAAGCCCGTGGACCGCCCCGCTCCGCCAGCCTCACGTGGTGCCGGGCGCCTGTTCCGCGCCGGGGTCATCGGCATTCCCTATGTCTGGCTCCTGGCGCTGTTCCTCGTCCCCTTCCTGATCGTCTTCAAGATTTCCCTGTCGGAAACGGCAATCGCGCAGCCGCCCTATCTGCCGGTTCTCGATCTGTCCGGCATTGCGGCGCTATGGGATGGCCTCCGCCAGCTATCCTTCGACAATTACGCCTGGCTGGCGGGCGATCCGCTCTACATCAACGCCTATCTGTCCAGCCTGCGCATCGCCCTGGTTTCCACGCTCCTGACGCTCGCGGTCGGCTATCCATTGGCCTACGGCATGGCGCGTGCGCCGGCAGGCATCCGGCCCGCCCTCCTGATGCTGATCATCCTGCCCTTCTGGACGAGCTTCCTGATCCGCGTCTATGCCTGGATCGGCATCCTGCGGGGGGAGGGGTACCTCAACCAGTTCCTGCTCTGGATGGGGCTGATCGACCAGCCGCTGGCCATCCTGAACACCGAGACCGCCGTCTATATCGGCATCGTCTATTCCTACCTTCCCTTCATGGTGCTGCCGATCTATGCGGGCCTGGAGCGCATGGACCACAGGCTTGTCGAGGCGGCCAACGATCTCGGCTGCACGCCGCTCGGCGCCTTCTGGAAGATCACCTTCCCCCTGTCCCTGCCGGGCGTGATCGCCGGCTGTTTCCTGGTCTTCATTCCGGCCGTGGGCGAGTTCGTCATCCCCGACCTTCTCGGCGGCTCGCAGACGCTGATGATCGGCAAGGTCCTGTGGGACGAATTCTTCATCAACCGCGACTGGCCGGTGGCATCCGCCGTGGCCGTGCTGCTTCTGATCCTCCTGGTGGTGCCGATCATGATCTTCCAGCGGGTCCAGGCAAGGAATGTGGGATGAGCGGTCGTCTGTCCTCCTTCAACATCGTCTCGCTGGTGCTCGGCTTTTCGTTCCTGTACCTGCCGATCGTCCTTCTTGTGATCTATTCCTTCAACGCCTCGCAGCTCGTGACCGTCTGGGGCGGTTTTTCGCTGCGCTGGTACGCGGCGCTGGCGGGCAACCGCATGTTCCTGGACGCGGCCTTCGTCACGCTGCGCGTCGGGATCATCTCGGCCAGTCTCGCCACCATTCTGGGGACGCTCGCCGCCATGGCGCTGGCGCGTTACGGCCGCTTCCGCGGCCGCACGCTGTTTTCCGGCATGGCGGCCGCGCCGCTTGTCATGCCGGAGGTCATCACAGGCCTGTCGCTTCTCCTGCTCTTCGTCGCCATCAATTTCGACCGCGGTTTCTGGACCGTGACGCTGGCCCACACGACATTCTCCATGTGCTTCGTGGCCGTCGTGGTCCAATCGCGTCTCGTCACCTTCGACCGCTCGCTGGAAGAGGCCGCGCAGGATCTCGGCTGCCCGCCGCTCAAGGCGTTCCTTCTGGTGACGCTGCCCGTCATCTGGCCGGCGGTTCTGTCCGGCTGGATGCTCGCCTTCACCCTGTCGCTGGACGATCTGGTCATCGCGAGCTTCACCTCGGGCCCCGGGGCGACGACGCTGCCCATGCGCATCTACAGCCAGGTGCGGCTCGGCGTCACGCCGGAGATCAACGCCATTTCCACCATTCTCATCGCTGTGGTGGCGACGGGCGTGCTCGTGGCCTCGATCACCCTCAAGCGGCAGGAAGCCCGCCGCCTGCGCGATGAGAGACTGGCACAGGAGGCCGAACGGCAGGCCCTGGCCGCTTAAGGGGTCAACGTGCGCAGGCGCAGGCCCTGGCATGGGCCGCCTCGATGGACGACATGGTCTCTTCCAGGGCCGAGGCCACCGGATCCATCCCGCCGTCGCGGGCGGCCAGAAGCACGTCCAGCGCTTCGATATCGGCCAGCGCGGCGCGCAGGGCAGGCGCGGCCAGAGGGTCGGTCAGCCCGGCCTGCGGCCCTGCCAGGGACGGCGCGACGATGCTGATATAGTGCGACGCGCCCCAGCCGGGCATGGCGGCCGCGACGGAGCGCGGCATGGTTACGACATGGCCCCGGCGGGCCGCGAAGACCAGCCGGCGGGCAGCGCGTTCCACGGCGGCGCGGCTGTCCAGATGGATGGTGTCGGGCTGTGGTGCAAAGACCGTCGCGTCGTTCATCGTTTCGGACGGGCGGTAGGCGACACGCGTGAGCATGCCGGCATCGCCCTGTTCCTCCATCACCTGCCCGTCGATATCCGGCAGTGACCGCGGCCCTGCCAGGAGCGTGCCCGGCCGATCCTGCGGCGCAAAGCGCGGCGCAGGGACCGGGCGCAGCGCCGCCAGCGTGGCGGCCATCTCCTCCTCCACGACCTGCGTCAACGTGGCGATGGCGGCATCCAGCCGGCTGTCGGAAACGGCCAGGCGGCCGGCTTCCGCGCGCAGCGTCCCCAGATAGTTGGTCAGGCCGGCGCAGAGATAGGGCGTCGGCTTCTGGCCGAGATAGTCCGCCAGATCGGTGCGGACCCGCTCGGCCACCCAGCGATTGGCCGCGGATGCGGGCAGGGAGCGCGAGCCGCCGCTCATAGCCAGTTGCGCAGCCAGGCGGCGTGCGCGGCCAACCTCCGCCCCCGCATTGCCGGCGGGCGCCGGCATGGCGAGGCCCCCGGCCGACACGCTCTCTAGGCGCGCGGCGCGGCCGAGTTCGGCGCGGATGTCCAGCGCCTCGAGTGTCTTGAAGGTTCCATCGCGGATACTGGCCAGTTCGGCAGGGTAGGTGCTGCCGCAGGGTTCCCCCGCCAGGGCCGGACCCGCTGCCAGAAGGCCCGCGGCCATGGCGGCGAGCCTGGCCGTGCGAAGGATTTTGGACCGCTTCTTGCCGCTGTGCGCCATCTGACTGCCACCCGCTACCGGGGGTCGTCGAGGCCCCCGTGACTACATGGGCTTCGCGCGCGGGGTCACCGTAACACCGAGCTCGGGCCATTCACCCTTAAGGTTAAACTCAAGGGGTTTCGATGAGGTGAATACGCCATCGTCATCGAGCGAGGCTTCGGCATTTGCGGGCTTAAAGACACCGTCGAGCGAAACGACCGACTCGCCGAGCGAGACGAGGCCGCTCACGTCGATGGACCCCTGGTCGGTATCGAGAACCATATCCTCGATCCGCAGGAAGGTGCTGTAGCTCGACAGATTGGCGCGCAGCCGCGTGAAGGCCATCGCCTCCTGTTCGGCGGACAGTTCGAAACTGCCCTGGCCTTGCGCTTCGAGCTGCGCCGGCGTCGGCAGCCCGGCCAGCGTGCCGGAGGCGATGTCGACCTTGGCGGTGATCCGGTTGCCCCGGGCGATCTGCCCCCAGCTTCCGACGGGCATGTCCAACTGGCCGGTGATGGTGGCCGTGCCGGTCAGACGTGCGTCCGGGGCCGAGAAGCGATCGGCAAGCTGCCCTGCATTGACGGCCTGCAGCGCGTAGGTGCCCGTCAGCTGCGGTGTGGCTGCGTTGGTGTCGACGGTGAAGCGGGCCTGTCCGCGCCCGCCCAGAAGCGTCGTATCGCCAATGTCGAGAATGGCCAGCCCGCCGGAAAACTTCATGGTCGCGGCCAGATCGCTCATCGGAACGCCGGCCAGGCGCGTCTGGCCGGCCGACAGGCGCAAATCCAGATCGAAGCCGCGCACGAAGCCCAGCGGAATGCGGCGCTGCAGGTCGAGAAGGTTGCGCGGCACGGGCGCGATCACCGTTCCGAATTGGTCGAAATCGAACTGCTCGAAGGCAAGGGTGCCCGACAGCATGGGCGGCGCACCGTCGGTAAGCGCAAGTTCGAGTGCGCCCTGGCCACGCATGTCCCCGAGGCGCAGCGCCGAGCGGTTCAGGAAGGCCCGGTCGTCCGCCAGGCGGACATCGGTTTCCAGCCGGACGGCGCCGAAATCGGGAAGCTGGATCGCGCTTTCGCCGAGCCAGCGGTTGAGCCGGGCGACGGAGGGCGTCTCCACTTCCAGCCGCCCTTCCAGCACCGGCGGTGTCCCGGCCGCGCCGGTCCCGTCGAAAGCCAGGCTCATTGGCGCGGCCTCGACCTCGATCCGGATGCTGCTGTCGCGCCCGGCCAGGAACTCGGTCGGGCGGCTCAGGCTCGCATCGATGCGCGTCGGCTGGCCGTTCCAGACGAAGCTGCCCTCGAGCGTGGCCGGATCGGCTTGCCGGTCCCAGGCAAAATCGACATTGATGCTGCTGATGGCGGCCGCGCCCGGCGAAGGCCGGTAGAGCCCGTCACGGATTTCGACACGCCGCACGCCCTGAAAGCGGCGCAAGGCGCCCTGCATGGCCCGGCCTGCCACATGGGCCGGCCCCTCATCGGCCATGGGCGTATCGCGCGGCTGCGGCTGCGGCGAGGGGGTGGATGGCGGTGCCGCATCCTGCGCCTGTGCCGGAAACTCCGGTCGAACCAGCGTCAGGCGCGCAATGTCGGTCCGCCCGAACAGCCCGTCGATGAGATCGAGCTGGGCGAAGGCATGGGCAATGTGCAATGCCTCCGCTTCGCCCGGCCGCCCGAGGCTGAGATTGGACAGTTGGATGACCGGCCGCGGCAGCAGCCGGAAGCTCGCCTCGCCATGCACCGTGACCGGCCGGCCGGCCAGTTCGCTCAGCCGTTCCTCAAGATCGGCGCGGGCGCGGTCGAGGTTGAGCGGCAGGCTGGAATTGGCCAGGATCGCAAAGCCGGCCAAGGCAAGTCCGATGACAATAGCCAGGCCGACGATCCAGGGGCGGCGGCGTGTCCCGGCCGTGTTCGGCGCGTCGGCTGGGATCGGGGCAGGCGGCAATCGCGGTCTCGTCGCTTTCTGTCGGCCGGCCTGAAATCAGGCGGCGGACGAATAAGCGACCGCTTCTGATGTGCGCTCGCTTATGTCGATTATACTTTTGGTTGTTACACTATAGACACAAGAGGGCAAAACCGCGAGGGGCCGATCAATTCGCCTGGACGCGCGCCGCCGGGAAGACGATTTCGACCAGCGTGCCTTCGCCCGGCGTGGAACGTAGATGGAAGCGGGCTGCATTGGCTTCGACCATCGCCTTGGTGAGCGGCAGGCCGAGCCCGGTCCCGTCGCCCTGCTTGCGGGTGACGGCGCCCACCTGCTGATAGGGCGTCATGGCCTCCTCGATCTCGTCCTCGTTCATGCCGATCCCGCTGTCGCGGAAGCGCAGGATCACCTCGCCGCCCGGGCCGGTGCTCAGCGACACGACGACATGACCGCCCGGCGGCGTGAAGCGGATCGCGTTGGACAGAAGGTTCAGCGCGATCTGACGGATGGAGCGCGCATCGGCCAGGACGGAGGGGATCGCCGACGGCAGATCGCTGCGCAGGATCACGCGGGCCCGGTTGGCCTGCGGCTGCATCAGGCCGACCGTCTCGGCCAGGATGCCGCCGAGGGCGGTAGCCCGCACGTCCAGATCGGCCTTGCCCGCCTCGATCTTCGAAATGTCGAGAAGGTCGTTGACGAGATCCAGGAGATGGTGCCCCGACCGCTTGATGTCACGCAGGTACTGGACATAGCGCTCATTGCCGATCGGCCCGAAGCTTTCCGAGGCCATCACATCCGCAAAGCCGATGATCGCATTGAGCGGCGTGCGCAACTCATGGCTGATATTGGTCAGGAACCGGCTTTTCAGGATGCTCGCATCCTCCGCCTGCCGGCGCGCGGCCAGGAGGTCTTCCTCGACCCGCTTCCAGTGCCCGATATCCCGGATGACGACGCACCAGCCACGGCCGACGCCGAGCCGGCCGACGGTGATGAAGAGCGGGATCGGCTTGCCGCGCGCCACCTTGCCGAGCACTTCGCGGCCATCGTTCAAAAGGCCCTGCATGCCGCCGTCACGCAGCGTCGCCAGATAGGCGGCTGCCATGTCGCGGCTGTCCTCGGCCAGAAGGTCCGTGAAGGGATAGCCGCGGCACTCGCTGGCCGACAGCCCGAACAGGGCTTCGGCCGAGCCGTTCATGCCGCGCAGCGTTCCGTCTTCCGCCAGGAGGAGAATGCCGTCGGTCGCCGTGTTCAGGACGGCGCGCAGCTCCAGCGCCTCGTCGTCGGAGGCTGCGGGCGCGGGCCGCTGGAAGGTGAAGACGAGGAGCGATCGTCCGCCCGACTGGATCCGCTGCATCTGGCAGGTCACGCGCACATGGCTGGCATCGGCCCGGCGCAGGCGGATGGCGCTGGCGCCATCGTCGGCATCCAGCGGCTCGGCGGTCAGCACCTCTATGCCACCTGCGCGCTCCAGGGCCGCCAGATCGTCGAAGAGCGACAATTCCAGGAAACTGCGATTGGCGTGGACCAGCCGCCCCTTCGCCTGGACGAGGGTCGCCAGCGGCAGCGCATCCAGAAGCTGGACGAGTTCGGATGGCAGGGAGGGGTCCGGCGCCGGGCCCGCGCCCTCGCCCGATGATCCGATGGATGCTCCAATCGATGCGCCGATGGAGGCAAAGGCGTCCGCTTCGATCGGGTTGAGGCCGGATGATGCGACATCGGCCCGGCGTGTCGGCTCGGGCTCCCGCTCGGACTCTCGCTCGGGGGCAAACGCCCCACGTTCCACGATGGGGCCGATGGTCCCGAAGCCGCGGGCACCGTCGAAGACCGCGCCGCGGCCATAGACGGGAAGCGCCGCCAGTTCCACCATGGCCGCGCGGGTCGAATCCGCCAAAGGCCAGGCGACGACGCGTCCCGACCAGGTCTGCCGGGCGTTCAAGGCGGCGGCGATGGCGCCGTCCCCATCCAGCCCCAGATCCGCGAACACATCGAAGATGCTGCGCCCGATCAGTTCCTGCGCCGTGCCGCCCACCACGCGTTCGAGCTCCGGCGACAGTTCCGTGAAATGAAAGGTGGCGTCCACGCGCCAGGTAAAGCGGAGCGCGTCGGCCGCGCGCGGCTCGCGCTCGGTGGTGTCGGATGGTGGCCCCGGAAGGGGGCGAGCCTCGGCCGTGCGCATGCGATCGCGCGTTTCGGCGGCCTTGCTGCGCAATGTGTCGGCCCGGTCGCCCAGGCGTTCGTGCCAGCGCCGGACGATATGGCCGATCGGCGATTGCGGTTCGGGCGGCGGCGGGGAAGGGGGCACCGCGCGAAGCGGCACTGCCGGGCCGGGTATGGCTTGGCCGGGTGCCTGCGCAACCTCCTGCGCCGGCACGGCGGGGTGGTCGTCCACCTGCCGTTGCTGCAACGCTGTGTCGGCCGGGCGCAAGAGCGCCACGAGGGCGAGGCCGGATGCCACGCGGGCAAAGGCGACGCGGTCGCCGTCATCCTCGATCTCGAGATAGTCGACCGGCCCGTCCAGGAACTCGTCGGCCGCATCGGCAAAGTCGGCGGCGCGCGCCTGCGTCAAAAGATGCGTCATGGCGCAGATGCCGTCGGCGTCGGCCATCAGGGCCGGGCGGTCCAGGACGGCCGCCTCGCGCAGGAGCCGCTTTGCCAGAACGGCGCCGCGCTCCGGCCGCGCCAGGGAATGGAGGCTGATCAAAAGCGCGGCCTCCGTCCCGTCGGCCGTCACGGCAAGGGCAAGCTTCAATGTGGCGGTTGCGGCGCCCGCGCCGGGCGCTGCGGCAAGGCGTGTCGTCACCTCGCCATCCCGCAGGAGGGCCGGCTGCAGCGCGGCGAGCCGCGCCAGCGCGTCCTGCGCGACGGGGCACCCGCCCAGGATCGGCTCGGCGGCCTCGTTCAGCCAGATGACGCGGTCGAGCTCAGGCGTCAGGAGTGCGACCGCGCAGCCGGCTTCGCCGGCGCGGCGCACCTCCGGGAGGGCCATGATCTCCAGCACGTTCATCGTCGGTCGCAGGTCCTTCGAACGCTGTGGCGCGAATGTCCTTGGTTGACAGGATGTTAATACCGGCCCCCGCCTATGAAATCCATTGCGGGCGGCCGCTCTCCCCCATCTTTCAACGCCGAGGGTTAACGGCCTGTCCGCAAGCGAGGGATGATTCGATTTTGACTGCGCTCTGTGCGTAAGATTGGGCCTGGCCTCGAAGGGCGAGGCTTGAAGATGCCGCGGCATGAAGCCGCCAGGGGAGAGGTGCGATGCCGGAACATGAAACTGGGGAAGGCGCACAGAAGCCGTTCGCTGCGGCCGAGGATCGTTTCCGCGAGGCGATGGAGCCGGAAAACGTGGCCCGCGCGCAGGCCGCGCTTGGCCTCGATCCCGAGCGCTTCCAGGATGCGCTGCGCGGGCTGACCGAGCGCACGGTCGAGCAGTCGCGCATGGCCTACCAGACCCTGAAGGACCATGCCGACGAAGCGACGCGCACCATCGAGGCCACGCTGGAGAACGCCCATAGCGGCTCGCTCTCCTTGTCCAAGCGCGCCATCGAGGCGATGCGCAGCAATGCTGAACTGGGCTTTGCCCATCTGGAAAAGCTGGCCAAGGTGAAGTCCGTATCGGAACTGGTCGAGTTGCAGTCCGGCTATGTCCGCCAGCAGACGGAGATGATGGCGGGGCAGATCCGGGACATGCAATCCCTGTCGCGCAGCGTCGCGCAGGAACTGGTGCGCCCCGGCCGCGAAGCCTTCGACAAGGCCCGCACGCCGCGCGACTGACCGGACCGGCTTTGGCCGAACCTGGCAAATAGAAGCCCAGATCGGCGCGGAACGTCTTGCGTCCTGCGCCGAATGAATTTATGTGAACGGCCGTGGCGCCCGGCGCCTCATGTGCGGTTGTAGCTCAGCTGGTTAGAGCGTTGGATTGTGGCTCCAGAGGTCGGTGGTTCGAACCCACCCAACCGTACCACCCTTGATTTCCTGATGTTTCCCCTTGCGCAAGCTTTGGCCTGAGCCTGGATTCGCTCCGCCATTTCCGCATGCAGAGCCGCATGCGCTGGCGGTCGTATCAATCTTCCTCGATATAGGCCCTCAAGGCGCGCGGCTGAACGATGCGCAGGCCGCCATACGTGGTGCTGATCCATCCCCTGGTGGAAAACTGCTTCAACACCGCATTCACCTGGCGGCGGGATGTGCAGGACATTTTGCCGATTTCGGCCTGTGTCAGGGGCAAGGTCCCCGTCACCGGACAGGCGCCCCGTTCGATGACCGCCGCAATCCGCCTGGCCGGTGCCTGGTGCTGAAGGTCGCTGACGATCCGCACGAGCGTATCGACGGTGCCCATGAGGATCTGCGCAAAGCTGATCGTGAATCTGGGATCGGCGTCGGCGAGCTGGTCCATCTGATCCAGCGGCAGATGCAGAAGCCAGCTTTCAGCATGCGCGCGAAGGTCGAGGCGTCGAGGCTGGCGTGAGATAAAGCAGCCTTCGCCAGTCCAGCCGCCCGGATAGCCGATATGCAGGAGTTGCGGCGTCCTGTCGGGCGGTGCACAATTGATGGTGAGGCTGCCGGACACCAGGCCGTAGATGCCGCCGGGGTCGTCACCCATCCGATAGACCACCGCCCCTGCATCGAAGCGCAGCATCAACGACCGTCCCAATACGTGGTTCTGGATCTCCGGCGGCTGCACGGAAAGCCATCCATTCGCCTTCACGATAAGATCCGCTTCCGCACGTCGCATCGACACAGCCACCCCCTCGCACCAATTGCGACTTTTTTGCAGCAAATGTACCGGGCGTGCAATCTGTGGTGGCTAAACTTGCTCATCTGGGAGGCCTTATCATCGGTTGCAGGGACGCGATCATGAACCGACGTTTGTTTTTCCGGGCGCATGGCTGCGCGGCACCCGCCCTTCTTGC
Source organism: Aureimonas frigidaquae (assembly GCF_001463905.1). Taxonomy (GTDB): domain Bacteria; phylum Pseudomonadota; class Alphaproteobacteria; order Rhizobiales; family Rhizobiaceae; genus Aureimonas; species Aureimonas frigidaquae. The sequence goes on from NZ_BBWR01000019.1 coordinate 72,849, forward strand.
GGCAGTTGCATGTCTTGCCGTGGCGGATGGCGCGCGGGCCGAGCCGGCGAGCGCGCAGACGGCCGCCGCGAACGCGGCTGTCCTTCAGGACCTTCCCTTCAGCGACCGGCAGGATTTCGAGAATGCTGCGCGGGGATTGCTGCGCAAGCCCGATACGCTGACCATCAAGGATGCGTCGGGCAAGACGGTCTGGGACCTAGAAAGCTACAAGGCGTTCATCGCCCTCGACCGGCCGGCGCCCGACAGCGTCAATCCCAGCCTCTGGCGGAACGCGCAGCTCAACCTGCAATACGGGCTGTTCCAGGTCACGGACCGCATCTACCAGGTTCGGGGCTATGACCTGGCAAACTTCACCTTCATCCGGGGCGATACGGGCTGGATCGCCTACGACGTCGGCAGCACGAGCGAGACGGCACGCGCCGCCTTCGCACTTTTGACGGAAGAGTTCGGAGAGTTGCCCATCGTCGCGGCGATCTACAGCCACCCGCATCTGGATCATTACGGCGGAATTCGCGGGCTTGTATCCGACGAGGACGTCCGATCCGGCAAGGTGAAGCTGATCGCGCCGGAAGGCTTCATGGAGCATGCCGTCAGCGAGAACGTGATCACCGGCAATGCGATGAGCCGCCGCTCAATCCTGATGTACGGCGCGCTCCTGCCGCGCGGTCCGGAGGGCAGCGTCGGTGCGGGCCTGGGCCTGACGACGCCGCGCGGTACGCCGACGCTGATCGAGCCGAACCAGTATATCACCCGCTCCGGTGAAAAGCTGACCATCGACGGCGTCGAGATGGAGTTCCAGCTGACCCCTGGTACCGAAGCGCATGCGGAGATGAACACCTACTTCCCGCAGTTCCGGGCCATGTGGATGGCAGAGAATACGACCTCCACCATGCACAATATTCTGACCCTGCGCGGCGCGCAGGTTCGCGATGCCCTGGCCTGGGCACGGTACATCAACGAGACGCTGGAACTCTATGGCGACCGGATCGACGTCAAGTTCCAGTCGCATCACTGGCCGCTTTGGGGGATGCAGGAGGTCGACGAGTATCTGCGCAAGCAGCGCGACCTGTACAAATTCATCCACGACCGGACGGTGAACCTGATCAATCAGGGCTACACGGGTGAAGAGATCTCCGAAATGATCAAGCTTCCGGCCAGCCTTAAGGGCTTCTGGTCGGGCCGCGGGTATTACGGGACCCTCCGGCACAATTCGCGCGCGGTCTATCAACGCTACATGGGCTGGTATGACGGCAATCCGTCGAGCCTCAACAACCTTCCGCCGGAGGAGGTGGCGCCGCTTTACGTGTCGGCCATGGGCGGGGCCGATGCCATTCTGGCGAAGGCCGAACGTGATTATGCGGACGGCAAATACCGCTGGGTCGCGGAAATGCTGAAGCATGTCGTCTTCGCCGATCCGTCGAACGCTGCCGCCAAGGAACTCCTGGCCAAGGCCTATGAGCAGATGGGCTACCAGGCCGAGTCGGGCCCGTGGCGCTCGATCTACCTCCAAGGCGCCTTCGAATTGCGCAATGGCGCGCCGAAGATCGGTTCGGCGGGAAGCGCCAGCCCCGATGTCGTGCGCGCCATGTCGCCCGAAATGCTGTTCGACTTCCTGGCCGTGCGCCTGGATGCCGACAAGGCGGCCGGGAAGGATCTGACGCTGAACGTCGATTTCACCGATATCGGGAAACACTACACGCTGACGGTCGGCAATTCGGTCTTGAACTATAGCGAGAAGCAGGCCCCGGCAGCAGATGCGACCGCAACCCTGAGCAAGGAGACACTGGATGAACTGAACCTCGGCACCGCGACGGTGCCCGAGCTCATCGCCAGCGGCAAGATTCAGATCGATGGCGACGGCAACGCCTTCCAGCAATTCTTCGACATGCTCGACACATTCAGCCCGGACTTCAACGTCGTGACCCCGTGAGAGGACGGGATCAAGCTTATTCGGCTTTGGGAAGGACATCCAATATGCGCAAGTTCATGCTCGGAACCGTCGCCACTGCCGCGATGCTGCCAGGATACGCGATGGCCGACGGTGCGCGTGATTGGCTCAGCGTGCCCGTCGATATGAACTTCATCTACGTCTACTACACGTACAATAAGGGCAATTCGTCGATCGACACGTCCCTGCCGGTGACCGGGGCGTCCGTCGACGCTTCGGTCCCCATTCTTCGGTATGCACGCTCCTTCGATCTGGCGGGGCAGGTCGGCGGCGTGCAGCTGGTCGTTCCATACGCCTTTACCGAGTTTTCGCTGGACGGAACCCGTATCGAACGGTCGGTCGATGGCATCGGCGATATACAGACGATCTTGATCGCCAATCTTTTCGGCGCTCCGGCCCTCAGCAAGGAGGCCTTCGCGCAATGGACGCCGGAGACCTACCTGACCGCCTCCGTCGCTGTAACGGCGCCGACGGGCAAGTACGATCGGGACCGCCTGGTCAACATCGGCAAGAACCGCTGGGCCTTCAAACCGCAATTGTCCTACGGCATTCCGCTCCAGCCGGGAGAGTGGCTCGCCATCAACGGCAGTATCGAGTTCTACACCGCGAACGACTCGTATCTCGGCGCGCTGACGCTCGATCAGAATCCGCTGATGACCGTGGAGGCCCACTACAGCCGCAACCTGACACGGGCGCTGTGGCTATCCGCCGACGCCTACTACTCCTATGGCGGTGAAACCAGCATCAACTCCGTCGACCAGGGAAATACGCAGAGCACCCTGAAGCTGGGTGTAAGCGGCAGCCTGAACCTGACGCCCGCGGATGCGATCGCCGTCTCGGCGGTTCATTCCGTCTGGAAGCGCGACGAGACTCCGGAAACATGCACCTTCGCGATCAATTACAATCATGCGTGGTGACGGCCGCCAAAGGGCCCAAGCATAGGCTGTGGCAGCATCCGTAGCTTTGGACCGTCCGCGTGATGTGTCGTCGCCGAATGCCCACTTCGTCGCAGACAGGGAACGCCGCGTGCCAGCCGCATCTTACCTCTGCATTGAAACGGCGGAGGTCATGATGTCCAATATTGATAAAGTGGGTGAGAACCCGAACGACAGAATGCCGGAAGGAAACCCGCTGAAGCCCGGTGAGGTCGTATCGGATGACGATGCGAGTTCGGCCGGGATGGAGCAGGAGGTCGAGGAAGACCTCGACGATATGGATGAGCTTGGGGACGCGGAAGATCCCGCAGGCGATCCGGAACTGATCGACGATGTCGAGGACGAGCCCGATCTGACACGTTGACGGTTTGCGCAAACGACGACTTTGGGCCCGCTTCGGCGGGCCCTTTGCTTGAGACGAATTTCAAATACGGTGCTGCGGCCTCGTCTATTATTCCGCCAAAAGGCCAGTTTCCAATACCTTTGAACCGCCGTTTCCGTGGGAGATGGCCTCGGCCATATAAGCCGCGAGGGCTGCGGTGTCGGCTTCGGTCATGACGAGGCCAAGCTTGGTGCGGCGCCAGAGAATATCGGCGGGGGCGAGGGCCCATTCGTTGCGCATGAGCCAGGTCACCTCGGCCTCGTAAAGCCCGTGCCCGAAATGTCGGCCAAGATCGCCAGCGGCCAGGATGCGCAAAGCGTCCGTCCCGTAGGACCGCGCGAGCCGGGTGACGGTGGGGCGGTCGAGGCCGGGGGCGGCGGCCTCGATGCGGCGGATCAGCGCGTCCCGCTCCGTGGCGGAGAAATCGCCGCCCGGCAGGGCGTTCCGGCCCGTCCAGCCGGCCGGCAAGGGCGCTTGCGCGGACGGGTTCGGGTGGCCGATTGCGTCTTCGATCTGTCGCATCGCATCTTCGGCCAGGACCCGGTAGGTCGTGATCTTGCCACCGAAGCAGTTGAGCAGCGGTGCGCCGGTGGCGGGTCTGTCCATGCGCAGCACATAGTCGCGGCTGCTCTCCTGCGCCTTGCCGGCGCCGTCGTTGAAAAGCGGCCGCACGCCGGAGAAGCTCCACACGATGTCGGCCCGTGTCAGCGGCTCGCGGAAATATTCCGATGCCGCGGACAGGAGATAGTCCGTTTCCTCCTGCGTGATCGCCACGTCGGAAGGGTCGCCCGCATAGTCGCGATCCGTCGTTCCAATGAGGGTGAAATCCTGCGCATAGGGAATGGCGAAGATGATGCGGCCGTCGGCATTCTGGAAGATGTAGGCGCGGTCGTGATCGTAGAGGCGCCGGGTCACGATGTGCGAGCCTTGGACAAGCCGGACGGCATTGCCGTCGTTCTGCCCGATGACCTGCGCGTTGACGCCGTCCACCCAGGGGCCGGCGGCATTGACGACGAGCCGCGCGCTCACGCTGCGCCGCGCGCCGGTGGTGCGATCCTCCAGATCGACCGACCATCCGTCCGCGCGGCGGCGCGCCTGGCAGACGCGGGTCCGGGCCATGATCTCAGCGCCCCGCGCCGCGGCATCGCGCGCGTTGAGGATGACGAGCCGCGTATCGTCGACGCGGGCATCGGAATATTCGAAGCCCTTGCGGAAATGGTCCTTCAGCGGCGCGCCCAGTGGGCCGGTCAGATCGACCGCGCAGGATTTGGGCAGGCGCTGCCGCCCGCCAAGGTGATCGTAGAGGAAGAGGCCCGCGCGCAGGAGCCAGGCCGGCCGCAGCTCCGCATGATGCGGCAGGACGAACCGCAAGGGTTCCACGATATGCGGCGCAATCTCCAGGAGCACTTCGCGCTCCTTGAGCGCGTGGCGCACCAGGCGGAAATCATAATGCTCCAGGTAGCGCAGCCCGCCATGAATGAGCTTGGTGGACCAGGACGAGGTGCCGGAGCCGAGGTCGTTCATCTCTGCCAGGGCGACCCTGAAGCCCCGCCCGGCGGCATCGCGCGCGATGCCGCAGCCGTTGATGCCGCCGCCGATGACGAAGATGTCGTAATCGGCGGATGCCTGCGCGGCAGTCGCGTGCCGCGGGGTCTGGGAGACGGGGGCCGCCATATCAGATGATACGCTTGCGTAGGTAGGCGGAGATCATCTCCCCGATGATGACGAGGCAGAGGATGGCCAGAAGCACCGTTGCCGCTTCCTGCCACCGGAACGTATCGATGGCGCCCTGCAGGATGATGCCGATGCCGCCGGCCCCGACGAGGCCGAGCACGGTGGATTCGCGCAGGTTGATGTCCCAGCGCAGGATGCAGACGGCCCAGAAGGTCGGCATGACCTGCGGGACGATGGCATAGGCGACGACCTTGAAGCGGGACGCGCCAGTGGCTTCCAACGCTTCGACGGGGCGCTTGTCGATCTCTTCGATCGCCTCGCCCATCAGCTTGCCGACGAAGCCGATCGAGCGGAAGGTGATGGCGATGACGCCCGCGATGATGCCGGGTCCGAAGATCGCCACGAAGAGCAGCGCCCAGATGATCGTGTTCACCGAACGGCTGGACACCAGTATGATGCGGCCGATCCAGAGCGTCACGATGTTGGGCGTCGTGTTCTGCGCGGCGATGTAGGCGATCGGCAGGGCCAGGATGACCGAGAAGGCCGTGGCGATGGTGGCGATGTTGATCGTTTCCACCAGCACCCAGGCGATGGTGCCGATGTTGCTGACGTCCGGCGGCGACATCCGGGCGAAGAGATCGCCGATCTGGACGGGCGCATCGAAGACCCAGGCCCAGATGATGTCGATGCTGCCGATGCACCAGCCGAGGACGGCGGCGAAGGCCAGGAACCCGGCAAAGCGTGTCAGACGCTCGGTCGGCGTATAGCGCGACCACTGCGTGGGGGTCGTGTTCAGGCTCACCATATCTTCCTGATCTGTCCGCTGATGGCCTCGCTGATGAGGATGATCGCGACGATGACGATGGTGATGGCCAGGGCGAAGTCGTAATCGTACCGGCCGAAGGCGTTGGCGAGCGTGGCGCCGATGCCGCCCGCACCCACAATGCCGACGACGGCGGAGGCGCGCAGGTTGCTGTCGAGCTGATAGATGGTCAGGCCGATCTGCCGGGGCATGATCTGCGGCACCACCGCATAGAGGAGCGTGGGGAAGTAGGAGGCGCCCACCGAGCGCATCGCTTCGACCTGTCCGGGATCGATCTCCTCGATCCGCTCGGCCAGAAGCTTGGCGACGAAGCCGATCGAATAGACGATAAGGGTCAGGATGCCGGCAAACGGGCCGAAGCCCACCGCCTTCACGAAGATGATGGCCACGATGACCGGGTGGAAGCTGCGCGCGATCACGATGATGGCACGGCCCAGCAGGAAGACGGGCAGGGGCGCCAGGTTGCGGGCCGCCATGAAGGCGATCGGGACCGACAGGATCACTCCGCCCACCGTGGCCACGATGGCGATCTTGATGCTTTCCAGGAAGCCGGAGATCAGAAGCGAGGATCTGTCGAAATTGGGCGGAAAGGCCCCGTTGAAGATGCGCTGCGCCCGCGTCAGCCCTTCCGCGGCGCGTGCCCAGTCGAACTGCATGGTCGACAGCGCCCAGACGACATAGACGATCGCTGCGAGGACGAGGCCGTAGCGAAGAAACGGATTGGCGATGAGCGGGGGTTTGCGCCAGCTGTCCCGCGACAGGTCGCTCATGCGGCCAGTTCCGGGACGCGGCCGGCAATGGCGGCGTCGCGCTCTTCGGACTTGCCGGCATAGATCGCGTCCATGGCGGCCTGGTCCAGAAGTGCCGGCTCGGCATCGAACATGATGCGCCCGTTGCGCATGCCCACGATGCGGTCCGTATACTCCTTGGCCTCAGTCACGTTGTGGATGTTGATGAGGACGGGGAGCTGGAACTCCGAGGCCAGCGACCGCAGGAGGATCATGATCTGCTCGGACGTCTTGGGGTCCAGGGAGGCCGTCGGCTCGTCGGCCAGGAGAATCTCCGGCTCCTGCATGAGCGCCCGCACCACGCCGACCCGCTGGCGCTCGCCGCCCGAAAGCTGGTCCGCGCGCTTGTTGGCGTAATGGGCGATGCCGACCCGCTCCATCAACTCGAAGGCGCGGCGTATATCCTCTTTCGGGTAGCGGCGCGAAAGGGCGCGCCAGGTCGGCAGGTAGCCGAGCCGTCCCGACTGGACGTTTTCCATGACGGTCAGCCGATCCACCAGGTTGAAGCCCTGGAACACCATGCCGATCCGCCGGCGCGCATGGCGCAGCCGGGCGCCGCGCAGGCTGGTCAGCTCGACGCCGTTCAATTCGATCGAGCCGGCGGTCGGCTCGACCAGCTTGTTGATGCAGCGCAGGAGCGTGCTCTTGCCCGCACCGGACGCGCCGATGATCGAGACGACGCTGTTGCCCTCGACCGTCAGGTCGAGATCGCGCAGGACCGGCTCGCCGTTCCCATAGCGTTTGACGAGTTTGGAGATCTTGAGCATCGGTTGCGACCATCGCGGCGAGAGAAGGGGGGTGCGCGTGCCGGGCGGCACGCGCATTGCGAAATGCTCGGCGACGGGCGGAGCTTATTCTGCGGCGAGGCCCTGCGGCGTGTACTGAACGCCGTTCGCAGCCTGTATATCGCGGATGACCGACCAGTCCTTCTGGTAGGTTATGGGCACGAATTTGCTCACGCCCTCGAACTCCTTGCCGAGTTCGGTCCCCTCGAAATCGAAGGTGAAGAAGGCTTCCTTGATCTTTTCGACGAGCGCCGGATCGAGGTTGTGCGCATAGGTGTAGGAGGTGGTCGGGAACCGGTCGGATTCCCAGATCACCTTGACCTCCTGCGGATCGTAGAGGCCACGCTCGGCCATCCGGTCCACCACTTCGGAGGCGACGGGCGCCGCGTCGTAATCCCCCGCCACCACGCCGAGCATGGACTGGTCGTGCGAACCCGAATAGCTGACCTCGTAATCCGTATCCGGCGTGATGCCGAGCGCCGGGAACAGGGCGCGCGGCGCCAGATTGCCGGAGTTTGAGGTGGGCGAGGTGTGGGCGACGCGCTTGCCGGCAAGGTCCGCCATGGTCTCGATGTCGGAATCGGCGCGTGCATAGACCTGCAGCGTGTAGCCGAAGCTGCCATCATCGCTGCCCATGATGGCGAAGGGCACGGCACCTGCCAGGTTTACCGCGAAGGGCGTCGGCCCCGTCGAGTAGCCTGCAATGTGCAGGCGGCCGCTGCGCATCGCCTCCACTTCGGCCGAGTTCGACTGCACGGCGAAGAACTGCACCCGCTTGCCGGTCACGGCGGACAGATGCTCGATGAACGGGTCCCAGATGTCCGCGTAGATGGCCGGGTCCTCGACGGGCGTGTAGGCGAAGACCAGCGTGCCGGGATCGACCAGCTCATTGGCCGGCGCGTCGGCGACGAGGTCGCCATCGGCATCGCAATAGATGGTGTCCAGCGCGCCGCGCTGTGTGCAGCCGGCGGCATCCTGCGCCAGGGCCGGGAATGCCAGGAGCATGGCTGCCGCAAACGGCAGCACGGTGCTCTGGCGAAACATCTTGTCGGTCGAAGCCATGGTCCAAATCCTCCCTTGGAACACGAAGTGGGCCGGGCCTCCCTGCCCTTGCACGTGCAACCTAAACGGGAACTGTGGAATATCGCAAGCCGATCACGGATAATTTGTCGATGTTTTGTGTTTTTTGTGGAATGTTCCTCAGAATTGCAGGGAGGAACAGATGGGAATGGATGAGGCAACGACGATGCGGTCAGGTGGTGCGGACGCGTGGGAACCCTTCGCGGCCGTGTCGGCGCAGGATCTGGCGCAGGTGGACTTTGTCCTGACCGATATCGACGACACGCTGACCCATGAGGGGCGGCTGCCGGCAGTGGCCTATGACGCGCTGGAGCGGCTGTCGGCCGCCGGGCTGACGGTCATTCCGGTGACCGGCCGGCCTGCCGGATGGTGTGATCTGATCGCGCGGCTCTGGCCGGTGGACGCCGTGGTCGGCGAGAACGGCGCCTTCTATTATGCGCGGAAGAGGGAAGGCGGGATGTGCCGGGTCTACCAGGCAGACGACGCGACACGGCAGGCCAATCGCGAGCGCCTCGGCGCCATCGCCCACAGGGTGCGGGATAGGGTGCCGGATGCGCGCATCGCCGCAGACCAGCCCTTCCGCGAAACCGACCTTGCCATCGACTTCGCCGAAGATGTGCCGGCACTGGAGGGCGCGGCCGTCGATCGGATCGTCGCCTGCTTCGAAGAGGCGGGGGCCATTGCAAAAGTGTCGTCGATTCATGTCAATGGGTGGTTCGGTTCCCACGACAAGCTGACCATGACCCGCCGCCTTCTTTCAGAACGCTTCGCCTGCGACATCGAAACGGAGAATCACCGCGTGCTCTATGCGGGGGATTCGCCCAATGACGGGCCGATGTTCGCGTTTTTCCGCAACGGCGTGGCCGTCGCCAACTACATGCAGGGACGCTCCCCGCAACATGAGTGGCCGCGCTACATGACGCAGCATGTCGGCGGACGCGGTTTTTCCGAGATCGCCGACCGTATCCTTGCGGCGCGGCGTGCATGAAGGTCCGGCTGCGCAAGAGCGATCGCTGGGAGCGCATCCTGCGCGAGGTCGAGATGCGCCCGCATGTGCGGATCGCCGATCTGGCGGCCTTGTTCGGCGTGTCGAACGAAACCGTCCGGCGGGACCTGGAGGCGCTCAGCGAAGAGGGGCTGATCGCCCGCTCCTTCGGCGGGGCGGCGGCCGCCCCCATGGGCGTGCAACCGCCCTTCGGTGAGCGCAACCGCGCCTATGTGGAGGAACGGGCGCGGATCGGACGTTGCGCCTGCGATCTCGTGCAGCCCAATGACGTCCTGATGATCGATGCGGGCTCGACCAACTATCAACTCGCCAAGGCCCTGGCCGCGACGGCGCGGGATCTGATCGTCCTGACCAACAGCCTGGCCATTGCGGCCACGCTTGGCCAGAGCGCAACGATCGAGGTGATCGTGTGCCCCGGCAAGCTGAACAGCCGGGAAGCGGCGGTCTTTGGGACGGAGACGGTGGATTTCCTGGCCCGCTACAATGCGGACAAGGCCTTCATCAGCGCCAGCGGCATCAGCCATTCCGGCATTACGGACGCCAATCTCGATGCGGTGGCCATCAAGCGGCGCATGCTGGCGCGCGGCCTCAAATCCTTCGTCCTGGCGGATCATTCCAAGCTGCACCGCCAGTTCGTCGCGCAGGTTGCATCCCTGGCCGATATCGAGGCGATCATCACCGATGAGGAGCCCGATGCCGAGTTCCGGTCCGCGCTGGACCGGTTCGGCGTCACCGCGCTCGTCGCCCCTTAAGCGCGCGGGGTTGCGGGCTCCGACGCATTGCCGATGACGCCCAGATGCTCGGGCCATGTCCGGCCGTTCAGCTCGATGCGGATATCGTAGCCGTTCAGAAGCGCATATTCGGTCGCATCGCGCAGCACGCTCGGCAGGTCGCCCGACAGGTCGAGCGGCGCGCCGTCGCCGTCCGTTCCGGCGCCCTCGAGGTGCGCCCGTGCATCGATCGGCTCGGCCTCCCCCAGGGAGACGAGGACGAAAGCGCCGGCCTCTGAGCCGGTGCGCAGGAAGAAGAGGTCGTCGGCGGCCATGCGATGCTCCTGATGCGCGTTGCTGCGGATGGCAGATAGGACCGACGCAGGCGATTTCGAGCATTTCGCTTGGGATCGCCCGTTCGGCAGGGGCGCACCCCCCACCCGTGGACCGGGACGTTCGCGCGCGATATAGAGTTTATCCTATAGCGCATTCGACGAGAGGCATGCCGGCCCCTTCCATGAAGTTCCTGTTCGTTCACAGCCGGTTTCCCGGACCCTTCCGTCACCTCGCACCCGATCTTGCGCGCAACGGCACACACCGCGTGGCCGCCTTGCACATGCGCAGCGACCTGCCGGACCGTGCCGGCGGCGTCGCGCTGTTCGGATGCGTGGCACAGCGCGGATCCTGCCCGGACGTCCATCCCTGGCTGCAGCCCCTGGAGGCGCGCACGATCCGTGGCGAGACGGTCTTCCGCGCGGCGCTCGGCCTGCGCGCCGGTGGCTTCGATCCCGATGTGATCATCGGACATCCGTCCGGCGGGGAAATGCTCTTCATTCGGGATGTCTGGCCCCAGGCGCGCATCGCCCTGTCCTGCGACTATTACCTCCGGTCCGATGGGCGCGACGTGAGCTTCGACCCTGAATTTGCGGAGGGCGATCCCTTGCCGCAGGGGCGTCCGCTCTTCCAGAACCTGCATCTGGACCTTTCGCTGCGGGGGATGGATGCCGGCTATGCGCCGACGGCGTTCCAGGCGCGGAGCTTCCCGCCGCAGATCGCCGAACGGCTCGGCATCCTGCCGCACGGTGTCGATACGCAGCGCTTTTCGCCCGATCCCGCCGCCACCGTCGCGCTCGATGAGGAAACATCCCTCGACGCGACCAGCACGGTCATCACCTTCGAGGCTCCCGTGCTGGACCCTGCCAGCGGGCTTCACCGCCTCATACGCGCTGCGCCGGCTATGCTCGCGGCCTGTCCGACGGCTCATCTGGTCGTCATCGGGCGCGATGTCGCCGCGCCGGATGGCACAAGCTGGCGGGAGCGTTTCGCCGGGAAAGCCTGGGCCGACATGCGCCCGCAGGATCGGCGCCGGGTGCACTTCATCGGCCAGCCGGATGCGCAGGGAAGGCTGCACATCCTGCAGCGCACGACGCTGTACCTGCATTTGTCCTATCCCCTGCCGCTGCCACAGGCCGTCCTGGAGGCGATGAGCGTCGGGGCCTGTGTCGTGGCGGCGGACGGCGATCCCGTCCGCGAGGTGGTGACGGATGGCGAGACGGGGCGCCTCGTCGATTTTTTCGACACGGACGGTCTCGTCGACTGCATCGCCACGCTTCTGGCAAGCCCGGCCCTGCGGGAAAGGCTGGGCGCCGCCGCCCGGTCCCTTGTCCAGCAGCGCTTCGACCTGCGGCGCGTGGCCTTGCCCCGGGCCCGCCGGTGGGTCGAGGCGCTCGCCAGGTTCTGACGGCGATGGAGATCCTCTTCGTCCACAATAATTTCCCGGCCCAGTTCAAACATGTGGCCCCCTTCCTGGCGCGCCAGCCGGGCACCCGTGTAACCGCCCTGCACAAGCGCGAGGACCTGCCGGACGAGGTCGGCGGGATGCGGCTGCGTGCCTACGCTCCGGCCCGCGCCCTCGCGCCCGGCATCCACCCCTGGCTGGGCGAGACGGAGAATGCGCTGATCCATGGCGAGGCGGCGGCCCGCCGCGCGCTTGCCATGCGGGCCGAAGGCTACGCACCGGATGTCATCATCGGCCATCATGGCTGGGGCGAGTTGATCTTCCTGGCCGATATCTGGCCGCGGGCGCGGATCGGCGTCTATTGCGAGCTCTACTACCGGGGCACGGGGTCGAATTGGGATTTCGATCCCGAATTCACCGGCAAGCCGAACCCCTCGGCCGATCCGCGGGCGCGCTACCTGAACCTGCCCTTCGATCTGTCCTTCGATCGAGCCGTGTCCGGCCTTTCGCCGACGCAGTTCCAGGCATCGACCTTTCCGCCAGCCGTTCGGCAGCGCATCACGGTGGCGCATGACGGGGTGGATACGGACCGGATTCGTCCCGACGCGGCGGCATTGCTGCCGCCGGGCATCGCGGGGGACGCGGCCATCCGATATGGTGACGAGGTCATCACCTTCGTCAGCCGGCACCTGGAGCCCTATCGCGGCTTCCATATCTTCATGCGGGCTTTGCCGGCGATCCTGAAGGCCCGGCCGAAGGCGCGCATCGTCATCGTGGGCGCGGATGGCAGCACGGGGGGCTATGGCCCACGGCCGCCAACCGGCACGTGGAAGGATCGCTTCACCGCCGAACTGCGGGAGGCAGTCCCGGCGCAGGAATTCTCTCGCGTGCATTTCGTCGGGCGGATCGCCTATGGCGATTTTCTGACGATCCTCCAGCTCTCCACGGTCCATGTCTACCTGACCTATCCCTTCGTTCTGTCCTGGTCGCTCATCGAGGCGATGAGCACGGCCTGTGCCATCGTGGCGAGCGATACCGAACCGGTCCGGGAGGTGGTGGAGCACGGGAAAACGGGCATCCTGACGGATTTCTTCGATGTTGCGGCCCTGGCCGAGCGGGTGATCGGCCTGTGCGATGCGCCGGGCGAACGCCGGCGCCTCGGCACTGCGGCACGTCGGCTGGCGCAGGCCCGCTACAGCCTGCAGGACTGCGTGCCGCGGCAGCTCCGCTGGATCGACGCCGTCGCACGGGGGCATGCATGACGAAGATCCTCTTCGTGCACCGGCATTTCCCCGGCCAGTTCAAGCACCTGGCGGCGACGATGGCGCGCAGCGGCGCCTATGAGGTGGCGGCGCTGCACGGGCGCCCGGGCATGCCGGCCATGCTGGAGGGCGTCACCCTGCATGAATATGTGCCGGCGCGCGGCTCGGCCGAAGGCGTGCATCCCTGGGTCGGCCATTTCGAATCCCAGGTGATCCTGGGGGAGGCGGCCTATCGCAAGGCGGTCACGCTGCGGGCGGGCGGCTACATGCCGGATGCCATCATCGGCCACCCCGACTGGGGTGAACTGATGTTCCTGCGCGATGCCTGGCCGGAAGCGCGGCTCGGCCTTTATTGCGAACTCTACGGACGCCCGACCCAGTCCCATTGGGACTTCGATCCCGAATTTGCACAGGCGCACCGGGACGCGGCGCTCATCACCCGCATCATGAACGTGCCGGTGGAACTGAGCTTCGCGCAAGCAGCCGGCGGCCTGTCGCCGACGCATTGGCAGGCCGATGGGTTCCCGGCGCATATGCGCCCACGCATCACCGTTGCCCATGACGGCATCGACACGCAACGGCTGGTTCCCCATCCGGGGGTGACGATCCAGCCGCGCCCGGGCCTGGCGCTCACGCGCCGGGACGAGGTGGTGACCTTCGTCAGCCGGACGCTGGAGCCCTATCGCGGCTTCCACCGCTTCCTGCGCGCGCTGCCGGAACTGCTCAGGAAGCGGCCGCGGGCGCATGTCATCATCGTCGGCCGCGACCGGGAGGGCTATGGCAGCCCACCACCGGAGGGGACATGGCGGGCCCTCTACGAGGCGGAGCTGAACGCTAGCCTGCCGGCAGAAGCGCGCGCCTGCGTCCATTTCGTTGGCACAGTCCCTTACGACGCCTTCGTCGCGATCCTGCAGCTATCGACGGTGCATGTGTATCTGACGGTGCCTTACGTGCTCTCCTGGTCGCTTCTGGAGGCGATGAGCGCCGGCTGCGCCATCGTGGCCAGCGATACAGCCCCCGTGCGCGAGGTCGTCACGCACGAGAAAACGGGGCTGATGGTGGACTTCTTCGATACAGGCGCGCTGGCCGGCGCCATCGACCGGCTTCTGGGCGATGCGCCGCTGCGCGCACGGCTTGGAACCGCGGCGCGCGCGCATGCGGTGGGGAATTACGATGTGCGCTCCTGCGTGCCCGCGCAGGCGCGGTGGGTCGCGGGGATCGCCCTGGGCTGACGCGCCTATCCCTTAGAAAAGGTCGCCCTGCGGCGTGTCGGCGCTGGCCGGGGTGGCGCGCCGGGAGCGCCTCGGCTCGGTCGCGGCGCCATCCAGGGCCACGGCTTGCCGTGTTTCCCCGCCGGCGAACTCGACGCTGAACGGGCGGGCCGCCTTCAATCCGGCGGCGCGGGTGACGGTATGGCCGTCCTCGTCCCGGATGATGGCATAGCCGCGCTCCAAGACGCGGCGCGGGTCGAGGCTCGCGGCGACGCGCCACGTGGAGGCAAGGGCGGCGATGCGGCGCTCGGCGGCGCGTTGCCAGCTCAGATCGATCGCGGGACCGATCGGGGCCAGGCGGCGGCGCGCCTCCGCCAGGCGCTGGTCCAGGAGGTTGGCCCGCAGGGCGGAGGCCGCACCGACAAAGGCATGGCGCCGGATGCCCAGCCGCGACGCGATCGCCTGGTCGGCGCGGTGCGCGCCGGTGGTCAGCCGCGCTCTCAAGCCACTGATCAGGATCGTGAGCCGGCCGGGCTGCAGCTTGGCGGCCGCTTCGGTGAAGCGGCGCCGCTCCGCAGCCACGCTGTCGGACAAGGCGCGTTCGAGGCCGATGGCCGCTTCGTCGAACTGGCGGCGCTGGGTGGCCAGCAGCATGTCGCTGGCCGGCAGGGCGCGGACGAGCGCCGAAAGGGCACGCCGCTCTTGCTGCATCTGGCGCGCCATGCCGGCATCGAGCCGCGCATGGAGCTGCGCCACGCGGGCGATGAGTTCGGACCGCACGGGGACGGCGATCTCCGCCGCGCCGGTGGGCGTGGGCGCGCGCAGATCGGCGGCATGGTCGATCAGGGTCCAGTCGGTCTCATGCCCGACGGCGGAGATGAGCGGTATGTCGGAAGCTGCGGCCGCCCGCACGACACCCTCGTCGTTGAAGCCCCACAGGTCTTCGAGGCTGCCGCCGCCCCGCGCCACGATCAACAGGTCCGGCCGGGGAACCGGCCCGCCGGGCGCAATGGCGTTGAAACCGCGGATGGCCTCCGCCACCTCGGCGCTGGACGTTTCGCCCTGCACCCGCACAGGCCAGACCAGGAGATGCAAGGGGTAGCGGTCGGCAATACGGTGGCAGATGTCCCTTATCACGGCGCCGGTGGGCGAGGTGACGATGCCGATGACGCGGGGCAGGAAGGGCAGGGGCCGCTTGCGGGCAGGATCGAACAGGCCCTCGGCCTCGAGTTTGAGGCGGCGCTCGTTCAGGAGCGCCATCAGCGCGCCCGCCCCGGCCGGCTTCAGGGCGTCGATGACGATCTGGTATTTGGACGAGCCGGGGAATGTCGTCAGGCGACCGGTTGCGATGACCTCCAGCCCTTCCTCCGGCTTGAAGTCGAGCTTGGCGAAGGCGGTGCGCCAGATCACCGCGTCCAGCCGGGCGCGGTCGTCCTTCAGGCAGAAATAGGCGTGGCCGGAAGCGTGCGGCCCGCGATAGCCCGAGATCTCGCCCCGCACGCGGACATGAGAGAACCGGTCTTCCACCGTGCGCTTGAGCGCGCCCGACAGTTCGGAAACGGAATATTCGCCCGCATTGGTGACGGACGGCCCGTCATCGAGCATCACCATCCCGCGACGCTCATGCCCGGCCGCAGCCGCTGCGAGCGGATCATCCGCGTTTCCGGCAGCGCGCGCGCTGTGGGTTTTTCCTCCGTCGGCGGCACCAGGTTGCGCAGGCTTTCGCGGATATGCTCCACCAGCGCCGAGATGACCGGCGTATCGCTGTTCTTGCCGCGCATCACCGCCACTTCCGCATCCTTGAGCCGGGGGAAGCCATCGGCCTCCGTCAGGACGCGCATGCCGGGGCGCAGCGCGCATTCCGGCAGGACGCTGACGGCCAGGCCCGCCAGGACGGCGGAGGTTACGATGGTCGCCGACCAGCTCGTGAACAGGATCCGGTGCTGCCGCCCGACACGGCGCAGCGCATCGACGCCCTGCTTGCGCCAGACGCAGTCCGCGCGCCCGATGGCCAGCGGCACGACCTCCTCCAGATGGACGGAATGGGAGGCGGAGGTCACGAAATGCAGCGGCTCGCGCCGGACGATCTCCGACCAGGCATGTGTCTTCGATGGGCAGACCAGCGCGACGTCCAGATGCCCCTTTTCGACATGCTCGACCAGGCTGCTCGTCGTCTCGCAGGCGATCTGCAATTCCACGCGGGGATTGGAGCGCACGAAGCGGCCCATGATCTCGGGCAGGAAGCGCTCGGCATAATCGTCCGGCAGGCCGATGCGGACGTGGCCGGAAATATGCTCTTCGTCGAAGGCGGTGAGCGTCTCCTGGCTGAGCGCCATCATGCGCCGCGCATAGTTGAGGAGGCGGGAGCCCTCGTCGGTCAGCCGCACGTTGCGGCCATTGCGCTCGAACAGATCCTTGCCGAGCCGTTCCTCCAGGCGGCGGATCTGCATGGAGACGGCCGATTGCGTCTTGAACACATCCTCCGCGGCGCGGGTGAAACTGCCCGTATCAACCACGGCCAGAAAACTGCGAAGCTGGTCCAGATCCAGGGGGGCGGCCATCGCATCCATCCATCACTTGAGATGATGGATAGCATTACAAACATTCGTTGGCTTAATCAACGCGGGCCTTCTAACTCCACAGTCGTCAAGGACTTTCCGTGCAGATCGGCCGGCGAAACATCCCGTTTCGCTGAACGGGCCCGGCCGTCCTAAAAACCCGAGAAAGGAGTTCGGAATGTCCATCACGCTAAGGGGCGGCGGCCCCCTGGAAAGAACGCGCCTGTCGGCCAGTCTGTCCGTCGGATTTGCGGCGCTTGCCGCCCTGTTCCGCGCCTGGCGCAACCGTCGTCACGCCTACCACCTGTCCGAAATGCCGGATTACATACTGACCGATCTCGGCCTGAAGCGTGACGATGTTTCCCAGGCGCTGCATTGCGACTGGCGCGAAGACGCAACCTATCGGCTGGCCGTGACCGCCGCCCGTCGCCGGCGCGGCCTTTGAGCGTAAAACCACGGTATCGGACCGATCCTTCCGACAGACTGCGCATGTGAAGCCGCTCCGGATGCACCGGGGCGGCTTTTTTCATGGACCGCGTCAGAACTCCGACATCTCGCCGCCAAGCGCCGTGGCCGGCTTCTGCATGGCCAGCACCTTGTCGATCCTGCGGCCGTCCATATCCACGATCTCGATGGTCCAGCCCTCGTAGAGGAAGCTTTCGCCGACCTCCGGAATATGGCCGAACTCGTTCAGGATGAATCCGGCCAGAGTCTCGTAATCTCGCTCGCGCGGGAAGCGCAGCTCCGGCAGAGCGCGCTCGACGTTGTCGACCGTCATGCCGGCATCGATGAGCCAGGAGCCGTCGGCACGCTGCGTCACGCCGTGCTCTTCCTCGATCCCCTCCGGCATGGCGCCGGCAATGGAGGCCAGGATATCGGTGGGCGTGACGACGCCTTCGAAGGAGCCGTACTCGTCCAACACCACGGCCATGTGGGTGGAGGCGGACTGGAAGCGGTCCAGGAGCCGCAGGACGGGCATGGATTCGTTGACGTAGAGCGGCTCGCGCAGTGCGGCGCGCACATCGATGGCGCCGGTGCGCCGGAACTGGTCGAGCAGATCCTTGGCCTGCACCACGCCGATAATGTCGTCGGGATTGTCGCCCGCGACGGGGATGCGGGAATGGCCGCTCGAATGGATCTCGTCCAGGACGCTTTCGAACGGGTCCTGGATGCTGACCCAGAAGACGTCGGGCCGCGGCACCATCACGGATCGGGCGGTCCGGTCGGCGATGCGCAGCACGCCCTCGATCATCTCCCGCTCCTTGGGCTCGAAGACACCGCTCTGCGTGCCTTCGGCGATCATGGCCTTGACCTCTTCCTCCGTCACCGTCTGGTCGGACTGGCCGGCCAGGCCGAACAGGCGCGAAACGGTCTCGGTCGAAACGCGCAGGAACCAGACGATCGGAGCGCCGATGCGCGCCAGCATCAGCATGAAGGGCGCCACCAGCGAGGCGATCCGCTCGGCATGGGCCAGGGCGTAGCGCTTGGGCACCAACTCACCCAGGATCAGCGACAGATAAGTGATGACCACGACCACCGTGGTGAAGGCGATGCCCTGGGAATAGGCGCCGATGCCGGGAATCGGCGCCAGCATGTCCGCCAGCGGGCCGGCAAAGGCGGAGGCACCGAAGGCGCCGGCGAAGATGCCGACCAGCGTGATGCCGACCTGCACCGTGGACAGGAAGCTCGTGGGATCGTCGGCCAGCTTGAGCGCCCTGGCAGCACCGTGGCTGCCCTCCTGCGCCATCTGCTGC
Source organism: Aureimonas frigidaquae (assembly GCF_001463905.1). GTDB lineage: Bacteria > Pseudomonadota > Alphaproteobacteria > Rhizobiales > Rhizobiaceae > Aureimonas > Aureimonas frigidaquae. The sequence goes on from NZ_BBWR01000019.1 coordinate 91,503, forward strand.
AGCCGCCCGCGCCGGGCGGAAACGACGGCCAGCTCGGACATGGCGAAAAAGCCGTTCAGGAAAATCAGGAAAACGACGACAATTGCGTTGAAGATCAGCATTCGGCTGAAGGAACCTCGTGGAAGGGGACGCTGCCCCGGGAAGATGCGCGCATCGGGCCGTTGCAGCCAGACGGCCGCAGGGCAGGGCCTTTGCCTCGCAGGATGAAATCCGGGGTATCGAGCCCCGCGGGGGCCGGCTGCATCATCGCGCCGGGCCCTCAGTCGTCTCGCCCGTTTTGGACGCGGGCGGGTGCCGATCAAAGATCGCCATCATGTCCCGGACATAGCCGGCCTGCATCTGGCGGCCGGCATCGAGCCAGTCGAAGGGTTGTGGCGGCGGTGGCGGAGGCGCGGTGCGCGGTGGCTCGCGGCCGGCGGCGGGTGCGGCGAAGGGCATGCCGAAAGCGGCCATCGTATCGGTCATCATGCGCGCCATGGCTTCTGCCGGTGTGGTTGGTGCATGGCCTTCGCGCGCTGCGGGGCGGCCGAAAGCCTCCAGCGCGTTGGCGGAGCGGCGCATCAACTCGGCCATCCAGGGGGCGGCGAGGTCCGTCGGCAGGTGGCGCCTGCCGTCGGCGCCGCCTTTCAGGAAGGCGTCCATCGCCATGGCGGACAGGTCCGGCATCAGGCGCATGAGCATGTCGGGCGCAAGGCCGCTGGCCATGGCGGCCTGCCGGGCCACGGCTTCGGCAAGGCCGGGTGCCCCGAACAGGCCCTGCATGGCGGCGCCGCCGGGCATGGCGCTGCCACCGGGTGATCCGGCGAAGCGCTGCATGGTCTGTGCAAAGGCGGCCTGATCGGCGACGAGGCGGTCGAAGCCAAGCATGAAGGCGGGGGCAAGGGCTTGCGTCGCCTGCCGCATATCCTCCGCGCTGATGCGGAAGCGCTGTTGCAGCCGCTCCGCTTCCTCCCGCATTGCGGCCATGGCCGCAAGCCAGTCGGCAAAGTCGTTCATCGACCCATCCTGCCCTCGATTCGGCAAGAATGGGCGTAAATGGTCCATCTGCCAAGAGGGATGCGGAAGAGGCGCGGTAAATCCCGCGGCCTTCGTGCTGCCGGAGCGCTCAATAGGCGAGGTGCGAGAACACCTTGTCCATCGAGCGGTCCCACTGTGTCTCATAGAGCCGCACCAACTCTTCGGCCGAGGTCGTGCCCCGGGCGACGACCTCTTCCAGGGTCGCCAGGAAGTGGCTTTCGTCGTTGCCTTCCTCGTTCAGGAGGTTGCGGCCGACCAGCCCCTGGCGCGCCATCTTGACCACCTCCCGAGCAAGCTCCAGCACCGAGCCGTCCCGGAAGGGGGTGGCAAAGCCGAGGCGCGGCACGTCTGCGCGCATGGCCGAGACTTCCTCGAAGCTCCAGTCCGCCGTCAGCCGTTCGACCGCATCGAGGCTCGCTGCATCGTAGAGGAGGCCCACCCACAGGGCGGGAAGCGCGCAGATGCGCCGCCAGGGACCGCCATCGGCGCCCCGCATCTCGATGAAGCGCTTCAGGCGCACATCCGGGAACAGGGTGGACAGGTGGTTGGTCCAATCGCCCATATTGGGGGTGGCATCGTCCACACGGCCGGCGAAGGCACCGTCCAGGAACTGGCGGAAGGTGATGTCGGTCGCATCGTGGTAGACGTCGTCCCGCATGACGAAATACATCGGGATATCGAGCGCCCATTCGACATAGTCGCGATAGGTGAAGCTGTCCGAAAAGACGAAGGGCAGAAGGCCGGAGCGGGCGTTGTCGACATCCTTCCAGACGTCCGACCGCCAGGAGACGAGGCCGTTCGGCTTCCCGTCCGTGAAGGGGGAGTTGGCAAAGAGCGCGCTGGCCACGGGCTGCAGCTTCATGCCGATCTGCATCTTGCGGCGCATATCCGCTTCGTCGCTGAAGTCCAGGTTGACCTGGATCGTCGCGGTCCGCAGCATCATGTCCAGGCCGCGCGTCCCGACCTTGGGCATGTATCGGCGCATGATGTCGTAGCGTGATTTGGGCATGATCGGCGTTTCGTCGATCGTCCAGAGCGGGCTGGAGCCGATGCCGAGAAACTCGATGCCGAGCCGGCGGGCCACGTCACGCACGTCGGCCAGGTGTGCGTTGGACTCCCGGCAGGTCTCGTGCAGGCTGACGAGGGGCGCGCCGGACAGCTCGAACTGGCCGCCGGGTTCGAGCGAGATGGCGCCCTGGCCGGAGGCGCCGGCAAGGCCGATGATGCGGCCATCGTCGACGATGGCCTCCCAGCCCGACAGGCTCTGCATGCCCTCCAGGAGGGCGCGGATGCCGCGTTCACCCTCGTAGGGCACGGGGCCGAGCGTGTCGCGGTAGTAGCCGAACTTCTCGTGCTCGGTGCCGATGCGGAAAGCGGATTTCGGCTTTTCTCCGCCCTTCATATAGGCCGTGAGATCGTCGATGGATTCGATCGGCGTCAGGTCAGTCGTATCGCGCGCCATGGCTTCCCATTTCCGCTTGCCGCCACCGGCGGATTGTCCAGATGGTCCTTATGGCGCGCGCCCGCCCTCGCGCAAGTCCAACTTTGCGGGAGCCCGTGCCCCGCGTTCAGGACCGCCAGTCGCCCGCCATGGACTGAAGCACGGCCAGCGCGGCGACCGCCGCCGTGTCGGCCCGCAGGATACGCGGCCCCAGCGGAATGCGCGTGACATAGGGCAGGGCGCTCAATCGCTCGCGCTCCTCTGACGAGAAGCCCCCCTCCGGCCCGATCAGAAGTGCCTGGGGGCGGCCGGCCAGCGGACGCAGGAGGGTGCCGAGGTCGGCCACCTCGGCGCGCTCGTCACAGAAGATCAGGCAGCGTTGCTTATCCCAGTTCTCGATCAGGGCCGGCAGGCGGACCATGTCCCGGCAGTCCGGCACCGACAATATGCCGCACTGTTCGGCAGCCTCCACCGCATTGGCGCGCATGCGGTCCGTGTTGATGCGCGGCGCCTGGCAATGCTGGGTCATGACGGGCTGCAGCAGGCCGGCGCCCATCTCCACCGCCTTCTGGACCATATAGTCCAGCCGCGCATGCTTGAGCGGTGCGAAGAGGTAGTGAAGATCGGCCGGCGCGGTCTGCGGGCGCAGGCATTCTTCCGGGACGAGCTGCAGGTTGCGCTTGCCATGCCGCACCAGCCTGGCCGCCCATTCCCCATCCCGCCCATTGAAGATGAGAACCCGTGCTCCGTCGGCGAGCCGCAGGACGTTGCCGAGGTAATTGGCCTGCTCGGCACCCGCCTGCAGAGCCTGTCCGCTCTTAAAATCCTCGTCCACGAACAGGCGGGGCGCGCGGAAATCGTAATCCGGCATGGCGGGCTCCAGAAGTTTCCTGAAAACGGCCAGAAACCGAATCGGCTTCCGCTTCGTTTGTGCCGCAGATAGGCGCCCGAAGGCTCGATGTCCAAGGCCGGGATCGTCCCGGCACGCGCGGTCCCTTTGAGGATCCGCGGCTCCATCCGGCCGCATCACGGTACAGCGGAGAAGGCAGGCAGATGGATCTTGGAATTGCGGGTCGCGTTGCGATCGTGACGGGCGGTGTCGGCGGCATGGGCCAGGCAACGGCAGAGCTTCTGGCGCGGGAGGGCGTGCGGATCGTCCTGTCGGACCGCGATCAGGATGCCATCGATGGGGTGGCGGCAAAGCTGCCGGGCGAATCGCTGGCCATCGCCGCCGACGTGACGCGGCAGGAGGATGTGGATGCGCTCGTGCGCAAGGCGGCCGACCGCTTCGGCACGGTTGATATCGTCGTCCACACGTCGGGCATTACGGGCGCCAAGGGCGATCCGCTCGAATTGACCGACGCGGATTATGCAGAGGCCTGGTCCATCGACTTCATGTCAGCCGTGCGCATGGCCCGTGCGGCCATACCCTTGATGCGGCAGGGCGGGTGGGGGCGCTTCGTCTGCATCGCCTCCGAGAATGCCATCCAGCCCTATTGGGAAGAGGCGACCTACAACACAGCCAAGGCCAGCCTCGTCGCTTTCATCAAAGGCCTGTCCTACCGGGAGGCCGCGAATGGCGTCCTCTGCAACACGGTGGCGCCCGCCTTCATCGAAACGGCCATGACCGATGCCATGATGAAGAAGCGGGCCGAAGAGATGAACGTCTCCTTCGACGAAGCGGTGCGCAGCTTCCTGGACGAGGAGCGGCCCGGCATCGTGCAGAAACGGCGCGGCAAGCCCGATGAGGTCGCGGCCGCGATCGCGCTCCTCGTCAGCGACCGCGCATCCTTCATCAATGGCGTCAACCTGCGCGTGGATGGCGGCTCGGTGATCGCCATCCAGAACTGACAGGCCCCGACCGGGCCTTACCGGGCCGGCCCGTCGATGCGCGCCGGCGATGCCGGGTCGGATGTCGGAAGGCTGTCTTCCAGTGCCTCGTCCAGCATGTCGCCTTCACGGCGTGCATCGTCCGAAGATGGGGCCTGCCGGTCCAGCTTGTCGCTGCGGAAGCGGTTTTCCTCGTCGATCTGCCGTTCGGTGCTGTTCACGTCGCTCATCGGTCGATCCCTTCCGGATGGGTTTCCTCCAGGGCGAAACGCCGCCCGCTGGCCGCCGTTCCGGACGGATTCACGTGCCGGCAAGCTCTTTCAGGGCCGCGGATAGGATGGCCGCATCCGACGCGCCGAAGGCGCAGTAGACGATCTGCGTGAAGCCGCCCGCATCGGCGGCGGCGACCCCTTCGCGCAGGGCAATCCGCGCCGCCCGCTCCTTCGGAAAGCCGTAGACCCCTGTTGAGATGGCCGGAAAGGCGATGCTGTGCACGCCATTGGCGCGGGCCAGGGCGAAGCTCTGCCGGTAGGCGCTGGCAAGGAGCGCGTCTTCATCCCGGCCGCCGCCGTGCCAGACTGGTCCGACCGTGTGGATGACCCGGCGCGCCGGGAGACCATAGCCGAAGGTGATCCGCGCTTCCCCCGTCGGGCAGCCGCCGATCGTGCGGCATTCTTCCAGGAGCTGCGGACCGGCGGCGCGGTGGATGGCGCCGTCGACGCCGCCGCCCCCCAGAAGGCTTTCATTGGCGGCGTTCACGATGGCGTCGAGCGCCAGCGTCGTGATGTCTCCCGTCATGACCTCGAGACGGGCTCCCCCGCGCTGCAGTGTCCCCCCGCGTTCCATTGTCATTGTGATCCTCCAAGACCGGTTGCACCTGTTTCTTCCGCACCGGGAATGATTTAGTGGCATTCCAAAGACGGAGATGGGAGGCCGCAACCACGATGACCATAGCCATGCCGAAACCCGACCAGGAGGTTCTGGCGCGCCGTGCGGCCATCGTCGATGCGCTGCGCGCCATCGTACCCGGCGAAGGCGTCGTGGATGCGACGCGGGAGATGCGGGTTTTCGAGACGGATGCGCTGACGGCCTACCGGCAGTTGCCGCTCGTCGTCGTGCTGCCGCAGACCGTGGACCAGGTCGCCGCGATCCTGCACTACTGCCATGCGCAAGGCATCAAGGTGGTTCCCCGGGGTTCGGGCACGTCCCTGTCCGGTGGGGCGCTGCCGCTCGAAGACGGCGTGCTCCTTGTCATGTCGCGCTTCAACCGCATCCTCGACATCGATTTCGACAATCGCTGCGCTGTCGTGCAGCCGGGCGTGACCAATCTCGGCATCACCCGGGCGGTGGAGCATGCCGGCTTCTATTATGCGCCGGACCCGTCCTCGCAGATCGCCTGTTCCATCGGCGGCAATGTCGCCGAGAACAGCGGCGGCGTGCATTGCCTGAAATATGGCCTCACGGCCAACAATGTGCTCGGCATCGAGCTCGTCACCATCGAGGGCGAGGTGCTGCGCCTTGGCGGCAAGCATCTGGACAGCGAAGGCTATGACCTTCTGGGCCTGGTGACGGGGTCGGAGGGCCTGCTCGGCGTGGTGACGGAGGTCACGGTGCGCATCCTGCAGGCCCCCGAGACGGCGCGAGCGCTCCTGATCGGCTTTCCGACGAGCGAGGAGGCCGGAGCCGCGGTGGCCGCCGTGATCGCCCGCGGCATCATCCCCGGCGGTATGGAGATGATGGACCGGCCGGCCATCCATGCCGCCGAAGCCTTCGTCCATGCCGGCTATCCGCTGGATGTGGAGGCGCTGCTGATCGTGGAACTGGACGGCCCGGCCGAAGAGGTGGACCACCTCCTGGCGGCCGTGGAAGAGATCGCAAGGGCGAACGGCGCCAGTTCGACGCGCATCTCCACCTCGGCGGAGGAGCGGGCCCGCTTCTGGGCCGGGCGCAAGGCGGCCTTCCCCGCCGTCGGGCGTATTTCGCCGGACTATCTGTGCATGGACGGCACCATTCCCCGCAAGGCGCTGCCTTACGTCCTGAACGGCATGAAGGCGCTGTCCGAGCGCTACGGCCTGCGGGTGGCCAATGTCTTCCATGCCGGCGACGGCAATCTGCACCCGTTGATCCTGTACGATGCCGCGCACGAGGACGAGTTGCAGCGCGCGGAGGATTTCGGCGCAGACATTCTGCGCCTCTGCGTGGAGGTGGGCGGCGTGCTGACCGGGGAGCATGGCGTCGGCATCGAAAAGCGCGACCTCATGCCGGAAATGTTCGACGAGGACGATCTGCGCCATCAGCAGCGGGTCAAATGCGCCTTCGACGCACAGCATCTCCTGAACCCCGGCAAGGTCTTTCCGGTGCTGCATCGCTGCGCCGAACTCGGGCGCATGCATGTGCATCGGGGCCAGGTGCCGTTTCCCGATCTCCCCCGCTTCTAGCCTCCGGAAGGCACGATCATGGAACCAGAAGCCGAAAGGCACTGCCCGCACAGCGTTGCCGCGGTGCGCGACTGCGTCGCCGCCGCCGTGGCCGATGCGGCGCCGCTCGCGGTGGAGGGGGCGGGGACCAAGCGAGAGATCGGCCGGCCCGCCCGCGCCACACGCACGCTCAGCCTGGCGGGCCTGACGGGCATCACCCTCTACGAGCCGGACGAGCTGGTGCTCAGCGCGCGCGCCGGCACCCCCATCGCCGAGATCGAGGCCGCCCTTGCCGAGCGTGGCCAGCGCCTGGAGTTCGAACCGATCGACTACGGGCCCATGCTCGGCCAGGCAGCGGGCGGCGGCACCCTGGGCGGCGTTGTCTCGTGCAACCTGTCGGGGCCGCGCCGCATCAAGCAGGGCGCCGCGCGGGACCATGTCCTGGGCGTTTGCGCGGTTTCGGGCCGGGCGGAAGTCTTCAAGGCCGGGGGCCGGGTGGTCAAGAACGTGACGGGCTACGATCTTTCCAAGGGGCTGACCGGCGCCTGGGGAACGCTCGCCGTCATCACCGATCTGACGATCAAGGTCATGCCCGATTGCGAGGCCGAGACGACCCTCGTCCTGCGCAACCTCCAGGACGAGGAAGCCGCGGGTGCGCTGGCTGCGGCCATGGGCTCTTCGGCCGAGGTTTCGGGTGCCGCCCATCTGCCCTACGGCGTGGCGGCCGGTGTGCTCGACGGTGCGCTGGGGCGCGCCTCTGCCACGCTGGTGCGCTTGGAAGGGTTCGGGCCGTCGGTTGCGGCGCGGGCACGGCATCTGGGCGGGGCGATGGAGCGTGTCGGCACGCTGGAGCGGATCGAAGGCGCGCAGTCCCGCGCCCTGTGGCGCGACGTCCGGGATGTGCGGCCCTTTGCCGGGCCCGACCACCGCGCGGTCTGGCGCCTGTCGGTCACGCCCAGTCGTGCCCCCGAACTGGTGATGGCGTTGCGCATGCACATGGCGGCCGATGCCGTCTACGACTGGCAGGGCGGGCTCATCTTCCTGCGCCTCGAACACGGGGTGGAGGCGGAACGGATCCGCGCGGCCGTCGCGGGCCATGGCGGCGGCCATGCGACGCTGATCCGCGCGCCGCTGGAGGCGCGCATGGCGGTGCCGGTCTTCCAGCCGCAACCGCCGGCCCTGGCCGCTCTGGCGGAGCGACTGCGCCGCCAGTTCGACCCGGCGGAAATTCTCAATCCCGGCAGGATGGACTGACCCGATGCAGACTCATTTCTCGCTGGCGCAGCTGGCCGATCCCGATGTCGCGCATTCGCAGGAGATCATCCGGGCCTGCGTGCATTGCGGCTTCTGCACGGCCACCTGCCCGACCTATGTGACGCTCGGCAACGAGTTGGACAGCCCGCGTGGCCGCATCTACCTGATCAAGGACATGCTGGAAGAGGGCCGCCCGGCGGATGCGGAGACGGTCACCCATATCGACCGATGCCTGTCCTGCCTGTCCTGCATGACGACGTGCCCGTCGGGCGTGAACTACATGCACCTCGTCGATCATGCCCGCGCCCATATCGAGCGGACATACAGGCGGCCGCTGCCGGACCGGATCGTCCGAGCGCTCCTGGCCAGGATCCTGCCCTATCCGGCCCGGTTCCGCGCCGCGCTGCGGCTGGCGCAACTGGCGCGCCCGCTGGCGCCGCTCTTCGACAAGGCGGGTCCGCTCCGGCCGCTCGCCGCCATGCTGCGGCTGGCACCCTCCAGTATACCGCCTGCGGGCGGGCAGGCGGCGGCGCAGCCTGCCGCCGGACAGGCGCGGGCGCGTGTCGCGCTGCTGGGCGGCTGCGCCCAGTCCGTGCTCGATCCGGGCATCAATGCCGCCACCGTCCGGCTCCTGGCCCGGCTCGGCGTCGAGGTCGTGTCGGCGCCGGGGGAAGGGTGCTGCGGTTCGCTGACCCATCATATGGGACGCGAAGCCGAAGCGCTCGCATCGGCACGGCGCAACGTGGATGCCTGGATGCGGGAAATCGATGGCGCCGGCCTCGACGCGATCATCGTCACGACGTCGGGATGCGGCACGACCATCAAGGATTATGGCCATATGCTGCGTGAGGATCCGGCCTATGCCGGGCCCGCCGCGCGGGTGGCCGGCCTGACGCGCGATGTCACGGAATTCCTCGCCACGCTCGACCTACCCACGCCGGATGCGCCCGCATCCGGCGTCGTCGCCTATCATTCCGCCTGCTCGATGCAGCACGGACAGAAGGTGGTGAACCAGCCCAAGGCGCTTCTGGCCAGGGCCGGGTTCACGGTGCGCGACATTCCGGAAGGCCATCTGTGCTGTGGCTCTGCGGGAACCTACAACATGCTGCAGCCGGAGATTTCAGGGATGCTGAAGGCCCGCAAGCTGCGCAACATCGAAAGCGTCGCGCCCGACATCATCGCGACGGGCAATATCGGCTGCATGACGCAGATTGGCTCGGGAACGGGCATCCCGATCCTGCATACGGTCGAACTTCTGGATTGGGCCTATGGCGGGGAGCGGCCAGCCGTGCTCGGCCCCGCCCGCGTGGCGGCGGAG
>NZ_BBWR01000020.1 GCF_001463905.1 Aureimonas frigidaquae
GCGGCGGAGTGATCCGCCGCCCGCCGCGCCCTACTCAGCCGCCGAAGATGTTCTGCAGGAAGCCGGCCTGCTTGTAGCGGCCGACCGCCTTCTCGACATAGACGCCATCGCGCCCCGCGCCGCCGGGGCCGATCACCACGACCTTCGTGCCGGGCGCCACATTCTCGTAAAGATGGGTGACATCCTCGTTCATCATGCGGATGCAGCCGGACGACATGTTCTGTCCGATCGTCCAGGGCTGATTCGTGCCATGGATGCGGAACATCGAATCCTTGCCGCCCCGATACAGATAGAGGGCCCGTGCCCCGAGCGGATTGTCGGGACCGCCTGCCATATAGGCCGGCAGGATGCGCCCCTTGGCGCGCTCGCGCTCGCGCATACGCGCCGGCGGCGTCCAACCCGGCCACTCGGCCTTGCGGCCGACGCGCATCGACCCGCCCCAGGAGAAGCCGTCCTTGCCGACGCCGACGCCGTAGCGGGTCGCCTTGCCGTCCGGCTCCACGTGGTAGAGGAACTTGCGGTCCGTATCGATGATGATCGTCCCCGGCTTCTCCTGCGTGGAGATCAGCACCGGTGTCCGCTGGAAACGGCTGTCGGGCTTGGGCATGGCGCGCGTCGTGCGCGCGCCTTCGTTCCAGCGCTGCTCATTATGATCGTAATAGCGTGTGGTCTGCGCAGACGCCGGAAGGCTTGCGCTCAGAGCGACAAGCGAAACGAGCACGGCGCCAGCCAGTCGAATGCGGATCATCCTTCAGTCCCCCTCGTCGGGGGCGACGCCCCCGTTCCTGCGGGAGTTTACGCGCACTACTCACTTATAGTTGCGTTTACGACGGCGTGCGCACGGAGAAATGGCGGAGCCTGTTGCATTCCTGCGACATCGCCCGCGGCGGCTTTCAATCCTTGACCACAGGCTCCGGCAAGGGGCCGCCGCGCCCGTCATCGTAGGAACCCACGGGATGGCTTTGCCCCGAGCGATCGACGACGCCGATGGGAACGCCTCTCTGCTGGATGACGGTACGGCCGGTATAGGCCGGCACAAGCCGGGGCCGACTGTAGCCCGGAAACACCCCGCTCCCGGGCGACAGTTGCAGCACTCGCTGCGCCACCACCTCTGGCGGCAGCAAGACGGGGGCCCGGTCGCGCGCATGAGCGGGCGCCACCATAGAGGTCAGGCACAGGCAGATGGGGATGGCGCTTCGTTTCATGCTGCGAAGGTGCCGGAAAAGGGTTAACGGCGCTGTAAGGCCGAATGACATTGCAGTCACGATTGACATATGTCGGATATGCGGTGACAAATGTCATTCACCGGAAGTGGCCCGATCCGCGTGACCTTGGGCCATGTCCCAGGGCTCGATGGGACCGGGCCCCGCAATGGAAGGGAGGGACGATGCAGAGATTTGTCAACGATCCGGACGATATCGTGGACGAAACCGTCCGCGGCTTCATCAAGGCGCATGGCGACCTGGTGCGGCTTCATCCGAACAATGATCGCGTCGTCGTGGCCCATGGCGTGCCGGCGCGCGGGCGTGTCGGCATCGTGACAGGTGGGGGGTCCGGGCATGAGCCGGCCTTTCTCGGCTATGTCGGACGCGGCATGGTGGATGCGGTGGCGGTGGGTGAACTCTTTTCGTCCCCGACCGCGAAGGCGTTCCTGGAAGCGGTCCGCGTGGCCGATGGCGGCGCCGGCGTCTGCGTCCTCTACGGCAATTATGCCGGCGACAATATGAACGTGAAGATGGCGCAGCGCATGGCCGCCAAGGAAGGGATCGAGGTCCTGACCGTCGTCGCCAACGACGATGTTTGCTCAGCCCCGCCATCCGAACGCGCCAAGCGCCGCGGGGTTGCCGGCGAAATCCTGATGTGGAAGGTCGGGGGTGCCAAGGCCGCCCTCGGCGCCAGCGCCATCGAGGTGCGTGACACCGCCCAGAAGGCCATCGACGCAACACGTTCGGTCGGCATCGGGCTCGGCCCCTGCACCCTGCCGGCCAATTCCGGGCCGAACTTCACCATCGAACCCGGCACGATGGAGGTCGGCATCGGCCATCACGGGGAGCCGGGGACGGAGGTCGTTGCGCTGGAGACTGCCGACCGCGTGGCAGACCGCATGTTCGACATCGTCTTTTCCGATCACGACCTGTCGTCCGGCGACCGGGTCTGCGTGCTCCTTTCGGGCCTGGGCGCGACGCCGGTGAACGAACTCTACGTCCTGTATGACCGGGTCGAGCGGCGTCTGGCCGAGGCCGGCGTTGCGGTGCACCGCGCCTTCGTGGGCAACTACTTCACCTCGCTCGAAATGGTCGGCGCCACCCTGACCGTCATGAAGCTCGACGACGAGCTCGCCGCGCTGATCGATGCCGATGCGCAATCGCCCGGCCTGAGCGTCCGGGCCACGGGAGGCCAGTAATGTCGCAATTGCAGAACCGGGGCGGCGGCGCGATCGTCCGAGAGATCGCCGACGTCATCGTTGCCAACCGTACCCATCTGTCCGAGATCGACGGCCGCATCGGCGATGGCGATCACGGCAACAACATGGCCAAGGGCTTTTCCCGCGCACGCGAGCGCATCGCCGACGACGACACGCTGGCAAGCGCCATGCATGTCCTGGCCGATGTCCTGATGGGAGAGATCGGCGGCTCCATGGGCCCGCTTTACGGCATGTTCTTCGACGATATGGCGAGCGCCGTGGACGGGCTGGACAGGATCGACAAGGCCGCCTTCGCCGCCATGCTCGCTGCCGGGCAGGATGGCGTGATGGCGATCGGCGAAGCGCAGGTCGGCGACAAGACGCTTCTCGACGCGCTGGTGCCGGGCGTGACCGCCTTCACGGCCGATCAGGGAGATTTCGCCTCCGCGCTGGACGCCATGTCGGCGGCCGCGGAAGCGGGCCGCGATGCGACGACGGACATGGTCTCGCGGATCGGCCGCTCGAGCCGGCTTGGCGAGCGCTCGCGCGGAACGCCCGATGCCGGGGCGACATCCTGCGCGCTGATCCTTGTCACCCTGGCGGCCGGGGCCAGGAAGCGGCTGGCCTGAAGCCGTCAGCGCACGGCGCGGCGCGCATCGCGCGCCAGGACGGGCAGGAGGGGGCGGGCTGAAGCAAGGCTCGTCCCCGCTTTCAGGCGCGGGTCGTAGAGCATGGTCAGCATGATCCTGTCATAGCGCGTCAGGACGCTGATCCGGGAGCGATCGTTGAAGACGCTCTGCGGCGCGTCGGGATTGTCGTCCAGCGGCCCGAGGCCTTGCAGAACCTCTTCGATCAGGCAGCGGTCGAACAGGCTTTCGCCCGCATCGGACACGATGATGGCGTCTGACCGCGCGATGCCCCGGCGCGAATACTGCGCCCGCACGATGCATTGGCCCGGTACGCGCATGAAGGGGCTCTTATACACCCACCGCCCCATGCGCTGGTAATCGGCCGCATCGACGACATGGACGGTGAAGTTCGCGCGTTCCCCGGGCCGCGCCATGGCGATGTCGAGCCTGGGGATCTCCAGGCCGATATGCGCCACGAAGCGCGCCACCGCTGCCGTTCGATCCCGCGCGGCCGTGTTGTCGACGACCACCCGGACGGGGCGCTCGAACTTCTTGACGAAGCTCGGATCGCTGAACCGGCCTGCGATCTCGGCATTGAAGACGATCCGCTCGAAGCCCCGGATGAGTTCCGCATCGTCCGGCAGGTCCGCGGCGACGCCCGGTCCGGCCAGCGCCAGGAGCAGCATCCAGACGCGGGCAATCGGTGCAAGCCGAACCATGGGGCCTCCTCCGCCAAAGGCGGTACGCGCTGCAGAGGCCATGCTTGTGCGCGAAGGCGCGAGCCCGCGCAATCGGTGCGGGAGATTGCCCCCATCTTGGCGCGGCGGCGTTGCGCAAATGCCATCGAACACACCCGTGAGATATCTCAACAGAATGCCGCGCATGGGTTAGGCTCGCCGCATGAGCGCAGAATCGACGCAATGTGCCGACGGTATCGTCCTTGGGCCGGATGGCAGGCCCCGCTGCTTCTGGCAGGCCGGAACGCCCGACTACCAGACCTATCATGATACGGAGTGGGGGCGCCCCGTCTCGGACGACCGGGCGCTCTATGAGAAGCTGTGCCTGGAAGGGTTCCAGGCAGGCTTGTCCTGGATCACGATCCTGCGCAAACGCCCGGCCTTCCGGGAACTCTTCGAGGGGTTCGATGTCGAGCGCGTGGCGCGGCTGACAGAGGGTGACGCGGAGCGCATCGCCGCCGATGCGCGGATCATCCGCCACCGGGGCAAGGTGGATGCGGCCATTGTCAATGCGCGGGCGGTGATCCGCCTGCGGGACGAGACGGGGTCCTCGCTCGCAGCCTTCCTGTGGGCCTTCGAGCCGCCGGCGGCCGAGCGTCCCGTTCAGATGACGCTGGCCTGGCTGCGGCAGAACACCGTCATTCCCCAGTCGGCCGCCATGTCGAAGGCCCTGCGCAAGCGCGGCTTCAACTTCGTCGGGCCGACGACCTGCTACGCCTTCATGCAGTCCATGGGTTTCGTGAACGACCATGTGGAGGGCTGCATCTGCCGCCAGCCCTGCGAGGCGGAACGCGCGGCCTTCGTGCGGCCGCGCTGACCTCCGAAAAGGCCGGCCCGTCCGGGGTTTTCCCATGGACGGGCGCGTGCTTGCGGAGGGGGGAGCGATCCTTTAGACCCTGCCGCAGAACTTCCGTGACGATATACAGGCCCAAAGGTCTCAAGACCCATGTCCCCCAAGCAGAACCGGGTGAAGGCGCGCCAGCCGCGTGGCTTCGTCGATCGCACCGCCGCCGAGTTGCGCGCCCAGGACGATATGCTGGCGACCATCCGCAACGTCTATGAGCGCTTCGGTTTCGAGCCCGTCGAGACGCCCTTCTTCGAATATACGGATGCGCTCGGCAAGTTCCTGCCGGACAGCGACCGTCCGAATGAAGGGGTCTTTTCGCTGCAGGACGACGACGAGGAATGGCTGTCGCTGCGCTACGACCTGACGGCGCCGCTTGCCCGCTATGTGGCCGAGAATTTCGAAGACCTGCCCAAGCCCTACCGCAGCTACCGCGCGGGCTATGTCTTCCGCAACGAGAAGGCCGGTCCCGGCCGCTTCCGCCAGTTCATGCAGTTCGACGCCGACATCGTGGGCGCGCCGTCCGTTTCGGCGGATGCGGAAATGGCGATGATGATGTCCGACACGATGGAAGCGCTCGGGATACCGCGCGGCCAGTATGTGGTGCGCGTCAACAATCGCAAGGTCCTGGACGGCATCCTGGATGCCATCGGCCTGTCCGGGGATGGCAGCCGCCGGCTGACGGTTCTGCGGGCGCTCGACAAGTTCGACAAGTTCGGCGCCGAGGGCGTGCGCCTGCTGCTCGGCCCCGGCCGGCGTGACGATGGCGGCGGCAAGGGTGACTTCACCAAGGGTGCGGAGCTGCCGCAGGATGCCATCGACCGGGTCCTGTCGATCTTCGGCTTCGCCGATGCCGGGGGCGCTGCGCGGATCGAGGGCGTGCGCGCCGCCTTCGGCGGCGATGCGCGCGTGGCCGAGGGGCTCGACGAGCTGGAGACCATCCGCGCGCTCGCCGCTGCCGCCGGCTACGGCGACGACCGGGTGCTGATCGATCCGTCCGTGGTGCGCGGTCTCGAATATTATACCGGCCCCGTCTTCGAAGCCGAACTCCTGTTCGATGTCGTGAACGAGAAGGGCCAGAAGGTGCAGTTCGGCTCGGTCGGCGGCGGCGGCCGCTATGACGGGCTTGTGGCGCGCTTCATGAGCCAGCCCGTCCCGGCCACCGGTTTTTCCATCGGCGTGTCGCGCCTCATGACGGCGCTGCGCAATCTCGGCCGGCTCGATACGGCCGAGCGGCCCGGCCCGATCGTCGTGACGGTGATGGACCGCGACCGCATGGCCGATTACCAGCGCCTGGCCGCCGAGCTGCGGGCCGGGCTGAACGGGCCCGGCCAGCCGGTCGTGGCGGTCGAGGTGTTCCAGGGCAATCCCAAGCAGTTCGGCAAGCAGCTTCAATATGCCGACCGGCGGGGTTCGCCGCTCGCCATCATCCAGGGCGCCGACGAGAAGGCCGCCGGGGTGGTGCAGGTGAAGGATCTGGAAGAGGGCAAGCGCCTGTCGGCGCAGATCGAGGACAACGCCACCTGGCGCGCGGCCCGTCCCGCGCAGGTCAGCGTCGCCGAACAGGATCTCGTCGCCCGGGTGCGCCAGATGCTGGCCGACCATGCGGCCGACCGTGCCATGCGGCGGAACGGCTGAGCCATGGCGGATCGGCAAGCCGAAGGGCTGCGGTGGGTGGAGGACGGGCTCGGCCGGTTCTTCGCCAGCGTCGGCGCCGGCATGGTGGACGTTCCCATCCTCCAGCCGTCGGACCCCTATCTGGACACGGCCGGCGAGGCGCTGCGCCGCCGCATCTTCCTGACCAAGGGAGAGGACGGGCGCGGCCTGTGCCTGCGCCCGGATTTCACCATCCCCGTCTGCCTGTCGCACATCGCAGCGGGAGCGGGCCTGCCGCGCCGCTATGCCTATTGCGGCACGATCTTCCGCCAGAACGCGTCCGGCCCGTCCGAATATCCGCAGGCCGGCATCGAGGATCTGGGCGATGGCGACCGCGCGCACGCGGATGGGCGCACCATTGCCGATGCCATTGCCGCGATCAGCGCCTGCGGCATCGACGCCCGGCGGCTCGACACCGTGGTCGGGGACCAGGCCCTGTTCGAGGCCTTCCTCAAATCGCTCGGTCTGCCATCCGGCTGGCAGCGGCGGCTGATCCGCACCTTCGGGCAGGATGCCGGGCTGCGGCAGGCACTGGAAGCGCTGGCCACCGGGGGCGGCCGCGTGTCGCTCGACAATCTGGCGGCCGAACTCTACGAACTCGCCGTCGCGGGCGATCTTGCCACCCTCGTGGACGAAATCCGCGACCGGATGGAGGAGGGCGGGCTGCCCATGCATCGGGGCCGCACGCCGCAGGAGATCGCCGAACGGCTGATGGAGAAGGTGGCCGTCGCCGAGACGCGGCTCGACCGCACGGTGCTGGAGCGCCTGCGCGCCTTTCTGTCGATCGACTGCACGCTGGATCGCAGCGTAGACGCACTCGACCTCCTGTGCCGCGAAAGCGGGACCGATCTCGGCGGATCGCTGGCCGCCTTCCGGGCGCGCAACGCCGCCCTTTCGGCTGCCGGGGTCGATCTGTCGGGCTTGCGCTACCGGGCGGCCTTCGGCCGGGCGCTCGACTATTATACGGGCATGGTCTTTGAGATATCCGCTCCGGGGCTGGACGGGCCGCTGGCCGGCGGCGGCCGGTATGACCGGCTGGTGTCCTATCTCGGCGCTGCGGAAACGATACCGGCCGTGGGCTTTGCGCTCTGGCCGCAGCGCATGGCGCTGACGCTGGAGGAGGGCGCCCGATGAGCGTCACGCTGGCCATACCCTCCAAGGGGCGGCTCAAGGATCAGACCATCGAGGCGCTGGCGGAACGCCGCATCTTCGTGCGGCCGGACGAGGATTCGCGATCCTACCGCACGCGGGTCGATGGCTGCGACGGGCTGGACGTGCTGCTCCTCTCCGCCTCCGAGATCGCCCGGGAGCTGCGCGGCGGCTCCATCCACCTCGGCGTCACGGGCGAGGACCTGTTGCGGGAAACCCTGCCGGATTTCGACGGGCGCCTTGCCATCCTGTCGCGGCTCGGCTTCGGCCATGCCGATGTGGTCGTGGCGGTGCCGGACAGCTGGGTCGATGTCGCCACGATGGAGGATCTGAGCGATGTTGCCGGCAGCTTCCGCGCCGCGCATGGGCACCGCATGCGGATCGCCACCAAATACTGGCGGCTGACGCAAAGCTTCTTCACGCGCAGCCACGGCATCCAGACCTACCGCATCGTCGAAAGCCTCGGCGCGACGGAGGGGGCGCCGGCGGCCGGATCGGCCGATATCATCGTCGACATCACCTCCACCGGCTCCACCTTGACTGCCAACCGCCTGCGCGTCCTGTCCGACGGGCTGATCCTGTCGTCGCAGGCCTGCCTGGCGCAATCGCTGACAGCCCGGACTGGTCCGGCGGAAGATGCGACGCTCGCCGATATCGCCGCCAGATTCACGGTGGCGGGCTGACGCTCGTTCAGCGCCGCCCCGCCACCCGTTCCGTCAGATGCGGTTGGTCGGCGCCCGGTCGACGGCCGGCGGGTAGGCCCCGAAGCTCGCCAGATAGAGGAAGCCACCGGCGAGCGCGAAGTTCTTGAGGATCGCCGACATATCGCCCCAGTGGCCGATGAAGGCCGTCACGACGCAGAAGCCGGCCAGCAGAAAGGCTGCAAGCCGCGTCTTGAAGCCCAGAATGACCATCAATCCGAAGACGAGCTCGAACAGACCCACCAGATAGGCCATGGCCAGAGGCGCAGGGACGCCGAGGCTGCCGAGATAGCCGGCAAAGCCGGCCGCGCCCATCAGCTTGCCGAAGCCGGCGGGAACGAAGAGCAGGCCAAGCAGGATGCGGCCAATCAGAAGTACGGTCGTGTTCATGCCAATCCCCCGATTTTCAGTTCGACGTTGCGAACTCACGGGAGCGTGACCGACTTGCCGGGCCGCGTAAAGGGGCTCCGCGGGGCCATGGAAGAAGGGGGCCTGCGCGGCCCCCCTCTGAGCTGATGCGACGGGCTTACTCGCCCGGCCGGGTCATGGCGCGGGGATCGACGATGCGATCATATTCCTCATGCGTGACGAAGCCGGAGGCGATCGCCTCGTCGCGCAGGGTGGTGCCCTTCTTGTGGGCCGTCTTGGCGATGGTCGCCGCATTGTCGTAGCCGATGGTCGGGGCCAGCGCCGTGACCAGCATCAGGCTCTGTTCCATCAGGGAGCGGATCCGCTCCTCATTGGCCTTGATGCCCTCCACGCAATGTTCGCGGAAGGAATCCATTCCGTCCGCCAGGAGGCGGATGGAGGACAGGACGGCATTGGCAATGACCGGCTTGAAGACGTTCAGCTCGAAATGGCCCTGGCTCGCCCCCACGGTGACCGTGGTCTCGTGCCCGAAGACTTCCGCGGCCACCATGGTCAGCGCCTCGGCCTGGGTCGGGTTGACCTTGCCCGGCATGATCGAGGAACCGGGCTCGTTTTCGGGCAGGGACAACTCGCCCAGACCCGAACGCGGGCCCGAGCCCAGGAAACGGATATCGTTGGCGATCTTGAACAGGTCCGTCGCCAGTGCGTTCAAGGCGCCATGGAAGAAGGCCAGCGCCCCGTGCGAGGCGAGGGCCTCGAACTTGTTCTGCGCGGTGCGGAAGGGCGCACCGGTCAGGGAGGCGATCTCCTCGGCGAACTTGACGTCGAAGCCGACCGGCGAATTGAGGCCGGTGCCGACCGCCGTTCCACCCTGCGCCAGGGCGTAGACGCCGTCCAGCGCCGCATCGATGCGGCGGCGCGAAAGGGTCAGCGCGGCAGCATAGCCGGAAAATTCCTGGCCGAGCGTCACGGGCGTCGCATCCTGCGTGTGGGTGCGGCCGATCTTGATGATATGGGCGAACTCCTGCGCCTTGGCGTCCAGGGCCGCTTCCAGCGCGCCGAGGGCCGGGATCAGCCGCTGGCCCGTTTCCAGCACGGTGGCGATGTGCATGGCGGTCGGGAAGACGTCGTTGGACGATTGGCCCATATTCACGTGGTCGTTGGGGTGGACCGGCTTCTTGGAGCCGAGCTCCCCGCCGAGCATCTCGATGGCCCGGTTGGAAATGACCTCGTTGACGTTCATGTTCGTCTGGGTGCCGGAGCCGGTCTGATAGACGACCAGCGGGAAGTGATCGTCGAGCTTGCCGGAGATCACCTCGTCGGCCGCCGTCTCGATGGCGTCGGCCAGCGCCTGGTCCAGCTTGCCCAGCCGGGCGTTGACGCGCGCGGCGGCCTTCTTGGCCAAGGCGAGCGCGTGGATGAGCGGCAATGGCTGACGATCGGTGCCGATCTTGAAGTTCATCAGCGAGCGTTCCGTCTGGGCGCCCCAGTAACGGTCCGTCGCCACCTCGATGGCGCCGATGGAATCGGTCTCGCGTCGCGTGTTCGTCATTCCCTATGGCTCCCGAAGAATCTTGGATGTCCGGGAATGGGGTATGCGCCATCGGGGCGGGCTAGTCGAGTTGCCGCAGTGTGCCGGGCGGCCTTAAAATCGGTTCAGGCCGGCATGGGACGAAAAAAAGGGCCGCCCTGCGAGCGCAGGGCGACCCTTCGATAACCGGATTGCAGGCTGGCTTCAGCGGCCGACCTGGTCCTTCACGGCATCCTTGACCTTGCCGTAGTTCTTCTGCGTCTTGCCTTCGGCCTGATCGGCGAGACCTTCCGCCTGGAGGCGATCGTTGCCGACGGCCTTGCCGGCGGCTTCCTTGATCTTGCCGCCGATTTCCTTGGCGCCACCCTTGATCTCGTTCTTGTCGACCATGTCGTGTCACTCCTGAATTAATCCGGCACGGCGCCGGTTTCGGGACTTACAACGGGAGGGCGCGAGTTTCGTTCCCGGGAAAGGATTACAAGTCCGTCATCTCCGCCAGCGGCCTTGCGAAGGGGCGTACCAACGAAAAAGGGGCCCGGAAAACCGGACCCCTTCCTCTGTCTTGAGCGAGGCGTTGGACTTAGAAGTCCATGCCGCCCATGCCGCCGCCCGGCATCGCCGGCATGGCCGGCTTGTCCTTGGGCAGTTCGGCGACCAGCGCCTCGGTGGTGACCAGGAGGCCGGCCACGGAAGCCGCATCCTGCAGGGCCGTGCGGACGACCTTGGTCGGGTCGATGATGCCGGCCTGGACCAGGTCGACATAGGTCTCGGAGTAGGCGTCGAAGCCGTAGGCTCCGTCCTGCGCGAGCACGTTGTTCACGACGACCGAACCTTCGACGCCGGCGTTCTCGGCGATCTGGCGTGCCGGAGCCTCGAGCGCGCGGAGCACGATCTTGATGCCGGCCTGGATGTCCGGATTGTCGTTGGTCAGCTGCTCGACCGCCTTCTTGGCGCGCAGGAGAGCCGTGCCGCCACCGGGGACGATGCCTTCCTCGACCGCGGCGCGGGTCGCATTGAGCGCGTCGTCGACGCGGTCCTTGCGCTCCTTCACCTCGACTTCGGTCGAACCGCCGACGCGGATCACCGCAACGCCACCGGCCAGCTTGGCCAGGCGCTCCTGGAGCTTCTCACGGTCGTAGTCCGAGGTGGTCTCCTCGATCTGCGCCTTGATCTGCGCAACGCGGCCCTGGATCTCGTCCTTGGTGCCGGCGCCGTCGACGATCGTGGTGTTCTCCTTGGTGATCTGGACCTTCTCGGCGGTGCCGAGCATGTCGAGCGTCACGTTCTCGAGCTTGATGCCGAGATCCTCGGAGATGACCTGGCCGCCCGTCAGGATGGCGATGTCCTCGAGCATGGCCTTGCGGCGATCACCGAAGCCCGGAGCCTTGACGGCAGCGATCTTGAGGCCGCCGCGCAGCTTGTTGACGACGAGCGTGGCGAGCGCCTCGCCCTCGACGTCCTCGGCCACGATCAGCAGCGGACGGGAGGACTGAACGACAGCTTCCAGAACCGGCAGCATGGCCTGCAGGTTGGAGAGCTTCTTCTCGTGGATGAGGATGTACGGCTTGTCGAGATCGGCCACCATCTTTTCGGCATTGGTGACGAAGTAGGGCGACAGGTAGCCGCGATCGAACTGCATGCCCTCGACGGTCTCGAGTTCGAACTCGAGCGCCTTGGACTCTTCGACGGTGATGACGCCCTCGTTGCCGACCTTCTGCATCGCCTCGGCAATCTTCTCGCCGACGATCTTGTCGCCATTGGCGGAAATCGTGCCGACCTGCGCGACTTCGGCGGAGGTGGAGATCTTCTTGGAACGAGCCTTCAGGTCCGCAATGGCCGCTTCGACCGCCAGGTCGATGCCGCGCTTCAGATCCATCGGGTTGATGCCGGCGGCCACGGCCTTGGCACCTTCCTTGACGATGGCCTGGGTCAGGACCGTCGCCGTCGTCGTGCCGTCGCCCGCCTTGTCGTTCGTCTTGGAGGCGACTTCACGCACGAGCTGGGCGCCGAGATTCTCGAACTTGTCCTCGAGCTCGATTTCCTTGGCGACCGAGACGCCGTCCTTCGTGATGCGCGGAGCGCCGAAGGACTTCTCGATCACGACGTTGCGGCCCTTGGGGCCAAGCGTGACCTTGACCGCATTGGCCAGGATGTCGACGCCGCGCAGAAGCTTTTCGCGCGCGTCGCTGGAGAATTTTACTTCTTTGGCTGCCATTTGTCTTGTCTCCCCGGCGTTCCACCATCGGGCCACGCCGTATAAGCTTTAAAGGGAAGCGTGTTTAGCGCGAATTCAGCCGACGATCCCGAGGATGTCGGATTCCTTCATGATGAGCAGGTCTTCGCCGCCGATCTTGATCTCAGTGCCGGACCACTTGCCGAACAGCACGCGATCACCGGCCTTGACGTCCAGCGCAACGACCTTGCCGGACTCGTCGCGGGCACCCGCGCCGACGGCGACGATTTCGCCTTCCTGGGGCTTTTCCTTGGCCGAGTCGGGGATGATGATGCCACCGGCGGTCTTGTTCTCGGACTCCACGCGGCGCACGACGACTCGGTCATGCAGGGGACGGAAGTTCACGTTAGCCATATCGTCGAACCTTCACTTGTAGGGCGGGCCGAAACCCGTTCGGCATTCCGGCCCGGATGGATTGGCACTCACCAGGGGGGAGTGCTAACGGCTCCGAGATAGGTGCGAGGGCCTCGATCTGTCAAGAACGCCTAATGAGCGGATACGAAGTTTTTTGCAGCTTTTCGCCCCTCGACGAGAGGGCGGACGGCCTCCGCACCGTTCCTTATGGTTGACGCCCGGCCGCCCGGAACGTAGGCCATCGCCGTCGCCGGTGGCAGGAGAAATGGACAGGGCATGAACCGCATGAGCACGACACCGCAGAGAATCGCAAGCTTGGCGCAGGTCGTGGGCGGCTACGATGTCGTCTTCTGCGATGTCTGGGGTGTCGTCCACAATGGCGAGGTGAAGAGCCCGCAGGCGGAATCGGCGCTGACGGCGGCACGGCAGGCCGGCGCCCGCGTCGTGCTCCTGACCAATTCGCCCCGCCCGGGCGAAGGGGTTCGCGCGCAGCTCGACGCGCTCACCTTCTCGCGCGATGCCTATGACGTCATCGTCACCTCCGGAGACGCGACCCGCGCGCTGATCGGGGAGGGGGTGCCCGAAATCTTCCATCTGGGCGCCGAGCGCGATCTCGACATCTATTCCGGCCTCGGCGTCAGCCTCGTGCCCGAGGAGGCCGCCCGCCGCATCGTGGCGACGGGCCTGTTCCGGGACGAGGAAGAGACGCCGGCCGATTACCACGACATGCTGTCGCGCTTCGCCGCCCGCGGGCTGGAAATGGTCTGCGCCAACCCGGACGTCGTCGTGCACCGGGGCAACCGCCTGATCTATTGTGCCGGGGCGCTGGCCGCCGAATATGAGCGGATGGGCGGCACGGTGCTCTTTGCCGGCAAGCCGCACCGCCCGATCTACGAGGTCGCGGCGCGCGCTTCGGAACTGGCGGGCGGGCGCGTCCTGTGCATCGGCGACGGGCTGAACACCGACATTCGCGGGGCCAACGCCTATGGGGCGGATGTGCTGCTGGTCGAGCACGGCATCCATGCCGAGGAACTCGCGCCGTTTGCGCAGGACATGGATGCCATGGCCGGGGAGTTGGCGCGCCGGCGCCTGTCGGCCACCTATGTGATCGGCACGCTTTCGTGAGCCTGAACGGGCCCCTGCGCTGCGAGACCGCGCGTGACCTGCCGCCCGCCTTGCGGGGCGGGGTGGTCGCCATCGGCAATTTCGACGGGGTCCATCGCGGTCATCAGGCGGTGATCGGCCACGCCCGGGACATCGCCACGCGCGAGGGACGGCCGCTCGTCTGCCTGACCTTCGAGCCGCATCCGCGCACAGTCTTCCGGCCGGACCAGCCGGTGGCGCGCCTGACGCCGGCGCCGATCAAGGCGCAGCTCCTCGGGGCGCTCGGCTGCGACGCCGTGGTGGAGCAGAATTTCACCCGCAGCTTCGCGGCGGCCTCGGCCGACAGTTTCGTGACAGACAGCCTCGTCGATGCGCTGGGCGCGGCGCATGTCGTCGTGGGGTACGACTTCCATTACGGCACGAGGCGGTCCGGTACGGCACAGACGCTGCGGGATGCGGGCGCCGCGCACGGTTTCGGCGTGAGCGTGGTGGACGCCTTCGACGACGAGGGCGGGGCGCTGGTTTCCTCCAGCCGCATCCGCTCCGATATCGAAGCCGGCGACATGGCCGGGGCCAACGCGCTGCTGGGCTATCGCTTCATGGTGGCGGGTGAGATCGTCCATGGCCGCAAGCTCGGCCGCACGCTCGGCTATCCGACGGCCAACATGACGCTCCCGGACGATACGATCCTGATGCACGGCATCTATGCCGTCGCCCTGCGGCGTCCCGGCGGCGGGGCACCGCTGCCGGGGGTGGCGAGCTTCGGCCGGCGGCCGACCTTCGACGACGGCGCGCCGCTCTTCGAAACCTTCCTGTTCGATTTTTCGGACCAGCTCTATGGCGAGCATGTCAGCGTCTCGATCTTCGCCCGGCTGCGGGGCGAGTTGCAGTTCGACGGGGTGGAGGCACTCGTCCGGCAGATGGACCAGGACAGCCTCGAGGCGCGGGCCGTCTTGGATGCGGCCACGCCCCTGTCGCCGCTCGATGCGCTCATGTCATTCGGCGGCGGGAACTGAATTTCGCTTTATCGTCCCTGCGTCATGGACTAGACAGGCGCCTATGCGGCCCTTTCGACCTGCCACTCTGCGCATCAGGCGAATTACCGGCCCGGCCTCGTGACCCCGCTGAACCGTTCGGGTGTCCGGAGCCGGGATGAGCAGCCCTGCGCGAGAACCCGCGCATAACTTGACCCCGCGTGCCGCCCCGCACATGCCGCCGCCGGTGCGCTTCGACGAAAAGCCGAACGATGACGCAAGACGCATTCGATTATTCCAGCACCCTCTACCTGCCGCGGACCGACTTTCCGATGCGCGCCGGCCTGCCGGAGGCCGAGCCGCGCTGGATCGAACGCTGGGAGGGGATGGACCTCTACGGCACGCTGCGGCAGGAATCGGCCGGCCGGCCGAAATACGTCCTGCATGATGGTCCGCCCTATGCCAACGGCAACCTCCATATCGGGCATGCGCTGAACAAGATCCTGAAGGATGTGGTGACACGTTCCTTCCAGATGCGCGGCTATGATGCCAATTACGTGCCGGGCTGGGACTGCCACGGCCTGCCCATCGAATGGAAGATCGAGGAGCAGTACCGCGCCAAGGGGCGGAACAAGGACGAGGTGCCGATCAACGAGTTCCGCCAGGAATGCCGGGACTTCGCGACGCATTGGGTGGGCGTCCAGTCGGCCGAGTTCCGGCGGCTGGGCGTGGAGGGCGATTTCGCCAACCCCTACCTCACCATGGCCTTCGGCGCCGAGTCGGTGATCGCTGGCGAACTCCTCAAATTCGCCATGAGCGGCCAGCTCTACCGCGGCTCGAAGCCGGTCATGTGGTCGGTCGTGGAGCGCACGGCGCTGGCGGAGGCCGAGGTCGAGTATCACGACCACGAGTCCGACACGATCTGGGCGCGCTTCCCGCTCCGTGCGGACGGGGACCTTGCGGGGGCCGCCGTCGTCATCTGGACGACGACACCCTGGACCATCCCCGGCAACCGGGCGATCACCTACAATCCCTCCGTCTCCTACGGGCTCTACGAGGTGACGGCCGAGGACGACGCTGCAGCGCCCCGCTGGGCCGCCAAGGGCCACCGCTACGTGCTGGCGGATGCGCTCGCGGCCGAGGTCATGGCGAAGGGCCGGGTGCCGGAGGGCGGCTATACCCGGCTGCGCGGCCTTGCCGCCGAAGAGCTTGCCGGGCTTCTGGCCGATCATCCGCTGCGCGGCTGGCACCCGGAGGGTGCAGCCACCGGCGCGGGCGAGCCGTATTCTTTCCCAGTGCCGCTCCTCACCGGCGCGCATGTGACCGACGATGCGGGTACGGGCTTCGTCCACACCGCGCCCGGCCACGGCACGGAGGATTTCGAGGGCTTCATGGATGCGCGGCGCGCTCTGGAGGCGCGCGGCATCGATACGACCATTCCCTTCACCGTCGATGACGAGGGCTTCTACACGCGCGACGCGCCGGGCTTCGGCCCCGATGCCCCGGCAGGCGCGGCCCGCGTCCTGGACGACAAGGGACGCAAGGGTGATGCCAACCAGCGCGTCATCGACGCGCTCGTCGCGCAGGGGACGCTCGTGGCGCGCGGCCGGCTGAAGCATTCCTACCCGCATTCCTGGCGGTCCAAGAAGCCGGTCATCTACCGCAACACGCCGCAATGGTTCGTCCATATGGACAAGGATCTGGGCGGCGCCGGCGATACGCTCCGCGACCGGGCGCTGCGCGCCATCGACGACACGCGCTTCGTGCCGGCGACCGGCCAGAACCGGCTGCGCGGCATGATCGCCGACCGTCCGGACTGGGTCCTGTCGCGCCAGCGCGCCTGGGGCGTGCCGATCTGCGTCTTCGTGGACGAGGCCGGCACCATCCTGAAGGATGAAGAGGTGAACGCCCGCATCCTCGACGCCTTCCGGCAGGAGGGCGCCGACGCCTGGTTCGCCGAGGGCGCCAAGGAACGCTTCCTCGGCAACGGGCACGATGCCACGCGCTGGACGATGGTGCGCGACATTCTGGACGTGTGGTTCGACAGCGGCTGCACCCACGCCTTCTGCCTCGAGCAGCGGCCCGACCTGAAGTGGCCGGCGGACCTGTACCTGGAAGGCTCGGACCAGCATCGCGGCTGGTTCCACTCCTCGCTCCTGGAAAGCTGCGGCACGCGCGGCCGGGCGCCTTACGACGCCGTGCTGACCCACGGCTTCGTCATGGACGAGGACGGGCGGAAAATGTCCAAGTCGCTCGGCAACATCGTCACCCCGCAGGAGGTGATCCGCCAGTCGGGCGCCGATATCCTGCGGCTGTGGGTCGTCTCCTCGGACTATTCGGAGGATCTGCGGCTCGGCAAGACGATCCTGCAGACCAATGTGGATGCCTATCGCAAGCTGCGCAACACGGTGCGCTGGATGCTCGGCACCTTGGCGCACGATACGGGCCAAACCCTTCCCTTGAGCGAGATGCCGGAGCTGGAGCGGCTTATGCTGCACCGCCTGAGCGAGCTCGACACGCTCATCAACCGCGCCTACGACGCCTTTGACTTCAAGCGGATCAGCCGCGCGCTCCTGGACTTTGCCGTGGTGGAGCTGTCGGCTTTCTACTTCGATATCCGCAAGGACGCGCTCTATTGCGACGCGCCCTCGTCCTTGCGCCGCCGTGCGTCCCTGCAGGTGGTGCGGGAGATCTTCGACCGGCTCGTCACCTGGACGGCGCCGCTCCTGCCCTTCACCATGGAGGAAGCCTGGCTGGAGCGGTACCCGGAGGCGCGTTCGGTGCATCTGGAATCGTTCCGGCCCGTTCCGGCGGACTGGCGCGACGAGGCGCTGGCCGAGCGCTGGCGCGGGCTGCGGCGCGTGCGGCGCGTCGTGACGGGCGCGCTGGAGGCGGAGCGCCGCGACAAGCGGATCGGCTCCTCGCTGGAGGCGGCGCCCATCGTCCATATCGAGGATGCGGCCCTGGCGGAGATGGTCGGCTCGGTCGACTTCGCCGAGATCGCCATCACCAGCGGCTTGAGCGTGACGCGGGATCCGGCACCGGCCGATGCGTTCCGGCTGGCGGACACGCCCGGCATCGCCGTCGTCAACCGCATGGCGGAAGGGCGCAAATGCGCCCGCTCCTGGAAGATCTCACCGGAGGTGGGCTCCGATCCGGAGTTTCCCGATGTGACCCCGCGGGATGCGCAGGCCCTGCGCGAGCTGCGTGAGGCGGGGGTGACGGTCGGCTGACCGTGACCCTTTGATTGTGGCCGGCGGTTCTGTAATTTCGCCGGAATTGCGTGTAAGGAGGCCTTTCGCTGTCGAAGGGTCGTCAACGAGGATCGGACGTTCATGAGCATGACAATCGCAAGCCGCGCCACCCGTCTGGCCATGCTCGGTGCCTGCGGGTTCGCGCTCGCCGGCTGTGTCGGCCCGACCTACGGCACGGGCGCGACCCAGGGAGAGCAGTTGCTGAGCGATCTCGACAATCTCGTCTCCTTGGGCAGCACGACCAAGAAGGCCGATATCGCCTACCAGCCCCGCCCGGACCTCGTGAAGCCGAACGATCTGACGCGTCTGCCGCCCCCGCGTGAGGCGACCTCCGCCGCCAACGATCCGAACTGGCCCGTTTCCCCGGAGGTCCAGCGTGCCCGCCGCCTGGCCGCCGCGCAATCCACCGCCGGCGACGGCGCCCTGCCGGCCGATTACCGCACGGGCGTGCAGCCGCCGGCCGGCGGCAATACGCGCCTGGGCGACAGTGGGAGCTGGGTCGACCCGCGCGATCTGAGCCGCCAGGGACGCCAGGCCAAGACGGTGCAAGCCACCCAATACGGCACGCCCGATCAGCGGCGCTACCTGTCGGAGCCGCCTACGGCCTACCGCCAGCCTGCAGCCTCCGCCCCGGTCGGCGACCAGGGTGTGGACGAAGAGGTCAAGCAGCGGCGCGCCGGTGGCACCAAGACGCTCGGCTCGCGCATTCGGGATGCGCTGCCCTTCTGATGCGTCAGCCGCCGCGGCGGTCCGCAAAGAAGCGCGTCAGGAGCGCGGCGCTCGCCTGTTCGGCGATGCCGCTATAGACCTCCGGCGCATGGTGGCAGGTCGGCTGGGCGTAGAAGCGCGCGCCGTGTTCCACGCCGCCGCCTTTCAGATCGGCGGCGCCGAAGTAGAGCCGCCGGATCCGGGCAAAGGAAATGGCCGCCGCGCACATGGCGCATGGCTCCAGCGTCACATACAGATCCGCGCCCGTCAGCCGTTCCTGGCCGAGGGCGGCACAGGCGCGGCGGATGGCCAGGATTTCCGCATGCGCCGTCGGATCGTTCAGGCTTCGCGTTTCGTTGCCGGCCCGCGCCAGGATGACGCCATCCAGCACGATGACGGCGCCGACGGGAACCTCACCGCGGGCCGCCGCCAGTTCCGCCTCGGCCAGGGCGGCTGCCATGAATTCGGATCCCTTCACGCGGTTCCCTCTCGTTTGCGCGGCCTGGACCTGATAGTGCATTTTCAACCTTTGTGGGAAGCTCGGTCCGCCTGCCGGACCGCTTTCCGGATGCCAGATGGAATTGAACCAGCATGAGTGACGAAGAAGGCCGCGACGGCAAGCGGCGCGGCGGTGAACGTCGGCCCGGATCGAATGGCGGTGCGCGCGGCGGCCGTGATGGCGGCGCTGGCCGCGACGGCGGCGATGCCAAGCGCGGCAAGCCCTTCAAGCCGCGGGCGGAAGGCACGGGCGGCGAGGGCAAGGACGCGCGGCGCTCCGGCCCCTTCAAGCCCCGCGCCCCTGGCGGCGACGGCCCGGCCACCCGCGAGGGCAAGCGCGAGGGCAAGCCGGATGGCTTCAAGCCGCGCAGCTTCGGCATGCGCTCCCATGCCGGGCGCGATGCCGATGGCGCGCCCAAGAAGCCCCGTTCCTACGGCCGCATCACGCCCGGCGAGGGCGATGCCGATGGCACACGTCCGCGTCCGCGCAGTTTTTCGGACCGACCGGGCGGCCGCTCGGAGGGTGGGCGCGATCGCCCGGGAGGACGTTCGGAGGGCGGGCGGGATCGCCCGACCCGCGGCGAGGGCACCGAGCGCGCGGCGCCCCGCCGCTCCGGCCCGCGTGACGGCGAGGGGAATGCCGATGGTGCGCGTCCGCGTGCGCGCAGTTTTTCGGACCGACCGGGCGGACGTTCGGAAGGCGGGCGCGATCGCCCGGGAGGACGTTCAGAGGGCGGGCGGGATCGCCCGGCCCGTGGCGAGGGCACGGAGCGCGCCGCACCGCGCCGCCCCGCGCCCGAGACAGAGACGATGCGCATCGCCAAGCGCCTGGCACGGGCGGGCATCGCCTCGCGCCGGGATGCCGAGGGCATGATCGCCGATGGGCGGGTCCGCCTGAACGGGCAGGTCCTGCAAAGCCCGGCCATCGACGTGGCCGCCGCCGATGTGATCGAGGTGGATGGCGTGCCGCTGCCGCCCATCGAGCGCACCCGCCTCTGGCTGTTCCACAAGCCGGCGGGCCTGGTGACCACCAACCGCGATCCGGAGGGACGGGCCACCGTCTTCGACCGGCTGCCGGAAGACATGCCGCGTGTCCTGACCGTCGGGCGGCTGGATATCAATACGGAAGGCCTGCTCCTCCTGACCAATGACGGAGGGCTGGCACGGACGCTGGAACTGCCTGCCACCGGCTGGCTGCGCCGCTACCGCGTGCGCGCCCATGGCGAGGTGAAGCAGGAAGACCTCGACGCGCTGCGTCAGGGCATCGCCATCGACGGTGTGTTCTACGGTGCCATCGAGGCCACGCTCGACCGCTCCCAAGGCTCGAATGTCTGGCTGACGGTCGGCCTGCGCGAAGGCAAGAACCGCGAGGTGAAGCGTATTCTCGGCCATCTCGGCCTGGACGTGAACCGCCTGATCCGCCTGTCCTTCGGCCCCTTCCAGCTCGGTGAACTGGCCGAGGGCGCGGTGATGGAGGTCAAGGGCCGCACCCTGCGCGACCAGCTCGGCGAGCGCCTGATCGAAGAGGCGGGCGCCAATTTCGATGCGCCGATCGTCAACCCCTTCTCCAACAAGCCTGTGCGCAGCGAGCGCAAGCCCGACGAGTCGTCCCGCGCCGCGCCGCGTGAGGAATGGATCCGGTCGGAGGGCGAGCGCGTGCGCCCCAATCGCAAGCGCGCCGACGCCGCCCATCGTGAAGAGACGCTGTCGCGGCTCGACACGTCACGCCCGGGCACCCGCGCAGGCGGGCGCTTCGCCGACAGGCAGGGCCGTGACGACAAGCGTGGCTTCGGCGACAGGCCGAGCCGCGAAGGCAGACCCAGCCGCGAAGACAGGCCGGGCCGCGACGACCGGCCGGCCGGCCGGCGCGAAGGGCGCGACGATGAACGGCGCGCGCCCGCGCGTGCCGGCGGCAAAGGGTTCGAACGGTCCGACGACAAGCCCGAGCGCAAGGCGCCGCGCCCCGGCGCCGGCGCACCGCGCCGCGCGGCCAATGTCTGGATGGCGCCCGGCGCACGTGCGGGCGGTCCGCGCAAGCGTTCGGAAAAGGATGGTGAGGGCGGCGAGCGCGGATATGGCCCGCGCTCCGACAGCCCACGCTCCGAGGGCCCCCGCAAGGACGGGTTCCGCAAGGATGGGCCCCGAAAGGATGGACCACGAGGGGCGGGGCCGTCCCGGCCGCGACCGGACGGCGACAAGCCCCGCTCGGGCCCCCGCTCGGGCCCCCGCGGCCCGCGCAGCCCACGGGGCTGACGGCGCGCCATGTTGCGCATCGTCGCAGGGGAGTTTCGCGGCCGCGCGCTGGCGGGGCCGAAGACGGACACGATCCGCCCGACATCGGAGCGGCATCGCGGCAGCCTGTTCGACATACTCGACCACGGGATCGGCTTCGATCTGTCGGATGGCCGCGTTCTCGACCTGTTTTCCGGCACCGGCGCGCTCGGGCTCGAGGCACTTTCGCGCGGGGCGCGCTACTGCCTCTTCGTGGAGGAGGGTGTCGAAGGCCGGGGGCTGCTGCGCACCAATATCGAGGCGCTGGGGCTGACCGGCCGGACCCGCGTCTTCCGGCGCGATGCCACGCGTCTCGGCCCCGCCGGCACGGTCGAGCCCTTCGACATCGTCTTCGCCGACCCGCCCTATGGCCGGCGCCTGGGAGAGGCGGCGCTGGCCGCGGCCCGTGACGGTGGCTGGCTGAAGCCCGGCGCATTGGCGGTGCTGGAGGAGGGGCGCGGCGCGCCCTTCGATGAAGTGGCCGGCTTTCGCACGGTCGACGAGCGGGACATGGGCGCTAGCGTCCTGCGCTTTCTGCGCCTGGAGGACTGACGATACCGCCTGACGGGAGGGCCAGCCTGACAAGACGGCCCGCCTTACGAGACGGCCAGCCTTACGAGACGGTAAGTTGCGTGGCGTCCGGGGATTGGACATATCTCACGCTTGATCGTGACCCGCACGCAGAGCTTCTCGGAGAAGAGATACACGATGACCGTTGCCTCCAGACTGCCAGCCATCGCCATGGCGGCGTTCCTCGTGCCGGCATGGCTGCCCCCGGCAGCGGCCCTGGCGCAGACCACCGCCAGCGTGGAAACGGACGCCGCCGCGCAGAAGGCCGAGGCCCTGCGCCCGGATATCGAAAGCTTCACGCTCGACAACGGTTTGCAGGTGGTGGTCATCCCCGATCATCGCGCGCCGGTCGTCACGCAGATGGTCTGGTACAAAATCGGCTCGGCCGACGAGCCGCGCGGCGTGTCGGGCATTGCGCATTTCCTGGAACACCTGATGTTCAAGGGCACCAAGACCCATCCGGCCGGCGACTTCTCGGCCGCCGTCTCCGATATCGGCGGAGAGGAGAACGCCTTCACCTCCTACGACTACACGGCCTTCTTCCAGCAGGTGCCCGTGTCGGCGCTCGGCCAGATGATGGCCTTCGAGGCGGACCGCATGACGAACCTCGTCCTCGACGACGCGGCCGTCCTGCCGGAGCGGGACGTCATCCTGGAGGAGCGCCGCATGCGGGTCGACAACGATCCCGGCGCGCAGCTCGCCGAGGCCATGGGCGCGACGCTTTTCGTCAACAGCCCCTACGGCACGCCGATCATCGGCTGGGAAGAGGAGATGGAGCAACTTTCCCGCCAGGATGCCATCGCCTTCTATGACCAGTATTACACGCCCAACAATGCGACCCTCATCGTGGCCGGCGACGTGACGCTGGATCAGGTCCGCACGCTGGCAGAGGACACGTTCGGCAAGGTCGCGCGGCGCGCTGAACCCGGTGAGCGCAACCGCCCGCGTGAGCCCAAGGCGCTGACGGAGCGCACGGTGACGCTGCGCGATGCGCGCGTCACCCAGCCGAGCGTCCAGACCGCCTATGTCGTGCCGTCCGAGCGGCTGGCAGAGGGGCACCAGTCCGAGGCGCTGGATATACTGGCGGACGTGCTGGGTGGCGGCAGCACCAGCCGCCTGTACCGCGCATTGGTGGTCGAGAACCCGATCGCCGCCGGCGTCGGCGCCTATTACCAGGGCGATTCGCTCATGGAAGGCCAGTTCATCACCTACGGGACACCGCGTGGCGATGCCACGGTGGAACAGGTCGAAGCCGCCATCGACGCGCAGCTCGCCGCCATCGTGAAGGATGGGATCACGGAAGACGAGCTTGCCGCGGCCAAGAACCGCGTGCGCAACGCGCTCATCTACCAGCGTGACAGCCAGACCTCGCTGGCCCGCCGCTACGGCGTCGCCCTGTCGACGGGACGGACCATCGAGGATGTGGAAGCCTGGCCAGAGAGGATCGAGGCCGTGACGGTGGACGATGTGCGCCAGGTGGCGCGGGACTATCTGGACGGAACCGGACGGGTGATCGGCTATCTCCTGCCGGCCGGAGACGATCCGGCCACTGCCAGCGGCACCGGCGCGGGCGAAGCGGCCCCGGCCATGCCGGCCAAGACCGACGTGGAGGGTTGAAGCATGACCGGTTTTCGACGTGAGTTCATGCGGGGCGGCCTGGCGCTCCTGACCCTGTGCGGCGGCCTTGCCTGCGCGGCGCCCGCTGCCGCCATCGAGATCCAGGAGGTCACCAGCCCCGGCGGCATCCACGCGCTCCTGGTCGAGGATTATACCAATCCGCTGATCGCTATGCGCTTCGCCTTCAAGGGCGCCGGCACGACGGCCGACCCGCAGGGCCGCGAGGGAACGGTGAATCTTCTGTCCGGGCTTCTGGACGAGGGTGCCGGCGACATCGAGAGCGAGGCGTTCCAGGCCAAGCTGGACGAGTTCGGCGTCAGCCTGTCCTTCAGCGCGACCTATGACAATTTCAGCGGCAATTTCCGCACCATCGTGGAACATTCGGACGTCGCCTTCGATCTCCTGCGGCTCGCCCTTAACGAACCGCGCTTCGACCCCGAGCCGGTGGATCGCATCCGCGGCCAGATCGAAACCGGCATCATCGCCAACCGCAACGATCCCGGCACGCTGGCGGGCGAAGCCTTCCGGCAGACCGTCTTCCCGAACCATCCCTATGCGCGCTCGCAGGAGGGATCGGTCGAAAGCCTTCGGGCCGTCACGGTGGAGGATCTGCGCCACCACCGCGATACCGCCTTCGGGCGCGACAATCTGGTGATCGGCGTCGTCGGCGCCATCGACGCCGAGGAACTCGGCAAGCGGCTGGATGCGGTCTTCGGTCCGCTCCGCGAAAAGGCAGAGCTCGTGGCCGTGCCCGATGTGACGCCCGTGACGGGCGCCCGCGACCATGTCGAGCTGGCCGTGCCGCAGACGACGATCCAGTTCGCCCTGCCGGGCATTGCCCGCGACGATCCGGAATTCTTCGCGGCCTATCTGATGAATCACATACTGGGCGGCGGCACCTTCTCATCGCGCCTCTATGAAGAGGTCCGCGAAAAGCGGGGCCTTGCCTATGGCGTCGGCTCCTACCTCGTGGATTACGACCATGCCTCCTTCCTGGCGGCGTCGACCGCCACGCGGGCGGACCGCGCGGATGAAAGCGTGTCGGTGATCCGCGAGCAGATGGCGCGCCTGGCCAAGGACGGCACCGATGCAGAGGAACTGGCCAAGGCCAAGGCCTATGTGAAGGGCGCCTATGCGGTGCAGAACCTGTCATCCTCGCTTTCGATCGCCTCGACGCTGGTGGGAATCCAGCTCGACGGGCTTGGCATCGACTATATCGACAAGCGCGAGGCGCTGATCGACGCCGTCAGCGCAGAGGACGTGAAGGCCATGGCGCAGAAGCTCCTCGATGTGGACCCGACCATCATCACGGTCGGCCAGGGAGAGGGCTGAGGGCCCGCGCATGGACGAAGCCGTAGCGCCCATCGTCGAGGACGCGGCGGCGCCGCGGGCCGGGCGTCCGCGCATCGGCGTGGCGCTCGGCGGCGGCGGCGCGCGGGGGCTTGCCCACATCCACGCGCTGCATGCCTTCGACGATCTGGGGATCAAGCCCGATCGCATCGCCGGAACCTCCATCGGGGCGCTGATCGGCGCCGCCTATGCATCGGGCCTGTCGGCCAGTGTGATCGAAGAGTTCATGCTGGACATGCTGGGCAACAAACGCCTGGTGGCAGGAAGGCTGTGGAGCACGCGGCCGAGCAGCTTTTCGCAGTTCCTGGCCGATGGTGGCTTCCGGCTCGGCCAGCTCAATGCCGAACGGGTCGTGGGCGCCTTCCTGCCGCTGGAGATGCCGGCCCGCTTCGAGGAACTCTCCATCCCTCTGACCGTCACCGCGACGGATTTCTATGCCGGCCGCGTCATGGCGCTGGAGAGCGGCGATCTTCTCAGCGCCGTGGCCGCCTCCGCAGCGCTGCCGGCGATCTTCCGTCCGGTGCGCCGGGAGGGACTCGTCCTGATCGATGGCGGCATTTGCGATCCCCTGCCGTTCGACATGCTGACCGGGCGGGTCGATCTGAACATCGCCGTGGATGTGACGGGCGGGCCGATGGCGACGTCCAACGCCCTGCCGACACCCACCGAGGCGATGTTCGGCGCTTCGCAACTGATGATGCACGCCATCATCCAGGCCAAGCTGACCTGTACCCCGCCGGACCTGGTGCTGGCGCCGCCGGTCAGCCGGTACCGCGTCCTGGATTTCCTGCGCGTGCGCACCATCCTGGCCGAGACCGCCGGCCTGCGCGAGGAAATGAAGCGCAAGATCGGCGCCTTGTGCGAGTTGCACGATTACCGGATCGATGGTGAAAACGCCTCCACACCCATCGAGGGATAGGAGAATCGTCCATGGCCAGGATCGCACTCGTGACCACGGGGGGCACCATCGCCTCCCGCGCTGCCATTGGCGGCGATGTGACCGCAGAGGTCGGCGGCCATGCGCTGGCGCAGTCGCTCGGGGCCCGTCTGCCAGCGGGCCTGGAGCTGACGGTCGATGATTATCTGCGCGTCAACAGTTCCAGCCTGGATCTCGACATGGCCTTCGCCATGGCCCGGCGCATCGCCGACCATGCCGCCCGGGCCGATTGCGACGGCGTGGTCGTGACGCACGGAACCGATTCCATGGAGGAGAGCGCCTTTTTGGCGGATCTCGTCGTTCCCGGTGATACGCCTGTCGTCTTTACCGGCGCGCAGCGCAGCGCCGAGGACGCCGATGGGGACGGGCCGCGCAACCTGGCCTCCGCCTGCCGGCTGGCGGCCGCGCCGCAGGCGCGGGGCCTCGGGACCATGATCCTGTTCGAGGACGACTTCCACGTCGCCCGCGACGTGACCAAGACGCATGCATCGCGCACCGATACGTTCCGTTCGGGCGAGCATGGCAAGCTGGGTGAGGTGGATGGCGACGTCGTGACCGTCCACCGCCGCCCCACCTTGCGGGCGCACATTCCTACGGAGCGGATCGAAACGCGGGTCGGCCTGTTCAAATCCGCGCTCGGGCTGAACGGCGACTATATCCGCTTCTGCGTCGAGCGCGGGGCCCGTGCCGTCGTGGTGGAGGGCTTCGGCCGGGGCAATGCGCATCCGGACGTCACCGCCGCGATTGAGGACGCGGTCACGGCGGGAACGCAGGTGATCATGTGCACGCGGTGCCCGGAAGGCAGGGTCAAGCCCGTCTACGGCAATGGCGGCGGCCGTGACATCGAACGCGCCGGCGCCATCTTTGCGGGCGATCTGAGCGGCGTGAAGGCCCGGATCCTGGCGGCGGTCTGTCTTGGAGCGCCCGATGGCGCGGCGCGCCTGCGGGAGCGTTTCGCGCAAATGGCGGGCTGAGCGTCAGCGCGCGGCCGTCTCTTCCAGAAAGCGCATCAGCCCGGTTTCCTCCCGCGTCAGGCCCGTCCGGCTGCGCCCTTTCAGGAGATCGAAGTCGAGGCGGCCTTCCTCGAAGGCAAGGACAATGTCCGGATGCACGTAGGAGGTGCGCGCCACGGCCGGCGTGTTGCGCAACACGTCGCTGACGGCGCGCATGGCCCGGGCCACCGCGCGGCGGCGCTTGGCTTGCGTATCCGCAACCGGGCCTTCCACATCGATCAGATGGCGCAGCGCCTCGGCCGAGCCGCGGAACGTGCGGAAGTCCTTGGCCGAAATGCGTGCATGGCCCGATTCGTGGAGATAGGCGTTCAGGCGGTTGGCGGTCAGGATGTGGCTCGTGCGGTCCTTGTCCTTGAAGCGGAACAGGCGTTTGCCGTTGCCCTTGCGGATGCGGGTCAGGCTGTTGATCAACCGCCTGTCCTTCACCTCGATCCGGTGCTCCTTGCGGGATTTTCCCACGAAGCTCAGGACTGCGCCCTGCCGGCCGATCCGCAAGTTCCCCTTGTCGAGCGAGGCGACGCCACGCCCGCCATCCTGTGCGTATTTTTCGTGGCCCGGCCGCATGGCGGAAATATCGATCAACCGCGCCGCGGCAGCGGCCGTCATCCGCTCGTCCTGCTCGGAGCGCCGCATGTCCAGGTCGATCCGGCGGCGCAGCCGGGGCAGGACACGGCCGAAGCGCAGGAGCCGTTCCGTCTTGACCGCGTTGCGCACATTCACCCAGCGGTCGTGATAGCGGTATTGGAGCCGGCCCTTCTCGTCGCGCCCGGTTGCCTGGATATGGCCGTTCTCGTCCACGCAGATGCGCACGTCCTTCCAGGCCGGTGGCAGGACGAGCTGCCGGATACGCTCCTTCAGGCGACGGTCGGTGACCTTGTCGCCATTGGCGAAGCAGACCTTGTGCCCGCGCCCGTGCGGCCGCCGCTCCAGGGTGAAGTCGGCAGGGTCGACCATGGCGAGGCCGAGCGACGTGGCATGGAATTCGAGGCGTTTGGCGATGTGCTGCATGGGGACAGACCTATGGAGCCCATCAACGCCGCTGCGGGGCCCAGGTTCCTGACAGCCGTTCGGCGGAACAGGATGCCCCGGCCGGCATTGTGGCTGCAACGAACGAGCGGAGAAATGTCACCATGTTTCGCAAAGGGCAGAAGGTATCGTGGTCGTGGGGAAACGGCACGGCGCACGGCAAGGTCGAGGAACGCTTCACCGACAAGGTGACGCGCAAGATCAAGGGCAAGTCCATCACCCGCAAGGCAGACGGCGACAATCCCGCCTACCTCGTCCGGCAGGAGGATGGCGACCGCGCCCTGAAAAGCGAATCCGAACTCTCACGTGGCTGACGCTGGGTGGGTTGATGGAACCGGCGCAATTGGTACATGTGGGATCTTCAGTCCCACAGGCCGGCTTCATGGACGATAGAACCAGACAGTTACGCGACGCGGGGCAGGCGCTCATCGCCTCTGCCCGGCGTCACGGTGCAACCGCGGCGGATGCGGCGATCGCACGCTCGAACGCCCGTTCGGTCGAGGTCCGCCTCGGCAAGGTCGAGGAAACCGAATCCTCCGAATCGGACAGCATTTCCTTGCGCGTCTTCGTGGGCCAACGTGTCGCCACGGTGGGGGCGGACCTTGCGGGCGATCTCGACCGGATCGCCGAGCGTGCCGTTGCCATGGCGCGGGTGTCGCCGGAAGATCCCTATGCGGGCCTGGCCGATCCCGACCTTCTGGCAACCCAGTTTCCCGATCTCGACCTCGTCGATGACACGGATGTCAGCTCCGAGGAGCTTGCGCAGGAGGCCCTGGCGACGGAGGCCGCGGCGCTCGGCGTGTCGGGCGTCAGCAATTCCGGTGGGGCCAGCGCCACGGCCGGCATTGGCGGCCTCGTCCTCGTGACGTCGGACGGCTTCGTTGGCGCCCGCCGGCGGTCCGGCTTCTCGCGCTCCGTCAGCGCGGTGGCGGGCGAGGGGACGGGCATGCAGCGCGACTACGATGTCGATTCCCGTATCCACCGGTCGGATCTGGACACGTGCGAGGCGATCGGCCGCAGGGCCGGAGAGCGGACGGTGCGGCGGCTCAGCCCCGACAAGATCGCCACCGGGCGCTATCCGATCGTCTTCGACCCGCGCATCGCCAGGGGGCTGATCGGCCATTTCCTGTCGGCCATCAACGGCGCCGCCATCGCCCGCGGCACCAGCTTCCTCAAGGATCGCATGGGCCAGGCCGTCTTTCCGGCGGGCCTGACCATCCGGGACGATCCCACGCTGCGCCGCCGCTGGGGCTCGCGCCCCTTCGACGGGGAGGGCGTCGCCAGCCGACCGCTGGACCTGGTGCGGGACGGCGTTCTTTCGGCCTGGCTCCTGGATACGGCGACGGCCCGGGAACTCGGCCTTGCCAATAATGGCCGCGCCGCACGGGGCGGCGGCGGCGTCATGCCGTCGGCCAGCAATGTCGTCCTGTCGCCGGGGCAGAACAGCGTGGACGCCCTTCTGGCCGCGGCGGAGGGCGGCATCTACGTGACCGAGTTGATCGGCCACGGCGCCGATATCGTGACGGGGGACTATTCGCGCGGGGCGGCGGGCTTTCGCATTCGCAACGGCGCGCTGGACGCGCCGGTCGCGGAGTTCACCATCGCCGGCCATCTGGCGGCCATGCTTGCGGCGCTTCAGCTGGCCGACGATGCGGACCCGCGCCATGCGATCGTCTGCCCGACACTGGGACTGGGAGAGCTGACCGTGGCAGGAAACTAGGGTGCGCTCCGTCGACGATCTCGAGCTTCTGGTCCGGGCGGGCGCGGAGGCCGCGCGCATCGCGCTTGCCTTCTTCCGCCAGGATCCGGAGGTCTTCTGGAAAGAGGGGAACTCGCCCGTCAGCCAGGCGGACCTGGCGGTGGATGGCTTCCTGCGCGATTTCCTGTTTTCCGCCCGGCCGCGCTACGGTTGGGTTTCTGAGGAAACGGCGACCGAACCGCCCAGTGGCGCGGAAACACGATTCTTCGTGGTCGATCCGATCGACGGCACCCGCTCTTTCCTGCGCGGCGAGGCGACCTGGTGCATCGCACTGGCGGTCATCGAGGCCGGCCGCCCCGTGGCCGGGCTGATCCATGCCCCCGTGTCCGGCGAAATCTATACGGCGACGATCGACGGCCCAGCCCTTCTGAACGGGCTGCCCATGGCGCCCGCACAGGCACGCACGGATGGCCGGATGCTCCTGTCCATGCCCGACGGGCTGCGGCGCAGGCTGCCGGAGCCTGTGAGCCGGGATATCGATTTCGCGCCGTCCATTCCCTCGCTCGCCTATCGTCTGGCGCAGGTGGCACGCGGACGACTGGACGGGACGCTCGTCCAGCCGCGCGCCAATGACTGGGACATCGCCGCCGCAGACCTGATCCTGCAGCGCAATGGCGGCGCTCTCCTGACGGCGGACGGCGGCACCCATCGCTACACGCTGGAGCCGCGCCGCCATGGGCTGCTGATCGCCGCCGGCGAAAACCGGATCGCCCGCCTGCAAGACGTGGCTGCTTCCTTGCGCGCATAGGCAATTTCATGGCAAGCATCGGCCGTCTTGGCCGCCGGACCGCAGGGTCCGGCAGCGCGGCGCAGCATCGACCCATCGGCAACAGGATACGACAGCGATGACAGAGGAGACGGTGCCTCGGCAGAGGCTTCATCTGGTGTTCGGCGGTGAACTGGAAAGCCTGGATGGCATTTCCTTCGCCGATCTCGACAATCTCGACATCGTCGGCATTTTCCCGGACTACGCATCGGCACTGGCGGCCTGGCGCGGCAAGGCGCAGGCGACGGTCGACAATGCCGCCATGCGCTACTTCATCGTGCACATGCACCGCCTGCTCGACCCGGAGCCGTCCGCCTGAGGGCAGGGACGCAATGGAGGACGTGGCGGTGCGCAGCGACAGTGACGACAGCGGAGGGCGCCGGGAGCGTCGGCGCCCGTTCCGGCGCACGCTGCGTGCGCTCGGCCGCTCCGCTGCGGCCGTCAAGCTGGGTGGGCTCGGCATATACGGGCTTCTGCGCGGCATCCATGCGATGCAGCGCCCGGCACAGGGCTCATCCGATTTCGATGAGATCCTGCATCGGGAGCACCCGGCCATCGTTGCCTTGTGGCACGGGCAGCATCTTCTCGCGCCCTTCTTCCGCCCGCGCGATCTTCCCTATGTCGCGCTCCTGTCGCGCAATGTGGATGCGGCCATCAATGCCGACGTGGTGGAGCGCTTCGGGATCGATACGGTGCGCGGATCGGGCGGGCGCGTGCGCCGCGCCGTTTCGGAAAAGGGTGGCGCGCGTGCGCTGATCCAGTTGCGCCGCCGCCTGCGCGAGGGCTTCGGCGTGTGCATGATCGCCGATGTGCCCAAGGGGCAGGCGCGCCAGGCCGGGCTCGGCGTGGTGACGCTGGCCCGCCTGTCCGGCCGGCCCATCATTCCCGCCGCCGCGGTCACGAGCCGCCGCCACGTGATCGCCCGGAGCTGGGACAAGACCACCGTGCCGCTGCCCTTCGGCCGGATCGCCGTCTGCATGGGCGATCCCATCCACGTGCCGGCCGATGCCGACGATGCGCGCATGGAAGAGATCCGCGCCGCGCTGACCCTTGCCATAGAAGAGGCCAATCGCCGTGCGATCGAACTTGCCGATGCGGGGACGAAACGTGACGGATAAAGGCCATGAGTGACCGCTGGGCGCGGGGTGTGCTGACAGCCTACCGGATGGCGGGTTCACTGACCTATCCGCTGGTGGGCTGCTATGTCGGCTGGCGCGCGGCGCGTGGCAAGGAAGACAAGGCGCGCCGGCGCGAGCGTTACGGAATCACCACCGCCGAGCGGCCCGAGGGTGGCCCGCTCATCTGGGTCCATGCCGCCTCGATCGGCGAAAGCGTGGCCGTGACGCCCCTGATCCGCGAGATTGCCGGCGAAGGCTTCCGCATCGTGATGACGACGGGGACGGTCACCTCCGCAACCCTTGTGGAGCAGCGACTGTCGGACGTGGTGATCCACCAATATGTTCCGCTGGATCTCAAACCCTCTGTGGGCCGCTTCCTGGACCATTGGCGCCCGGACCTCGCCATCGTGGCGGAGAGCGAGATCTGGCCCATGACGCTCATGGAACTGTCGCAGCGGCGCATACCGCAGGTGCTCGTCAATGCCCGCCTGTCGGACCGCTCCTTCAAGCGTTGGCGCGGGGTTCCGGCGCTGGCCGAAGCGCTGTTCGAGAATCTCTCCCTCATCGTCGCGCAGTCGGATGTGGACGGCGAGCGGTTCAACATGCTCGGCGTGCGCAACGTGACCGTGGCCGGCAATCTGAAGGCCGATACGCCGCCCCCGCCGCTCCCGGACCGGGAGGCTGCGCTGGCGCTCGCCCAGACGATCGGCCGCCGCCCGACCTTCGCGGCGATCTCGACCCATCCCGGTGAGGAGAGTTTGATTGCCGATGTCCACCGCCGGCTGGCGGAGGACCGGCCGCGGCTTCTCACGATTATCGTTCCGCGCCATGTGGAGCGGTCGGCCGACATTGCGCGTGAGCTGACCGCCAAGGGGCTGCGTGTCGCCCGCCGCTCGGAAGGTGAACTGCCGGATCCCACGACGGACATCTATCTGGGCGATACGATCGGGGAGATGGGCCTTTACCTCCGGCTGACGGAGGTTGCCTTCATCGGCAAGTCGCTGGCCGGCGAGGGCGGGCAGAACCCCCTGGAAGCCGCCATGCTCGGCACGGCCATCCTGTCCGGCCGCTATGTGCAGAACTTCCGCGATATTTACCAGCGCCTCCTGAACAATGGTGGCGCACGCTTGGTCAAGGATGCCGACCAGCTCGTTGCAGAGGTCGATGCGCTGCTCGGCGATGCAGAGGCCCGCGCCGCCATGATCCGCTCGGGCAAGGCCAGCGTCCAGGAAATGCGGGGCGCTCTCTCGCGCACCATGCAGGCCCTCGAGCCGTTTCTGCATCCGCTCCGTCTGGCTTTGAATTTCGAGCGGCGGCAGCGATCGGGCAACGGCCGGTGATGGGTGGCGAAACCCCCGCCTTCTGGTGGGGGGGATCACAATGGATGGCCGCCCTTTTGGCGCCGGCGGCGCGGCTTTACGGAAGCATCGCCGCGCGGCGGATGGCGCGGGGGCCGCGCCTTGCGCTCGACGTTCCGGTGCTGTGTGTCGGCAATTTCACCGTCGGCGGCGGCGGCAAGACGCCGACCGCCTTGGCCCTGGCCGCAGCCGCCCGCGCGGCCGGCCTTTCGCCGGGCTTCCTGTCGCGCGGTTACGGGGGCGCCGAAGCGGGGCCCATCCTGGTGGACCCGGCGCAGCATGGCGCGCACAGTGTGGGCGACGAGCCGCTGCTCCTTGCGGCACAGGCACGGACTGTCGTCGCAAAGGACAGGGCGGCCGGGGCAAAATACCTTCAGGACAGCGTCGGGGTGGATTTCATCATCATGGATGACGGGTTCCAGAGCGCCCGCGTCCACGCCGATTTCAGCCTGATTGCCATCGATGCCGGGCGGGGCCTCGGCAATGGCCGCGTGGTTCCGGCGGGGCCGTTGCGCGCGCCGCTCGCCGAGCAGATCCGCCATGCCGACGCGCTCCTGGTCATCGGGCGCGGCCAGGGCGGGCAGGCCGCCATCCGTATGACGGCACGCGGCGGCAAGCCCGTCTTCGAGGCACGCCTTGAGCCGGCCGCCAACGATCTGGCCGGGCGGCGGCTCCTGGCCTTTGCCGGCATCGCCGATCCCGACAAGTTCTACCGCAGCCTTGGGCAGATCGGCGCCACCCCAGTGCGCCGCCGGGATTTTCCCGATCATCATCCGCTTTCATCCGACGAGATCACCGAACTCCTGGCCGATGCGCGCCGGGACGGGCTCGAACTGGTGACGACCCGCAAGGATGCGGTGCGCCTTTCCGGGGAGCCCGCCGCAGCGGAACTCCTGGCGGAGACGCATGTCCTCGATGTCGCGTTGGTCTTCGAGCCGGAAGCGCTCGCCGCGCGTTTCATTGCAGAAACGCGCACTGCCTTCCGGCGCCGCAAGTTCGGCTGAACTCTCCGCAGCTAGCGTTCCAGTTTCGTGGCCAGGATGACGGATGTCTGGGTGCGCTCGACCCCGTCCAGAAGCCCGATGCGATCCAGGACCGCGTCCAGCGCATCGACCGAACCTGCCGCCACCACGGCGATCAGGTCGACCTCGCCGCTGACCGAGTGCAGGCTGCGAAGTTCGGCCATGCTCCGCAGGGCCGCCACGGTGGGCGCGGTCTGCTTGGGCTTGACGGTGATGAGCACATGCGCCCGCACCATGCCCCGCTCCGCCGCCACGGAACGACGCAGCGTGTAGCCTTCGATCGTGCCATTGCGCTCCAGCCGCTCGATGCGCGCCTGCACCGTGGTGCGCGACAGGTTGAGCCGCCTGGCCAGCTCCGCCACCGGGGCGCGGGCATTGTCGGCCAGAAGCGCCAGGAGTTGGTCATCGCGGTCGGATTTGCTCACTGTGACGAACTCCTACGGCAGATCGACGAAAATATGCAGCAGAAGGTGAGATAACACGGTTTGATATGCAAAGCCCAACATGGCCGACTTGGCGCACCAATGCAGTCGGACAGAGGGGAAAGATTATGCGGGATATCGTCGTCGTGGGTGCCGGGAAGATCGGATCGGCCATCGCCCTGATGCTTGCCGATACGGGGGACTACCGCGTCACCATTGTCGA
This sequence comes from Aureimonas frigidaquae, assembly GCF_001463905.1. Lineage (GTDB taxonomy): Bacteria > Pseudomonadota > Alphaproteobacteria > Rhizobiales > Rhizobiaceae > Aureimonas > Aureimonas frigidaquae. The sequence continues at coordinate 34,598 of NZ_BBWR01000020.1, forward strand.
TCGGGATGCCGAGCTTGCCGGGGCCGCCCGGCGCCACCCCGCCATCGCATCGTCGGGCCTCGACATCACCGACGCGGCGGCTCTGCGTGCGCTCCTCAAAGGTCGTTTCGCCGTCTTGAGCGCGGCGCCGTTTCACCTGACGGTGCCGATCGCGGAGGCCGCGGCGGCGGCCGGCGTGCATTATCTGGACCTGACGGAGGATGTCGCTTCCACGCGGCGGGTGCGGGACCTCTCCGAAGGCGCAGGCAGCGCCTTCGCGCCCCAATGCGGCCTGGCGCCGGGCTTCATCTCCATCATGGCGCATGCATTGGCGCACCGCTTCGATCGGCTGGACGAGGTGCGGCTGCGGGTCGGCGCCCTGCCGCAATATCCCTCCAACGCGCTCGGCTACAACCTGACCTGGAGCACCGAAGGGGTGATCAACGAATATATAGAACCCTGCGAGGCCATACGCGACGGCCGGCGCGTCAGCGTGCCGAGCATGGAGGAGGTCGAGCCCCTGTCCATCGACGGAACGGCCTTCGAAGCCTTCAACACGTCAGGCGGGCTCGGCTCGCTCTGCGAGACCTATGCGGGGCGGGTGCGTGTGTTGAACTACAAGACCATGCGCTATCCCGGCCATGCGGCGCTGATGAAGACCCTGTTGAACGATCTGCGCCTGCGCGAGCGGCGCGACATGCTCCGCGATATTCTGGAACATGCCCTGCCGGCGACCATGCAGGACATGGTCGTCACCTTCGTAACGGTCACCGGACAGAAGGACGGGCGCCTGATGCAGGCGACGGACGCGCGGCGCATCCTGAGCGGGGAGATTGCCGGCCTGGCGCACAGCGCCATCCAGATCACCACCGCGGCGGGAATCTGCGCCGTTCTGGACCTGTTGCACGAAGGCAGGTTGCCCGCCAAAGGCTTCCTGCGCCAGGAGGACATCGCCCTCGGCGATTTTCTGTCCAACCGCTTCGGCCGGCGTTATGGCGGGATGGCCGATGTGGCCGCCGGCGGCCTTCAAGGCGCGATGCGGGAGGCTGCCTGACGCCCATGGGCCTTGCAGGCCGCGGCGCTGGGAGCGCTGCGGCCGCCCGATCAGCGCTTGCGCAGGGCCGGGTTCAGCTCCAGCTCGCGGCTCAGGCTGGCGGCGGCATCCACATAGGGCTCCTGCCGGGCGACGCTCCAATACCGCAGGAGATCCAAGGGGATCGTCTGGCCCGTCACCGCACAGGTGACATAGGCACCGGGCCGGATAACTTCGAAATCGCCGTCCAGATAGCTGATCTTGGCTTCGCCGCCACTGTCCATGCGGTTCATCATGGCCGGGGCCTTTCGGATTGGGGCAGGAATGACATTGCGGGGTTCAATCAGTTTGACGGCCGCCCGTCAACGGCGGCCGAACAGCCGCTCGATATCGGCGATCTTCAGTTCGATATAGGTGGGCCGCCCATGATTGCACTGGCCCGAGCCCGGCGTCGATTCCATCTGGCGCAGGAGGGCGTTCATCTCTTCGGCGCGCAGCGCGCGCCCGGACCGGACCGAGCCGTGGCACGCCATGGTGGCCGCGACATGGTCGATGCGGGCCTTGAGGCCTTCGGCCGTCCCCTGGTCTAACAATTCATCGGCAAGGTCGCGCACCAGACGCGTGGCATCCACCATGCCGAGCATGGCGGGAACCTCCCGCACCGCCACGGCGCCGGGGCCGAAGCGCTCCAACGCCAGGCCGAAGCGGGCCAAGAGTTCCGCCGCCTCCACGAGGCGGTCGACATCGCCCTCCGGCAGATCGACGATCTCCGGTATGAGCAGGAGTTGCGAGGGCAGGGGCGCGCCGTGCAGGGCCAGCTTCAACGCCTCATAGACGAGGCGCTCATGGGCGGCATGCTGGTCCACGATGACGAGGCTGTCCTGCGTCTGCGCCACGATGAAGGCTTTGTCGATCTGCGCCCGGGCGGCGCCCAGCGGATAGTCCGGCGTCTCCGCGGGTGCCGAAGGCTCGCTGCGGGCCTGTGGCTGGAAGCGGTCGAGCGTGGGGGACCCGCCAAGCGGCCCCGGATCGGACATGCCCTGCGCCCGTCCCGCTGCGCCGAGCGGACGGAAGGGCGAAAGCTCGGGCGTGTAGCCGCCCGGCGCCGGCTCGGCCCGGTAGCCGGACGAGAAGGGATTGCGCGGCTTGACGTCGAAGCCGACGGGTTCGGACACGCTCGGGCCCGGCTCGGCCCGAAAGGCCGCCAGCATGTCGCTGGCGCCGCGCGTCGAGGCGCGCAAGCCCCCGGCCGACAGGCGTTCACGTATGGCACCCACGATCAGCCCGCGCACCAGGCCGGGGTCCCGGAACCGCACATCCGCCTTGGCCGGATGGACGTTCACATCCACATCGCGCGGATCGATCGTCAGGAACAGCGCGGCCACGGGGTGCCGATCACGCGGGACGGTGTCCATGTAGGCGCCGCGAATGGCCGACAGCATCATCTTGTCCCGGACGGGCCGTCCGTTGACATAGAAGAACTGGTAGAGCGCATTGCCCCGATTGTAGGTCGGCAGGCCGGCATAGCCGGACAGGACGACCCCCTCACGCTCCGCGTCGAGCGCCAGGACGTTGTCGTGGACATCCTTGCCCATCACATCGGCGATGCGCCGGAGCGGATCCTCCGTCGCGTCGAGGATGGTGGGCGTGCGATCCTCGCCCGTCAGCTCGAAGCGCACCTGCGGAAAGGCGATGGCGATGCGGCGCACAACATCGGTGATGGCGCTGGATTCGGCGCGTTCGCTCTTGAGGAACTTGAGCCGCGCCGGAACGGAATAGAAAAGATCCCGCACCTCGACCACCGTTCCCTGCGACAGGGCCGCAGGCCGCGGCCCGTCCACCACACCGTTGTCGACCCGGATCTCTGCCGCATCCTGCGCGCCGCGCGGCCGCGAGCGGAGCGACAGGCGGGCCACCGACCCGATGGAGGGGAGGGCTTCGCCCCGAAAGCCGAGCGTAGCGATCTGGGTGAGGCCATCGGCCAGCTTCGAGGTGCAATGGCGCCGCACCGCCAGCGGCAGTTCCTGCGCATCGATGCCGTGCCCGTCATCGGCGATGCGCAACAGGCTCTTGCCGCCGCCCGCCGTGACGATGGTGATGCGGCGTGCGCCGGCGTCCAGGGCATTCTCGACCAGTTCCTTGACGACGCTGGCGGGCCGCTCGACGACCTCACCCGCGGCGATCTGGTCGATCAGTGTTTCGGACAGTTGGCGAATGGGCATGGACGGGTCTTCGGCCTTCTCCTGGCGTGGCGCCAGGATAGGGGCGTACCCCCGCCATTGCGACCGTCAATCGACGGCTTCCACCAGAATCGTGACCGAGCGGGGCCCGATCTTGAGCGCCGGTGCATCGACCGCCTGCGGCTCGACCGGATCGTCCGGCGTATCGGAGCGCAGCACGAGATCGAGGCGCGCACCTGGCCGGGGCTGCGGCAGCGTGATCTCCACCTCGTCCATTCCGGCGTTCAGGTAGAAGAGGACACCCTCCGTCGTCGTACGCAGGAACAGGCCGATGCACCGCCGCGCCGGGTCCGACCAGTCGGGCCCGCGCATCGGCCCGTCCTCGCGCAGCCAGGCGGCGTCGGGAACGTTCGTGCCGGCAAGCGGCTCGCCCGTCAGCCAGCGCGTCTGCGACAGGCTGGGATGGGCGGCCCGCAACCGCGCCAGCCGGCCGGTAAAGGCGGCGCGCGCCAGATCCGCCCCGGCCCAGTCCAGCCACACCATGTCATTGTCCTGGGCATAGGCATTGTTGTTGCCGAGCTGGGTGCGGCCCATCTCGTCCCCTGCCGTCAGGAGCGGCGTGCCGCGCGCCAGGAAGAGCGTGGCCAGGAGCGCGCGCACATCCCTGTCCCGCGCGGCACGGACGGCCGTATCCTGTGTCAGGCCTTCCACCCCCCAGTTCCAGGAATGGTTGTCGTGGTGGCCATCGCGGTTCTCTTCGCCATTGGCCTCGTTGTGCTTGGTCCGGTAGGCCGTCACGTCGGCCAGGGTGAAACCGTCATGGGCGGCCACGAAGTTGACCGAAGCGGCCGCATCGCGCCCGGACTGTTCGAACAGGTCGGCCGATCCGGCAAGGCGGGTCGCCAGCGGCCCGATCATTGCGTCCTCGCCCTTCCAGAAGCGGCGGACATCGTCCCGGAAGCGATCCTGCCATTCCAGATAGGGCGGCCGGAAGCGGCCGACCTGGTAGCCGCCGGGGCCGATATCCCAGGGCTCCATGGCGTGAATACGGTCCGTCAGGACGGGATCGCCGGCAATGGCGGACAGGAGCGGTGCCCCGGGATCGAACCTGCCGTCCTGCCCGCGCCCCAGCACCGTCCCGAGATCGTAGCGAAAACCGTCCACGCCACAGCTTTCGACGAAGGTGCGCAACGTATCCACCGCCAGGCGCGCCACGGCGGGGCGCTCCAGCGCGAAGGTGTTGCCGCAGCCCGTATCGTTGATGAGAAGCCCCGGATCGTCCGGATGGGTGCGATAGTAGAGCCGGTTGTCGAGCCCGCGGTAGCAGAGCGTCGGCCCGCCATCGTCGCTTTCGCCCGAATGGTTCAGGACGACGTCCAGGAGCACGCGGATGCCGCGGGCATGGAATGCCGCCACGACGCGTGCAAGCTCGGCATGGCCACCCGGTGCCAGGCGCGGATCGAGCGCCATGTGGGTGATGGGATTGTAGCCCCATGCATTGTGCAGCCCGAGCGCAAAGAGGTGCCGCTCGTCCACGGCCGCCGCGATGGGCATGAGTTCGACCGTATCGACGCCGAGCCCGGCAATGTGGTCCAGGCAGGCAGGCTCCGCCAGCGCCGCAAGCGTGCCGCGCAGGGATGCCGCCACGCCGTCATGGCGCATCGAAAAGCCGCGCACCAGGATTTCGTAGGTGAAGCCCGGTGCGGCCGGCGGCAAGGGGGGCGCGGCGCGGCCCGGCGCGGTAACGATGGCCCGCGGCACGATGGGCGCGGTATCGATCTGCGCCTGTGGCGGGGCCGAGAGGCTCGGATCGTAGCGGAACGGCCGATCGAGCGTCAGGGCATAGGGATCGACCAGAAGCTTGGACGGATCGAAGCGGTGTCCTGCTGCGGGATCGTAGGGGCCGTGCGCGCGCAGCCCGTAGAGCGCGCCGGCGGCAAGGTCCGGCACGAAGCCGTAATGCACATCGCCTTGCCGCCCCGGCAGGCGCAGGCGGCAATCTTCCTGCGGCAGCCCGGGCGAGAAGAGGCAGAGCTCGATGTAGTCCGCATTCTGCGACACGACGGAAACATGTGTTCCGCCGCTATCGACGACTGCGCCGGGACGCGACGGGGCGCCGCGCTCGGCGGTGATCCGCGCAGGCTGTGCCGTCATGCGCCGCCCTGCCAACTGCGCACGGCCTCCACCGGCCAGACCAGCATGAGCACATTGAGGGTGAGATTGTCGCGGATCATGTAGCCGGTGAAGAGCTCGAACAGAATGGCGAGCCCGATCGTCACCGGGATGGGCAGCCGCCCCGCCAGGAGGAAGCCGACGATCATGAAGCCGATATCGGAGACGGAATTGACGATGCTGTCGCCGAAATAGTCGAGCGAGATGGTCGAATCCCGGTAGCGGGCGATCAGGGCATCGCTGTTTTCGGCGATCTCCCAGCCAGCCTCGATGATGGTGGCAATGAAGAGCCGCCATCCGATGCTGCGATCCCGAGCGATCCACCAGAGGAAGGCGTAGAGCAGGAAGCCGTGGATGATGTGCGAGGGCGTGTACCAGTCGGACAGGTGCTGCGAGTTCTCGGAACTCTGCACGGTGCCATGCCACAGCTTGACCGTTCCGCATTCGCAGATCGGCACCCGCCCCATGGCGTAGAGGATGGCGGCGGCGGCCAGGACGACGCCGAGCGTCGCCAGCCACCAACGCCATCCGATGGATGTCACGGAGCGCATGCCGCTCCCCGCATCAGGTCCGCACGTCCGGCTCGGTGCGCCCGGTCCGCTTGCGGATTTCGCCGATGGCGTCGGCCGTTTCGATCAGTTCCTTCAGGGCTTCCTCGACCGGCAGGTCGTGCCGGTCGGGGCTCGCCTCGAAGCGCTCCAGATAGACGCGCAGCGTCGCGCCCTTCGTGCCCGTGCCGGACAAGCGATAGACGATCCGCGAGCCGCCCGAGAAAATGATCCGCACGCCCTGGCCCGTGGACAGCGAGCCGTCGACAGGATCCTTGTAGGAAAAGTCGTCCGCCTCGGACACGACGAGCGTGCCGAAACGCTGGCCCGCCATGGAGGCGAGCCGGTCGCGCAGGGATTCCATCAGCCCTTCGGCCGCCGGCTTGTCGACCTCTTCATAGTCGTGGCGCTGGTAGTAGTTGCGCCCGAAGCGGCTCCAATGGTCCTGGACGATCTCGGCCACGCCTTGCTTGCGCACGGCCAGGATGTTCAGCCACAGGAGCACGGCCCAGACGCCGTCCTTCTCGCGCACATGGTCGGAGCCGGTGCCGGAGCTTTCCTCGCCGCAGATGGTGACTTTCCCGGAATCCAGGAGATTGCCGAAGAACTTCCAGCCGGTCGGCGTTTCGTAGATGCCGATCTTCATGGCCGCTGCGACGCGGTCGGCGGCCTGGCTTGTCGGCATGGAGCGGGCGATGCCCGCGATCCCGCGCGTGTAGCCCTTGGCCAGGTGCGCATTGGCGGCCAGGATGGCAAGGGAGTCGGACGGCGTTACCACGATGCCGCGGCCCAGGATCATGTTGCGGTCGCCGTCTCCGTCGGAGGCGGCGCCGAAATCGGGCGCGTTGGCGCTCATCAGGTGATCGACCAGCGGCGCGGCCCAGACCACGTTGGGATCGGGATGGCCGCCGCCGAAATCCTCGAGCGGGATGCCGTTGACGACCGTCCCCACGGGCGCACCCAGCCGGCCTTCGAGGATCTCCCGCGCATAGGGGCCGGTGATGGCATGCATGGCGTCGAAGCGAAGCGTCAGGCCACCGGCAATGGCGGCGCGGATGGCGTCGAAATCGAACAGCTCCTCCATGAGCTGCGCGTAGTCGCTGACCGGGTCGACGACCTCGACCTCCATATCCTCGATGCGCGACAGGCCGACCTTCGACAGGTCCGGCGCCGGGGCGTCCGATATGCGATACTGCGTGATGGACCGTGTGCGCGCATAGATGCGCTCCGTGACGCCTTCCGGGGCAGGCCCGCCATTGGACACGTTGAACTTGATGCCGAAATCACCGTCGGGGCCGCCCGGATTGTGGCTCGCCGACAGGATGATCCCGCCCGCCGCCTGGCGCTTGCGGATCAGGTTCGAGGCGGCCGGCGTCGACAGGAGGCCGTCCTGCCCGACGACCACCCGTCCGAAGCCGTTGGCCGCCGCCATGCGGATGGCCTTGCCAACAACCTCGCGGTTGAAGAAGCGGCCATCGCCGCCGATCACCAGCGTGGCGCCGGCAGGGCTGTCGGCCGCGTCGAACGTGGCCTGGATGAAGTTTTCCGCATAGTTGGGCTGCTGGAAGTGGGGAACCTTCTTGCGCAGACCCGACGTGCCGGGTTTCTGATCATCATAGGGCTTTGTTTCAACCGTCTGGATGCTCATCGGCTCTCGTCTTTCAATAGGTCATTGTAGAGATCTGCGTAACGGCGTGCGCTCAGCGCCCAGGATACATCGCTGCGCATGGCCTGAATCTGGATATCGCGCCAGAGCGGCTCGTCTTCGTACAGGCGGCGCAGGCGAACCAGCGCCTTCACCAGCGCATCGCGCGTGACCGGCTCGAAGATGACGCCGGTGGCGACGCTCGCGGTCAGGGCCGCGACATTGGCGTCGATCACCGTATCGGCAAGCCCCCCAACGCGCGAGACGACCGGCAGGCACCCGTAGCGCAGCGCATAGAGCTGCGTCAGCCCACACGGCTCGAAGCGCGAGGGGACCAGAAGCGCGTCGGCGCCTGCCTGAACGCGGTGCGACAGGGGTTCGTCATAGCCGATCCGCACGCCGACCCGCCCCGCATGCCGGGCCGAAGCGGCGAGAAACTCGCCTTCGAGCAGCCGGTCGCCAGAGCCGACGACGATCAGCCGGAAGCCGCCGGCCACGATCGCCTCCACCGCCTCCACCAGAATGTCGAGGCCCTTCTGCCAGGTCAGGCGCGACACCACGGCCAGGATCGGCCCGCTCTCGTTGGCAAAGCCGAATTCGTCTTCCAGGGCGCGCTTGTTGATGGCGCGCTTGAAGATATCGCCCACCGTGTAATTGGCGGCGATCTCCGTGTCCGTGGCGGGATTCCACGTGTCCACATCGACACCGTTGACGATGCCGACCAGCCGGTCGGCACGGCCGCGCAGAAGGCCGTCCAGTCCCATGCCGCCATGCGGCGTCAGGATTTCCGCGGCATAGGTGGGGCTGACGGTCGTGATCATATCGGCGGCATGCAGCCCGCCCTTCAAGAAGCCGACCGAGCCGTAATATTCGACGCCTTCCAGCGACCAAGCGCTTTCGGGCAGGTCGAGCTCCGGCAGGATCGTGTGCGGGAACGCGCCCTGGAAGGCGAGGTTATGGATGGTGAGCACGGTGCGCGGCCGTGGCCGGCCGGAAAAGGCCAGGTAGACCGGTGCCATCGCCGCCTGCCAGTCATGGGCATGGACGATATCGGGCTGCCAGCCCTCGAACGCGCCGAGGCCGATCTGCGCCGCGGCCTTGCCGAGCGCGGCGAACCGCGCCCAGTTGTCGGGATGGTCGTAGCCGTTCAGGCCCACATAGGGGCCGCCCGGCCGGTCATAGAGGTGGGGCGCATCGAGGAGCAGGAGCTTCAGGCCATGCGCCTCGGCCGACAGGACGGTGGCCGGCCCGCCCATCAAATCCTCGAACTGGGCCACCGGAGAGACCGGGCCCACCCCGTTCAGAACGCTGGGATAGGCCGGCATCAGGGTGCGCACGTCGCCGCCCAGGCGCTCCAGCGCTAGGGGCAACGCACCCGCAACATCGGCAAGCCCGCCCGTCTTGACGAGCGGATACACTTCCGACGCGACAGAGAGAACCTTGATTGCCTTCAAAGGGAAAGCCTGTCGATCATCGGTTGGGTCACCAGGCAGATGCCGCTCGCCGTGCGGCGGAACCGCTGGGCGTCGAGCTCGGGATCCTCGCCGATGACCAGGCCTTCGGGAATGTGCACGCCGCGGTCGATCACGGCATGGCTGATCCGCGCATGCCGGCTTACCGTCACGCCCGGCAGTACGACGGCGTGGTCCAGGCTGGAATAGGAGCGCACCCGCACGCCCGTGAAGAGCAGCGAGCGGCGCAGCGATCCGCCGGAGATGATGCAGTCGCCGCTGACGAGCGAGGACACGGCGCTGCCGCGCCGCCCGTCCTCGTCATGCACGAACTTAGCCGGCGGCGTTACGTCGGCATAGGTCCAGATCGGCCAGTCCCGATCGTAGATATCGAGCTGGGGGACGACATCCGTCAGGTCGATATTGGCCTGCCAGTAGGCATCCACCGTGCCGACATCGCGCCAGTAGGCGCCCGGCTCGTTCGATGACCGCACGACGGACCGGTTGAAGGAATGGGCATAGGCCGTGCCATGGCGCACGATATGGGGGATGATGTCCTTGCCGAAATCCCGCGAGGATTTGGGATCGGACGCATCGCGCCGGAGCTGGTCGGCCATCAGCTTGGTGCTGAAGACGTAGATGCCCATGGAGGCGAGCGCCGTGTCCGGCCGGCCGGGGATGGCCGGCGGATCTTCCGGCTTTTCGATGAAGTCGGTGACGCGGCCCTTGTCGTCCACATGCATGACGCCGAAGCCGCGCGCCTCCATGCGCGGGACCTCCAGGCAGCCGATCGTAACGTCGGCGCCGGTATCCACATGCTGCTGGAGCATGATCTCGTAATCCATCTTGTAGACGTGGTCGCCGGCAAGAATGATCATGTATTGCGGGCCATAGGCCTCGATGATGTCGAGGTTCTGATAGACGGCGTCGGCCGTGCCGGCATACCATTGGTCTTCCGACACGCGCTGAGAGGCGGGCAGGACGTCGAAGCTTTCGTTGCGCCCCGGGCGCAGGAAGTTCCAGCCGCGATGCAGGTGCCGGATCAGGCTGTGCGCCTTGTATTGCGTGGCGACGCCGATACGGCGAATGCCGGAATTGACGGCATTGGACAGTGCAAAATCGATGATGCGGCTTTTCCCGCCAAAATAGACGGCCGGCTTGGCGCGGCTGTCTGTCAGTTCCATCAGCCGGCTGCCGCGTCCGCCGGCCAGGACGTAGGCCATCGTATCGCGCGAAATCGGCGCCATGTGGCGGTTGTTCGTCATTGATTCCCTCCCTGGCTGGCCTTTCCGGCCGGTCACCGTATTCATACTCAAACTAGCGGTCGTGCCGATGCAGGCCATATGTCCGGCATGGGAGATTGCGGCACGGCCCACCCAAATGCAGGAGGCCGTGCCGATAATTCAGCGACGCGCTCCCTCAAAGGCGCCGGCATGCCAGATATCCCGGGCATATTCGGAAATGGACCGGTCGGAGGAGAACCATCCCATCCGCGCCGTGTTGTGCACGGCGATCCGGTCCCAGTCGGCCCGGTTGTTCCACAGGGAGTCCAGGCGCCGCTGCGTCTGCCAGTAGGATTCGAAATCGGCCGCGATCATCCACCAGTCACGGTCCCGCAGGGAGCCGGTCAGGCCGCGATAGCGTTCCGTATCGCCATCGGAAAAGACGCCGCCCTCGATGGAATCGAGCGCCGCCCGCAGCAGCGGCTGCTCGTCGATGATCGGCTGGCCGCGATGTCCGTTGGCGCGCGCACGCGCCACTTCGTCGGCCTTGAGGCCGAAGATGAAGATGTTGTCGTCGCCGACATGCTCCAGCATCTCGACATTGGCGCCGTCGAGCGTGCCGATGGTCAGCGCGCCGTTGAGGGCGAACTTCATGTTGCCGGTGCCCGATGCTTCCAGGCCCGCGGTCGAGATCTGCTCCGAAATGTCGGCCGCCGGCATGATGATCTCCGCCAGGCTGACATTGTAGTTCGGTATGAAGACGACCTTCAGAAGGTTGCGCACGGCCGGGTCGGCATTGACGACACGCGCCACGTCGTTGATCAGGTGGATGATCTGCTTGGCTTCGTGGTAGCTCGGAGCCGCCTTGCCGGCAAAGACCTTGACCCGCGGCGTCCAGTCCAGATGCGGCGAGGAGCGGATCTGGTCGTACAGCGCAACCGTCTCGATGATGTTCAGGAACTGGCGCTTGTACTCGTGGATGCGCTTGACCTGGATATCGAAGATGGCGCGCGGGTCCACATAGGTGGCGAGGCGCTCTTCGATGAGCTTGGCGAGACGCTTCTTGTTGGACAGCTTCACGGCCGCGAAGCGCTCGCGGAAGGCGGCATCGTCGGCGAAGCGATCCAGCTCGGCGAGCTTTTCGATATCGTCGCGGTAGCCGGTTCCGATCGTCTCGTCCAGAAGGCTGCACAGGTCCGGATTGCACTCGAACAGCCAGCGCCGCGGCGTCACGCCGTTGGTCTTGTTCTCGATCCGGGTCGGATAGAGCTTGTGCAGATCGTGGAACACCGTCTCCTTCATGAGCTCGGTGTGGAGTGCCGACACACCGTTCACCGCATGCGAGCCCACGAAGGCGAGCTGACCCATGCGCACCCGGCGGCCGTTATTCTCGTCGATCAGCGATATCCCCGAAATTTCCGCGCCATCGAGACCGGCGTCCTGCCGCGCATGGCGGATCAGGTCGGCATTGATGGCGTAGATGATCTGCATCTGGCGGGGGAGGAGCCGCTCGAACAGATGGATGGGCCAGGTTTCCAGCGCCTCGGGCAGGAGCGTGTGGTTGGTGTAGGAGAAGGTCGCCTGGGTGATCGACCAGGCCTTCTCCCACTCCACGCCATGCACATCCACCAGGAGGCGCATCAACTCGGCGACCGACACGGCAGGGTGCGTATCGTTCAGCTGGATCGACACCTTGTCGGACAGGTTGTCGAGCGTGTCGTAGGTCTGCAGATGGCGGCGCAGAATGTCCTGCAACGAGGCGGAGGAGAAGAAGAACTCCTGGCGCAGACGCAGTTCCTGGCCGGCCTGGTGCGAATCCGCCGGGTAGAGAACCCGGGTGATGGCTTCGGCGCGGTTCGATTCCAGAAGGGCGCCGATATGATCGCCCGAATTGAAGGCGTCGAGCAGGATCGGATCCAGCGCCTGCGCGCTCCACAGGCGCAGCGTGTTGACGTGCTTGCCGCGCCATCCGACGATCGGCGTGTCGAAGGCCACTGCCAGGACGCGCTCGGCCGGACGCCAGACATAGCGTGGCGGCCGTCCGGCTTCCTCGACCATGCTGACCTTGCCGCCGAAGCCGATCTCATAGGCCGTTTCGCGGCGCTCGAACTCCCACGGATTGCCATGGGCGAGCCAGTCTTCCGGCAGCTCCACCTGCGCGCCGTCAGCGATTTCCTGCCGGAAGAAGCCGTGCACGTAACGGATGCCGTAGCCGAAGGCCGGCACCTCGGTCGAGGCCATGCTTTCCATGAAGCAGGCCGCCAGACGGCCAAGACCGCCATTACCGAGCGCGGCGTCCGGCTCCAGCAGCTCGACGAGGTCGAGCTCCACGCCGTAGCGGGCAAGCGCCTGACGCACAGGCTCGGCAAGGCCCAGATTGTTGATCGCATCGCGCAGGAGGCGGCCGATCAGGAATTCCATCGACAGGTAGCAGACGCGCTTCGACTGCTCTTTGTTGACCTTCTGGGTCGAGGCGATCCAGTGGTCGATGATGCGGTCGCGCACGGTCAGGCAGGTCGCATCCATCCAGTCGTGCATGCGCGCGACGGACGTCGTCTTGCCGAGCGCGTAGGTCAGCTTTTCGACGATCTCGAGCGCCAGCGTGTCGGCATCGTTGCCCCGCGGCAAGGGGTTGAGGGTCGCACGGGGGGCGGGCACCGGCTCGGCACCCTTTGCATCCAGGATGGCGTCATTGGCCATGAATCAGCCTTTCATGTTGGCGATTGCCGATACGAGGCCGGCGGTCGAGCCGTCGCGCCCCTGCGCCGACACCTCGCCCCGGACGACGGACAGGAGGCCAGTCGCCAGCTCCTTGCCCAGTTCAACGCCCCATTGATCGAAGGCGTTGATGCCGAAGAGCTGCGCTTCGACAAAGACCCGGTGCTCGTAGAGCGCGATCAGCTTGCCGAGCGTCGCCGGATCGAGCGTGGGGTAGAGAATGGTCAGCGAGGGACGGTTGCCCGAAAACTCGCGATGCGGCGCGATGCGCTCGGCCTCGTCCGGCGCGCGGCCGGCGGCCAGAAGCTGCTCGCGCGCTTCCTCCAGCGTACGCCCCTTCATCAGCGCTTCGCTCTGCGCGAGGCAGTTGGCGATCAGAAGGTCCTGGTGCTCCTGCAGCGCCGGCTCGTGCGAGCGCGCACCCAGGATGAACTCCACCGGAATGACCGTCGTCCCCTGGTGGATGAGCTGGAAGAAGGCATGCTGACCGTTGGTGCCGGGCTCGCCCCAGACGACCGGCCCCGTCGGGGTGGAGACGCGGCGGCCGTCCAGCCCGACATGCTTGCCGTTGGATTCCATGTCGAGCTGCTGCAGATAGGCGGGCAGCCGCGCCAACCGCTGGTCGTAGGGAATGACCGCGCGGGAAGGGTAGTCCTGCGCCACGCGGTGCCACCACCCGACGAGCCCCAGAAGGGCAGGCAGGTTCTCTTCCAGCGGCGCGGTCCTGAAATGCTGGTCCATCTCGCGCGCGCCGGCCAGGAATTCACGGAAGCGGCTGGCGCCGATGGCGATCATCAGCGGCAGGCCGATCGCCGACCAGATCGAGTAGCGGCCACCGACCCAATCCCAGAAGCCGAAGGCGCGCGCGGGATCGATCCCGAAGGCCGCGACCTTGTCGAGCGCGGTCGACACGGCGCAGAAATGCGCCCCGACCGCCGCTTCGCCCAACGCATCGGCGATGAAGCGCCGCGCGGTCGCCGCATTGGTCATGGTTTCGATGGTGGTGAAGGTCTTGGACGCAATGATGAAGAGCGTCGTGGCCGGATCCAGCCCCTTCAGCGTATCGGCGATATGCGCGCTGTCGACGTTGGAGACGTAGTGGGTCCGGGGTCCGTCGTGATAGGGGGCGAGGGCCAGCGTCGCCATGACGGGGCCGAGATCGGAGCCGCCAATGCCGATATTGACGATGTCGGTGAAGCGGCCGCCGCCGGAGGGGGCGATTGTTCCGTCGCGCACGCCTTCGGCAAATTCGGTCATGGCGCGCAGCACCGCCTCGACCTCTTCGCCGACGGGCTCGCCGGCGGCGCGGTAACCGTCCGCAGGCTGGCCGCGCAGGGCGACATGCAGAACGGCCCGGCCTTCCGTCGCGTTGATTCGCGCGCCGTCGAACATGGCGTCGCGGCGCTGCTCCAGGCCGCTCGCCCGGGCAAAGTCCAAAAGCGCAGCGCGGTCCGCGACCGACAGCGCCGTCTTGGAATAGTCGAGCATCACCCCGACAGCCTGTGCGCTGAACTTCTGGAAACGGGCCGGATCCTGCGCGAACAAGGACTTGATGCCGCGCTCGGCAGCTGCGTGCCCCAATGTCGTCAGCTCGAGGATTCTGCCATTTTCAATCGTTTGATCCGCCACGTGCCGCCTGCCTTGCTTGTCATTTGGCGCGTCGCAACATGCGTCTGTTGCGGCGCGTTCTTCCCGCTCACTATCTTATGCCTTGCGGCATTCGGGAAGGGGCGCAGCCGTGGCGAACAGCAAAAAAGAGGGGGTTCCGGCGTCAGTGCTGGGTATGTTCCAGCGTTTCCAAAGCCTTGGCAAGGGACATCTGGCGGCGGCGAACAAGCTCGCTGCTACCGCGGCGGGCTACGCGTGCGTCAAGCCGGAAACGCCAGTCCTCCAGCAGTTGTCTTTTCTCACCACGCGACAGGTGCGTGTCGTCGATGACTTCGCCCGGTTCCTGAAAATGGCTGCCGACGCTGTAGGCAATTTCGGACGGTTCTTGTGCTTCGCTCATGGTTCACACTCCATGCCGGTTGACGGATTGAAAAGTCGCCCGGGGCGGCACTCCCGCACGGGCGACCACAGGTGGGTTGCAACACCCACATCCGTCCGAAATGAGGCGTGAGGCGGAAAGGTTCCGCCAAAGCAGCGTCGGCGCTCAATATTCCTTTTCGTAGAAGATGCCGACCTCGCCGCCGCCATTGGCGTTGACCGCGCCGCGGGCCTTGATGTCCCGGCCCAGATCCAGATCGATGGATACGCGGCCCGTCGTATCGACGCCGATATAGGTGTTTTCGTTCAAATACTGGCCGACACCCACGGCGGCCTGTCCATCGGCCGTCGTGCGGATGTCGATATCGTCTACGCCGAGTTGCGAGCGCAGGCTGTCGAGAAGGCCGGTCGAGCCGCCGACCCCGGCGAGCGACGCCGCGGCCGAGGCAAGCTGCGCGATCTGAAGCGGCGACAAATCGCTCGTCGCCTGGCCGAAGATCAGCCGGGCGAGCACTTCGTCCTGCGGCAGGGCCGGGCTGGATGTGAAGGTGAAGGACGGATCCTGCGCCGGCCCCGTCACCGCCACGTAGACGGTCGCCTGGCCCGTATCCGACTGCGCCAGGAAGTCGACCGTCGGGATGAGGTTGCCCGTGAAGGACAGGGAGGCGCGCTCGAAATCCAGGCGTCGGCTCAGGATCTGCAGGCGCCCGCGCTGCAGGTCGAAGCCGCCCACGATGCCGAGATTGGAGGCCGGGCCGGTGATGCGGATCGTGCCGCCGAGCTCCAGGTCCAACCCACGCCCCCGCACGAAGACGCGGTTGGGTGCGTTCAATGTCAGGTCGAGCGCGATGCCGCCGCCGGAGGTTCCGGTGGCTCCGCCATCCGGGTCGATCTGGCGCTGCTGCACATAGACCGCCTGCGGCGCATTCACGTGGCGCACGTCCAGCTCGGCCAGGGAGGAGGGGAGCTGGTCGGGGATGACGATGGCGATTTCCTGCGCATTGATCGTGCCGCCCAGCACGGCCGCGCCGAGCAGGGGGCCGCGCAGGGTCAGGTCTGCGTTCAGGCGGGTCGAGAAGAGCTCGCCGTCGGCATAGCGCCCATCCCGGATGGTGACGACGATATCGGCCGGGAAGCCGGCATTGAGGCCGATTCCGCCGGAGACGGCGATGTTGCCGCCGCTCGCCAGGCTGGCGGAGAAGGCGCTGATCGTGGCGCGGTTGCCGCTGAGCGCGATGGTGGTGTTGATATTGTCGATCGCCAGGTTGATGCCGGTATCCACGAAGCGCGCACCACTGGTGGACACGGTGCCCGTGACGTTGGGTGCAGCGGCCGTTCCCGCCACGCGGGCGTTGACCAGCACCTCGCCCTGAATGGAGCGTCCGCCTTCCGCCAGGATGCGGTTGGCGAGGGCGAGCGGTGCATTGCCGTTGAGCTGGATGTCGAAGGCCGGCGTGCCCGCCAGGTTGACCGCGCCATTGGCGGTGAAGGCGAGGCCGGCGCCGGCGAGGCGTCCGTCCAGGGTGACGCGGGTGCCGGCATAGGCGCCCCGTGCCGCGACGTCGAGCGGGCCGACGCCTGCCTCCCGCGTCTGGGCGAGCGAGAGCGCATCGACCGCCAGGTCGTAGTTCACGCTGGGACGCGCCAGCGTGCCGCGCGCCTGGACGCTCCCGCGGATCGTGCCCTGCGGCGCGATGTCAGGCGCGGCGGCGGCGGCGATGGCTGCCGGCACGCCGCTCAGCGTCACGTCGAGATTGAGCTGGCGGCCGGCGCTGCCGGTGGCCGTGATGTTGCCGCCGCCGGCAAGGTCCACCCGGGCCGTGCGGAGGTTGAGCGTTTCGCGCTCATAGCGGCCCGCCGCGTTCAGGTTCGCCGCCGGAGCGCCGGCGGCGCGCGCGGCCGCGACGGACAAGTTGCTTCCGGTCACGTCGAAGCTCGCCGCCGGGCTGGCAAGGCTGCCGGTGGCATTGGCCGTGCCCGAGAGCGTGCCCTGTGCTCCGAGATCGGGTGAGGCGGCATTGGCGAGCGCCAACGGCAGGTTCTGCATGGCGAGGCGCAGATCGAGCGTGTCGCCGACCGTTCCCGAAATGTCGAGCGTTCCGCCACCGGCCTGGATCCGGCCCCGTTCCACGCTCAACACGTCGTTGCGATAGGCGCCCGCTATGTCGAGCGCCACCTGCTGCACGCCGGAACGTGAGAGGGCCTGCGCCGCGATATCGTTGCCATTCAACGAAAAACTCGCCTCCGGGCGGCCGAGCGTGCCGCCGGCCGTTGCCGTGCCCGACACCGAGCCGGTGGCGCCGAGCCCGGGGACGAAGGCGTTGGCGATGGCGACCGGCAGCCGGTCGATATCGAGCGACAGGTCGAGATCGCGGCCGACGCTGCCCACGGCACTGACCGTGCCGTTGCCGATCCGCGCCTCGGCCGTGTCGAAGCGGACGGTGTAATTGGCGAGGCGGCCGGTGACGTCCAGCGTCATGGCGCCCGTGCCAGCGGCTGCAACGCGCTCGGCGGTGATGTTGCGCCCGTCCAGATCGAAGGCGATGACGGGGTTGTCGATGGCGCCGGTCGCCTCGGCTTGGCCGCTGATGGTGCCGCTGGCGCCGAGCCCGTCCACGAAGCCGTTGGCGAGCGCGACGGGAATGTCCGTCAGGGTCAGCTGCGCGTCCAGCGTTTCGCCGACATCGCCCGTCAGCGCCACGGTGCCGGAGCCAATGGTCAGCCGCGCCGTGTCGAGGCTCGCAATGCCGCCGCGGTAGCGGCCCGCCACGGTGCCATCGACGGCCGGCAGATCGGCCTGCCGCGTCTGGCTGGTCGCAAGGCCAGCCAAAGCGAGGTTGAAATCGGCACGGATGTTGTCCGACGGACCGGCGGTCTTGATATCGCCCGTCAGCGTTCCGGCCGCGTCCAGCCCGTCGACGAAGGGGTTGGCCACCGCCAGCGGGAAGGCGTCGAGCGTCAGGTCCAGCGCGATCTCGTCGGACAGGGCGCCGGCAAGGGCCAGGCCGCCGCTGCCGACCGACAGGCGGATCTGCCCCAGATTGACGCCGTTCTGGCCAATGGTGATCTGGGCCGGCTCCCGCAGGGCGATGTCCGCCTGGTTGATTGCCGCATCGAGCTGCCGCAAATCGATCCGCGTTTCGCCCTGGATGGACGAGACGGTGCCGTTGATGGCCGTGTCGACGCCGTTCACCGTGGTGCGCCCGTCGACGACGGTCGTCTCGTTCAGGCGCGACAGATCGAGCGCAAGCGCCGCAATGTCGAGCGAGGGCAGGCTGAGCGCCGCGGCCTCGACGCGTCCCTCAGCCTGCGGCTGGTTCACATAGTCGAAGAGCGACACGTCGATCACGGCGTCCGCCAGGGTGATCTGGTTGATCGCCAGGGCGCCGGAGCGGATGTCGATCGTGGCTTCCGGCACGCCGTCCGCGTTCTGCCGGAAGGCGAGATCGCCGTTCACGGCGCCGCTCGCCTCCTGGCCGAACAGGCCCGCCAGGGTGGATACGTCCGGCGCGGCGATGGTGAGCGCGCCGCTGGGGACACTCTGCGCATCGAGCGCGATCTCACCCGTGATTTTGTTGTCGCCCTGCGTGACATCGAGATTGCGCAAGTATCGCGTGCCGTTCTCGGTCGCGAAATCGGCCGTCATGGCAAGCGGCTGTTCGTTGAAGCGGCCATTGACGGCAAGCGCGCCCTGCGGCGCATCCGGCGCGAAGGTGCCTGACAGGCTCGCCTCGACCTCCTGCAGCGTGCGCCCGGCAATGTCGAGATCGGCGCCGTTGAGCGTCAGGTCGATCTGCGGCGCCGACAGGGTGCCGGCCGCCTGCAGGTCGAAATTGGCCGTCCCCGTCAGGCCGGCATCGGCGATGCGGGTCTGGTCGAGCGTGCCGGACAGATCGGCGGCGACCGCTTCACCGAGGAGGCTGGCCGACCCCGTCACCGAAAGGCCGGTGCCTTCCAGCGCGATGTCGCGGCCGGCATAGCCCTCGGCCGTCCGGGCAAGGTTGGCGCGCAGGCTGATGCGCTCGCCCGCATAATCGACGAGGGTCTGCGACAGGGCGGCGCTTTCCGCCTCCGTGCGCAGGGCAAGATCGAAGGTCGAGAAATCGCGCGCCGCACGGCCGGTGACGGCCGCGCTGGCTGCCCCCGTGGTCAGGCTGTTGGAATCAATGACAATCTCGCCCTCGGTCAGGCTGCCATCGACGGACAGGGCGATGGGGCCCGTCAGGATATTGGCCGCCACGCCTTCCGGCGCGCTGGCCGTGGCGGCGTCCAGCGCCAGCCGGAAGGGGCCGGAGATGGCGTTGAGATCGAAGCCGGGGCTGGATGCGCGCAGGTCGATATCGCGCGCCAGGTAATCCTCGTAGCCCGCCGTGCGCGCCGCCGCGCTCACCTCCAGCGCCGCGGCGGACAGGGCCCCGCGCAGCGTTGCATTCAGCGAGGATATTTCCAGGTAGCTGCGTGAACCGAGCGCGCCGAAGGACAGGGGCACCGGGTCGCCTTCGCTGGTCGCCAGCATGATGCGCAGATCGTTCGTCGACCCCTGCGGATCGTAGGTGCCGGCGGCGTCGAGCTGCAGCGCGCCGGATACGAGCTGCGCGCGGGCAATGTCCACGATGCCGCCCTGATTGCGCAGGAGCACGTCGGCCGCCACGGTGGCGGACGGGCCGACCATGTCGGCATACTGGGCCGGGACGAAGGGGCCGGTGATGGTCGTTACGTCGGCGGTCAGGCGCCGTCCGTCCGCACCGTCCTTGACGGAAGCATCGATGGTGATCGCGCGCTCGGTGGCGATGTCGAGGCCGCCCGACAGGGTGAAGTCGCTGAGCGGCCCGTTGCCATCGACACTCACCGTGACGGGCGGCGCGCCCGGCAGTTTCAGGAGCCCGGCGATGATGCCGCCTTCCGGCTCGTTGGCATTGACGTTCAGCACGAGGCGGTTGTCGTCCGGCGCGAAGGCGATTTGCGCACGGATCGTCCCCGGGCGGTCCTGTCGCTCGACATCGAAGGATACGTTCAACGCCGCTGGGCTCGGTGTGAGCTGCAGCGAACCGGTGGCCGACAACTCGGCCGCCACGCCCGCCACATCCTGCCCGAGCGTGAAGCGCCCGATGGAGATTTCGCCCACATTGGCGGTGATGTTGGGCAGCGAGAAGCCGCCGCCGCCGCTGCTCTCGTCCTCCGCCGTCGATGCGGTCCCGGCGGGCAGGCGGGTCAACTC
Organism: Aureimonas frigidaquae; assembly: GCF_001463905.1. GTDB lineage: Bacteria > Pseudomonadota > Alphaproteobacteria > Rhizobiales > Rhizobiaceae > Aureimonas > Aureimonas frigidaquae. The sequence continues at coordinate 54,751 of NZ_BBWR01000020.1, forward strand.
GATGGTGCCGGCCGTCAGCCGTTGAATTTCGACCGTACGGCGGATCAGCGCCGTCGGCGACCAGTCGAGCGCCAGGTCACGCGCCGTCAGGTAGACGCCGTCCGGGTCGGAGACGGTCAGGCTTTCGATCCGCACGGCGCCGGAGAAGGCGCCGGACAGGCCCTCGATCCGGACCTCGGCGTTCTCGGTGGAAATGAGGTTCTGCAACTGGGTGGCGACGAAGCTTTGCGCCTGCGCCGGGGCGGCCGGCATAAGAACGGCGCCGGCAAGCGCGGCCAGGGCAAGGAAGCGGGTGCGGAGCGCGGGGAGCATCAGCATCAGAAGGCCTGCCCTATGCCGGCATAGATCTGGAAATCGCCATCGCGCGGGCCGGGATCGAGCGGAAACCCGACATCGACGCGGATGGGACCGAAACTCGTCAGGTACCGCGCGCCGACACCCGCGCCCACCTTGAACTCTCCGAAATCGGGGAAGAGATCGTCCGATACGGTGCCGCCATCCACGAAGGGGACGATCTGGATCGTCTCCGTTACGCCGATGCGCAGTTCGAGCGAGGCTTCGAAGAGCGACAGGCCGCCCGTCGGCGTATCGACGAAGTCCGGGTTGGTGCCGGGCAGGGCGACATCGGGGAAGTAGGGCCCGATCGACTGGAACACGTAGCCGCGCACCGAGCCGCCACCACCGGCGAAGAACCGGCGGTCATTGGGAATGTCCTGAAGATCGGCGCCGAGGATGGTGCCATAGGCAGCGCGCCCGGCGATGACGAAACGGCTGTCCTCGTCGAAGGACAGATAGGCGGAAGCATCGCCGCGCGCCTTGAGGAAGGGCACCGTGTTCAGCGCATCGTAGGACGGCTCGGCCGTGGCCTTCAGCATGTAGCCGCTGGTCGGGTTCAACTCGTTGTTGCGCGCATCCAGCGTGTAGCTGAGCGGAACGGAGCCGATCAGGAAATCCTCGGTGCCGAGATAGTCGGTGATTTCCTCATACTCGATCAGGATGCCGGCAGTGACGGATTGCCGCTTGTCGATGCGGTATTCCACGCCGCTATATCCGGCCACGGACGCACGGTCATAGGCCAGCGGCTGCTCGCGCAGCGCCGTGAGCGAGCCGATATAAACCGAGTCCGGCCCGAGCACGCCAGGCTTGCGGAACACGGCCGAGCCCCGATAGTCGAAGCCGTCGGTCTCTCGCCCCGTGTCGGAAATCTCGTTGGCGCCGATCCGGCTGACCGTTCCCTCCAGGCGGATGCTCTCGGCGCCGCCGAACAGGTTGCGGTGCTGCCAATAGGCGTTCACACCCGCCCCGTCCGTGTTGGAAAAGGTGGCGCCGGCGCCGAAGACGCGGAAGGGACGCTCGGCCACCTCCACCATGACGGGGACGGTGCCGTCGGCAAGCTGCCCATCCGCCGCCCGCACGTTGACGCTCGAAAAGACGTTGAGCTTGGACAGGCGCTCACGTGCATCGGCAAGATCCTGCCGCGAATAGACGGTGCCCGGCTGGATGCCGGTCATGTAGGCGATGAAGCCCGGCCGCACCGCTTCCGCGCCCTTGACCGTCGTGACCCCGAAGGGGACCTTCGGTCCGGGCGACAGGTCCAGTTCATAGTCCAGCGCACCGCGGGACGAATCCGCGATCACGTCGCGATGCTCGATGGCGGCGAAGGGGCGGCCCGTATCCTCGATGGCGCGGTAGATGCGATTCTGCATCGTCAGGATGCGGGTGCTGTCGGCCGAGGAGCCCGTCGTCAGCTCATACTCGTCCGCATCGATGACCGGCTCGCCATCGGTCGTCACCCGGACACGGCCCACCTTGTAGAGCTGGCCGGGCTGGACGGTGATCGTCACAGGCACCGTTCCGCTCGTGTTGAACTGTGTATCGGGCGCCAGGGTCGCGATATCCTGCCCTTCGATGCGGATGGTGACGATGCCATCGTAGCGGGAGTTTTCGAAGAGCGCCGCCACCAGGCGCTTGCGGTCGTTGCGGGCTTTGGCGAGCAGGCCGAGCGAGCCGGAAACGGCTTCGTCCTCGTCCGCCACCAGCGTGGAGGCCGCCTCCAGCGCATCCTGAAGCCCCTCGACCTCCTGCGTCAGGGTCAGCGTGACACTGTAGGTCACGGGATCCAGGATCGGCTCGGCGTCCTCGTCGTCGCGCTCGAAGAATTTGAACCCGAACAGCTCGAAGGAGGCAGCCGGCAGCGTGCCGGCCAGAAGGCCGACCGACGTGACCGAAGCCATCAAGGTCAGGATCAGTCCCCGTCGCAAAGCCACGCCCGCTCTATCCCTCCATCCGTTATCGACATGCGAGCCAACGTCCCCCGAAGGCCTGCCGTCGCATCGAATGGGTAACATGCCGACCGGTCGGTAAATGACAACCTACGAACGCGTTGCCAGGCGGGCAATGACACGCAAAGAGCGGATTCGGCGCCCCCGTTGTGGGCGAAGGGTCACACCCCCGAACCGTGCCCGTCGCATCTAAGCCATTGATCTATAATTATAAAGTAACGTTAATCGGATCGTAACCATAATCATGGCCTCTCGCGCGACAATCCGCCGCTTGGCAGGAACATATGTAGAACGCTAAACTCTAGCCCATGGCCAAGACGAACCTTCTCGACAAGCTCGCCATCTTGAGCGATGCCGCAAAATACGATGCCTCCTGTGCGTCGAGCGGGTCGGCAAAACGCAATTCCTTGAAGAGCGGGGGCATCGGTTCGACGGAAGGGTCGGGCATCTGCCATGCCTACGCGCCGGATGGGCGCTGCATCTCGCTCCTGAAGATCCTCCTGACCAATTTCTGCATCTACGATTGCGTCTACTGCGTGAACCGCCATTCCTCCAATGTGCGGCGGGCGCGCTTTTCGGTGGAAGAGGTCGTGGATCTGACACTGAACTTCTACCGGCGCAATTATATCGAAGGCCTGTTCCTGTCGTCCGGGATCATCCGCAATTCCGATTATACGATGGAGGAAATGGTGCGCGTGGCGCGCAGCCTGCGCCTCGACCATGGATTTGCCGGCTACATCCATTTGAAGGCCATCCCGGAAGCCTCGCCCGCGCTGATGGAAGAGGCAGGGCTCTATGCCGACCGGCTTTCGGTCAATATCGAACTGCCGACCGATGTCGCGCTCAGCCAGTTCGCTCCGGAAAAGCGCCCGCGCGATATCCGCCGCTCGATGGGGCATCTGCGCCTGAAGATCGAGGAGCAGAACGATGCGCCCTCGACGGGCGGCAAGCGACCGCCCCGTTTCTCGCCCGCCGGGCAATCCACGCAGATGATCGTGGGCGCAGACGGGGCGGATGATGATGCGATCCTGGCCCGGTCGGAGAACCTCTACGGCTCGTTCCGGTTGAAGCGCGTTTACTACTCGGCCTTCTCGCCCATACCCGACGCGTCGTCCAAATTGCCTCTGTCGCGCCCGCCCTTGATGCGCGAGCACCGGCTTTATCAGGCCGACTGGCTGATGCGCTTTTACGGCTTCGAGCGCAACGAGATCGTTTCGGGCGGGGATGACGGCATGCTCGACCTTGCCATCGACCCCAAGCTTGCCTGGGCGCTGAAGAACCGGGGCCGGTTCCCGGTCGATGTGAACCGCGCTGACAAGGAAGCCTTGCTGCGCGTTCCCGGTTTCGGCACCCGGGCGGTCAATCGCATTCTGTCGACCCGGCGGCATCGCACCCTGCGGCTGGAGGATGTCGGCCGGCTCTGCCAGTCCCTGGCCAAGGTGCGTCCCTTCATCACGGCGCTGGACTGGAGCCCGGGCGGGCTGACCGATCTGAACGGGCTGCGCGGCAAGCTGGTGCCGCAACCCGCGCAGCTGGATCTGTTCTGACATGTTCGTCGCCACGCTGGCGCATGCCGCCGATTTCGACGGTTGGCGCGTGGCGGCGCGGGCCGCGCTCGCACAGGGCCTGACGCCCGAGGCGCTCACTTTCGTGGTGGAGGGGGAGGGGACGCTGTTCGGCGAAAACCTGTCCCTGTCGGCGGGCGATGCCAGCACCATCCGCGTGCCGAAGGCCTTTCCGGACCTTGCCCGGCTTGTCGTCTGCCACCGCGATCCGCAGCGTTTCAACCTTTGTTACCGGCTGCTCTGGCGGCTGCAGCATGAGCGGCGGCTCCTGGAGATCGCCTCCGATGTGGAGGTGCGCCGCGCCTACGAGATGGAGAAGGCCGTCCGCCGCGATAGTCACAAGATGAAGGCTTTCGTCCGCTTCCGCGAGGTGGTGGAGGGGGAGGGCCAATCGCATTTCATCGCCTGGTTCGAGCCGTTCCACCATGTGGTGGAGCTGACCGCGCCCTTCTTTATGCGGCGCTTCACCGGCATGCGCTGGACCATCCTGACGCCGTTGCGCTCGGTCCATTGGGACGGCGTGGAACTGCGCTACGGCCCGCCCGCGCCGGAAAGCGACAAACCCGCCGACGATGCCATGGAAACGCTGTGGCTCACCTATTACGCTTCCATCTTCAACCCCGCCCGGCTGAAGGTGAAGGCCATGCAGGCGGAGATGCCACAGAAATACTGGCACAACCTGCCCGAAGCGCAGCTCATCCGCCCCCTGATCGAGGGGGCCGAAGCGGCGTCTCGACGCATGATCGAAACCGCGCCCACCGCTCCGGGATTGCGTCATGAGCGGTCACGGGAGCGGATGGACATGGCAGTTGCGGCGGCACGGCAGGATGAGGCCTTCGGCGGCTTCAACAAGCGTCCCGACACGCTGGACGAAGCGCGGGACCAGGCCTCCCGCTGCCGGGCCTGTCCCTTGTGGGAACCGGCGACGCAGACCGTCTTCGGCCAGGGGCCCGCAAACGCCCCGGTGATCTTCGTGGGCGAGCAGCCGGGCGACCAGGAGGATCTGGCCGGCCAGCCCTTCATCGGGCCGGCAGGCAAGGTGTTCGACACCGCCCTCGGCCAGGCGGGCGTGGACCGCCGCCAGGTCTATGTCACCAATGCGGTGAAGCACTTCAAATTCGTCCCGCGTGGCAAGCGGCGCATTCACCAGAAGCCCAATATGGGGGAGGTGAAGGTGTGCCGCTGGTGGCTCGACATCGAGCGGGAACTCGTCAAGCCGAAGCTGATCGTCGCCCTGGGCGCCACGGCGGCGGCGGCCGTGCTCGGCAAGAGCGTAACCATCCGCGATACGCGCTCCCGGCTGATCGATCTGGACGATGGCGGCCGGCTCCTCATCACCGTGCATCCCGCCTATATTCTGCGCCTGCCGGACCCGGCGGCCCAGAAGGCCGAGGAGCAGGCCTTCCATGCGGACATGGCCCTCGTTAAGGAGACGGTACCGGAGGTTGCGGCCTGACGGGCCGCGTCCAACCGATCCGTTCTGTCCCGAGGGAGGTTTCATGACCAGGCGCCTGCGCACTCTTCACCACGCCGCCGGCATGGCCCTCGCCGGCCTTCTGGCGGCGTCCGGCGCTCGTGCGAGCGAGCCGGCCGCTATCGACGCATCGGTGTGCGCGCTCATGGCCGAGCATGCCATACCCGGCATGGCCGTCGGTCTTTCCAAGGACGGGCAGGTGACGATCCTGACCTATGGCGTTGCCCGGCCGGGTGGACGCGAACCCGTCACAGCCGACACGATCTTCGAGATCGGCTCCATCTCCAAGACCTTCACCGCCACGCTCGGCGCCTATGCGCAGGCATCCGGCACATTGTCGCTCGACGATCCGGCAGGCCGCCATCTGCCGGCGCTGGACGGGCATCCGATCGGCGCGGCCCGGCTCGTGGACCTTGCCACCTATGCCGCCGGCGGGCTGCCGCTGCAATTTCCGGACGGCGTTTCGAGCGATGCCGACGCCATCGCCTGGGCAGAGAAATGGACGCCGCGCGAGCCGGCCGGCACGGTGCGGCAATATTCCAATCCGAGCATCGGCCTGTTCGGCTATGTGGCAGCACAGGCGCTGGGCGAAGACTTCCAAACCCTGATGCAGGACCATCTCTTCCCGGCATTCCAGCTCAAAAACACCTTCATCACCGTGCCACAGGCGCGGGAGGGCGCCTATGCGAAGGGCGTTGCGCGCAACGGCCGGACGGTGCGCGTCAATCCCGGCGCGCTCGATGCCGAGGCCTATGGCGTCAAGACGACGGCCGGTGACCTCCTCGCCTTCCTGAATGCCCAGATGGACCCGTCCGCGCTTCCCGATGCCTGGCGGCAGGCCGTGGAGACGACCCACATTCCGCACTACCGCACCGGCCCCATGCGCCAGGCGCTTGGATGGGAGGTCTACCCGGCCGATGTGCCCTTGGACGATCTCATGTCCGGCAATGGCACGCCCATGGCCCTGGAGCTGCAGCCCATCGAACCCGTGGGAGATATCCCCGCCGATCTCCTCCTCAACAAGACCGGCTCCACCGCCGGCTTCGGCGCCTATGCGGTGGCGATCCCCTCCAAACGGCTGGCGATCGTGATTCTGGCGAACCGGAGCTACCCGAATGCCGAACGCGTGAAACTGGCATATGAGATCATCGACGGTTTTCGATGATCTGCTACCAGGCGCGCGAAGCGGGGGGCTTGAAGGCTGGGATAGCGCAGTGCAAGGCTATCCCGACCGTCAAGGACTGCCTGATAGGAAAAACGTCGTGAGCCAGCTGGGTGAAGACCTGATCGAGGCCGTAAAGGAAATGGCAGCTGACCTGCGTGGTGAGGTCCGCGCCGAAAGCTACGAGATCCCGGTAGATGCGATGACACTCGAGCGCACTGGCAATGAACGAGCGGTGAAGCCGGCCTTAAGCGAAGGCGAGTTCCGTCTGAGACCCAGCCGCCGCCGCGCCTTCCAGCGTTAGAAGCCAAGTGATGAAGACGGGGCTCGTATAAGTAGCAGGACCTCTATCGACCGCTATTCAGAAAGAAGGAAGGTAGAAGGCTTTCCTGCAATGCAGCATTCAAGTTTGATCTGAAACGTAAGATCGTTCAGCGGGCTAGGGCGTAATTCGCCGGCTGACTCTTGGAGTAGACATCCTGGCATGTCTTGTGCGCGCAGGTGACACGGAAGCCGCAGCTGTCGGCTGAAGTGACCCGACGCCTTCGCTTCCGAGAAATCATGACGGCTGTCCACCTACCGTCTAGCCCAGCCTTAAGGGTCGCGTATTGGCACGTCAGCTGGGATGCATGATCTATAATCCAAGGCTCGGAACTTTCAACGGGACTTTGAATGACCGACCTTTACGTCACGATTGACATCGCCGACATCAACCTCCGCCTTGAAGCGTCTCACCGTAGCGAGCGGCCATCTGCGGAGCGCTCCCAAGATCCAAGATGAAGCGATGAACGAGCCGTGAAGCCGGCCTTAAGCGAAGGCGAGTTCCGTCTGGGACCCGGCCGCCGCGGCGCCTTCCAGCGTTAGAAGCCAGGTCTTGGTCGGAAGCCCGCCGCCGAAGCCGGTCAGGGCGCCGGTGCCGCCGATGACGCGGTGGCAGGGCAGTATGATGGGCAGGGGGTTGGCGCCATTGGCCGCGCCGACGGCGCGGCTGGCGGTGGGCCGGCCGATGCGGCGGGCCAGCGTGCCGTAGGTGATGGTTTCGCCATAGGGAATGGCGCGCAGCGCGGTCCAGACCTGTATCTGGAACGGCGTGCCGGCAGGCGCGAGCGGAACGGTGAAGGCGCGCAGCTTGCCGTTGAAATAGTCGGTGAGTTCCTGGCGCGCCAGGATGAAGGCCGCGTCGTCACGTTGCCAGTCGGGGCCGGGCGCCATCATGCGGCTGCCGGTGGGAAAGCTGATGCGTGAAAGCGCGTGGCCATCGCCGGCCAGGAGCAGGGCGCCGATGGGGGTCTGAAGATAGGTGTAGAGCATTGGGCGGGTCCGATCTGACCGCGGCAAGGCTACATTATCATGGCGCGGATGCCATAGGCCACGACGCTCAGGGCGACGATACCGGCGAGCCACAGGCCGATGAACCAAAGGATCTGGCGCAGGCGCACTGGCATGGCGTCAGTGGTGATGCTGGTGGTAGCCCTCGCCCTCGATGACCTTTCCCCGGAAGATCCAGTAGGAATAGGCCGTATAGGCAAGGATCATGGGTACCAGCACGATCGCGCCGACCAGGACGAAGGACAGGCTGGCATCCGGCGCGGCCGCGTCCCAGATGGTCAGCTCCGGCGGCAGGATGTTGGGATAGAAGCTGATGCCGATGCCGATATAGGACAGGACGAAGAGGCCGAGCGCCGACAGGAAGGGACGGTAGGTCGAGACCGGATCGTTCAGGCCGCGGAACAGGCTGAGCGCCGCCAGCGCCAGGAGGATGGGGATGGGGGCGACGAAGGCGATCTGTGGGAATGTGAACCAGCGGGCATAGAATGTGTCCTGCAGGAAGGGCATCCAGATGCTGACGACGCCGATGGCGGCCAGGGTGCCGATGCCGGCGATGCGGGCGTAGCGGGCCGCCAGGCGGTTGAGCGGCCCTTCGGTGCGGACGACCAGCCAGGTGGCGCCGAGCAGCGCATAGCCGATGACGACGGCGATGCCGGTCATGATGGAAAAAGGCGTCAGCCAATCCCACCACCCGCCGGCATAGGCCCGGTTCTCGATCTCGATGCCCTGGACGATGGTGCCGAGCGCGATGCCCTGGCAGAAGGCGGCGAACAGCGAGCCGATGAAGAAGGCGGCGTCCCACACGCCGCGCCAGCGCACCGTGCGGAAGCGGAACTCGAAGGAGACGCCGCGGAAGATGAGCGCCAGAAGCATGGCGATGATGGGCGCGTAGAGCGCCGGCATGACCACCGCATAGGCGAGGGGGAAGACGGCGAAGAGGCCGCCCCCGCCCATGACCAGCCAGGTTTCGTTGCCGTCCCAGAAGGGGGCGACGGTGTTCATGGCCGTATCGCGGTTCTCGTGCCGCTGCAGGAGCGGGAAGAGAATGCCGATGCCGAGGTCGAAGCCGTCCAGCACCACATAGGCCAGAACCGCAAAGGCGATGATGAAGGCCCAGATCAGCGGCAGGTCGAGCGACAGGTCCATGGCCGGGTCCTCCTCAGTGGGTCTGCGACGGCGCGGGGCCGCGCTCGTCCATGTGCGGCGCGGGCGTGATGCCCGCCGTGCGGATCGGCTGGTTCGGATCCGGCCCTTCCTCGAAGACCGAGGGCGCCCTGCGCATGGTGCGCAAAATGTAATAGGTGCCCGCCCCGAAGACGATGAAATAGACCACGATGAAGGCGACGAGGCTGGACCCGACCGCCGAGGCGGCGATGGGCGAATGGCTGTCGGCGGTGCGCAGGAGCCCATACACCGTATAGGGCTGCCGGCCGACCTCCGTCGTGATCCAGCCCGCCAGAACGGCGACGAAGCCCATCGGCCCCATGACGACGGCGGCCCGCTGCAGCCAGCGATCGTCGGCGATGGAGCCGCGGACCCGGCGGTAGAGCGCCCAGAGGCCAAGGCCCATGATCGCAAAGCCGATGCCGACCATCACGCGGAAGGAAAAGAAGACGACCCACACATTCGGCCAGTCCTCCCGCGGGAAGGCATCGAGCCCTTGGACCTCACCATCCAGGCTGTGGGTCAGGATGAGCGAGCCGAGATGGGGGATCTCGATCGCGTGGCGCATCTCCCCGGCCTGCATGTCCGGCAGGCCGAACAGTGTCAGCGGCATGCCGCCATCGGTGTTGGTGGTGAAATGGCCCTCCATCGCGGCGATCTTGGCAGGCTGGTGCTCCAGCGTGTTCAGCCCGTGCTGATCGCCGGCGAAGATCTGGATCGGCGCGACGACCGTCGCCATCCAGAGCGCCATGGAGAACATCAGCCGGGCGCTGGCATTGCCCCTGTCCCGCAACAGGTGCCAGGCGCCGACCGCGCCGACGACGAGCGCCGTCGTGAGATAGGCGGCCAGCACCATATGCACGAGCCGATAGGGAAAGGACGGGTTGAAGACGATGGCCCACCAGTCGGCCGGAACGAACTGGCCGTTCTCGGCGATCGCATAGCCGGCCGGCGTCTGCATCCAGGAATTGACCGACAGGATCCAGAAGGCCGAGCCCAGCGTGCCGACCGCGACCATCAGCGTGGCAAAGAAGTGCAGGCCCCGGCCCACGCGGTTCAGCCCGAAGAGCATGACCCCCAGAAAACCCGCTTCCAGGAAAAAGGCGGTCAGCACCTCATAGGCCATCATAGGCCCGAGGATCGGCCCCGTGCGGTCCGCAAAGACCGACCAGTTGGTGCCGAACTGGTAGGACAGGACGATGCCGGACACGACGCCCATGGCGAAGGAGACGGCGAAGATCTTCAGCCAGTACTGGAACACCGTCAGGTAGATCGCCTTGCCGGTGGCCATCCACAGCCCGTGCAGCACCGCCAGGAACGAGGCGAGGCCGATGGTGAAGGACGGGAAGATGATGTGGAAGGACACGGTGAAGGCGAACTGCAACCGTGCCAGGAGAACGGGATCGAAAGTCTCGAACAAGAATGCCTCCCGCGCACCGGACGGACATAGCGTCACGGATAAAACTACACGTTGCAGGCGCAGGAGAAAGAGCCCGACCGCAAAAATCGGCGTCGGGCCGGGCGCCGTCCCCGGCGGGTCTGCGCAGGAAACTGTGGACGAGGGGACGATGCGGGTTCCAACCTGCGGTGCCGAACCGCTAGAAGGTGTTTTCCCGCTTCCATTGAGGCCATTGTCAGCGCCATGCCCGCAGGTCGTCACGCATGAAGGTTGCCGTCGAGCTCGGATCGACCGCCACGGGCGATCCGGCGGAGATGGACCTGGAGGAACTCCTGTCCACGCGCCTTCTGGTGCAGGGCAATTCCGGGTCCGGCAAGTCGCATCTGTTCCGGCGCATCCTCGAACAGAGCGCCGAGGTGGTGCAGCAGGCGATCATCGATCCCGAAGGCGACTTCGTGTCCTTTTCCGAGCGGTTCGGCCATATCGTCGTCGATGCCAACCGGACGCCGAGCGAGCTGGCCCGGATCGCCAACCGGATCCGCCAGCACCGCGCCTCCGTCGTGCTCAATCTGGAAGGGCTCGACGCCGAAGTTCAGATGAGCTGCGCGGCAGCCTTCCTGAACGGACTGTTCGATGCCGACCGCCACCACTGGTTCCCTATGCTGATCGCCGTGGACGAGGCGCAGATCTTTGCGCCGGCCGTGGCGGGCGAGGTGGGGGACGATGCGCGGCGCATCTCGCTCGGCGCCATGACCAATCTGATGTGCCGTGGCCGCAAGCGGGGCCTTGCCGGGATGATCGCCACCCAGCGCCTGGCGAAGCTTGCCAAGAATGTCGCGGCGGAAGCCTCCAACTTCCTGATGGGGCGCACCTTTCTGGATATCGACATGGCGCGGGCGGCCGATCTCCTTGGCATGGACCGACGCCAGGCCGAGCGCTTCCGTGACCTGGAGCCGGGGCAGTTCGTCGCGCTCGGGCCGGCCTTGTCGCGCCGCCCGATCCCGGTGCGGATCGGGCCTGTGGAAACGGCCGGCCGATCCGGCCGGCCCGTGCTGATGGCGCTGCCGGAAACCCCGCGCGAAGCCATGCAGGATCTGATCTTCACGCCAGGCGCGGACGAGCCGGCGGCGCTGCCCGAGCCCACCATGCGCGAGCCGCAACTGGCCACGCGCGAGCTTCTGGAGCGCGTCAGCGCCGCACGCCCCGCCATCTCCACGCCCCTGCCGGTTGAGGAGGAGCCGAGCCCTGAAGAGCTGGCGGATCGGGCGGAGGCGCTGGATGCGATCTTTGCCGCGCTGCTGGACGATCCCGATGCCGCGTTCCGCCCGGCCGCGGTGCTCTATCAGGATTTTACGATGCACTGCCGTCTCAAGCGCATTTCCGGCGCCGAGACGGACATGTCCAGCTTCCGGCGGCGGCTCGCTTTGGCGCGGGCCGGCATCAACGAGGATACCGAGGACGAAGAGTGGCGGCAGGTCATCGCCCGCTCCGAGCAGCTGCCGGAGGATATGCAGGGCGTCTACATGATGCTTGCTAGAGCCGCGCGCCAGGCCGAGCCCTGCCCGAGCGACGCGGCCCTGGCGCGCGCCTATGGCAGCCATTCGCCCTCGCGCGGGCGCTTCCTGCTCACCTACATGGCCGAGCGCGGCTTCATCGCCTGCGAGACGGATTTTCGCGGCCAGCGCGTGGTGACCCTGGCCGGCAGCGGCTGGCGCACCGGCGCCGGAGAGGCCAAGCCGAGGGGCGGCACTTTGCCGCCGCCGCGGCAGCGGCGCGCCTGAGCTTTTTCGCGTCATGGCCCTTTAAACGGAGCCCGTCTGGCGCAACTATCCGGCCAACGCCTTCCCACCTCCGGTTCCAATGCGCTTCGCCCTCATCTGCCCCCCTTATGCCAGCCACAGAGCCGCCTTCGAGGCGCTCGCAGCGGCATTGATGGCGCGCGGCCACAGTGTCGCCTTTCTGGTCCATGGGGGCATGGCGGGGGAGCTGCGCCTGGATGGCGCGCAGCTTGCGGCCCTGCCCGGAACGCCCGATGGGCTGGCGCGCATCCGCGCCAACGCGGCCCTGGCCGGCAATCCGCTCTTCCTGTGGAACGTCCTCAAGGACGGCGCCTGCCAGACCCGCACCCTGGCGCAGGCCGGGCCGGAGCTCCTGCGTTCGGTGCGGGCCGACGCCATCGTAGCCGATCAGATGGAGCCGGCCGGCGGGCTGATTGCCCGGGCACTCTCTCTGCCCTTCGTGTCCCTGGCCTGCTCGCTGCCGATCGAGACGGAGGCGGCGGTGCCGCCGCCCTTCCTGAACTGGAGCTTCGACCCGTCCGAGCGTGGGTTGCGCCGCAATCGTGGCGGTAACCGGGTGGCCCACCTGCTCCTGACACCGCAGCGCCGCGCCATACGCGACGCCGCAGCGCGGCTGGGGCTGACCGGCTACGATACGCTGGAGGACTGCCTGTCCCCCGCCGGCACGGTGTCCCAGACGGTCGCCGCCTTCGACTTTCCGCGCCAGACGGGCGAGCGCATCCATGGTGTCGGGCCGATCCGCCGGGACCGGCATGTCGCGCTGTTCCGCCCGCGCGATGCGGGGCGGCCGCCACTCGTGTATGCCTCGCTCGGAACGATGCAGGGCCACCGGCTGGACATTTTCCGCAATGTCGCGACGGCCTGCCGGCGGCTCGGGCTGCGCTTGGCAGTTGCCCATTGCGGCGGGTTGAGCGAGCGGCAGGCGGCGAGCCTGGATGCCGCGCGCGTGTGTGATTTCGTCGACCAGCCGGCCATGCTGCGGCAGGCATCCATCTGCGTCACCCATGGCGGCATGAACACGGCGCTGGATGCGCTGGAAGCCGGCGTTCCCATGCTGGCACTCCCCCTGGCCTTCGACCAGCCGGGCGTGGCGGCGCGGATTCGCCATCATGGCGTCGGCCTGTCCCTTTCACCCTCCCGCGCTTCCCCGTCCCGGGCGTCGGCCTCTCGCATAGAGGCTGCCCTCGCCCGCATCCTGGCTGAGCCGGGCTTTGCGGCCAATGCCTGCGGCATCGGTCAGGCGCTCAAAGCCGGTGGCGGCGCCGCGCGCGCAGCGGAACTTGTCGAGGATCTGTGCAGCGGGCGCGCCGTTCCCATGGATCTTGCGGTTTGAAGGGGCCGGATTGCGTCATTGTCGGCGCTGGCCTGGCGGGCGGACTCCTGGCCTATCGGCTCGCGACACTGCGCCCCGAACTGTCCGTTCTGGTCCTCGAAGCGGGTGCGAGCGCTGGCGGAAATCACACCTGGTCGTTCCACCAGGGCGATCTCGACGACGCGGCCCTGGTTTGGATCGCGCCCTTCATCAGCGCGCGATGGCCCGATTACGAGGTGCGCTTTCCAAAGCGTGGGCGCACGATCAGGACAGGTTACGCCAGCATCGCCTCGACCGACTTCGCCGAGATCCTGGCCCGGCAACTGGGAACGGCCTTGAGGACGGGCCAGGCGGTGAAGAGCGTCGGGCCCCAGCGGGTGGAACTGGAGGGCGGCCGGGTGATCGAAGCCCCGGCCGTAATCGACGCGCGGGGGTTTCATCCGAGCCGGCACCTGGATATCCGGTTCCAGAAGTTTCTCGGCGTCGAGTTCGCCGTGCCGCATGGGCGGGCGCCGCTTCGGCCCATCGTCATGGATGCGCGGCGTCCGCAGAATGACGGCTACCGTTTCCTCTATACGCTGCCCTTCGCGCCGGACCGGATCCTGGTGGAGGATACCTATTACGCCGATGGCGACGCGCTCGATCCCGACGCGCTGGAAGAGGATATCCGCCGCTACGCGACCGAGGAAGGCTGGCAGCCCGGTGTGGTGCTCCGGCGCGAAGTCGGCATCCTGCCCATCGCGCTCGGGGGCGACCCCGTGAAGCATCTGCAAAGCGCCAGTGCGGCGGTGCCCATCGGGCTTCGGGCGGGGCTGTTTCATCCGACCACCGGCTACAGCCTGCCGGATGCCGTCCGCACGGCGGACCTGATCTGCGCGCAGCCGCGGCTGGAAACGGCGTCGCTGTCCGCGCTCCTGGCCGATCATGCGGCCCGCCTGTGGCGTGAGCGCGGCCTGTTCCGCCTTCTCAACCGCTTCATGTTCATCGGCGCGGACGGGGAGGGGCGCCGCGAGATGCTGCAGCACTTCCACCGGCTTCCGGACGATGTGATCGCCCGCTTCTATGCCGCGCGATTGACGCGCGTCGACATCCTGCGCATCTTTGCCGGCAAGCCGCCAATGCCGATCGGAAAGGCTCTCTCAATCATGCTTCAGTCCAGTCGCCTGCGCCGCGCGGGTGCCCACTCATGAGCGGCCGACGCACGGCCATCGTCATCGGCTCGGGCTTCGGCGGGCTGTCCGTCGCCATCCGGCTGCAGGCCGCCGGCGTGCAGACGACGCTTCTGGAACGGCGGGACGCGCCCGGCGGGCGCGCCTATGTCTACCGCGACCAAGGGTTCACCTTTGACGCCGGCCCGACCGTGATCACCGATCCGAGCGCGCTGGAGGAACTCTTCGCGGCCGGCGGCCGCAAGCTGTCGGACTATGTCGAGCTTCTGCCCGTCACGCCCTTCTACCGGCTGGTCTGGCCGGACGGCACGCAGTTCGACTATGTCAACGACCAGGCGGAGCTGGACCGCCAGATCGCCGCGCTGTCGCCGCAGGATGTGGAGGGCTACCGCCGCTTCCTCGCCTATTCCCGTGCCGTCTTTGCGGAAGGCTATCTGAAGCTCGGCGCGGTGCCCTTCCTGCATATCCGCGACATGATGCGCGCCGGCCCGCAGCTCGCCAAGCTGGAAGCCTGGCGCAGCGTCTATGCCAAGGTGGCGACCTATCTGAAGGATGAGCGGCTGCGGCAGGCCTTTTCCTTCCATTCCCTTCTGGTCGGGGGGAATCCCTTCGCCACATCCTCCATCTACGCCCTGATCCACGCGCTGGAGCGCGAATGGGGCGTCTGGTTCCCGAAGGGCGGCACCGGTGCGCTCGTCGATGGCATGGTGCGCCTGTTCCAGGATCTCGGCGGCACGCTGATCCTGTCGGCAGACGTCAAGGACATTGCGGTGCGCGACGGCAAGGCATCGGGCGTAAGGCTCGCCGACGGGCAGGCGCTGGATGCCGATATCGTGGTGTCGAACGCGGATGTGGTGCACACCTATGGCACGCTGCTCAGCGGCACGGCGCGCGGGCGCGCAGCGGCGGCCAAGCTGGAGCGCCGGCGGCACTCCATGTCGCTCTTCGTCATCTACTTCGGCCTCGATAGGCTGCACGACCAGCTGGCGCACCACACGGTCCTGTTCGGACCGCGCTACCGCGACCTGATCCAGGAGATCTTCAAGGGGCCGGAGCTGGCGCAGGATTTCTCGCTCTATCTGCACAGCCCCTGCATCACCGATCCGTCGCTCGCGCCGGCCGGCATGGGCAGCTACTACGTCCTGTCCCCGGTGCCGCATCTGGG
Organism: Aureimonas frigidaquae; assembly: GCF_001463905.1. Lineage (GTDB taxonomy): Bacteria > Pseudomonadota > Alphaproteobacteria > Rhizobiales > Rhizobiaceae > Aureimonas > Aureimonas frigidaquae. Next base: position 70,571 of record NZ_BBWR01000020.1, read on the forward strand.
CAACGGACAGATCGACTGGTCGACGGCCGGGCCGCTCTACCGGGACCGGATCCTGGACTATCTGGAAGCCAACCACATGCCGGGCCTGCGCAGCCAGATGAAGACCTGCCGCATCTTCACGCCGGACGATTTCAAGTCGGAACTCAACGCCCATGTCGGCAGCGCCTTCTCGCTGGAACCGATCCTGACGCAGTCGGCCTGGTTCCGCGTCCACAACCGGGACGACGAGATCGCCAATCTGTATTTCGTGGGTGCGGGCACCCATCCCGGCGCCGGCGTGCCGGGCGTGGTCGCCTCTGCCAAGGCGACGGCCGGCCTGATCCTGGCGGCGGCGTGAGCGGCGCACCGTCTGCCATCGAACAGGCGGCGCAGGATGCGCTGGTCCGTGGGTCGAGCAGCTTTTCGGCGGCTGCGCGGCTCCTGCCGCGCCAGACGCGCAGCAGCGTGACGCTCCTCTACGCCTGGTGCCGCTATTGTGACGATGTCGTGGATGGCCAGGTTTCCGGCTCGCGCGATCTGGCGCCCGAACCCGACGCCCTGGTGCGCCTCGACGGGCTGCGGCGCGATACGCTCGCGGCCCTGAACGGTGCACCGCCGAGCCCCGTCTTCGCCGCCCTCGCCACCGTGGCCGCCCGCCATGGGCTGGAGGCCGATCTGTTCCTGGAGCATCTCGAAGGCTATGCGATGGATGTGGACGGGCGCCGCTACGAGACGCTGCCCGATCTCCTCGTCTACTGCCACCGCGTGGCCGGCGTCGTCGGCCTGATGATGGCGCGCATCATGGGGGTAGAGGACAAGGCCACCCTGGCGCGGGCCGCCGATCTCGGCCTCGCCTTCCAGCTCACCAATATCGCACGGGATGTCGTCGACGACGCGCGGGCAGGTCGCATCTATGCGCCGCGCGCCTGGCTCGAAGAGGCCGGCCTCAGCGCCGGGTCCATCACCGATGCCGGGTCCGCCCCGGCCGTGGCCGAGTTGCGGCGGCGGCTCGTTCTGGCGGCCGAGCCTTATTATGATTCGGCACGCATCGGTGTGCAGGCCCTGCCGCGGCGCGCGGGCCTTGGTATCGGGGCGGCGCTGAACATCTACCGGCGGATCGGCACGAAGCTGGTGGAGGCCGGTCCCGCTGCGCAGGAAGTACGCATCTCCACCGGCAAGCGGGAAAAACTGGCCGAGCTCGGCCGCGCTGTCATCAGCGTGGCGCGGCCCCGTTCTCTGCCCGGCGCCGTGCCGCCTGCTCCGCCTTCACCGTACCGGCAGACTTCAGCTTTTCCGTGAGCCGGTCGACAGGCTCCGCATAGAGAAAGCCGAAGGAGACGCACCCCTCCCGGCCCTCGACGGCATGATGCAGCCGGTGGGCCTGGACGAGGCGCTTCACATAGCCCTTGTGCGGGATATGCCGGAACGGCCACCGCTGGTGGACGAGCCCGTCATGGACGATGAAGTAGAACAGGCCATACAGCGTCATGCCTGCGGCGATAGCGCCCGCCACCGGCCAGACCGTGCTGCCCAGGATGAACAGGCCGATCGCCAGGATGGAGAAGACGACGGCATAGAGATCGTTCTTCTCGAATGGGCCTTCATGCTCTTCGTGGTGGCTCTTGTGCCAGCCCCAGCCCCAGCCATGCATGATGTATTTGTGCGCCGCCCAGGCCACGACTTCCATAATGAAGAAGACCGTGATCGCAATGGCCACGAGGGCCGGCCAGCTCGTAAGATCCATAATGCTATCCAACTTTCCTGCCCGCCGGGCGGGGCCCGTCAGGCCTCCGCCTGCCGGATTCCGAAGCGGGCGAATTGGGGAATCGCCACAAAGACGCTGTCCACGGCGCTCGCCATGCGGCAATTGCTGCCGAACAGGGTTTCCAGAGTCGCGTGGGCGGCGTCGAGATGCAAGGACAATCGACGCTCGGCGGCCTCCGCGCCATCGCGCCGCATGACGGTGAGCTTGCCGACATCCTTGCCGACATCCTTGCCGGTGGACAGGGCGGTGCCCTTCTGGTCCAGAAGGTCGTCGAAGAGTTGGAACGCCTGGCCAAGATGGGCCGCGAACTCGGCGAGCTGCCGCCGGCGCGCCGCATCGGCCCGGGCGATGGCACCGCCCATCGCCACGCAGGCTGAAATCAGGGAGCCGGTCTTCAGCGCATTGACGGTGGCGGGGTCCTGCTCCGGCCCGCTGCGGCCGCTGCGCAGGTCCCGGAACTGGCCGGTCACCAGCCCCCCTGTGCCCACTGCGTCGGCCATGATGCGGGTCAGCTCGCTGCGCGTGTTCGCATCCGCGCCGCGCAGGCTCCCCAGCGTGGAGAAGGCGGCGCTCAGGAGCGCGATCGCCGCCAGTATGGCGGTATCCTCGCCATGCTTGCGGTGAACGGTCGGCACGCCGCGGCGCGTGGCGGCATCGTCCATGCAGGGCAGATCGTCCAGGATGAGCGAAGCGGCGTGGACCATCTCTGCCGCGCAGCCTGCATCGAGCGCCGGCCCGGCGGGCCCGCCGAGGTCCTCGCAGGTCACCACGGTCAACACCGGGCGCAGGCGCTTGCCGCCGGACAGGAGCGCGCCGCGGATGGCATCGGACAGGCCCGGATCGGACCCGCAGTATCGATCGGCAAGTTCGCCGAGCCGCTGGTCGACCCGGTGGCGAATTCGGCCAAGCTGGTCGGCATGGGGCGGTGTGCTCATGTCCGATCCCTCCCGGAATGCTGGGTCGCCGGTTGCGCCCGCTCTTTGTCCGTCTATTTAGTGCGGTGAATGTGAAGAAAAGTCACCTGGCAAGCTCGGACTGCAAGAAAGAGTGAGGATGGACGGAACGGACAGCACCGCCCCCAGCGGGCTCGGGCTCGGGCTCGGCATCGGCGATCGCAAGACCGAGCATCTGGACCTCGTCCTGAGCGGGGTGGGGGATGCGAGCGTGTCCAGTGGCCTGCATTCCGTGCGTTTCGAGCATGTTGCCCTGCCGGAGTTGGACATGGACGCGATCGATCTGTCGACGCGCTTCCTCGGCCGGCGCCTCGCCGCACCCATCCTCATCTCGTCCATGACGGGCGGCCCGGCCCGCGCGGGACGGATCAATGCCCGTCTTGCCGAAGCGGCGCAGCATCTTGGGCTGGCGCTCGGCGTCGGCTCGCAGCGCATCGCGTTGGAGGGCCGCGCTGATTCGGGCCTGTCGGCGACGCTGCGGCGGCTGGCGCCCGATGTGCCGCTCCTGGCCAATATCGGCGCCGTGCAACTCGTTGCCGGCTTCTCGATCGATGAAGCACGCCGCGCGGTCGACATGCTGGAGGCCGATGCGCTCATTCTGCATCTGAACCCGCTGCAGGAGGCGATCCAGCCGGGCGGCAATCGCGATTTTCGCGGCGTGCTCAGCGCCATCGAGGCGACGGCGCGCGCCCTGCCGGTTCCGATCGTCGCCAAGGAGGTCGGGGCCGGCCTGTCCGGCCCGGTGGCGGCGCGGCTGGCGGCGGCCGGCGTGTCGGTGATCGATGTGGCCGGGTCGGGCGGCACCTCCTTCGCCGCCATCGAGGCCAGCCGGCGGGGCGACGCAGCCGGACGCCAGGCGGCCGCGGCCTTTGCCGATTGGGGCATCCCGACAGCCCAGGCGGTGCGGGACGTGCGCCGCGCCTGCCCCGACATATGCCTGATCGGCTCGGGTGGCGTGCGCAATGGGCTGGATGTCGCGCGGGTGCTTCGCCTCGGCGCCGACCTGGCGGGGCAGGCGGCCGCCGGGCTGGCGGCAGCGGATCGCTCTACCGAGGATGTGGTGGCGCATTTCGCCTCCGTCATCGAGCAGTTGCGCATCGCCTGTTTCTGCACCGGCTCGGCCGATCTCGCCGCATTGCGCGGCGCGCGGCTCGTGGCGGCGGCATAAAGGGTCTTTCTTCCGTCGCGGTTCGGCACTACGAACCGTTTGAACAGCCGGGCTGCAACCGGCGAGTCTTGTCTGGCCCATGGGGGATGCGATGCGCAGAACGCTGACGACCTATCTTGCAGAGGGCCGGCCGGACGTCGCGGCGCTCGTGACCGAACTGTCGGTGGCCGCGCGCAGTCTGGCGAGCCTGATCGCACGGGGAAGCGTCGGCGCCGAGCCCGTCGGGGACGCAACCAACGGTGGCGGCGATGTGCAGAAGGCGCTGGACGTCGCGGCCGACCGGCTGTTCGTCGCGGCGGCGCGCAAGGCCCCCGTCGCCTTCTATGGCTCGGAAGAGCAGGACGAGGCGGTGCCCATGCGCGCCGATGCCGAGCTTGCCTTGGCCATCGACCCGCTGGACGGCTCCTCCAACATCGAGACGAACGTCTCCATCGGCACCATCTTTTCCGTCCTGCCGGTCGGGCCGGCGCAGCGCAGCGATCCGCAATCGGTGTTCCGCCAGAAGGGGCGCGAGCAGCTCGCCGCCGGCTTCTTCATCTATGGCCCGCAACTCCTGCTGGTCATTTCGCTGGGGCAGGGCACGCAGGTCTTCAGCCACGATCCGGACAGCGGCGATTTCCAGGAAATGATCGGCGCGCTCGCCATACCGTCCACGGCCAAGGAATTTTCGATCAACGCGTCCAACCAGCGCCATTGGGACATGCCCGTGCGGCGTTACATCGACGATTGCCTCCTGGGCGCCGACGGTCCGCGCGGGCGTGACTTCAACATGCGCTGGGTCGCCTCCGCCGTGGCGGATGCCTACCGCATCTTTCTGCGCGGCGGCGTCTATCTTTATCCGGGCGACACACGCAAAGGCTATGCGAAAGGCCGGATCCGCCTTGTCTACGAGGCGAACCCCATCGCCTTCCTGGCCGAACAGGCGGGCGGCGCGGGCACCGACGGGCGGCAGCCGCTGCTCGACATCACGCCGGAAGGCCTGCACCAGCGCACTCCGATCGTCTTCGGCTCGGCCGAAGAGGTCGTGGCGATCGCCCGCTATCTGAGCGATCCGGAAACCATCGGTTCCGCTTCGCCGGTCTTCGGCGAGCGGGGCAACATCGCCCTTTGACACCATCCTGCGGCGGCCACCGGGCCGACACCGTCAACGAGGAAGAAAAGATGACAGCAGAACCCACCCCCGCCGTTGCCTCTGGCGGCACCGACCACCACCCGCGCGACATGGCCAACGCCATCCGCGCGCTGGCGATGGATGCCGTTCAGAAGGCCAATTCGGGCCATCCCGGCATGCCGATGGGCATGGCCGACGTCGCGGCGGTGCTGTTCCAGGACTTCATCCGCGTCGATCCCAAGAAGCCTCATTGGGCCGATCGTGACCGCTTCGTCCTGTCGAACGGCCACGGCTCCATGCTGCTCTATGCGATCCACTATCTCCTCGGCTACGAGGACATGACGATCGAGGATCTGAAGCAGTTCCGGCAGGTCGGCGCGCGCACGGCGGGCCATCCGGAATACGGCCACGCACTCGGCATCGAGACGACGACCGGCCCGCTCGGGCAGGGCATCACCACGGCCGTCGGCTTCGCCCTGGCGGAACGGATGCTCAATGCCCGCTTCGGCGACGATCTCGTCGATCACCACACCTATGTGATCTGCGGCGATGGCTGCCTGATGGAGGGCATCAGCCATGAGGCCATCGATCTGGCCGGCCATCTCAACCTCAGCAAGCTGATCGTCCTCTTCGACGATAACGGCATCTCCATCGACGGCAAGACGAGCCTGTCCACCTCGACCGACCAGGTCGCGCGGTTCAAGGCTTCGGGCTGGGAGGCCTTCCATGTGGACGGCCATGACACGGACGCCATCCGCGCGGCGCTCAAGCGCGCCCACGAAAGCGACAAGCCGGTCATGATCGCCTGCAAGACGGTGATCGGCTTCGGCTCGCCCAAGCTGGCCGGTTCCGAAAAGAGCCATGGCGCGCCGCTGGGCGATGCCGAGATCGCGGCCACGCGCAAGTCGCTCCTGTGGGAGAGCGAGCCCTTCGTCATCCCCGAAGCGGTGCTCAAGGGCTGGCGCGCCGTCGCGCAGAAGAACGCGCAATATTGCGCGGAATGGGAACAGCGCCACGCCGCCCATGCGCGCCGTGCCGAGTTCGACAGCGTGGTGGCTTGCGAACTTCCGTCCGATTTTGCGCAGACCATGGCCGATTACCGCCAGAAGCTCTCGGACGAGCAGCCCAAGCTGGCCACGCGCAAATCCTCCGAGGCAACGCTGGAACTGGTCAACCAGGTCACGCCGCTCACCGTCGGCGGGTCGGCGGACCTGACCCATTCGGTCTTTACCCTCACGCCCGGCATGGGTTCGGTGCAGGCGGGCGATTACGGCGGCCGCTACATCCATTACGGCATCCGCGAGCATGGCATGGCGGCCGTCATGAACGGTCTGGCGCTGCATGGCGGCTTCATCCCCTATGGCGGCACCTTCCTGGTCTTCTCGGACTATATGCGCGGCGCGATGCGCCTGTCGGCCCTGATGGGGCTGCGGGTCATCTATGTTCTGACGCATGATTCGATCGGCCTGGGTGAAGACGGGCCCACGCACCAGCCCATCGAGCACCTCGCCATGCTGCGGGCGACGCCGAACATGAACGTGTTCCGCCCGGCCGACGCCATCGAGACGGCCGAAGCCTGGGAAATCGCCCTCACGACGACCGACCGGCCGAGCGTCCTGTCGCTGTCGCGCCAGAACCTGCCGACGGTGCGGGCCGGCGACGTGGCGCAGAACCGGTCACGCCGGGGCGCCTATGTCCTGCGCGAGGCCGAGGGCGAGCGCCAGGTCACGCTGATGGCGACGGGCTCGGAGATCGAGATCGCGCTCGCCGCGGCCGAGAAGCTGAAGGCCGACGGCATCGCCGTGGCCGTCGTCTCGGCGCCCTGCCTCGACCTCTTCGCCGAGCAGGATGCCGGCTACCGGGCAGAGGTCCTCGGCACGGCGCCGCGCGTCGCCGTCGAGGCGGCATCGCCCTTCGGCTGGGACCGCTGGATCGGCGATCATGGCCGCTTCATCGGCATGACGGGCTTCGGCGCGTCCGGCCCGGCGCCCAAGCTGTACGAGAAGTTCGGCATCACGGCCGATGCCGTCGCACAGGCTGCGCGCGACATCATCTGAAGCTGCCGCCTTTCGGCATCCCGGCCGCGCAGCGCGCGGCCGGGATGCACCCCGATCACATCCCCGAGAACGGACTTCGATGCGGCGTGACGCGGCGTTGCGGATCGTGTAATGCGGCGCGTCCTGAACGGAGATTCCC
>NZ_BBWR01000021.1 GCF_001463905.1 Aureimonas frigidaquae
TTGGAACAGACGGCGATCGATGGGCTGGCATCTGCGGATGTCGTGCCGACCTGGATATGGCTCTCGACGATCGGTGGCATCGCGGCCCTTTTCGTCTTCGACTTCTTCACCCATGTGCGCAAGCCGCACGAGCCGACCTTCAAGGAGGCGGCCCTGTGGTCGACCTTCTACGTGGCGCTGGCGCTTCTGTTCGGCTGGGGCGTCCTGCATTTCTGGGATCAGAAGCACGGGCTGGAATATTTCGCCGGCTTCATCACCGAAAAGAGCCTGTCGGTCGACAATCTCTTCGTCTTCGTCATCATCATGAAGAGCTTCCGGGTGCCGGCGGCCTACCAGCAGAAGGCGCTGTTGATCGGCATCGTGATCGCGCTGGTCATGCGCGGCATCTTCATTGGCCTGGGCGCCGCGGCAATCGAGCGTTTCTCCTGGGTGTTCTACCTGTTCGGGCTGTTCCTTTTGTGGACGGCGTGGAAGCTGGCCTCGGAAAGCTTCTCGCACGGGGCCAAGAGCACCGACGAGGCCTATGAACCCAACGCCATGGTGCAATGGTTCCAGCGCCATCTTCCGACCACCGACGATTTCCGTGGCAACGCGCTGAGCGTGGTGGAGGGCGGCAAGCGCTACTTCACGCCCATGTTCATCGTGATCCTGGCGCTCGGCATGACGGATCTTCTCTTCGCGCTGGACTCCATCCCGGCCATCTACGGGCTGACCAACGCGCCCTACATCGTCTTCACGGCCAACGCCTTCGCGCTCCTGGGCCTGTTGCAGCTCTACTTCCTGCTCGGCGGGCTCCTGGACCGGCTGGTCTATCTGGGCTTCGGCCTGGCGCTGATCCTGGGCTTCATCGGCGTCAAGCTGATCATCCATGCGATGGAGGCCAACACGCTGCCCTTCATCAACGGCGGCGAGCCGATCCACGGCCTGCCCTATATCTCGACCAACTTCTCGCTGAGCGTGATCCTCGGCAT
>NZ_BBWR01000022.1 GCF_001463905.1 Aureimonas frigidaquae
TAACATGCAAGGCGGCGCCCCCCCGGGTGCCGCCTTTGTCGTTCAGGCGGAAAAAAGCGCGTTTGTCGCGTATCGAATCGGCTTGCAATGCGCAGTGCGAGCCGGTAATCCCAAGCCGGATGACAGGCGGTCACGCGGCCGCCGACGGCGGCGCAGTGCCATCGGTCGTCTTTCTGCTCCGGTGGGTTTCCCACGTTGGCGCGGACCCTGCAGGGGTATAGCTCAGTTGGTAGAGCGGCGGTCTCCAAAACCGCAGGTCGTGGGTTCGAGTCCCTCTGCCCCTGCCACGTCCGCTGCCGCATCACAGCCCAAACAGGCCGGGTGCCGGAAGGTGCTGAAATGGCGGTTGTACGCCGACGCGACCTGATATAGTCTGATTTGGATTGAGGGAATGCGAACCCCGGCCGGGAATGGTTGCGGGGTAAAAATCTATGCATTTCCTCTTGTGAATCGCGGCGCACGCGGTTAAGACGAAATTTAACGGACACGAGGTGCGTAGGGCCGATCTCGGCTTTTACGCGCCTAATGCCATGGGCGGTATATGGCCTCGAAGTCAAATCCATTCACGTTCCTCCAGCAGGTTCGGACCGAAGTCTCGAAAGTGACGTGGCCGACCCGCCGGGAGACGTTCATCTCCACGATCATGGTTCTCGTGATGGTCGTGTTCGCTGCTGCGTTCTTCTTCGTTGCGGACCAGGCGCTTGGTTTCCTGGTCGGCTTCGTCATGAGCGCCGGCCGCTGATTTCTGGAAGGTGAATGTCATGGCAGCTCGTTGGTATATCGTCCACGCCTATTCGAACTTTGAAAAGAAGGTCGCCGAGTCGATCGAGGAGCAGGCGCGTCAGAAGGGCTTGTCCGACAAGTTCGAAAAGATCCTCGTGCCGACCGAGAAGGTCGTCGAGGTGCGGCGCGGCCGCAAGGTCGATGCGGAGCGCAAGTTTTTCCCGGGTTATGTCCTGGTCAAGGCCGAGTTGACCGATCAGGTCTTTTCGCTGATCAAGAACACCCCGAAGGTGACGGGCTTCCTGGGTCCGGACAATCGTCCGGTACCGATTTCGGAAGCGGAAGCCACTCAGATCCTGAGCCAGGTTCAGGAAGGCGTGGAGCGTCCCAAGTCGAGCATCAGCTTCGATATCGGTGAGCAGGTGCGGGTCTCGGACGGTCCCTTCGCCTCTTTCAACGGCATCGTCCAGGAAGTCGATCACGAGCGCACGCGCCTCAAGGTGGAGGTTTCCATCTTCGGCCGCGCGACGCCGGTGGATCTCGAATTCGGTCAGGTCGAAAAGGTCTGATCGACGGGCCGCGGCGACGCGGTCCATGCCATGCGGAAGGCGCGTCGGCTTTTGCCGGTCGAAAGGCGCCGTACCGCGTGGGCTGCAAGGGCCGCACGATCGTGTGGCCAGTCGCCGGGCAACCGGCACACTGAAAAAGGCAGAGAATTATGGCTAAGAAAGTTGCAGGGCAGCTGAAGCTGCAAGTTGCCGCCGCTTCCGCCACGCCGTCGCCGCCCATCGGCCCGGCGCTCGGTCAGCGCGGTATCAACATCATGGAGTTCTGCAAGGCGTTCAACGCGCAGACCCAGGAGATGGAGAAGGGCTCGCCCGTCCCGGTGGTCATCACCTACTACCAGGACAAGTCCTTCACCTTCGTGATGAAGACGCCTCCGGTCACCTACTTCCTCAAGAAGGCGGCCAACATCAAGTCGGGCTCCAAGGAGCCGGGCAAGACGGGCGCCGGCAAGGTCACGCGCGATCAGGTGCGCGAGATCGCCGAAAAGAAGATGAAGGACCTCAACGCGAACGACGTTGATGCGGCAATGGCGATGGTCGAGGGCTCTGCCCGCTCCATGGGCCTGGAAGTGGTGGGCTGACACGATGGCAAAGATCGGCAAGCGAATTGCAAAGGCCCGTGACGGTCTCGACCGCGAGAAGCTCTATGACCTTTCCGAGGCCGTGAAGCTTCTGAAGGCGCGTGCGACCGCCAAGTTCGACGAGACGATCGAAGTGGCGTTGAACCTCGGCGTCGATCCGCGCCATGCGGACCAGATGGTTCGTGGCGTGGTCAACCTGCCCAACGGCACCGGCCGTACCGTTCGCGTCGCGGTCTTCGCGCGTGGCGACAAGGCCGAAGAGGCCAAGGCTGCCGGCGCCGACATCGTCGGTGCGGAAGATCTGGTCGAGAAGGTGCAGGGCGGCGAGATCGATTTCGATCGCGCCATCGCCACGCCGGACATGATGGGCCTGGTCGGCCGTCTGGGCAAGGTGCTCGGCCCCCGCGGCCTGATGCCGAACCCGCGTGTCGGCACGGTGACCCCGGATGTCACGGCGGCGGTCAAGGCTTCCAAGGGCGGCGCCGTCGAGTTCCGTGTCGAAAAGGCGGGCATCGTCCATGCCGGTATCGGCAAGGCGTCCTTCGGTGACGACGCGCTGGTGGAAAACATCCGCGCTTTCGCCGATGCCGTGCAGAAGGCCAAGCCGTCCGGCGCCAAGGGCACCTACGTCCAGCGCGTCGCGCTGTCGTCGACGATGGGCCCGGGCCTGAAGATCGACCCCGCGACGGTCCAGGCGTAAGGCCGGATCGCTCCGGCCGACGCCTTGGTGTCGGCGGGGGTTAACAAGGGCAGGGCGCATGACTATATGCGCTCCCTTCCCACGACGAATTTCCCCGGCTCCGGCCGGGGAAAGCCGGAAAACGCCCGCATAGGCGCTTTCCGGATTTCCTGTCCGAGATTGCGGGTGAGGGTCCGGGCGACCGGCTCTCTTAATGGAGTGGCCCGCATGAGACGGTGAGAGTTCCGAATTGGTCGGGGAAACCCGGCATTGGGTTCGAACCTCTGAATGCCTTGAGCTGAAGACGGGGCCGGCACGGCTCCAGTGACGCCAAGGGGACAGGATCCTCGAGCGGTCGTCCGTAAGGGCGGCCAAAGGCAACCGGGGCGACCCTTCATGGGAAGCCTCAACTGGAGAGTGGCAGTGGACAGAGCGGAAAAGCGCGAGTTCGTCACGGAGCTGCACGAGACCTTCAAAGGCTCGGGCGCGATCGTGGTGGCTCGTTACGCCGGTCTCACCGTCGCGCAGATGAACGATCTTCGTTCCAAGATGCGCGATCAGGGGGGCACCGTCAAAGTCGCGAAGAACCGCCTCGCCAAAATCGCTCTTCAAGGCACGGAAGCCGAAACGATCGCTGACCTTTTCGAAGGCCAGACGCTGGTTGCTTATTCCAGCGATCCGATCGCGGCTCCGAAGGTGGCCAACGACTTCGCCAAGGGCAACGACAAGCTCGTTATCCTGGGTGGAGCCATGGGTGCCACCGCCCTCGACGCGGAAGGTGTGAAGGCCCTGGCCTCGCTCCCGTCGCTCGACGAACTGCGCGCCAAGCTGATCGCCATGATTCAGACGCCGGCCACCCGCATTGCGGGCGTGGTCGCAGCGCCTGCCGGTCAGCTCGCTCGCGTATTCGGGGCATATGCCAAGAAGGACGAAGCGGCGTGAGGCTTGTTCCTCGCTGCATTCATAAGAACCGAACCTTAGGAAAGTGACTACAATGGCTGATCTCGCCAAGATCGTTGAAGACCTGTCGAGCCTGACCGTCCTCGAGGCGGCCGAGCTGTCGAAGATGCTGGAAGAGAAGTGGGGCGTTTCCGCCGCTGCTCCGGTTGCCGTCGCGGCTGCCGCTGGTGGCGCCGGCGCTGCCGCCGTCGAGGAAGAGAAGACGGAATTCGACGTCATCCTCACCGACGCCGGTGCGCAGAAGATCAACGTCATCAAGGAAGTCCGTGCGATCACGGGTCTCGGCCTCAAGGAAGCCAAGGACCTGGTCGACGGTGCTCCGAAGCCGGTCAAGGAAGCCGTGTCCAAGGACGAGGCTGCCAAGATCAAGGACCAGCTCGAAAAGGCTGGCGCGAAGGTCGACGTCAAGTAATTGCGCCCTGCGCGCAGTTCGACGTGAAAATGGTCGGCGGGACGGCATTTTGCCGTTCCGCCTTCCGCGTTCGGAAAATCGGACGGCTCCGGCCGCCCCCGAACGCAGCCGATGATCCGGGCAATGTCCTGGGTCCGTTCGGCAAAGGAAATGCCCTGCAGCGCTTCGGGTTCCGCCCTTGTTGCAGGTGTGCCGCCTCTTCCCGAGGGCCCTTGGCCGGCGGGACTTTCGGGAAGACGCGGATGGGCCGGTGGTCCGCATAGGTCGAAGTCGTGTTCGCTCCGGCGGGTGCGGCGAGCCTTCCACGGAAGGCTTTGGAAGTTGAGCCCTTCGGCGAGGGCAGTGTCGAAAGCAAGGAGCGACGATGTCTCAGACGACGACGTTTAGCGGTCGCAGGCGCGTACGCAAGTTCTTCGGGCATATCCCCGAAGTTGCCGAAATGCCCAACCTGATCGAGGTGCAGAAGGCATCCTACGATCAGTTCCTCATGGTGGACGAGCCGGAAGGCGGTCGCCCTGACGAGGGGCTTCAGGCCGTCTTCAAGTCCGTCTTCCCCATTTCCGATTTCTCGGGCCATTCGATGCTCGAATTCGTCAAGTACGAGTTCGAACAGCCGAAGTTCGACGTCGACGAATGCCGCCAGCGCGATCTGACCTTCGCCGCGCCGCTGAAGGTGACGCTGCGCCTCATCGTGTTCGATGTGGACGAGGATACCGGCTCCAAGTCCATCAAGGACATCAAGGAGCAGGATGTCTACATGGGCGACATGCCGCTCATGACGTCCAACGGCACCTTCATCGTCAACGGCACCGAGCGCGTGATCGTCTCGCAGATGCACCGCTCGCCGGGCGTCTTCTTCGATCATGACAAGGGCAAGAGCCACTCGTCCGGCAAGCTGCTCTTCGCCGCGCGCGTCATTCCCTATCGCGGTTCCTGGCTCGACATCGAGTTCGACGCCAAGGACATCGTCTTTGCGCGCATCGACCGCCGCCGCAAGATCCCGGTCAGCAGCCTTCTGATGGCGCTGGGCATGGATGGGGAAGAGATCCTCTCGACCTTCTACAACATCGTGAAGTTCGAGAAGGACGCCAAGGGCTGGCGCATTCCCTTCACGATGGAGCGGATCCGCGGCCAGAAGCCGATGACCGACCTGATCGATGCCGATAGCGGTGAGATCCTCGTCGAAGCCGGCAAGAAGGTTACGGCGCGTCAGGCGCGTCAGCTCAAGGACAAGGGCGTCAAGGCGCTCCGGGCCAGCGACGAAGACCTCTACGGCAACTATCTGGCCGAAGACGTCGTCAACTACCAGACGGGCGAAGTCTATCTGGAAGCCGGCGACGAGATCGACGAGAAGACGCTCAAGGTGCTGGTCGACGCCGGCTATGACGAGATTTCGGTGCTCGACATCGATCACGTCACGGTGGGCGCCTATATCCGCAACACGCTGGCTGCGGACAAGAACGAAAGCCGCCAGGACGCACTCTTCGATATCTATCGCGTCATGCGTCCGGGTGAGCCGCCCACGATGGAAACGGCCGAGGCCATGTTCCATTCGCTGTTCTTCGACGCCGAGCGTTACGACCTGTCGGCGGTCGGCCGTGTCAAGATGAACATGCGCCTGGACGTCAAGGCCGAGGACACCGTTCGCGTCCTGCGCAAGGAAGACATCCTCGCGGTCGTCCGCACGCTGGTCGACCTGCGCGACGGCAAAGGCGAGATCGACGACATCGACAATCTCGGCAACCGCCGCGTGCGTTCCGTCGGCGAGCTGATGGAGAACCAGTACCGCGTCGGCCTGCTCCGCATGGAGCGGGCGATCAAAGAGCGTATGTCGTCGGTCGAGATCGACACCGTCATGCCGCAGGACCTGATCAACGCCAAGCCGGCGGCCGCCGCCGTGCGCGAGTTCTTCGGATCCTCGCAGCTCTCGCAGTTCATGGACCAGACCAACCCCCTGTCCGAGATCACGCATAAGCGGCGTATCTCGGCGCTCGGACCCGGTGGCCTGACCCGCGAACGCGCCGGCTTCGAGGTGCGCGACGTGCACCCGACGCATTACGGCCGTATCTGCCCGATCGAGACGCCGGAAGGCCCGAACATCGGTCTGATCAACTCGCTGGCGACCTTTGCGCGCGTCAACAAGTACGGCTTCATCGAAAGCCCGTACCGGCGCGTCATCGACGGCAAGGTGACGGGCGACGTCGTCTACCTGTCGGCTATGGAAGAGGCCAAGCACCATGTCGCGCAGGCGAATGCGGTCCTGACGGAGGAAAACACCTTCGTCGACGACCTCGTCGTGTGCCGCCATGCCGGCGACAACGTGATCACCCCGCGTGAGAACATCGACCTGATGGACGTGTCGCCCAAGCAGATCGTCTCCGTCGCCGCGGCGCTGATCCCGTTCCTCGAAAACGACGACGCGAACCGCGCTCTGATGGGTTCGAACATGCAGCGTCAGGCCGTGCCGCTGGTGCGGGCCGAGGCGCCCTTCGTGGGCACCGGCATGGAGCCGGTCGTCGCGCGCGATTCCGGTGCCGCCATCGCGGCGCGCCGGACGGGCATCGTCGACCAGGTCGATGCGACCCGTATCGTCGTGCGCGCCACGGATGATCTGGAGGCCGGGCGTTCCGGCGTCGATATCTACCGCCTGATGAAGTTCCAGCGTTCGAACCAGTCGACCTGTATCAACCAGCGCCCGCTGGTGAAGATGGGCGACCGGGTGCAGAAGGGCGACATCATCGCGGATGGTCCGTCCACGGATCTCGGCGATCTGGCCCTTGGCCGGAACGTGCTTGTCGCCTTCATGCCCTGGAACGGCTACAACTACGAGGACTCGATCCTCCTGTCCGAACGCATCGTCGCGGACGACGTCTTCACCTCGATCCACATCGAGGAATTCGAAGTCGCCGCGCGTGACACCAAGCTCGGACCGGAAGAGATCACGCGCGACATTCCGAACGTGTCGGAAGAGGCGCTCAAGAACCTCGACGAGGCCGGCATCGTCTATATCGGCGCCGAAGTTCAGCCGGGCGATATCCTGGTTGGCAAGATCACGCCGAAGGGCGAAAGCCCGATGACGCCGGAAGAGAAGCTGCTGCGCGCCATCTTCGGCGAGAAGGCGTCCGACGTGCGCGACACGTCGAGCCGCATGCCTCCCGGAACCTACGGCACGGTCGTCGAAGTGCGCGTCTTCAACCGCCATGGCGTGGAGAAGGACGAGCGCGCGATGGCGATCGAGCGCGAGGAGATCGAGCGCCTGGCCAAGGACCGCGACGACGAGCAGGCCATCCTCGACCGGAACGTCTACGGGCGCCTGGTCGACATGCTGGACGGAAAGGTCGCCGTGGCCGGTCCGAAAAACTTCAAGAAGGGCACGACACTCTCCGCGTCGATCATCCAGGAGTATCCGCGCTCCCAGTGGTGGATGTTCGCCGTCGAGGACGAGAAGCTCCAGGGCGAGCTCGAAGACCTGCGCAACGTCTATGACGAGTCCAAGACGACCCTCGAAGGGCGCTTCATGGACAAGGTCGAGAAGGTGCAGCGGGGCGACGAACTGCCCCCCGGCGTCATGAAGCAGGTCAAGGTCTTCGTTGCGGTGAAGCGCAAGATCCAGCCGGGCGACAAGATGGCCGGCCGTCACGGCAACAAGGGTGTCGTGTCGCGCATCGTGCCGGTGGAGGACATGCCCTTCAACGAGGACGGAACGCATGTCGACATCGTTCTGAACCCGTTGGGCGTGCCGTCGCGCATGAATGTCGGGCAGATCCTGGAGACGCATCTCGGCTGGGCCTGTGCGGGCATGGGCCGGCGCATCGGGGAGCTTCTGGAGCAATACCAGCAGAGCCACGACGTGCAGCCGCTGCGTCAGGAGATCTCCGGTCTTCTGGGCGACAACGACCGCAACGAGAAGGTCAACACCTACGACGACGAGTCCGTGGTCACGCTGGCACGTCAGATGAAGCGCGGCGTGTCGATCGCAACGCCCGTCTTCGACGGTGCCAACGAGCATGACATCGTTGAAATGCTGGAGAAGGCCGGTCTGAACGGATCGGGCCAGGTGACGCTCTATGACGGGCGTACCGGCGAGCCTTTCGACCGGCAGGTGACGGTGGGCTACATCTACATGCTCAAGCTGCACCATCTGGTGGACGACAAGATCCACGCCCGTTCGATCGGCCCTTACTCGCTGGTCACCCAGCAGCCGCTGGGCGGCAAGGCGCAGTTCGGTGGTCAGCGCTTCGGCGAGATGGAGGTGTGGGCGCTCGAAGCCTATGGCGCCGCCTACACGCTGCAGGAGATGCTGACAGTCAAGTCGGACGACGTGGCCGGGCGCACCAAGGTGTACGAGTCCATCGTGCGCGGCGATGACGCCTTCGAGTCGGGCATTCCGGAGAGCTTCAACGTGCTCGTCAAGGAAATGCGCTCGCTGGGTCTCGACGTCGACCTGTCCAACTCGACCGAGCCGCGCCTGTCGGCCAACGGGGACGACAGGTTGCCCGACGCAGCCGAGTGATCGGCAGGCGCGCCGAAAGGCGCGCCAGGCCGGCGCCGATACCGGGCGCCGGTCCTTCTACCGGGATTTTAGGTTTGCGCCGGCCTCCGGCGCGCGGGGCGCGATGCGCCAGAAGGAGATAGCACCATGAATCAAGAGGTCATGAATCTCTTCAATCCTCAGGTGCAGGCCCAGTCTTTCGATTCGATCCGGATCTCGCTCGCGAGCCCGGAGAAGATCCTGTCCTGGTCGTTCGGCGAGATCAAGAAGCCGGAGACAATCAACTACCGGACCTTCAAGCCGGAGCGCGACGGCCTGTTCTGCGCCCGCATCTTCGGTCCGATCAAGGACTACGAGTGCTTGTGCGGCAAGTACAAGCGCATGAAGTACAAGGGCATCATCTGCGAAAAGTGCGGCGTCGAGGTCACCCTCTCGCGCGTGCGGCGCGAGCGCATGGGCCATATCGAGCTGGCCGCGCCGGTGGCGCATATCTGGTTCCTGAAGTCGCTGCCGAGCCGCATCGGCACGCTGCTCGACATGACGCTCAAGGATATCGAGCGCGTCCTGTATTTCGAGAACTATATCGTCACCGAGCCGGGCCTCACCGCGCTTAAGGAGCACCAGCTCCTGACGGAAGAAGAATACATCATCGCCAGCGAAGAGTATGGCGAGGATTCCTTCACCGCGCTCATCGGTGCCGAGGCCATCCAGGAACTCCTCTCCTCGATGGACCTGGAGAAGATCGCCGGTGACCTGCGCGCCGAGCTGGCCGAGACGACCTCCGATCTGAAGACCAAGAAGCTGATGAAGCGTCTGAAGATCGTCGAGAACTTCCTGGAGTCGGGCAATCGTCCCGAGTGGATGATCATGAGCGTCGTCCCGGTGATCCCGCCGGACCTGCGCCCGCTTGTCCCGCTGGATGGCGGCCGCTTCGCGACCTCCGACCTGAACGACCTTTACCGCCGCGTCATCAACCGCAACAACCGCCTGAAGCGGCTGATCGAGCTGCGGGCGCCGGGCATCATCATCCGCAACGAGAAGCGGATGCTGCAGGAAGCCGTCGACGCGCTCTTCGACAACGGCCGCCGCGGCCGCGTCATCACGGGTGCCAACAAGCGTCCGCTGAAGTCGCTGTCCGACATGCTGAAGGGCAAGCAGGGCCGGTTCCGTCAGAACCTGCTCGGCAAGCGCGTGGATTATTCCGGCCGTTCGGTCATCGTGACCGGTCCGGAACTGAAGCTTCATCAATGCGGCCTGCCCAAGAAGATGGCGCTGGAGCTGTTCAAGCCGTTCATCTATGCGCGGCTCGACGCCAAGGGCTATTCCTCCACGGTCAAGCAGGCCAAGAAGCTGGTCGAGAAAGAGCGTCCGGAAGTCTGGGATATCCTCGACGAGGTCATCCGCGAGCATCCGGTCCTGCTCAACCGCGCTCCGACGCTGCACCGCCTCGGCATCCAGGCCTTCGAGCCGGTGCTGATCGAGGGCAAGGCCATCCAGCTTCATCCGCTGGTCTGCACCGCCTTCAACGCCGACTTCGACGGCGATCAGATGGCCGTGCACGTGCCCTTGTCCATCGAGGCGCAGCTGGAAGCCCGCGTGCTGATGATGTCGACGAACAACATCCTGCATCCGGCCAATGGTCAGCCGATCATCGTGCCGTCGCAGGACATGGTTCTCGGCCTCTATTACCTGTCCATCATGAACGAGAACGAGCCGGGCCAGGGCATGGCCTTCTCGGATATCGGCGAGATGGAGCATGCGCTGCATTCCAAGGCGATCACGCTGCACACCAAGATCCGCGGGCGCTACCGCTCCGTGGATGCGGATGGCAACGAGACGTCGAAGGTGTACGAGACGACGCCGGGCCGCCTCCTGATCGGCCAGCTCCTGCCGAAGAACGCGAAGATTCCCTTCGACATCGCCAACGAGCTGATGACGAAGAAGAACATCTCCAAGCTCATCGACCAGGTCTACCGCCACTGCGGTCAGAAGGAGACGGTGATCTTCTGCGACCGGATCATGCAGCTCGGCTTCAAGCATGCCTGCATGGCCGGCATCTCCTTCGGCAAGGATGACATGCTCATCCCCGACACCAAGGAGAAGATGATCGCCGAAACCCAGGCGCTCGCCAAGGAATACGAGCAGCAGTACAATGACGGCCTGATTACCCAGGGCGAAAAATACAATAAGGTCGTCGACGCCTGGGCCAAGTGCACGGACCGGATCGCCGATGAGATGATGGGCCGCATCAAGGCGGTCGAGTTCGATGAAACCGGTCGCCAGCGCCCGATGAACTCGATCTACATGATGTCGCACTCCGGTGCGCGTGGTTCGCCCACCCAGATGCGCCAGCTCGCGGCTATGCGCGGCCTCATGACCAAGCCTTCGGGCGAGATCATCGAGACGCCGATCATCTCCAACTTCAAGGAAGGCCTGACCGTTCTGGAGTACTTCAACTCCACGCACGGCGCTCGCAAGGGCCTGGCAGACACCGCCTTGAAGACCGCGAACTCCGGTTACCTGACCCGCCGTCTCGTCGATGTCGCGCAGGACTGCATCATTACGCAGACCGATTGCGGCACGCAGAACGGCCTGACCATGCAGCCGATCGTCGATGCCGGCCAGGTCGTCGCGACGCTCGGCCAGCGCATCCTGGGCCGGACGGTGCTGGAGGATATCCTGCATCCGGCAACGGGTGAGGTCCTTGTGGCCGGTGGGGCGACCATCGAGGAGCGGGACGTCGAGATCGTGGAGAAGGCCGGCGTGCAGTCGGTCAAGATCCGCTCGGCCCTGACCTGCGAAGTGCGCACCGGCATCTGCGCCGTCTGCTACGGTCGTGACCTTGCACGCGGCACGCCCGTCAACATGGGCGAGGCCGTTGGCGTCATCGCGGCACAGTCCATCGGCGAGCCGGGCACCCAGCTCACCATGCGTACCTTCCACATGGGCGGTACCGCCCAGGTGGTCGACCAGTCCTTCCTGGAAGCCTCCTACGAGGGCACGGTCAAGATCCGCAACCGCAACGTGGTGCGGGACTCCGAGGGACGCCTGGTCGCCATGGGCCGCAACATGGCCATCCTGATCCTGGATCAGGGCGGCAAGGAGCGGGCCTCGCACCGGCTGACCTATGGTTCGCGTATTTTCGTGGACGATGGCGACAAGGTGCGGCGCGGCCAGCGCATCGCCGAGTGGGATCCCTATACCCGCCCGGTGCTGACCGAGCTGGACGGCACGATCGAGTTCGAGGATCTGGTCGAAGGCCTGTCGGTCTCCGAGCAGGCCGACGAGTCGACCGGCATCACCAAGCGCCAGGTCATCGACTGGCGTGCGAACCCGCGCGGTTCGGACCTGAAGCCGGCCATCGTCATTCGTGGCGCGGACGGGCAGGTCTTGAAACTCGCCCGCGGTTCGGATGCCCGGTACTTCCTCTCCGTCGACGCCATCCTGTCGGTGGAGCCGGGTGCCAAGATAAAGGCGGGTGACGTCCTGTCGCGCATTCCGATGGAAAGCGCCAAGACCAAGGACATCACCGGTGGTCTGCCGCGCGTCGCCGAACTGTTCGAGGCGCGCCGTCCGAAGGACAATGCCGTGATCGCCGAGATCGACGGTACGGTCCGCTTCGGACGCGACTACAAGAACAAGCGGCGCATCGTGATCGAGCCGCACGAAGACGGTGTGGAGCCGGTCGAGTACCTGATTCCGAAGGGCAAGCCCTTCCACCTTCAGGAAGGCGACATCATCGAGAAGGGTGACTACATTCTCGATGGCAACCCGGCGCCGCACGACATTCTGGCGATCCGCGGCGTGGAGGCCCTTGCGTCCTACCTCGTCAACGAGATCCAGGAAGTCTACCGTCTGCAGGGCGTGCTCATCAACGACAAGCACATCGAGGTGATCGTTCGCCAGATGCTGCAGAAGGTGGAGATCACCGAGTCGGGCGACAGCGGCTACATTCCGGGCGACAACATCGACCGGATCGAGCTCGCCGAGCTGAACGAGCGGCTGGAACAGGACGGCAAGAAGCCCGCTTCGGGCGTGCCGGTCCTGCTCGGCATCACCAAGGCGTCGCTGCAGACGCCGTCCTTCATCTCGGCCGCCTCCTTCCAGGAGACGACCCGCGTGCTGACGGAAGCGGCCGTGGCCGGCAAGACGGACACGCTGCAGGGCCTGAAGGAAAACGTCATCGTCGGCCGCCTCATCCCGGCCGGTACGGGCGGCATGATGACCCAGATCCGCCGGATCGCGACCTCGCGGGATGACCTGATTATCGACGACCGTCGCAAGACCTCGGCGTCCGGGCAGACCGACAACCTCCTGTCCGACATGTCCGGGGGGCAGATGCCCGCCGACGTCCGGCAGGCGGAAGGCAACCTGCGCTGATAAGACAACCGGACGGGGCCGCCAGTCGGCCCCGTTCGCTCATCCGAATCCCCCTGGCGGGGTTCGTTCCTTGATGCATGAAAGCCATGCATCGCAAGCTCGGACTCCAGCGCGGAGAGGGGCTTGACGATGACAGGCGGAATCGTTAAAAACCGCGCAACAGAGCCGATGTGAAGCTTGTTCCGTCCAAGGGCGCCGAGTCCAGGACCTACGTTTCAAACAAGGCTCAGTTCAACGAACGTCATATCGCTGGTCGCATGATCGGGTTCCGATCCTCTGCTTTGTGCCGGGCAGCTCGTGTAACGCGGGCGGATTGCCCGGTTTCGTGTATGAGCCATCAGGCTCGGCCGATGCGGTCATGTTCGTTTTGAACCGTGACGATAGAGAAGAGGGAAGGTTGGGATGCCGACCATTAACCAGTTGATCCGCAAGCCGCGCGTTCGTCCGACCGAGCGCAACACGGTCCCGGCTCTCCAGGCCAACCCGCAGAAGCGGGGTGTTTGCACGCGTGTCTACACGACCACGCCGAAGAAGCCGAACTCGGCTCTCCGGAAGGTCGCCAAGGTCCGCCTCGTGAATGGCTTCGAAGTCATCGGCTACATCCCGGGTGAGGGGCATAACCTTCAGGAGCACTCCGTGGTCATGATCCGCGGCGGTCGCGTGAAGGACCTTCCCGGTGTGCGCTACCACATCATTCGCGGCGTGCTGGACACGCAGGGTGTCAAGGATCGCCGTCAGCGCCGGTCCAAGTACGGCGCCAAGCGTCCGAAGTAACACCAGCCGTCAGACCGAGAACGAGAGACCAACAGATGTCCCGTCGTCATTCCGCTGAAAAGCGCGAGATCAATCCCGATCCGAAGTTTGGTGACCTGATCGTCACCAAGTTCATGAACGCCATCATGTATGACGGCAAGAAGTCGGTTGCCGAGCGCATCGTCTACGGTGCCTTCGACGTCGTGCACGAGAAGAGCCGCCAGGAATCGCTGGTGATCTTCCATCAGGCGCTCGACAATGTCGCGCCGCACGTCGAAGTCCGCTCCCGCCGCGTCGGTGGCGCGACCTACCAGGTGCCGGTCGATGTCCGTCCGGAGCGTCGCCAGGCCCTCGCGATCCGCTGGCTGATCTCCGCTGCGCGCAACCGCAACGAGACGACGATGGTCGATCGCCTGTCGGGTGAAATTCTCGATGCCGCGAACAACCGGGGCACCGCGGTCAAGAAGCGCGAAGACACGCACCGCATGGCGGAAGCGAACCGCGCATTCTCGCATTACCGCTGGTAATCCTGAATCTGATCTTGAAAGGCGACGCCCATGGCCCGCGAATACGACATCGAGGACTACCGCAACTTCGGTATCATGGCGCATATCGACGCCGGGAAGACCACGACCACCGAACGCATTCTGTTCTACACCGGTAAGCTGCATAAGATCGGCGAAGTCCATGACGGCGCCGCGACGATGGACTGGATGGAGCAGGAGCAGGAGCGCGGCATCACGATTACGTCTGCTGCGACGACCACCTTCTGGGAAGGTCGTGACGGCAAGAAGCGTCGCTTCAACATCATCGACACGCCGGGCCACGTCGACTTCACGATTGAAGTCGAGCGTTCGCTGCGCGTTCTGGACGGCGCCATCGCGCTGCTGGACGCCAATGCCGGCGTCGAGCCGCAGACCGAGACCGTCTGGCGCCAGGCAGACAAGTATCATGTCCCGCGCATGATCTTCGTCAACAAGATGGACAAGACGGGCGCGGACTTCTTCCGCTGCGTCGAGATGATCAAGTCGCGCCTCGGCGCGCGCTCGATCGTCGTCCAGCTGCCGGTCGGCGCCGAGAACGAGTTCAAGGGCGTCATCGACCTGATCGAGATGAAGGCTCTCATCTGGCGCGACGAGACGCTCGGCGCACAGTGGGATGTCGTC
Organism: Aureimonas frigidaquae; assembly: GCF_001463905.1. GTDB lineage: Bacteria > Pseudomonadota > Alphaproteobacteria > Rhizobiales > Rhizobiaceae > Aureimonas > Aureimonas frigidaquae. Next base: position 14,713 of record NZ_BBWR01000022.1, read on the forward strand.
GAGATCCCGGCAGACATGCAGGAGCAGGCGGAGTCCTACCGCGAGGCCATGATCGAGGCTGCCGTCGAAGTCGACGAAGCTGCGATGGAAGCCTATCTGGAAGGCACCATGCCCTCCAATGACGAACTGCGTCGCCTGATCCGCAAGGGCACCTGCGACGTGTGGTTCACGCCGGTTCTGTGCGGTTCCGCATTCAAGAACAAGGGCGTCCAGCCGCTGCTCGACGCGGTCGTCGATTTCCTTCCGTCCCCGGTCGAAGTGCCGGCGATCAAGGGCATCGATCCGAAGACCGAGGAAGAGACCACGCGTGTGTCCTCCGACGACGCGCCGCTCTCCATGCTCGCCTTCAAGATCATGAACGATCCGTTCGTGGGCTCGCTGACCTTCTGCCGTATCTATTCGGGCAAGCTCGCCAAGGGCGCCTCGCTCGTCAATACGGTGAAGGAGAAGAAGGAACGCATCGGCCGCATGCTGCAGATGCATTCCAACTCTCGTGTCGACATCGAAGAGGCTTTCGCCGGCGACATCGTCGCTCTGGCCGGCCTTAAGGAAGTCACCACGGGTGATACGCTTTGCGATCCGCTGAAGCCGGTCATCCTGGAGCGCATGGAATTCCCCGAGCCGGTCATCGAGATCGCGATCGAGCCGAAGACCAAGGGCGACCAGGAAAAGATGGGCCTGGCCCTCAACCGCCTGGCTGCCGAGGATCCGTCCTTCCGCGTCAAGACGGACGAAGAATCCGGCCAGACGATCATTGCCGGCATGGGCGAGCTCCACCTCGACATCCTGGTCGATCGCATGAAGCGCGAGTTCAAGGTCGAGGCCAATATCGGCGCTCCGCAGGTCGCCTATCGTGAGACGATCAGCCGTGCGGCCGAGGTCGACTACACGCACAAGAAGCAGACGGGCGGTACCGGCCAGTTCGCGCGGGTCAAGATGACCTTCGCTCCTGCCGAACTCGGCCAGGGCTTCACCTTCGAGTCCAAGATCGTCGGTGGTTCGGTTCCGAAGGAATACGTCCCCGGCGTCCAGAAGGGCATCGAGTCGGTCATGACCTCCGGTCCGCTGGCAGGCTTCCCGATGGTCGACATCAAGGCCGAACTGATCGACGGCGCCTACCATGACGTCGACTCCTCGGTTCTCGCCTTCGAGATCGCCGGTCGTGCCGGCTTCCGCGAGGCCATCCAGAAGGCCGGTCCGAAGCTGCTCGAGCCGATCATGAAGGTCGAGGTCGTGACGCCGGAAGATTACGTCGGTGACGTGATCGGCGATCTGAACTCCCGCCGTGGCCAGATCCAGGGCACGGAGAACCGGGGCATCGCGACGGCGATCAACGCCATGGTGCCGCTGGCCAACATGTTTGGCTACGTCAACACGCTGCGGTCCATGTCTCAGGGCCGTGCGCAGTACACGATGCAGTTCGATCACTACGAGCAGGTGCCGAACCAGGTCGCGGAAGAAATTCAGAAGAAGTACGCCTGACCTGACGGTCGGGCATTCCTTCCCGGTCCGAGTGACCGAACCAGATTGAGTGGAGAGCCAGA
>NZ_BBWR01000023.1 GCF_001463905.1 Aureimonas frigidaquae
ATCGCACATCAGCCCCGCATTCGTCTCGTGCGCGCAGTCCCAGAAGGTGATCCCCGCGCGCGGAAACAGGTCCGATACAGGCATCATCGCAGAGCCGATGATCCCAAAAGCCTGGTCGATCCCATGCTTCTGCAGAACCTTCACAAACGCTTCTTCCGTCGTCATCTTCATGGGGATCGTTCCTTGTCATGTTTGGATAGAGGTGGCCCCGGCCGTTCGCCGGGGCCTGCCGTTGCGTTTGGGTTGAGGCTTCAGCGCAGGCGGCTGGCCGATGGCGCCATGGCGGCACCCTGCGGCTGGAGCCTTGGTGCCGGACGGCGGATCGCCATAGCCGAGATCATGCTGATCAAAGCCGCGAAGACCACGTAGGCGCAGACGTACCAGGGCTGGCCGCCGCCTTCCGCCAGGAGGTAGGTGGCGATGATCGGGGTGATGCCGCTCGCGAAGATTCCGGAGAACTGGTAGACGAAGGAGATGCCCGTATAGCGGACCTCCGCATCGAACAGGTCCGAGAACAGCGCGGCCTCCGGCCCGTAGCACATGGCATAGACGATCCCGAACGGGACGATGATGCCGATGGCAATGAGCGGCAGGCTGCCCGAAGCCATCAGCCAGAAGGCCGGATAGGCGCACAGGGCCAGAAGCAGCGAACCGATGGCATAGGTCTTCGGGCGGCCCCAACGGTCCGACAGGCTGCCGAAATAGGGAATGGTGAAGACCATCACCGCCGCCGAAATGGTGACGAGCACAAGCGCCGTCGTGCGGGGCACGTCGACATATTTCGACAGGTACACGATCGAGAAGACGGCGAAGATGTTGAAAAAGACGCCGTCGATATACCGCACGCCCATGCCCAGGATGATGTTCTTGGGGTATTTGCGCAGCATCACCATGAAGGGCAGCGCAACATCCTTCTTCGTTTCCTTGACCTTCTCGAACTCCGGGGTCTCGGCAACCTTCAGGCGGATATACATGCCCACCAGGACCAGGAGCACGCTTGCCAGAAAGCCCACGCGCCATCCCCAGGCCATGAACTGCTCGTCCGGCAGAAGCGACATGACCGCGGTCACGCCCGATGCCAGGCAGAGGCCCAGGGCAAGGCCGATCTGCGGGATGCTGGCAAAGAAGCCGCGCCGGTTTTCGGGCGCATACTCGTAGGCCATCAGGACCGCACCACCCCATTCGCCGCCGATGCCGATCCCCTGGAGGATGCGCAGCAGAAGCAGGAGGATGGGCGCGGCGATGCCGATCTGCTCATAGGTGGGCAGAAGGCCGATCAGGACGGTGGCCACGCCCATGATCATCAGCGTGATGACGAGCATGCTCTTGCGGCCGAGCTTATCGCCGTAATGACCGAAGATCAGGCCGCCGACCGGCCGCGCGACGAAGCCGATCGCGAAGGTTGTATAGGCCAGGAGCGTGGAGACGACTGGATCGTCCGCCGGAAAGTAGAGCTGGTTGAAGACGATGCCGGCGACGATGCCGTAGAGAAAGAAGTCGTACCATTCGATCGTCGCGCCAATCACGCTTGCGCCGACGACGCGCCTCAGCTCGCGATCGGCAGTTCCCGCTGTGCTTGCCATGTCTTCCTCCCAGATTGATGGCTGTTGACGTCTTCCCGGATCATGTCGGCAGCTTTTTCGCCGATCATGATCGCCGGAACATTCGTATTGCCCGACACGAGGGTCGGCATGACCGAGCAGTCGGCGACCCAAAGCCCGTCCGTGCCGCGCACCCGCAGGCGCGCATCCAGAACGGCGGTGCGGTCCCCCTCTCCGCCCATGCGGCACGTTCCCGCAGGATGGAAGATCGTCGCCCCGTTCTGCCGCGCAAAGGTGAGAAGGTCGGCATCCGTCTCGATCGCCGGACCGGGCAGGACCTCCTCCGCCACATAGGCGGCGAAGGGCTCGGTGGCCGCCAGCCGCCGCGCAAAGCGCATCGCGGCCACCACACAGGTGCGGTCCGTTTCACTGTCGAGGTAGTTGGCGTGTATCTTTGGCGCCGCAAAGGGCTCCGCCGAGCCCAGGCGGATCACACCGCGGCTTTCCGGGCGCAGCTGGCAGACCGACATGGTGAAGCCGGAATAGTCGTGGACGGCGCCGCCGGCCATGTCCGCCGACAGGGTGCCGATGTGGAACTGGATGTCCGGCGTGGCGGATCCCGGCAGCACGCGGGTGAAGAGCCCACCCTGATTGATGCCGATGCTCAAGGGCCCGCCGCGCGTGAGCAGCCATTCGAGCCCCATCCGTGCCCGTCCATAGAAGGAGCGCAGCGTATCGTTGGTGGTGATCGGCTTGGTGCACCGATAGATCATGCGGATCTGCAGATGGTCCTGCAGGTTGCCGCCGACCCCGGGGCTATCCTGCAGAACGGGGATCCCCGTTTGCTGTAGATGCTCCGCAGGCCCGATGCCCGACAGCATGAGGAGCTGCGGCGTCTGTACCGCACCCGCCGACAGGATGACACCGCGCCGGGCGCCGATCCGCCGGTCCCGGCCACCCTGCCGCAACTCCACGCCCACAGCGCGCCGGCCCTCGAAAATGACCCGCGCGACCTGCGCCTCCGTCAGGATGGAAAGGTTCTCGCGGCGCCGCGCCGGCTTCAGATAGGCCTTGGCCGCGCTCATGCGCCAGCCGCCACGTGTCGTCAGCTGATAGTAGCCGACGCCTTCCTGGGTGGCGCCGTTGAAGTCGGCCGTCTCGGGCACGCCGCAGGCGACGGCCGCGGACTTGATGGCCTCGATCAGCTCATGCCGAACGGGAATGCTGCTGACATGCAAGGGTCCGGTCGAACCGTGCAGAGGGTCGCCGCTGAAGGCTGGATTGGTTTCCAGCTTGCGGAAATAGGGAAGCACGTCGTCCCAGCCCCAGCCCTCATTCCCGAGCTGGCGCCAGCCATCATAATCTTCCTGCTGGCCCCGGATGACGATGAGGCCGTTGATCGAGGAACAACCGCCCAGGACCCGGCCGCGCGGCCAGTAGATGCGACGGCCCGCCATCCCTTCCTCCGGCTCCGTGTGGAAGCGCCAGTTGATGGCGTCGTTCCACATGGTCTTGCCATAGCCGATGGGCAGGTGAATCCACAGATTCCGGTCCTTGGGCCCCGCTTCCAGGAGCGCCACGCTGTACCGCCCATCTTCCGACAGGCGGTTGGCGAGAACGCAGCCGGACGATCCTGCGCCGACGACGACGAAGTCGAATTCTTCCTCGAAATTCATGTGCAGATTCCTCCCTGCAGCCAGGAGACTGCACCCCGCCACCAAACGAGTCAACTCTATTTTGAAACAGAACGTCTCACTGAGTGAGATACTAATGCTGCATTGCCGCAGGATGGTGGCTTGCCTGGAGATCGAATGACCGGTGGTAGTCCCCCACGAACCGGCCTGTGCTACAGGGAAGACAGGCACAACGCGAAAGGGAGGCAGAGCGGTTTGAAAGCGGACGAACGGGATAGCGGATCGGCCATGCTGCGGGCGCTCGATCTCCTGGCCGCGATTGCCGGCGCGGACCAGCCGATCACCGTGCCGGAACTCTGCCAGGAACTGGGCTTGCCGAAGCCCACGGTCCATCGCCTCTGCCAGCGGCTGGAGACGGAAGGCTACCTTTCGCGCGAGCCGGGGGGCCGGCATTTCATCGTCGGACCGCGCCTCCTGCGCCTCGGCCTCGATGCGGTCCGCACCTCCGTCACGACGGAGCGGCACGCCATCCTGCAACAGCTGGTGGATGCCTGCGAGGAAACCTGCAACCTCGTCACCCGCGCAGGCCTGGAAGCCGTCTATATCGACCGCGTGGAGGCGCGCTGGCCGCTGCGGCTCCACCTGGAGATCGGATCGCGCGTTCCGCTGCATTGCACGGCGAGCGGCAAGCTGCTTCTGGCGCATATGGCGCCGGCGCAGCGCAAGCGGACGCTGGATGCCTTGGCCCTGTCCAACTACACCACCCATACCATCTCCGACCGCGCGCGGCTGGATGCCGACCTCGCCGCCATATCCCGCCGGGGATACAGCCTGGACGACCAGGAGTTCATCGAAGGCCTCGTCGCCGTTGCCGTACCGGTGCGCGACAGCGCCAACACGGTGGTGGCAGCCCTGGCATGCCATGGTCCGCTGCCGCGCTTCGGCGTGGACAAGGCGACGGGCTTCCTGCCCCGACTTATAGAAGCTGCCGAGCGCCTGCGAACCACGCTGCAATAGCGCCGCGCGCCTGGATACG
>NZ_BBWR01000024.1 GCF_001463905.1 Aureimonas frigidaquae
TCCTATCCGATGATGTGCATTCCGGCTGCGATGAAGCTTGCGATGAAGAGGGTTTCGGCGACGATGAGGAGGATGGCTCCGGTTCCCACGTCGCGGATGCTTTTGAGGGACGTCTTCATGCCGACGGCGGCGATGCCCATGAGGAGCGCCCAGCGCGACAGCGCGACCAGCGCCTCGGCCACGGCGGCCGGCACCAGGCCCAGCGAGTTGGCGACCGCCAGCGCGATGAAGCCCACGACGAAGGTGGGAATGAGCGGCGGCCGCTTGCCGTCCGCATCCGCGCTGCCGGTGCGCCGCGCCGCAAAGGCGAAGACCAGCACCACCGGCGCCAGCATCGTCACCCGCATCAGCTTGACCAGGGTCGCCGTCTCCCCCGCCTCGGGCGAGATGGAGAAGCCTGCGCCCACCACCTGCGCCACGTCGTGGATCGTCGCCCCAATGAAGATCCCGGCCGAATGGTCGTCCATCCCCAGAAGCCGCACCACGATCGGATAGACGATCATCGCCAGCGTCGACAGGACCGTCACCCCGATGATGGTGAAGATCAGGTCCCGCTCCGAATGCTCGTTGCGCGGCAGAACCGCGGCGATCGCCATGGCCGCCGACGCGCCGCAGATCGCCACCGACCCGCCCGTCAGCAGCGCAAGGCTCCAGCTGCGCCCCAGCACCCGCGAAAGCGCCAGCCCGAACAGGATCGTCACCGCGATCCCCGCCACCACCAGCCCGATCGTCGCCGGGCCGATCGTCATCAGAAGCTCCGCGCTCATGCGAACGCCCAGTAGCGCCACGCCGATCCGCAGCACCGTGCGCGAGGTCATGGCGATGCCCGGCACCGCCCGGCCCTCTTCCGCCAGGAAGTGGAAGGCGATCCCGATCAGGAGCGCCATCAGCATGGCCGGCGCCCCGTAATGATCGCTCAGGAACTGCGAGGCCAGCGCGACCGTCGCACAGACCAGAAAGCCCGGCAGAACCCGCATCAGCGCTGCCATTCGCTCCCCGCCCGCCGGCGCCGACATGGTGGTGGGCTTCATCTTCCTGCCTTTCCCTGCACCGGGACGCACGGGGCCGCCCGCGGCCCCCTCGCGATCCCTCAAGACCGCGCCTGCCGCACCATGTCGTTCGGGTCGATCCCGGCCACCGCGACAGGCTTCTTCATCGCATCGCGCCGGAACGGCTCGCCCAGTTCCTGGTTCAAAAGAACCTCGATGAAGGTCGTCTTGCCCGCGCTCATCTGCAGCTCGATCGCCTCGCGCAGCGCATCGCCCAGCCCCTCGCGGTCACGCACCTGCACCCCCCGCGCCCCGCAGGCCTGCGCGATCGCCGCATAGGACGTGCCACGGTCCAGTTCCGTCCCGACGAAGTTGTTGTCGTACCAGAGCGTCGTGTTGCGCTTCTCGGCACCCCATTGGTAATTGCGGAAGATCACCATGGTGATCGCCGGCCAGTTGTCCCGGCCGCAGGCCGTCATCTCGTTCATCGAGATCCCGAACGCCCCATCCCCCGCAAAGCCCACCACCGGCATGTCTGGATTGCCGATCTTGGCCCCCAGGATCGACGGGAAGCCGTAGCCGCACGGGCCGAACAGGCCCGGCGCCAGGTATTTGCGCCCTTCCTCGAAGGTCGGATAGGCATTGCCGATCGCGCAGTTGTTGCCGATGTCCGACGAGATGATCGCCTCGCGCGGCAGAACCGACTGGATCGTGCGCCAGGCCTGGCGCGGCGACATCAGTTCCCCGTCGCGCTCGCGCGCCTCCGCGTTCCACTGCGTGCCCGGATCGTCCTCCTCGTGGTCCAGGCTCGACAGTTCCTGAAGCCAGCGCGACTTGGCCTTGGCCACGAGGTCACGGCGCGCCCGCGCCTGCCCATCCCCGCCCTCGGCACGCGGCGCAAGCTGCCCCAGAATGCCCCGTGCGACCTTGCCCGCATCGCCCACGATGCCCACGCTCACCTTCTTGGTCAGTCCGATCCGGTCCGGGTTGATGTCCACCTGGATGATCCGCGCATCCTGCGGCCAGTAGCTCATCCCGTAGCCCGGAAGCGTCGAGAACGGGTTCAGCCGCGTGCCCAGCGCCAGCACCACGTCGGCCTGCGCGATGATCTCCATCGCCGCCTTCGACCCGTTATAGCCAAGCGGGCCCATCGCCAGAGGGTGCGAGCCGGGGAAGCTGTCATTGTGCTGGTAGTTCGAGCAGACCGGCGCATCCAGCCGCTCGGCAAGCTGCACCAGATCCCCGATCGCGCCCGAAAGTACGACGCCCGCTCCCGACAGGATCACCGGAAAGCGCGCCTGCGACAAAAGCCGCGCCGCTTCCGCAACCGCCTCCTCGCCTCCCGACGGGCGCTCGAAGCGCACGATCTGCGGCAGCTCGATGTCGATAACCTGCGTCCAGAAATCGCGCGGGATGTTGATCTGCGCCGGCGCCGAGCTGTGCCAGGCCTTCAGGATCACCCGGTTCAAAACCTCCGCGATCCGCGTCGGATCGCGCACCTCTTCCTGGTAGCAGACGCAATCGGCAAACAGCCGCATCTGCTCCATCTCCTGGAAACCGCCCTGCCCGATCGTCCGGTTCGCCGCCTGCGGCGTCACCAGAAGCATCGGCGTGTGGTTCCAGTACGCCGTCTTGACCGCCGTCACAAAGCCCGTCACCCCGGGCCCGTTCTGCGCAATCGCCATCGCCATGCGGCCCGTCGAGCGGATGTAGCC
>NZ_BBWR01000025.1 GCF_001463905.1 Aureimonas frigidaquae
TGGCCAAGAGCAAATTCGAGCGGACGAAGCCGCACGTGAACATTGGAACGATTGGTCACGTTGACCATGGGAAGACGTCGCTGACGGCGGCGATCACGAAGTACTTCGGCGAGTTCCGCGCCTATGACCAGATTGACGCGGCGCCTGAAGAGAAGGCTCGCGGCATCACGATCTCGACGGCGCACGTTGAGTACGAGACGGCTGCGCGTCACTATGCGCACGTGGATTGCCCGGGCCATGCCGACTACGTGAAGAACATGATCACGGGTGCAGCGCAGATGGACGGCGCGATCCTGGTTTGCTCGGCGGCGGACGGCCCGATGCCGCAGACGCGCGAGCACATCCTCCTGGCGCGCCAGGTTGGCGTTCCGGCGATCGTCGTGTTCCTGAACAAGGTCGACCAGGTGGACGACGCGGAGCTCCTGGAGCTGGTGGAGCTCGAGGTTCGCGAGCTTCTGTCGAGCTACGACTTCCCGGGCGACGACATTCCGATCGTGAAGGGCTCGGCTCTCGCGGCTCTGGAAGATTCGGACAAGACGATCGGCGAAGACGCAGTGCGTGAGCTGATGGCGGCGGTCGACGCCTACATCCCGACGCCGGAGCGCCCGATCGATCAGCCGTTCCTGATGCCGATCGAAGACGTGTTCTCGATCTCGGGCCGCGGCACGGTGGTGACGGGTCGCGTGGAGCGCGGCGTCGTGAAGGTTGGCGAGGAAGTCGAGATCGTCGGCATCCGCGACTCCAAGAAGACGACGGTGACGGGCGTCGAGATGTTCCGCAAGCTCCTGGACCAGGGCCAGGCTGGCGACAACATCGGCGCGCTGATCCGCGGCGTGGATCGTGAAGGCGTCGAGCGCGGTCAGGTCCTGTGCAAGCCGGGTTCGGTGAAGCCGCACACGAAGTTCAAGGCCGAGGCCTACATCCTGACGAAGGAAGAGGGCGGCCGTCATACGCCGTTCTTCACGAACTACCGTCCGCAGTTCTACTTCCGCACGACGGATGTGACGGGCGTCGTGACGCTTCCGGAAGGTACGGAGATGGTGATGCCGGGCGACAGCGTGACGATGGATGTCACGCTGATCGTTCCGATCGCGATGGAAGAGAAGCTGCGCTTCGCAATTCGCGAAGGCGGCCGCACCGTCGGCGCCGGCATCGTCTCGGCCATCGTCGAGTAACGATAGAAGATGGACGGCTTCGGCCGGGCCTGCCGCCTTCGGGTGACAGGCCGGCCGGGGCCGG
>NZ_BBWR01000026.1 GCF_001463905.1 Aureimonas frigidaquae
GCCGTCGTGCCGCCGAGGTAGCTGTTGCTGGTGTCGCCATAGGCCAGACCACCCGTCGCGTAGACGGCGAAGCGGTCAGCAGCGTAGCCGAGCTTGGCGCGGACGGTACCGACATAGTCGATTTCCTGCGTGGCGCCGAACACCGTCGTGGAGCCCGGCAGCGTGTAGGACGACGAGGTCGAGGCGTCGATGTAGCTCAGGTCGGCAACGGCACCGATGAGGAAGTTGCCCATCTGGTAGTCGTAACCGACGTGACCACCGCCGATGAACGAAGCCTGGCCGTCATCGCTGGAACCGATGAAGGAGGAG
>NZ_BBWR01000027.1 GCF_001463905.1 Aureimonas frigidaquae
GAGGAGCATCTGCGTCGCTTTGCGTTCCGCGAGGCGCTGGTGTTTGACTGGGCGGACGCGGCATCGGGGTGAGCGCCTGGGCGCGCGGACGCTTGGACGCCCGGCCTGGGACGCTCACGCCGTCTCCGCCCCTGCCCCTGCGCTGGTGTCTACGCTTTTCTGACGAGAGCTGTGAACGCAACAAAGCCCCGCGGGCTGACCTGCGGGGCTTTGTTGTGAATGTGTTGTGATGGGGATGAGAGGTTGAGTTT
>NZ_BBWR01000028.1 GCF_001463905.1 Aureimonas frigidaquae
GAGGAGCATGTGAAGCGCTTTGCGTTCCGCGAGGCGCTGGTGTTCAGGTGGGCGGACGCGGCATCGGGGTGAGTGCCTGGGCGCGCGGCCTGGGACGCTGACGCCGTCTCCGCTCCTGCCCCTGCCCCTGCCCCTGCCCCTGCCGTCTACGCTTTTCTGACGAGAGCTGTGAACGCAACAAAGCCCCGCGGGCTGACCTGCGGGGCTTTGTTGTGAATGTGTTGTGATGGGGATGAGAGGGTTGTTTT
>NZ_BBWR01000029.1 GCF_001463905.1 Aureimonas frigidaquae
TTTATCAGGAAGCCTGTTCATGCTCATTGCGACATCCCGTGTCCTCACGTCCCATGGTGGTCGCTACCTTCAGCAGCTGTGCAAGCACTGGAGCCACCGTTTTGAAGTCGAGCACGGCGTGGACACGGGCCGGATTGCGTTCAGCGCGCAGTCCAGCCTAGAGCTGTCGAGCGACGATGAGGCTTTGACGCTTGTCCTGTCCTGCGCCGATGCGGCCGGGCTGGAAGCGATGAAGGGTGTTGTT
>NZ_BBWR01000030.1 GCF_001463905.1 Aureimonas frigidaquae
ACAAGAGCGCAAAAACCCGACCGGATCAAACAGGCATGCCGCCCGATCCAGTCATACCAGAACCAATCAGACCAAACCGGCCCCCTCAGTCCCGTCCAGCGCTCCCGCCGTCTCGATGGCCGG